>NZ_JAVTSB010000031.1:0-566 GCF_032677645.1 Pedobacter gandavensis | reverse complement strand
CCTGATCTCTGCACCTGTTGTGCTAATCGCTCACCCGATTCCGACAACTCCTGTGATTACCGCAATCCATAAAGAATTCTGCGAAGGCAGTAATACGATCCTGTCTTCTTCTTCGGCTACCGGCAACCAGTGGTACAAAGAAGGCCTGGCCATAGATGGCGCAACGGAACCAACCTACACGGTTACGGAAAGCGGTAAATATACCTTAGTGGTGACCTTAAATAACTGCGCGAGTCTGATCTCCGGGGCAGTTGTGCTAATCGCTTACCCGATTCCTACGACTCCTGTGATTACCGCAATCCATAAAGAATTCTGCGAAGGCAGTAGCACGATATTGACTTCATCTTCGGCTACCGGCAACCAGTGGTACAAAGAAGGTTTGGCCATAGAGGGAGCAACTCAGGAAAGCTACACCGCTACGGAAAGCGGAAAGTATACCTTAGTGGTGACCTTAAATAACTGCGCGAGTATGATCTCCGGGGCAGTTGCGTTAATCGCTCACCCGATTCCTACGACTCCTGTGATTACCGCAATCCATAAAGAATTCTGCGAAGGCAGTAACACGA
>NZ_JAVTSB010000030.1:0-595 GCF_032677645.1 Pedobacter gandavensis | reverse complement strand
AGATATCGGTGTAACCGGTACTACCGGACTTGCTGGTGCTGATGGAATCCAGGGATTAAAAGGTGACAAAGGGGATACTGGTGCAACTGGTACTACCGGACTTGCTGGTGCTGATGGAGTTCAGGGATTAAAAGGTGACAAAGGAGATATCGGTGCAACTGGTACTACCGGACTTGCTGGTGCTGATGGAATCCAGGGATTAAAAGGGGATAAAGGTGACAAAGGAGATATTGGTGCAACTGGTACTACCGGACTTGCTGGTGCTGATGGAATCCAGGGTTTAAAAGGGGATAAAGGTGACAAAGGAGATATCGGTGCAACCGGTACTGCCGGACTTGCTGGTGCTGATGGAATCCAGGGTTTAAAAGGGGATAAAGGTGACAAAGGAGATATCGGTGTAACCGGTACTACCGGACTTGCTGGTGCTGATGGCATCCAGGGATTAAAAGGTGACAAAGGAGATATCGGTGCAACCGGTACTACCGGACTTGCTGGTGCTGATGGAATTCAGGGTTTAAAAGGGGATAAAGGTGACAAAGGAGATATCGGTGCAACTGGTACTACAGGACTTGCTGGTGCTGATGGAATCCAGGGT
>NZ_JAVTSB010000029.1:0-599 GCF_032677645.1 Pedobacter gandavensis | reverse complement strand
TGGAAAGAACTGAAGTTTGATCTTACAGGGAACATGAATCGCTATGTATGGACTTTGGATAACAAGACGGTTTCAGAGAGTGATAAAATCCTAATTAAGAAAGGCGAAAATGTCAGGATCATTTTGTTTAACAATAGTATGATGCGTCACCCTATGCACTTGCATGGCCATGATTTTAGAGTCGTAAATGGACAAGGTGAATATGCACCCATGAAAAATATCGTAGACATTATGCCAATGGAAAGAGATACCCTCGAGTTTGCGGCTACAGAACCAGGAGGAGATTGGTTTTTCCACTGTCATATCCTTTACCACATGATGAGCGGAATGGGGCGGGTGTTCAGTTATGAAAACTCGCCACCTAATCCCGAAATCCCAAATCCAAGATTAGCGCAACGGAAGTTGTTCAGTGATGACAGGGAATTTCATCCCATGGCGAGAGTAGGAATTGAGAGCAATGGAAGCGATGGAGAGATAATGTTGGCTAATACCCGTTACCGTTTTACTACAGAATGGCGGGTTGGATTTAAAGCTCACCATGGATATGAAAGCGAAAGCCATTTTGGTAGATACCTGGGTAGAAATCAATGGCTATTCCC
>NZ_JAVTSB010000028.1:0-738 GCF_032677645.1 Pedobacter gandavensis | reverse complement strand
TCCCTGGATTCCATCAGCACCGGCAAGTCCGGTAGTACCGGTTACACCGATATCTCCTTTGTCACCTTTTAATCCCTGGATTCCATCAGCACCAGCAAGTCCGGTAGTACCAGTTGCACCCGTATCCCCTTTGTCACCTTTTAAACCTTGAATTCCATCAGCACCAGCAAGTCCGGTAGTACCAGTTGCACCGATATCTCCTTTGTCACCTTTTAATCCCTGGATTCCGTCAACACCAGCAAGTCCGGTAGTACCAGTTGCACCAGTATCCCCTTTGTCACCTTTTAATCCCTGGATTCCATCAGCACCAGCAAGTCCGGTAGTACCGATATCTCCTTTGTCACCTTTGTCACCTTTTAAACCCTGGATGCCATCAGTACCGGCAAGTCCGGTAGTACCAGTTGCACCGATATCTCCTTTGTCACCTTTATCCCCTTTTAAACCCTGGATTCCATCAGCACCAGCAAGTCCGGTAGTACCGGTTACACCGATATCTCCTTTGTCACCTTTTAATCCCTGAATTCCATCAGCACCAGCAAGTCCGGTAGTACCGGTTGCACCGATATCTCCTTTGTCACCTTTTAAACCCTGAATTCCATCAGCACCAGCAAGTCCGGTAGTACCGGTTGCACCAGTATCTCCTTTGTCACCTTTTAATCCCTGGATTCCATCAGCACCAGCAAGTCCGGCAGTACCGGTTGCACCGATATCTCCTTTGTCACCTTTATCCCCTTTTAA
>NZ_JAVTSB010000027.1:0-962 GCF_032677645.1 Pedobacter gandavensis | reverse complement strand
TCAAAACAACCTCTGACATATTCCTACTGCAATCTTTCAAATCTTCTTCACTGTATCTCTTTCAACTAACCCTTCCTCCGAAGCGGGATGCAAAAGTAACAAAAATAACCCGCCCTGCAAACAATATTGCCTTTATAATTGTATCACATATCTAACTACATGAACTACAGCACGAAAGAATAACATAGATTTAATACAGTGGTTAAAATCGAACCTAAATCTGGAAGATGAGTTTTACTCAGAAAGGATTCTATACAGATTCAGATAATATTTCCCCCCTTGTATGGTTCACTTTTCTAAAATCCCTAAACCGGTAAGCTGATCCAAATATTTTCTCGCTATTAAACCCATCGCCGTAAAGTGTTTTACACTGGTATAAGGTTGATTAAACAAAGCGGACACCAAAGATTCAGGTCACAAGATATTTCCTTCTTCAAGATTTGCAGACAAAATAACCTCCTTAGCAGACCCCTTGTTATTAATCTTACGATCAGTCTGCTTCGCGGTGACTTCTATTACTCTCAACGTATACAAGCCAATTCTTCGGACTGCCCCATCTGACAAATTCCAGACAGGCCTGCATCATAATTATTCTTATCTATATCAAAACCAGAGTATACTTTGAAATTTTCATATTTTAAGGTATACTCTGGTTTTGAACTTAAAGAACCAGTCTATTGTCTGACTGACCTTAATTTATCCAATTTTTTAGGTCAACATCAATTCCAGCCTTAAAAGATTATAAGGACATTATTTAATGTGTATTTCAGCACCATTACTAAAATCAGGAGTAAGTAGCTGTAATTATAGATGGTATCAAAAAATCAGATTTCCCCGATGTTTAATACAACAATGTTCGAAATCGTAAAAATGGTAGTTTGTGTAGACAGTACAGGGTTGGATTGGCAGCAGCTGAAAATTGGCTGGGCTATCGACAATCTAAAGAACGGTATAGTCTTGTG
>NZ_JAVTSB010000026.1:0-1345 GCF_032677645.1 Pedobacter gandavensis | reverse complement strand
GAGGGTGTAAAATAAACTGTGTCAACTAGTTAATTATTAACTTAGAGACACAGTTTATAAAATGAGAAAAGATGAGCAGCTCGATTACGAGCAAATGAAGCAAAAAGCCCTAGAGCAATTGCGTTCGGGCAAATCACTGTATGGTAAAGATGGTGCTTTCGCTCCTTTACTAAAAAGCTTTTTAGACTCTGCATTAGAAGCAGAGCTTGAAAGCCATCTAGATACCGAAGAACGTCTTTCTGGCAACCGAAAAAACGGTAAAACCAGTAAAGAAGTCCGTACTTCCTCTGGTACCATTACTGTAGAAACCCCAAGAGATCGGAGTTCTACCTTTGAACCAGAGTTGATTCGCAAACGTGAAACTATTCTTGCAGAGAGTCTGGAGCAAAAGATCATTGGCATGTATGGTCTTGGAATGAGCCTTAGGGATATTTCCAAGCACATCAAGGATATGTACGATACAGACATCAGTCACACGACTTTATCGGCCATTACAGACAAGATTATTCCGGAAGTAAAGGAATGGCAATCCCGACCATTGGAGGATCTCTATACCATCGTATGGCTGGATGCGATGCATTACAAAGTCAAGGAGGATCATCGCATGATCTCACATGCAGTTTACAATATTATTGGCATAGATCGCCATGGCTATAAAACGCTTTTAGGGATGTACGTTTCTCAAAATGAAGGCGCTAATTTTTGGCTATCTGTGCTCACTGATTTACAAAACAGGGGTGTAAAAGATATTCTGATTGCCTGCATTGACAACCTGAATGGCTTTCCTGCAGCTATAAATACGGTATTCCCTCAAGCGGAGATTCAGACCTGTGTAGTACATCAAATTCGCAACAGTTTGAAGTACATAGCCTCTAAAGATCAGAAAGCATTTATGGTTGACCTGAAGCCTGTTTATAAAGCTGACACCCTTGAACAGGCAGAACTTAGAATGGATGATCTGGAAGCTAAATGGGGTAAGAAATATGAAAAGGTAATCGAATCCTGGAGGAATAATTGGCCAAAATTGACCAGCTACTTTCGATACGATGCTCCAATTCGCAGATTGATTTACACCACCAATACCATCGAAGGATTTCACCGACAGGTTCGAAAGGTGACTAAAACCAAGGGAGCATTTACTTCTGATATGGCACTCCTAAAACTAATTTACCTGGCGCATAATAACATCAGCCAAAAGTGGACAATGCCATTAAATAATTGGGGTGTTACTGCACAGAAACTTGCCATTTGGTTTCCTGATCGGATGGTGCTAGATTTGAACTAAAATGAGCAAGGCGGCAACTCTTATGAATCACCGCCTTGACACAGTTTATTTTACATACCC
>NZ_JAVTSB010000025.1:0-1428 GCF_032677645.1 Pedobacter gandavensis | reverse complement strand
TGAAGTGAACCCCAAAAGTTGGACAAAAACTTTTGGGGTTTATCATTTATGGCAAAATACACATTTGAAGAGAAGCTCGATATAGTTTCTCAAGTGATAAAAGGGACACCGATTCTTTGGATATCCCGAGAACGGCGTATTGATGATGACATGATATTGGAATGGGTTCGGAAATATAACCTCCATGGTGAAAGTGGGCTACGCAAGCAAGCTAATATCAAGTCTACTTCTGATTTCAAAGAAGAAGTTGTAAGGCTCATTATAGAAAAAGGTGTACCTTTAAGACAGGTTGTTCTGGAACGTAAAGTAAGTAGAAGTGCCTTAGAGAACTGGGTAAGATTAGTACGAGGTGAAGGCTACGCAGTACTATACAAACAAAAGCCCCGTGGACGACCACCTAAAGGCATGGGAAGATCAAAGAAACTTGAACCTGAAACAGAACTAGAGAAACTCCAGGCGGAGAATGCCCGCTTGCGAGCAGAGAACGCGCTATTAAAAAAAGTCAAGGCCTTAGTACAGGAAAGAGAAGCCCGCGAACGTATGAGTGGGCAAAAGCCATCGAAGAACTAAGGCCGGAACATGATATTGCAATTCTATTGGATTGTAAACAGATGGCTCGTTCGGTATTTTATTATCATCATAAGCGGCTGAATGCTGATGATAAGTACAAGCATGAAAAAGAAGAGATCGCAAGTATATACCACCTGCATAAAGGCAGATATGGTTATCGGCGAGTCACTGCCGAAATGAAGAACCGGGGTTATAACATAAATCATAAGACTGTGCAAAAATTGATGGGAACATTAGGCTTAAAATGCACTATCAGGAAAGTAAGTTATCGATCATACAAAGGCGAGGTTGGCAAAATTGCCCCTAATGAACTTGAAAGGGATTTTGAAGCAAGTTTGCCTAATCAGAAATGGGCTACGGATGTCACCCAGATGAACATTAAAGGGGAGAAGATTTACCTGTCTCCTATAATTGACATGTTTAATGGGGAAATCATTTCCTATAGTATTTCAAAAAGTCCAAATATGCAGATGATAGAAGAAATGTTATATGAGGCTTTTGATAAAGTGAAAGATACAAAGGGGCTTATTTTTCATTCTGACCAAGGCTGGCAATATCAACATTATGGATATAGAAAGGCTCTGGAAAAAAATGGAATTATTCAAAGTATGTCCAGAAAAGGAAATTGCTTAGATAACGCCTTGGCCGAAAGCTTTTTTGGTATTATGAAGACAGAATTGCTGTACAGAGAGAGCTTTGAAACTACAGAAGAATTTATCACTTCGTTAAAAGAATACATTCATTACTACAACAATGAAAGAATAAAAAACAGGTTAAATGGAAAGAGCCCGGTAGAATACCGAGCTCTCGTACAAAAAACTTAATTTTGAATCTGTCCAACTTTTTGGGGTCACACCA
>NZ_JAVTSB010000024.1:0-1811 GCF_032677645.1 Pedobacter gandavensis | reverse complement strand
GATTGCAACATATATAGAAGATCCGTGAGGTGATTCGAGAAGTTCATTAAAGAGATGTCATTTATAGCGTAGCGAGGTACAGATAGTACAGTTTCAAAGTACATGAAAACCAAAGCTATTATTTTAAGTCAGAAACTGACAGACAATATAAAAAAGAATAAAGACTATTATTAAGAAGTTAAGAATGGTCAGCGTTCAAACACAACATTTTACAATGGAGAGTTTGATCCTGGCTCAGGATGAACGCTAGCGGCAGGCCTAATACATGCAAGTCGAACGATACCATTCAGCTTGCTGAATGGGAAAGTGGCGCACGGGTGCGTAACGCGTATGCAACCTACCTCAATCAGGGGGATAGCCCGAAGAAATTCGGATTAACACCGCATAAAATCACAGGATAGCATTATCTAATGATCAAATATTTATAGGATTGAGATGGGCATGCGTGTCATTAGTTAGTTGGCGAGGTAACGGCTCACCAAGACCACGATGACTAGGGGATCTGAGAGGATGACCCCCCACACTGGTACTGAGACACGGACCAGACTCCTACGGGAGGCAGCAGTAAGGAATATTGGTCAATGGAGGCAACTCTGAACCAGCCATGCCGCGTGCAGGAAGACAGCCCTCTGGGTCGTAAACTGCTTTTATTCGGGAATAAACCTACTTACGTGTAAGTAGCTGAATGTACCGAAGGAATAAGGATCGGCTAACTCCGTGCCAGCAGCCGCGGTAATACGGAGGATCCAAGCGTTATCCGGATTTATTGGGTTTAAAGGGTGCGTAGGCGGCTTGTTAAGTCAGGGGTGAAAGACGGTGGCTCAACCATCGCAGTGCCCTTGATACTGATGAGCTTGAATACACTAGAGGTAGGCGGAATGTGACAAGTAGCGGTGAAATGCATAGATATGTCACAGAACACCGATTGCGAAGGCAGCTTACTATGGTGTTATTGACGCTGAGGCACGAAAGCGTGGGGATCAAACAGGATTAGATACCCTGGTAGTCCACGCCCTAAACGATGAATACTCGCTGTTAGCGATACACAGTTAGCGGCTAAGCGAAAGCGTTAAGTATTCCACCTGGGGAGTACGGTCGCAAGATTGAAACTCAAAGGAATTGACGGGGGCCCGCACAAGCGGAGGAGCATGTGGTTTAATTCGATGATACGCGAGGAACCTTACCCGGGCTTGAAAGTTAGTGAATCATTTAGAGATAGATGAGTGAGCAATCACACGAAACTAGGTGCTGCATGGCTGTCGTCAGCTCGTGCCGTGAGGTGTTGGGTTAAGTCCCGCAACGAGCGCAACCCCTATGTTTAGTTGCCAGCACGTTAAGGTGGGGACTCTAAACAGACTGCCTGTGCAAACAGAGAGGAAGGAGGGGACGACGTCAAGTCATCATGGCCCTTACGTCCGGGGCTACACACGTGCTACAATGGATGGTACAGAGGGCAGCAAGCTGGCAACAGCAAGCAAATCTCAAAAAGCCATTCACAGTTCGGATAGAGGTCTGCAACTCGACCTCTTGAAGTTGGATTCGCTAGTAATCGCGTATCAGCAATGACGCGGTGAATACGTTCCCGGGCCTTGTACACACCGCCCGTCAAGCCATGGAAGTTGGGGGTACCTAAAGTATGTAACCGCAAGGAGCGTCCTAGGGTAAAACCGATAACTGGGGCTAAGTCGTAACAAGGTAGCCGTACCGGAAGGTGCGGCTGGAATACCTCCTTTCTGGAGAAGTTCAGACTACTCGCTGCGTAAATGATATAAATGACAAAAAAATCTCAAAAGAAAAACCCATAGGATGAA
>NZ_JAVTSB010000023.1:0-2464 GCF_032677645.1 Pedobacter gandavensis | reverse complement strand
TGTAGTCGGTAATTAAAACTGCACAGAAATCGGCAAATAAGAATACACAGAAAATGGCAACAAGAGTGCACAAAAAAACGGCAGAGTTTTAATAACCCCACCGTTTAAATACGAACTTCATTGGTCTACGAAAACTGATGAAGATGAACGCATTCTTAAGCAAATTTATGATGTATTATGAGATTAAACGAATGCACCTTGATGGTCGTTCAATTTCGCGGATTAGCAAAGTCCTCCATTGCAACCGCAGAACAGTAAAGAAGTACCTGGAGATGGAGGATGAAGAGTTTGAATCCTTCTTAAAGTCCCAGAGCACGCGGGGAAAATTGCTTTTGCCTTATGAAACATTCGTTAGAAAAAGGCTGGAAATTTATCGTGACACTTCTGCCGCCCAGATGCATGATTGGCTAAAGGAACATCATGCGGACTTTCCCGAAGTAAACCAGAAGACCATTTTCAACTTTGTAAAATGGGTCCGTCACCAACACAACCTTCCTTTTGAGCGTCCTTTTAGGGACTATGCTGCTGTTGAAGAGACAGCCTATGGCTTACAGGCACAGGTTGATTTTGGGGAGTATAACATGCGTGCCAGTAATGGGAAACGGATAAAAGCCTATTTCTTCACCTTGGTGCTTTCCCGGTCACGGTTTAAATACGTTTATTTCAGCACCAAGCCCTTCACCAGCGCGACTGCCATTATTGCGCATGAAAATGCATTCAGCTACATTAAAGGCATACCAGACACCGTGGTTTATGATCAGGATAAAGTATTTATCAGCAATGAGAACCACGGAGAGCTGATGCTGACTACTCAATTCAAAGCATATGTACGCGAGCGGCGCTTTAAAATTCATATGTGCAGAAAGGCTGACCCCGAGAGTAAAGGTAAGATTGAGAATGTGGTGAAATATATCAAACAGAACTTTCTTTATAACCGCACCTTCCATGACCTGGAAACGCTGAATAAGGATGGTCTGAAATGGCTGGAACGTACCGCAAACAAACTTGATCATGCGCTGACTAAAAAATCACCCTTGAATGAGTGGCTGATCGAGCAGGACTTTCTTCGACCTTTTGAGCCTATCGCTGTTACCGGGCCACCACCATTATTATACGCAGTGAGAAAAGACAACATGATTTCCTGGAAAAGCAATCTCTATTCATTGCCGCTGGGCACCTATACCGGAAGGGGAACACAGGTGTCGGTTAGTTGTGACAATGGCTATCTGGTTGTTTGTGCACTGAACCAGAAAGAATTATGCCGGCATGTGATTGCTCCTGGAGCTGGCTTAAAAATCATCAACACTGATCATAAGCGGGATAAGAATACAGCATTGGAAGAAATGACAGCTGAAGTTTGTAAGCTAATCAGCGACGGGGAAAGTCTCCGTCTGTTTATTGGCGCTATCCGGGCCGATAAACCCCCGTACCTGCGTGATCAGCTTATTCTGCTTCGTGAGGTTATTACTGATGCCGACCAGCAGCTTATCGAAAAAGGGTTACGCTTCTGTCTGCAGCAGGGTGTAAATAGTGCCAATGACTTTAAGGCACTCATATCAAAGTTCAGGCAGCAGAGCAGTCCGGAAATACTGGACCCAATAGGTCTAAACCCTCTAAACGGGGCTTACCCACAGCAAGCATTGCTACAACCCCAAATGAGCAGAATTGATGATTATCAGCAAATATTGAACACTCAACTTAATTAATGGCATGAACCAAAAACAACAAATCGATCAATACTGCCGCCAGTATAAGATTACAGGAATGGCTACAAAGATAGAACAGACGGTTAAAAAGGCAGAAAGTGAACAGCTCAGTTATCTGGGCTTTCTCCTGCAACTTTTTGAACAGGAATCTCTGCACAGGGAACTCCAGGCTAAAGAAAGAATGCTCAAAACTGCACAGTTACCCGCAAAATCCAATCTGGATCAATATGAACACCGGGACGAAACCGGACTTACGCTTCAGAAAATAAATACATTGAGGGAAATGGATTGGCTTGATCAAATTTATAATATCATGCTCCTTGGTCCATCCGGCGTTGGAAAATCCTTTTTTGCGGCAGGACTTTGTGCCCAGGCCATAGACAAGGGCTATAAAGCCTATTTCAGAACAATGGATGATATCCTGAACATGCTCCGAATGAAAGACTTTGCCCGGGCTGCCATGGCAGATTACAAGAGGTTAACTAAAGCCAATCTGATTGTCATTGACGATATCATGCTCTTTCCAGTAGAAAAATCTCAAGCAGTTAACCTGTTCAACTTTATCAATCAATTATATGAAAATACTTCCTTCATTATTACCACCAATAAAATGCCTGCTGATTGGGCCAAAATGCTTGATGATGAAGTGCTAGCGACAGCATTATTAGATCGATTGCTCTTCAGATGTGAAGTGATCAATCTTGCAGGAAAAAGCTACAGGATGGAGAACAGAAAAACTATTTTTGGAACTTAAAAAA
>NZ_JAVTSB010000022.1:0-2702 GCF_032677645.1 Pedobacter gandavensis | reverse complement strand
TGCAGTAGCTGATGGCATAAATATAAAAATGTATAAAATACAAAGCTATATTTTTAACGCCTCCTCCACAAGTTTTGGGATTGATCCGATTTTTGTTGAAAAGGTCAGGACGCTATAGTTTACACTTTTTATAATAAAATAAATTGTCTTTTTTTGTGTGAGCTGATTTATTCATAACATGAAAGTAGTTCTGGACTCTAATATCATTATTGCTGATTTTAACCTTTCATCACCAGAATTTAAGATTTTGCTTACAAGTGCAAAAAATAGAAGAATAGAACTTTATATTCCTCATATCGTGTTAGACGAAGTTTTTAACAAATTTAGGCAGCATCTGGAAAAATCCCAAAGTGAGATATGCTTAGGCTTTGAAAAATTAAATAGACTCACAAAAACTAACTTAGAATCTGGGGTCTCTAATGATTTTATAGCAGCGTGTAAATGTAATTACGAATCATATATAAAAGAAACAATATCAATTCATAATATTCAGATCATTCCATATCCTAATATTTCTCATCAATATCTTGCAAAAAAAGCAATGCACATAAAAAAGCCCTTCAATGTCAATGAAAAGGGGTATAGGGACAGTCTTATCTGGGAAAATATTAAATCCTTAATATCTAAAGAGAATATAAACATCGAAACTTCTCTAGAAGTAGTATTTATTACAGGAAATCATAAAGATTTTTTAACGGATGAGGGAGATTTTCATGATGATTTAGTCTCTGAGTTGAAAAGTGAAGGTATAAAGTCTGAATTTATTTTTGCTCTTCGAAGTGTACGCGATTTCAATAATAATATTTTACTTTTCTATTGAAACGTTAAAATTAGTGTTCTTGTTGTGAAATTCATATATCTTTGGTTAATTTATTGATAAAAAAGTTACGTCTTGCATCGACCTTGATTTTAAAACTCATGTAAGCATTCTTTAGATGATCTAGTTGTCATGTAAATAAAATAAGATTATCTTTACATGACGAGGCGTCTAGTGTAAATGAATTATATATGAAAAAAATAGCCATACAAAAGAGCGATTTGCCTTTTAATGAATTACCATTGCTGCCTCCTGATCAAATTAAAGTGGAGACAATTACTGTTTTAAGACAAGTTGTGCAATCTTCAATTGCCTTGGCAGAATTAAAAGGACTAGTATATACACTGCCCAACCCATCGATACTTCTAAATGCAGTAATACTTAAAGAAGCCCGAATGAGTTCAGAGATAGAAAATGTTATTACTACTCATGATAGGCTTTATCAAGCATTGTCTGCAACTGGTACCCAAATAGATCATGCTACTAAGGAAGTTTTACGCTATAGAGAAGCTATGCTTGCCGGGTTTAAAATGATCATTCATAAGGGGTTTTTGAATACGAACGGAGTATTGGCTATACAAGAAATCCTAGAAGAGAATAAAGCAGGGCTTAGAAGGTTGCCTGGAACCTCATTAAAAAATGCTGTTACTGGTGAAGTTATTTATACGCCACCGGACGATTATGATACGATCCTTGCATTAATGAAAAATTTAGAGGTGTATATAAACGAAGCTGATGTACTTTCTCCATTGATTAAACTGGCAGTTCAACATTATCAATTTGAAAGCATACATCCATTTTATGATGGTAACGGCAGGACCGGAAGAATTATCAATGTCCTTTATTTATGCTTACATGGTCTTTTAGACAGTCCGGTACTCTATTTAAGTGACTATATTATAAAACATAAAACTGATTATTATAGGTTACTTGGAGAAGTGAAGACAAAGGACAATTGGGAGGAATGGGTATTATTTATATTAAAAGCTGTAGAGGAAACTTCTAAACAAACCATTGATCAAATTAAGTCGATCAATCAGCTCTTTTTGAGATTACAGAAAAAAATAAAAGAGGAGGCACCCAAACTATCCAATAAGGAATTATTAGAGTTGCTATTTGAGCAACCATACTGTAAAATAGAATTTGTCATTGAAAGACTCAAAGTTTCAAGGGTAACAGCCTCAAAATACCTTAACGGATTAGAAAAAATTGGAATATTGCAGTCTAAAAAAGTATGGAAGGAGACCATATTTATCAATGTAGAACTATTTGAACTTTTGAAAAAATAAACTACTAGAGATTTTGAACTTCTCTAGTAGTGATGAATTTTGGCCGATGTTAATATCATTTATGTGGACGGGAATTAGCTGTTTTTAGCCCTTTCCCAAGCTTGTCAAATTCATCCATTTTTCTTTTCAAATCGGCCAACCGCTTCAAATCAGCAATAAATCGAGAATTAATCCGCACCATAAGCGACCCCAGTTTTGAAAGCAGTCTGAAAAGGCTGCTTTTTTTTGCCCGTTTTTTTTTCGCAACAAAGCAGATCAGAGCTTCAGCATCATTTTGGCAGCATTACTTTCCCTGCTATAAAATTAAGATGCCGGTATTTTCCCGTCAGCCGCTTTTCCAACCTTTCTCTGTTCTCCTCAAATGAAACAACCGGTTGATCAAAATGCCAGGTGCCCAGGTAATTTAAAGTCCCCGCCGCCACATAAAAAATAAACCGCTCCAATCGCTCTTTAAAAAAATCACCAAAGGTCGAAGTCCTATAAATATCAGCAGCGCTATAGCCCTTAAATACCGGATCGGTATGAATCACACTTCCGAGTAACTTACTTTGTGTCCAGCAATAATTCAGAATAATATAATTCCCGGCAGGGATATG
>NZ_JAVTSB010000021.1:0-3229 GCF_032677645.1 Pedobacter gandavensis | reverse complement strand
TCTAAAAGGTATGCTGTGTTTCAGAAGAAACACAACTTCTGTATCTGCAGGAACGATTTTCCCCAGGAGCTGGATAATATTGTACCTTTCAATTGTATCCTCAGTTACTGCAGATCTATCCGCTGGGTCAGATCCTGCTATCACCATTTAACCATTTTCATATCCTTTCTTTAATTCTTACCGGAATCATCCATAGAAATTTTATTCCTTAACGGGCAAAAGTTTCTGTTAACTATCCGCTTGCTGTTCCAATGCTTCTCTGTAATGCCTTTCAGTTTACTTAGAACATTTTGTATAGGAAAAGGGAAAAATGTAATATATCTTTTTCGACAAATTATCGTTTAAGGTTTCCTATCTAGGGCCATCAGTTTCTTTGTGTTAAACGGCATATCCAGTTAAATCACACCTTCGGGAAAGTGCCTTACTATGAGGGATACTGGTCGCTAAGGGAACACAAACGAAGGGTGAAAATTTTTAAATAATTGCTCATTTAGGCTCTTTGTATTTAGTTTCAGTTTTATTCTGTTGTTGTAATAGGGAATTTAATTATGAATACCCGGTTTTGATTCTTCGACAGATACAGACCTTATGAGCTAAAACAATTTCGAATTCATGAATCCAACTTTGGTATCTATTACCACGTTGTCTGTACAGTTTCGCTATCTAAGCATACTTGAGGGCTACTTTCTCTTTTTGGAGGTAGATAAGTGCTCATTTGTTAATGTCATCTCTGATTTGAATGCATTCTATTGGTTTTTATTTTACAGCATTTTTTAATGCAATGGCCAACGCTTTTCCAACTTGACTGTAAGAGACCGAGTGTGCATCTGATAAAGTATGATTTATGAGTTAAAAAGATCAGGTATTGTGAACAGCTAAAGCTTCTACCCAACTACAGTAAACTCGAGGCACTACTTCTGGTTAGGCACTTAGCTTTTAAATTACAGATTAGGGACAATGTTTCCTTATTCCCTTTTATAAGAAAGATGTCTTTTTGGGCTTATGGTACATTTAGCCTAAGCCTGGATACTTATTGTTAGTTGCAAGATTCTGCCATTTAAGTATTTTTATTAGTGGAAATATCCATAATGCCCCCCTTGTACTGTTGGGATAATGGTCAAATAGGCTACATGCAAGTTTCAATTAAAGTAGTCGAAGACTTAAGTATTTGACTGCTTTAATTTTTGTTCGTTCTCTTTGGATTCTTCGTGCTCAATCAAGACACTTATCTTTTTTAGTTAGCCATTTTCTGCACGTAGCCGCTTTCGCTTCATCCGTAAAGATGAGATCTTTGAGGTGCTGATATTTTTCTTCTTTGGAACCGACATGTTTTTTCAATTTCTGATTTTTGTAGTTTCAAGTCCACCTTCCCTAAATTCACCATAAGGCTTGATCCGATGAACAATTGAGCTCCCAGCGGCAATCCTGAAACATTTGGCTACTTGACTGAAAGATAATTTCCTTTTTTATCACGGAGGGAACCTTAAAGTCTTTCTCGTGAAAATTATGGGCATGTTGCGAGGGGAACACTTCTTACCCGATTCTTTTGTGGCAGCAGTTTGACCAAATCAAATTTGAAATTAAACTAAACTTTGTTTTTTCATTAATTATAATATCCCAATAAGTTTTTGACTTTTTAGGAGTACTTCAGGATCAGCTTTGTCTGCATTTGTTATTAGTAATAATTGCTTGTGCAAGCTTTTGATTTGGGCTGTCAGTTAAAATGAGCCATTATTTCAAATTAGGTTTTCCTTTTAAATATGTTTCTAAATCTCCAACACTGGCGTTGGCGGTTGATCTAAATTTATCAAAATCATAAACCATCAAGACACCAAAATCATCGTATTGTGCAATGAATGATGATACATCGATTTTTTCATTCAATGCAGTAAACATTGTTACCACATGTTCGTAGATCGGTTTAGGTGTGATCAATAGGTTCGTTAGTTTATTATTTGTAACTACTGATGTTTTACCAATCAGGTGTTCGTAATCCTTAACTAATTGTTGAGCTTCATTGTGCGTCATATGCGTAAATTTAAAGTTAATGGTTTATTTATCCAATTAAATATTATCAACAAGATTTTTACCTCGGTAAAATTTGGGGTAGTGCATTGCCAAGTTGGTGGTTGGTGTGTTGTTTTCCAGATTCCAAATGATGACTGTAGTGTGGTGACTTGTAACCTCTAATTTATTTTGTTTTTAGCAATGCAATACGTTAATCTCCTTGTGCGTGCTCTATTGATGAAAATTAATTCGTATTAAGGACTCATTTCTCAAACTACCATTGAAATACTTAATATAAGTATTACCTCTGGCTTTTCCAGGTTTGGATAATAACAAGATCTACATAAGCCGCAAGTGTCTGCAACAGGGAGTTTTCCTTCCCTCAATTGTATTAGTTTTCTTACTTCCGAAATACACATACTCCTTTACTTTTTCTTTCAGTTGTAAAAGGAGGGGAGCTATTGTCCATTTTCCGACAGACTTCATGAACCTTAATACCCGTTTCTGATTGTAAAAACAATTTTTGACTATGTAATTCTGCTCTTTTTCAGGATTGATTCTAGTATTTTTATATAACATAATCAGCTTTTTCTCTATTTTTAAACATCACCGTTTTTTGGGACGTGAATGCGTCAGCCTTGTTAATTTATAAATATCGATGGATTGAATTCTCTATATTGATCATGAGTATATATTGTATCAATCCCAAAATTTGTTGAGCATTGATACTTTTTTTGATTTTATGCATACAACTGAGTTAGCCTGAACAGGAAGAATTCAATACTTTTAACTCCTCTGAATTGCGATCTGAATGCCTTTATTTTTGCATTATAAGATTCGGCGGAAGCATTTGTAGATCTGTGATCAAAGTATTATTCAATATAGTTCGATAATGGTCTGTATCGACTTTGCCATAGTATTGAAGGACTTGATAGCTGTTTGTCTTACTTTCTCATGCCATTTGGCCAGGTTTGCCAACCCAAAGATTTTATCTTTTGTATTTTCAAATAACTGACTAAGCCCATAGGCGGTTTTTAGATCTGGAAATTTTTTAAACAGGAGTTCTGCACGATTCTTTTGACTATCAGTCCAGGCCGAAGGTCTTTTACAGAAGGCATACCTGCTACGAGCCAATAACTGCTTGATTGTATCTCCATTGCAGAGTACTTCTGATTGAAATAGATTACCTGTTTTTTTTGATAGCTCTATGGCCTCATTTTCT
>NZ_JAVTSB010000020.1:0-3351 GCF_032677645.1 Pedobacter gandavensis | reverse complement strand
CTAGTCCCGTAGCTCAGTTGGTTAGAGCACTACACTGATAATGTAGGGGTCAGCAGTTCAAATCTGCTCGGGACTACATTATATATTCTAAGGGGGATTAGCTCAGCTGGCTAGAGCGCCTGCCTTGCACGCAGGAGGTCAACGGTTCGACTCCGTTATTCTCCACATTACCCGGTCTAAATACAAGAGACCATAAATATATGATCAGGAATGATCATAGGGGAACTAAAGTTCTTTGACATATTGGAAGAAGTTAATAAAGAAGAGCAAACAACAATAGAGACGTTGTTAGCTTGAAGGAAGGTAAAGTAAGCAATTACGATATCGACTGAAAAGATAACGACATATCAAAAAAAGCATTTCCATAGGCGCAAAAGGCTATGGAGAGAAGAAAGTAAATAAGAGCACACAGGGGATGCCTTGGCTCTCAGAGGCGATGAAGGACGTGATAAGCTGCGATAAGCTTCGGGTATTAGCAAATATGAATTAATCCGAAGATTTCCGAATGGGGAAACCTGGCTAGTTGAAGACTAGTCGTACAATGTACGCAAACCTGCCGAACTGAAACATCTAAGTAAGCAGAGGAAGAGAAAATAATAATGATTTCCTAAGTAGTGGCGAGCGAAAGGGAAAGAGCCCAAACCAGTTATGTTACGGCATATCTGGGGTTGTAGGACTACAATATGGCATTAGTTACATGAAGTGGAACAGGATGGGAAGCCTGGCAATATAGCGTGAGAGCCGCGTACACGTAAGTAAGACTAGTCTAGTAGTATCCTGAGTACCGCGAGGTCGGAGACGCCTTGTGGGAATCTGCCGGCACCATCCGGTAAGGCTAAATACTCCTGAGAGACCGATAGTGAACCAGTACCGTGAGGGAAAGGTGAAAAGAACCCCGAACAGGGGAGTGAAATAGAACCTGAAACTGTGTGCTTACAAGCGGTCGGAGCGTCCAGGTGGCGTGACGGCGTGCCTTTTGCATAATGAGCCTACGAGTTACTCTTCTCTGGCAAGGTTAAGTGTTTAAGACACGCAGCCGCAGCGAAAGCGAGTCTGAATAGGGCGTATAGTCAGGGGAGGTAGACGCGAAACCTTGTGATCTACCCATGGACAGGTTGAAGGTGCGGTAACACGTACTGGAGGACCGAACCGATAAACGTTGAAAAGTTTCCGGATGATCTGTGGGTAGGGGTGAAAGGCTAATCAAACTGGGAAATAGCTCGTACTCCCCGAAATGTTTTTAGGAACAGCGTGGTGGTAAAGTTATATAGAGGTAGAGCTACTGATTGGGTGCGGGGGAGTCAAATCCTACCAAATCCAGACAAACTCCGAATGCTATATAATATACACTGCAGTGAGGCCCGGGGTGCTAAGGTCACGGGCCGAGAGGGAAAGAACCCAGACCATCAGCTAAGGTCCCCAAGTTATAGTTAAGTTGAACTAACGAGGTCCGATTGCATAGACAGCTAGGATGTTGGCTTGGAAGCAGCCATTCATTTAAAGAGTGCGTAACAGCTCACTAGTCGAGCGATCGGGCATGGATAATAAACGGGCATTAAACTATACACCGAAGCTATGGGTATTATATTGTATATGATACGGTAGGGGAGCATTCCAGCGGCAGCGAAGTTATGACGTAAGTTGTGGTGGAGCTTCTGGAAAAGCAAATGTAGGCATAAGTAACGATAAGGCGGGAGAGAAACCCGCCCACCGAAAGGATAAGGTTTCCTGATCAACGCTAATCGGATCAGGGTTAGTCGGGGCCTAAGGAGAACCCGAAGGGGATATTCGATGGACAACTGGTTAATATTCCAGTACTTTTTATAACTGCGATGTGGGGACGGAGTAGTGACACTGCCGCGATCTGACGGAATAGATCGTTGAAGGGCGTAGGTATTAGGACTGTAGGCAAATCCGCAGACCTAGCTGAAACCCGATAGTACTGCAAACCTCCGGGGGCGTAGATAGCGCAGGTAATCAGACTTCCAAGAAAAACCGCTAAGCTTCAGGTTATAAAAACCCGTACCGCAAACCGACACAGGTATCCGGGAAGAGAATTCTAAGGTGCTCGAGTGAATCATGGCTAAGGAACTCGGCAAAATGGCCCTGTAACTTCGGGAGAAGGGGCGCTGGTAGCAATATCAGCCGCAGTGAAAAGGCCCAGGCGACTGTTTAACAAAAACACATGGCTTTGCAAAATCGAAAGATGAAGTATAAGGCCTGACACCTGCCCGGTGCTGGAAGGTTAAGAGGGGATGTCATCCGTAAGGAGAAGCATTGAATCGAAGCCCCAGTAAACGGCGGCCGTAACTATAACGGTCCTAAGGTAGCGAAATTCCTTGTCGGGTAAGTTCCGACCTGCACGAATGGTGTAACGATCTGGGCGCTGTCTCAGCCATGAGCTCGGTGAAATTGTGGTCCCGGTGAAGACGCCGGGTACCCGCAACGGGACGGAAAGACCCCATGCACCTTCACTACAATTTAACATTGACATTGGATACAAGATGTGTAGGATAGGTGGGAGACTGTGAAGCGATATCGCCAGGTATTGTGGAGTCAACGTTGAAATACCACCCTTTTTGTATTCGGTGTCTAACCCCTCTAAAGGGGGGACATTGTTTGATGGGTAGTTTGACTGGGGTGGTCGCCTCCAAAAAGGTAACGGAGGCTTTCAAAGGTAAGCTCAATACGCTTGGTAACCGTATGAGGAGTGCAATAGCATAAGCTTGCTTGACTGTGAGGCAGACAAGCCGAGCAGGGTCGAAAGACGGATATAGTGATCCGGTGGTTCTGCATGGAAGGGCCATCGCTCAAAGGATAAAAGGTACGCTGGGGATAACAGGCTGATCTCCCCCAAGAGCTCATATCGACGGGGAGGTTTGGCACCTCGATGTCGGCTCGTCACATCCTGGGGCTGGAGAAGGTCCCAAGGGTTCGGCTGTTCGCCGATTAAAGTGGCACGCGAGCTGGGTTCAGAACGTCGCGAGACAGTTCGGTCCCTATCTGTTGTGGGCGTAGGAATTTTGAGTGGGGCTGACCTTAGTACGAGAGGACCGGGTTGGACTAACCTCTAGTGAATCTGTTGTTCCGCCAGGGGCATTGCAGAGTAGCTACGTTGGGAATAGATAAGCGCTGAAAGCATCTAAGTGCGAAACTAGCCACGAGATGAGAATTCCATATAGGACCGTAGAAGACTACTACGTTGATAGGTTACAGATGTAAAGGTGGTGACATCAAAGTCGAGTAATACTAATCATCCGAAGCTTTCAAGAGCAATAAACTGTTGTTTGTTCTTCATAACTAACTTCTTTCAATAATATGTCACTGTTTGTGGCCTGTGTTTATCTGTAA
>NZ_JAVTSB010000019.1:0-9140 GCF_032677645.1 Pedobacter gandavensis | reverse complement strand
GGCTAAAAAGTGGCTACGAGGATAATATTTTAATTAAAAAATATTTCTAGTGTAAGGAACACCAAGGACTAACAATAATCACCTGCAAGGTTTTTTCAGGACGAGACATATGCTACCTGAACCGGAATATCCTACATCTTATCAATATCACCCTGCCTATTTTTTATGAAAGGAACCAGACAGCGAAGAGTAATTTTTCACCTTTATCTGGCAGATTGTTCTAAGGTGTATTAATTTTATTGAACAAAAAAAGCCATTTAATTCAAGTTATGCGCTGGATATGGAGATATTAGCTTTCGTTGATCAATATTTAGTTGCAGTTTAATAAAGTGTGATAACGGTTTTCTATTAACACATCATGACTGCAACTCTTGATTTATTTTTTATCTTAGTCATAAGATTATTCTAAATAAATTAAATGAAGCGCATTTCAAACATAGGTTTTCATATACCATCTAACAACGATAATTATATACGACTTGATAGTCTTAACTCACTTTCAGAAACTGATATAGCTATTTTATGTCCCGATTTTGATAATACAAACTATTCTATATATGAAGGATATTCCGAAAGAGGCGAATATGAAGGAAAGAGACTATATAATAAGGACTCGTCTGCCAAAATTCTTGACCATACCAAACATTGGAAGACTGAAATTTTGCATTTCTTAGAAAATGGGGGAACTCTATTTATTCTTCTTAGTAAAAAAGAAGATTTTTATATTTATACCGGAACCAAATCAGTTAGTGGGACTGGAAGAAATCAAAAAACAACTAATCACGTAACGCCTTACTCGAACTACAACTATCTGCCATTCAGCTCATTTGAATTCCATTCTGCAAGTGGAAAAACAGTATATCCTAATTCCAATTTAGTTTCCGATCTGTATAAAAATTGTAAAGACTATTTCTCATTTGAAACGTATATTAAAAGTGACAGGATTACGAATTCCGCTTTTACTACAAAAAATAAAGACCGGACATTAGGTGCATCGTTAAAAATTAAAAATGGCTTCGTTATTTTCCTCCCCATTCTTGATTTCAATTCCCCAAAACTCACTAAATATAACGAAAAAACGGATAAGACTACGTGGAGTACTGAAGGATTGAAGCTCGGAAAGATATTTTTAAATTCTTTAGTGCAAATGGATAAAGTAGTGAGACAGGAACAAGATAAGACACCAAAGCCAAATTGGCTCAATGATGCTTCGTTTGCCTTAAAAGTATCAACAATAACTGAAGCTAAAATAAATAAGATAAAGGAAGAGGTACTTAAAAAGCAAAAGGAAATTGCAAAATTAGAACATTTATTAGAGGAACAAGAAAGTTTAAAAGATTTACTCTTTGAAACAGGAAAACTCCTTGAAAAAGCTGTCATAAAGGCTTTGACTATTCTCGGTTATCAAGCTGAGAATTATGACGATGGAGAGTTAGAACTTGACCAAATTATTTTATCTCCAGAGGGGCAACGATTTATAGGAGAATGTGAAGGCAAGGATTCTAAAGATATTGACGTGTCTAAATTTAGGCAACTACTTGATGGTTTGAATGCAGATTTTGAAAAAGAAATAGTTCAAGAACGTGCATCAGGACTGCTCATCGGTAACCCGCAAAGGCTTTTACCTCCCAATGAGAGGTCATTGTCATTTACGCAAAAGTGCCAAACCGGGGCTAAACGTGAGCTAATTGGATTAATAAAAACTGAAGACCTATTTAACATATGTAGATATATACTTGAAACAAATGATATGGATTTTGCTAAAGATTGTCGTCAGTGCATTACAGATCAGTTAGGTGGAATAGTTCGATTTCCTCAAACTAAATAACATTGTTCGCTACTCCAGTTATTTTAATGAGTTAATGATAACTTGTCCGCTAATATTTGTGAAAATATACTTTCAACTAATTGCCTATGAGTATCAGCTATTTTAAACCCCGTGACCGTTTTGATTTTAATACTGATACCTTAGATATTGGAAACCCTATATCTTGGAGCCGTAAAAATTTTCTAAGGCTTCTGTTTATAAGGATTTTTGCTATCAACGAAGAACGCATTGAAGAATTTTACCAACGGCATTTAAATTACTATTTGGAACAACATCCTGACGGTAACGAAGAAACTTTTTTTAGGTATCTATGGGATTTGGTTGATCGTCAGCTGAACGTACTACTGCTCAAAGATATTTATGACAAAGACCATGTTCGTAATGAGCGGGAAATTAAGCAGCTTAAAAAATTCACCGAAGTATTGATCTTACATGACCAGTGGAATTTACATAAATCTACCGAAGCAGCAGTCGCAGCACAGCAATTAGAAATCCATACCTTAAAGCAAGAGAACACCCAGTTAAAAGCAGAAATAGCGGAATACCGCCAATTTGATGGCTATATTGAAATCAGGGATGGTCAGGTATTACCTCTTTTAGACCTTTTTATAAAAATGCAAGCCCTGAAAACTCCCGAAGGTGACGGATTGTTAATCACCCCTGCACAAAACACCTGGGCAAAAATGATCAGCAAATACTTTAGAGAGGTTGACAGTAAAAATACAGGCCAGACCAAAGAAATTAAAATAGAAAGAGTAAGGTACTATTTACGGGGAATTGATCCCAAAGACGCCACAAAAAGAGAACACGAGATACCGAAAAAACATCAGCTTTATACGATATCTAACTTAAAAACAAATAAATAAAGGCTTTATAGTTTGCCAAAATCCACCAAAGAGATGTTTTTGTATTCAACTGGTATTAAGCTACTTAAATAGCTGAACTATACGCATCCAAACCAGTCGTTTTACCACGCAGAATTCGTGGTAAATTAAAGTTAGTTCCATAACATTCTTTTGTTCCAAAACAAAGGTTATGGAAATCACGAACAAACAATTCCCTTCCCGTTGCATATATCGGGCAATCAGTGCAATTCAACTTGGTAGATCATCGCTTAGGCTTGATAGCTCCTAAACATTAAGCTGGATATAAAGCTATATAATTTGCTGTATATCCAGCTTAACAGCCCAATAGTTATATCGATATCCGGTTACACTAAAAAGTATGGTAATCATCAAATCAAGGAGGAAAAAGGATGCTAATAGATATCATCACTAAAGACGATTTAAAGCAGTTTAAGACACAGTTGCTCAACGACATAAGCGCTATGGTTAAACCGCAGGAAAAAGCTAAGGAGTGGCTTAAAAGCGCAGAGGTACGCAAGATGCTGAACATATCACCCGGTACATTACAAAACCTGCGCATTAACGGAACATTGCGGTATACAAAGATTGGCGGGATGATGTATTACAAATTAGAAGACATTACCCTGCTGCTGGAAGGAGGTCAGCAATGACAGAAACCAGCCTGCAAAATAAAACCGCTGATTACAGTAAATGGATCAGGCGCATGGGATCGGACAGCAGAATGCTGTCCACCCATGTCAGCCTGCTTACTGCACTGTTTGTCCTTTGGCAGCAAAGTGGATTTACCAATCCCTTTACCGTGAGCCGGAAAAAGCTAATGGCTTTTTCCAGAATTGCATCCATTGCCACTTACCATAAATGTATCCGTGAACTGGATACATTCGGGTACATCCGTTATCAGCCGTCCTACCATCCGATTAAGGGAAGCCTGATCTGGTGGCCGCTCCTTTCGGGCGAACCACCAGATCAGAAAGCGGTGCCGGGAAACCCGGCTTAGTATTTACCCGGATGCTCCTTTCAGGAGCTATCCGGGTAATGGAAACCGCAGGAGGTAAGGCGACGCTTCCAGCACGCCAAACTTATGCGGTTTGTAGGAAGCAAGTTTGTGTTTTTGTTACACAAAAACTCCCCAAGCCTGCGGCAAGGGGAAACTTGCTTCAAGCTCCCGATGGTCGCATGAAGGTAGCAAAGCGCAGAATTAAGAGCCGATAAGGCATTTTAAACGTGAGAAATTATGACCGATACAATATCAAAGACAGGTCTTAAAGACCCCATAAATAAGTTAGCTGAACATACCAGGCATAAAGGTGGTGCGCCACAAAAAAAGATTAAACGTGCGAGTGGCATCCGTGTCCGGCTGACCACTTCGGAACGGTTCCTAATCGAATCCAAAGCCAAACAAGCAGGCGTTCGTATCAGTGATTGGTTCAGATCGGCTGCACTGAAAGCTAAGGTAGTTGCCAGAATAACAACCGAAGACAGGCGTATTTTACACCTACTGGCAGGAATGGCGAACAACTTAAACCAATTAACAAAATTGGCTCATACTAGTGGGATTGTGAGTATTGCCATTAAGTGCGGGCATTTGTTAACAGAAATTGACCAAGCCATTAGATATCTAAACAGCGATGATGGGAAAGATACCTAAATCCGGCAAAAGCTTTAAAGGATGTGTGGAATACTGTATGCTGAAAAAAGATGCAGTTATACTGGATGCTACGGGTTTGCGAACAGGTGAAGTAAAGCACACGATTGCTGACTTTAACATGCAACGGAAAATGTGCCCCGGTTTAGGACAAGCAGTAGGCCACATTGCTTTAAACTGGAGCCCAGAGGACAGCGCAAAACTTACAGATGAACTGATGGTGAACATTGCTAAAGAATATCTGAAAAAGATGAAAATTTCTGATACGCAAGTCCTAATGGTCAGACATCATGATACTGACCATGACCATTTGCATATTGTTTACAACCGTGTAGACAATGAGGGCAAAACAATAAGTGATGCTAACCAACGGTGGAAAAACGTAAAAGTAAGCAAAGCATTGACCCTAAAATACGGTTTTCACATGGCAGAAGGCAAAGACAGGGTAAATCGCCATCGACTCAAAGGAGCTGACAAAGTAAAATACCAAATCCACGACCAGATCAAAGCTATACTGCCGAACGTCAAGAGCATGGACGAATTGAAAAAACAATTAGCTATGCAGGGTATTAAAATGCACTATAAATACAAAGGCGGAACACAAGAAGTACAGGGTATTAGTTTCAGCAAAGGTGAATATCAGTTTAAGGGATCAGAAATTGACCGCAGTTTAAGCTATGGAAAAATCAATAAAATGATCTCTGACCGTATGGAGGAGAAACTGCCGCAACCTAAAAGTTTGGCAGATGAACTAAGAGAAGTTTTAAAACAGTCCGGTCAACAGACCCATTATCTCAAACAAGAGCCAAAGCCCCAGTACTTAGGTCAAGAGCCAAAAACCAATTATCTGGGCGTATTAGGAATTGATATATCAGATGATGTGGATGATGAGGCGATCTATGGCCGAAATCGGAGACGCCAAGAGAAAGCCCGCACAAATACCAGATAAGGTAAATAATTGATTATAACATTTAAAGGAAGGAATCTAATATGAGCAATCAACAAACACCTGAAAAAACAGTGATTGATGAAGTGATAGAAAATTTAATCAGAAAGACAGATTTTCTGGAAAAGGAATTGACCGCTAAAAATGTTGCACTGATGCAAAAAGAAGAACAGACACAATCATTAATCGCAAATTTTGAACAAAAGTTAAGCAAATTAGTGATCCAAGCCCCGAAACCTGATTTTTCTGAACTCAATAACTCATTGAAAAGCGGTTTAGCCAGCCTTAACGATAGTTTAGAGAAATGGCCTAAGCCGCTCAAAAAAGAATATCGTTTTTTGCTGTTCCCAGAACAGCTTAGAAGCGTAGAATATGTTAGGGCTGTATTGACAAGGGTGGTTTTATGTATACTGGCTTTAGTTCTTATGACTTTTGGTTATCTGTTACTGAATAAGCATATGAAGTGAGATTTTTGAGATTGCTTAGTAGCTATTAGCACATACAGATGATGAAATTCGCCGATTTTCCAATAAAAAAAGGTCTCTGTGCATGACAGAGACCTTTTGCGCTTATATGAAAAGGGTTAAATTAGAAAAGGTTAGTTTCCGTTATTCGTACCTTTCAATAATTCGATTTTTTCTTGTTCGCTTTTTAGCAACCGCTCATAAAGCTCAACCACTTTATCTAATGGATTAAACGAGCATTGAATATTAATGGCATTGATTGTCGAATTGTCGTTACTCGTAAAAGTATTGGAGATTATACTCAATATAGACTCTTCATTAAAATTCTTTATAGCTTCAGTGCTAACACCTAATACATTTGCTATTTTTTCCAATGTAGAATCTTCAACTTCTTCACTTTGTTCAATTTTAGAAATCGTTTGTTGGCTTACACCTAATTCGATAGCAAGAAAATCTTGTTTTATTCCTCTGATTTCACGAATACGGCTAATCTTTCTTCCGATGTGCATTTTATTAGACTTTGTAGATGTTTCCATATTCACAAATATAATTATTTTTTCAGGTTGTATGAAACGAATAACCTTTGGTAAGATACCAATTTAATTGGTAGGTTACGGCATTGCCAGACAGCATTTTTGATCTCAGAATCAAAAATGTAAACGTTATGGAAACACAATTCATGCAATCTGGTCAACACCAGAAAGAAAATTTCTCAGTCTTTATCAAAGAGCTGGTTCAAAAATTTAAACCTGAACAAATCTATCGTTTTGGCAAAATCATAGAATTCAAGGCCAATGACGGTTGTTTTATCAATAATCACAAAGAAGAAAACTATCATTACTTTTTGTTAATGGTAACCGAAAGTGTTACCAGAATTGAGCATGAGGTACAGGACTTTTCAAACCATCATTTTCCTTTTGGAAAGATTACCATATTGGTTCATGGCAAGGAAACCATTGAAGAGGCCATCAAAGCCAACAACAGATTTTTTATTACGATTTATAACAGCGGACAGGTTATTTATAGTAAGGACGGGATGGTACAAGCTGATCACGTTATAAATTTTATACCTTCTCAGGCCGCCGTTAAGGCTCAAAAACATTATAATCATCGCCTACCATTGGCAACAGGCTTTTTGGCGAGTGCTAAAGAATGCTTAGCAAATCAACATTATCATTTAAGTGCATTTATGGCACATCAGGTTGTAGAACAATGCTGTATTGTTTTGATACGGGTTCATTTGGCATACCGTTGTGATATACATAACCTATATAGACAACTACGTGTTTGTGATAGCTTTTCTTCTGCGCCGTCAAGACTATTGATTTCTGGCAGAGAAGATGATAGACGGCTTTTGGAAATCATGGTTAAAAGCTATTCTGCCGCCCGTTACAATGATGATTTCAAGGTGGATCATGCCGATGCAGAGCAATTATTTATTCGGGTTTCAACCTTTCTAAAGCTCACAGAAATTATGTGCTTAGACAAGATAAATGCCCTTGCTAAAGAAGCTGAAGTATATAAACAACTCAAAACAGAAAGTGAGGTGTGCCATGTTGGATAAAACTGTTTCATTTATACAACCAGAAAACTTTTTCCGGTTGCCTTTTATACCCGGTACAAGGAAGCTTTCAGAAAATACACTAAACCAATATTCTGAAATCAGAAAGCCTAAAAAAGGTTACCTGCCCATTAGAATCAGGAAAGTATCTTTTAGTAACGAACTACTAACAATAGGTATAGTACTGGATAAGGAGCCTGAGGAAATGGTTTATATCAAGGCCACCACCTCAGAGCTATTGGTAAGCTGTAGTGTTGATACGCATGAAGGATATTTAAGCCGATACGCTTATTTTGCACTCTATCGTCTTCTATACTATCATAGTGAATATGATTTTGAAGAGTATTATTGGCCGGGATTTTTTGATCAGAATAGCGGAGTATCTAAGTATCTGATGATCCTTAAATCTAAAGATAGCTTACATATAGCATCAAAAGTGAGATACAAAGGCTTTTATAAGCCGGGGAACCAACTTCCTGAAGTATCAGAAAACGTCATCACGTTACGAAAAACACGCCCAATTATTCAAGAAAAACCACCAAAGGATAGCCGTACGATATTAGGTTTCTGTATGGCCGATGCCAATAATGAAAGACACAGAACTAACCATTATCCTTTTTTAATCCCATATACAGGGATATTGAATAAAGACAAAACTAAGGTGAAGGGTTTTAAAAATTATGTGCTTAATGAACTGAATCTGTCTGAGATCAATCTTACGGAAGAACAGCAATGTCTTGTTGGTATTTGTTTCGCTATGAAAAAGATTGCCTTGGTTGCAAGTTCCGAACCTAAAGAAGATGTCTTGGTACTTGCTAAAAAAAGAGAAAAGAACAAACAGAATTTTAACAGTCTTTTTGAGCTTTGGCAAAAGGCACTTCCCTTACTTTCGGGTAGATTATACACCCATTACTGTTATACATTTGGCATGCGCCACGTAAAAGGAAAGCCATCAAGATCATATATGACTCCATGTAGCTTTAGCAACGAAACACCAGAAGTCTGTTTTTTATGGAAAGATATTGGGGATTATTATAAGCTCGAACTTCGTTTAATGCTTGACGGAAAAATCCGCCAGGTACAGTATTATTACAATACGGCCTTATTTGCTATGCTCTGTTACAAGCCAAGGAATTACGCGCTGTTAAACTCAGTCATGGATGATGAACTTGTCTGTTTTTTTCAGAAAAGACATTTTCAACTATTGGTACTGAAGAAACATTACGATGGCTACTTTAAAGATTTTGCAGATCAATTAAGGGCAATATATAAGTTCACTAATAAATAAAATGAACTATGGAAAAAATATTAAAAGCTTTAAATTATCAACCAGTGGAGATATCTGATGATGATCTAAATAATCCTGTCCCATCGATGGCTTATTTTTTTGTGAACCATCCGCTTCATGAATCCAGAACCAAGCTTTGGAAACTGTATGAAGGATGGATCCATTTTGCTGCTGAATCGCCCGATGGGGAGGAGTTAACAGATATGTTATTTTTTTATAACCAATTGATAGAGTTAATGAACTTATGCTACGTATTTACCCAAAACACTTATGAGGACAAATAGAATTATTATTAGATTTTGTAAATCACACCTATCTAAAAGAAATTATGATAAAATAGTAGTAGCATTGTAGTTTAATTTTTTTGGAGAAAATAAGAATATTATTACACAAAAAAATATGCAGTTTTTGACATAGTAAGAATATTTGGCGACGGATTAGTAAATGTTACTGTTGGACAGTAGAATGACCCAAATTCTAGGGTTGCAATATGAGAAAAAGAGTGAATGATTTATTTTAAGATTGTCTCAATCTGCTTATTT
>NZ_JAVTSB010000018.1:0-16791 GCF_032677645.1 Pedobacter gandavensis | reverse complement strand
GATCGGAGATCATTTCCGCTTTTCTTTTTATTCAAACCCGATGAAATTATCTTATTCAAATTTATTCTCAATCTCAATTACCTTAGTTTTTAAAAGCTCATTAAATCCTATACCATCTGCACCATGTGTAATACGAGCATGACAATTGGGACATAAGGCTATAACATTTTTTGGAGAATCACTACCTCCTTTCCCTAATTCATCAATATGATGAACCTCTAGGTAAGGTTGTCCATTTCGCTTTAAGAATGGGGCTTCCTTATTACAACCTTCACAATTACCTTTTGCTCTTGAAAGTGCATAAGTTTTTATTAAATCTAGCCTATTGACTGTAGTACTGATAACATTTTTTTTATCAGGATTATTGGTAGCTACTCCATAAACTTTAATTCTAAACTCATTAAAACTAATCAAATTCACTTTCGACTTAAACTCTTCCTCAATGTATTTATAAGCTCGATCACTCGCTGTATTCAATTTTATTGGTATAAGCTGGCTTGTAGTTTTAAAGCTTTCCACTTTAATAATACTGGGTTCAGATGCGACTAGATAGTGTTGACCATGAGGTCGCATATTCATAGTTTTCTGTGCAACTTTTACATCTGCTGTAAATCTAGTACCTATAGGATTATCATCTCTTAAATGTCTAGGAAATTCAACTCGAATATCTTTATCGAAATACTCTAAAGGTCTCACCCTTGGGCGAGATGATTTCTCTCCAACAAACGTTTCTAATAATACCCCTTCAAATCTATCACCTATTATTAATGCTGTACCCATAAAATCATAGCTTATTGGTTATAAAAAATAAATGATTATTTCTTTTCTTTTAAATCAGAGAAATCGAAAAGCTCCATCGGATTAATTTTGAGAAACTTGGCATAAGTGGAAGCATGGCTAATACTGGTATTAACCTGCCCTAACTCTGTTCTGGCAATTTGGCTTTGCGATATATCCGTAAGCAAGGAAAATTGTTCCTGAGAAATCCCCTGCCCTTCACGGACTTGTTTTAACTTCTGTCCAAACTTCTTAATAAATTCTTCGTCTTTTAAATACTTCACCAAACAAATAGACAGTTATAAAGTAAATATATTAATAGCAAATTTGCTATTACAAGTTTTTGTTCTTACATTAGATTAACTAAAAAATGAACGAAGAAACTAAAAATTTGCAGTTCTAAAATCGGTGACAAGGAATTGCTTTACAAGCCTCGCAACTAAATCTGACAGTTTAACCCCGCGAGTCTAAGTTGAGCAACCAAAACCCTATATTTGCTATAGGGCTGGTGCTCGCTTATGTCTTTTGTGGGAACCTTTTCGAAAGAGAAGGTGGCTTTGTCAGAGCCTTGTTACACTAGATTAAGTGAGTTACCAGCCTTATTTTATTTCCGGCATCCCACTTACCTATGGCTTATTTAATGAGAAATTAAATAAGATCAAATATGGAAATGCAACAATTACTGCCTCAGGGCATCGACTTTTTTCATCTTCCGCTGGAAAAAGGGACTGTAATACTCAGTCTGGAAACTTTAAACCAACATTCTGCATTCAGGAGAACCAGAAAGCCATTTCTGTACATCAAACAAAGGAAAATCTCCTTTCAGAGCGAGATCCTCACTATTGGGATTACGCTTGGGGAGGAGAAAGAAGAAATGGTGTATCTACAGGTCAAACCAACTGAACTACTGGTCGGCTGTAGTGTAGACACCAGCGAAAGCTATCTCAGCCGTTATGCTTATTACGCCTTACAGGATTTAATGAACCATAGCGGAGAATGTGATTTTAAAGAGTTTTACTGGCCGGATTTCTTCCATCCCAAAACTGGTAAAAGCAAATATCTTAACGTCATCAACGACAGATGGGGAATGAACGTTGGGCTAAAAGCGCAATATTCTTATTTCTATAAACCGGAGTCCAAACTTTACTATCCGTTTAAAGATACCCTTTACCCTGCCCGCACAAAGAGATTCCCCATTACGCAGACCGATATTTCCACAAGCAATTGTGTGATCGGGTATTGTCTCGCCGACACCACTTTTGCTCCCTACCGTCCTAACCATTACCCTTTTCTGATCTCTTACCTTGGAAAAGTCGGCAAGAATAAAGAGACCATAAAAAGCTATTCCTATTTCATTAAAGATGCCGAACCTTCAGCAGAACCGCAGTACAGCCCTATCCAAACCCAACTCCATCCGCTACTGGTAAAAATGAAGGCGCTTGCTGAGATGCAAAACACACAATTCCGCCATACTAAGGCAGAAAAACAGGAAATCTACAATCAAAATATGGAAAGAAGAGATCAGCTTTTCTATTTATGGCAAGAGGCATATCCTATGCTTGAATCACAAGCCTACACCCATTACTTCATGACCTATGGCATGAAAAATCTGGAACCAAAACCATTTAAGAAGTACTTAATCCCCTGCGTATTTGCCAAAGAAATCCCTGAGATTTACTTTCAATGGCTGGATAAAGGTGATTACTATGAATTAAAGATGCGTTTTCGAATTGGGAATAAAACCTTAGTACCAGAGACAGAAAACCCTGTATTTTTTCTACGTGGCTTAAAAGAACCAATGAAACTTTATCTGCTGGGCACTTTGGCGGATTACCAACTCAGCGCATTTTTTGAAGCACGCCATTTCAGCATTTGCATACTTAAAAAACATTACAGTACGCAGTTTCAGGATTTCATCAGCCAACTGGAAAGCTTGTATGAATTTAAGAAAGCGACTACTAAAGAAATGTCCAATTAAAACCCATAAAACAATCACCATGCAAGAAATCCTAAGAAAGCTGGATTACCAGCCTGCACGTTTATCCGATGATGAACTGCAAAATCCTGAAAATTTACTCACTGAATTCTTCGACAATACCCCTATTCATGAATGCAGGGATCTGGTCTGGGAACTGTATAAAGGATGGACATACCATACCGCTGAATACGACAGCAATCAGACTATCGGTATGCTCTTGTTTTATACCCAGCTGATTGGTTTTTTAAACGCGTCCTTCATTCAGATAGAAAAACAACGGCTTGAAAGCACCAATTAAGCACAAAGGAAAGATCATTTTTTTCCCTGCATTTCTATAGCTTGATCTGCTAAAAATGGTCTGCTTCCAATATCCAATGATTATTAACCCATTTAAAAATCAAAGATCATGAACAAGCCAATCACCAAATATAGAATCAATGAGTACTTACACGCGCTAAACATATTGCAATACCGTAAAGCCATGATCCTGCTCCCAGAACTGCTGGGAATTTCCATGAATACCTTTCATAATTATCGGAGGATTCTAATAGAGGAAAGCAAGGATATTCCATACGAAAAAGTAGTACTTATGGAACAACTCTTTGAATTTGAACAAGGCACGCTGGCCTATCAGAATCCAACTTCTGGAAGTTTAAAAGCAATGCACCTTGATCAGTAGGCTTCCTTCATTTTTTAGTCCACTGTTTTTTTTCGTAAATCCCCCCGCAAAATTGTGTAAAGGCCAAAGCGGGCAGGGTATTTTGCAGGCCACTCCTTGAGCGTGGGGAAACGCTCCTGCAAAACACCTTGCCTGTTTAACGGCTTATTTGTAATTCCTGCTCCTGTTGTTGGCCTTTCTTTTTTTTCTTCTTTTTCGGTTTCACAGGTAATCCATCAGAACCGCCTCCTATTGCCACTCCTTGGGAAACAGGTGCCAGTAGGATTTTCATAAAATCTCCTGCTGTTTTTCCGACACTTTCCAACATGGTGGTGGTGCTTAAAAACGTGCCTTCGGCCACCGACTTGATCAGCTGTACCGCCAAATCTCGGGACTCGGTATTTACTGCAGATCCCTGTACCAAAGTACTTAACTGCATTCGTTGTTCGAAAGTCCCGTTCTTTTGAATTTTGGCGTAGGCAAATGTATCACCTAGCTTTCTGTCAAAATCAAAGAACTTATCAAAACAGGTTTCACCGGACTGTTTGAATTTCATCCGATCAAATTGCCCTAACTTTTTGGAATGTTCTACATTCTTTCCTCTGGAATTGTTCATCGGACTCAGCTTAATTTTATTACTGGCATCCTTCCTGCTGACGATTACCTGAACGTGCATCTGATCTCCTGCCTTCAGTTCTCCCCGCTTTTTGGTTCCCTCCTTGACTTCTTTGTCTTTGTAACTATAATACCTGTGGTTTTCCAGTTTGGCAAACCAGATCAAATCTTTACTACTGTTAATCCCTTCACGGTTGAAATTCCTGGCATATTCATCCATCACCTTTTTTGCATACGCTTTGAGCTGAGTTTTTGCACCCTCTGCCCCGAAACACGCTTTAAGATGGGCAATCTCCTTTTGGCTGGGACTGATATTGATTAGAAAAAACTTGGCATCAGTTTTACTGAGCTTGGCTATATTCTGATCAATCGTCCTGCGAGCTTCATAAGGCTCTATATCGGAATGCTTTTGGTTAAACCAGCGTTCAGGGTTTTCTAGTTCTAAGACCCTATTTTCCTTTTCCAGATAATGAACAAGTGTACCACTACTGCCTTTGTTATTAGCTGTACTGCTATCTGAGATATTTAGATACATAGCTATAATCCCCTAACTTGTGCCATCACCTTAGTGAGCAGCGCCTCTTTTTCCTTGCCGGAGAACATGAGCCCCAAAGCCTCCCTGGCTTTAACATAGTTTTCCAGAATAAGGGCAAACTCCTGTTTCAGCCTCTCCTTGGTATACAGTTTTACTTCTACCCTTGCGATCAGGGAATCAGTTTGGCTAAACTTCGCTATTTGCATTTGTTGCTGACTGAGCATCTCATTTTGATTCTGGAACAACTGTTCGTTTGATTTCAGTACCTGGGTATTAAAAAGATTCAGGATGTTCCTTTGACGCTCAGCCATCCGGTTTATTTCTACCCTTATAGGATCAAAATACTCCGACTCCTGCACTTTGATAAAGCCAATGTATTGTTGATGCTGTTTGAGCAGGGTATTCTTTAATAACTCATCATTAAAATCAGCAGGGTCTTTCTTATTCCGGTAGAAGTATTCTACCATCTGAATGAACAGACGTCTTTTAGCTCTCCCTAATTTCAGGGCAATCTTGTCAAATTTCAGGTCTACCGCTAGTGAGTATTTCACCGTTCTGAATTGTTCTTCTTGCATCTTGTTTTGATTTAAAAGCGTGCAGTGTTATATTCATTTAACATCTGCACCCTAGTGAACATTCCTTTTTCTGCCCCCTTGATACCTGCCGGAGGCCAAAGAATCCTCGGAGGATTCTTACAAGCCCGTTTGCAACGCATACGAGCATAGAATAGGGCTACTGCCCAATTCCTGCTTGCTCCTTTTCCTGAAAGAGGAAAAGGACCTGACCTGTATGGAGCCTAACCATCCGCGCCTGCATCATTGTCATTTAACAATGTGACCTGACTACCCAGCTTGGGATGATAGGAAGGTTCGTAATCAAGGAAGCCTTCGCTCACAAAATCACCCATGCACTTGTGGTATGTAGCAAATGAATGGATCGCTGAATGTTTCATCAGTTTGCTTCTGGATATCCTGAAAGGATTTTGACACAGTCCCTGCGCATAACACATCAGTATAGCTGAATAAAGGCTTAAATGTGATTGATGGAAGCGTTTATGCTTACTAGCTAGTTTTAAAAAACTGCTGAGTCGGTTTCCTGTATCCATCATGAGTTCCCGATTTCACCTAACAACTGGACAATATCAGAATAGGCATAGTAAAAGATACCCCCTATCTTTTCATAAGGCAGGATGCCTTTGATCCGAAGGTTTTGTAGTGTACCGGATGAAATCTTTAATAGTGTCCTGACTTCTGAACTTCGAAGCCATTGTTTGACTGGCGCATCATCTGATTTGATGGCTTGTTTAATCTCCTGAATAAGTTCGGACTTGAACTGTAGCAATTCTTCCTTGCTGAGAATTTCGATCTGCATGTTACCTCCTTTTTAAGTTTACAAGGCAAATGTGGAGCATTAGACACCCCAAACCATGACCACCCGATCGTTCTGGTCATATGCAAATCTTAAACCGGTTGTTATTTTTTCGTTTCTTTTACAGGGACAATCTTGAAAATCTTATGTTCTGATTGAATGGAAGTCCCTTTTACAGGAATATCACCTTTTTTGACCACATAATAATTCCGCAAAGTTTCAACGGGTATATCATTACCCGCATGAGTAAAATACTTGCTAATCATTCTAGGGTAAGCAACTTGATGATCATATTTTAGCAGGTTTCCACCTGAAGGCACTTCCAATTTTTCTATTTGTTTGAACAAATCAATCACCGTAGGCAGATAACCTTGTTTTATCCAGATCTTTTGAGATATCTCATAGCCCTTCACGCTATCCCAACGAGCCTGAAGCTCCTCAATTTCCTGCTTTTGTTTCTGAATGACCGCTTCCTTTTCCGCAATTATGATATGCGATGGCCTTGCACTCCATTTATCTATACTATTCAGGTACTTCTGGAACCGTTGTAATTTTCCACTCCACAATATATATCGGTCATGTGAAGCCGAGTAAGGATCTTTGGCTTTTAAGTTCCTGATCCTATCATCAACGACCTCCCATACCTTAATAAAGAACGCTTCTTCGTTGTATCTTCCCTTCCCTAGAGCATATGCAATATGGTATTGATAAAATATTTCAAATTTATCATCATTCAGAACATAAATCTTTTTTAAAAAGTGATTATCCTCATACTTATGCCAAAACCCAAATGGATTACCAACATCATATGGATGGGGTGAAAAATCAAAAGCTTTACAAGGTTTAAAGAAATTCATATATTTTGAACTAAATTAATCTAAAACAACACTATACCACCAATTAACCAACGAACAACAAATATTCAAAACAAAAAACATCCTAACAAAACTTACATAATTCAACCATAAATATGAAACACCTATTTAAAAGAAGGTTATTATGTAATAATAATCAATTAACTAATAAATTAAATGCTAAATAAATCAATTATTTCTATTACTTTTCATTATTAGTCAATTATCACTCCATTAAACATTTCATTATATTTAAAAAAAATTAACACTCATATGTATTTAACGACCTCTTACCAACATAATTTAGGCATATCATTCCGCGACGAACTCTCCAAACTAGGACTTGTTTCCATTAAAATAAGCGGAGAGTATTAAAGCATGAAAAGATTTGTAACTGAATTTTTTGTTCTACCAGCTTATCATGGCGATTGCATCCTGATCAAAACTTTTGACCCTGACAATAATGAATTTATAATTCTAATAGATGGTGGAACATCACAAACATTTAAATACTCATTAAAAAAGGAGCTAGAGGATATTTCTTATATAAATATTTTGATTTTAACCCACATAGATTCAGATCATATTGCAGGTTTAATAGCCTTTTTTAATAGCACTTTAATAAATGAAATAAGAATTGATGAAATTTGGTTAAATAATCCTGACATGATTGAAATAGATACAGGAAATTTAATTAGTGTGAAACAAGGAGATACATTAAAAACTTTGATTTCTCAAAAATCACCAAATTCAATCTTGCGAGGTATTTCAACCGAAGATGGCGAAATAGACAAATGTGGCATTAACTTTCTTATCCTATCACCAACTCCGAACATCTTAAATACATTATACGAAAGCTGGAAATCACAAAGCCCTGAAAGTTTACTTCAAAACAATATTGGAATTTCATCAGTAAATGATGATTACACAAAATCTTTGGTAGAACTTAGTCAAATCCCTTTTATTACAGACAAAGGATTAAATAATGATATTTTTAATGCTTCATCTATAGCATTTATGCTTAAATGCCCCGACGTTTCAATTTTACTACTGGCGGATGCAAGACCTGAAATAATAGAGGAAAGCCTAATTTACTATGGATTTAACGAACAAAAACCCATAGTCGCCGATTATGTTAAAATTTCTCATCATGGAAGTTTAAATAACACTTCTCAGGCTATGTTAAGTTTAATAAAGAGTGATAACTTCATTATTTCTACAAATGGCGGTACAGCTAACCATCGACACCCTTCTAGGGAAACCATAGGTAGGATTGTTCACAATTCTAATCGATCCGATCAAAAATTGAATATTTACTTTAATTACAATATTGATGATTTAAGGTACAGAATCGGAGATTTCATCATTGATGCTGATCTAACGAATGGTAACTGGGATGCTGAACATCGCAATAATTTTTAAAGACTATGGCAAATAACATAACAGATAAATATTGTGTAAGAATTAAATGCAATGGTATAGTCGGAAGTGGTGTCTTATTCTCAAATGAAGAAACGTTCTATGTACTAACCGCTGCACATTGCTTCGGAGCTACCATACCTGACATTAACAACATCATCATTGAAAAACAAGACGACTACGCGTCTCCATTTAATAACATAAAGAGTACCAGAATAGTGGAATTTAACTTAGAACATGATTTCGCTCTAATTGAAATAGATTTTGCAGAGGAAAAACGACTACTTTACCAATACAAATTAGGACGAGGGGTATTATCCAACAATGAAGTTAAATTCTGCGGTTATCAAGCAGTAAATATTGACCAGCATAGACCATTTGAAGGTAAGATACTTTCTATAAGTGACGATAAAGGAAAATTTAAAGTGACATTGGTAAAAGACACTTTTGATCAAGCTGGAGAAAGTGGGCACACCGTTGCAAAAGGCCTCTCCGGTAGTGGAGTATTCATTTATAGACATAATTCACCTTTTCTAATTGGAATCCTAAATTCAGTATTTACAAACAAAGCATGGAACGATGATATTGATTGCTGTTCAATAAAACATTTAGAAAAATATATCACCGAATATGTTGATTTATCTGATTTTGAGAATTTAAAAAAATGGAATGAGAACCTAGAAATAGAAAGGACTGGAAAGGAAATTGAAAATTTCAAGAAGGAAAACAATGGTTTCTTCGAAAAGTTATATGGGAAGAATAAAGTTTTATATCCAGATATTGAACAAGCCAATAAAGTTACTACAAAACAGATTCGAAAATTCTTAGCCATGAGGGAAAATATTAGAACGATAGAGGATGAATACCCTATGTTATACTCTAAATTTAAAACCATTGTAAAGAGGTATGTTGATCAAGTAGAAGATGATTATTCGAGGAGTGTAAATGAAAGTAAAGAAGCCATTGACATAAAAATGCGCTTGCAAACTGAATTAAAAGAAGAGTTTAAAGTTTTACCTGAATTTACAAATATTGATTTATCCGAGTTTCAAATAATTGAATGGCTAGGAATATGCACTTTAAACTTTACCCTAAATGATTAATATCATAATAGATGAGAAACCCATTTCGGTTTCAATAAGGTATAATGGCTATTACAAAGTAGTTTTATTGCTGGCTATAATTAATTATTGTGGTCATGGGAAGAAGGCGACTTTGGAACTTATCCATATCGTCTTTTGGAGCCTACGTAATGATATAAATTATAGTGTTTTATATGAACTATCAAAACAAGTCAGAAAAAATTTAGTCCCTTGGACATTTGAACATGGAATTGATGAGGTATTGGCACTTGGTTTTATAAACGGTTACATAGAACGAGTTTTAGTTACTGATACCTTGGAAATAAAGATAACGGAAAAAGGAAGAGGTATAGTTAATTCTATAAATCAGTTTGAACTGTTCCAAGGTGAAATTAAAAAAATTAAGGACTTAGGAATCATTCCTAAGTCTAGGCTAAGTTCTGCAAATAAAAAATGGACTTTAATTTAGTTAAATATGTTTAAAATTAACAAACTAAGGGTAGAAATCCTGACTGACAAGAGTGAAAATATAAATGATCTATATGGATTCGAGTTTTCTTTTAATCAGGGCTTCAATATTATTGCTGGGCCTAACTCAAGGGGGAAAACAACAATTAACTCCTGCATCTATTATGCACTAGGAATGGAAGAACTCTTAGGTGCACACAATGAGAAAGCGTTGGACAAAGCTTTAAAAGAAGAGTTTTCAATACATACACATGAAGAAGTCAATTACAAAGTTCAGTTTTCCAAGGTTCTTCTTGAAATCGAAAATGATCAAAAAAAAATTAGTTGCCTAGAAAGATATATTAAAGTAAATAATGATGGGTCTAAGACAACTAATATTGGCGTTTATCATTCAACTCTAGAAAATCTTTATGTAGAAAAAAATACAAATACAGCTCATGAGATTTATTTTTTAAATTCTCGTGGAAACAATGATGATCCAAATGGCTTTTATTCATGGCTTGGTGATTTTGCCGGACTTGTTATTCCATCAGTAAGTAATAGTTCTCGAAGTAGTAAATACAGTCCGTTATATCTGCAAATTGTTTTTTCAGCATTATTTATCGAACAAACTAAAGGATGGTCAGAGTTTTTTGCAACGATGCCTTTCTTTGGTGTAACAAAAGCAAAAGAGAAAATTATTGAATTTCTTCTTGATCTTAATGAAATAAGTCTTTCAACCCAAAAAGACATACTAAACAGAGATAAGGATCTAATTTTAGAGCAATGGACAAGAAAGGTCAAGTCGTTTTCCTACTTGGAAAAACAATCAAATTCAACAATTATCAACATCCCTCAAGCATTAACTATTGATAAAACACAAATAGAAAAGATAAGTGTAGTGTTTTCAAGATCTGAAGAAGAAGAAGAAAAAATTTCACTACCAGATATTATAACTGAAAAGGAAATTCTAGTAAGGGAGTTGGAGAACAAACCATTAACAACAATCAAAGAAAATAGAGAGGAAGCCATATTAGAATACAATACCCAGAAAAACAAATATTCTGAGCTAAAAAATTATGTGGATAAATTTGAAAACAAACTAAATATTGAATTTAAACAGCTCGACAACCTCAATACTCAGCTAAACATCATTAATTCAGAAATAAAGGACCACCTTAATCTTAAAAAGGTTTTTAGTGAGAATATCATTAATGAAAGAGGAGCGAATCACTGTCCAACATGCTCTCAAGAAGTTTCAACTAATTTAATATCGACAAAAAACATTAGAATACCACAATTAACACTGGATGAGAATACCAACTTTTTGAGAAGTCAGAAAAAACTAATTGAATCATCCCTATTAAGCCTCAAATCAACAATAAATGAAAAGGAAGTTCTTTTAAGCTATTTTCAGAATAGTATCCGAGAAAAAGAAATACTAATTAAATCTATCTCGAAAGATTTAATTTCGGATGACAGAGCTTTTTCTGAATCAGATATTGTAAGAAAACTACAACTTGAAAGAGAAATTGAAAATCTAACTAATTTGAGAATATCAGTAGCAGATTTGAAATCTGATTTAGAGAATTTAGCTACGAAATATCATAATAACACCATCAAGATTAATAATCTAGGTGAATCCGAAAAAGAGGATGAAAAAATATTAGAAGACTTCGAAAAGTCATATAAAGATTTATTATTCAATTTTGGTTACGAGAGTAACGAAAAATTTAAGATATCAATTAATCGAAAAGAGCCTTTTAAATACTTTCCGGTTTATAAGAGATTTAAAGACGACACCCTACCTCAATCTATTCGCATAAATTCATCCGCATCAGATTTCGTTCGGAACATATGGGCCTATACATTATCATTACTCATCAGAGGAAACAATCATCCTGGGCTGGTGCTGTTTGATGAACCTGGGCAACATCGGACTAATTTGAATAGCTTGAAAGAACTTTTCAAATCTTGTTCCCATATAACTGATAGGCAGACTATAATTTTCACTTCAATTGATAAGCAGTTCAATGATGAAGGTGAGAAACTTGATTTAGAGATATTAATTAATGGATTAAATAAGTCCAACTATAATCTCATCCAACTAGATAATGTACAGAAGGTAATTAGGAAGCTATAAAAGCTTGAATTACTTAATATAAACAACCAATATCCTGCTTACACTACTTGTAGTATTTGTTTAATAAAAGTATTTTTTTCAACAATGAACATCGAAGAATTAATAGAGTCCTGTGGTGAAGAAACAGATCAGAAACGTATGACTATGCGCACCCTTTACGAAGAAGCATGGAAACCATGGCTAGATGATTATTCTCAAAATGAATCAAAAGAATCTCGCGTTATAGAGCTAAAACGCCTTGAACTAACCGGTGATGACGGTTTCTTTATATGGTCTTATACCGGTAGTAGTTCGGGTTGGCTAAACTCCGATAAACGCAATGGGTATGATTACTCTTCAAAATGTAAAGAAAAATTTGCAACAAGCCTAACAAAAGCATTGCAAAAAATCAACCCATTTTTAGGAAAAGTTTATAGATGGGAAGAAGCAGACGATGAGCTTAAAAAATTCAACTGGTTTAAGGATAACATTGGCTTAAATATTATTGTTCCTTATTTCTTATCAACATCAAAAGACGACTGCACGAATGACCCCATGATTTGGGAAATCGAAACGATTGCTAATGGTAACGGCAGAGATATCTCCGCTATATCAAATGCACTAGAGGAACAAGAGATTCTTTTCCTACCTAATTCCAAATTTACTATAACCGGTGTTGGAAAAGATAATAGGACAATATATTTCCAAGAGCTAGCTGGTGAAGCGCCAACCGATTTTGAACTTTCTAAGATTTATTACCACAAACCAGAAGATGTCGACCCTAAAATGATTGAACCAGGAATGTTTGATTAACTACTATTCTAATACATACCCAAGAGTATTTAAACCTGTTAAACAAAAAAAACGACTCAAATTCATTCTAGACAAAATATCATCACACATCCCAGAATAAGCTAAATAATCTATAATAAAGTTCCACTGGCATAAATTTTCGACCTACTACAGCTTTCATTAACATTAATGAAAGACAAATCATCCATGCAAAAATCTAAATTGAATGAACCTAACACTAAACGACCTTATAATTGCATACAAAAAAGCAAAATCTGAAGTATTCCATGAAAAACTGCAAGTTTCAATTCTAGGTTTTCAAAGATACGAAAGACAGCTAATCAAAAATCTAAGTGAACTACTTGCTAAATTAAATGATGAAGATATAAATTTTGTAAGTACAGGTGATTTCAACGAGGATACAAGCTATTATCCTATCATTAAAAGAATCCATTTTAAAGAGGCAAAAAGTGAAGATGAAAATGTTTATTATTCAAACTTCAAAAGCAAATGGGAGAATAAAAAACAAAGAATTGGTAATTTAGATTTCAGAATAATAAGTAATTTAAATGTGAATTTCCATATCATATCATCACTATGGATAGATAAGGTAGCGTATTTATTTGAAACCCAATTATCTCCTAATAGCTACGGAAGTAGGTTAAATACAATAAATGAATCGTTCAATTCTCCATCAAATCATTTTAAAACCTATATCCATGATTATCGAAAATGGCAAAAAAATGGACTTGACACTATTAAAAGCAAGCTAGATCAGTCGAAAGACATAATCGCAGTAACCGCGGATATTAAGTCCTTTTATCACCACATAGACATAACGTTTCTATCAAGCAATAAATTTTTCGAGCAATTTCTTAGAGGGAGTATCTTATCAAGTTCTCAAAAACACCTAAATAGCCTATTAATAAAAGCCATTAAGTATTGGTCTGAAAAAACTTATGCTAACCTTAGCATTGCCACCGCTAAAGACTTTGAAAAACAAAAACATGTTGGCATACCAATTGGGCTGGCAGCCTCTAAGGTAATTGCAAACCTTGTATTAAAAGAATTTGATGATTCAATAGAGCAGGAACTAGTGCCTCTATACTATGGAAGGTATGTAGATGACATATTTTTAGTATTAAATAGTAATCCTAGAATAACGAATAGAAATTCATTTTGGAATTTCCTTAGCGACCGTATTAAAAAACTTGTCAAAGATCCAGAAGGTTCTGAAAACTACCAATTCAAAATGAATTACGCAGCTAAAACCACCATTTTATTTAATAGAGACAAAGAGCGTTTCTTTTTTTTGGATAAAGACTGTGGTATGTCTATCGTAAATGAGATTGAAAAGGAATTGAACGAAAACTCAAGTGAATGGAGGCTTCTACCCGATTCTGATCATGATTTAGATAAATTCTCAGATGAAATTCTCCACGCCTCATCTGATGTAACCGAGAATGTAAATAGTTTAAGAAAATCAGATGGCATAAGTATTCAAAGATTGAAATTCGCCCTTTTTGTACGGAATGCAGAAGAATCGATTTTAAGTCATCCTTATTATTTTTGGAAAGACGGAATACAAGATCTATTTAAAATAACCTCTCATTTTATAATCGATCCAGAAGTATTACCAAATTATCTTCAATACATTGTAAAAGTCTTTCGATTATCCATATATAACTGTGACTTTAAAAATTTCAAAAAACTATGGAAATCACTAATGGAGTCCATAGATTATTTGAAGTTCGATGTATTTCATGATCAAGTTGATGAAATAGAGTTATATGAAAGTTATTTAAAAAAAACCATTGAGGTGGCAATCTATAGTGGTGGAAGCTTGTTATTTAACCAAACTAAGGTAGACACCTTCATTAAAAACTGCGAAGAGCTAACAAAACTGAAATATAATCCAGCAACAGTATTGGACTTTTTCATTAGTGATTTGCATCTTGTTCCATTAAAAGGGATTTTTGATAAACAACAGAGTTCACTATTGGTGTTATTTAAATCATTACTTAATACCGAAGCAATCAAAGATTACATAATAGACTACAAAAATAACGAGTCTTTTCTTGAACAGCCAACTATACATGAAAAGATCCCTTCAATCCATCAAATATTTATCAACTTTATCTATGAAAGAGAACTAGTTAGCACAATACCTATAGCAATATTTTTTCCTACTCGAAGAATGAATTACTTAGAAATAACTAGATTTCTGGACAACTGGATGTTCAAACAGAACCCTTTATATTTAAGCTTTTTACGTCTGTATAGCCTAAAAGAACTTTCAATTCCATTTTCAGAAGATGGTGATTATAAACATCTTTTCATAAACAATTATCCCTCAAAAAGTGACCCTGTAATAGCAATCACAAGCTATGAAGTAGCTGATGAAAGTTGGAATGCTATAGTTTTGGGTAGAACGGAGCCAGACCTTACACGAATAAATAGACTATACGACTTGATTAATGGGATCTTAACTACTAAAAACCAAAAAATTGACTTTATAGTTCTACCGGAACTTTCGGTGCCACAGTTCGCTATAAATAGCATCAGCAAACAAATAAAAGGAAGTGGTATAACTCTGATTTCAGGAGTTGATTACTTGATAAACAGACATGATTCAACTGTACAAAACCAAATGATATATGTATTACCGATAACACAATTTGGTCAAACACACCAAGTACAAATTATTCAGGAAAAATTAGTACCAGCTATACACGAAGGAAGAGATTTAAGTAGAATTGGAGGGTTAAAACTTATACCTCAAAATCTATTTAAGTATATAATAACAATCAATGGATTTACGTTTTCAAGCCTAATCTGCAACGATTTTTTAGATATTGATAACAGGCAAAAACTCCGTGGAAAAATTGACGGCCTATTTCTAATCGAATGGAATAAGGACATTGAAACTTATAACTCTTTGGTTGAGTCAACCGCTAACGATTTACATTCTTTTATAATTCAAGTAAATAATCGATTGTATGGTGATACCAGAATTAGAGCCCCTTTCAAAGACAACTACAAAAGGGATGTTGCAAGAATTAGAGGTGGAAATATTGACTATTTTGTAGTTTCAGCAATTCAAGTAAAATTATTAAGAGAGTTTCAGATGAATAATATCTCTCCTGATCAAAATTTCAAACCAGTTCCAACAGGGTTCAAAATGTGCGAAAAACGTAAGCTAAAATAATTCTAATTCCATAGCCAACATAGATAATAATTGGAAAAACAAGGTTGTATGACCAATTTAAGGAAATGAAATACTGTTTCATAGAGCCTAGAAAATTCATCAATTAGATTTAATGATAGCAGTCTTCAACTAGATTAGCTTAGTTCAAAATTAATATGTAAATTAGTCTCATAGCATTTGCAACTACAAAAGAAACAAGATCGGTGAGTGATTCGGTGAGTCAATAATCACAAACCATCCAGACACCATATTAAAGCGGTTTTTTAACCGTGGGTACAATTCCCCCACTCTCCGCTAGTATTCATTCAAAATACACAAAATGGCTTTAAACGTATGTTTAAGGCCATTTTTGTTTTTGGGAAAAATCAACATTCAGCCAGATCCGGTACCCCATAAGGTGCCCCATTCTATCGCTCCGGGCTGGGGCACCAGAAACCACACAAAACACTGACTCACAATACAAAAAAAACACAAACACCCTCTTAAAAGAGATCAGGAAAAGAACTGGATTTATACTTAAATCGATTGCGATGAACAAGAAATCAGGTCTGAAATATAGATTTCGGCCAATACGGTTTCTTAAGTAACTGGTGAGTCATTCGGTGAGTAGTTACCCCTCTTCTAAAGCACTCACCGAATAACAATCATTCAACTGATACACAAATAGTTATAAAGATTAAAAACCTTAGAAACAGTACCCTGAAAGCTCACTTTGTTTAGGTTTTAGGGACATCTTTTATAAAAACTAATTGCGGCTGTGTTGAGTAAAAAATATCCACACAACTTTTTGCAAAACACTGGATACAAAAACAGGGAAAGATATCGCCTTGTTAAAGAAGGTTTATTCTGATTTAATTTAGCGATCATACAATATAAAAGGGCTGTGAGCGTCTATATATATGAGAGCGTTAATTTAAAGCGGGAATGATCGGAGGA
>NZ_JAVTSB010000017.1:0-76038 GCF_032677645.1 Pedobacter gandavensis | reverse complement strand
CTTATTTGCCATTTTCTGTGCACTGCTATTTACCGATTACATTGCTGGCTACCGACCCATTTCAAAACTATAAAAACAAGATTAAAAAGGTTGATCGGGTGTACCTTAATGAAGAAGAAATAAAGATGATAGCCAATAAGTCGCTGGCTTCTGAAAGATTGGCGCAAGTAAGGGATATATTTTTATTCTGCTGTTATACTGGCCTTGCCTATGTGGATGTTAAGAATTTAAAAAGAGGTGATATTGTAACTGGCATTGACGGGGGAAAATGGATTTCTATAAATAGACAAAAAACAAATGTGCCTTCCCGTATTCCTTTGTTGCCTGCCGCCTCTACCCTATTAAATCAATACCAGAATAATCGGATGTGCTTAAATACTGGATTACTGTTACCCGTATCTAGCAACCAGAAGATGAACAGCTATTTAAAAGAGGTTGCGGACTTCTGCGGCATACAGAAGCAGATCACTTTCCATATAGCAAGGCATACATTTGCCACAACGGTTACATTATTGAATGGGATTCCTATTGAAAGCGTTTCGAAAATGCTGGGGCATACTAATATTCAGACGACACAACACTATGCTAAAATACTGGATATTAAAGTTGGTGCTGATATGGCGGCACTTAAAAATAAGTATGCAGTAATTTAATTTATCGGGTAACACAATATCTAACCCTAATTAACGTCTTTATATATGAGAGCGTTAATTTAGATGAAGCGGGAATGGTCGGAGATCATTCCCGCTTTCTTATTCACAGCTTACTCCTCCTTCATAAAACTCCGCTTAAACAGCGTTATAGAGGTATTTGTTGCAAGTTTAAAATCTCTTTCCTTAACTCGTCAGCAATATTTATCCATAAGGTCTGTTCAATTAAAACCAGTTCACAATTGCATTCATCTTTTGCCACTTTAATTATGTGTTTATACCAATCAAAATATGTCCATTCTCTTGGCTTTGGCGAATACAGAAAAAGTCCTTTATCGTCCCAATGCACTTCAGTCGCTGTCCTATAAATAAGAGTAAAACGCACTGTGGCAGGTTTGATGTAAAGCCTTTCTTTGTCATCTATACCTATTTCGGTTATCTGGTCAATTTTCATTACCGTGGTTGAATTTTAAGTGTTACAAGTTAATAATTCAATGCCCATTTCCCCACTAATGCTTGCTAACGTTTCATTTGTAATAATAATACCAATTGCTTTCATAATTATTGTCAAAGTTCTCTTTACTGTCCAATAGGATTTGAATTTCTTCCCTCTTAAAATAATTGAAGTCATCGAATGGTTTAATGAGAGCATAATATTGATCCGCCCAATCACTTTTTATTTCTGGCTTATCATATTTCTTTATTTTGTCCTCTGTATACATAAAGAAAGTAGGGATAGTAAAGCCTATTGAAATTGTCCAAATATCGAGGTTGTTGAATGATTTCTTAAAATTGTCTGTTTGCTTAGCAGTTATTTTATCCGTTGCTTCCATCTTTGCTATTGGTTCAAATGCTCCATAAATCACAAATAAGTCTTCCGTTAAATACCGTCCTTTCTTATTATTTCCGAAAAGATTGAATAATGACTTTGTCTTTTTTGAAAGCCCTTGCATCTGGATTGTCTCACTAAACTTTTCTGCAATTGCTTTTTGCTTTTCATTATCAAAATAAGAGATGTCATTTGTGAGGAATTTATTCTTCTCTTTTTCAAATTCAAAGCATATTTGAATTCTTGGTCTTTTATCGTCCAGGGTATCGTAAATTATATTTACAGTCCTTACTCCATAGGTTTTATCAATCCATTCAGCTAGGGGAACGAACTCCTGTTTCATTTTCTCCGTCCCTAGCATTATCCTTTTTGTCTGGGTATATTCTTTATCTGAAGGAATTATCATTTCTATATTGTCTTTAATGGAAGCGAATTTATTACTCAGCTTTAAGTCGTTGGTATAATTCAATTATAACCCAATCAAGTTCACTTTGATTGCATGAATACTCCTTAATTTGTCCATAGGCTTCGTATTCAGAGATATTAAACCCGTCCTCAATGTCGTTGTAATAAATAACTTTAGTTCCAAAAATTGCAACAACCCAAAACCCACCTCCTTCACCTCCGTATTCTTTCTCTTGCCATTTTTTAGGCGTTATTTTTATTAAATTCCAAAAGTTCAAGAATTCATCTTCAAGTTTTAACTCTCCCCGTAAAATCCACTCTTCTAATTCGTTTAACTTGATTGGTGTCCACATATTACAGCTATAGTTATTATAATTTTAATAATTCGTCAGCTAGCATATCTGTTAGTTTCCGTTCTTTCATCTTAGTCCAAGAGTTATTTGTCTCAGGAAATCCATTTCTACAATAACCTGCATGATTTTGGAAGTCAAAGATAGCGTGGTAATAGTTATTTATAGAAAGAACGGCTTTTGTCAAGTCTTCCGTCCACAATAACTTTACTGTAGATGGCCTATCCTTATCAGTTACATTAGCAACATCGTAAATATGAAGTCCATCCAAAATTTTTAAGCCGTTATCCTTTCTATCAACTGCATATAAATAGCCTGTTTCACAATTGTCTTCAAATACAACAGCATTATCATTTTCCGCGGTACTTTCAATAAAAGTGTCTTGACCGACATTAAATGTTTGCTCTTCGTAAATTATTAACTTTGGTTTGCTTATCATAAAGTAATACTGGTTATCAACTAGGAAAGGCATCGCCTGAAGCATCTATTTTTTTTAGTTTATCATTGATGATAAACTTTATTTTACCTGTCCCAATTACTGTAGCACCCTCTCTAAATTCAAACTCCATTCCTTCTGTAAGTTTGCTTGCAAAGTAATCAACTGCAATTATTCTTATTTCTGCATCAACGGTTTCACTAGGAAAAACTAGTTCTCTACCAATAAATATTTGCTGTCCGGAAGTTTGCATTTCATCAAAATCAAACTTCACTTGTGGCCTATAGCCTGACTTTGCCGGTGTTTTTCGTCCGCCCTGCTCGGTCGTTCTATAAATAAGTGTAGCAATGAAGTCTGCTTTCATTTCAATCAATACGCTATTTAGTATGTTTAGCTTTATGTACGTTAATCTTATTTACAAGCTTCTTTTCTGTTTCAGCTTGTATCACATCAATTATAAGATTTGGATCAATATTAAATATATAAGCTAGACGCAAAATCTCAGATACCATGAATTTTTCGGGATCAGCTAACTTCACTGAATAGCGTTCTGAATTTATTCCAAGTAACTTAATGACCTTGGTAGGATATAATTCAGAAATATCATACATCTTTTTTATTTTATGTGTTTCAAATAAAGCACCTATTGATGATAGATCTTTTTCAGGGTTATTATTCGTAAGCGTCCAATTAGCCATATTTCTTTGTTTATAGCTAAAGTCGTTAATAGAAAACTATTAATAACTTAAAAAGAACTAATAGTAATTTATAAAATACTATTAGTTTGTTTTAACCGATACTTATTTGTAAGTTTGGTTAATGATAGATTAAAAAATTATTTTTAGCGATTACTTCACAAAATATTGAAGCATTCGCACTTCGAGTCTCGTCTTAGAAACCTGAGAAATTTCAAATGGATACGAGGAGTAAGTGTAGTGCTCACGTCATAGGCGTGAGCCTGCTTTTCCATATCCAAGGCTTCTCAGGGCCTCTAAGGTGGAAAGTGGGTTTCACGCCTTATTTTATGTGTAAAACCCCTTTGCGACTCATTTAAACTGTAACCAATTAAATGAGATCAATATGGAACTACAAACCTTATCACCAACAGAAGATCATGCGATTTACTTCAGAGAGTTCATCCATAAGCTTGTTCAAAAGTTCAAGCCTCTTCAAATCTTTAGCTTTTTTAAAAAGACTTACAGCCAAGATGATGAGGGCTGTTTTATAGAAAAAGCTGCAAGCTATCAGTGCAATTATTGCTTACTGCTTGTTACTGATAGCAACACCCGAATTGAACATGAGATACAGGATTTTGCAAATGGAAATTACAACCAAGGCATAATTACAATCCTCTCCCATGGGAAAGAAACCATTGAGGAAGCTATTATGGCTAATAATCGTTTTTTTATTACAGTTTGCAGTTCAGCTCAATTGATTTATAGCCGTGATGGAATGACAACTTTCGATTTCTCCAATCGTTTTATTCCAATTGGGGCAGCTATAAAAGCAAGAGAACATTTCGACCACAGAATAACATTAGCGAATGGTTTCTTAACAGGAGCGCATGAGTGCATCATCACTGAACAACATAATGCATGTGTATTTATGCTGCATCAGGTTGTAGAACAAACCTGTATTGCACTAATCAGGGTGCATCTGGCCTATCGATCAGATATTCATAATTTACACCGTCTTTTAAAGCTGTGTTGCTGCTTTTCTGATGCCCCCATTAAAATGTTCCTATCTGGCAGCCCTGATGACGAAAGACTTTTTGAGATATTACTTAAAAGTTATTCGGCAGCGAGATACAAGGATACTTTTAACGTTTCTGAGGATGACTCTTGGCTTTTATATAATAAGATTATAGAGTTTGTAACACTCGCCAAAGTAATGTGTGAAGAGAAAATAGCACAATTAACGCAACAAGCGATGCTATACAATGAATTTGTTAACCTCGCCAGAGCAACCAATTTTACTATTCAATACTGATTTAAAAATAAGATTATGGAAAACATTATGAAAAAGCTGGATTACCAGCCCACAAATTTATCAGATTTCGAATTAGAAAGCCCTTTAAGCACAATGTCCGACTTTTTTGACAACAATGATCTTCACCATATCAGGGAAAAAGCATGGCAACTTTACAAAGGATGGGTAAACAACTCTGTAGATTTTGCCGAGGGAGAGGAAAATGCTGATATGCTATTCTTTTACACACAACTCGTTGAATTTATAAACGCTTCGTTTATATATACAGAAAGGAGAAAGCTGGAAATTCAGCCCCCTAACGGATGAACAGAAAAGACGATCCTATTAATAGTACGCCAAAAAGGTTTTTCGTAAACACCAAAGCAAAAACGAAGCAGAGCTATGTGGGTATGGGTTTTTGCAGGCCGCAAATGCGGGTGGGGCAAAATCATTTTTCCCCCACCCTTATCGACTTAGCCCTTGCTCATGCTCCTGCTCGTTTTGTTTTCCTTTCCGCTTTTTTCTTCTTTTTCTAGTGCCCACCATAGGATTCATTCCTGCTCCTGTATCATAAACAGGCTCCATCATAACTTTAAGAAAACTGGAAACGGTTTGTCCAACACTTTCCAGCATAACTGTGGCGCTTTTAAATACACCATCAGCAACTCCTTTAACCAATTCATTGGCCATAGATTTTGATTGGTAGTTCATTTCTAATCCCTTTTCCAATATACTGAGCTGTTCCCGTTGTGCTAAACTTCCATTTTTCTTAATATTTGCATAGGCCATAGTTTCATTCAGGTTTCGTTTAAAATCGAATAACTGATCAAATAGCTTTTCACCACTTTGTTTAAAGGCGACTCTATCAAACTGTCCCATCTTTTTCGAATGCGCTACATTCCTGCCCCTAGAGCTATTCATAGGGCTTAACCTAATCTTATTGGTCGCATCCTTTCGGCTGACAATCACCTGAATGTGCATTTGTTCGCCTGTTTTTAGTTCACCTCTTTTCTTAGCACCACTTTTCACTTCTGCATCTTTGTAGGTATAATATCTGTTATTTTCCAACTTGGCAAACCACACCAAATCCTTATTGCTGGTCACTCCCGACTTTTTAAAATTCTTGGCGTATTCCGTCATTGCCTTTTCAGCATACTGTTTTAACTTTTCCTTTGCACCCAGCTCACCATATTGCTCAATCAGGTGCTTGATTTCCTTTTGGCTTGGACTGATATTGATCAGGAAAAACTTAGCCTCATCATTGCGCAATTGCGCCTTATTGCTATCAATCTTTCTGCGAACTTCATAAGGTTCAAAATCTTTACGTTCCTGATTAAACCAGCATTCAGGTGTTTCTTTATTGCAAGTCCTGTTTTCCTTTTCCAAATAATGAACCAGCCCCCCACTACTGCCCTTATTATCTGCCGTTACTTTGTCGGTAATGTTGATATACATGATTATAAGTAGTTGATCAGGTCTTTGGTTTTTTGAATCAATTCGTCTTTTTCCTTACCTGCTGTTGTAATACTAAAGGAGTTTCTGGCTTTAATGTAAGCGTCCAGAATATGTAGGAATTTCCTTTTTAACTGGTCTTTGGTTTCCAGCTTATTTAAAACCAGCTTCATCAACTCATCGGTTTGCGAAAATTTCCTAACCTGCACATCCTGATTATCTAATAGCACCAACTGTTTAGCCATCAACTTATCATTATGCCTGATCACCTGGGCATTGAAACAATCTACTATTTCCCCCAACTTGACGACCATTCTTGTGACATCTGTCTTTATCGGAATGAGCAGTTCATTTTCCTGTGTTCGGATAAAACCGATATAATCCTTATGGCTTTTAAGTAGTGTAGTCTTTAAAAATTCATCGTTTAAATCGGATGGATCTTTTTTACTCCTAAAAAAGTAATCAACCATTTGGGTAAAGAGCTTGCGCTTACTTCTTCCCAACTTTAGCGCAATCTTGTCAAATTTCAGCGCCACCGCCTCTGGAAATTTAACAGTCCTTAAGGTTTCATGCTCCATATATTCGTCTTGTTATATTGTTACCTATTCCTTTATTTGTATATCCAGCTATAAAGACACCCCCACAGGGTTCTTTTTACCTTGCTCTTGCCGACTTTGGCGGCCTAACGAACCTCTGGAGGGTTCGTGAAACAGCCATAAGCATAGCTTATAGGCTGATGGTCATGCTCTGCATAACCACCGCTTGCTCCTTTTCCAAAAGAGGAAAAGGACTTGACTTGCATGGAGCTTACCCCTCATGACTTTCATTGTCATTTAACAAAGTAATTTGACTAGCCAAGTGCGGATGGTATGACGGCTGATATTCTACATATCCTTGTTTCACCAAATCCTTCATGCACTTGTGGTAAGTAGCAAATGAGTGTATTGCCGAATGTTTCATCAGCTCACGCCTTGATATGCGAAAAGGATTTTGGCACAAGCCTTTAGTATAGCACATGAGTATGGCGGAATAAAGGCTAAGGTGTGATTGATGGAAGCGCTTGTTTTTACTGGCAGCTTTCAAAAAGCTCGTGAGTTGTTTTCCTGTATCCATCATGAGTTCCCGATTTCGCCCAACAACTGAACAATATCCGCATAGGCGTAATAGAAAATACCGCCTACTTTTTCATAAGGTATAATGCCTTTAATGCGTAAGTTTTGAAGTGTCCCCGATGAAATTTTTAACAGCTTTCTGACTTCTGAACTTCTAAGCCATTCTTTGGGTTGCGCATCCTCTGATTTGATGGCTAGTTTAATTTCCTGAATAAGTTCGGTCTTGAACTTTAACAGTTCCTCTTTTGTGAAAATTTCGATCTGCATATTTACCTCCGTTTTAAGTTTACGAAGCAAATGTGGAGCATAAAGCAGCCCAAACCATGACCATACCGTTGCTCTGGTCATGTGCAAGTCTTAAACCGGTTGTTATTTTTTAGTTTCTTTTACGAGTGCAATTTTGAAAAGTTTATGCTCTGATTGAATAGAAGTCCCCTTTACAGGGGCATCGTCTTTTTTGATAACATAATAATTACGCAAAGTTTCAACAGGTATGTCATTACCCCCATGGGCAAAATACTTGCTGATCATTCTGGGATAAGCAACTTGATGATCGTATTTCAAAAGGTTTCCACCAGAAGGCACTTCCAATTTTTCTATTTGTTTGAACAAATCAATCACCGTAGGCAGGTAACCTTGTTTTATCCAGATCTTTTGAGAGACTTCATATCCTTTCACTTTATCCCAACGAGCATGAAGCTCTTCAATTTCCTTCTTTTGTTGCTGGATGATTTCTTCCTTTTCTGCAATAACTATATGAGATGGTCTTGCATTCCATTGGTCTATGCTTTTTAGATACTTCTGAAATTGCTGTAATTTATATAGAGAATCGACGTGTAACGAATGACTACTTGAAAAAGGATTTTGATTTTCATAGTATTTAACCCCCTGTGCAACTACTCGCCATACTTCACAAAAGAAATCTTCCTCACTTCCAATTCTATTTTCTAAAGTATAATCTAAGTGATAATTGTAATAACTTAGGTACTCATCTTCCTTTATCTTGCATAATCTCAACAAAAAGTGATTATCATCATACGAATGCCAAAAATTTGTAAATGTCCCAACATCATATCGATTAGGAGAAAAATCCAAAAACTTATGAGGTTTAAAATAGCTGATTTTCATAAAAAATAAATTAATTACAAGTACAGTACAATAAAAAAGACCAATCCATATCAATATATTGAAAATTGAAACAATTTTCGTAGAATTGAAAAATTTAACAATCTCAAATAATAACTAATGTTTATTGACAACAAGTCCATTATTCGCAATAAAACGCTCAAAGCTCTTCAAGCTCAAAAAGCAACAGTCTACCAACAAATTATCAATTTTTCCAATTCACTTATTTTATTAGAAAATAGACAATTTTATATCCCTATTATTATTCTACTTATTTAATAAAGGTTAGGGAGAGGTAAAACCTACCACTCCCTAACCTTTGTAATGTCAAACCAATCATAAAACAAATTAAATAACTATAAATCAGTAGAATACCAAACTATTAAACTCCATAATAAATCACGAAGTAGAATGGTAACTCACAAACTAAACAAACACAAATGCTAAAAGAGAAAAAGATTGAAGTTGTCCAAGTGAAAATCAAAACAATTGATGGATCGGAATTAAAATTTGAAGATATTCTATTAAATGGCGACTTCCAGAATGCAGATAAAAAATCCAGTGGCAAGTTTAGTCAATTTGTTTATATTCAAGACTACCCAGATTATGTAGTTGGTATTGTGCAATCGACTAAAATGGATTCAACGCCACCAAAACGTAACATCAATACCAATATAACTATGTCGTTAGGATTGTTAACAGAGGAGGGGCTGGTATATGGGAATGTTTTTCTATTCAATAAAGAGAAATCAGTATTGCTATATGAAACAACAAGAGATGGTCTTTTTATAGGACAACTGGATAGCTTTATTTATGATTTAGTTAGAGATTACGACGACATCATTAAGTTTGATATAAAATTTCATACATTAATGAATGCAAATGCAATGGAAAAGCTATTAAAAATGGGTGATAAGAAGTCAATTCATATTCAGTTTGCTAATCCTGAACAAATGCTAAAAAAGATTAAAAACGAACAAAAAAGCATTAAAGAAATCGCAGCTCCAGGAAAAGCTTTAGGTGCTGATTTTATAGACGTTACATATAAAATCGATGCCTATAAAACTAACTATCTGCATAACGGAGCGATTAATAATATGCTTGAATTTATTAATAGTAAATTTGATTTACTAAGAGAAAACGTTAAGAAATTCTCTATAAAAGGATATGAAGAAGATGAAGAAAAGGTGACTGAAGTAGACTTCATAAAGGATAAGATGATTGAAAAAATCAGATATACCGACACTAAAAACATGGCAGATCTCAAACCAACTGAAAGAAAACAAGAAATTATTCTAGCTTATGAGCGTCTAAGATCCGATATATATAGATATTTGTAATATGACTATCAGAAGAATTATCCAAGATTATCTAGCTATATCTTTAGCACTTTGTTTCTTAATCATAAACTTGAAATATGATTTAGGAAAAAGCTTAGATATGGAGAAAGTAATGGATAAATCAATTGATCTATCTTCAATCAGTTTCGGTTTTTTACTGGCCGTCTTAGCGCTATTATTACAAGGAGATAATCCTGGGCTTAATCGAATTAAGGAAAGTGGAAATTTCCCTTCGTTAGTGCTATTGAATAAAAAAGCTGTTTTAGCTTCTGGCCTCTTAATAATCGTAGCCTTATTATATTTAAGCCTAGGATGTAATAAAATAGTGCTTACTTTATTCGACATTGAGATAAGAAAAGTAGTTGACTCAATTAGCTTGGGAGTTTTAATATACCAACTAGCAATGGTCTTCTCTTTCTTAGATATTTTTTACTATATAATTAAACAGGAGTCCTAAAATAGTATGCTTAATCTATAATAGATGGACACAGATAAAATAGAGAATAATCCTACATATCAAAACTTAAAGAAAAAACTTGAAGGAGCAGAGTCACTACAGAAAATTACTGAACTCGCAGTTTCACTTGGGCTTACTAACAACTGCTTCAATGAGCTTTTTGAAAAACTTCCAGACTTTAGGAAACAACTCGAACTACTTTCCAAGGGACCAGACCGCTTCAATCACCATTTTTCAAAGTTGGGGTGGATTGCTCATGAATCGATGAATACAGATATGATGTTAAAGTGTGTAGAACTTGCCGATCAGAATAAAACAGAGATAGCGGAGAACCACCTTATCGATTACTATTCTTCAGAAAAAATAAAGGGACTAATTCATAGTTTAAAGGGCATTGAGGCATTTAGTCGTCGTTACAATTTCTTTTTGCTAGCCTTTGAAGACACAATAGCAAAACGTTATCATGCTGCTGTCCCTGTTCTTCTAATTATGATCGATGGTACTGTGAATGATATTGATAAGGGAAAAGGTTTTTTTGCAGACAACACCAATCTTACCGCATGGGATTCCATTGCCGCCCACAGCACAGGACTTTCATCACTAAAAGAGATATTCAGTAATAGCCGACATAAAACGAACCATAATGAACTGTCCCTCCCTTATAGACATGGAATAATACATGGAAGGGATCTAGGATATGCCAATAGAATGGTTACGGCCAAATGCTGGGCTGCGTTATTTTCAATCAGTGATTGGGCAGATGCAGTCAGATCGGGTAAGAAAATTCAGCCCCCATTGGAGCCCGACATCTCAGAAGAAGAAATCAAGCTGCTGTTTAAAAAACACCTCACAACGTACGAAGAAAATAAAAAAAACAGCATCTTAATAAACAAGAAGCTAAACGAATGGAAACCACGGAAAATTCTCGTCGGACAAAACATCCTCGAAAAAGGGGTGTCAAGTGACTATATTGATTTTACCCCCGAACAAGAAGCCATCAAATTTGCAGAATATTGGACAAAGGGAAACTTTGGCGCTATATCAGAACAAATCCACCATTTTTCAAAAACGTCAAAAAATAAAAATATGGAAGCTGGAAAAGTAAGAAATGTATTTATTGGAAAGAAGCTAATTGATTATAAAATTACAAAAGTATTAGATTGCTCGCCTTCAATTTCAGAGATCACATTGTACCTTAACATTGAATATGAGGAAAGAATATTTGAAAAACACGTTACTCTAAGATTTATCTATCAAGGAACAAATAATGAGATGATCACCTTTGGTGACAAAGGCGGTAAATGGAAATATATCAATTTCTTTTTCCATGAAATTGAAAACATCGTTTATGAATAATCGTTGAATACCTCCACAGATATGGAAATATTCCCTGCTTTCAGTAAAGAAAAGAGATCCTGCTTTTAATTAACTTTGGGATCTAACCAACCAAACCATATGAAATACAACCTGGACGTGTTAAATGATAAGGAATTTGAAGATTTGTGTAAAGATCTTTTTGACGTCCAATATCAAGTTGATTTTCAAATTTTTAAAGCGGGCAAAGACGGTGGAATAGATCTGGTATTTGCCGGAGATGTCGAAAATGAGATTGTCGTACAGTGCAAACACTATATCAATTCAACTTATGCCGGCTTACTGAACAAGTTTAAAAATACAGAACTGGCAAACTTGGGGGCGATGGTCCCCAGTCCAAAAAAGTATGTCATTGCTACAACCTTAGCCCTATCTACGGCCAATACAAGGGAACTGAAAGATTCTTTGGCACCGTACATTCGAACTACCAATGACATCTATGGCAGAAAGAGAATCGAAAATTTAATCGCCAAGAACAAGGATATTGAAAAGAAGTTTTTCAAACTATGGTTGACCAGCACCAATGTGATGCTGAATATTTTACATCACGCCTCTATTTACAATTCTGACTTTCATCGGGCAAAGATCATCTCCAAAGCACGTTTGTACGTACCCACGGAGAATTTTAACAAAGCCCTGGACAAGCTTGCCGAACATAAATTTTTAGTAATTTCAGGGGCTCCTGGTGTTGGTAAAAGTACATTGGCCTTTATGCTGATCTGCGAACGGCTCGCCGAAGGTTATAACCTGGTCTACTGTGACGGACGCATTTCAGAAGTAGAACAACTTCTATCAGACGATCCAAAATTGAAGCAAATATTTTTCATAGACGACTTCCTTGGCGCGAACCTTTATGACCTGAGAAACCCAAAGAATCCAGAAAATAAACTGATCAGTTTTATACATAAATTCCAGTCGGCAAAAAACAAATATCTGGTATTAACCTCCAGAACCACCATTCTGAATCAGGCTCAGTTTGACTTTGAGCACTTAAAAAATAGCGGACTAACCAAGCTTTCGGAATACGAGCTGGAATTGGAACAATACTCGGTATTAAGCAAAGCTCAAATACTTTATAATCATTTATTTTTCAGTAATTTAAATACCGATTTCCTTGCATCCTTCTTTGAAAAAAAAGTTTACTCCAGTATTATTCAACATCAAAATTATTTTCCAAGACTGATTCAGTTTATAACAGATGAATCAAAATTCAAGGAATCTGAATTCAAATCTGTGAAGGACTACGTACTTGATAAACTGGACAATCCGGATGAAATCTGGCAATATGCCTATGAAAAACAACTCAACGATGAAGACCGGTTCCTACTACTATGCCTTTTTACCCTTGGTGGTAATCAAGTAAACGCAGATCATTTGTCGGTAGCGTTCGAAGCCCGGTACAAATACGAAATCAAACATAATAACTTGCGCCGTCAATCTAAAGCGTTCCAGAATTCAACAAAAAAAGTTCTTAACGGATTTGTAAACCTAAACCATAATCCGCATAACAATAAAAATCAATATTCGTTTTTTAATCCTTCAGTTGTTGATTTCCTGCTTGGTTACCTCAAGAATAATGATATTGAGATTATCAGCATTTTAAGTTCGGCGGTTTATCTGGAGCAATTTACCATTTACTTTGATGTAGTAAAAAACAACAAGGTGATGCTAAATCCCGCTATTAAAAACGAACTGTTTTGTTCTTTCATTAGCCGGATGAACGAATTCCAGTCCATCTACCTGAATACCCATTTGCCCTCCGATATTCTAAACGTGCTACACTCATTTTTTGATTCTGAAATGATAAGTAATCAGCATCATGCGATCAGCCTAATAGAGCAAATCGTCAATGATACCTTCTCATTGGACGCCGGAGAGTTCTCATTTCTACTGTGGCTTATTGGGTCACACGAAGATTGGCCCCAGGTGATCGACTTTATCAAAATAAACTTTGAAGTGCTTGCATGTGGCATTCTTGAAAATATCGAGGAAGAAAATGACATTAAATATTTTGCCGAGATATTCCCTCTGTATGGACAGGACTTGAGAAGTTTTATACAAAATAACGACAACAAACTCATACTGCAAGCGAAGCTGGCAGAAGTTTTTGCAGATGTCATCAGCGATATTGATCATGACGAACCACACCTGATTGATTTTATTAATGAATATGGTGCCGCCCGTGCAGAAACACGTATTGTTGAAAAGGTATGGAACAAATACATCGAATTTATTGATGACGTTAAACTCAGTGACTATTTTAAAGACCTGGAGCATAACTATGAATTCGATAGCAATCGGGTGATCTCGGATCTACAGGAAGATTATTACGATTCCAGAGGTGACCAAAGCTTTTCTCCAAGGATTAGCCAGGAAATCAAATCCGCAGAGGATCCATGGATAGAAATACACCGTTTGTTTACAAAGAAACAATGATGCTAAATGGAGAAACCAATATGATTGCCCCCTCTTAGCCATTTTCAAAACAGGATCTAATAAGCTGACTATTAATAGCAATTGGGGTCAATGCAAAATCGGCGAAGTGCGATCAGTTTGCCATGGTTTATCCAGCGTGCTCATGCACCCGGATAGTTGCTAAGAATTCTTTACGTTTAATTTAAAGTCCTGCATGATATTTTTCCGGAAAAATAGCTAATATTAGCAAACCGCGACCAACACACAATTCATGACTGAAAAAATAAATAAAGCCGAAGATAAAGCCATTGATTTTAAAATCATCGCTATAAGAACACTTCCGGGCTGCGATAAGGATTATTATAAACTGCTGACACCCGGAATACCTTATTATTTTTATAACAATTACAAAATAAATCCCAAAAACGAGCACATCAGTTTTGAAGATGCTGCCCCTCCTGACTTTTTCAAGGTAAACGACATTAACATTAATATCTCCGCGATCGTCGGCAAGAACGGTTCCGGTAAAAGCACGATCGTTGAACTGTTTTTCAGATCAGTCTACAATATGACCAATGGGCAGAACTTCCCGAATACAAGATTTGAGCCGCTTAAAAAATTAAATGTCGCGCTGTATTATTTTACAGATCGCTTTTACAGGTTGGAGATCAGAGCAGATAAAACCAGTTTATTTGAGTACGACGAGGAAACATTATTGCCGAAACCCCCGGTAAAAAATCAAAAGATACCGGATTTTTTTTACTCTATAGCGGTCAACTACTCCCATTATGCCTACAATCATAATGATCTTGATGAGCTAAACTGGCTGGATCCGCTGTTTCATAAAAATGACGGTTACCAAACACCGCTGGTAATTAATCCGATGCGGACGGATGGAAATATTGACATCAATACCGAAAACCACCTTGTTGTTTCCCGACTGATCGCAAACTTCATTTTGCCGGAATCAAGCGCCCGCTTCAGTTTCAGAGATGTATCAAATAATCTAACCGCTTACAAACTAAAGCTTACCTTAAATAAAAGCAAAAAAGATAAGGACTTATGGCAGACCCGTTCAAAATCCTCACAAGAACCTGATGTTATACGGATCGATGATTTCACAGATCAGAGAGTCAAAATTCTCGATATGCTTAATGTACACTACCCGTTTAAGTGGGAGCACCTTGAAGGAGAGTACGAAATTGTTCTGGATTATATTTTATATAAACTGGCAAGTATCTGTCTGAAGTACACCGATTACATCGATTATTTTTCCAAGAAAAAGAAAAGATTTGACAGCGATCTGCTGCCAAAGTTCATTCAAACGCTGATGGAAGACCACAGCCATATTACCTTTAAATTACGGCAGGCACTTAACTTTCTACTTTTCCAAAACCTGCCGCTGAAAGATCAGGAAATAACACTTGACGCCCTGCAAAAGGAACTGAAAAGAATGCGGGGCAAGTATCCCGAGCGAGACCTGCAGCTCATCGAAATCGTCCCTCCTCCTATTTTCTCGATCGAGATCATGCTGAAACCAAAATCAGGTGATGGTGAGGATATCCATTTTAAAAAGCTGAGTTCAGGTGAAAAACAGCTTACATTCTCTGTCAGTTCCATATTATACCATCTTGTCAATATTAACTCTGTTCAGGCAACTGATAACCGGGTAAAATACCGTTTCGTAAACATTGTACTGGAAGAGATCGAGTTGTATTTCCACCCGGAAATGCAGCGACAGTATATTAGCTATATATTAGAAAGCATCAGGAAGGTCAGACTGAAAGACATTAGGGGGATTAATTTTTGCTTTGTAACCCATTCTCCATTCATCCTATCTGATATACCGCATACCAATATCATGTTCCTGACTGAATCAGGAAAAATTGCTGGAAAAAATCTCACTTTCAAAACCTTTGGCGCAAACATCCACGACCTCATGAAACAGAGTTTTTTCCTTGAAAACGGTACTATGGGAGAATTCGCAAAAAACAAAATTCAGGATACGATCAATTACCTGAACATGAAGCGCATGGAAAAAGAGCTCACAGAGGCAAAGAAAAAAGAAATGTCTGCCGAACTGATTGAAGCGAAGGAAGCTGAACTTAAAGAACAAAGGAAGATTGTAATATACCGGGATAAACAGGTCCATTACCGGCTAATCCGTATCATTGATGAGCCGATTCTGAAACAAAAATTATCACAGATGTATGATGAATATCACGCGACAGATCTGCAACTGACTGACATAGAGAACAAGATCAAACTATTAACAGATCAGGCAAATAAACTTAAAAAAGGAAAATAATGCTTTATCTGAATAAGCCCACCGTTAAGCAGCTGGCCGACTATGCTGATTCCATGAAGCAAACTTTACTGGATGCAGTTCCAAACTCGGGTATCCCAGTGGCAGCCCAGACTTTCTTAGATGAGAAACGTGTGACCAGTATACTCACTGATACCCCTGACCTACTCATCAGACACCACAATGAGTTTATGCCTAAACTGATAAAGAACTTCAACGGAAAGGAATACCTGACCTATTTAAAGATCAAATCTAAGCAGGATAAAGATTTAAGCTTAGTTGAGAAAACGCTGATCGGGAGATATAAAATAAGTGGAAGCCTTTTGAAGATCTTTGATTATGAAAAGATACTCAGCAAGTCAAAATCTAAATCATATAACCTGGCAACGGTATTAGACCGTTATACCTGCACCTACTGTAACCGTCTTTACACCAATACTGTAATTACGCCATTAGAAAAAGGCCAGCGGCGGCTTAATGATGATAACCGGATCACCAGGCCACAGTTCGACCATTGGTTCGCACACAGCGTTTATCCCATTCTCGGTGTATCGTTTTATAACCTGATCCCAAGCTGTTCAGTCTGCAACAGTTCTGTCAAAGGGGATGAAATATTCGATCTGGAAAACTATACCCATCCCTACATGCAAGATCCGGCGGAAGTTTTCAGTTTCAGTTTCAATCATAAAGATATTAAAGACCTAAATGTGAAAATAAACGTCAAAAAGGGATCAAAAATGGCAAATCATTTGAGTGCGTTTAAGATCAGTGAAGTCTATAATGCTCATTCAGCAATGGAACTCCGTGATCTTTTGGATCTTAAATATAAGTATACGGATGATTATATCCACACACTGTTCAACGATACTTTTGATGCGCTTGATGTCAGTTTGGAGGAGATTTACCGGATGGTGTTTGGTATTGAGCAGATGGAACAGAATTATCACAAACGCCCTTTTAGTAAATTCAAACATGATATTTTGAAGGAGTTAATATTAATCAGCTAACGGAAATGATTTAAAATCAGTTGAAGTCCATAACTACTAGGGATGTTTTTAAACGTCACTAGCAGTGATGAAACTTTATAGCCTTATCCCTAGGTTATAAAGCTATGCCATGGAAAACTTTACAAGTGTAGTGCCCCAAATAGAATAAAGTAAAACTGGATTACATTCTAGGATAGAACGGGATAAGCAACTTGATGATCATATTAATAAAAACCAATTTTAGATTAGCTATTTAAAGAATAAAAACCTAAATTTAATTCATAGCATTTGCAGTTATAAAAGAAATTAAAAAGGTGAGTGATTCGGTGAGTCGACAATTACAAACCTTCAAGACACCATATTAAAGCGGGATTTTAAGCTTGGGTACAGTTCCCCCACTCTCCGCTAGTATTCATTCAAAATACACAAAATGGCTTTAAATGTATGTTTAAGGCCATTTTTGTTTTTAGGAAATGTCAAAATCACACAAAATTTCGCTTATCCTGGTGCCCTATTCGGTACTCCATTCTATCGCTCCGAGCTGGGGCACCAGAAACCTTGTAAATTATTGAATATCATTACGTTCAAAATTTACACATTTTGATTTAGATAACTGGAGAAACCACTTTGACTGTCCCCACTTCGCCATTTTCAAAACAGGATCTAATCAACTGACTATTAATAGCAATTGGGGTCAATGCAAAATGGGCGAAGCGGGATCAGTTTGTCGTGGTTTATTCAAATCCCTACTGGCCCTTTCATTGGGCATCAGCTCAGAAGGGGCCAACCCAAACCGTTTTTTAAAGGCAAAGGAAAAATGGGACAGGTTTTCAAACCCCACTTCGAGATATACATCCGATGGACGCTGTTTTCGGTTTAGGAGCAGATGGTGGGCCTGCTCCAGCCGTTTTTGTCGCAGCCACCTTTCGGGTGTGGTTCCAAATAGCTTGGAGAAATCCCTTTTGAAGGTGGAAAGGCTGCGTCCGGTGAGCCGGGCAAACGAGGACATAGAGATGTTGTACCGGTAGTTATGGTGCATATATGCTTCCAGGTCTATCTTATTTGGCTCTTGGAAATCAAACAGGAAAGTGCGGAATACTTCTCCCTTCTGGAGCAAGAGCTCAATTGCCTCATGGGTCTTAAGTTCAGCTATCTTTGCGGTGAGCTTTTTCGGATTATCAATATAGGGCAAAAGTGAGTTGAAAAAAGCTTTGAGGAATTCATTTCCCGTCAGCTCGATCATGGGCGGACCTTTATAAGCGTTCTGTTTTGGAATGTCGTTTTCTGACGCGTACCCTTGCAGGAATTGCTGGTCAAGGAATATGCTAACCAGCGCAATCGGCTCTCCGTTCGGACCAAGGTTCTTCCGTTTTTTGAACAATTGGTTCCTGCGCATCAAACAAATGGCACCCTGTTTCATTACAAATGCTCCCTCGTTTGTAAAATACTCCGATTCACCGGATAACATGATTCCTAGAGCGTGTTCTGGAAAGTAATGTTCGGTATTTTTTATTTTTTGCTCGCTATGGGAATAAAGAATATTGTGTTCAAGGATGATGGTGTTTTCCATGTGTCTGGTGTAATTCATATTAATTTAACGATTAGCTTACATTGTTCCAAATATCATTGAAATGACCTAACGTCAGAGTCTTATTGTAGGGCCATTATTTGGTCTGACTCAAGATCAATCTATCCAGTATCCTATCGGGAAGTATACTTCGAAGGAACAACATCGGCTTTGCCATGGAACCACCGGCATATCGTGTGCTGGGTCTTACTGCTTCTATCACTTTTTTGATCAGCCTTGCAATCACGATGGGTTCGGAGTTATTTTTTTCCGTTTGCCTAAAACCTTTTTCCGCTCCCTTGACCATCTCTTTGTAGGCAGAGTTTCCTGAAACATTCACCAGACTTTCTAAAGCGATGTTACCCCATTCCGATTTTATTCCACCCGGTTCGATAACGATGACATCTATTCCGAAGGGCCTGACTTCCATTCGCATCGAATCGCTTAGTGCCTCGATTGCAAATTTGCTAGCGTGGTACCAGCCGCCCAAGGGCAAGGCGATTTTTCCCCCAACCGAGGAAATGTTGATGATTTTGCCATAGTTTTTTTTCCGCATTTCCGGTAGCGCCAATTGGCTCAGGCGCATGGCGCCAAAAACGTTGACCTCCATTTGGTACCTGGCCTTTTCCATCGTTACGTCTTCAATTGCACCTTCACAGCCGAAACCTGCGTTATTTACCAATATGTCAATGCTTCCCACTTCATTGAAAATCTCACCGACACATACGGTAATGCTTTCATCATTGGCAAGGTCAAGTGCGATTGGTCTGATCCCATAGGGTTTCAGGTCCTGCATTTTATCCATCCTGCGTGCCGCGCCATAAACAAGGTAACCGTTCTGAGCCAGATAAATTGCGGTTGCCCTACCAATCCCGGCCGAGGCGCCCGTTACTAAAACTGTTTTTTTCATTTTTATAAGGTTTATACTGCAAAGTTAATGTAGTCCTACAAGGTGTGGTTTGTTCAAAAGTCCAAGTTTGTTTGTTGAAAAGTCCAATCTTGACATAAGCTGAAGGAAGATTTCTTTTAGTAAACCTTGTGTTCCTTGTAAATTCCTGAGCATTGTTCACTGTTTATTTGTAGCCTCTCAAATCGGATTATCAGCTAGAGAAGTGTGGGAGAGGATCTTAGCAGTATGAACAAAGGAGAGGATTTGCAGGGACTGCGAAGCTCCATGGTAACCTTGTTAGTACTAAAATAATAGTCGATTTTTTAATCCGGCTTAACGTGTTGTTCTTTTAAGTTGTTAGCCTGACGACTGATTTTTTTAACTTTGATGTATGGCACTTCAAGAATCACCTTATATTCCCAGCTTAAATATGGAGGACTTACGTCTAACAGGTTTTAAAGTACACGAGCTATCAGCTACGGCAGATGTGCCTGTAAAGACGGGCAGAAGGGATTTTTATAAAATGGGACTAGTTAAGGGCGATATGACAATTGACTATGGAGGACGGTTGCTGGAAATAAAAGGAACTGTGCTATTTTTTGTCAACCCAAAAGTGACACATTCTATTGTTCGCTACGTCAACAGAACAAGTGGCTATGCGTGCATTTTTACAGAACATTTTATCAATAACAGAGCACTGCAGGACTCCCCCATTTTTAGCGTCGGAGATAATCCGGTAGTCTTGCTCAACGAGGAACAAGTGCTGTTTATGACGGGCATCTACAAAAAAATGGTGTCAATATATACAGGTGAATATCCTTACAAGGCGGATCTTATCAGAAATTGTATTGAACTTATTATCCATGAAGCATTAAGGATACAACCATCACAAAATGCCTTGCCGATAAGAAATGCGTCCACCAGGATTTTCCATTTATTTGTTGACCAGCTTGAAAGGCAATTCCCCATTGAACATAGGAGTGAGCCACTTAAGTTGAGGACTGCTCAAGATTTTGCAGCGGATCTTTCCGTTCATGTGAACTATCTGAACCGCACCGTAAAACAAGTAACAGGTAAACCAACTTCCGTTTACATCGCATCACGGATCATTGCCGAAGCTAAAGCCCTTTTACAGCATACTGACTGGAGCGTAGCCGACATTGGCTACGCCTTGGGTTTTGAATACCCGGCCTATTTCAATAACTATTTTAAAAGGATTACGGGTACTACACCAAACTCTTTCCGGAAAGTTTGAAAATCATAAGTATTGGTTTGATTGTGAATCGTCGCGTTCACATTTTGGTTGCAACTTTGTCTTGTAAAACTAATCAGAAAAACATATGAAGATTTTAGTGACAGGTGCAACAGGCAAAGTGGGCAGCAGACTTGTTCCACGCCTTTTGGCTAAGGGATACAACGTCTCAATCCTGGCAAGAGATGCAATAAAAGCATCGGAATTGGCTGATCTTGGTGCGAAAGTAATTATAGGAGATCTATATAATCCAGCCACTTTACCTAACGCTGTAACAGGCATGGACGCAGTAATACATCTTGCGGCCCTTTTTCGAACTTTTACGGATAATGAAGGTATCGTTAAAACAAACCGCGAGGGTACCATCGCATTGGCAGAGGCGGCGCTGGCGGCAGGTGTGAAACGATTCATCTTTACCAGTACCAGCAACGTTTATGGTTCAGGATATCGTCGCCCTGCAAGGGAAGATGAAAATGTAGATATCAATGATCCCAGAGCTTATTCATCCAGCAAAATTGCCGCGGAGCAGCAATTATTGAAGTTGCACCAAGACAAGGGCCTTGATGTACGCATATTGCGCCTGGCCTTCGTATATGGAGATAAAGATCCTCATATTGCTGAGATCATTCCATTATTGAAACAATTAAAACGTCATTCGGGATCAAGGATGCATATGGTACACCATCTGGATGTTGCACAGGCATTGTCGCTGTTACTAAATACCCATGGACTGGATGGGCAAATATTCAATGTTGCCGATGACGCTCCTATAACTCTTTATGAAATGGCCGATTCTGTCGGAAAGGCAGCTGAAGCTTTTGATGCTGAAGAGGTACCGTTGACTGACCCCTTTGAAGGCATCCAGGACATTTCCAAACTAAGGAATTGGACGGGCTTCCGGCCGTTGGTCCCCAGCTACTATGTGGCACGTGATCTGGATATATTGTAATGCGCCTTATTGTTAATGCTGGCGAACGGAACTGGTATAACGGTAATCTGTCCTGCCGGTCATACATTTTCAGGGATTAGGAATAAGTATTGGAAAATGAAGGCATGGCAATGATTTTTGTTGAGGCGTTAGGCCATACGAAGATGAACAATAATACAAAAGGAGCAGGTTAAGATGCATTTTAAACAGAAAAGGCGCACATTAAGTGCGCCTCTCGTGGCCCCAAATGGGTGCTTCTCGAACCATGATTTGCGTTTTAATCAATCAATGTCAGTCAACTTGAATTGTTAATTATTAACAGCCATTACAGAAACAGAGAATTAAAGGACAAAAAGTAAGGTGATACTTAGTTATTTTCGACGCTATAACGGATTGATACCAGCCCAGTCTCATATGTTATACTTTCCAGTAGCCTGAGTCTGGTTCTACCAGACTGTTCACGGAACAGTAGCTTACCATTACCAAGCAATATGGGGTGCACAGACACCCACAATTCATCCACCAACCCTTCCTTCATGAAAGCATCATATAGCGAAGCACCTCCAAATAGCCAGATATCTTTGCCCGGCTGACTTTTTATTCTTCGCGCTTCAGCAATACTATCTCCCGATATCAGTACTGCACCTTCTTTTACGGATGTCAACTTTTTGGAAAATACGTATTCAGTCAACACAGGCATCCATGGTATAGCCTCTCCATTACTGCTATCGCTCTGCTGCTGCATAATTTCATAACTCTTACGGCCAATGAAGATCGCATCAATGCGCTTAAAAAACTCTTTTAATCCGTAGTCCTGGTCTGTAAAGCACCAGTCATACTCGCCATTAGGTCCTTCAATATATCCATCCAATGTTATAGCCAATCCCAATATTACTTTTCGCATAATGTTAATATTTATTTTGCAAAAATGCGTAGACTCAAATTCGATTAATTGTACAAAACGGACATCAATATAGGATATGCCTGGCCCGCACCAGTTGCCCCGGTGTGTAGCCTGTGTAATCCTTGTAATCGCGGATAAAGTGAGCTTGGTCGTAATATCCACTTTTGTAGGCAACTTCAGTAAGAGAAAATACAGGATATCTTTTCAGATGACCAAGTGAAAGTATAAATCTGGAAACACGCAGGTATTCTTTTGGTGACAAACCTACATACTCCTGAAACTTTCTTGAAAGATGACGCTGGCTGAGCCCGGTATCACAGACAAGCTTTCCCACAGAAATCCCCCCCCTTGACACTCCTACCTGCTTTATACAATGTGCTATCTGCAAATCATCTTTACCATTAGCCAGTTCCTTAAACAAGTGCTTTTGTACTAGACTTACACGTACTTCATTATTGCTGGATCCTGCCATTTCATCTTCTATCTCCGCTGCTATACAACCCCAAATATTAGTAAGAGAGGTAGTCGTGTCGGATAATACATGCATTGGGGCTTGAATGAACTTATATGCCATACCCGGGTAGAAACAAATCGCAATTACCCCAGTCCCTTTCCGCATTTGAATATCTGTAGGACGGCTCATCCGAAAAGTAACAATACTGCGTTCATGCAATTCATCACCAATGATAGCCACAGGTGTACTTGTGTAGTTTAAAAACAGTTCTACGCAAGCATCGGGCAACACACGAATACAACTTGTGTCTACATCATTTTCACACTCCATCGTGCATATCAGTTTTATATATAGCTGTAAGTCAGGGATAATATCATATGATTTTATACGCATACCTTGCAAATATAGATAATAGTAAATCGGCAAAACAGTAAAATCAAAAAGCCGTTCATCTTATCGAAAAACGGCTTTTTAAACAGTGGACCCAAGTGGGCGCTTCTCGAACGATTTCCTGTCGGATTTATGTTTAATCACCGATTTGAACTATGTTAGCGGTAGTTTTTTTTCCATTGATTAATGTTGTCAGATGTAATATAAGTGGAAAAGTCAGGAATACAAGCCAAATCATTGTATGTCTAGGTAATAATTGAAATTTATGATTTAACAAGTAAACTGTCCCAGTAAATACGATACAAAATAAAGATTGTCCAATATTTACCTGCTCATCTGAGTAACGGTCAATGTGGTCTTTCTTGTTTTCTTTAAGGTCACGTCTGTAATTACTATTTTTGCTTGGTAAAAATGCCGCTAGCAACATATAGTTCTGCATTATATACACCACTGAAACTCCCAACAAAAAATATTGAAGGCTTATGTAAAGTCCGTCTGATATATATGAACTTTCAATATCGGGGTTGCTGAATACATGAATAATGTTGTCAACTGCAAATGCGAACATTACAACAGTACTCCAAATACTTAGTATTAGTCTGTTTATCCTTGAAAGGTGTATGTGTGTTAATGCATTAATTATTGAGAAGATTGAAAGCAGTAAACCAATTGTTATTAATGAAATTGAAAACCAATTTTGGTAGTTCATAAATCCATAGTCGACTGCCCAATAGATTAGCGAAATTGAGAGCAGTAAAGTAATTCCCTCAGTAAGTTTGGCAGTTACTTTATCTTTGTACACAATTCCAAAAAACAGAGCAAAAATGAAAATGAAGAAATATGGCCACATCTCAATGTGATTTTCAAAATTGTAGGCGTGTTCATGTTTACCTGGTAAAAAAGCAAATAAACTAAACAGGTATGTTCCAACAAAAATTGCAATTACTGTTTTCCAACTGCCCGAAACTCTAATACTTTCAAAAAGGAGCCCAGCGAATAAAGCAATTAAGCTAATAGAAAGCAATTTTCTGTCACTTATTGATGCTCGATAGCCAATGTAAACTGTCAAGGCAAGACCTATTATACCTGCAATAATTAAAAATGGTGTCAGGCTAATTCCAGCCGATTTTCTTTTTGCCTTTTTATTTTTAGTTGCCAATGTCAATTTTCTGTAGGTCGTTTTAAAATTACCACTAACTTATATATAGGTCTGACGCGTTCAGGCCTATCCACCCAAAAATGGGCTTATAGGCCTAATAAAGTAGATTCTTTCTATAAATCAAATCTAAAAATAATCCTGTAAAATTAGCTAAAGGAACTGTTTATCAAATTCACATTATCAAAAAACGGTCGTTTTCTGATGTACACTTTTGTATTTTCTCAAATGATTACTACTTCAGACCATAAAGTTTATATAACATCGTTCTCTTATACTCCTATTCCAATCTTTAATACTGAATCGGAATTCACAAGTTTATCGGAACAAAAAATCTGAGTGGGCTCGAATCAAAAAACAGCCTTTACACTACTATTAAGGCCAATAAATTTTCTGCTAAAAACACAAAACCCTCTTATGTTTTATTTTCTTCATTCCAATTATTTGCGTAAATCGTAAGCATACAAGGAATAGCAATTTTGTGTTGTTTTGGCGGTACCCCAATCAAGTGCCCTAAGAGCAAAAAAGATATAAATACGGGATAAATAGTACTTAAAACCGGTTTATTCCGATCCCCCACTCTTCGCTAAATGCACTGGACATTTCATAAACTGTGGGCTAGTAAAACTATCATTTACTTTGTAATCCATACTGGTTGCTTCTTCAGCTATTTCCTGACTGAATCAGCCCTAATCAATGATTATGAACAATATGGCAAATTGATTCTTCGTCTACCTTAACTGTCATACCTAATAGGCCCGTTATTTTTTAAATCCAATCACATCAGGTTCTGGGCTTGTACATCGACCTGTTGAATCCGCATCAGTTTAGGTAAAATGCGAATATTTATTACCAATAAACAAAGGCAAATTTTAGTCCAGAAAACGATATCTTCGCATAACTATGTCATCACCATGGCACAAATGCATGCCATAAAAAAATGAGAAATGAAACTAAAATTACTGACTTGTTTATTACTTATTTCAGGGAACCTATTTTCACAAGGAGTCGATAAAGGAAAAATAAATGACTACCTAACCTATATCGAAGACAATAATGGCGGAATTGGCAGTTTGTCAATTTACAAGAATGGTCGCGAAGTTTACAATAGAAGTTTCGGACAGGGAAAATTGGAAAACGTAAACTACAACAAAGAAACCAAATACCAGATTGCCTCCGTGACGAAGATGGTTACCGCAGCTTTGATCTTAAAATTGGTTGAAAATGGCAAATTAGGATTGGAAAGCAAGTTATCAGACTTTTACCCAGAAATACCAAATTCAGAAAAGATAACCATTAAAAACCTGCTGGGCCACACAAGTGGGCTTGGGAATTTTGCCATAAAGGAGGGCGCCATTTGGGTGATCGAAAAGGTAAGCGAGAAAGAGATTCTCGATGAAATAAAAAAACAGGGCGTGGGCTTTGAGCCCAATGAAAAGGTTGCCTATTCAAACTCGGCGTACATATTGCTAAGGATCATTATTGAAAAAAAATACGGAAAAGACTACCATCAAATAGTTAGTGAAGAAATAGCAAAACCACTTGGCCTTAGAAATTTTGCTTCGATAAGATCAAATCCTCTTAATACCTTCAAATCTTATAAATTCAATGGAAACTGGAATGAGATCAAAGAAATAGAATACCACAACGTGATCGGTGTTGGAGATATCGCAAGTACGACCAAGGATATGAACAAACTTATCAATGGCCTGTTCCAGTACAAAGTCATAAAGAAAGAAACCTTGGAACTGATGAGGCCAATTATAGGAAGAGAAGATTGGGGAAGAGGACTCGCACTATATTCTTATGGAGAAAACCTATTTTTCGGGCACAGCGGTGATGTTCTTGGTTCCCATTCGCGGCTTATATATAATCCAAAGGATAAAATATCCATCTCCTATTCCACCAATGGAGAAAGAATCCCCACCAATCTCTTTGTAGAGAATTTGGTAAGTATTATCTACAACCAGGAGATAAAACTACCCGAGATAAAATAGCATAAATGTTTTTTGGCCGAGATAACGGGCTAAGAAGTGCTTTAAATCAGTTTACACCGATCCCCCACTCTCCGCTAGTATTCATTCAAAATACACAAAATGTTCTATCCGAAAAAATCAAAGGTCAATTCCAATGGTCTTACCCCTATCTACCTCAGGATAACAATTAACAAGTAATCATATTTTTATATATTCACAATTAAAAAAAGGCTATGAAACTATCATCAATTATACAACCTGAGGAATTGGTTATACTGGGTAAAAACGATTTCATCCTATTTGATGTAAGTGCAGGATCGAAATCAAGGTATGATGAACAACACTTAAATGGCGCCTTTTATTTGGATTTAAATAATGATCTGGCTGCTATTAAAGATTTCGCTATTGGTGGTAGGCATCCGCTACCACCTTTTGAGCATTTTGCACAGCTTTTAGGGAAATATGGAGTTACAAAAGATATGCATATAATTGTTTATGATGATAAAAACGGAGCTAATGCTGCAGCAAGATTCTGGTGGATGTTAAAGTCAATAGGGCACAAAAAAGTTCAGGTTTTGAATGGTGGCTATACTGCTGCAATTAAAGCCGGCTTTGCTGTAAATGCTGAGGTTCCGTCAGCGAAACCCTCAGAGTCAGATCAATTCACTGAATGGCAGTTGCCATTGGCAGAAATAGATGAAGTGGAGGTTGCTGCCAACAGTGATAATCATGCAATCATTGATGTTCGTGATGCAAATCGCTTTGCAGGTTTAACCGAACCAATAGATTTAATTGCTGGTCACATACCTAACGCTATAAATATTCCTTTTACTGAAAATCTGGATACTAATGGGGCTTTTTTAGCTCCTGAAATTCTAAAAGAAAAATATTCAAAAGTGTTAACTGATTATAAAATTGAAAATGTGATTGTACATTGTGGTTCTGGTGTAACCGCTTGTCATACACTCTTAGCGATAGACTATGCGGGTTTAGAGATACCAAAATTGTATGTGGGTAGTTGGAGCGAGTGGAGCAGGAATAACAAGAAAATGATTTTGGCTTAGATTTGCTGTTACGATAATTATATTTCAGTCCCCACAGGGGTATATGCCGGGATTTAGGTGTATACGAAAAAAGTGGAGCCAACTGGGTGCTTCTCGAACCGTTTCTCGTCTGATTTAGGTTTAATCAGTCATTTAATTAAATAGGCTTAGATCATCTAGGCGAAGCATGTGGCATTGCAAGTCAGTGCTCAAATATTAAAACTAATGAGCATTTTTATTGTTAAAACTTTGAATTGTTTTGTAAAGGAGTAAGAGGTTATCACCTAAATCGTCTACTTTGCGAATCTGACCACTGATGTCATAATCAATTCGTTTATCTCCTATTTGGCGAATCCGGCCATTGATATCATAATCAACTCGATCATCTCCTATTTGGCGAACCCGGTTATGAATATCATAATCTATTACTAAACCATCAATATCACTCAATCGGCCGTTCACATCATGTTTTAATGGTTTATCACCCATGCCGTCAAAAGTAGAAACATCTTTATTTTGCAGCCTACCTTTTGAATCTAATCGTAAATTCAAGCCATTTTTTTGAACGATAAAAATATGTTTTTTTTCGTTGCCAGAAAGGTCAAGCTTAATTGTTTGAGAATAAACAGTACCCGAAAAAATAAAAAAAGAAAATAAAAAGAGGAGAGTTTTCATAAGGATTAACTAAAGTGACTCATTGCTGTCCAATGATAATGAAATATAACTAAATATTTTTAGGCACTCCAACAAAAACCACACCTAAACCAATATAGTAAAAACCAATTTTTCACACGCTTGTTTTTATATACAACATGAGAATTTAAAAACAACCAATACGCATAAAACAATGATCCTAACCTAAATTTTAATTATGGCAAAGTATTCAGAAAAAGCCTCAGAGAAGGTCGAGAAAGTTATGCATGAAATGAAAGCAGGAAAACTTAAATCAGGTAGCGGGAAAAAGGTGACTTCTAAAAAACAGGCCATTGCTATTGGTCTTTCAGAAGCAAGAAAAGCAGGTGCCAAAGTTCCCAAGAAGAAGACTTAACAATTGTGCTACGAAAAATCTATCCTTGTTTTTAAGTATTCCTATGAATCTGGCTAATTAGCAATCATTAAGTCCTTTGGTTTTACCTGATAACCATTTTCCTCCAAGCGCATCAGAATCCCTTCCTTATATTTCAGATGAGCGAATCCAACGGCTATAAATGTTGGCCCATTATTAACCGCCTTTAGGATATGAGGTAACCAAAGGCTATTCCTTTCCAGCAGAATCTTTTCATCAACATACTTAGCCATATCCGTCTTCCTTACTTTTACACGCTCCTTAAAGGCATATTCCTTATTCGAAAGGTAAAAGTTATCAATTTCCTTTTTTAACTTTTTAATCTCCTCAGGGTTTTTCAAGGAAAGGATTAATTCTCTGCTAAGGAGCTTGTAGATGTCTAACATCTCCTTTTCCTTGGACATAGATTTACTTATTAAATCAAGAGATTGAAACTTTTTATTTAAGGCCACAGACGCCTCATAAATCTCCGCATCGAGGCTAAGGTCAGACTGATTGTCAAAACCCAGCACGTTGCCGTTGAAGAGTCCTACGAAGACATTTGTAAAGGGCAGCTCCTCTGAGTTCAGTTTCTCTAAAGATGGATTGTCTACACTCAGCATCGCAGAATCTAAAAACTGAAACGAGGCACTATCCAGAAACTCCCGGTAATTAATGTACCTGGAGGCTTTAACCTTATTGGTATCTACCACCTTTTTCTGCAGATAATCGGCCTCCGTCATCAAGAGATCGGAGTTTTTTAAAGCCTCCTTCACCGCAGTCAGTTTATCTAAATAATCTCCTTTCACTCCATGATTGGTGCCGAAAACATAGGACTTATGCTTTGTCCCTTTTTTAGATATTTCCCACAAAGTGGTACTATGCTTTTGGGCAAAAAGACTCGTTACGCTAAACATAGCGGCAAACAGTAGAAAGGACTTGAAACTCATAAACTAACAGTTATAGATCTTAATGATAACAATATAGTACAATTCTTATCAACAAAAAATAGCACCAAGGCCTCTCCTATTAAATTCTTCGCAACGTACTGATCAAGCAAGTAACCCGAACCACCGCCATTGGGGATTTCTTCAAACCCCATGTTTCCTGACCGCTCAGGCTTATATGATTGAAACTGCCCCGGAAGCCCCGGAATTTGCAAATAGCATTTCCATTTCTTTCGGCAATCTGGGGATTTCTATTGGAACCGCCGTATCTGGTTTTTTCATAGCCAGTTATGGAATTCAAAGTACACCATTGGTGATGTTCTGTTTCGCCGGAGCTGCATTAATAATGATGCTGGTCAAAAAGAAACTAGAAACCTCAGAGGTCAAAAGCTAAAAAAATGGAAATGCTATTTTCTGCACAGCCAAAGCGGGATTTTAACCCTGAATAAAGACCATCAATCTATTTCTTATCCTTTTCTAATTGCAATAATTTCTGCAGCTCTTTCAATTTATCAGGAAACTTTTTAGCAAGATTATTCTTCTCCCCAATATCCTCTGCTAAATTGTACAATTGCGGTTCTGGAGAATTACCAGTTTCAGTATCCGTTGACTTTCTATAAGGAACACCAGCATTAGGTTCAATGTATTTCCAGTCCCCTTTAACAAGAGCCAAACCTTCCGAATGCTCCACGTAGATTTTGCGGCCTGTTTTAGTAGCTCCAGTCAGCGTACTCCATAAATCCTGGCTATCCTTCGCCTCAGCCACAGGCATATTTTGGTTCAACAGCTTAGAAAACGAGGCCAGAAGATCGATTTGCCCAATAAGTGCGTCAGACACCTTGCCTTTTGCAATGTTAGGCCCTGATATCATAAAAGGAACCCGGGTTCCTGCTTCAAAAATACTGCCTTTAGTCCCACGTAAAACCCCGGCAGGCAGATGACCATTTTGTTGCGTTATAGCTCCATCCTGATACCCATCATTCAATACCGGACCATTATCACTACTAAAAACAATAATCGTATTCTCTTTAATCCCCAGAGCCTCCACCTCATCCAGAATTTGCCCAACGGTCCAATCTAGTTGTAAAATTGCATCACCACGGTAACCAAGCCCACTCTTGCCCTTAAACATTGTAGCCGGCATTCTTGGAACATGAGGCTCTGTTAATGGATAATATAGGAAAAATGCTCGATCAGCATTTTGTTTCATATAGTTTTTAGCCATGGTTAAAAAAGTAGTAGAAATCTCCTCATCCACCCACCTTGCACTCTGACCACCACTCATAAAACCAATCCTGCCGATTCCATTCACAATCGTATTATTATGACCATGATCCGGAGAAGCCTTCATCTTTAACAATTCAGGATTGTCTTTTCCTGTTGGATCATTGCCCACCTTGTTTCTATAATCGACCTCAATAGGATCGTTAAGATCCAAAGCCACCACACGCTGATTTTCCATAAAAACGGTAGGCACCCTATCTGCTGTTGCCGGAAAAATGAAGGAATAATCAAAACCTGTTTCATTAGGTCCAGGCGAAACCCTACTGCTCCAGTCCTTTTTCACTCCTCCCCCTAAACCCAAATGCCATTTCCCTACAATAGCAGTATTATAGCCTGCATTCTTGAACAACTTAGGCAAGGTAATTCTATCCAAAGGGATAATCAGAGCCGCATCACCAGATAAGATATCAGTCCCCTTAACCCGCCAGGGATAATTACCCGTCATCAAAGCGTAACGAGAAGGTGTACATGTCGCCGAAGAGGAATGTGCATTTGTAAAGCGAATGCCACTCCCGGACAAACGATCCAAATTAGGCGTTTTAATTTTTGTTGCACCATATGCCCCCAGATCTCCATAACCCAGATCATCGGCGTAAATAAAAATAACATTAGGTTTGGATACCTGTTTTTGCGCCAACACCAAGCCTGGTGTTAGTACGATAAGAAGACAGATAATCTTAGCATCTAAAAATCTAATCATTACAATATATTAATATAAAATTTAAACAACACTTCATTGTACACAGAGTGAAACATCAATCTATTAGGTTAATTTCTTCTATTTACACCATTTCTCCAATTTATCCATCAAGTCTTCCAGGCGAATAGGTTTACCAATATAATCGTCCATTCCGGCATCTAAACATTCTTGTTCATCACCTTTTAGTGTGTTGGCTGTTAATGCAATAATAACCGGTTGTTTCAATTGCTTTTTTCTGATCAATCGGGTTGCTTCTAAACCGTCCATTACCGGCATCTGCATGTCCATTAAGATCATGTCATATTCTTTTTTATCAACAGCCTCAATAGCCTCTTCCCCATTCTTCACCAGGTCGGGTTTATAACCCAATCGATTAAGAATATTAACGATGACCAATTGGTTTGTTAATTTATCCTCTGCTACCAGCAATTCACAAGGGTAATGTGTTGAAAAATCAGCAGACAATTTATTATGAAACACCTGTTTTTCTATTGCGGCATCCCTACTTATTTGCAATGCATTGGAGACTTGTTTACTAAGGGCATGTTGATGGATAGGCTTTGTCACTACCGAATAAAACAGACCACGTTGACTCTCTTCAAATTCTTCGCCAATAGAACTGAGCAATAGCATCGGGACAGATGGATAGCGTAGCTTCATCAACTTGGCCAGCATGACACCATCCATTCCCGGCATATGCATATCTGTAATCACTAAGTCAATTTCCGGATCAACCGATAGTATTGATAATGCCTGTTTAGCCGAACTGGCGGATATAGGCTGTAAGTTCCAATGTCCAAGCTGATTATTTAAAATGGTCAGGTTCGTCGCATTATCATCAACAATCATTACCTTTTTACCTCCATGTTGAATCATGCTGGTATTGGCGTATGGCAATAGTAACTTAGTTCCAATTTGTGTACGCATCATAAACGAGAAGGTCGATCCCTGATCCAGCTCACTCTTCACCTTAATTTTGCCACCCATCAGGTTGACCAGCTTTTCAGAGATGGCGAGACCCAGGCCAGTACCGCCATACTTACGGGTGGTAGAAGAATCAACCTGGGAAAAAGAGTTAAACAAATTACCCAATTTATCAGCTGCTATTCCAATACCGGTATCACGCACTGCAAATTTCAGCTCGAACTGTCCATTATCTATAACATTCCCCAAAGAAACCGTTAAGAAAACCTCTCCCTGCTCAGTAAATTTCATAGCATTTCCGACCAAATTAATCAACACCTGCCTCAGACGCAGCTGATCACCAACAATTTGCGAAGGAACATCTTCTTCAATATGATAGACTAGTTCCAACTGATGTTCGGCAGATTTGACGGCAAATACATCAAGGACATCTTCAATACACTTACGCAAAATAAAATCTTCAGACTCCAACTCCATATTGCCAGATTCTATTTTAGAAACGTCCAATATATCGTTGATGACATTAATCAATGCTTCGCCACAATTAGCAATCACATCCGCAAACAGATACTGCTCTTTATTCAAGTCAGTTTCCTTTAAAAGCATCGCCATCCCCATTACCCCATTCATAGGGGTACGAATCTCATGGCTCATATTCGCCAGAAAGATGCTTTTGGCCTGATTGGCCCGATCGGCTTCAGCTCTGGCTTTTTCTAATTCTAAATTAGATACTTTAAGCTTCTCGTTGGCTTTTTCCAATACTTCTTCATTCTGCTTCTGAACTGATAAGAGTTGAGCTTCTTTTTGTAGTTCGGCTATTGCAAAGGTCTGAGCAACCTGCCTTTCATTAGATTTTCTTAATAAGTAGGCCCATAATCCACAGACAAAAAAGATCATGCCGGACAACAAGATATGAATGACAAAAGTCTGCAAATCAAAATAATCCAACTGAGTAAAATAGATTCCGCTTACCCCACTATTTTGCAAATAGCCAAATAACGCATGATGAAGCATCACCACAATGAGCATAGGTATCTGTAATTTCCATTTCTCATAGCTGATTAACAGCGTACTGCCAATAAAGGCAAAGAAATGCATTTCGAATAGTCCATGCATCTGGTAAATATACTGTGCCATAAAAACGCCCAGTACTACGCTTAAAACGTATTGATAAAGATCGGATGATGGCAAAAAATATTTCACGGAATAATAAGCCAGCAAAGAAAGACCACCTACTCCAAATGCAATGAACCAGGTATCATAAAATTGCGCAAAGATTAGCCCCATAATGAAGTACCCCCACAAAAAGTAATTCATTAAACGATCCGCTCTTTCCTTAACGCCCAGGAAAAGTAAGCGGTTTTGGCAATCAGAATTAGTAATATGATTGTTCGAAATCATTGCTTAGATCAGTTCAAAAGTTAATTATTATTTACAATCCGGCAAAGTACAGCCATAGGATTTTAGTGCGGCCTCAGTAAAAACCAAATCAGTTTGTTTTTTCAACAAACCATTCAGTGCTATTTTTGCAAAGCTCGTTTTTTCATCTGTACAATAACGGGTGGTGTTATAGTTCCCTCTATAATATAAATGTTGATCCTGATCTAATAAAACTGCCTGAGGAGTAGAATACACCCCACAAGTTTCGGCAAGGGTTTTATCAAATAGAATAGGGATCTGGAGACCAAACTTATCCTGGATGCTTTCCGGAGTAAAAGTTTTTGGACTCAATACCACTACTCTAAAATCAATACGATCGCCATATTCTTTAACCAATGACTTAAAATGCTTCATGTTAAATCGTGAACAGGGGCAGTCTGGATTAAAAAAATGGAGGAAAACAGGTTTACCATGGTTATTGTTCAAAGCTTCATGAACGATCAAACGTCCGCTCTCAATTGATTTATAGTCTTTAGGAACCGGAGTTGGCAATTGGTAAATGATATCGTTGTACCAAAATAGATACCCAATAGCAGAAAACAAAAATATGAGCCAAAAAAAAACGAGCGCTTTTTTCATATGGAACTACAAAATAATGGTAGGTTGTGTTTGTAAGACAAACAACGTCATTTATTATATTAAATGGAAGGATTATTGGGTTTTTACACTAAAAAAGCATTTAGATAAGTGTGCTACTGGTATACCCTGATTAACCGCCGGGCCCGAAGCGCTGGCTGATGCAGCTATTGAATGATCATGTTCATTGCATTGTTTTTTAAGGCCAATGCGTCTTCCTGCTTTATGAAATACTCATCAGATGCCAACATGAAATCAATCTGGCCCTTAAAATAAGTGCTGGATAAAGTTGTGGGATTACCAAAAGGAAAAAATGTTGTAGGAGATTGCAAAGATTCAATTTCAAGAGCTCCGTATTTTTCGCTTAGACTTACCTTTCCCATATTTGAAAGTGTAAAATCATGTGCTCCTTTATCGGCTTTAGCATATCTTGTCATTCCGGGTAAGGAAGGTAAGAGACATTCGCTGTATAACAATAGGGCATTAACATTCATCTCTTCTATTTTTTTAGTCAGGTCCTTTTTGAATTCGCGGACCTCATTCCAGAAACCAGCTGTTTTTTTATTGGGTAGATTTAGTCCTAGCATAACCGGAAAAGCAAAGAGCATATTGTCTTCAATCTCAGGAAGAAATTTCCGCATATCTACCGCGCAATAAAGTCTGGAATGCGACTTTACAGTTTCTAGCTCTTTAAACCCTCTTAAGAAAGCCACGCTTAGTGCATAATGAATAGATGATCCTTCAGATTTGCATTTTTCAATGATTACTGAAGATTCCTCCTGACTAAGTTTCCAATGTAAAAAAAAAGGTTTTTCTCTTTTAATCTCTTTTTTAAAAGTAACAGCAAGTAAGACGAGTTTTACAACTTTAGAGAATAACTGAATTTTTAATTTGTTGACCTTACTATCTCGTATTTCGGCAGGGATAAAGTTCTGGATAGAAGAAAAAGATTTGTAGGTACCTATTTCCATTTCCGGCTGCCCTAACAGGGAGAGTGTTTCATCCATAATGTTTAGGATCGATCTGCCATCGCATAGGCAATGGTGTCCCACAAAGATTAGATTTGAAATGTTTTCAGATTTTAGCCAGACTAAGCGAACCAAGGGGCCTTTCTTTGTGTCAAATGGAGTAAGACATTCGGTGATCGATTCTCTTTCCCAATCCTGGTCTGTTAGCCGGTTAACTGTACGTACCCGAATTCTTTGAATTGGATGTTGTTCCACAAAGTAAGAAATACCTGCTTCATCTTCCCAAACATTGCTACTTAACAACGGATGTCTGGCCTGAACTTTTACTAGTGAAGCGTGTAAATCGGATTCCCGGATTCCCCCTTTAATGGTCACCGAAGAAACAACATTTACGGCCGTTTGACCGCCTGCATACATCGTTCCTTCAATTAACGATAGTTTTCTTTTCATGCTAAAAGCTTCTCAATTATTAGTAATAAATAATGATACTCAATTAATCGACAAGTTACATCATTTTGTATAATATGATCTTCGGTTTGGATAGGCTAAGTTTAATGAATTAAAACATCAAATTGATTACATTTGTGATGAAGACAATGGACATCATCAAACTCATAGCACAGTATCAGCATCTCGGCATAGACCAGGTGATAGATCATGAAAAATTTAATCTGATCTCTATCGTTCACCATTCTACCAGAATTGAAGGCTCAACCCTTACGGAAGTTGAAACTCAGGTTTTACTTACTGAGGGCCTGACACCAAAAGGAAAGCCGCTGCACGAGAGTTTGATGGTAACCGATCACTATGCTGCACTTCAATACGCCTTAGCTGAAGCTACAGCGAGAAATCCTATTACCAGCCAGTTAATTCAAAAGCTAAATTCACTTATTGTAAAAAACACAGCAAGTATTTATAATACGGTGTTTGGAACGATTGACGCAGCTACCGGAGCTTTTCGCAAAGGTAACGTAGTCGCTGGTGACACCTATTTTCCTAATTTTGATAAGGTGGAGCTCCTAACAAAAAATCTCGCTTTGGATCTTGCCAGACGAATGCAGGAGAATCTAACTGTACGGGAAAAATTAAATCTTTCCTATGATGCGCATTTTAACCTGGTTAGTATCCACCCCTTTTATGATGGGAATGGCAGAACTTCCAGATTATTAATGAACTATATCCAGGCTGTGTATAAACTACCTCTTGCAATCGTGCACAGTGAAACAAAAACTGATTATTATCAGGCACTCATCGATACTCGTAAACACGAAGACATTAACATTTTCAGAAAATTCATGGATGAGGAGTACAAAAATCATTTGTCTACTGAAATCAACAAATTTGAAGAAATGAAACGTCCTAAAAAAGGCTCTGGTTTTACTTTCTTATTCTAAATTTAACTAAATCGGCTATACCCCTTCGATCCATTTCAAAGAAGGTTCCGATTCCTCGTACAGGTGTGTGTTTATTCACCCTCCAAAAGATAGAACACGCATGCCGGATATTTTTTTTAAGCAAGACACAATATAAAACCGCTATAAGCGTCTTTATAACTGAGAGCGTTAATTTAGATAAAGGGAGGTAATCTTAGGATTATTTCCCTTTTCTTTTTAGCTGTCTTGTTTCCTGACCGGCTCAGATTCTTCCATTCTAAGCAACCTTCTTCCTGTATAAACAATGAACAAATTGAATATATACCACCTCCATGGGTGAGATTGGCTAACATCAAGGTATATACTAAATACAAGCCCTGTTTTATCGTTGATAAATACCCATTTATAGCTATAAGCTAAAATACACCCATTATACTATAACAAGTTTTTTGTTTTATCTTCAGACTTTAATTTTTAAACATAATTTAAATCTAATGCAAGAAAAAACAATTAATTACTCTCCCCTATTATTAGGTGCTTTACTTATGCTTGGTACGCTCGTTGGTTGTAAAAAAGATCATGTTATCCCGGCAGAGATAGAACCACCTGTACTTTCTATGAACGACTTATACCAGAGTGCCATCATAGATGCGATGGTTGCTGATAATTCAGAAATAATTGATACGTTATGGGCATTAACTCCTGAAAATACGGCTTTGAAATGGAAAACAATTGATGGTAAGCCACATGTTTTAATGGCTAGTTACATGCGTTTTCCATCCAGCTACCCGGTTGGTGAATCAATTAACAACTCATGGGGCGAATCCTGGTTATTCATCCCACAACAAATGAAAGCACGTATAGGTTCTTCTTTCACGGCAGCAAGTGACACCACCATGCGTATCTGCCAGTTATTGGGCCTACCCCCTGCTAATGAAAAAAGCAATACACATATCGCCGAGATCTGGGTAAACCCGGAAAATTTGTATAGGCCAGCAGGCAGCCGGACAATCAGCACTAAAACAGCTACTGCAACATTAGGCACTAATAATCCCGAAGGTTTCAGCTCATGGTATAATAATTATATTGTTTTCGCCTATTACCGAACCTTATCCACTACAGCAGATTTCCACTACCCATGGACACGTCTGGGATATACCTTTGATTGGGCACCTAAAGCAAAAGAGGTGGGCCTGAGTGAATACGTTTTACAGCCAAATTCAACCGCTTTGGTGGAAAAAGTATCCAAAGTGGGTAACTATTTTAAAATATAACAACCTATAAACCTTACATATGAAAGCTTTAATTATTATCGACATCCAGTATGACTTTTTACCAGGAGGCGCTTTAGCCGTTAAGCAAGGTGATGAAATCGTACAAACTATTAACGACTTACAATCAGAATATGATCTGGTAGTAGCCACACAGGATTGGCACCCAACCGGACATAAAAGTTTCGTTACGTCTCACCCGGGTAAAAAACCGTTTGAAGAGATATCGTTAAACGGATTAAATCAGGTGCTATGGCCTGAGCATTGCATACAAGGGACAAAAGGAGCAGAATTTGTTCCGGAACTTTCAACGAATGCTATTGAGGCTATCTTTAGAAAAGGGATGGACAAAGAAATCGATAGTTACAGCGGCTTTTTTGATAATGGCAGGAAAAAATCTACTGGCATGGGAGATTATCTTAAAGGAAGAGGCATTACAGAAATAGCCGTTTGCGGAGTAGCTGCGGATTATTGCGTGTATTATACCGCTAATGATGGGTTAGACTTAGGTTTTAAATCCAGTATTATTGAGCATGCTTCTAAGCCAATAGATTTAGAAAGATATGAACGTGTTAAGAAAGACTTTCAGCAAAAAGGCGGGACTATTATTTAGCGCATCATGGTTCATAAAACCATCTAAAAAACCCCTGAAATCAGCTGATTTCAGGGGTTTTTGTTTTACACAGATACTAGAAACACCTTGACATTCCTATAAATTACTGAGGTGTGAAATTTCAAAGCAGTTAATTTCATGTTTCCAAAATTCGCCATTTGTTTATCATGAGTTATTAATAGTTGCCTTATTTTTGTATTTTCACTCCGCCGATTAAACTTTAAAACATTTTGGTGTACAAATAAAATTATATGCGACAGCTCTTATACCTCATTCTCCTTTTATTTTTCAGTAATGTCTATGCCCAGGTTCCTCCACCAATCAGAGGAGATATAGATGATTCTATGGTTATACCTGAGAGCGTTATGCCTAAAGCAGGTTCCTCAAAAAAATCGAGCGCGAGCTATAAGATCAATGGCAAGTATGGTTTTATATCCCCGGACAACATTAAACAAGAAGCAATATATGAGCAGATCATTCCTAATGAGCATGGGTTCATGGTTAAAAAAGATGGTTTATATGGTATCGCCGACAAAAACGGTGTATTGATTATCAAGATCGAATTCGACGCAATCGACTATAGCATCTATAAAAGTGGCAATGCCTATATCGTCAGGAAAAAGGATAGTTATGGCTCGATCAGTACCTCCGGAAAGTCGATACTGAGTACTAAATACCCTAAAATTCTGTATAGCGACCCGGGCAACCTGCAATCCTTTGTGCTGGCAAAGGATGGACAAGCGCAGATGATCACCAATGCGGGAGAAAAAACCTATGCTCAAAAGATCGAATTTGTATCGCTTTATGCCAATTTAGCCATCCTAAAGGTAAATGGTAAGTTCGGCGTGGTTAAAGGGGGCGAGCAAATTGTGCCCTTTCAATATGACAGCATCTATCATGAAACGAAAGACAATAACTTACCCTCAAATCAGGTTGGTAGTAATAACCTGAGATTAAACCCGCTAACGTATAAAACATCGATTAGTCAGTTTATTGTTAAGCAGAACGGCAAATTTGGTCTGGTAGATTCTACAGGAAAAATTATTTATGCGCCGGATTATAACCTGATCAGCACAGAGAAGAACGCCTACTCTCCTGCCAGCCACTACATCATCCAAAAAGATCAATTGAAGGGGATGTATTTCCCTTCGACTGGCAAAAAAACAGACCTCATTTACGACGACATCTACAGGGATGGCAGCGAATTAATTCTGGCTAAAAAAGGGAAAAACCGAAGTGCTTTCAACCCTCAGGGAGCACAGCTATTTCCTGAAGAATATGAAACCATCCTGGCCTTTGGTGACAAATATTTCGAAGTGGCTAAGGAAGGTAAAAGAGGTTTAGTAGATCAAAAGGGCAAAATCATTGTCTCCCTACTCTATAGTAGCTTCCAACGCTTTGATGAAAGCAGCCTGAAAGATTATCTCGAGGTAAGAAGCGACAATAAATCGGGCGTGGTTAACTACAAAAATCAGGTCATCATTCCCGTAGCCTTTGATTATATCAGTGCTGAAAAGAACTTTTTCCGTGTCACCACTAAAGAACCTAACCCTAAGGTTGGCTTGTATGACACCAACGGAAAGGTAATCATTGCAGCAGAATATGATTGGATTGGCAGTAGTGCTACCGAAGGCAGTAAGATTCTCATCGCCAAAAAGGGAGCAACTTACCATTTCCTTGATGCCAATATGAAGTTAATCGTTCCTGAGGCCTTGACTAGCTACGGCCATATTCCAAACGACGAGCAACTGCTGAATCCCGAAAGTCCGACCGGAAACTACCTGCTTTATGTGAAAAACAAAGCCGGTAAGGTCGGCGCAATCAACGAAATGACCGGAAAATTAGCGATTCCGATGATTTATGATGCCATCATCCAGCGTTTTGAAGGTCCAGGACGTACTAATTACAGCGTAAGAATAGGCAAGAAATATGGACTGGTTAACAACAGAAATGAAATTATCATTCCTATCCAGTACGACGGAATCAGTTTGAACCTGGTTAAGTCGGGAATCGACCAGGCTAATGGTGGAGGCTATAACATCGTAGTGAGCAAGAATGGTAAGATGGGCACAGTGAACCTGAAAAACCAGCCCCTTATCCCTTTTGTCTATAGCGACTTGAAACGGATTTCCGGCCTGGAACTTTATAAAGCCAAATCCGGCAAGCACTACCAGCTCCTTAACAAAAAGAACCAGGTGCTGAATCCAGGCCCTTTTGACGAGATTAGCAATTTCGAAATGACAGGCCCTGAAGGTCGTGAATCCGCTCTTTCTTTTTACAACGGCCAAATGAGGCTCATCGACCAGAACGGTAAGTTTATCGGCAAGCCGAAGCCAATGAAGCCACATCAGGGTTACCATACATTTGAGGAACTCAAGCTTGCGCTTATCAAAGCCCTGGACAGCCCGGACGAGGGAGGATTAAAGCGTTTCGCTGATCAGATAGCCCCCTCTGAGCATATACTTCATTTCCTGAATTACAACCACTTTAGCCGCGAGCCCATGGGGGCAGATTCCGGATCTATCGAACTCATCAAGGAGAAATATTATCAGGATCTTTTGGAATTCAAACAAGACCAATGGCAACGTCCAAACGCATATAATCATTTAATTCTTACTGCAGTTACAGATTACACTGCGCTTCAGGAAGGAGGTTATGTTGGCAACATGCGAAGCGAGGAGCATGACTTCGGTGACAGGCTCATGTCAAGGTTCTTGCGCAATGCCATGAAAATTAATGGTTATTGGATTAGCACCTATTTCATGACCAGAGATTTTGAACACGATTAAAAATGTTTCCCTCATCAAAACTATAAGGAAAGCCTGGAATCGCAAGATTTCAGGCTTTCTTATTTTCAAGTTCCAGTCCGGCAATCTTATGTAGTAAACCTCGGGTCGTTAATCGGAAAACGTATAAAAAGAAATTTAAATAACCTATTCACAATTTCATCTGAGAGCGCTAGCTTACCGGAAAGAAACAAGTTGAATTGCTCTTCAGTCTCTACCATGTGGGCAAAGTTTAAAGGAGTCATACTTAAGATCTCCATTTTCCGTTTAACCGCTTCAAAATTACCAAGTAATGGAAATTTCAGCTTGTTATTCTCGAAATGCTTTATCAAGGGAGCCAAGGCTAATAATTCATCAAATTCCGGAGTATCAGGTTCAGCTTCAAAGATTAAAGCTGCGCTGAGTAATCCTTGTTCATATGCTGATACGGTCTGAAAACCTTCATCCTCAGATATATTAACTTCTGAATTGACGTCTATCGGGTCGTCCTTTATTTCAGGAGCAGCTAAGGCCTCCGTCATATCCGGAACAGGAGCCTGAATTATCTTTGTTATCGACAGCTCTTTCTGTACAGTATCCGGATACCTTTGTAAGATTTCCTTTAATTTGCGATCTATTTCTAATTGAAACTCCTCCTTAGTTCCTACCCATGTGATACAGGAAATTTTCGCTTCATGGTTTATCCGGTTCTGAATAACATAATCGCCAGTACCAACTCCAAATTGCCCAATAGTACAGCTTTGATGAGGTTCTAAAGATTGACCAAGAAACGCTGCTTTTTCCAGATGGTATGGATATTCTTTAAGCCAAACCAGTAATGGAATGCGCGCTTCCGGATATTGCTCAATATATTCCGATATTTTGTTGGTTGCAATTAGACTCATGAGTTTTTCATCGGTTAAAAAATTTCACACGATCATTTCCAGACACCCAACAACCGTCGGATGACCACAATTTCAGCAATATGGTAAGCGTTATGGTCAGCAATCTGAAATGCTTCCCGCAATATATTTTGCCCGGTTCCATACGCAATAGGTTCAAACAGATCCTGTTTATGAATCAATTCAATAAATATTTTTAAATCATCATCAATCTGCGTCAGTGTTTTATTCCAGCTAATTTTGTCTGCCGGAGCTAGTTCTTCAGGCCAATATCCATCAGGCCATTCCGGTGATTTATGATTACCATCTTTACTAAACTCCAACATATCCCATTGGGCAATTCTAATGTGCTCCACCAGCTGCCAGATAGTATAAGGCAAACCATGAGGCCTTTCACCAAGTAGCTCAAAAGGAATGTCTTTTGTCGCATCTTTTAACCCTACATGGGCGCCACCGCCGTTTAATAGCTTTTCAAGTTCTTCAATTAAGGGTTCCATTTTATCCATTTAAACATTCTTTTAATTTAAAAACCAACCTTAGTATTACCAATATAACTAAAGTTTCCCGATCAATTATGCTTTGGTAGCTTAGATTGAAAATTTCAGCTGAGAAATGGCATAAAATTGGCTCTAGGCTTTTAACCTTTTTTATAGAACCTTTTAACTTAAGCTGAATTGTCACACCGCACCTATTTATACAATATCAATACCCCCTCAGTTGCAGAAAATGCCGATACGATGATGATGGAATGGGGTTATGAAATGCCGCTCATGCTACAACCCTTATTAATTGAAGGCGGTTTCATTTCCGGTAATAACTACAACAATTTCATAGCAGGTAGTAATTCCGGTTTATATTACGATGCCAAACCTGGTGTTGAAAACCTAAAGCGCTTTTATAATTTCCTGGAGAATCAGCCTGAACTCATCGAAAATATAGAGAAATTTAAAGCGGCCAGGGACAAATTGTTCAGTTACTTAGATGAACTTGATGGCCGTTATTTCCACCTTGATATGTGGGATGTGTTAAACATGGAGGATAGGTCTCATGCCAAACAGGCAAAGGATTGGCTGGCAACCATCGCGCATAACAATCAGGTAATTACGATGGCGATGGACGCAGAAGACGCCAGTCTGCTTAACTATAAAGTACTTAAAGATGTTACTTCCGCTTTTAATACCTTCTCCAAACTTCTAAATTATGAAGACTATGATTATGGCTGGACCTGTATTTCTCAGCCTGATGAGGAAGAACCCACATTTGAAATATTCGAAGAAAATGAGCTCTGGGGGCTTAAAGGAAAAGATGGCGCCGTATTACTAAATCCTTACTATGATGAATTCTTTAATTTTGGTCCGCAAGACCTGGCGGTAGTCTCAAAAACCGGCAAATATGGTTACCTGAATATTACTGGAAATGTTGCGATTCCATTAACCTGGGATGATGCTTTTGATTTCGAAGAATCGGGGGTCGCGGTGGTGATCTTACAAGGAAAAACAGGGCTGATTAATACAAAGGGCAGCCTGGTTACTGAGTTAATCTATGATGACCTTAAATCTATTGAATATGGAGAGTATTTTAATGCAAAAATAGGGGAACGCTGGGGTATGATCAATGCTTCAGGAAAAATCTGTATTGCTTTTGAACATGAAAATGAAATACAGGCGGGCTATGCTTTTTACCACATAGCGGTAAGCGGTCAGAAAAATCAAAAGATCTTTAATGAATTTTTTAAGTACCTGGGGGAATTTCCTATTTCTGCTATAGAAAACCTGGAAGATGGCTTCCTGTTCATTAAACCTTTTAAAGGAGTCAAAGGCTATTCCATCTATAAAAAGGATGGGATGCTACTAGATAATGGATTTGACCTGGTTGTCCGTAAACCTGCTGGAGAAGGCTTTGCCTATGCTTTCAAAGAGGACAAAATTTACACCGTTAGCGAGACCAATATCAGCCTCAGCGACAAAGCAATTACACTGGAGCATACCGGTGATGATTATGCTTACCATTTTGACTATAAAACCAGAAAAAAGCTCTTAACCTATGGAAAAGGGCAAATAATGACTGATCAACAGATAGATGATCAACTGAGTCATGTGTATACCACATTTGAACTTGCCGAACAAGCTTTTATGAAGGAAGACTATGCCACAGCCATATATTTCTATACCATCGGATCGGAAAAAGGCCATCTTCCTTCCATGAATAATCTGGCCCATATATACTATATCAATAAAGGATTTGAAGATGAGGATAAAGCCTACTTTTGGTATCGGAAGGGAGCTTTAACAGGTAATAAGGATTCGATGAACGGACTGGGCATGTGTTATAAATATGGCATTGGCTGTCAGGTGGATCTCGAAAAGACACTTTACTGGTTACATAAAGCTGCTGAAGCGCAACTGGCTTTGGCCAATAACAACCTTGGAGATATTTATGCTGACGAGGGGTTTCTCCACTTTAACCTGGATAAGGCGCTGGAACACTTTCTGGCAGCTGCAAACCTGGGCGAACCCAAATACAACTGGCTGGGTTATCTGTACGATTTAAAAGAGGAATACGAAAAGGCGCTGGAATATTATCAGTCGGGCGCAAACAAGGGGCATGAAATTGCGACTTACAATCTTGCTGTGCTACACAGTCATGGACTGGGAACTGACAAAAATATAGAAGTAGCGATCGCGTATTTTAAACTTGCAGTAACGCGTGGATACGAGCCTGCACATATAGAACTCGCTAGAATTCACAGGAATGAGGAAGGTTTTAAGGATGAGAACAAGGTAGAAACACATCTAAAAGAAGCCAGAGCCGCAGAACTGGAGATTCCGGAAGACCTGCTGACAAAAAAGAAAGGCTGGTTTGATTTTTAGTTCATTTACGCTTCAGGGCACTACAATGGAAGAGAATCGTTATTTTTCACACTGAAATACCTAGCTTTAGCGTTATATAAAATTTACAAGATTATTAAACGTTTATAAATGGAAGAAAAACCTTCTTTTTGGCAGCGAATAGGGATACAAGATTGGTTTTTAAGCAATAACAACACTGATCCGGTAGCTAAAGCACAGCCACTTACGCCCGATACCGTTTATACCTATATCATTGAAAAATTCAAAGAATCCATTGCGGAACTGTCTTTTGCGGAACGCGTAGTATTCTACCATGAGTATATCATTTGCTTAAACACCGATGATTACCGCGCATTTATGGACAACAAAAACGGTCTTTTCGGATTAATTGCGCAAGAATCTGTCAAGAAGTTTTATGAAATATTGAACGACTATGCCGCTACCGGCAAAAGAGTGGAACCATCCAGTAATAAATGGGTATTTCGCTTTGTTTCGCACCCGGATTACAAATCTGGCGACAAAGGTTTTATTGGTAAATTAATGCCTGATGGCGGTCAGAAGCAAGAAAATCTAAGGGTTACTTTTATACCGAGACAAACTGGAATGGCTCAGACATTTGATGTGAGCAACGATATTCTAAAGGATTTTATATTTTACAGCGAGGGCTATTATGAAATCCCTTATCTGGCCAATCTAACACTTGCTCCTAAAAATGAGGTGGTCCAGGAAAATGTAGTATTGGCAAGATTTGAAACTACCCTACCTGATAAGGCTTATTCCGGACAAAAACTGGAATACCTGATGAAGTCTAATGACATCATTGTTTCAGGAAACGAGGAAAGCAGAGCAGATGCTCATGTTTTCAAGATTCCATCGGAATGGGTGAACTCCCCACACCTGCAAATCAGATACCGTAAAACGGAAGATAAATTCTTTCTTTCTTCTTTTGGGGAGAAGACCATCTTGAATGAAAATCTGGTTGAACGAAGTAATCCGGATGACCCGAAATGGGTAGAACTTCCCGTAAATTCAAGAATCATCCTGAATGGAATTATTGGCATCAATATATTTAAAGCCTAGTATATGTCGCAAATTGGCTCCATAGCATTATTGCTCATCTGTTTGTTTTTACTCATTGCACATTTTGTGTCCATTAAAAATTCGACCCGCAAGAATGATGGATAGCAACTATTTTGGAATAACTGACACTGGAAAAGTACGCAGCAATAACGAGGATACCTTTATTGCTGAAAAAATAGCAGGGACAGACTTTGTGCTGGCCTGCGTAATAGATGGTGTTGGTGGCTATACCGGCGGCGAAGTTGCTGCTGCGATTGCCAGAGAAACGCTGTTAAAGCTGATGGTTCATCCTTCAGGTGATCTCGCACAGTTAATGAAAAACGCGATTACCGAAGCCAATGATCAGATTCTGGCAGCCAAACAGCTGAATAAAACGTATGAAGATATGGCTTGTGTACTCAGCATTGCCATAGCCGATTTAAAAAACAACCAGTTTTATTATGCGCATGTTGGAGATACCCGATTGTATTTGTTGCGCGATAATTCTTTGATAAAAATATCTAAGGATCAGTCTTTCGTTGGTTTTATGGAGGATTCGGGGCGTTTAACCGAGGAACAGGCCATGCAGCACCCTAAACGCAACGAGATCAACAAAGCATTAGGTTTTGCCGGAAATATAGCGGAGCAGGAAGATTATATCGAAACGGGCCAGTCCCCTTTCCTGCCTGGTGATCTGATGCTGCTTTGCAGTGATGGCTTATCAGACATGGTGAATAAAGAAGGCATCACCAATATCCTTTTAAAAGACCTGAGTCTGGGGCAAAAGGGTCAGGCTTTAACCGACCTGGCGAATGCCAATGGCGGTCGGGACAACATCACCGTAGTATTGGTTAAAAATGATAAAGCTTCATTTGTACATGAGGCAACAAAACCAGTTTCTCCAGCTAAGAAAAAGAAGCTAGCAACAGTTGTTTCGGCAGCAAAATATGAGGTCAAGGAAAATGTAGAGCCTGGCGACACGGTAATTCAGGGGGACAGCTTAGTTCCCGAAAACAAGGTCGTTTCCAATCAGGAACAAGATAAAAAACAAGGCAGTAAATTAAATCCTATCCTGTTTGTTATCATTGCCCTGGTACTTGCTGCAATCGCCTGGTTTTTCTGGAAACAAGAAAGCACAGAGATCAATTTAAAGCCGGTTCCTGATTCCATTGCTGTGGAAACCTCACAGGCTTTTAAACTACAGGACACTTTAAACAAACTAAAAGGAAATATATTGATTTTAGATACGGCTGTTTTTAAGTCGCCCATTTTGATTACGGAAGCCATCCGGATTAACAGAGATAGTTTGTACCTAAAGGCCGAAAGCAATCTGGTTATTAAAAGTGATACGAGTTATAAAGGGCAGGCGTTTCTGATTGCTCCTACCAATAAAAGCACTTTACTGGAGAACTTTACTTTCGAGAATTTTGATGATGTGAGTGCTTTACAGAAAAAAGGAGTTTTACTGAAAAATGTGAAATTCATACGGACTGATGGCTCTGTGTTAAAGAAGAAATAACAAAATAATTAAACCAATAGAACTATTCATTAATATGGGCAAACAAGCCGTAATCACCCAAAACAGAAAGGTTGAGCGTATCTTTTTATTGCTCTTTGCCATCGTATTGGGTGCATTATTTGTTACGCTTTATTTTACCCAGCAACAAACATTCACTGAGGTACATCCGCGTTTGGCGGAGGGTACAATTGTGAATTTAAACGATTCTGAGCCCGGTAAACGAATCAAAAAACTCCTGATTAAAGGATATTACTTTGAGGACAAGCAGGACATTAACCTGATTGAATCCATGGTTACTGCACAGTTTTTACGCCATAAGGAGGCGATTGATAATATTGGCGAGCTGAATAAACGCAAGTTCTTTGTTCCTGCGGATATTGCCTTTTCGAATGGTGGAAAGAACTTTAAGGAACGGGTGATTGCCTCGCGCTTATTATTGGGCTTTACCGGCAATGATTCTTTAAAATATAGACAGGAGAAAAAACATCCGCAGCAATTGCCTGCTCAAAAAGATTTTGCCAAAGGCAGGTATGGATTAAGTGGGAAAATTACCGACACTGCAGACCGGCCAGTTGCAGGAGTTTTAGTACGGCTACAAATGATCCTGCCTCAAGACACGGCCTATACCGAAGATGAGGTGGTTGATGATTTCATTGCTTATTTAAGAACGGATGCGAAGGGGGAATATCATTTCCAACATCTACCTGACCATGAAGCCTATGGAGTCTTACCTCTAAAGCCAGGTGCACAGTTTGGAAAGTCGCAGGGCTTGCAGGAGTTAGACCATGATGTTACCCTTAATTTCCGGGAATCTCCTCATAGTATCAGGCTGTTTTCAACGCGTGACTTCAAAATCCTTAAAAAAGAAAAGTCATTGATTGTACGTACGCCGGAAAACTATAACCAATGGTACTGGATTATTGTAGCTTGTTTCTTTACAGGCTTCTTTTTGCTTCATTTTCTGCTACAAGCCAGGTATCCGCAGGCAGATCAATTGATCCTGCCCATCATCATGCTGATGACGGGGCTTTCTTTCTTAACGTTATTAAGTTTACAGGATCCGCTACGTGACCGCTTCCTGGCCCGCGATAGCCTTATTTTTTATGGCTTAGGAATTTTAAGCATTGGCATTATGCTCTCGCTAAACCTACGCAAGTTCAATGTAGATTCCCGTTTGTACCGCATGCTATTGGTGAAAAACGCTTTCAGCAAGGCTAAAGGCTGGCAATGGGCGATTTTGGCTTTATGTTTACTGGCTTTTACCATCGTATTTGGTACTGGTCCGGAAGGTAGTGGCGTAAAGGTGAATTTATTTGGTGTGCAACCCAGCGAGCTGGTAAAATATGCCATCATCCTGTTTCTTGCCGGCTTCTTTGCTTCCAACGAACGATTTATCACCGAATATAGCAGTTGGAAAAAGCGCTGGTTCTTCTTTTCTTTTGCTTTAGTCTCTATACTTGTTGCCATATTCCTGTATTTATTATTGGGCGATCTGGGTCCGGCGATGGTGGTTTGTTTCACCTTTATCATTCTATTCTCTTTTTCACGTGGTGATTTTATGATGATGCTTGCGGCCATTATCATCTATGTTTTTAGTGCATGGTTACTCAATGTCTGGATTGCGACTTTAGTGACCGCCGCATTGGTTTCCCTGATTATGGTGATCAATAAAAAGACCAGCGAATCGGCCATTATGATTGTGGTGGTGATGGCTGCGTTCTTATTGATTGATCAGGTTCCTTATCTGGATAAATTAATTCCAGGCCCTGTAAGCAGGCTTACAGAACGTAAATCGATCTGGCAGGATCCATGGAACAACGAGGTATATGGCGGTGATCAGGTAGCTAATGGCATCTGGGCAATTTCCAGTGGTGGTCTTAGCGGTCAGGGCGTTGGACAGGGTTTCGCCAAAACGATCCCTGAGGCGCATACCGACATGATTTTACCGGCTATCGGGGAAGAATTTGGCCTGGCGGGAATTGCAGGTATATTCATTGTCTTTCTGATATTTTTACACCGGGCGATCCTGATTGGCCGGCAAACCGGCATGCCCTTCCTGTTCTATTTATGTGCGGGGGTGGGGATCAGTTTGTTCGTGCAATTTTTACTCATCGCAGGCGGTTCTACTGGTGCATTGCCTTTATCGGGCGTAGCCCTCCCCTTTATCAGTTATGGTGGCTCCTCTTTGGTAGCCAATATGCTGGCCGCAGGATTTTTACTTTCCGCATCGTTGGTCAAAGGTACAAACGTACAAATGACCTACCTCAGCAAACAGCAGGATAAAAATCTGGTTCCAGCCTTGCTTGCGGCAAGTGTGGCCATCATTTCACTAACCGTTACGGTAGGTAGCTACATCATCCACAATAAAAAATGGGTGGTTCAACCGGCATTAGTAGCCGATAGAAGTGGCTCCAGGATGTTCAGTTACAATCCGAGGATTGCCATTCTGATGAACAAGCTGGCGGCAGGCGATCTGTACGACAGGAATGGCCGTATTCTGGCGACCAGTAATCCCGAGCATATTAAAAAACAACAGCAGGAACTCCGCAATGCGGGGATCAGCTATAACCTGGATTCGGCCGCACACAAGCGGATGGACCGGTACTACCCTTTTGAGGAGCAGTTATTTTTCTGGGTTGGCGATAACAATACCAATGTATTTAATGGCAGCACCAATGGTTATTTTGCCGAATATGAACATGCTGCAGAACTACGGGGATTTAAAACACCAACGGTTTCCTTTAATACCAATGCGCATAAATACCGGGAAAACCGGTTCCTGCCAAGGGGCGTAAAGGAAATGACGGTGAGCAAAAGAGATTATGCTGCCTTAGCGCCGCTTTTGTTATCAGGCATCAACAGCAACGAGGTAGAAGCGTTTAAAAAGCGTAACCGGAATGTGAAACTGACGATAGATGCAGGTTTACAGACTTCCATTCAAAACACCATGGCACAGGATACGGCGATCAGAAACAGCAGGGTGTCGGTTGTCATTATGGAAGATGCTACGGGCGACGTGCTGACTTCAGCAGTTTACCCCCTCCCTCCTCTTAAAAACTGGGATTTACTGAATACAACGACTACAGAACAGAATAAATTAGCCGGATGGTACACCACCACAGATTTGGGTTTCACTACGGCTACCCCACCAGGATCGACGGCCAAAGTGCTGACTGCGATGGCGGCTTTCAACAAACTGGGACCTGAGGCGGCTAAAAAAACATATACCGTAAGCATGGCGGAACGGATCCGGACTAAAGGTATTGAGCCGGATGAAACAGGCCGGATTGACATGGAAAAAGCGGTAGTAAAATCGAACAACGTGTACTTCATTAAAATTGCCAATGAGGAACATTTGCAGGACGAAATGGCCACCTTATATTTAAAAACAGGTATGTTCTTACATGGCGTTGGTGGATATTATTATGGCAGAGATACTTTGAACACCAAACAGGAAGGCAAATGGAGAACCTTTTGGGAGAAAACAGAATTTAATACCAAACCTAAGTATGATCCTGCCCGCATACGCCGGACCAGAGCAAAAGGTATTTCAGGAATGGCCTGGGGACAAGGTGAGCTGATTGCAACGCCTGCGGCCATGGCCAGGATGATTTCCGGTGTATCCAATCATGGAAAGATGGTAGCCAACCGCTATGTGTTAAAAATAAGCGATTCGGCTACTTCCGTTAATCCTGCGGTTAAAATTGCCAATGACCCTGCCTACGCAGATACTATAGGCGGCTATATGCTCAAGCAAAGTGCAAATAAAACCAGTTTACTAGGTTTAAAAGTAGCCGGTAAAACAGGTACTCCGGAAAGGGTTTGGAAAAATGGAAAAATAAACGATGGCTGGTACACTTTTTATGCACCTAAAGCAAACGGGAAGGGAAATATTGTGGTGTGTATCAGAATTGAATCTACCCGTGGCTCTAGCAGGGCTGTGAGACTTGCCGGTCAGCATGTGATACCTGCCCTGTTGAAATTAGGATACCTGAGTAAAGAAATTAACTAAAAAAGAGATTGTATGTTTAATCTATTTAACAAGCGAAAACCAGAGCCATTGCAAGACGTAAAAGCCATCAGAGAGGCCTTTCTTACGGCTATTAAGCAAGAACTTCAAAAGCTTGAAGGTGGTGAAGGGAAACACATTAAAGGCCTTTCGCTAATGATAGCCTGCTTGCCAGCCGAAAGGTATATGTACGAATCTGCTGTTTTTGCGGAAGATGAAGCGCGGTTTAAAAATGAGATCCAACGTATTGTTGACGATTTTGCCATAGATTTACCCGGCGACTGGACTTTGCAGGTTAATTTTGTAGAAGAATTGCCGGCAGATGCCATAAAACTAAACAACATCAATGCAGCGCTTTACATCAGAACGCCGGAACATGTGGTGGTTAAGAAATCCAAAACCGCCTATATCCGTACCTTAAATGGGGATTCGGAGCACGTTCAATATAAGATCAGCGCAGCTGATGGAAAGATCAATATCGGCAGAGCGCCTAAAGTTCAGGCCAGTGATGGTTTTTTCAGGATCAACCACATTGCTTTTCATGATGTGAGCAGCAATGAGGCGAATAAATTTATCAGCAGGCAACATGCACATATAGAATGGGATAACAATACCGGGTCTTTTCTTTTATTTGCCGATGAAGGCGGCATACCTCCCCGGAATAAGGTAAGAATGAGGTCCGTAGGCGACCATACACCAGTAAAATTAAATGTTGCCGAGCTCGGCCATACGCTACAGGAAGGCGATCAGATAATTTTAGGGGAGCTTGCAGTTTTAGAATTTAGCTATATTGATTCAGTAATTGATAATATTGTATAATGAGTAAAGTTTTTACGATAACAGAAGGATTAGAAAATCTGGGTGCCTTAAGTACAGGTGGCCAGGGTTCTGTATATAAGGGTAAACGAGTGGGAACGATCATCACGGCAGTGAAGATTATGCCTACGCCCATACATACAGAAAGTGAGGATGATAAGAACTTCATCAGGTTTAAAAATGAGGTTGAAAAGCTCAAAAAGGTCAATGAGATTCCAAATCCTAATGTGGTAAAAATACTGGGATCTGGCCTTACCGAAAGCGGCTCCTTCCCTTTTATAGAGATGGAATACATTGAAGGGCCAGACCTGGAGAAACTTTTAATGTCTCCCCACCCTCCGATATTTACCATCCATGAGGTCATTAAACTGGCCGAACAACTGGCCAATGCTTTGGCACATTGCCACCGTGTGGGCATTAAACATGGTGATGTAAAGAGTAACAACGTAAAATTCAATACGGAAACCGGTAATTATGTATTGCTGGATTTTGGTTTGGCAATTATGTCTGACGAGCAACGTCGTACGAGTCTGCGCCATGCCGGTGCGGTTGAATTTATGGCTCCGGAACAGCATGATGGCGAGATGTTTTTTCAGACGGATGTATATAGTTATGGCATTATCCTTTATGAACTCCTTGCCGGAACGGTACCTTTCCCACTGATCAATAAGAACGAAAGTTCGCGCAACCAGGTTATGATTTCGCATATGGAGGCTGAGGTTCCGGATCTGCTGACTTTACGTAAAAACCGGTTACCTGAAAGTTGGGATGAGGAGAAAAGAAAAAAAGAAACGAATGTTCCGCAATGGTTGTTGCAGATCATTGGAAAATGTTTAGAAAAACGTCCTGAAAACAGGTATGCCAATGGGGCTGTTTTACAAGAAGCCATTATGCATAGAGGCAGTGATACTGTAGTTCCTGTTGCAGCAACGCCGGAAAAACCAGCTTCTTTCTATCAGACCGCAGTGCCAGAAGTAACACCGAAACCAGATCAGGTCGTCTTGTCGAAGTCTGTTTACACTTTAATGATTTTATCTATCGTGTTGTTAGCGATGCTTTCCACCTACGGTCTTTTCATGAAGAATGATGGTTCTGCGAAGCAAGAGCTTCCAATTGACACGACAAAGGTGGCGACAGTTGACACGACTAGTACTGTAATGCATGATGAGCCAGATACCACGGTAACAATTCAACCGGTGGCCATTGATACGGCTGCACAGCAGGTTGAAATTGATAGCCTGAAAAAAGAATATGAAGCACAGATGGCTGCCGCAGCAAAACGCGCAGAAGCGGAAGCTAAGGCAAAAGACAATGTTCCTGTGATTGTGAGCGAGGGTAAAAAATACCAACTGCCTAAAGGGACGATTTATTTTTATGAAGCAGCAAGTGCCACGTCGCAAAAAAATGGCGTACTGGGTTTATGGAACAATGCAAAGTTTAACGTCATTGAGGAAGATAAAGGCTTTATTTATGTAACGCATACGGCTAAAGACGGGCAGGTTACCAAAGGCTGGTTAAATAAAAATGACCTAAAAGAAGTTAAAGAATAAAATAGGAAATCGCAGCGGATAGGCAAAGGGTTAAGTCGTATGTTTGGTTCATACGATTTAACCCCTTGTCGATTAACGCCATAGTTCAAAATCTCCATTCTGAATAACAACAGAGTCCATCAGGTTTTTTGGATTGTATAAAACACCATTCAATTTTCCGCCAACAACTGGAACGATGTCCCCATTTGGCCGTTCATACTTTGTGATTTCCAGGACGAATGGCTTCCTAAAACTGCTGGTTGTGTACTCCACTTCATTATCCATGCCTGGATTTTTCACCAGATAAATAAACGTACCGAAGTCTGTTTCGTATGGATCATCAACATTAATTTGGTATTGTTTCTTTTTAATATCATAAATCTGAAATTTCAAATGCGATTCCTTAGTTGTATTTAATAATGCTTTAGGTAATTTAACGTTTACCACATAAACCTCAAGCTGCTTTCCAATAGCGATGTCCACTCCCGTCCAGGATGCCTGAAGTTGAGATCTGTCGTCGTCCTTCAAAGCATTACTAACATTCATCGTCTGACTACCAAGGTTGGCCTTAAAATACTGAATAAAGGCTTTCTTTTCTTCCTGCTGTACCTCTTCCTTTGTACAGGAAGAAAGGCTGAATCCGATCGTTAAACACAGGATCACACTTAAACATCTGTTTCTTTTATTGCTATTCATATTAATTTTTATTTAACATCAGACCTAAAAAAAGACCAAATGCTTTCCGCAAGATACCAAACACCCTGTTAAGGAAATTAATAATCTAAAATAAAAATCAATATTTCTATAAAAAAGCTGTTTTACGTACTTCGGACTGAGTACTTGTTTAATCCTTAGGCTAAATTCTGAGGAAATTAATCCTTAGCTTTGATTAACCTATGCTTAACCCCATGATAATTTCATTAAAATATTACCTACGTTTTCTCTTTTTAGCCGTTGCGATACTCAGTTCGACCCTTGTTTTTGCGCAGGAAGATAACCCGGAATTTAAAGAAGCTAGTCCTGCCAGTCAGGCCTATCACAATAACCGCTTAAAAAGTACCGTCCCTCCCTACGGGCTGACTAAAGTAAAGGCATTAATTGCCGGTATAAATGCTACTGGTGGAGATGGTGATGTGTATTTTCGCGTATTAGGTCCCAAAAGCTACCAGAGTCTTTCGCTCCCGGAAAAATTCACCTATCATATGATTCATGCGGAAGTATCCAGTCAGAATTGCGATATCCCTACACCGATTTTAGAAGAGGATCTAAAGATTTTCGGCAATTTACCGGATGTCTTTGATGAAGAAAACTGGAGTGAAAGGCAGCTTAATTTTCTGGTCAGTAACCGGGATTCTGTGCTTTCCCTGATTTCCGAATCGGTAAACAGAAGCAAAAAAGTAGGACTAAATTATAAAACAACCATTGAATATGTGAATGGCTGGGAAATAATCCCTGTACTGATCAAAACGTATAACCTTGACCATAAGGACCATGACATCCTTACGGTTTTGATTCAGCTCATGAAGAAAAATGATTATCAGCCATTCATGACTTCTGCCACTTACCTAAAGCTTTATGGCAACAATAGTACCTACCGGAGTTTCCTGAATTTTAACAAAGCCAATGAAGATTTGATTATCAGCAGGGCTGAAGCTTTCTACAATGGGCGTAAAAAATAAGTTCCTGTTTTTGCTGTGTTTAGCGGCTATTTTAAGCCAGAAAGTAGCTGCACAGTCGGACACCAGTTTTATCCACATCCCCAAAGGGGAATACTGGCTGGGTGGTCGCGAACACCAGCTTAACCGCTTGAGGAAAGTCAGTACCGCTGGTTTTGATCTGGCTGCAACGGAGCTAACCAACCGCTTGTTTGAGCAGTTTGTTTTGGCCACCAATTACCGGACTGACGCAGAACGCTTGAAAAACGCGATGGTTTTTGAGCCGGGGCTTGCAGAGTTCAAATGGCTGAACGATAGTACAGCCTACTGGAGGTTTCCAAACGGAACCAGTAGAGGTGGTATTGAAAATAAAATGAATCATCCGGTCACCAGCATCAGCTATGCGGACGCGGAAGCCTACTGCAAATGGGCAAAAGTGAGGCTTCCAACCTTGGATGAATGGGAAATTGCCTCCAGATCCGGTGCTAAAACTACTTACTTTTGGGGCGAGGATCTTAAGGAGGTTGGCCAATATGCGAACATCTGGCATTTACGAGATCACCTCAGTGCCGATTTAACTGATGGGTATATCTATACTGCACCCGTAGCCAGCTTTAAACCCAATGGCCTTGGTTTGTATGATATGTATGGCAATGTTTTTGAGTTTTGTGAAGGGACTTTAACATCTGACCCCAAAAACAGGAAGGTAGCACATGCCAGAGGTGGCTCGTGGTGGTGCAGCAATTATGCCTGTGCCTTTTTTAACTCCCTGGATATTGGCAGAGTCAATCCACACGCCTCTTTTAGTAACCAGGGTTTTAGAGTACTGAAAATTCAGGCTAATTGAAATTATTATAAAACGGTGGTGCCTTTGTTGGAAACTGTATTTACTTTTCTGGCTTTTCGATAAGCTGAGGGGCTATCTCCTTTATACTTTTTAAAGATACGGTTCATGTGACTTTCGTCGGTAAAGCTAAACTCCCTTGCAATTTCTCCGATTCGCAATTCGCTATGCAGTAACCTGTTTTCAATCAGCTTGATTTTATATTGCATCAAGTAGTCCTGCAAGGTTTCATTGGCGTGTTTCTTAAAATAACGACCCATATAAGATTCTGAAATTCCAAAAGTTGCCCCGAGGTGTTCGGCGGTTAGTTTTTCAGGCGTGTAGATGTTACTATGGATATATTCCAGAATATCGAGCGCCTTTTCTTCTGATCGTTCATTGATTTGCTCGGGCAGGGATTTGGCGATATTCCGGGCGACTATAATAATCAGGGTATTGACCAGCTGGCGGATTAGTTCCTTATTGTAAAGATCGCGATTTACATATTCCCGGATAATGGCATTGATCATCGGTTCTACCAGTGTTTTATCTACCTGGTTTTTTAAGATGCAACCCGGTTGGTGATTGGCATGTTGTAAAATAAACTCCAGTTTCTGGACACTTTCTTGCTGTAAGGCACTGTTCTTTATATAGATGTTGTTAAATCTGATAAATAAAAACTGCGTGGTTTCCTCGATGTCAAAAGAATGGCAGTCGTCCGGGGTAATGAGAAACATATGCCCTTTTCGGTAAGCAAACCTGTTTTTATTGATACATTGTTGTCCGGTACCGGAGACGATGTACACTAGTTCAAAGAAATTATGTTCGTGTGCCTTTTTAGGACATTCGTTCAATTCTTTAAAAACTATCTCAAATGGCTCGTACAAACTTTCCTTGTGCATGGTACGAATTTACTGATTTAACGAATAGATGTACAGAGAATCTGATAAAAACATCCCTAATTTTATATTACAAATTAAGACAATCATGAAAGCAATCCTATTAAAAGATTTTGGAACCGCAGATCAGTTACAAATAGAAGAACTACCTATTCCTGTCATCAAAGAACAAGAAGTACTGGTAGCCGTAAAAGCAATCAGCATCAATCCTGTGGATATTAAAACCCGTGAAGGAAAAGGTGTTGCCGGAAAAATCAAGGAAGAGCAACCGATGATTCTTGGTTGGGATATCTCTGGAATTGTAAAGGAATCTAGTGATTCAGCCTTTAAAATTGGCGATGAGGTCTTTGGGATGGTGAACTTCCCCGGACATGGAAAAGCCTATGCTGAATATGTAGCGGTTCCGGCAAACCAGCTGGCTTTAAAACCAGCACAGATCAGTCATACCGATGCCGCAGCAGCTACGTTAGCCGCTTTAACGGCATGGCAGGTACTCGTAGATCATGCCAAAATCAAGGCTGGCGAACGTGTTTTAATCCATGCAGCAGCGGGTGGCGTTGGTCATTATGCGGTTCAGATTGCTAAACAACTGGGCGCTTATGTGATCGGAACTTCTTCCGCAGCAAAGAAAGATTTTGTCATGAGCCTGGGTGCTGATGAATTTATAGACTATACAGCTGGTCCCTTGGAACAATTTACGAAGGATATAGATTTTGTACTGGATACTATTGGTGGCGACAATATAGACCGCTCTTTAAAAGTGATCAAAAAAGGAGGAACCATCATCAGTATTCCTTCCGGACTAAGAGAAGAAGTGACAGAAAAGGCAAAAGCGATGGGGATTACCGGCTATTTCACGATGGTGCAATCCGATGGTCAGAACATGAAGAAAATTGCTGATTTGCTGGAAAGCGGAGCCCTGAAATCTCATGTTTCCCAGGTTTTCAATTTTGATCAAATGGCAGAGGCACACAAATCTTTGGAAACGGGTAGAACGCAAGGTAAGATTGTAATCGTTTTTTAAAAAGGATCTCAAATTGATGGAAATAAACAAGCGCATTTCTTCGTCAAAAAAACGTATTTTCATATATTGATAATCCATTTAACTAACCCTATTGGAGACCATAAAATCATGGCAAAAGCTTACGAGACACCCGCTTTCCTATCTTTTATCTTTGTATTTCTAATTTCTGCTTGTCAGCAAAAGCCGAAAGAAAATGCCACAAACCTTGCAAAAATCCCTGCTACTGAGATCACAGTGAGCGTAAATTTCCAACCTGATGCAGGGAAGGCAAAAGATCAGGTGGTATATCTCGCCTATCTGGATCAGCTCAACGACAGGCAAACCTTTGAAATAACGCCGGATAACAAACAGGGCCAGGCCTTTAAGATCTGGGGGAAAACACCTGTTTTTGTGATGGACTGGACACCCAATCAGACCTATTATGTTTTTTACCCTGCTGAGAAAATCAGTATCACGCCTGGTCTAGAAGCCTTAGCTGTTAGCAGTTCTGTTGAAGACGACACCAGAAAAAATGAACTCGGTTTTTTTGAAGCCCTTGGTCAGCAGGAAATAACGGAGAAATCTGCTAAGTTAAAAAACACCTTATCCAAGATTTCCAAACATGGTGATAGTTCTGGTCCTTCTGCTACGAGAATGTTGGTGCTTATGGACCTCATCAAGAACAAAAAATTAAAAGATCCGGTAGTTTCTTACCAATTCATTAAGTCCAGATATCAGCAAAGATTAGACTTTTTAGAAAGTTATACCAAAACTAAACCGGTTACATCAGACTATAAAAAGCTGATGGATAACTTCTTTAAATATGAGTTTTCAGCAGATTTGCTGAAGATCATCAACAATGCCAGGGCAAAGAAGATCCTTGTGAATGACTCGCTGAAAAACGCTGTGGCTTCGATGCTAACCACGTTAAATTGTGACAGCTGCTTAAATATCCCGACCTATCGGTATGCTTTAAAAAACTACCTGACTTATGCTTTTTCAACAGAAAAGTATCCTACACTAAAGGCTAAGGTAGATTTCATCAACCAGGAGTTTAAAGGAGAAACCAGAGATTTTTGCCTATTCCTCGCATTGAAAACTGTGAATCCGGCCCTCAGTCCGGAAAACCAGAAAATGTTACAACAATTCGTTTCGCAAAACGGGAATGAAGCTTACAAATCACAGATCAAGAAAAACCTGGCCTTCTATATTAGTCCGGGTAAATCTGGCAATGCTAAAGAAACGGTAATCCAGGATATCAATGGAAAGCAAAGAACCTTTGAAAAGCTGGTTGCGGCAAATAAAGGTAAAGTGATTGTGCTTGATTTTTGGGCCAGCTGGTGTGTCCCTTGTAAAGCTGAGATTCCTTATTCTAAGCGGTTACATGAGGACCTGAAAAACGAAAATGTGATGATGGTGTATCTTTCCCTAGACGAATCTCCGGCGGCATGGTTAAAATCTGTGAAAGCGCTGGGAATTGAGGAAAACAGCTTCCGGGTGGAGCAGGCGTTTAAATCTACGCTTGCCAAAGGGCTTGGTATTTCCGGGATCCCTCATTATGTGATTATAGACAAGGAGGGACAAATGGTGAATACTGATGCGCCAAGACCAAGCGACCCTGTGCTAAAAAAGGATATTTTGGCGCTTGTAAAACAGCCCTAAATCTTATCATATCGCAGTTAGAAGACGGGAAAGCAAGAGAATTGGTTTGGGCTACGCTGATTTAATTGTACCTTTCGGCTTTTTAAAAACAATGGAAGACAAGATTCACGGGAGTTTCAAACTAGCATCATACTTAATTTTCGCAGCTATCATCGTTGATTTAGTTGTTGGCGTGCTTCAAAGTCGGACAAATTCTGATTTTGACATGTCTACCGGGATTGAAACCTCGCTGATGTTCATGACCTTAGGATACTTCGCCTTTATTGGGAAGCACTGGGTTAAATGGGTTGTTTTATTTGTGACTGTGATTAGTACGGTCCCTTTGGTATTAGTCCCAAATCAAGCCCTGAATCTTCCTTTCTCCCTGCAACTGTTTTCAGGTTTCTTAAAAATCACGGCTATTTTAATGCTCTTTTTAGCGCCAAAGCCAGAGAATTAGTGCTGTTCTAACTTGTATTCTCTATAAAACCCGGTGGCTTCTGCCAGTAAAAGCATTCCCTCCTTGTGTTTGGCTACTGCAAACTAATACCGCTGAATTTTGTTATACTCAAAATTTAGGTATGAAAGATTCCAGAATTAAAGTACTCTTTTTTGACATCGGAGGTGTCTTGCTGAATAATGGCTGGGGACATCAATCCAGACAGGAAGCTGCCAAACTTTTTGATCTTAATTACGAGGAAATGGATGTGCTCCACAATTTCATTTTCAATGTGTATGAGATTGGTAAAATCACGCTGGATGACTACCTGAACACGGTCATATTCAATCATCCAAGATCATTTACCAAACAAGATTTCAAGGATTTCCTATTTGCCCAATCTGTGGCATTACCAGATTTCCTACCCTGGTTAAAAGAGTGGAAAAGAACCTGCGGATTCAGGGTGATCTCGATTAATAATGAAGGTCGGGAAATCAACAATTACCGCATTCAGAAGTTTGGTTTGCATGATTGTTTTGATGCTTTTATTTCTTCCTGTGAAGTGGGTATGCGTAAACCGGATCCGGGGATTTTTCACCTGGCCATGGGTATCGCACAGGTTAGTCCGGAGGAATGTCTGTATTTTGATGACCGGCTGATGCTGATGCAAGCCGCCCAAAAACTCGGTATCCACAGCTTTCATCATCAGGACTTTCTAAGCACTAAAAAAATCCTGGAAGCACATCAAGCTCAAACCGGCTAAAACAACCTCACATGACAAACTATCAAGAACTTAAGCACCTCGCCGAAAGGCTAATGAGCAATAACAAAGGATTATTGGCCATGGACGAAAGTACAGGTACCTGCGACAAACGATTCGGAGCGCTTGGCATCCCTCAGACAGAAGAATACCGTCGTAAATACCGTCAATTGATCGTCACAACCCCTGATTTGGAAGAAAGTATTAGCGGTGCTATCCTTTTTGAAGAAAGCCTTCATCAGCTTACAGATGATGGCCGGTCTTTCCTTGATATCCTGCAACAAAAGGACATTATTCCGGGGATTAAAGTAGACCAGGGCACGGTTCCACTCTCCTTTTTTCCGGAAGAGACCATTACTGAGGGACTGGATGGTTTAAGTAAACGCATGGCTACCTATTATCAAATGGGATTACGTTTTGCCAAATGGCGTGCGGTGATCCATATTGATGCAGTGCTCCCTACAAAAACTTGTATTGCGGCCAATGCCTTTACCCTTGCCCGGTACGCAGCTATTTGTCAGGAGGCTGGAATAGTACCTATCGTAGAGCCCGAAGTATTAATGGATGGGACGCATACCCTGCAAAGGTGCGCAGTAGTAACTCAAGATGTTTTAAAAGAGGTTTTTAATGCTTTATATGAGCAAAAGGTGTACCTGGAGGGGATGATTTTAAAACCCAATATGGTCTTACCGGGCTTACATTGCCTGGACCAGGTTAATGCTGAAGTGGTTGCTCATGAAACCATTTCCTGTTTTCTGAAAGTTGTTCCGGCAGCCATTGGTGGCATCGCTTTTTTATCTGGAGGGCAATCTCCAACCCTGGCTTCCGAGCGCTTAAACATGATGCACCTCAGGTATGGGGCGATTATGCCCTGGCCATTGACCTTTTCATTTTCGAGGGCAATCCAACAGCCTGCATTGGAAATCTGGAAAGGTGAGGATAACAACATTGCCGCTGCACAAAAAGCATTGGCCTACCGTGCGGCTTGTAACCGTGCAGCACGCATGGCGGAATATAATCCTACCTTATGAAAAAGCTCATCATCTTTGATCTCGACGGCACTTTAGCCGAAAGTAAGGCTGCTATTGATCCCGAAATGGCAGTACTTTTAGGAGATTTACTCCAGGTTGCAAAAGTTGCCATTATTTCTGGCGGCGACTGGCCCCAGTTTCAAAAACAAGTGCTTTCTAACCTACCGGCAACAGCCAATCTATCCCATTTATCGATTTTACCAACCTGCGGTACTAAATATTACCAATACGCTCCCGATTGGAAGCTATTGTATGCTGAAAATTTTACTGCGGATGAAAAGCAAAAGATACTGCTAAATTTGGAGCAGGCGGTAGTACTTTCCGGGTTTACTCCTGCAAAGGTATGGGGGGAGCAGATTGAAGATCGCGGCAGCCAGATCACCTTTTCTGCATTGGGCCAACAGGCTCCCCTGGAGGCAAAAAAAGGTTGGGATCCCGACTTTAGTAAGCGAAAAGTGATCAAAGCAAAACTTGACCTTTCCTTGCCAGAGTTTTCCATTCAGATGGGTGGTGCCACTTCTATCGACATTACCAAACCTGGAATTGATAAGGCTTACGGCATCCATAAGCTGGAAGAAACCCTTAAAATTTCGATTACTGAAATGATCTTTATTGGTGATGCGCTTTTTGAAGGAGGAAATGACCATCCTGCCCGAAAAACCGGTGTAGTTTGTATCTCCGTAAAAGATCCACAGGAGACTAAAAAAGTGATAGAAACCATTATTGCCTGTTTAACAATTCCAGACAAAAGCAAGTCCGATGAAAACCATTAAATTAAAAAGAATGGGGGTCATTATGGCGCCTCAGGAAGGTAATGAGCTAGAAATTGAGGGGGTTTTAAATCCTGCCGCAGTACGGGGACCAGATGGGGAATTGTACTTGTTTCCACGTTTAGTGGGTAAAAACAATTATTCGATTATCGGGATTGCGAAGGTCCTTTTTAATCAGGATGGTGATCCTGTTGGTGTAGAGCGACTGGGTGTGGCACTGGAACCGGAAGTTGATTATGAAAAACGTCCTGATGGTGGTGGTGGATGTGAAGATCCAAGGGTAACTTTTATCGAGTCTTTACAGATTTATGTGATGACCTACACCGCATTCTCGCCAAATGGCCCTCGGATAGCCATTGCAAGATCCAAAGACCTGATGCATTGGGAAAGATTGGGTCTCGCTACTTTTGAACCTTACGAGCATATTGAATTTAACGACATCAACAATAAGGATGCCTGTCTTTTTCCAGCGCCAATTATTAGTCCGCATGGCCACCCTTCTTTTGCGATGCTTCACCGTCCGCTTTTCCCGGGAACCAGTCCGGAAGACCTGATGAAGCGTCCACATGACCATGAAATCAGGTTACATCATGAATGTATCTGGATTTCTTATTGTCACATCCGGAAGGAACACCATCCATCCGGACACTTGCCAAAGTTCGCATCCAATCAGCCACTGGCTATTCCTCAGGCAGATTGGGAAAACATAAAAATAGGCGCAGGCACTCCTCCTATCCTAACCAAACAAGGTTGGTTGATTTTGTACCATGGCGTAAAAGAAACGGGTTTAGCGACTACCGGTCGGCAGCAATTGAGTTATTCAGCAGGGATTATGCTATTGGATAAAGATCAGCCCCATCAGATTTTATACCGGTCTCCCGAACCGGTGCTCTCCCCTGACCTTCCTGAAGAACAAGTTGGCACGATTGCCAATGTGGTCTTCCCAACTGGTATTGACCGCAGGGATGACCTGGGAATGCCTAACCGATTTGATATCTATTATGGTATGGCGGACGACCGTATTGGGGTAGCCCGCCTGGATTTACCGGAAGACCTGGTTTAAGCCAGTTGCGCAGTTCTCATCTTGTATAAAATCTGATGAGCCTGACTTGCATTCTTATTTATAGGTAGTCCCGCTACCAGGAACTGGTGCTGGAAATCATTTCGTTTTTTTGAAAGGGCATCCCATGAAAAACTGGTTTTACCTATAATCATTCCATCATAGCCTACCTGACTGATGACCACTTCTGCTTGTTTTGAATTTCGACTGATCTGCACTCCGGTTTTCACTTTCTGACCATTTTTACCAATGATCATATCCACATATTCAGATTTTTCTGCCAGCAAGGTATTGTTATACTTTTTACCTTCGGCGTCCAGATTAGAAAGGCAGATAACAAGGTCGCAGCCTGCTGTAACTTTTAAATATTCAGCAGTTTTATTTAATGCCTGATAAGGGTTCTGAAAACGAATACCTGCAATTTCTTTCCCTAGTCCGGTGATCCCTACTTTTAAGTTGCCCGATTTAATGATGACATGAGCTTTCACTTTTGAAGAGAGCGCGGCGTTACTGAAATTGTAATTACAATTAACCAGTGGGAAGGCCATAAAAGGCAACAAAGCGGCTAAAGCTTCTTCTCCATTCTTTAATTCGGCAGCGCCGATATTGACCGCATGGTATCCGGTGCTATTCATCATAGAAACCATACCTCTCTCGTCAGAATCGCCCAAAAAGCTACCTGCATCCAGGATTAAACCGGCAGTCTCTTGTCGTTTGATCAGGAGATTGATTTCTTCTAATCCACCCAGCTGTTGGGGATTGGTATTGATCTGACCATTGAGGTTTCCGGAATGGAAAACGGTCACTGTATTTCCGTTTGCCAGGCTATTTACCGTTTTACTTACACCAGCAATTGCCGATAATGGTTTACCTATAAAGGCAGTACTTGCAATAATTGAGGCATTCCTTAAAAAGGATCTACGTTTTAATTCCATGGGAGCGTTAATTTAAACCTGAAAATTACACAATAAAAGTGTAAGAAACAAAATAGCCTGCATCATAAAAATGATGCAGGCTATTTAAAGCGGAGATATTTCTACTTCCTTTTTACACCTACAATCTTCACCTGTACCAAATAATTTCCTTCTTGTTTCAGTTGGAAACCTATTGCAGGATTAATGTTAAACCTGGTATTGGCCGGATAAGTTGACTTTGGATTGGTTACTTTCACAAACTCACTTGGAATTCTGTAAAAGATATCAAAGGAGCCATATCCTGTAATCGTTTTATAAGGGAATGGAATAATCTCAAAATTAAGGCTCATTTCAGTATCGGTTTTGATTACCGGATTGAACTTCGCATAAGAATCCAGGGTAGGCCTGTCGCCACGAACAATAAGTTCACCAGCTTTAGGATTGAAAGGAACCCCATCTTCATCCACGTATTTTACTACTACATTTGTTCCCGTAGGCGCTGTTTTGGTAACGGTAATTTCTACCGGAGGCAGCGTTTCGAAAGTCGCGCCACCATCTTGAAGGTAAGTTGCAGAATTCCTGTTGATAGAAAAAGCCTGCGCTTCTACAAAGTCCAGTTCACCAATGTTCACATAGGTTTTTGTACCGCTTTCATTGCTCAATTCCAGGTCAAAAGTATATTGTGAACCTGTAGGAATCACTGCTGTTCCGGCAGTGAACAAAAACTGACCGCTTGGTAGAAACTCAAATATTGGTTTCGACTTCAGTTCTCTGATTGCGTTTAGTTTCTCCAGTGTGGTATGTACTTCCGGATCGAATGCCGTTTTATAAATATAAACCGGTACTTCCTTATACAGTTCATCCGCATTCTGGTCTGTTCCTTTGCGTTTGATTTTCAACAACTTGATTTTCAAAGGCACGGTAGAACCATCTCCTTTTAACTCGGAAGTCAGGAAGCCATTCTTACCTTTCTCTACCTGGAAGGGACTACCTACAAAGTAGACATCATCACTTAAAAAACCAACAGTGATCTTTTTACAACCGGTCCAGATGGCAACTGAGAGCAACAAAGCCCCCGTAATCATTATATATTTTTTCATCAGATTTATTTCTATTAGTTACCAGTAAAACCTATGTGTATTCGTCAAAACATGTAGTACGCCAGTGGTGGTCTGAATATTTGATGTTTGTGCAAACGTATACAGATCAACATCTAAAACCGGGAATCCAGGAGGAAGCGGTTCAGGATCCAGGCCATTTCTTAATTTTATCAGGAATAAAATCTGAGGTTTACTACTCACCAGACCTGGACTTTCTTGTTCTAACAACCTCACCGAAAAAGCCTCATTAGACTTACTGGTAAATAGTTTGTTCGACAAGCTCAGGCTTTCTCTGGTAATTTTACCGGCAAAAAGATGAGAACGTAAAGAGTCTCTAAGCTCAGGAACCGGAAGGTCGTTCAGGGAATAGGTTAAACTTTCATCGTTATTATCCAGACGCAATTTCTCTTGTCTTCTGAACAGTAAAGCTTTAATGGAATAATCTGTTGGTGCAAAGAAGGTAACATCCCCATTGATTTCTTCTTTCATTCCGGCCTTATCCACTAAAACCAGTAAAGTATCAAACAAACGGTTCGTTTTCAGGTAATCATAAGTGGTCATGTTCACGTGTGCATCGTGAATACTCCCACCAATGATATACTTATCCTTTTTACAGGCGCTGGCCATGGCGACTACCACAAAAACCAGTAAGAGTAAGTGCTTAGTTTTCATCTTGATGTGCTTAATTTCTTCCATTCCAATATTTATTTTGAATCAACAACTGATTCTTTTGAAGGGTAGTTCTTGCGATTGGCCATTTCCATCCGTCCAGATCGAAACGACCTTGAGGAAAACGTCCGTCTGTATATTCCGACAATCGTTTATTACGGATCATGACGTACCATAGTTGTCCTTCAAATGCGATTTCTCTGTAGGTTTCTTCAAAGATTTCTGTTCTGAGATCCGCATTGGTTCCAGTATATGGCTCCATTCCGGCGCGCTGTTTCACTGCATTTAAATCGGTAATTGCAGGTCCATAATTCCCTAAAAGATCATTGCATTCTGCACGAAGTAACAATTGCTCGCCCAATCTAAAAATCGGGGTATTACAATCCACCATAGGGTCGGTATTGTTTCCGGCATTTCTATATTTTACGTTCTCCGCATTACGACCGGTGTATTTGGTAAGAATCCAGTTATCTACTGTAGTTCTATCAAAATTATACGCCAACCGGGCGTCATTGTCATCATAATAGATCTGGCTTAGTAAGTCATTATTGATCACTACCGGCATACTTCCCTTACCTGCAATATGCGGCATCATGGTGGTGGTATAGAAGAAGCCTGTTCCCAATTGATACTCACTCTGGCTCAAGCTGGTAGCCACTTCAAAAATAGCTTCTGTAGATCTTCCTTTATACAAACCTTTATAGTCTGTTGCAGGAACCAAGGTGTAGTTATTTGAATTGGTAATAGAATCTATGGCGGCTACCGCTTTGGTAAGCAAGCCGTTTTCTGTGTTTTTACCCAGGAAATACTGCCAGCGAAGGATGTTGGCTTTCAAAGCGAACACAGCTCCTTTATCCGCATCAATGGCACGGTTAGGGCCTATAGAAAACTGAAGCAGCTTTTGTGCTTTGTCAAGATCTGCGAGGGCAGAATCCAATACAATCTTCTCTGAAACTCGTGGCAAATTCTGTGAATTTACGGGATCAGGATTATTTTTTAGCACCAATGGTACATCACCCCAAATCCTCACCATATAAAAATAGTTATAGGCTCTTAGGAAATAAGCTTCGCCAAGGATTCTGTTTTTCCTATCGCCGGTAAACACATTATTTGGCATTTTACCTACTTTATCCAGTACGGTATTGGCCATATTAATGGTGGTGTAGTAAGACTGCCATTCACCCAGGTCTTCCAGGTATGGGCCAATGAAATCACCGATATTGATTCCTGTACCATAAAACTTATCGCCATCTACTAAAAAGCTTAATGTAAAACTGGCATTCGTTTTACTATACTCATTGGTAGAAAGATCACCGTAAGTAAAGTGCGACATTCTCTCGCTTTCTGCTCCCCTAACCATAGACTGTCTGTTTAAGGAATAAACACCCGCTAAGGCTGAAACCGCATCGCTCTGTGTTTTCCAGAAGGAACCTTCATAAGGCGCATCTTCAGGCGCAAAATTCAATAGCTTTTTGCAGGAAGAAAAAAGCAGTGTAGAAGCCATCAGGAACACAAGGGCTATGGCTGCGTATGATTTTTTAGTATTCATCTTTGATTGATTCTAATGGTGATTAAAATGTGGCTCTAAATCCTAAAGTGAATTTGCGGGGCAAAGGATATCCATTACCGTTATAAATCCCTAAGGCGTCTACAGCCTCTACATCAGGTAAATTTGATTTCTGAAAGGTGTACACATTATCAATGATTCCATATAGCTGTAAAGCACTGATTTTAGCTCTTTTCAGGAATTCAGGAGAAAATCTATAACCAAGATTGATGTACTTGATGCGGGCATAACTTCCGTCTTCCATATAAGCAGAAGAGAAGGTATTGAACTGATAGTAATAGCTTTTATAAGGATTGATGTCTGCATAAGCGGCATTATCGCCCGGGTTACGCCAGATAGAAAGCTTGCTCAGGTCAATTAATCCCTGACCATAGAAATTCCCGATTTGCTTGTAATTGGTCAATAAAGAGGCTACGTAAGTATTGTACACATCTCTACCCAAAGCAAAAGAAGTAAATACTTCCAGCGAGAAGTTTTTATAGCTGATGGTATTACTAAAACCACCTGTTATTTTCGGATTTGGATCTCCGGTTCTAACCAGGTCATTTCTGTCCCAGACATCATAATCACCATTCTGATCCTTCCAACGGTAAGTACCTGGTCCGGCAACAACAGAACCATCCCAATAAGTAATCAGGTTACCCGTTCTCGGATCAAAAGGAACATCACCTGCTGAAGCGTAAACTCCATTAGATTTCACCTGGTAAAACTCATTAATCGGGCGACCTTTAGATAAAATATAAGTAGTTCCATTATAATCGATCACGATATCTCTGTTGCCATCCGGAAGTTTGGTGATCTGATTCTTGTTCATTGACATGATCAAACGTGGCGTCCATTGGAAACTCTTTTCCGGAGAAAACACTTTACCCGAAATATTAAACTCCAGACCAACGTTTCTTACCCCAACAGAGTTGGTAAACACCTCTTCGTAACCACTTGTAGTTGGCAGTTTAAGGTTAAAAAAGATGTCCTTTGTGTTTCTGTTATAGACATCAGCCACTACATTAATCCTGTTATTGAAGAAATCGGCATCAATACCAATGTTGCCTTGTAACGCTCTTTCCCAGGTCAGGTTGTCTTGAGTAACTGATTTAGGGTTATGATTGATAATCGTGGTATTGTTATAAGTATAGGTATTGCCGCCAGGTTGTAGTTTTCCTTCTCCAACCAGGTAAGAATTATAAGGTGCATAGAAATCATCTGGTAAGTTTCCGCTGACACCGAAACTACCTCTGATTTTCAGCATGCTGATCCATGATTTTGTTTTCGACATAAAGGCTTCATCAGAAATGATCCAGCCGGCAGAAACTGCAGGGAAATAGGCCCAGCGGTTGTTTTTACCAAAGCGCGAAGAAGCATCCGTTCTCATGGAAGCAGAGAATAGATATCTGGATTTATAATCATAATTTACACGTCCGAAGAATGACAATAAACCAGCTTGTTTATTGCTGGAACGCGTATAATCCTTATCATAATCGCCAGGTTTAATGGCATTCACAGTGGATATCGCATTGTTTCCAATTCCGAATCCGCCTACACCAGTATAACCTACATTGATGTAATTGATGGTATTACCAACAAGGAAGTTGAAATGATGGTTATCCGCTACGTTCAGGTTATAATTTAAGGTATTGTCGATGTTAAAATTCTGAAATTTAGAATTCATCGAGTAGCTATAGAAAGTATCATTTGCATCCAACGCACTTGGTCTGAAAAGATCACGTGTAGAGCTGGAAAGCAAGATCGAACTCTGACTCACAAACTTTAGAGCAGGTGTAAATTCATAGTTTAATGCGATACTGGTAGCGATGTCATCATTGATGTTTTTATCTTTTGCCAGGTCATACTGACCAATAAAATTTAGACTATCGGCATGGCTCAACTGGAATAAAGAAGATGGGAAGGCACCACTGTTGATGGGTAAGGGATTGGTATAATCGGCATCCGGATTAGGAATTACCCCTCTACCCCTTGACCTGTCGGTTCTTGAAATACGAAAGGAAAGATCAACATTCAATTTTGGCGTCATTTTATAGCCCATACTCGCGGCCATGTTGTAACGTTTAAAGCCTGTCGACTTCACAATTCCCTCTTCATTGTAATAGTTACCACTTAAACGGTAACTCACATTTTCACTTCCTCCGTACACGGAAGCATCCGCATTGTAAATCTTTGCCGTTTGAAAGAAAAGCCCCTGCCAATCGGTTTTGTTATTGAAGGCCGGATTCAAACTATCCGTTAACAATAAAGGAAGCGTTTGTAATTGCTCGTAATTACCCAGAGAATTCAGGTAATTCATTTTATATCTGCGTTCTTCTGCGCCTACATAGTAAACTTCAGAATTCGCACGCATAGAAAGACCGGTGTAGAAATTCGCATTAATTTTCGGTTTCTCTCCAACTTTACCTCTTTTCGTTTTCACTACCACTACCCCATTTGCACCTCTTGATCCATAGATAGAGGCAGAAGCTGCATCCTTTAATACATCAATACTTTCAATGTCATTGGGATTGATCCCTGCGATAAAGTTGGTTTGTGTTACATCAGAAAAGCTGGAGATGTCATCATAAGAAACGGGAACACCATCGATGATAAAAAGCGGACTACTCAAGGCATTCACAGAACTTACGCTTCTGCTCATTGCGGTATTTCCACGGACGGTAAACGTAGGTCTTGAACCCGGCTCGCCTGAATAGTTCTGGATATTTACACCCGCCACTTTTCCTTGTAACAGCTGATCAAAACTTGGCGAAGGCAGGTTTTCGATGTCTTTAGCGGTAACCGTAGATACAGCAGCAGTGGAAGTCCGGCGGGAAACGGTTTGGTAACCGATCACGACCGCATCTTTCAACATATTTGGATTAGGTTCCAGTTTAATGCTGAACACTTTCTGTGTACCTACTTTTAAGGTTTTGCTCACATAGCCAACAAAGGTTACCGAAATAGAAGCTTCCGGACCAGCTACATTGATTTTAAATTCCCCTTTATTATTGGTTTGAACTGAATTGCTGGTCCCGATTTCCTTAATCGAAGCACCAGGCAAGGGTTGTCCGGTTTCATCAAGCACCTTTCCGGAGATAGGCTCGGCGATGAACATTTGCGTTTTAGCTTGTGGTTTGGTTTTAACTTTTTCCTGCACCACTAAAGTTTTCGTATCCAGCGAATATTCAAAAGGCTGGTTCAGAAAACACAAATTCAGGGCATCTTCCATGCCGGCATTGCGCACATTGATGGTCACTGGTTTTGCGGCAGATATATCGGTTGCGATAAACACCAGGTCATAGCCTGTTTGTTTGGTGATTGCTTTCAGCACCTTTTCTAAGGTGACATTTTTCTCCGACAGGGTTACTTTTTTTTGTGCCAGAGTAGAAGCATTCAGCTGAAACATGAACAATAGCACAAAGGCTAGAGAAAGCTTCATGGTTAGAAGAATTTTATTTTTCACATAGGAATCCCTATACGAGTTAAAGTCGTACAATTTCATACATTTGGTAAGTTTGGGTTCATGATAAAGAGAACAATTTCTAGGTTCCCTCCTTATCGTGTTAGGTTGATAACTTTGTTTAATACAATGTATTTACAGACAACGGCCCATATATCAGATACCGGGGGCGCGTCAACGCTCCTGGTTCTTTTATGAACCATTCATAGTAGAATTAAGGCATAGCTATAATCCTCCTTCCTTCTGTCTTAAATTTAATTTTCCTGGTTAGTTGAAGTACCCTGAGTACTTCTGCAAGACTTTTGGTACGGGAGATATTTCCTCCTATTGTGAAGTGATCAAATGTTCCTTCTGTCGTGATTTCTACGTCATACCAGCGTTCCAGTTTATTGAAGACCGTGCGTAAATCATCCCGCTCAAATGCAAAATAACCATTCTTCCAGGCTATTGCCTGCTCCACGTCCACTTCCTCCACCCGAATCAGCTGCCCGGTTAATGCAGCCTGTTGTCCAGGTTTTAAACGTTGTCCGCTTTTTGTGTTTTTTAAATTAACATTCACACTTCCTTCTAATAGTGTGGTGATGATGGAAGGCTGATTGGCATAAGCATTCACATTAAAATGTGTACCCAATACCTCAACTTCCTGATTTGCACTAAGTACTTTAAAAGATTTCCCTTTACTTTTTGCGACTTCAAAATACGCTTGTCCGGTTAATTCGACTTTGCGTTCCTTACCGGCAAATACGACCGGATATTTTAAGGAAGATGCGGCGTCTAACCATACGAGGCTGCCATCAGGTAATAAAATCTGAAACTTTCCACCTCTAGGGGTTTCTATCGTATTGTATTCCGGAGCCTGTTGCCCACCATGTTCTGTTTTTGATTTTGTTACGGAGCTATAGCTAATTTGCCCATTTTCAGATTTAGAAATCTTTAGTCCGGATTGAATGGCGATCTCTCCGCTTTTAATATCTGTTAAGCTAATTTTGGAACCATCAGAAAGGGTCAGCATCGCTTTATCTCCACCAGGCGTTATAGCCGTTTTATTGGCATAATCGGGGCTTTGCTTTCCTGGGAAATTAAAATATAGGTAGGCCGACAGGCTCAATACCACTAAGGCTGCTGCGGAAATTCGGGTCCAAAGAATTAAACGGTGTGATTGCCCTCCTACACGATCCAAAACTTGCTGAATTGCATCCACATCAGCCTCCATCTCGGCCTCCGATAATTTCACAGGGTTCAGTGGAATATGTTTATTATACCAGGTTTCTACAAAAGCTTTTTCGGCTTCAGTACAGTCATTGGAGAGATACCGGTTTAATAATTCTTTTAGTTTACCACTTTCCATAAAGATCGGATTATCGCTTAATTAGAAACAAGACATTTAACCTGGCTAGGGGGGCCTAGATGAAAATGAAAAAAAAATCATTCATTTTTACCCTTAGAACTTTTAGGGCATTGTTAATTTGATTCTTTACTGTTTTTTCAGAGAGATTAAGCTGGGTAGCTATTTCTTTACGGGACAGGTTATTTTTGCGACTCAATTCAAATACTTCCCGCATTTTTACCGGCAAACCTGCAATTTCCTTTTCTATGAGTTGGGTAAGTTCCTTTTCCCGGACACGATGATCGGTTACTGATTCACAGTTATGAAGGCTAACCTGGAGTTGAGCAAAGTAACTGAACTCCACTCGTCTATGTGAAATGGCATTTAAAACCCTGTTTCTAATCGCAGAATAAAGATACCCCGACAAATTAGTCTCAATGGCAATCTCTTCTCTTTTCTGCCATAGCACCGTAAACAACTCCTGAATCACATCTCTGGCTTCCTCGCGGTCCTGAAGTTTTGCATAAGCATGGCTGTATAAAATAGCTGTATATCTTTTATAAATTTCCGTATAGGCGGCCCTGTTTCCCGAACGCAATAAAGCGACCAGTTCAGAATCTGAATGCTTACTATACACTAACATGTTAATCTATCCCCCTGCCCTAATGTAACATTTTTCATACTATTTATTGTTTATCCAAACAAAAAACGATAAAAAACGTTCATATTGGCCTTTTCTTATTACCAACCAGCTCTTTTTATCAATTTTTGAGAATAAACAGAAATAAGATAGCTTTGCTTTCCTAAATTATGTGCGCAAGATATACCCTAACAGCCGAAGAAAAAGAGATTTTAAAGAATAACCCGTATCAATTGATTGGTGCTTATGAACCGGACGCTAATATTGCCATCACTGATGGCGGTCTGGTGATTACTTCTGATGAGCCCGATATCATACAGCAAATGTCGTTCGGCATTGTCCCCCATACTGCCAGTAGCAATGTACTTACTTTTGATACCTGGAATATTCGTTCGGAGGAGGTCATGGAAAAGAAAACTTATGCCCCTTTAATGAAACATCGTAAAACTTGTTTGATTATTGCTGATAGCTTCTATGAATGGCAAAAGATTACAGATACTGATAAAAGACCATACCGCTTTACCAATGAACGGAAAACTTTCTGCTTCGCAGGATTATGGAGCCAATGGATTAACCCGGAAACAGGCGAAAAACACCGGACTTTTGGAATCATGACCACCGTAGCCAACCAAACCGTAGGCGAAATACATGATAAACAAAGAATGCCGGTCATCCTACACCGAAATGAAGAGTTAAGGTGGCTAAATAAAAAGCTGACCGTAGAACAATTGCTGGAAATGTGCAAACCTTACCCCGATCACATGATGAACAGGACTCAGGTGAGCAAAAAAGTGAACAAAGTCTCTACAAAAAAGAACCCGAATAAGGGTATAGAACTGATTAAACCGTACAATGAGTTGGTAATACCCACTCTTTTCGACTAAAATTGAGAAAGGATGAAAAATAAAACTACTCATTTTTAGTCCGTTATAAATATTTCATTAAATAATGATAATCAGAGTTTGCAGAACCGGCTTGAGTTCGTACTTTTGTCTCGGAGAGTTGGCAGAGTGGTCGATTGCGGCAGTCTTGAAAACTGTTGACTTGTTAAAGGGTCCGCGGGTTCGAATCCCCCACTCTCCGCCAAAATGGTATCAAAACCAACAAAAAGCCTGCAAATCATACGATAGCAGGCTTTTTGCATTTTAAAGGGTTACAATTTTCGCACGAATTCCGATCCTATAGGTGAGTGATTCGGTGAGTAAAATAAAAAATAGAAAAGACTCACCGAATAGCGTGTAAAACCCTGACATTAAACAGGTTGAAAATTTACATATCTTGATTTCTAATTACTGCAAAGCTAAATTTGTTCACCATTAATGTTAAACATTATGAAAACCAATTTCAGCTTGCTCTTCTACATGAAGAAACCAAAAAACTATCAAAATGGCGTCGCCCCTATCTATCTTCGCATTACCGTGAATGGCAACCGTGCGGAAGTTACCACTGGTCGTAGTTGTGAACCTTCACAATGGAATACGATATCAGGTCGTAGTAATGGCAAAAAAGAAGAAGTAAAATCCTTTAACGCTTATCTGGATGACTTGCAAAACAAGGTATTCGAGGCACATCGGCAATTAACAGAAAAAGATGATCCCATCACTGCCGAGCGATTACGAGATCAGTTTCAGGGAAAGATAGAAAAGCAATGCACCTTAATTGGCGTATTTAAAGACCATAACTACAAAATGGAAACATTGGTGGGCTCTGAGTTCTCTAAAGGCACTTCGGAGCGTTACAGAACCTCTTTAAAGCATACCGTGGAGTTTTTACAATGGAAATACAACATCAGTGATATAGACATTAGAAAAGTAAACCATGCTTTTTTAACTGAATACGATTTTTACTTACGATCTGTACGAAAATGCGCCAATAATTCTGCGGTAAAATACTTGAAGAACTTCGGCAAGATTATTCGTATTTGCCTCACCAACGGGTTGCTG
>NZ_JAVTSB010000016.1:0-157423 GCF_032677645.1 Pedobacter gandavensis | reverse complement strand
AAAACTGTGTACTCTTATTTGCCATTTTCTGTGCACTGCTATTTACCGATTACAAGGATAACAGGACGGTGATTGAACTTGAAACAGAATACGGTTATTCCAATGGCCCCACCATAGGTATGCGGTCTCATTTCTTTCGGGAGGTCGAATATCACAACAGGCATGTGGAAATTGATTTTTTCAGATCGCTGGGTCGAACCAATAGAATCCTTTTAAATGCTTTGTGGTATAAAGATGCAAAAGGAAATTTCAGTCCATGCGGTTCGCATTTAAACGGAACTGAAACAGGATGGCATGATCAATATTGGGCCAACTTTTTTAAGGGAGCGACAGTAAAATTAAAAGAGTGGGCCTACGAAGAAGAATACCGGTTAATCATACATGGTAGTTTTACGGATTACACTGCCCCGAATGCGCGAAAGCTTAAATATGATTTCCATTCACTGGAAGGTATAATTTTCGGAATGAATACATCAGTAGCTGACAAAATCCGTATCATCCGAATTATAGAACAAAAATGCAGACAGGCCGGCAGAACAGATTTCTGTTTTTACCAAGCACATTATTCACATGAATCCGGGCTTATTGACAAACACAAAATAAGCGGTCTTTCCTTTGCTCCGACCGAATGAAGCTCTCGATTCGATTCTTGACTGTGACACAACTAATACACCGAATACAACAGCATTTAAGATAAAGACTCTTGCCCTGAACATGACGTTAACTCCGACCATCTTAATCACTTAATTCCAGGAAGAAAGACAACTCATGTCTTTTTAAGATTTATAATATTGCTGATTTGTGGGATATCACAGTTGGCCACTGCAATAGGTATTTCCTTATGGTCTAATAAATAAGTAATTTTAGCTCTGTGCCTCCCATCAGAAAACTCTATTTTATTTTTATGATGTTGACTTAAAAATACAGTGGGAGGATCGACATACAGCCCTTTCTCCCAACGAGACAACGTTTTGGCAATTCTGGCGTTGTTTACGAGATTATCTGTAAATAAACTTTCACAAGTCACTTCATTAAACACTGCATTTAATATTAGTTCTCTCGTACTCACTGTGAATATAGTGTACAAATTAGCAACTGGATTTTGAGTATGATCTAAAATTTTATCGACATCCTTTCCATATGCCCATTTAAATTTAATGGCTTTTAGAGCTTCAATTGTTTTATTCTTATAGAGCTCAATTATCTCGTCGTGAATTGTGACACTTGCTTTTCTAAGGTTCATGAATCCGTAACAATTTCTAAATTTTAACTTTACGGAAGCGTTCCTGTAACAATGTTAATCTCTCGATAATTTCTTTAAAAGGTTTTGATTCACCATAAATCATATCTATTTGCATGGCTTTATAATCAACTTCCCATTCATTCATCACTTCCGTTGGGGGAATGAAGTTAATCTTTTCCATTCCATGATTACTATAATCTATCCCGCGAATAATGTTGAATTTTGAGCGGTGATCAACTATAGAATCATATAAATCAGTATCCTGAATAGCTTGTTCGCCGTATTCGGTATCCATGATACGGTCAATGTCATAAAGATGCCGGGACATACGATCTGTCCGTATCTTTTCAGCTGATTTACTGAATTCTTCGTGCAACAAAAAGATCTTTTCCAGAAAAGTCCGGACAGGAGTTACTGTTAATATGCTAAATGGTGCGCCAGAGGTATTCGTATCACCTAGTGTTTCACTAATAATTGAATTAACTACTCTTTGTTCTGACGGTTCTCTTAAAGATCGTGCTCCAATTTCAATAAGTACAGCTTCTTTAAGGTAAGTTCCCTTTTCTAGTGATGATATGTAGTAAAGCTCCAATACTTGTGGGTCTCTATCTGACTCAGTTGTATTAGCTACCTTAAGCTCAAACATTTCTTTTGGTACACCAATAGCTAATATTTCATTTTCAAGCCCATCCCTGAATGGTCCAGATGTAAATGCACAGGATACTTTTCGCAGTTCCTTTACTTTGGTTCTACTCAATTCTTCACCAAAACCTAATACTGAACGGTCTATTACCAAATCAATATCTTCAGAGAATCGTTCAATTAACCCCCAAGATTTACTGAGTGATGTTCCTCCTTTAAATACAATGTTATCTTTCCATTCACTCCGAAAGATGGCGTATAGAACTAACGTTACCCACCAGTCTTTTTCTATAGCATACGCAGGTAATCCTGTACGTCTACTTATTAATCCTAAAATATCATTTCTTTCTTCCGCGGTTAATTTAAGCCAGTTAATCATTTTTTAATTCAGTTAGTTCGTTCAATACTTTTGCAATCCATGCAGGTGCGAGTTTTGCATCGTGTTTAATCAATTTTGGATCTTCAGTAGTCAGGATAGCCTCTAGTTGCTTCTTTATCTTATCATCGACACCCTTTTGCCCCAATTCCTGCAGAGCTTGAATAACAAGTGTACTAATTTTTCCTTTTGTTGCAAACTTCTTGGCAACAGCGGCCTTAAAGGTTATTTTTTGTTTACCCACCTTGATTTTTCTGGGGGCTCCATCAGTAAGATATACCATGTTCATTGGGATTTGCGTGGTTAACCTTAGTTTGTGTAGCGCAGCCGATCCGGTGGGAATAATATGTGCATGATCACGCCTTGCGATCTGCTCTGCAATCTCTTCTGTAGAAGGATATAAGCTTCCGTAAACGGGATGTTGCTTTGGATAAAGGTATATACCTTGGGCTAAACGTTCGAGCACATTCTCCTTTTCAAGCTTGGAAAGACTTTTCCTAATAGATTCATCACTGCCTAAGCCGATAAAATCGTTTGGAAAAAACAACTTTCCGCGTTTGTTCTTTGTTATCTTATTAAACACATGATAATCAACTGATTTCATATAAATATTTAGCTGTATTTTTTCACAAATTTATTAAATATTTGTGAAATATCCTTACAGTATTATCAAGCTTATTTTTTAACATCTGAAATTGGCGCCAGTCTCCTTTTCTAAAGAAAAGGAGACCTCGGTGGTTTTTTTAAGTACCTCCAATACGATTGCAAACAGAGTTTGCAATCGTATTGGAGGTACTACACAACAAGACATAGGTATGCCTGTAAAAAACAAGGAGTATTTTTTTTAGTTGCGTGGATTCTTCGAAGAACTCAAAGATATTTAATTACTTTCAAAACAACAAACAATCACTCAATTACAACAATTTAGCTAATATCTGTGTTTGCGTTTTTTGAAGAAAAGATCTTTTCCAAATCTCCTACAAAGCACATAACCTATAACTGCGATTACTGCACCGGTAATAACCTTCGCTAAACCGTTATCTTCTTTTTCTGTTCTTATATTCTTGTAATCTCCCAAAGATTTGAAATGAGAATTTAAACAACCATAATAAGTTTTGCGACTGTTTTCTTCAATTAACTCCCGTTCCAGATCCGCTACATGAAAAACCTTTGGATAATCGGTCAGATCTATTACAAGGCAATCCGCCCCTAGCTGCTGGTATTCCAAATGTTTCTCATACGTCATGAGATGAGACACTTCGATTTCAACAAGTAGATTCTTTTCTTTCCCATACAAAGTAACATCAGGTCTATATTTACTAAAGCTGACTTCTGGCTTACCGGCATAAGCAAAATCATCCCTACCAGGCAAAGAAATCAGCTCATTTCTGGAGAGGATCTCTTTCGCTGTTTTATGCAATAATGTCTCAAGACCCGGTTTACATTTTGAAAGATCTTTTTTATGCCTGAAATGTCTGGTCCGTATCGGTACATCTAATACACAGACAATTGGCTTCCCGCAATCTGCACATTGGAAATCATTCCTCATTCCTAAAGTGACATCCAAAATATTTAGTATCTGTTGAGAAGGCTCGTACCTTCCAAGCGTAAATGTCGCAGCCATAAATTAAGCGATTAATCAAACGTAAAGATATACCAAAAGTTTTTACCCAATGTAGAAATCATAATTCATTAAAAACCGAAACTCCAAAATCTAAGAGTGATAAATATCTTCTATGCTTTAACTACTTTTATATCTCAAACAGAATAATTACGTAGCTCATGAATAACGAAATCGTTAAATCTTTCAAGCAACCCATTGCGTCGGATGAAACAATCGGGACCGTTATCCAAAAAATGTTCAATATTTATATAGATGATTGCCAATATTACAAGATATGGTTGGCAAATTAGTTTAAAACGTAATCGCCCCCTCAGATTGACGTTTTTACCCCTCTTAGCTTCGAAAAGTGCTGGGTACATTTGAGAAACAAATCAATTTATTATGCGAAAGTTAATCATGAAGATGTCGGTCTCACTCGACGGTTTCGTATCCGACTCCAATGGCAAGAAAGATTGGGTCTTCAAGACTGGGGACGAGGAGTCATTGGCATGGAGTGTTGAGAAAATCAAGGAGTCTGGGCTAATTATCATGGGCAGGAAGTCGTTTGAGACAATGGCCCCTTACTGGCCGACTGCGACCGGGCCATTTGCCGAACCGATGAACAACATTCCCAAGGCCCTCTTTACAAAAAAAGGATTTAAGGGCATCGATTCTGTGCAGAGGACAACTGCGCACCAGTCGTACTCTGCGGCTTCCTGGGCCGAGGCGCGAGTTTTCGATGACGATCTTGCTGAAGGGATCAGGGAACTTAAAGCCGAGTCCGGGAAGCCGATTATAGCACTTGGTGGCGCGGGATTTATGCAGAGTCTCATAGCAACAGGTCTCATCGATGAATATCATCTGGCCATTCATCCCGTCGTATTAGGTTCAGGATTGTCAATCTTCACCGGTATGGAAGTACCGTTTTACCTGAAGTTGGCGGAGGTAAAGGTTTTCCCGAAAGGAGTCGTAGCTCAAACTTATCGCATATAATTATTGGTTGATTATGGACTAGTGAATTTCAGCAAGATAAAATTGTTCTGGATTTCAGCAATTGAGCCTGGGTTATTAGTATTGCTTTTTGTTTCACATCTATATTTAGATAGAACGGTTGGTATTAACTTACAACAAAGCAACCATCCTTATTTGATCATTATAGATAAGCCGACTGGAATAAAACCCATAGATTTCAGCAGAACCGGATTGTTTGATAAAGAATACCATGTAATCAATAAGGATATAATTTATATGGATATGGCTTCAATGTCTGGATTCCCTATAAGCGTAACTCATAATAGCAGTAACAGTTTAACAATTAAGTTTGGTTCTAAACTTAAATATGCATTTGATTGGGCATTTTATGAATGTCCTGCAGATGGATCAGGACATAGTAATACAGCTATTGACAGCCTGATATCCCTACATTTAAAACCTGGTGAAAAGTTGTATGACAATGCGATAAATTAAGCGTTATTCATCATGTTTAATTCCATCACCTTTCATTTATTGATATATTCGAATAACAAAAACACTTAGCGCTAATATGAATTTATTTTTCCGGATTTCTCTTCTTGCATTGTTCCCTGTTTTTACAATCTTTTCCTGCAACAATAGGGTCTACACAGAGATACCACTCAAACAAGTTGAGGACTTTTATACCAATATGAAAGAAAAAGGTGTAAATACAGACACCACTATGCTATACGGGTATTTTTTTACAAATGAAACCAGGAAGCCTTTAGAAGCAGCAGCAGAGGAATTAAAAAAGAAGAAATTTCAATTTGTCGAAATCTATCAAAGTGATGATAGCATTTACTGGTTACATGTTGAGCGGAAGGAAAAACACAACAGTACCTCTTTGTATGCATTAAATAAGGACCTCTACGACCTTGCAAGCCGGTACAACCTGCAATCCTACGATGGCTATGATGTTGGGAATGTTGATCCAGCCAAAGCGATTGAAACGGACAGCTATTTTGTTCCTGAAGATTTTTCAGCAAGAGATTTTGTTAAGGATGGATACCTCTATCTATTGGTTATGAACAACGCATTTGATAAATTCTCACATAAAAAAGAATTTTGCTATTTCATAAAAGTAAACTGCAATTATGATTTAGTTGATGAGCATAAACTACCAACCGATGCCGAATTAAACAGTATGGACAACCTAGACCACGCAATTGAAGGCATGCTTAAAGCCCAAAACATTAAAAATTACTATGTTTTCAGAAACACATACAAAGGGAATAGAAACTGTTTCATCGCAATTAACAATAAGGAGGCTGCAGATAAAGCCATGAAAAACTTTCAGCAAACATCAAAAATATTCTCCTTTAACTACGAAATCATTAAAGATGAAAAGTGGGCAAACTACGACCTTGCTAAAAAAATGCAATAGTTCACATGCATAGTTGATACTTTATAAATTGATTAATGACCTAGTTACAATTAATTAGTAGCGTAGCATTATTTGTTTCATCCTGCAAATGCTTTTCAATAATTCTCAATTCGCGAATTGAGAATTATTGAAAAGATGCCCTATTAGTACTTCATTCCCAATTTCTCCTAAAAAACACAAAGCAAGGTTCCGGAATGTCCATCCCATAGGGTAAAAAATAAAGTACACAAGCTACAAATGCGTTACAAAATATCAGAAAAGCAAAGGGATAAAACGAAGAATATTGACAAAACAAACTCAATAACGTTGAACTATTTAATTGTCATTATCTATCATAATTATGCAGTATTTACCATCGAATATTTGCTGTTAACTTTTGTTTTACCCACAAAAAAAATAGGTTATCATTTCACTCGTATTGAGTATATTTAATAGTCATTAAGCTGATTTAGATGTCAATAAGGGCAATAAAGCACCATAATCTGCACCTATTTTTTCAGAAAAATCAGGTCTAAATCATGGAATCTCGACGATACAGTAATTATAATACGTTAATACTTAGATTTTTGAAAAAAATAATTTACAAAATAGTAACAAAAATAACATCGGTAGTTAGCTCACCTGTGATGTGGAGAAATTACTTATATAATTGCTTGATGAAGCAAGAATCTCCCACATAAAATGCTCATAGTTTTCCGGTTGCTTTTGTTTTGGCAATATAGTTAAACGTTAAGAAAGCCCAATCGAAGGCCTTAGCTTTTATGATTAAGTACCGGGAACGAGAGTTTCTTCGAACACCTTATGGATTTATTAATCTTGATTAATGATATAAATGCATTATAATCAAACTTTTATAACATTTGTTTTGGAATGCTAGTTTTGCTAAGCTAGGGGTTCATTGTTTTCAAGCTTGCGTAGATCATTGTCTCCATTGTAATTAGTTCCGCGTGCTGTCTTTCCAAACTGGAAGTCATAGACTTTAAGATAGCTTTGGATGGTTTCGATGAAATGACTTTCTCGAACAATTTATCGGATAGATTTTTTTCAAATGTTTCCGTCATTAGAGCGATATAATTATCAATAGACATTCCCGCAAACATTACCACAGATCCGGCACCATGATCCCTGGAAAGCTTGATCAAACCTTCTCGCACCTTCAGTGATGTACTTTGTGTTGCCCTAAATTGTAAAGTGAAGTGTTCAATTTCTTAATTGGGTTTGTCAAGAAATGTTTTCTTATAGGTAAGCCAGGCGATAACAAGACCTAGCAAAGTAATTGACGTTTCCAGCATACGTTTTGTTGTTGGGTAAATATATTAGCTTTAGTTATTTATTATTTAATGCTAGGAATGAAAAGCTATTTTTTCCCATATTTCCTAAAAGCAGCTACGAATTGAAAAATTAGGTAACTGACAATTACTTTGTTGAAATAGTCAAGTGTCAGTGATAAGGCATTTAAATCAGCATTCTTATCCTTTAAAAAGTCAGTTCTATGAGTTATATCTATAAACGAAAAATAATAACCAATCAAATCTGGATCGATGTCTGTTGACTTAAATAGTAACCCTGCGGTCAAAAGGTAGAATAAGTAAAATACTACAGTGACTCCGATGAACCAAAAAAATGGCTTGCTAATCGATAGTCCATGATTATTTGAAAGATGATTAGTAGAAAGAATGAACTTATCGCCTCCTTTAACGGAACTGATTTTGCTCAACGCGGTTTGTGAAATGGTCTGTAGCTTTAATCCCTCATAAATATTGCCAGTTGCTTCTAACGCTTTCTTCAATTGTAGAAATATTTCATACTGATCTTTGTGGTGATTGATGGTACGTTTGCCAGGGTAATGAATATTTTCAATTGGCAAAAACTTCTCATAGGTTTCATAGTCATTAGGGAAGCTACACGATGTGAATACAGCATTGGAGAATTTGGATCTGTAGAAAGACAATCTGTCAAAATCTCCGAAATACACATTATCAAACCACACTTTGTCAAGATTACAGCGATGAATACCCATTTTGGTTTCTTCGTCGTGAGGTGATCTAGGATCAATGTTGTAAAAACTCACTTCCTCTTTCGGTGAAAATTCAGATAGATACCAGTTTCCTACATTAATTTTTTCAATAGTAACTTTACCTCCTGGGTTTCCACTTAGGGATAACGAATGTAAGCTCAGGTTCTCTATTTTTGTAGTCTTGTCAGCTTGGGCTGCTGTAAAGTCAATATGCAAGGCAACCTTCAGAGCCTCTTCTTCGGCCTGTTTTAGCTTATATCCGATCTTATATTCAGGTAGCGTATTATACGACATAAGATAAACTCCGGGTTTATCATCGTCTTTTCTGCTCGACCTAACATGAAGATTAATAATGTTTTCAATGTGATATCTTTGGAATTCCTTCAAATAAGCTTCCAAGCTATTAATTTTTCGAAGTTTGAACATTTCCCGCCACGATCGCAGGAAAATATTCTCGGTGGTATAGGATAATTCGACCTTTTGAAGGTTTAGTAAGAAGATACTGTACTCAAGCAGGCAATTATTAAGACTGACGGATATTAATTCTCCGGCACTAATTGTACCGGATAACATACAGGCGTGAAAATGCACAGATATATTCGTGGAATGAATATCTTCAATTGTTAATTGCCGAATATAGCAATTATGAAAGCTTATGGATACTTCTTCAAAATTGATATCTTCTGTGTTCTTTATTATTAATTCATCGAAAAAGCACATTCCATATGATACTGCCATCGTACCAGGTTTTACAGCAATACCCTTGAATTCTAAATCACGAAGCTGCATTATCACAGTCCCAAGGTATTTTTTTTCTCTAATGCGTGAATATGGACGTGGGTGAATTGTCATAAATATATTGGGGATTAACTCGCTTTGCGTAACCTACCTAAGGTTTCAAATTCAGTTCATTATATAATTCAGTTATGCATCTTTCTGCTTCATCAGCTTTTTTATAGTAAGATTCACTTAAACTCCCGAACTCTTGCATATCTCTTCCAGCGGCTTCATATAGTTCCAGGTTACAATGGATTGACATGTTGTCTAGTAATTCATCTATCATACATCTGACTTTCACAGAGAAATATATCACATTTTGCCCCGAGGATTGGGTAATCTCTGTTCGGTGATATAAGGTACTTCCTTCTTCAGCTGAATAAGGAGAAAATTCATTGCCTCAAAAAGTGAAGCCTTGCCAAGGCAATAATTTTTATAGTTGATCAGTGCAACACTTAAATCTTTAAAAGCAGGTATTTTACTCTGATATAATAGATCAAATCGCTTCTGCTTCATTGTAAGATTGTACGTGATGAACCCTGTCAAGAGCGCGGAGATAAAGGGAGAGACAATCGCAAGTATTTTATAGAACTCCATACTTTTTAGTTATTTACTTATGTTCAAATATATCTGAGGGCAATTCTCGGAAAATGGCCATGTCATCTGTAACCAATTTGGCTACATTGATTAGAAAAGGTTCTCGCGCTACGTTCACTGTTATACCACAGAAGTTTTTCATACGTTGAAAGTCGGCTTTTAAATCTTGGTCGTGTATGTTTGTGACATTAATGTAAAAATTGGTCCTATCAAGAAAATTGGTAACTGCCGCTATATACATCAAATAATTTTTTTGGCTTCCAGGTAATCGCAAATCTCTGCTACAAAATCCACAAGTGTGGATGGTGCATTGCCTTTATGTATTTCTTCCAGGGCAGGCACAATCCATTTATTTTTTTTGGAAACACCCAGCGTGGTAATCCAGCCTTCCAATTCACCAACAGGCACAATGAATAAACCAAAGGATTTACATTTTTTGATAATTTCCTCCGCATCACTCCTGACTGATGTATCAAAACCCATTACACCCTGTCTTTTTATGTCCCCCCATGTACTGAATGAGTCCTTTATACGGCTTAATGCACCTTTGGCTCCTGCAAGAGTATGTTCGCTGTTTATCAGCTGTTCCTCAAACTCTTTTATCTCTTTGTGGAGTTTAGCAAGAAGAACATCATCAGTCACAGAATTTACGGAAGCGGCTACTTTATCACGCCATTGGGTGAGTTGTGCATCTATAGGCTGTCCGGATAATGTTTCCACCAGCTTCTTTAAATCAGCCGCGGTATTTAACAGATCGATATCAGCTATGGTCACAACGGGCACTTTAGCCCGCATTAATAAGGATGCAACATCATTTAAGGTTTGTTTGTTGTGGGCATGCACGAACAGAATATCTTGATTTTGCAAATTTATGGTCGCCACACCTTGGTAAACTGAACGATCAGCATCAGCTTCACATACTACTACTCCACGGTAAAAAAGCGTTTCCATCACGCGCTGGCTAGAAAGTAGAGGGTGTTTAGCGAGTTGGGCTGTTACCGCAGCAGGGATTAAATTGAAACTTGTATCATCATCAACACGGTTCAGGCGATAGACATCAACTGGTTTTCCGCCCGCCAGTAAACCGGAGAGGAAACTTGCATTGTGCGTAGAGATGATAATCTGGCTGGAAAACAAATCCAGGTTATCCGCTATCCATTTTCCAAGATACCTTGCCTGTGTAGGATGTAAAAACGCCTCTGGCTCATCCAGTAGTATAACCCTATCCTTCGTTCGTAATAGTGCCATTACGATCCCTACAAAACTTTTAAAGCCATCTCCCTGATCATCGAGTTTAGGGATCGAAGAAGTAACAGCTCCGGCATCTCTGGTGTCACCTGGTATGGCAGGCATCTTCTTTGCCACTCGGAAGCACCATGTAGTATATCCGCTGGCATCAAAAACAATTTCCATCCCAAAGGCTAACTTAAAAATCTTCTGTAGTTCTTTTTCAGTTGCTTTGTCATGAACAATCCCCTGGAAGACATTCTTGATCCTCTCATGATGGGGATTATATGCTCCAGTAGTAGCGCCAAGTTTCAATCGTGTTTCAGAATCCAGATAGGCAACATTAAACTGAGTAAATGTGCCTGTAAAATTAGTGTTGTGATTCGAGGGGTCATTATAAAGTCTTTGGATGTGTACTGGATCAAAGTTAGTATAATGTTCGCTTAGAAGATCCGGATTCAGTCCTGAAATCATCCTGTGTGACAGATTTTCCGTACTCGGTTCTATAACACAATTTTTTGTGAATTCTTCAAATGTGGGAGGGAACTCGAATATGATATCCTGGAAGACTACGGGCTGGTAAAGATTGCCCTTCACGAGCCGCCCACGAATATCTCTGAGTGTCTGAGATTTCCCAGAATTGTTGGCGCCAACAAGAACAGTAAGTTTATTAGGACGAACTTGTTGCCCAGATTTAGTGACTAATTCAAGAACTTTCATAACGTTATTTTAGAAGCAGTAAATATAGTGATTAAGGCCACGTACTTACAAAGGTGAAAAGGATAATAGTGGTTACACCCAAGTGTCATATTCCCCTAACATTTGTTGTTGGTTGGCAACTTTTCCACAAACTAATTTTATTTGCTGAAAATACTAGCATTTGCCCCCGTTCGATCTGAGAGGAATTAATAATTATAATAAGCAGAGCAGATATTGATAACCGCTTGCAGGTTGAGATTAACAGTATGCAGGGTTACAGGCCAGCGGTTATATAGTTAGGTGTTAGGTTCGTCTGAATTTTTAATTGATTTTTTATCTAAATATTGCTTAAACAGCGGGTATACCACAAAATACAATAGTACAGGGATGAGCAAGATAAGCAAGCCTGCTTCATAAGAGACATAAAACATGCCGATCAGGACTGCGGTGATAATTATAGCAAAGGCTACAAATAGAATGTTGGTTACAGTTTTTTTCATAACGAATTTATGAGTTATAGAGATCTGATTAACCGGGGTTCTGCACCATTGCAATTTAAAGTAAAATTTCTATTCAGTGATTAACGTGGCTGCCTAGCCGGTTTATGGAGAATTACCCTGAAAACCAGAATTTGTTTAATTTTCACTAAATCACTTCATGAGCCGATTATATCGGAAAATGAGTACTGGCTGATCCAGGAAATACTTGGCAATAAACGTCCTGCGAAGGTGCAGCCCAAAGAAAATTTTCCTTTAAGGGGTACTTTAAAATGCTGGTGTGGCAGCCATATGACAGCAGCGATCTCTAAGAATAGAAAGAATGAGTACGTATATTATTGGTGTTTAGAACACCGCAGGTTGAATTTAAAAGGTGCGGAGTTGCATGATAAAATGGAAAACCTTCTGGACATTCTGAGTTTTAGTGCTGAACAGCTTGCTTATATTCATAAAGAATGTCATACTTTATTAAAAGAAGCCACTAAAGAAGCTGGTAAAATAGCTGCAAGCCGATTAGGTCAGGTAAAGGAAGTTGATGCCAAACTTGATAATTTAGAAGAACGACTTATTGAAAGTGTTATCGACAGTGCTACGTATAAGAAATGGAGGGATAAGTTGCTACAGCAAAAAGCTTTGTTAGAAAACGATCTGAATAAGATCAGGAGAAATGATCTGGACTTTAAATGGAATAAACTTCAGGCAATTCTTCCAAAGATGACTTCATTAAAAGATATCTATTTAATGTCTACACCGGTGGTGTGGCAGAAGCTTTTAAGGACGGTGTTCGAAGGTAATCTCACCTATCTTGAAGGACGATTTCGAACACCTAAAGTCCATCCCGGTCTCCGACCTAACATACTGATTGCTAAACAAAAAGGGCTCCTCGAAACCGAGAAACCCTTAACTGATTTTAGCGAAATCTCGCGCTGTACCGAATGTACGGATTACTTTGAACATTTAGAAAGGTTCTGCATGATCTTAGAGCCGATAATTCAGGACTTAAGAAGTAAAGGTTTTATATAATAACGCTATAAAATAGTAACGGATTGAGCTTGTTCAAATAGCTTTAATGTCAGAATATCGAACCTGAAAATTTGCTTTTTGACTATTTAGTATTGTTATAATTGTCAAGTTGCTCTTGGCAGACGCAGAACAAACATTCTTAAGAAAACTTTCTCCAATATTGAAATCCAAAAACAAGCAAATTTGGATTCCAAATTTTAGTTAAAATCTACAGCATACTTTATCGCATTTTCACCTAAAAAAATTACCCATTCGGCCATGATCTAAAATGATTTACAAAAAAACGCTATTGCTTCTCCCAACGGAATTTTCTCACGAATGTGTCGATTTATCCTATTGCAAAGAATTAGCCAAAAAGTCAGATCAGCCAGTTAAACAGATGAACTCCGGATCGCAAATATAATCTGACGTGCATCTTCGAAAGCGAGCGCAATATCATCCTGCCTGTGGCCTAACAAAGCAAAATCAAGATAGACCTTTTTGCCAACCAGATCGATTACAGCGGGTGTACAATCCTTTAGCATACCTACAAATACTGAGGAAAAGGCACTGATTGCTTGTTCTACAGTGATCAGTGGCTTTAATGCGATATCTTTCAAATGCTGAACAGCGAAATCTAAATTGTTTCTGCTATTTATTAAGGAAAGTCCCTTTAGAATACCCGCATAATTGGAATACTTTCCTGCAAGATGCTTTATATATTCTTCGTCAAGTTGTTTAGCAGTGGGTGAATAACGGATATACCTGTTCCTTACCAACTCATCCAAAACTGCGGTCTCTGAATGATGCATCAATATAAGATAATATTCCATGCTCACCAGACGACCAAAGAGCAAAAGATTCATGCGGAGTGAGAAAGTGTCATCAGTAACTAAAACGCGCTTATCATCATCAGCTACAAGCAAATAGGTGCTCATCGCGGCGTCAAGCACTTCATTTTCACCTATTTTTATTCCAGCCTTCCTGATAAATTCAATTGTATTATCAGACAACTCCACCTGACAATGTTCAGAAATCCAGCTGACCAGGCCTTGTAAATACGTTTGTTTATCTTTAAGGAATTCAAAAGAAATATCACTGATCGGATTACGTCCTAAATCCGGCCCAGCTGCGCCGAAACGGTCAGACTGGTACTGAACAGTACTTAGCTCAAATTTTACCCTTTCAGCAATGTAACGGGACAAGACAAATTTCTGCTTAAAATCATAACCGTGAAATAGAGAGATCTGATAAAACATCAGTAAACTGCTATAATCGATCACGACCTGATGATCGACTGCTAATTCATGCCCGTTAAATGAATTTTCATTGATGGTATTGATACCGCTATGGTATTGAATCAGTCCATAATATCCAGATATATAGTTTCCATCGTATACCATAGATACCAATTCAGATAACGATAAGTTTCCCTGGTAATAGGCATCAAACTGACTGTCTTTAGTCTGTTCAGAGATTTGGTGCCGATTGCCAAACATAGACTGCATCATTTCCAGGAATCCATCAGGCCCGTGATCATTAAAATCTAAAGTAGTAAAGTGAAGACCAGCGTGTGGGTCGTCTTTGGATTGGTTAAGGATTTCATCAAACAGTGCCAAATACCTATTCATGATACGTTTGATTTTGAAATCATCCACGATATTAACCAGCTTTCTGGGAACCGAGATTACATCATCTTTGGCTTTCCCCAAAAACAGGCTATACACAGGGTGTGAAAGAGACTGATCATTCAGTTCAACATAATGAGTGGTACCCTCCCGTTCATACTTCACAAAATGTCCCATTTCAACCGTCTCATATTCTACAAAAAAGGGAAGCACATCATTTCTAAGTAAAACCAGATTCGTATATGCCCCGCGAGCTTTTATCGCATTAGGATCTGATGCGTGCGGGTAAAGCAGCTCAAAGGCATCTTGTTCCATACCGTGTAACGCCAATATTTGACACACCGAGATCAACTCCTCAGGCCTGTGGAAATCCGTTTGTCTGGCGCGCTTAGGAATTTCTGATAGTTCAGAGATGGACTCTGCGTCATTAATCAGATGCAGTGCATGTACGTATGATGCGAGTATCGCCGAGTCATTGGGTATTTCACTCAGATAGTACTTACCAATCTCTGCAACAGTCTTCCAGTCGACCAATTCTTGCCGCAACTGCATTTCCATCCTACAAAACTGAGGAATAAATGGTAAATTAAGTCTCCAGTTTTCCAATAATGACAGCAACTCCTTGTAGTCTTTTCCCGTTTTATTGTGCGCCAGGATGTATTGATACAATGTCCTTCCTGCACCTTTTCCATCGAGGTTCCTAGCCAGAATATTCAGCGCAGCCTCATAAGCTTCAGCTGCGAAAAATGCTGACCCCAGCAGGTCTACCAAAATGACATCTTCAGAAGTTAATGCCAATTGTTCCAGATAAGTAGTTCCTTCCTCGTCAATATCATGAAAAATAAGATCGGCTACTGCATGAACCAATTTTTCCTCTTCTTCGCTGCTAAATGTTTTATTGGCTACAAAGTCCTCTTTAACGAAGTTTCCACTCTGCCCTTGCAAGCTGAGTTCGACCATCAAATTGAGATACAATATCAAATACTTGGTCTCAAAATATGGTATGGAATTAGCAAAACGCTTAGATGCCTGGCAATAACCAGGCATATTATCCACCTTCTGATAAACAAATTGCAGCAACAATAAGCCCTCCGGACTCAATTCAGACCTATTCTCCAACACATTTATAGCCTTTTCATCTAAGCCACTCAATTGCAGCGAATTTGCAGTCTGAACCGCAAAAATATCCTGTTTATCCGACATACACTGATAAAAGGACTCTAATTCTTCCGCCTTTTGTTGTTCTCCGTATAAACTATACTGTGTAAAAATGAGCAGGAATTCCAGCCGCTCGAAATTACCAACCACCTCAGACCCTCTTACCTTTGCTAAAAAGCGGGAAAGCATAAGATTTAAAGCCATCATTTCCTCACGATGGTTTTGATTATTTTCGTAGTAATTGACAAAATAAACATGGAAAATTGCTTTAACAGCAGAATTAATCCAGAATATCGCTTCGTTATAGCCGTCTATAGTTACTTCCTTTTCCTGGTACTCAAGACAGCTTGGTAATAAATCTTCGTCCTCAATGGCCGTTTTTTGCTCGGGATCGGCTTCATTATGCAAGACACGACGAAAAGCAATATCTTTTCGAACGAATACAGGAACCGCATCCAAAACCCTGCTAAAATCCTGAACTGAAGTGCTAAGTATCTTTAAAGCCCAACCGATCGGGTTATAGGTATCCAATGCAAAAATCTCCAAAATAACTTTATCAAGTTCAGCCCTCTCTTTCATCCTGTACAGGCAAATAGCGGCAGATTGGGCATACAGGATATTACCGGCCTGCATTGCATAAGCTTTAAGTTTTGCTTTATACACCTCGTCCACACGTCCCAGGAAGCCAAGGCATTGTCCTTTCTGAAACTCCAGAAACGCCATGAATGGTTGTTCAGGTCTTTTAGAACTGGTTTGCAAACTCCGCTCCAGGCTCTCCAATAGTTTTAAGGCCGTGGCAGGTTTAAAGTCCTGCAAAGTTTTTACATAAGTATCTACCCGATCCTTCCATTGTACCTCCAGATCACCGGTATACAATTGAGCTAGGTTATCAATACGCACTGAAATTTCCCTCATCATCTGGGAAACATTATAAACCTCCTGACTATACCCCTCCTTGATCTCCAGCTTACGCAAAGTGTCAGACTGGGCAATCTTATTCATAAAAAGGGAATAAAAGGTATCCAGTTCAGTAGCTGTAGGCAGCAAAATATCAGGTTCATTTTCCATTGCCTGCAACAACAGACCTGTATCATAATCACCGGGAGACATCACACGGTATTTAAGCAAACCTTCCAAAATACCTAAAGAATGGTAAAATGGGAGTTTCCTTCCATAATTATGGGTGTCTGCCTCAGCATACTCAGTAATGGTTTCCTGTATAACATCCTGTAATTCGTCTTTTAAAGATGCACCCGAATCCAAAAATTTATCCATCCCCTTCCCAAGAAAATATCCGGCAAGTGCCTCAGGTAAAAAGCTGGCAAGACCAGCGAAAATAGTTGTCAATAGCATATTGAGATGCGGTTTATATAAAGTTGCACTAAGATCAACACAATCTGGCTGAGGAACAAAAATAATTAGTCACATTCCTTCTTAACCATTAAAACCTCTGCCGAATCTTGGGGAATAGGCTTATGTTCTTCTTCTTCCTATTGTCAGTTCTGCTGCTGGAATCGCCAAACCAAAGATGGTAGTTTTTAAAAATCAAACGGGGAGTGATCTAGCGACCACCCCCCGTTCTAAATTAACGCTCTCGGCAACAAAGTTAATGGACGAATTGCGAATTTGCAAGACTTAAAGCGTAAACCTATACAACCGGACAATAGCTTGTTGTTGCTGTAGTTAATTATCAGTGAATAAAATCAATCGGGGTGGTGACGCAAAGCGAGTCCATTAATCCCCAGCCATTATGGCTCAAATTGGCCAAATAAATCTCATTAAGTGTAAAATAATCTTCTATCCCTTTGTGACGACTATCTACAACACTTAAAAAATCAATCACTCCATTTAATATAAATGTTAAATAATATCGAAGGTTCGCTGCAATACTTTCGTTATTTGTATTTGTAGCAGCATCATGAACAATCTCATTCCTTAGTCTATATATTCTCGTAAAGTGGATCAAGGAATTTTTTTGATGTTTTTCTACATACTTTTTTATCAAATGATTTCCAGTTACTGGAGCTAGTACTGAACCTAACTGACTTGCCCTATAAGCAATCAACGGCCTTTCTTGCAATAAAATAGAACTGATTTGGATATAGAAATTTGGGTTCACAAGGCATACGAGCGGGTCCTCATCATATTGGGTAATTAAGGCCAATTCCAAAGGAGGTAGTTTTGAAACATTTTTATGGAAATCAAACGCATTTCGTTTAACATAGCTTAGGGAATGGCATGCAACAAAATAACCTTTAATTCTATTGATGGTATCGCTGCTCTCATAGTTTGAGAATAGATATTCAAGTCCAATCCAATAATTGATAAATTTATGCTCAACCTCTGTAGATTCATTCCCAAGCCGCAAATACCTTATTGCCGACTTTATCTTCTCTTTTGTTTCCGGGAATATAAAAGTATTTGCATTCAAAGCTGGAAGCTTCACAATGAACTGTTCGTAATGTTCCCTTGCAACCTTATACTTCCCATCAAGAAAATTAGTCGTTACCTGAAACTGAGCATCATTTATATTTCCTGCATCAATAACCAATACCCTGCTATGTACGTTTATTGTTTGGTCTGAAAAACCCAGATTTAAAACATCGAGATTCTCTGCCAGTAGACCCTTTGCAATTTTCAACGCACCCAGATAGTCCTGGGCAACAATATCGCATAAAATAAACCGACGGTTAGCATGTGGCGTAGAAAATCTATCAAATTCTGCGTTACCTACCAGATGATTAAACTGTGCCAGATCATTGAGCAATTGAACACCGTTTCCAATCGCCTGAATTCCCTGAATCACCTCTGGAGTCGTATCTAATTTAAAAACTATTTGATAAGTTCCTGGTACTACAGTTACCCGGTCTCTAAACAAGTCAAATTCGACATCAAAATCTCCGGCTGCCGTAAAATTATTGACAAACGCGGCAAATAAATATCTGTATAAAAAACCTTTAGAAAAACCAACTTCTAATAATTCTGTAAAAAGAATGGTTAGGGTAGTGTCAAGGTTTTTTAACAGCTCAAAGAGATCGTTGCCAGGCGGTGGATTTTGTCCTAATAGAACTTTAAGTCCGTTAAGAACCTCAGTCAGATATGAAACATTTTCGTTCAAAATAATCTCCACACAATTCTTCACCTGCTTAAAATTGTTTTCTGTCAACTGCTTGAGCTGAACCTGAAAAAACTCAGCGCTAAACGTAACGAATTTGAGGTAGTTTGGCTGCAGTGTGATAAAATCTAAAGCTTCATCTCGTAATGCGAATTTACTCTGTGCTGTTGCAGTAATAGAAATGAAATGTTTAAGTTGCTTCCTTTCGAAAGCTGATATGGTATTTTTAAGCTCTTCTAGAATGGATTTAGGGTTCCTGGCACGAACCCGATATGAATCAATTGTTCCGCGATAAAGTATCTCTATAGACCTTTCTATAAAAAACTTCTGTGGTATAGTCAAGGTCGGCGATTTGTGGTGGATTAAATGCACAGGTATAAAATAATTTAAATTTAGTTAGTTGGCTTTTTCACATTAATATCTATCTTTGTATTAATTCTGACGAAGTTATATATAATTCGCAATAGCGACAAAGATAAAGAAGGAAGACAGGAAATAAATGGCCTGGATAAAATCCGCATTATTTTGCTGCTTCCTTAGGTAAAAAAGAGAGGGTATCCAAAAGGTACCCTCTACTTGTTTAACATAGAATTTAACACCTATCTTGATCAGCACCTCGCGACAAGTATCACGGCGCAAAAGCCAGCGAGCAAATATGTTCCTGGATCCAGCCAATTCGGAACAGGAATTGAAATCAAACAATCCTGTATGTAAGCTCTCTTTCGGATCTATGTCTTGTCCTGCTTTTGCTTTCATTTTTGCTTTGCTTCAATGACAAGCTATAGCAGGACAAGACACCTCTTTTGGCGAAATACCCACTAATGACTTTTATTCTACCACTTTGAATGATATTGTAAATACTTCTGACAGAAGTATTCAATAATCTGGCAACCTTCTTAACCGTTAAAAATTCGGCGACTACTGTACTCGCATTGGTCGCGGTTATAGTCTCCACAACTTGCTTTTCAGAAGCCTCGATTTTCGATTCTCTGGCTTTCGTTTTCCTTATCTGTTGTTACATATATGGCTGCAAAATCTAGTCACCGTAATCTTGGCCATGAAAGAATCTCCACAGAATTCACAAATCCTTTTTACCTTAATGTTCGAACTCATCCTTTTGTTGCTTTAAGTCTAAAACACTGTCTCTTTTTGACCGAATTCTACCCAAAAACACCTGTTGTTATCTCGCCATTTTAAGTGTCATTAGATGTCGTTAGTCGCCATAATTTACCAGATGATTTTTAAACCTGATTTTTAGGAGAAAAAAGCTACAAATGCGCTACAAAAGTCAGAAAAACAAAGTGATATTTCCAAAAATATGGACAAAATAAATTCACATAACTTATTAACAATAAGATACATACTTGTCATTACTTAGCGTAACTATGCAGTAATTATCATCGATTATTTGCCGATACAGAGTAGCTTTATTGCTGATTATCAATCATTTAGACGGAAATAAACGCTCAAAAAATACGAAAAACAGAAACACATAACAGACTGATTGTCAATATTTTGCAATATTATTCACTTACTTTCCATAATTGATTTATAACACTGACAATAAGCCAGTTACTCGCCTTAAAAAATACAAATTCATCATATTTTACTTCAATATATTTTAGCAAACCTATTATTCGGTTACCCCTTCCAATAAATATACTAGCAGTTGTAAGATATAGTCTACGTTCTTTTCCGATTCGTTAACCATATTTCTGATGAGGCCACTTTTTTCTTTTGCTCTATTTGCAGCTGCAAAATATTCTTTAAACGGTCTGCAATTGCCCGGAACCTGTATACCAAACCTCTTTAGCTAAAGCTCCGATCAAGTAAAAATCGATCAGCATCTGATTAAAGATTACCTCCAAATCATCAAATACCACCTTTAACTCACCAAGCCTAATATTGTTCATATTCTTGTTTTAAATGTTGATTGTAAATTATTTCAGCTGTTTCTATATTTCTGGGATCATCAGTAATCATTAAATCTGCATAAATAAGCAAAGTCGGTGCAATAGGCAGAATTAGGTCTGCATCATCCTGCCAGAACTTTTCATAAAATTGAATATTACCTTTAGCATCAGGTAATAACCTCCACTTTTGCATCAACACAGGCTTAGCCTCTGTTGTATATACAGTAAATTCTTTCGCATTTAAATAATTTGTAATTAGCTCTGCACCTGGTTCACCACCCCAGACCGTTTCGCCAGCTCTTACAGGAAGAGTATCTAGGTTCATTAAGTCTTCAGGTTTATTCAATCTATATTTCCCAATCAATAGTATCGGTTTCAATGTCTCCTTATAACCCGCTATCCATCGTTCCAATAAAGCTCTTTTGTTTTGCAATACCATTTCCTTCTTATTGATCTGCAATATAAAACCAGCCTGTTCCAATCCTAAAATGATATTCTTAATATTCCCAAGTGCAACCCCTGTAGCCTTGGCAAGTGCGCGATATGGCATATTGATTGCTTCATTGCCATAGCAAGTAAAAAACAGTCCTTAATCCTGTCTTTGTAAACGCTCTATTAGTCACAGGTGTTTCCTGTTCGATATGTTTTCTCCCATCTAACCAAATGTAATTACCTGCAGTATGGATATAAATATTTCCTGCACCGTCTAAATATCCTATTTTATGCTCCCTAAGTTTCTCCTTTAGTTTTGGGGAAATTCGTTCAGCAACTACCATTAATGGTTGATATGTAGATGCCTGTTCAATTAATCTCGGCAAATAATACTCTCTAAGCTCCGTTTTTACTTCCACATAAAAATGAGCTTGAGTACTTCCCAAATCCAAATCAATAGATCCATCAATGCCGCTATCCAACTGATCACTTATTAAATTCCATTACCTGTCAAACCGGTATGATTTACCAATTGCACTAATGCTCGCTCTACAATTTCTGTTTCGTTCACCATAATCCGATGTTCACTTAACGTGAACAATAAAGTTTAGTGAACATAATGTATCGAAACAAAATTAAAGACAGATATTGTACCATCTCCAGCAATTTTATAAAATAATGCTTACGAATAAAACATAACCTACTATTAATTGTTAGCTTATTCAAGTCATATTTAATATTAATACCTCTTGAATAAGCTAACAATTAATAAACAACATAGAAATGAGTAACCGTTGGCAGAATAATTGGTTTCCCCTTCCCGGAGAGGCGGTGTTCGACCGGGACAAACAACATGTCTCGGCCGTGTCACGCGCGCCAGGCAACCTCGATCTGTTCGTCATCGGCTTTGAAAACCACGTGTGGACGACGTTCTGGAACGATCAGGTCGGCTGGAACCCCGACTGGTTCCCGCTTCCCGGGCAGGTCGTATTCGACTGGGACAAGCAACATGTCTCAGCCGTGTCACGCTCGTGGGACAAGGAGCCACGGGTGTGGAGCAATCGGGGAATGTCCGGTTCACGGCCGAAGTCACGAACTTGGCCGGGCCGATCATCCGCGTAACCGCCGAGGCTCTCTAACCGGCCGACTAACGCCGAACCAGGCGCGGCAGTGCTGCTGAGCTTGGTCGTTAAAAGAAATTTAATTTTGGGAAACTTATAGCAATACGACTACAACAGTCCCATTTTTTTAAAACTTTAACCGGTTTACTAATGCAAACAAGGCTTTTCCAGATAATTTATAAGAGTAAAAGAGTATTGCTAATTCTGGTTATAGTTTTCTCCAGATACTCTTTCAAATGAGAAATATTCCCTACACCAAACAACGGCTAGAATGGAACCATATCAACTAGAAAAATTGATCAAAATCAGAAGAACTTTACATCAGAACCCAGAACTTGGCTATCTGGAAAATGAAACTTCGACGTTAGTTAAAAAAGAACTAGAAAGACTTGGAATCCCCTTCGAATCTTCTATAGGAACCGGAATTATAGCAACTTTAAGCAAAGGTAGCGGGCCGAGGATACTTTTGAGAGCAGATATGGACGCCCTTCCAATCACTGAGGATACCCAATTAAGCTTCTCTTCAAAGACCAATGGGGTCATGCATGCATGCGGTCATGATCTACATGTAACAATACTACTAGGTACAGCACAACTACTCAAAGAAAGAGATTACGAAGGAACAGTTATCTTTGTTTTTCAGCCCTCAGAAGAAGGTAATTCAAACGATCCATTCACAACCGATAATAAAGAGAAAAAATCAGGAGGTCAGAGAATAGCAGAAAGTGGGATATTGAGTAATGTTAAAACGGCCTTAGGACTGCATGTACACCCGTTACTAAAAACGGGTAGTGTGGCTTTTTGCTTAGATGAAGCCTTGGCAGCAACCTGTTTTTTTACAATTGATATTATTGGGAAGGCTGGTCATGCTGCATTCCCACATTTGACGATAGATCCCGTTTACATAGCAAGTAAAATTATTTTAGATTCCTACTCATTAATATCAAGATATGTGGATCCAAGCGAGCGTAAGGTACTGACCTTTACTGATGTAAGTATAGGCAATAAAGATCATATTCTTCAAAACCCTGAAAATGTAATTTCTGGCTTCGCAAAAATCAGCGGAACCATACGCGCCCTTAATGGGGATATATTAAAACTGATTCAAGAAAAACTTAAACTATTGATAAAAGGCATTGAACTTTCTGATAGTGCTGAAATTTCTATTAACTATACTTTGAACTACCCAAGTCTAAAAAATGACAAAAAGGTGCATGAAAAACTAATGCCAGTACTCAAACAGATATTTTCTGAAGAAAGAATTATAGAGGAACAACCGATTATGGGCGGTGAAGATTTTGCTTTCTATTCTCAAAAAACAAAGTCTATGTTCTACTTTTTAGGTGCAAACGACGGCAATAATAAATTTTTTCTGCATCATCCAAAAGTAGTCTTTGATGAAAAATGCATTGACTATGGAGTAGAACTTTTGACAAGTGCAGCTCAAGCCTTAATGAAGGAATAATTTAAAAACATCATTTTTGTTAATCACTTACACTATACTATTGACAATCAAAATATTACTATTTAATTTTATATGACACCAATGCGATTTTTTTCAACGAGCTAAAAATAACTGGTAGTTATAATAATTTTCCACTGGAAATCAGGGATCTTATTAACACCTTTCTTAATACTGTAAAAAACCGGCACCGAAATGATTCATTTCAACATTAATTAGCATAAAAAACTATTAACATATTTATATTCACTAGATCTTTCACTATGAACAATGCAGTCCAAATCCTCATCGTGTTTCTTTTTTCTTTCGGCTGCCTGGCTTATCTCTATGGTATATTTAAAGCTTGCTGGATTTCTTTGCAAAAAACACCAAATGTTGCTGACATGCCAATATTTCTATCTAGCATTATTACCAGCATTGGTGCTGTATTAGCTACTAATCTTGGGGCCGTACTCGGTATAGCAATTACCAACCTGACATCAGAATTCACCGAAGCAGCTCTTCTTCGCCCCTTCGCTATTTTTTCAGATCCAAGTATTACGACAGTACAGATAACGGCGTGCTACATCTATATTCTGACTTTAGCAGGTACATCGGTAGTTTGGGCCTTCAAAAAATTCACCACTAATCCGACGGAAGTGGTTTCGACCATACCCGAGCTCACCAAAACATTTCTCGGTGTTATTGTCGGAGTTTTTGCGGTTATTCTCGCCAAGAAAAATTAGTCCAGTTTTATCTAAAAAAAAGTTGAACAACAATTATCAAATGTAACGAAACTAACAATGGCCGACTTGCCATTACACTAAATATCCAGTTTACCTAAGCTTGATTTTATGCTAAGAAAAATTTTACTTATTCTGGTATTGTTAAACTTAACAAACCTGTTAAAAACCAAAGCGCAATGTAACTACCGAATAAAGGAATTCAATTCGGTCGCCTATCTCGTGCCGCCTGGAAAAAGCTTTAGGATACGGAAAAATTTTGTGTTACCAAATAGGTTTAGTATACAGGAAATAAAGATAGCAGGACTATCGACAAATTATAAAAAATCGATTTCAAATATTAATGCGGCGACATACCGCCACCTAAAGGCAATAAAAAATGACCCTCCACCTCCGTCTGCGTTGGGGTCTAAATTACAATTAAATAATGATTACGGAGAGCTTTATTACAATACGACGAATATTTGGATCTATTTGAATTTCAAACAAATATTTTCGAATATAAAGAATGAAAATGACGATTCGCTTTCGTTAAAATTTACTGCAATTGCGATAAATATGTTGCTGGCCATCCAATCTATTGAAGACAAGAATTGGAACCCCAGCATTGCTCAAAACATAGTTGAAAAAGCCTTTGAGATGATCCCATCTCCTCAGATAGCTGTTAATGCCAGATACGGATACATACAGACGGCGAATTATTCGCTTCTGCCGCTGAATCCGGCAATTCACTTGCGGGTCGATCACTCTGTAATTGTCGATTCCCGGAAAAATCCTGACGTTACTTACGTTCAATATTACCTCGACAGTCTTAAAAATTTAATTAATAATGTTGATTCTACAAAAGCGCTGAAGACTGTCAATATCACTTTATCCAGGTCATTTTTGGATCAGGTGATGCAAAAGAACCAATACCGCTATGAATGGAGCGGGCAAAGTATTGTTTCTTTTTCAAAAATAAGATTTGGTGATAAAGAAGTCTTTTTTAAGTTTGACTCTTTTATAAGCCCTTTAACCCCTCGGGACGGCACCAGACTTCCAACTAATAGTTATCCGGATGCCCACAGGCGCTTATTATCCTCCAGTATTGACCCCGAATTCACTAGCGAGATCTCAAATAGCCATTACCTGTTCCTGTTCCAGAAATTCCTAAGGGAAAATAATTCCAATTCGTTTTTCGGGACAGATATGGAAGATTGTTGCCGGCCTGACCGGGTCAGATGTAATTCCCTGATCTTTTTCAGAGACGATCTGAACTTACTTACCGAAAATTTTCAGGATTGCAACTCGCTTACTAATTACGCTGTCTACGGCGAGCGAAGCCCTATTGTGCCTGTGATCCCTGTTTCTATAGGGACGGGCACACAATATTTTCCAATAGGTTCTACAATTGATGAACTGATCAGCAAGCATTACATTTCCCGGAATTTTAAACTCAGCCGCCTGTATAATGGCCGTTTAACAAACGTCAATTCAAAAAACGGCGACATTGTTCTACTTTCAGGCGATAACTTAATTAACAAATAATTTTAAAGCTATGATATTTAACCGGGTAGCAAACACAAACTTTTTTGAGCCGACAACAGGCAACTTTGATTTTGTAAAATTATATTTGTACCAGGTTGGCCAACCACTGGATACGATTACTTTCAATGATGAATTTCTTAATAAAAATAAGAAATTCATTCTTTGCCTTATAAAGGAAGATACCAATATATCGGTAATTGATACTAAAAAGCTTGACAAAATGTTCAGTGGTTCTGCCTTTACCGGATACTTTCTTTGGCTCGACAGCTGTCAATCAATAAATGACGATAACTATTTTATCAGAAAGCGTTTCATAGGTATCACCAACCAGCGGGTTTCCAGTTCGCCCCGCCTCGATCCGGCATTGACTGCAGGCAATATCACTGAATATATTTTCCGGCTCGATGGGTTCAAAGGAAAATCAATCAGTATTGCCGCCGACAAATTAATTTTTGATTCGCAAAATGCCCTTACTTTAAAAATCAACAAGGGGGCCGTCAGCCTCAGTAATGTAACGATAGACCTAGTCGCGGGCTCTCCTACCAAGGGCGCTCTCCAGATTCAAGCTACGTTCGACAATTCTAAAAAATCATCATTCCCGGTAAAAATGGGGTACCTGTCGCAGGCAAAGATCGATAATGATGACAACGAACCTTTTGTAACTTATGACCTTTTTACCCGGGATAATCTGGACAAAGCAGCCCTAAACGCGACTTATTTTCCCTTTGAAAATATCCTTAAAAATGACGGCACCTATCACAGCAAGTTTGAAATAACAAAACCTGGGGCTTTCAGTAATTTCATAGACTACACTGGCAACAACTACTCACTCCACCCTGATACACCCACGATCGATTTGTTTTTTAGCAGGGTTGGAATGGAGGCGGGTCAACCAGGCCTGGATAAAATGCTGCTCCGTCCCATTGGCAGTATTATATTGAATAACCAGACACATGCAAGACACTTACTTCTGGGTAACTCTGGAACTGAGTCGCTTAAACATGAAAGCCCGAAAATCGGGATCGAATTTGTCGATTCACTTCAAGTTGTCGTTGACGAAGCCAATTTAAAAATGCAGAATCATACGGAAGGTGGGCAGGCTTCTTTGGTGAAGATTTCCGAACACTGCATCTATAATCTTGATGCTGAAAAATCTCCGCTTTTTAACAATAAACCGCAGGGCGTTGCGGAAGTTCTACTGACTGGCCCATCCAGAGTTGAAACACTATATCAACCCATTTCTGTCTCAACGCGTTCTTCAGACATTGCACTTCCTACCATTCCTACCTTAGGCTTTAATGGCGACAAATCGCTGATTGAATTTGAAAAAGTGTTCAGCAAACTCAGGCTGGACGCGAACCTGGCTGCCGGGCCGCCGCCTGTGTCGTTATTGAATGATAAAGGGCTTTTTGTAACCCCTCAGGGCTTTTTAAGGGCGGACAAAGACCTGGACTTTATCAAAAAGCCCACGAACAAGGACAATACATTTCAGTTTCGTGTAAGCGGAGTTACTTTAAGATCTGATTTCAACGTATCTATTACCAAGGATGATGTATTTTTCGTACTGACACCGGATATGTTGATCAAACAATCGGAATCGATAAGCATTTTTTTTAACATAAGGGGATTCAATGTAGATATTAAAAGTTTTATAGAAGCCAGTGTTGATTACGAAAACTGTCAGTATTTAATATTTAAATATAGCCGTCATAGTTTCGCTGAACTGCTGGATGATGCCGGAAAATGGAGTAATTATGGTACATACAAGCCTAAAGACGCGCAAAAGCTTCAGGCAGCTATAAAAGCAAGAACAGATTTTCCAAATACCTTGGACTATAATTATTTTAACAACACGATTAAAAATGATCCGAATTGGAATGGTGTGATCTTGTTAAATGTCGCGATAGCAGATGGTGTACCAGCGGTTTTTAATGGACTTAAAGCTTCTCAAACAAGTGATCCGTCATATAAACCGCCGCATCCCTCAGATCCGCCAAAACTAATTCTTAAAACTAAACTTAAATTCCAATATGTCGCGTTCTCGGTAAACAGAACAGCTGTTCAGAATGGTGCGATCGATATCAGTAACTCTTCCTATTACGCCCTCATCGACTTTGATGTTATAGATAAACCCGGAGGAAGATCTGACGACTACCATGTTGTCTCTAAGCACTTTGCAGATGAAATAGATAAAAAAATAGATATCCAGAGCCCCCCATTTATACTATCCAAGCTTTTGGTAAGGTTCGAAAGTTCCCAGATCAAAAACTTTGTATCCTATGCCTTTTTACAGGTACCGCAAATATTTGAAAACAACATCACATTCGACGATTTTCCTCTTTCTCACACGACCGCAACAGGATATGATTCCAAACCAAATCTAATCCGGTTGAAAGGGAACTACCAAAAAAACAGCGCGGGAGATGATGAATTTAATTTTGAAGCAGAAACCAAATCAAAGATCACTTTCGATGACGGTAATATTTTAAAGGATATCGCTGTTTCGAAAATTGCTTTCGGGTACGCCAAAGATGAAAACGAATTCAGATTTGATATCGACGCGAAGGCAGATCTGGGATCTTGGGCAAACAATGAGTTAATATCGATAAAAGAGCTTTCCTTTCAAAATATAGGGTTCAAATTTGGCCTCGATCTTACCTTACCAATACCAAAGTTTGACCTGTCCAAGTTACTGGTATTTCCTTCTATCGATTTTGACGGAGGCGGATTTTTGAGCAGCTTCCCGATTAAATTTAGTCATTTTGAAGTCTTTAAATTAAAAAGAAAAGGAGCCGGAACAGGCAGCGCCGATGCCGATATAAATTTCGACTATTTTCAGCTTCCCGGATTTAAAATGCCCGACATTAAGGTTGGAATTTCCATTAGCCTGTTTTCTTTTATTTTTGACTTTGACCTTGGTACTCTAGGCAGTCTTGCAGGATTGAGTTCACTTAAAGGTCAGTTTTTGGTCGGATGGTCGCCAAAAGGTGGTTTCAGCCTTGGTTTTAAGCTTAACGGACCAAGCATGAACGGCGTGCATATCGATTTGTTCGGAGCATTGAAGCTTGATATTCATGAGCTTAATTACGGCAAATTTAAACCAACTGGGTCAACTGCCTGCAACGCTTATTTTTTACGGTTGGTTAATGCCCGTATCACCATTCTCGGGATGCAACTACCATCTGACGACTCAGTCTTCAACGGGATTCTTTTCGCTCAACCCGGCTCAAAGCTAGCGTGGCTGATCAATTACGACAATAATGACGCCGCAGGTAAACTCGTGCTTGGCCTTGGTCAACGCGTTGGACCTGTAGCGCTGGAAAGTGTTAAAAACACAGTAGATTCTATAAAGGGTATCAAGGACGTGTTCAAAAGCAATCTTAAAGACGCAGATCTGTGTTCGGGCACCATTCCCCTTCCTTACCAGCCGCAGCGAAACTGGCTTATTGCCTCTGAGTCGGTACTTCCGGACGAATGGCCTGTCGACCTGAAATTCATTTTCAACGACCCATCTCTTTATGGCCTGTATATCGGATTTAAAGGCACATTTTTGACCGGCTTCAGCATCGATATACTTTATAAAAAAGTGTCCGACAGCATCGGCGTGTATGCCGTAGATATCCAGCTTCCTGATGAACTCAGGAATCATGAACTAGGCGGAGCCTTTATCAAGCTGCCGAATATCGGGCTGGAAATATATACCAACGGAGACTGGAAAGTGGATATCGGGTTTCCAAAAAACGGAAATGACTGGTCCCGGTCCGGTTTTATTCAACTTAGAACGGCACCTCCATTTGTGGGATGGTTCGGATTCTATATGATGAGGTCACGCATAGCCTCGCTTACCTTATTCAAGGGTTATATCACCGACAAGTACTCCCTTGACCGGCTCAATATCATACAGGCCGGCTTCGCGTTTCGTGTCGGCATTGGCGTTTATTACAGTGAAGGCCCTTTTTATGTCGGTGCTTCTATTTCTGTCTACAGCGTAATGGAAGGAGCATTCGCTTTCGAGAAAAAAAGTGGCCTGAGCCAAATGATGCCGGACCATTTTGCAGTCCTCGGACGGGTTGGCGCGATAGCAGAACTAGTCGGCTATGTTGACTTCGGTATAATTAAAGCTTCTGTCTATATTTCTTTACGTGCAGAGTTCGGGTTATTGTTAGTTTACCTAAGCAGGGACATGGCCCCCGATACTTCCGTTGGTTTTCCGGGCCGGTCCAAAGGGCTTCAACCGGTAATTGTTTATATCGAGGGAGAAGTGGTGGTAGAAATATCGATCAAGATCGGTTGTATAGAAATTCACTTGCACTTTGGCGCCTATGTTAGGTTCCAATATGCTATCGGCGGAAATGGCGGTAACTCTAAACTATCTTTATTGAAATCCAATCCAAAAGCTTTACAACCGGGCTTAACTGATGCTGAAAATGTACTTTCCCTCGACATCAAAGGGATACAGGATATTCCGATGATATATATACCCGGATTTTCAAAAGTCCGCGAAAGCAACAGTGAACAGTTATTGTTGATACACTCTTTTGTAATACCTTTTTTCGGAAAAACAGGATCGGTTACCGATAAAACGGTAAAATTCAGCGATATGAACTTGTTGAAGGATAAAATCATTCTTCCATTTTTTAGTGAGCTTTTAGCCTTCCTTAAAACCAGCAATATTGTTGATTACGATAAATATGACACGATCAGGGGCGTCCTCTTGAATGGTTACTGTACACAACTCTCAGCTGGAAATAATGTGGACACAAAAATCAATATCAACATTCCGAACTATCAGCCCACCTTTATTTGCGGGATCAATTCACCAGACGAAACCGTAGTTAAAAAAATCCTCAAGTCCTATTTCTACTTTGCAGACGGAGAGATAAAAAATGGGGTACCTGACTTTTCTATAAATGCCGCGTACAATGATTCATTAATGGTAATTCCGGCGCCTATAACCGGAAAGATAAAAGTTGTTGACGCGGATGGAAAGAGGCTGGACGGCGATGCGGCCAGCTTTAAAATAAAAATTGAAGAACTCATTACAGATAGCTCCGGAAATCCTTTAAAAGAAAAAGAAATAAAACCTTTGCCGAAATTTGATGATCCGATGCTGAGCATTATCGAAGGGTTTTATGACGACTATAAAACACAATTTGTCAACAGGGACAGTGAAGATAAAAATTTCAAGGAAGCGAACAGGGACCTGAGGACAGCAATCATTGTTCCCGAATTTTTTAAATTGATTTGTTTACTCACGCTGGAAACCTTCTACAATGAGGCCAATCCTAAATCAAAATATGCTGGCCACTTTAATCCATCCATCGCTCTCGATGGGAACGGGCGACTGTCCACAGGCGAATTCGGGCCCTGGAACCCGAATGATCGTTTAGCAGACATCGCCGGTCAATTGAATTATTTCTATAATTCAGGTCTCCGCCTGCCTGAAACGACAAGGCCTGCTACAAGTTCAATATTTAGCATCCTTGAACAGCAGGATGTCATCAAGTCCAAACAAGCACCACCTCCGGACTTAAGCAAAGTGAAAATATCCCTCAAAGGCATTGATATCACAAAAGACGTGTTCATCAATGACGCCGCGAAAAAAGCAATGGTGGATTTTGTCAGCGGCTTTGATTCAAGCTTTTCTTTAGACACCTTGAAAAACAGCTTCGATCCTTTGAATTTTAAACGGCCTTTCAGCACGCTGCCGGTTACCTTAGGTGTCCAGGACAGTAAGGTTGTTCTAAAAGATGCCTCCGCCCCGGTACTAAAATATTTCGCGTTACCAGCCAAACTCGCCAGTCACGGAACTAAAGGTGACACCTATAAGTTCAACCTTAATTACACCAGTGCCAAAGACCAGACAATCGCGGCTGATGGACGCAGGATCGACACCATTGACTTTACGACAAATACTGGTCAAACTGATATACCTGTTTTAAAAGGTATGACCATATGTTTAAATATTGAATTAAAAATTAATTTGATCAAAGATGGCAGCGGACTACCGACACAAGTTGTGGAAATTGTTAATGTAACGGCAGAGGACCTGAACCTGCTGACTGTTTTATATTCCGAAAACGGATCTGACAAATTCAACAATATAGATGTCTTCCATAAAACTGATCCAAGAAAAGACGACCCAAATCAAATCTCCGAACTCATTAAACTGGCTTTAAACAGGTCTACTTTGCTGAAAGCAAATCTTTCCCCCAGAACTTCGCCACCGATAATTAATACTACCGCGCTATTCAAACGCGATTTAAATGACCTTCCGTACTGGGCAGATTCTGATGATCCGGACAAGAGTAATTTTATCAGATTATTGTGGGAATCAGCGAGCACGAACAATGGGGGCTATTATTTATTTTTAGACCAGCCGGTTGACGCAAATTCGGTTTTAGGAAAAGCTACTACGCCACAAACGGTAATCCTGACGTTTGAACTACAAAACCCGGATAGTTTCCCTTATTATTTTAACGGGATCAAATTCATTAAGAATGATGATAACAAAAGCTACTACGAAACTATCTGTAACGGCCTGATGAACAAGGACCATTACCTGTACCTTGATAGTTTGGCCATGAACAACATCCCGGTTTCAGAGTACCATTCAATGATGCCTGCTCATACATTTGGATTTGGAATATCCCGGAACACGCCGGTAAATTATTATGAAAATTATTTACCGCTTGAATTCGGACTGAAAAACTCAACAACTGGTACTGATGTTTTAACAACCGACAAAGTTTTACCGATCATGCCAACCTCTCCGGTGAGTGCAAGCGGAAAAATTCAGTATGCCCACATTTCACCATTAAAAATCGCCGATAAGACAAATATTTCCGGCGATCAGAATTTGAAAAGGTATTCATGTGTTGGAAATACATTCGACCTGACAGTAAGTTTACGGGACGTATTTGGCTACCGGACAACATTCGCCGGGCAGTCGGTCGCTAACCGGGCTTATACTCATTATTATTTCGACAAGATAATTCCTGTAGATTCCTGGCCGATCATCAAATTTTCCTATTGGTACGACAGCTTCAATTTGACCCGGATATTCTTTAACATTGCAGCAAAATGCGACATATTAAGCATATTGGACCTTGCTGGAATTGCTAAGCTCGACACTACGTTACCAGGTGGCGTCCAAGCGAAGAAATATAAATATCAGCCTGGCGACCCTATCGCCGATGCAGGTGACATTGAATTGCTGATAAACGTCATTCCGGGCGTTTTAAACCAGCTTTATACAATAAACGCCCAGCTGAATGATCCGAAACTTTTTGTCACCATCAACGAAAGAGATGCCACCTTACAGAAGGGCCTGTGGGCAGCAAAAATCAAGGAAATATCCGACAAGTTACATTTGTTGAGTGTGAAGGTCAATGATAAATTGATAATGCCTGCGGCCATAACTGATCTGCCACCCATTTCAACCGGCATCGATCTTAAGGACTCCCTTAAAAACAGATTGGAAATTAATATTGTATTAAAAAGGCAGGCGGTAAATGCGATTCACAACGCTCCCGACGATCTTTTTGAAACATTACCGGGCGATGTATTAGTTTCAAAATTGCAGGTAGCCAACATATGGGAATATGAAAGTGTGTTAGCCGTGTCCACGGCGGTGCAGATGGTAAATTCAGATCTGTCGAGACCTAACGAATCAGGTCCGAATGACCTAAATAAAGCAATAAAAACTGCTACAAATAAATATTGTTTAGGTATTTCTTCCGAAACTTCGAAAGGAATAGCTTCCGGCGCTAAGGTTATTTATATTGTTAATAGTGAAAAGCTCAGCAATATAAAAGCGGTGGACGTCAGCTCCTCGCCAGATAAGGCCTTTATTGATAAAACCTACTTTGGTTTAAAACCATTTAGTAAGAATCTTTGGTCTGGGAGCTATAGCCCGTCTATTCCGGCCCCGGAAGAAATATTTTCTAACGTTGACCTTGATAAGTCCTTGTCCCGGGTCCTTACGCAAATGGAGACATTATTGCAGCCTAACAATTTCCCAAAAGATTTAAGCGGTACCGGAGGAACCGACTTTAAAAGTGTCTTTAATAGTTTGGCGACTTCGAAAAATCTTGTGGTTCGCAAGCTACTGATGAATTACGTTGACTGGGTACTCTCCAGCCGTGCCCCGTCAGAAGAAATGAAGAATGAACTGCGTGACCTTGTACTCAATAATTTAAGTAATTTCTACAATTATGACGGCATTATATGGACCTCACTCACTGGCGCGGAGTTCCTGCCGGCTGACCACCGCTTGCTGATCAGCTTCGGAGAAAACGATCCAGCGGTTGTACAAAACACAGCTTACAAGTTATTTTCTTCTAAGATCAACAAAGACAATCAATGGTATATTCTATTTGATCAAATTGACAAAACCTCCAAAGCGATAAATTTTGATGTTAAACCCCATGTAACACATATTGAATTCAATGTGAAGCCAGGGATCAATTCAGACGTCGAACAATCGAACTGGATCGAGCTTGTCGAACCAGTACCTCTTGCAGAAAAATACCAAGTGCAAAACTGGCACAAAATTACAAGGGAATTTCCAGCAAAACCCGTCATTAAAATGCACCGGGCGCAGCAAAAATACGCTGACAATGCTCCTGAAGTCCGGAACTGGGTCATGGCCAACATGGGTCTATGGAACTACGAGCTGGAAATCGCTGATAATTATGGTGAAGACGACATGATCTATGTGGAACTTCTAATTACGTCTAATTTGGCAAAGCTCGCTGCGCTTGACGATATAGAAGTACTTAATGGCATGTTTGCTTACTGGTCCTCGAAGATCAATGCAGCAGGCGCTGTCACAAATGGCATTATGATATGGAAAGACTTCATTTCTGATATCAATGCTCAGTTGAAAAAAACGAGCCTCCTACAAAAAAGTTTTGCTCAGGATCAAACCATTTATTCATTTAAACTTATAAAAAATGCATCCAAATGGACATTAAAAAGCAATCCTTCTTTTGTGCAGTTCCCGGGCAACCAGGCATCGTCCGATACGCCCCATGTAATTTGCGGGCCGTTTGATGTATTCAAGCCCAAAGACCGGGAAATATCTGTCATGCCTTCAGTAAAAGTTTACAGGAATTTTTTTGATAATGTTAACGACAGTTTCATCTACGAAACCGAGACCGTCCAGCCGACTGACGCAGCAACCCCGCACATTAAGTACTTTTCGCCTATAAAGCTGGCAGGAAATTTCGCTGATATGGTTTTTAAGAACATCCCGGCGGTTCCCTTCAAATCCCATGCGAAATACCTGGTCCGAACAGATCCTGATTTCGGAAAAGATAACGCGCATAAAACATTGCCATTGATCCCTGTTAAGCAGATCGAGTGCGATTCAGGATTAACTTTATCGGTCGTTGATGATATTTTCAAAGGTTATTGTAACGGCTATCAGGCGTTCGCGGTCACTATGTATTCTGCGTCCGGAAATCAGGATGATGATCAGCCTGTATTTTATGCCGATACAATTTATAAAAAATAATAATCAAAAAATTTAAAAACCGTTTAAAAAGACTTCGCGCTGATGAAAAACGAACTCGACATCAATATTTACGCCCTGGATGCGTACAAAAAAGATGAAGAAGCCAACCTGATATTTGAGATTAAAAACATCTCGAACCAAGTTGTGCAGATACTTAAGTGGAATACACCCTTAGAAGGTATAATAAGTCCTTGTCTGATCGTGAAATCTGGAAACAAAGTCATTCCATATGATGGAATGATGGTCAAAAGAGGTAAACCAGGTAAAGAAGACTTTATGACGCTTGAACCTGACCAGAGTGTGTCGAACAGGATAGACTTATCCAGGGCATATGATCTGAAAGGGCATGAAAATATTAAGGTCAATTTCGATCCGAAAGCCTTTTCTTATTTTCCAGACCGGTCATTAACGCGGGCATTAGAAGAGGCGGTTGCCGCAACTCACCCACTGGACACCTATAAAACCTTCCAGTTAAGCATCAAACCCGCAACTTTTAAAATAGCAGGGGGGCGAACGTTCCGGCAAACAGAAGGCGCATTCCATCGTAGTCAGGATCAAAAAAAAAGCCGTAACGGCCTTCGAAGCAAAAAAGCCGCCTCGGGAGGCTTACGGGCCTGTACCTTTAATGGTGGTACAGCTGGTCAGCAAAGCCAAGCAGGTGATGCGCACAATAATGGCTACGCGCTTGCAACAGTCGCATTAGCTACGATTGCGAATGACCCGACCTACAACATGTGGTTTGGCAGCTACTCCGGAAACCGACCCGGTACGGTAACTGGAAATTTCCAAAAGATCGTAGATAATATGGAAACCAAAAGTTTTCAATATGATTTAACAGGTGAAGGCTGCCCAAGTGGAGCTTATGGCTATACCTATAAAGACAGCACTACGGTATGGTTTTGCAGTGCCTTCTGGACGGCACCAGATAATGGGACCGATTCAAAGGCTGGTACTGTAGTTCACGAACATTCTCACGCTTCGGCCGGTACGGATGATCTTGCTTACGGACAAACCAATTGCCGGGATTTGGCAAGTTCAGATCCAGATAGCGCAATAAAGAATGCCGACAATCAAGAATATTTTTCCGGTGGATAATAAGTATAAATGGTACAACTACCCCATTTAGTTTTCATAGCCCTAATTTGATATTCCGGTATGTTTACAGCGAATTTGCTCATTAGCTGGTACTGGTATGCTTTAAATTTTCAGAATTATCAGAATTATATACATCGGGTAATAAATCGCCTTAAAAGAAGTCGGCATCCAATAGTGCTTCGTGTAGTGGAGTTTTCATTTCCATAGCGCGTTTTTGTAAAATGTTATAATCTGAATAGGACAGTTCAATCTTGATTAATTTCCATAATTCCCCAAAAAGCTTAATCTTTAGTTTATTTATTTTTTGCGTTTAGCATAACAGGGTGGAGATTTCGCTGAAACTGACCACCCCATTTCGGTTTAAACTTCTCCGAAATATACACCGAAAGCAAAGTTTTCAAAACTCGATTTTTTGCAATTCATGAATTGTATCAAGAAGCTGAAGGGAAATCACTGTCATTATTTAAAACACGCAAAACTACCCTCCCAAACAATAATATTATTTACGCATGCCTTTTCCCACCAAATATGTCCCTGTTGAAATCCCCATAAGAACAAATGCAGTTGTGTCGAATACCGGATATTCGGGATATTTTAGTGTCCCAAAAAATGTGCAGACATAAATAACCGAATACACTAATGTGAAAACGAGTTGTTGCAATCGTGCTATAGATAAATTGCCATCGTCATCTAAAAGTAAATCAATAAAGAAACCTCTACTATCAAGTTCCGATTTGGAAGTTAATCCAACTGCTTTAGCAGATTTCATCTGAACTTGCGATATTATTTCACCAGTCAACAATGTGACGCCTGAAATTCCGAGCAATATCAATGCAGTCAAGTTTATAGTTGGTACATGATTTGGAATAGCACCCCAATATAAGGCAAAGCAAGGACAGATTACCAATGTCCATAGCCACGTTTGAAATTTATGGAAACTATAGGCTTTTCCGGTAGCAGATTGAAGTATTGTTGTCACACATCCGACAACTCCAATTATTAAGAAAATTGCAGATGCAATGATAATCGATGAAATTTTGTACGAATCCATAATTTAAATTTCTGAGGTTTATTTAGTTAAGTCTAAAATATCACAATTTGTTGGTTTTTCCTATTTCATAAAAATTAGCTGAAAAATTAGGTCTACAATTAATGATACTCTTGGAAACAAGATTTACTTTCCCTGTTCATAGTTTAATTGCTGGCTTGTTCAACTAGTCATCTAGTTGATAATCGACAATCAAAAAAATATCCCTTAGACCTTCATAGCCCGTACTTGGAGATTCTTCAGACTTGATATAGAATTTTCCTTCCTTCAAATCAATCGAACTACCATCATTTGGTACGGACTCACCGTTGAGCCATAATGTAAACTTCAAAATGCTTGAGCCAGGAGAGGAATACACGCTAAGCTTAATTTTCTTAAGCAAAATTGGTCGATTTTGAACAAAGAAAGGAAAGTGGTCACTCTTCACTCTGAAGGCCATCTCGCCCTTTGGATCAGCTTGAGAATGGATAAAGCTGTTCCATTCATTCGAGAAGTCATGTTTTAGGCTAAACATTCTCCATAATTTCAACCCACTTTTTTCTTGGCCATTTTGGTTCACAGAGGTTGTTCTTAACAAATTTTTCAAATGATCCGTGGCATGCTGTTTCAATACATTACTTTCTTGCGCGATGTAATTAAAGTGTAGTATAATGTCGTTTATTGTACTATAGTCAAACTGCCTTAGATCTTTTTCTGTTTGTAATTCGAGCATGTATCTTCCAAAGACCCCACATCCTTCAAAAGGGAAATATCGTTCATCATTAGCACCGAAATCAAACATTCCGCTGTCGTTTTGCGCATGACTGGTTGCGATCGACATGGATTTTTGTTCAATCACTTTATGGAAACGCGCATCAGCGCCATAGTCATCAGAGCCATATATGCTGCCGGGCGATGGATCAGTCCTTATATAACTTGAAATCTGCGTAAATTTACAGTTTATCGTAACATATGGACCTGTTATGCATGGGATTGTAATTGATACCGACTTCAATCTACGGAAATAATGTCCAGGAAAATCGAAGTCGAAAAGCTCCTCATGAATATAAAACTGACAAATCCCTGTATCAATTAAACTCAATAACGCTTGAGGATCGAGTAGTACCAATGAAATATGTTTGGTAAGCTCAAGTTGACGTTTATTCTCCTCCAAGTAAGAGATTTCCATTCGTCTAAGGTCGTGCTGCAATTTCTCAGCACTCAATAGACCTTTCTTTAGACTATCCCAATACCCGAACTGCAGGAATTTTTTCTGATTAAAATACCCTGTCTCAAATTGATAGCACTTTTCGGCCTTTCGAGAAATATCAAAGGCCATCTGATAGGCTTGAAAATAAAGGGTTGAAAGATGATTGATCTGCCAATCGTAAAGCTGTTGACTTGAAAATCTAGCTTTAAAAAATTCATCCCTCGCTTTTAACTGCTCAACCTGTAAACGATAGTTCTCAAGCTCAGTGATGGAAAGCGATGTTCGTATCTCTGCTGCAATCAATTGTCTTTCCGCTTGTTTAACATCATTAGCAGAAGTATCAGCTTGGAACATCCAATCGTCCATCCTGCGGGTATATCCGCCCAGGCTAGCTGCCATCATACCTCGAGCACTATTGATGCTCGCCATAATACCAAGATAATTGCTTACCGCAGAGAGCATGCTACTAAGATTATCACCTCCAAAAGTTGCACCTATCGAAAACGGTGCGCCCACCTTAAAATTCGGTATCGTAGCAAGGACTCCGGCCATTGAATTTATTTGTCCCTGAGCTATGGATAATACCATTCCTGTTTGAACACTACTCAAATGCTGTTTTTCATAAGCATTCATGTACTCGCGACTGCTAAAGTAAATTTGGCGTTTTTTTGCGTTCTCCAATGCCAATTTAGAAGCCTCTAATAATTCGTTACTTTCACTTACCTGTCTTTCCTTGATTGTGAGCATCCCATCCAACAGTTTCTGCTCATGGCCAAACCGTAGTTGTTCTAAAGCTGCTTCATCTCTTCTCTCAACGGCCAACAACAAAGAAGAGGCAAGTCCCTGCGTTTCGCTAACAAGCTCCGCTGCTTTTTGTAACATAAATGCAAAGCGGTAATAAGGAAGGTCTGTATTAATTTCAGATAGGATACTGTTAAGATCCATACCAGATGCTGTTGCCCTAACTAATAAAGCAGGATCTATCGGGGTACCATATAAGGATAAAGTGCGGGCAACACCCTCCATGTTCAATCCATTGCGGATTTTGAAGAGTCGATCTGCAACAGTATCCCAATACTTTAATAGCAATTCATTCGTAGGTATATCGAAATAAAACATCTTGCCGATCTGGGGTGGGTTACCTGGCCCTGAAGCTGGGGGTGCAGATGGGGAGATATAGGTTTCAATATTAACCATTGCATTTGAAAATGCATCCAGGAAATCAAGAATTTCCTCAAAATTCCTTTCGGAATGAGTAACCCTTGGCGGGATTTGCTCTGGTCGCTGCCCAAGGATCTTCGCAGCAAGTACGTATAAGTTGGTAGCTTGGTTAAGATCTTCAATTGTATCACGTCTGGCTAACTGATCACCCCAATTGATAAGATTATCCAGGTATTTCATTACTACGTTCTTCATATAAGACATAACCCTCATGCGTGCAATGACATGTGGCTGGAACGGGTTCGTCTGCCATTTATCTAGTTGATCCTGGAGCGCTTCTTTATCTCTCAATAAATCACCAAGTGTATTTATTGGCTTTAACGCTTCATCATAAAATGGTTTAAATTGCCAAAACCGTTCCTTTCCGGCATTTTTTTTCTCTTTTCTAGTAGGATCAAAAATGAAATGAAACCACTTTCTGGCATCCTCATACCTTTGGTCAGTACTAAGTCTACAAGCAATGAGCATCGGGACATGAAAGAAAAGCTCCCAGTTATATCCCGAATAGGCACCCGTGTATGAAAAATCAATTTGACTGGTCGGATATACATATTTACCTAAATTAAGTACCCATGAAGTAGGCTTATAATTTGCTTCAAATTTAATGCTCTCATCTTTTTCTATTTCCCACTGTTGGGACCGGTTTAGCAATCGTTCAATTCCAAACCTATTTAATGCAAAGATAAATCTTCGCACATTGGGATGATAAAATGTACTAACAGCTAATCCGTCCTGACCATACCAGGAATCGCTAAAATCTTTCCTTATTCTTGTATTCAGGTCCTTTAAATAACTTATTCTCGCCACGTTAGCCGCGTCAGATTGTAAGTCATATGTTAAATGACCATTGTTGTTTGTAAATACCGTCGCGGAAACATTACTTTTTTTTGAGAGTAAAAACGTGTTTTTCGAGTCCGCAAAAAAATAATATTTCGCAGTCGGTTTCCAGTTAAAATGAATGGTACCAGATGTCAGTTCCCGGGAGGATTTTCCCGCGGATGCAGTGCTTAATGGAACAGATAGTTCATAACTGCCTCCAACTTGTTTGAAAGCAATATTATTCTGGTCATAATATAATAATGGCTGATTGCCACCAAAATCGCTTACAAGTCGCATTTTTTCAACTTTAACATTTTTTGGCATGTCCTCTGGTGAGATGGTTCCTCCTCCTTGTTGGGTTGCTGGATTAATGATCTCAGGATCATGAAATAGATCTCGGAATAACAACCCGACATCAGAAGCTGTACTTTCCCCAACAATTTGATAACCTTCACGATTATTTGTGACCAAGGCAAACCCTTCATTCAACACTCCATGGAAAAGGGCAGCGTCACGCTTAAACTCTTCCATTTGGACTTTAATTGTCTTTCCAGCACTGTTTGCGCTTGCGGGGATAGTAGAAAACCGAATAGACTCGAATGAATTTTTTGAAAGCCTTTTTGCACCCCATTTGCCTCTCTTATACTCACTCCATGCAACCTGTATTTTCCAATACCCGTCCGAGGTTTGAATATTGCTGGTATCAACCTTATCTCTCTCCTCATGTCGCTCAGTAAAAAACAGCCAAAATATAGCAAGTCTTCTACCATCGACTATTGGAACGATGTGGTCACTATCAATATCCAGCTCCGTCCTCCCCCAAGGTGACCATTCATTTTGATTGAATCTTCGGTAAAAATAGGTATAAGGATGTGCTAGCGTCCTTCCGAATACATGCAATACATCTATTTCCGATTCAAATTCCCCTGTTTCCTCATTATATGTTCTTGGTTCATATTCTTCCAGTACACCAACAATTTGCAGTCTCGCGATCTCATCAAGTTTTTCAAGATAATTCTGAAAGGCTTGCTCAATGTTTGGCTTGATGAGTTCATCCTGTTTGAGCTCAGTTTCTAATTCAGTAAAGAATACTGATCTATTGTCTCTTAACTCAGGCTCTAACCAATTTTCTGGATAAAGAAGTACTTTTCTTCCCGCCTCCCAAACCCTATACAAACGCCTTAGGCTTTTCCAGGAGTCTACCGCTTCCTGATTCATAGGAATGGGTTTCGACACATCTCCTTTTAAGAATTCGAGATTCATCAGCACCCGGTCTAAAAATAGTTGTATACTACATATAGCTTGGCGAATGCGTGAGGTCATCACCATGGGCTTCATCTCCACATCGATGAGTAAATGTTCATATAGCCCATTGGCATCAGACCACATTTCTCTCTTTTGAGGATCTGCTTTATTGATGAGATAGCTAACGAGCCTAGCGCGCTGCCTTTCCCTTAATTCATTGCGAAGGGGTTTTATGGCATCAATCCATTCGTTTTGCCCGAACCTCGATTTTACAGCATTTCGAAGTGTTAAAATTGTTTCGGGAACGATATTACCATCAATTAATCTTTTTATGATCTCCGTTTGGGTTCCCAAAGTGGCAATTGCATTTATACAAGCAAATAGTCTTAGGATAAATTCTCCAGTCCTAAAATCAGATCCAAAGGTTACCTTCAATAATCCCGCATCATTTGCCTCATTACTATTGCCTATTAATAATTCGAGTATGGGTTCTTCCCAACCAGTTACTTCCAATAAAATAGCCATCCAGTCCTTCTTATTCTCTGCAGTGAAAACACTAAGAAATTTTTCTGAGACCGGGGCTACAGCGTTTCTAGCCTCGACTATTTTTAGCAAACTCATGAATCCGTTAAAGTCAGCACTCTTAATCGGATCTACGGGCAATGCCAATAAATCAATTATTTTCAGATAGTCTCTATTTTGCAAGATATTTTCAAGTTCTAATTCATTTATTTTAAGTCTATTAATAATATTACCAATCTTTACCATTAGGCTGTAAACTCGAAATAAGGCTGTTACCATTACCTCCTTATTTATGCGCGGTTTGATATCTACAAAAATAGGCTCAAACTCGATTTGCGTACCATAAAGAAAATATGTTTTCAGCAAATCAGAAGACAAATTAACCGAGACAAACTCTTCAATCAAAAACAGTTTACTTCCTGGCCTTTTATAGCTTTCTAAAAGCAGGCTTACAGAATGAAAAGTAAGACCGAGTTGTTCAGAAAATTTTTGAACAATTACTTTTTTTTGCGACTTTTCGCGCAAAGCATTTCCAGTCTCATTGTTCTCGGTCCCCTTTAATTCACCAGCCCGCAATGCCGTACGGAGTTCTGAGAGAAAGGTGCCGATAACGTCATTTGCTGAAGCGATGCCATTTGCTACAGTGGCATGATTAAGAAGGTAACTGACCTCCTTAAATGTAAATGTTGAAGCGGATATTGTATTAAACTGATGTAGAAAACTAAAAAGGAAAGCTGGACCTTTGAACAACTCCGCTCCTATGAGAGTTATAAAACCTATAAAATCATCTAAACTTAATCCTAACCACCTTGCCATGCTCACGTATCGATAAAGCAGGGAAACGTCTTTTAAAGACAACTTAGACCCAATATTTAAAGCTTGCACAAGGAATGTAAACTGCTTAAACGAAATTTCCAGCGCCCCCATTACAGAGGCGACGCTATGTTCATCACTGGCAGGTAAGCCTCTGATATCATTTCGTGTATCGACCAATGCGCGGTTTTTGAAGAGCTTTTCATATAGCGATGGGATTACAGGGTAACCTGAAGAAAAGTAATCAATATACGAACGGGTTCCAATATCGCTCCAAGCAGCAAGCAATTCATCAAGATTTGCTCTAAAAAGTTTCTGAAAGTAGAGGATCTGAGCAATCCTCTGCAGAAGTACCTTGTTCTGGGCCACGTCTCCATTCAGTGGCCCAAAAACTTTGAATAATTTATCCAGATCATACATGCTCAGACCAGACTGTCTATATATTCGAAGAAAACGGTGAATAACCTTTAAATCCACTTCCTCGAGTCCCTTCAGTTCAAGCAAGTTCAATTGACTGGTATCCGGGGGTACGGGTTTTCCATCTTCATCGATGATTTTCGCTACAATTGAAATTTTAGGAGCAGTACCCCTAACCGGATTTATACTCCCGCATAACAACATCGTAAGCATTTCCTTATAGGACATACCTGTTTGCTGAAGAAAAATATCTATCCTTCCGGAGAGTACCGTAACCCAATTGCCGCTAGTGATCGGTTGATTTGGTTTAATCGGGTCTTTAATTGCTTTAAAATTCTGTGGCTTATCAAATCCGTAAAAATTCCAAGAGCCACTAAAAGGTGTGTCATTTCCCGTTTTTTCACCCGTAATAATGCTTCCTTCCTCTGGGGAAAGCACCAGTCGCTCAATGCAATTTGCATAGTCATCAAAAGCGGCAGAATTATCTCGACTTGTGAAAAAGGCAGACATAAGAACGTGTCTAGGCAGTTCTAAATAATCCAGTACAATCCTGGATTCTTCCAAAAGATAGTTGAATGGTAAAGTTACAGGGTAAACTTGTTTTTTAAGCTCTTCATAAGCCGCGTAATTTATATGTTCCGGAGAGCCGGATAATTCAACCTGGCTCCATGTTGTCTGATAAGAAGAGGGTAATGGAACTGACGGATCTTTATGGAGCAATACCTGATTTTCCAAAGCTTCATTGACTAAATCAATATAGGGAAGTAAGGTTTCTGAATTTCCACAAGTAAGGTCGATTGTAAACAGATCCGGCCGACGACGTTTGAGCTCTTCATACAGCTCTCCAGACTTTTGATGGAGAAAGTTCAAGATATCTGCGTAATACGCAGATGGTCCAAGAACAGAGGAACAGTGCTTAGTCTCTATGCCGTCATAACGACCAAACATACTTACCAAATCAAAATCTGCTGAGCTCACCCTATTTATATTATCCGGAATCACGCCCAACGGTACGGAAAGATTGGCCTGATAACTCATCCACAACGCCAATGATTCGGTGTATATCGTACTAGCTTTTCGGTAGACATCTTCCGCAATAATACCTGAGCCTGAAACACCTGTATACCTAGATACAAAGTCACTCTTTGCCAACCCGGAAATAGCAAAAGCAGAATCTAGTCCGTCATATAAAAGCGCATCTATTAGCGTGAGGTCTTTATTCAAAGAAAATAAACGTCTCACCTGGTGAATGACCATTTGAAGAGGCTCATTCACCAAATTTGAGTCATCATCAAGGTGACTAGCTGTACTTTCAAAATCAAAGTAAGGATTTCTTTCGAGAAAGCTCAACAAATCAGCTCTTGTTTGCCCTTTAAAAAATGTTAAATCCTGTTCGGCTAACTGTGCATAAAAAACAGGTGTTGGATAAGAAGATCTCAAAATCGCCTGGACATTTAAGATGTATTTCGGAATTAGATCCACAGCATCCTGAGCTGTTATTTTCTTAATTTCGCTGTAAGTTGATGGCAACGCATGTTTATCCATCCATAAGGTCCATTTTTCTTTCGTCCATGAGGCTATTTCCCTTATTGGATTTCCACTTCTTGCTTTTCCTGCCTGGATCATCAATTGCTTTGTTAGAGTTGATATTCCCCCGGTTATCTTATCTAATTTAAATGCAAGCAGCAGGTCTTCCTTCTTAATGTCATCTATGCCTATAATTTTTAAAGCCTCCCAAAAATCAGTCATTGTGCTGGATTTAAGGTAGACTTTTAATAGTACACGCTGGGATTCGCGATCATCGACTACTAAGGAAAGTATCTTTGAGATATCACCTAGGGCAGCAGGCGCATCCAACCATTCAGTAAACCTATAATTTTCCCAATGGTTAAGATGTCGTTCAATTTCGTCGTCAGTCATTGCCGGAACCTCATTATATCTTATAGCTTCCAAAATACTATTTTTTAACTTGTCCCTATCAACAATTTCAAGCTCAGAAATGTCGCCTGGAAGTCCTCTGTTAAGCCATGCAAAGAAAAGCGCGGCTGGTAAACCAACCTTCGCCTCTAGCTTTTTCGAGCTTACATAACGATCAATTATAGGTATGTCTATCTCAGAAACGCCTTCAATATAAGCTTTGTCCGAATCCACTAATGTCGCCCAGGTATCCCAAGTCGACAGCTCTTTTAGTGCCTCGTGACATAATATGAAGAGAGGCTGTAGCTTATGAGCGTGAAGATCAATTACGTTAACGTTTGCGGCATTAAAGCGCAAATCTGTTGTCATTAAGACCTTACCATGTTCATCCTTAACCTCCAGGATATATGCAGGCAACATCTTTCTATCTTTCAGTTCTATGCTATACCTGCCTTCCCTGGCCTCAACATGACCGAGTTCTGCCATACTGCCAAGTTTTTTCTCATAAAGATGAACCTTAACAACACCACTTTGGATACCCTGATTTTTTAAACTGCCTTCGAATAACATCATATTAATACTGCTTATTTTAGTTTAATAAATAAAATCCACCGTTTGTACTTCAGGTAGAACTGACGCGGTTGGATCTATCAATTTCTGGGTAACTTGCCCATCAACTATCTTGTTTGTAAAAACCTCTTTACCTGGGTCTTCACGCAGTATTATTTCGAAGTCTTTTTGCAAATAGTTATTTGGATTGAACGTAAGAAGGTCTGCAAAACAAATATGCCCTAATGCAACTCCATTAGGATGCCCAGCCAATGCAAGAAAAAGATTTCCATCTATCGCAGGTGCAGGCGTATTCTCGAAATCTGAAAAGATATATTTAAGGATCGTAAAATACTCCGATTCCACTCTTCTGTAAAGTTCAATATTTGTCCGTGTCTGCGATATAATATACTTACAGCCTATCTGCTCTGTAGGGGGGGCATTGTCTTCACTATAGAACTGAGCCAATGACACGGGGAATCCCCCGGTGAATACAATTTCAGTATAAGCCCTCTGGGAAACTGGCAAACTTTGCATCACAGAGGATGCGAGTCCATATTGTTCGCTCCCTTCCAAATACTTGCGTTCATACCTTGATTCATCTGAAACATTGTGGGTTATGATTACTTTGTTCCCTTGGTAATGATATTCGCTAAACCCGTTCATGTCACCAGCGAATTCTGCGCTGGTAATTTTTCCATCTTCATCTCTGTTGACGAGAATTTCCATTATGGGCTCTGGTGGCCCCATATTAATATAAATTTTCTCCAATTCGCCAGAAGCATTATATGCAAACTCGCCAATTAACGTCTCTCCAGCAGTTTTTGTTATTGATTTAATGATCATTTTGTTACGTTTATTTGAAGTATGGAAATTGTTATCTCTGTGGAATTGTTCTCTGAATTTCATTCATTCGATTGTTCCAGTAGTCAAAAAATTGTCTGCGCGTGGCTATGCCAGATCCTCTCGGAATATTGGTTTGCTGCCTTTCTGTTAACGGAGCATTCGGTGCCGCTACGCTGTCGCGCAACAGACTTCGCATACCTCTCACTCCTTGTTGATGGGCCAGGTACATATTTGCCAAGTTGATTGGAACGTTGTTCGCCTCGAGTTCCCTTTGATTTAGTCTCCAGTACAATGCACCAGCCAGAGCATTATATTTCACATCATTTTGTACTCTTTCCCAGGTGATCCCTAGTTTTGACGCCTGTGGAGATCTTGCTAAAAGATCTGCAACCGCTGTCCTTCCCATCTGCATTAGACCAGTATACCCCAATCGGTTTGCACCCACGTTGGCCCTCCCCCCTGACTCTATAATAGCCATCACTGAAAGGTCGCTTACCAAAATGCCTGTAACACGGCTCGCATTCTCTATCGCTTCCCTCGTCTGACTGTCAGCCATCATTCGTTCATACTGGCTTTGTTTTGGTTTTGCAGCAGAATTACTATGAATATCGGTTCCCCCTTTCTCAGCTGACTGGGTTAAATTACCGGAGCCATCCCAAGAGAAATGTACGGTGGGGAAATAAACCATACCATCTACCTTTATAGGTACAGGGCTTTGAATAACATCAAATTTATTGTTCATAAACCTAATCGCATACCTGGTCCCATCCCCTGGCTCCACATGAATGAGTCCACGCTTATTAATGACATCGTAATCTCCACTTAATTCCAGCCTCTTATCCTTTCCAAATCTCTTAGCTAATGCGTCAAGCGCATTGTTAAATACATTTTGCGAATTTTTTAATGAAGTAGCAGGTTTGGTTTTCTTACCGGTGTCGTCAATTGATTTTAAAGGATTATTGTGCACGTATGTATAAGCATTCAGACCATCATTTATTCCGTCAGGATCGGTATTTGCCCAACGGCATAACCAAGGCAAATAGTATCTTGCTCCGTGATATGAAAAGCCGCTTTCCTCATCTCTTTCCTTTCCGGTATACCGATACCGTTTTGCATTTGTCTCCCGTGAAGCATCTGTAATATAAAATGTAGTAGTTCCAAAAGGTCCGTATTCTTCTCTGGAGATAATCTTTCCAGTTTCGTCTAACTCCAATGCTACTGAACCTAAGTGATCTCCATACTGATACCGAAAGAGGGGCTTACTTTGCGTTGCGTTGCGGAATATTAAGGGAATATCGACAATGAGAACAATCCGCTCACCTTCGCTGATTAACAAAGAGTGGCGCTCCGTGACCGTCTCTTCTAATTGATTGATTTCCTTGTAGACTTCAACCCCGCCTAAATAAAGCCTGATATTTTTCGATCCATCTTGTCGCTCGACGACCTTTCTGGTTCTTTGTCCACTTGCATCGTAGCTGTACCAAGCCTTTCCGCCCCCTCGCAAATCGACCTCTCTCAGCTGATCAAGAAAATCATATTTGGTATGACCAAGATGCCCATGGCCATACATATTCCCGTTATTATCAAAGGTATAATTAATCGCTCCGGAACCAGTGATACAACTCATTAACCTGTTTGCGTCTTTTCCATAATTGAAGGATCTCGTCCATCTATTACTTTTTGAGATATGCTGTATTTCCAGCATATTTCCAGCACCATCATATTTATAGTTTTCAACGTAATTGCAAAGCGCACTTGAATCATTCGGATCAATAGTTGAACTTGGAATGAACGGATAATTCCTGTACCCACCTTGTGATTGTCCATAGTTCAGGTTTGTCTGACCGGCATGCTTGCGCCCTGAAACCGAGATAACTTCATATATCGGATCGTAGGTGTATACTGTTCTGGCTCTTACGAGTTCGCCATTATAATGGAGGTCAGGTTGGGAAAAATCAGAACTTTCAATAAGGTTACCTTGAGGATCGTAGGTATACCTCAGATCCTGAAGGCATTCTGTACCATTATCACGAGTAGTAACCAATGATTTTAACCGCAGGCTTAAGTTGTCATATGTGTAAGTCGTTTTGGTGCCATTCGCCAGAAAAACCGATTTTTTTTGTCGTTTTGCATTATAAACTATCTTACTTATGTTTGTTATAGGTGCATTTGCACCTACAGCGAGTGTGAGGGCGTTCAGCAGGCCACCTTCATTATAGCTTACTTGATATTCATTTGGCTGCTCTCCCATTCTGTATGGCAATACCGTCTTAATGGGTCTATTCAAAGCGTCATAATCAGTATTACTATCAAACTGCTCAGGATCCAAAATCACAGCAGCAGTATCTCTCCAATCCACAATTGTGGTGTAATCCTTCACAAATTGTCTAACAGTTTTTAACAGATTATACTTAAAATCATATTCCTGGCAAGTAATGATCCCTGATTGATCAAAGTGCTTATAGACTTTTCCAAGTAGATTTTTCTGAAAAGCAACGTCATATGATAAGGATTCACCATACTGCGTTTTTTCAAAAATGACATCAGATCCCCCCAAATTCCTAAAACTTGAAGTTTCCTTTCGGCCCAAAGCATCATACTGGTATGAAATCCTATTCCCGAGATTATCCCATGAGACTAGTTTTCTTCCCACAGCATCATAGAGCCATCTTTTCCGACCACTATCAAAGCTGGTCTCCTCATATTTCATTCCTATCATGTCGAAAGTTGATCGGATGATTTTTACACCCCTGGCGTTATCACAGGAAAGTTCATTTCCTTGGATGTCATACTCTACAAGTGAGACCTGTTGGACATTGCCTCCCATAGTATCAATATGAGCAAAAGGTCTTCCCAAAGTATCCAGATGATCAATTGAAGGGGTATCATTATGGGCCATAGTTTTCTTAGCTGCCTCTACCTCAGCCGGAGTAGCTGTCGCCGGATCAGGATTGACTATACGCTGGTGATACCAGGAGCTTTCCGCTACCGTATCATTACGATCATAAAGCATTTGTTGCCAAGCGCCCAGATCGACCCTTGAAAACGTTCCGTTGGCATAGTCTGTTCTGATAACTCTACCAAGGGCATCGTATAGGAACTTGGTCTCAGCGCCAGATCTTGCTATTAAATGGTGGAAGTCAAATTCTGCTGCCGTGCTAAAATAAGGTTCATATGTTCGGACAATATTATTCTTGTTATTGACAACTAAGGTCCCTGACGAAAGCCACCTTATTGCTGGTGAGGTATCTGGAATCTTGGTATATGATCCATCCGCATTTGCCCGTAAGGCCTCACCTGGCTCCGCCATAGCCTTCTCCTGTATCGTATTGCCACTACCATCCAGCCAACTATAGATATCCAACCATTTGGCAACTGACGCAGGCCCGGCATGATAATGTGTTTCGCGGACTGATGTTATGTAAAAATCTGGTACTGATCCTGTACGAAACCATTCATTGAAGGTGTACAAAATCACACTTGATGGAAAATCAACGGCATCTTTTATCTCAACCTTACTATGGTCAAATTCATCGCCATTATCAATCTTTAGCTTTCCGAGTATAAATTTCCGGGTAATCCGGCCTATATCATCGAACCTTACGGCAGATAGATTTCCATTCATATCTTCAACCAGGTAAGGGCTGAGTGTCCTGTAATTGAATCTTCTAACAGTGACACTATTATTCAATGGGTCTATAACACGCTCCGGAAACAATGAATACTTATCATATTCGATCTTAGTAATGTTTCCCAATGCGTCAGTTACTTCTACAGGGATGAAGAATCTGTCTTTATCGAATTGTTGACTTCCAGATGAGATCCAGAAATACCCATCCTTCTGCAAATATCCTCCTCTGCTAAAATCCGTTAAAATTGCAACCAAATTATTGACACTTTCCAAATCGCCAAAGTTAGACATGAGAAAGTTTTCGTTAAATGTAGCTTTTATACTCCTATATATTAATCCTTTGGCAGCGATATTGCCAACTGGAAGCGGGGTACACCCATCATCATCGAGGTATTCATGTTCCAGTATTTCCAATACATTTTTATGCATCTGAAGTGAGGACATCGTAAAACAATCCACTTCCAAACTGTTTACAAAAAAAGCCTTAAGTTCCTCAATTGAATAATATTGATCTTCATATTTGAGGCCATTAAGAGAAAAGCCTTTTCGTTGATAGGGCATTGGTGTTCTATGACAGTTTTCGATTGAGATATGGTTGGTGAATCTACACTGTGTATAATGGATCAACAGCTGCTTTTGTGGATCGTGAATTACATCCCCAGCAATATTGCGCCTTGGGTAAGCAACATTCACTTGCAACAAGACGTTACCAAAGCTATCGAACTCTAGATTGGCTATCTGCGCGACCCTTGGATCATCTACTTTACGCTCGTACAAAAATGAGGTCTGGACAATATTTTGAAGTAAAAAAACTCCCTTGGAATATTGGGTACCCGCTACCAACAGTTCCACATTATACTGGAACTGTTCTATAGAGTAGGGAATCTGCTCATTTGGTGCGCCATCAAGGCCATAGACCTCTTTCCTCAAGAGGGATCCCTTTACTGCACGCATGGCATCGTATCGTTGATCAATTTCAATACTACGTGGTAGTTTTGTTCCCAAATCGGCAACCATACTAAATATATCGCGGTTAAAATATTCTTTTTTAAATGCAAAAACAATATCGACACCATCCACAATAGCTCCAGTATGAAACCATAACTTAGTAAGCACTGGCGCTTGGTCACCTAACAATCCTGCCCTATCAACCTCATTATCAATCTGATCCACTCGACCAAATCCACGAAACTCTTTACTAAAATGATCATAGTAGCCATGATGATATTTATACTCCGTTATTGTAGACGAATTTCTTACCTGATCAGTTGTTTTGATCTTAGATACGCATTGAACGGGGAAATGTAGATTAGTAACCCATGGATTATCATTCTTTTTATCTTCTAAGTAATAATATGTAGAAGGCTTATAGGAAATAACTACGTCTATGCCCCTATTATTCTTAAAATTGGTCAGTAAATAAGGTTGCTTTCCGGCGAGTGGGTTACTGTATTTTAGCGGTTCTTTGTTATTGATTGATCGTTTTTTATTAAATATGATACACGGCATACCTGTTCCAAGAAGGTCGGCAATAACTACATCATCTTGATTTGATGATATTCCCGAATGAGGAATATCAATCCCTTTTACAAATTCATTTCCGCTCCTATTTAACCATGTTAAGATAGCATCATTGCCTATGTATAAAAGATCGGCCGTACCCGATCCATCAAGATCATGCAAGATTATACGCGACGGATCAAATTCGTCACCTAGTCTGGGTGAGTTATCCATTAAAATTCCTTCCCCAAAATGACCATATCCCTTATTTGGCCAATAGCGAACCTCACCATCCCTTATTCTGATCAGATCAGTAAGTCCGTCCCCGGTCATATCGGAAAAAAAAGTTGACGATAGTGACTGACCATTACCAGGGGCGTCTTTCCAAGGACTAGTACCAAACCTTATTGATGTCGACCGTGGTGGAGCATATCCCGTTTTCCCCTCAGATGGATACCAGGTTATAATTCTATCGTTAAGCAGGAGAATATCTGGCCGGCCATCTCCGGTAAGATCAATCATTGCTTTTTGAGAAAATTTTTCGTCAACAATAGGGATTTTAGCAAAACTCCGGAAAGCTTCGAAGCCTTTAAGGGGATCTAACTTGAAAAAGCCAGACATATTCTTAGATAAGCTAACAACTTGTTTTTCTCCATTAGCTTCTAAATCGGCCAATTGGGTGTTCAGATTCTTTCCCTTCCCAGGGGATGGTTGTTTACTGAGTAATTCAGCGGGACCAAAATTGCCGTAGCCCCAATTACGCTTGTAATACCAAGCGCCGATCTCTTCTTTAAGCAAGCCTGGCAAACCTTCATTATAAAGATCCGAAAAAAGATCGAGTGACTGATCAAGTTCGTTTAGCTCATTGTTCCAATCATGGTTTTGATAAGTGAATTCTAACGGGGGTATATCTTCTGAACTATAACTTGAGTCGTCATGTTTTGTATAGCCGGTAACTATCACCTTCTCAAGCATATTCAAACCTGAGGCATTAGAATATCTGAATGACAATGACTTGGTCAGGCAAGCCCCTCCAGGTAGTTCGTCAAAATTGTGATAAAAAAGTACCCCCCTGCAAAGTCTAATTACCCTAATCTCAAATCCGGGTAGATAATTTGAAAAAGCATCCTCTCTAACTTTCCATTCGTTTTCTATATTAGACCAAGGTGAATTCATATCACGTTCTCCATAGTCAAATACCGTTTCGAACATCCATTTTTCAGGAATCGGCTTGCCAATTTCATATGGGATAAAATTACCATGGCAGATCCTCTTAAGATAGCTATTCGTAAATCGGCTTGTTCCGGTAATACGACCCGCATTATGCGTTTTTGTGGGGTCCAAACCGACCATATCCTCTTTTCGGTAATCAAAGGCTACGCATCTGCCCTTATCATCGTATGAAAACTCAGGTAGCCATTCAAATATTCGACCCGGTGTTTCGGGATCAATAATTTTAGCCGATTCTCCTTTACCGTAAATAGTTGTGTAGTTTTCATTGGAAATAACCCTCCAATGAAAATCTCCCGATAATTTTTCTGTCCATCTCTCAATCCTTGCAAATAGACCTTCTATTCTTGGCCGATATAATTGAATTTGGTATAGTCCATTAGTATCTTCATGTATATCTGGCAAGGAATTGCCCTTTGGTTCAAATAATATCTCTTCATCATTACCTTGTCGGACAGGAACTAAGTCTTCATATCCCGATAAAATGAAAATATCATTCTCCCCGTATTGCGGTATCCCCTCGGAGGTCTTACGCCTAATAGTTTTTACATCAAGCGACCAACCCATGCCAAAAACACCATTTCCATTGCCGGAATCATAATGAAGTGAAAATGACGGAGTACTTCCCCCAGCGCTGGAGAAAGGAAGGGGAATAGAGACTGAGGCGCTGCCTGTTACTGGATTAATAGATATTTTTTCATCTATTCCACGAATTGATCCACCTCCTTTTGGGATACCAATTGAAGGACTGGATATCTTAAAACCAGAAGACTCCGAACTTGGAGTTGATTTATTGGCTCTGGTAAGATTTGTTTTTGGCAGTTTGGTCATATTTGAGCATTTAGCAAATTAAATTCGCTAGTTGACGTATTTGCTAGCTAACATCAAATCATACTAACCGGAACGACAACCCTCCAATGCCCGCTATAATTCTCTCGTTCAATTCTTTACACAACTTTAAGTTATAAAAAATATTTTGACAATCAGCAAATTATATTCAATTTTAATTAAAATACCTATAAATGGTATATAAACCAATGCCAATTCTGAGAAATATTTGCTGCATCATAATTTGCTCAAAACTTTTCACCTCACATCTGAAAAAATACGATCATATTTGGGAAGCGTTGATTCGAGTCCAAACCTCCTCTTCTACTGTTAAAAAAAACTCAATGGTTATCTCACCCATTCTCAGCGTCATTTAATTGATATTAAGGTGATCTAAATGTAAGTTAAGTGCAGTAATTTAGCCCTATTTACTTAGGGTTATTGGCCTTAAAATCTACTCTAGAGGCGATACAAAAAACATAAAAACCTAGCTATCAAGCGCTCGTATTAATTGATTAACAAAACAGTTTCACCTTTTTTAATCTGTTATTATCTAACTAGTTATGTGGAAAAACTGCTTAATTATCATGTCCCTCTTTTCTATTTCTGTGCTCAGCTTCGAAGTCGAACCAGTGACTAAATGATTATGATTCTTACAATCTATCCCTCCAATATGGAAAAAAATGTCTTCATTTTTAATTTACAGAAACAATATTATCACTTTTCTGAAACTCCACAATTTGACTCAGTTACGTATTTGTAACGGTTTCCATATAAATTCTAAAGGCGTGAACCAGCAGTTATGCTTCGTCATATAGTTTTATAGCGTCATGTGTAATTCAAATAAACCAACTTGACTAATACCAAAAGCGAGAAATGAATTCATTACTTAGTAGTAGCAAGTAGTTTATCTACTCCACTTTCTTTAGCACATACGTAGTTTCTAATTAAGTTCATCATTGGGCTATAATTTAGATAATTATCTGGGAATTCATTTATAAGGAACAACAGTAATTCATCTACATGCTGAGAATCTTTAACAATATTTAGAACTTCTCGTATTGATCTTTTGAATCCCGCATTGGAGTGAATGTGTTTGTTGCATCTTAAAATGATTTTAACTTCCTTCAAATGTTGCTTATTAAAACCTTCATCCAACATCAAAATTAACGCTCTATACGGTTCAGTGTTATTAGAATCAGATAAAATTTCGCTAACAGGAATTGTATCTGGTGGTGTATGATTATAAAATTTAATTTGATATATTAAAAGTTGAAAGAAAGGGCCATATGACACACGCTTACTAGTAATTAACTGAAGGGTGATCAGTTTCTTAAACAAAGGGATAGCACCCAATACGGCCTTACTATATCCCTCTTCAATATAATCCAGATCATTAAATCGAATTCTTAAATCGTTTAAAAACGGGTTTTCATCGTAAAGATCTAGTAAACTGTTCACATCATAAAATTGGTAAAAATTGCTAATCTCAATTCGGAAACTATTTGATTTCCTACTCAAATTTTCAATAATTCCACTTTTTAGAACTTCTTTAAAACCCATCACTTTTGACAGCTTATCTCTCATATCAGCATCAATTTTCGGCCCATACCACGACAAGAAAACTGCCAGAAGTTCTCCACAAGTTTTCCCATGCGTTGGAATGATCTTGTCAGCAAACTCATTGACTCCATTACGGATATCGCTATCTACAAATGAAAAATCAGGTTTATAAAACTTACTTCCAAAAATTAAATCAAAATGATTTCCTTTAAAGCTTCTCATCGCAGATAAATTATTTTGATATTCAGAAAATATTTCTGCGTTTATATCCTCGTTTAGAAATACTTGATCCATTGTAGAATCGATTTTCGATAAATGTCTTCTAACACTCATCCCGTAATTCGGCTCCAAATGATTTATGTAAACATTTAGTTCATGGAAATTTGCATAGATTGGTTCAGATAAAAATCTAAAAATATGTGTCGTCAATTTATTTTCAAGCGAGATAGAAAATGAAAGTAAATCACCAACTAGGGAATTCTTACTTTTTTTAAATTGAGTAAAACTGGAAGAAAATCCATCTACAATTTCCAAATCTAATTCTATAATATCACGACTTAAGATACTGTACGGCCACTTATCTTCGCTTAAATGCAATCCAAATTGCTTAAGGAGATGATAATTATCTCTTAAACCTTGGGTATCTGATAGAATATTTACAATTATTAATTCCCAAATTTTTCCCTTTACATTTATATTCGCAGCAGTAATTACCTTACTGAGGAATCTTTCATAAACACCGTGCATGTAAAATTGTAATAATCTTACTTCTGAATAGGATGAAAACCTTTCAATAAAGTGTAAAACTAGCTCGTTCGGACATACTTTTCGAGAAACAATTCTCATTATATTTCCTAGTTCTTCATCTTGTTTACCAGCTAGCAGAGGGAGAAATTCATTTATTGATACTTTCTCCTGTTCAACTAATAAAGCTACCACTCTCCAACAAGAATCATCTTGTCGTAGCTGGATTCTTGTTTTCAATGCAGGTATTACCCACTTCAATATGATACGATTCGGCAACCTAATTAAGTCGCTATGGCGCATTGTAAATGGTAGTGAAAGTAGTGGTGGTAAAAATTGACTAAATCTATTTTCAATTCCCGGATCATCACGAAAGATACCTTCAATAAGGATATCTAGTGCTAGCCATGAACCTAGTAGACAGGCACTCTTTAATGTTCTTACACCGGGATCCTCATTTCCTCCATTTAGTTCATGGCATATCCCATGAATAGTATCTATCATGTATCCCTTATTTTGTGATATATGGCCAATAACAAATAGTAAAGTGTTACTCCAATAAGAGTTTGTTGAAATAGCTGAAATTCGACTTTTAACATCTTCATCTCTTACATCACGGATATAACCGTTTGCGGCGAAATATTCTTGCAACGACCTAATTGCGAACCCTATCTTTTCATCTTCTATCTGACTTATAAACACTAGCCTATCAATAGAAGCCATACGGATATCGTCAACAAATCCGTCGATCTCTGCTACTTCAATTCCCTTACCTGTTAAATATTCCCTCACGATCAATTCGAAATCGTCTAAACTTATGTTAGCAGCAGGATTTGTGCTTTTCTCAGATACCCTTTGTAAATGAAGTCCAAGTCTATAATGTATTTCTATTACATATCTCGTATTATTTCCCAAAATTTTGGATATATTACGTTGTTTTTCACGATTTAAAATTGTTTCAAAATATTGCTTAAATAAGTCGAATTTATTATTTGGGGGTTCTCCTCCACTGTTAACCAATATTACCATTATAGATGCCTGCAACGGTGATTTCATTACCCTGGAAATCTGCGAATCGTTTAGCGCCTTTTTTAGAATTTTTAACCGGGCCTCACGGGCAGAAAGATCATCGACGGTATTGAAGAGAAGTTTCGTTATATATTTTTCACAGGTTTCCGGATCTAGGTCAGCAATATTTAGATGTTTATATCTCGAATTATCAAACTCTATTGAATATCCTTGGGGACGTGTACTAGCAATAATAATAGCATCGATTTCGAGGCGCCTAACAATTACCTCATTAAAATGAGAAAGCTCACTTAATACTTGTGCCCTATTACTAGAGACAGGAACCTCATCTAGCCCATCAAAAATAAAAAGGCAAGGCAATTTCACAACTAACATTTCAAGTTCTTCAATCTTTAGAAAATCTGATCCTGTTTTTTTTCTAATCATTTGCCTTAAATAACACAAGACTGACACTGGTTCACTTGAATTTCTTTTTACCGTTTCAGAGATCCACGCAGCATAATCCTTGAGAATTATTTTGAATGGTAGACGTATCCAACTTGGTTGAATAGGAGCACTAGCCTTAAAGTCTTCTAAAAAATAATCTATTTCCGGAATTTGTGGCTTATTTTGATCATAGGAGTTTAAGAAATATGCACGATAAATTTGTGTTAGAAATTGAGTCAATGTTGATTTTCCCTGACCCGGACCAGCTTTTAAAACATACCGTCCTGTATATGCTATTTTTCTCCATTTAATTATTCGGTTTCCATCTTTGAGCATTCTATTAACAAAAAGGTCTTCTTCACTTTTCTTTTCATCATAGACTGCCAGATCAATAAACACTTTTTCAAGCATAACTTTGTCTGCAGTTAACTTGCCAGCTTGATCAAGCCTTGACTGGAGATCTTCTAGAAACTCGATTTCTAAATATCTCTGCATTGTTTCTCTAATAAATGAATTTCGATCATTCTTGTCGTTCAACAAATTCAACATCGAATAGAGTACATCACCTGGTAGTATGAATGGCCCATAAGATATGGCGATATCACGATGTCCATTCAGAAGATCTTGTAGATCATCAAATGATATAATTTTGATATTCTTAATTTTGTACTCTATTTGCATTTTTGCTAAAAGTGCAGCTAATTTATCTTGTCCGCCAGTTTTCGCTACTGAACTAAGTCTGACATTAGTAAAAAGGATATAATTGTCTGGATGCCTAACCTCCTGAACTCTAGATTTAAACTTCCTCATTTCTCCTTCAAGTTGCTTCTTCAGCCAAGAAAAGTCGACATTTAGGTTGGAGGATAATTCCGCTTTGAATTTTGCCTGAATAATCCAGTACCCAGACCATTGTTCGGTTTCTGACGGATAGGGTGCCGAACCTTCAAAAGTTGCTTCCCTACCTCCATCTGGCCCCAGTCCGAATGAAGTACATCCTGCTCCAATAATTTTTTTACATAGACTTTGTGAAAGGGATTCAAAGTCTAGCGAATGTAATCTGCTGAGGTCGTAAGTCATTTGAGCATTAATTTAGTTTAGTCTAAAGTATAAAAAAATCACATCATTTAGAGATCCACATGAACTGACTTGGTTTTATATCACACGTAATCAGAACTTCAGCGATTTCCGAATCTTTTCATTTATTTTCTAAATCAAAAAGGGGAAAAATTGACCAAGAAGAACTAAATGGATATTCCGCTCCATAGTACGCCACTCATTCCGGAGTAAAGTCCACCAGTATTCCGCTGGAAAGGTTACCAATTATTCCGCTGCAAAGTCCACCACTTTGCTACCGGACTGATTTTGTTGAGGTCTGACATTCCGACACAAAGTACACCACTTATTCCGCGCCAAAGTTCACCACTAAGCTGAGTTTAACCGCCAATTACTATAAGTTTGGTTTGTAACCAAAACCACTTGCAGTATGGCAAATAAGCTACTTAGTATGCAAAAGATAAGACAGATACTTTTATTTCTTGAGCGCGGTATTTCCCAGCGGGCGATAGAAAAAGAAGTCAAGATTACCAGGAAAACAATTGCCCTCTACTTGCAGAAATTCCTTCAAACAGGAATCGATTTTAAGGAACTACTAAAGCGTTCTGATGAGCAGCTGGAACAGATACTGGGCTTATTAAAGCCTGTTGTTCCGGAGGGTACTGACCCCCGTAAAGTTCATTTCAACAGCCTTATTGAGTATTTTAATAAAGAACTCAGCCGAACTGGCGTAACCCGTTTATTACTTTGGGAAGAATATATTAAAGAATACCCGGCTGGTTTTCAATATTCCAGATTCTGTGAGCTTTTACAGGATCAAATGAAGGTTAATAATGCCGTGATGCATTTCGTTCATTATCCGGCAAAGCTGCTGGAAGTGGACTTTGCCGGCGATATGCTGCACTACGTTGACCCTTCGACAGGCGAACTTATCGCTTGTCCGGTATATGTCGCTGTGCTTCCCTTTAGTGGATACGGCTATGTGGAGGCCTTACCTGATGCCAAACTACCTCAGGTGGTCAAGGCGCTGAACCACACTCTTGATTACTTTGGTGGTGTTCCCCTGGCTGTCAAATCAGACAACATGAGACAGTGGGTGTCTAGAAGTTGTAAATACGAACCAGTATTTACAGATATGCTGGAACAATGGGCAAACCATAATAATATTGCGCTTCTTGCTGCCCGTCCATATAAACCTAAGGACAAACCTTCTGTTGAGAACAATGTCAAGATCACTTACAGACGTATTTATGCGGGCCTGCGCAACCAGCGCTTCCATAGTCTTGCTGAATTAAACGCGGCAATCCTGGAAAAGCTAAACCAGCACCATCAGCTGAACTTCCAGAAGAAGACCTTTAGCAGGCAGGAGTTATTTGCTGGTCATGAAAAAGAACTATTACAACCTTTGGCAGAATCCGGGTATACGATACGCCATTACACCAAAGCGAAAGTTCAAAAGCATTACCATGTACTGGTTGGTGAGGATTGGCACTTTTACTCTGTTCCTTATCGCTACATCGGCAAGGAAGTCCGTATTGCTTATGATGCTGATCACGTGGAAATCTATCATGATAACCAAAGGATCGCTGTACATACCAGGAATTATACCAGTCATGGCTATACCAGTATTAAAGAGCATATGCCTGAAAGACATCAGGCTATTGACAAACAACGTGGCTGGAGTCCTGATTATTACCTGAAAAAGGCAGAAGATAACGGACCTTACACTTTTGAATTCTTCAAAAAAGTGATGGACAGCAGACTGGTCATCGATCAGTCTTACACTTCCTGCCTTGGTTTGCTTCGCCTAATGAGTGCTTACGGCACTATCCGAATGGAGGCCGCCTGTAAAAGAGGCTTAAAGGGAAACAAGTTCAGCTACAGTGTGATCAAAAAAATCCTTGATAACAATATGGATATGCTGGAAGAGGATCCCTCTGCCGAATACCGCATTCCTGTCCATACTAACCTCAGGGGGCTGAGGCCTATAACTAAACAACTTACATAAAACCCACATAATGAATACACAAAACACAGTAGAACAACTTAAAACACTAAAGTTGACTGGCATGGCTAAACGCTATGAGGCAGCACTATCGCTGCCTATACATGAATTGCAGGATGTACATGCACTGATTGCTATCATCACCCAGGCCGAAGTCGAATACCGGGATCATTCCCGCACGCAAAAGTACCTCAAAGCAAGTAAGCTGCGTTATCATGCGCTGCCCGAAGACATACTCTGTAATGCCGAAAGAGGAATTACAAGAGAACAGATCCTAAGGCTCTCTGATGGTATGTTTATCGACAAAGGCGAGAATATACTCATCACAGGGGCCACTGGTTGTGGCAAGAGTTTTCTGGCTTGTGCCTTGGGCCGGAGTGCCTGTCTGTTGGGCTACCGCACCCAATACTTTAGTATGAATAAATTTCTGGATGCTTTAGCTCAAGCTAGGCTTGATGGTTCTTACCTGAAATGGATCAGGGGAATCTCAGCAAATAAGCTTTTGATCCTGGACGACTTTGGGCTAAAAGCACTGAATAATGATGCAAGAATTGCACTGTTGGATATCCTGGAAGACAGATATGGAAATGGCTCGACCATCATTACTTCTCAGTTGCCGGTGGACAGCTGGTACAACTTTATTGATGAGCCAACGCTGGCTGATGCAATAATGGACAGACTGGCAGCTTCTGCGCACAGAATAGCCCTAACGGGCAAATCCTTGAGAAAGAAAAAAAATCATTAAGTTTGAAAAATACCACTCTTACTTAGTGGTGATACGGCCGGTCTGGCTGGCGTACTTTAGTGCGGAACACTGGCGTCATTTCGTCGGAATATCTACTAAAGGCAAAGCAGGCAGAAATATACACTAGACTTCTATCATTTAATCATAGAAGAGATACTTTCAAAGAAATAGATCAGGTTCTGAAAACGTTCGCTGGAAAAGATCAACAAATCTTCAAGAATTTGATCCCTTTTTACTTGTTTTACAGTATTCTCGGAAGTAAGTAACCTAATTAAGTGAATCTCATAATGAAAAATTCAAGAAGTTAAATGCACCCTATATTTCTGATTTTTGTAAAATGTACAGACATTTTAAGAACTCAAGACATGTATCTAGGCAGGCTGCAGAATAAGTTTCATCCTTCGTCATCAAGTAGCCTTTGGATATCCTTACGCCTATAAATCAAGAACCTTCTAACATTAGGAACTTAGAAAATTCCAACGTTCCGTTTATCCAAAGGACTTTAGTGGTTAAACCTAATTTTAAATCAATAAATAAATCATGAGAAATAGATTGAAACCAACTGTCCCACGACTTTATAATTTAATATCTTTGTTACAGTGATATTCAACTATTGTAACATTTAATTAAAAAAATTCACTTAATCGTACTCGAAAATAACATGACAAAATTAACCTCGACTATAAATATTTTACACCAAAAAATCAGAAGCAGGAGGATTGCTGACACCTCAATTTTACTTTTTATCTTTCTAGCGGCAGGGATCCTATTCAATCAGTTTTTCATCAAAAAATTCGACACTTGGGTTACTTTTCCTTTACTTTCAACGATAAAAAGCAGTTTATTCATAGACTGCTTTTGGGTGGTATTCTTTATTGCCATTATTGTTTCTATCATAAACTTCCAAACAAGGCGCTTCCTCTATTCCAGGTATTGGTTTCCCGCCGGATTATTCTTTGTTGTAACTTACCTATATTTCAGGTTCGTCAGTGATCATTACAATTTAGTTGGTTTTGAACTTTTGCAAGGCTTAAAATATGCGGACATATTTACGGTTTTAACATTTCTTGTTACGATCATATGCTATTCTAATAGTAAAAAAAAAGTTAGAGCAACTACAAGCTCAGAGTTGAAACAGGTACAGCGAATGATCCATTCCTATTTAGATATAGAAACCAATTATGCGTTGCTGTTAAACGGAAAAAGAGGAACGGGAAAAACCCATTTCGTCAAAGACAGACTGTTAGATCAAATCAGTAATACGAGACTGGAAGGATCAACAAAAAAATATTACATCCCTATCTATATTTCACTATATGGATTGACGTCGATAGAAGAAATCTATTTACAAATGTCCATGACTCTAACACCCCACCTGAAAAGTGAAACATTACCCAATGATCCCTATCTCTCTAAAATCCTTCTTCGAGGAATGCTCAATATTACGAGTGCGGGTAATATTGACGATTTTTTAAAAGACTTTCAAAAGGCCAGGAAAAATAACATAAGCTTCGGAGACTTTGTTATAATATTTGATGATTTGGATAGGATTTCAAAGGATTTAACTATCAGCGAGCTCATAGGTTTTATTAACTCCATGGTTGAACACGAAAACAATAAAGTGATCATAGTTGCCGACGAAGATGAAGTATTAGACCAACCCCTTTATAAAGAGGTACGTGAAAAGACAATAGGAAGCATAGTGGAATATCCTGAAAGTTTCGAAACAACTTTTGATGAGATTATACTATCAAAGTACAGTATCCCTGCACCGGAATTTCATGAGCACCTGAAACTCGTAAAAGACACCATCCATAATCAATTTCAAATTGGAAAATGTGTTTCTCTACGTACACTTATCTATTTTCTTAACCATTATAAAAAAGTGTATGAATCCTTAGATAACAACCCTAAAAGGGAAACGAGGGAGATTGATGTACAGCAACGGAAAATGAACTTAACTCTCAGATTTACCTGTGCTGTATGTATTGAATTTAAGAGCGGGTTACTCAGCTATCATTCAAAACAAGGCATCGAAGATATGGTAAGCATCAATAAAAAGCTCACAGATGATTTTACTATCCAAATGTGGCGAAAGACCAAAGCTAGGCTCGATAATGAAGCACCTAATGCACTGCCCCTTGAGGAAATGAAATATTCAGAACAGTTTGTAACCAAATATTTTCGGATGTGGGAGTATCACTTTCTGAAATCTGCCTACGATTTTGTCACTGGTGGAAATGAACTTGACCAGATGCTATTAATTTCCGAACTTCAGTTTATTGATGATGCAATTGCACCCCTGTCTGAAGCTGAATCAGTTTACAACGAGCTTTCGATGCCACAAGTATTTGATTTGTCCAATGAAGAATATAAAATACTCAGCGAAAAGATGCTGACTCTTTCGGAGAATGGCGATTATCCATTAAAAAAGTATTTAGACGTATTTGCATACTTAGAACGGTTTCCTGCTATTGCTGAGTATCCATCCAATATACTTGCTGAAAGGTTGACTAATGCACTGAAAGATAATCAATCAAAATTCAGTTATGATTCTGACCTTGATTTCACCTTGCGAGAGGTAAACCGATTTCCAGAAAACTCCGACTGGAAACTGCTAAAAGATACACTTCGGGAGGTAAACAACGCTACTGAAGCTCTAAACGAAGAACGTCGAGCCGAAAACCTATATGATTTGTTCCTATTGGATCCTGATGAATTCTATGATCGCTGCCGCAAAGAGTTTTATGATCGTCCTGTATTCCATACCTGGGACTTCCCAACTTTTTATAATGATTTCCTAAATCTGAAACCTTCTGCAATACCCTCATTTACTTGGTTTATGAGAACCAGATATAAACATGCGGGAAACGAGGACTGGATCGAGAAACACTTTATTGAAGATCTAATCAACAAGCTAAGTACTTCAGAAGAAGAAGTAAATTTTAAACAGATCCTGATCGAGGAACTTAGGGAAACCTTGCATGGCATACTTACATCTTACATCCAAATCAGTTTCGCCGAATCGAGAACTTAGTCCTTCTGTATCCATGTTTAGTGAAAACCCGGCTGTTCTGCTCAATCCATAAACAGCCGGTTTTTAATTCATCTCCTAATGTTGGATATACTCCAAGAGTTTCTTTTTTGCAAACTTGCAGACTTGACTGGTCCTGATTTAAGAATATCGGATACCCATAAAATCTTATTAGGTTAAATCATGGTCTACTATAGTATCTGTCAAAGATAATATATGACTACTAATTTCATCTTGGATATTCCGATTCATCTCTATTTTGAAAGAGGATGCATGGAATTTCGCTTTAAATTCGATTATTCCAAATAGGATTTACTTATAGCTTTCTACAATTTCAATTTGAGTTTTTAGTGAAGTTAGTATTCCGCTAGTTATAGGATTGCGGATAAGGAAAAAAATTTTTTCCTCACACTCTTTAGCTGGATATACCGCTGATATTGACCACCTGATTCCGGTGGAAGGTGACCACCCTATTCCGGGGCAAATTGACCACCCGAACGACCAGCTAATACTGTAGAAGCAACCATCTTTGTAAGGTTTAACTAACCTTCAGGAGCATGGCCAACACTACAATTAGTATGAGTAAGATTAGAAAGATTTTAAGGATGTTTAGCAATGGTCGCAGTATTATGTCGATCTCTGCCCAGGCTGATGCTTCCCGTAACACCGTAAAGAAGTATCTGGCTTCGTTTAAGGAAAGCGGGTTTACCTTTGAGGAGGTTGATGCACTGAGTGACAAAGAACTGGAAGACCTTTTGGGAAAAGCAGGGAACATGCTCCTTCAGGGCGTATTCATTCTTTGCTACGCTGCTTTCCCCATGTTGACAAGGAGCTTAAACGCACCGGTGTAAACCGCCATATATTATGGGCAGAGTACTATAAAGAGTTTCCGGACGGCTATCAGTACAGCCAATTTTGCTTCTATTACAATCAATGGAAGAACCGGGTCAATCCGACCATGCATATTGATCATAAAGCCGGGGATAAGCTATATGTAGATTTTGCAGGCCAAAAGCTCAGTATTACTGATAAGCAGACCGGTGAGATAATTAACGTTGAGGTATTTGTATCGATCCTTGGGGCGAGCCAGCTTACTTATGTAGAAGCTGTTGGTAGTCAGCAAAAAGAGGATTTTATTGCGGCCTGTGAGCATACTCTTCACTATATCGGTGGTGTTCCTGATGCTATTGTGCCTGATAATCTGAAAGCCGCAGTCATCAAAAGCAGCCGTTATGAACCGACACTGAACGAAACATTCTCTGACTTTGCAGATTATTATGGTACAACTATACTGCCCGCACGGGCGTTCCGTCCGCGTGATAAAGCATTAGTAGAAGGTGCCGTTAAGATTATATACACCCGCATTTATGCCCCCTTAAGAAAAGGAGTTTACCACTCTTTGAAGGAACTCAATGATGCCATCAGGCCAATGCTTGAGGAACATAACAACCGGCTTTTACAAGGGCGCAATTACAGCCGCAGGCAACAAGTTTGATGAGATAGAGCGTGAAGCGCTCTGGCCGTTATCTGTCCTGAAGTACGAGCTTAAAAAACAGTTCCATGCCACCGTAATGAAAAATGGCTATGTCTGCCTTGGCCCTGATAAGCATTATTATAGTGTGCCTTACCGGTTTATCGGAAGAAAGATCAAGCTGCTTTATTCCAGTTCTTCTGTAGAGGCATTCTATCACTACGAGCGGATTGCAATGCATAAAAGTGCAAAAGGACTATACCTTTATACCACTGAAAACGACCATCGGGCTTCTACACACCAGTTCGTTGCGGATTGGTCACAGGATAAGTTCCTGGGCTGGGCGTCTTCTATTCATGAGGATGTCAGGCTTTATATCCATCAAATATTCGACCGCAAAAAGCATCCCGAACAGGCATATAAATCCTGCCTGGGCATTCTTGGTTTCTCCCGTAAAGTAGGTAATGAGCGCCTCATCCTAGCTTGCAGGCGGGGTCTGCAGTATGGTGTCTATAATTATAAGACTATTTCATATGATCCTGGAAAAGAAGATGGACCAATATGAAGAGAGCCTGTTCGCTGACGAATTACCGATACCAAACCATGATAATATCAGAGGAGAAGACTACTATAAATAACCTTTAAAACAACCAATGGAATGAACACAAATACATTAGACAAAATGCGGAAGTTAAAGTTCTTCGGCATGTATCATGCTTTTCAAAGCACACTGGAAACAGGCAAAACAGAGGACTATACCGCAGATGAGCTATTGGCACACCTGATAGAGGCGGAATGGGATGACCGCCACAACAGACGGATCGAACGGCAGATCTATTCTGCTAAGTTCCACTATAAAGCCTCCGTATAGGACGTACATTATCACGCAGATCGCAGTATTGATCGTAACCAGATCATGCGACTGGCGGACTGTACATTTATCGAACGCAATGAGAACTTATTAATTACTGGAAGCACAGGCATTGGTAAAAGCTATATTGCTTCGGCTATAGGCTCTCAAGCCTGCACACTTGGCTACAGGGTCTTTTATGCCAGCACACCAAAGCTTTTCTCTAAGCTCAAAATGGCCAAGGCCGATGGTTCGTATCTCAAAGAGGTCGTTAGAATCGAACGGCAGCAGTTGCTGATACTTGATGACTTTGGTATACAGCCTTTTGATGCACAGATCATGGCTGCCCTAATGGAGATTATTGAAGACAGACATGGAAAGGCTTCGCTGATCATTACTTCTCAATTGCCGGTCAGCAAATGGTACGAAGTTATAGGCGAAAAAACAATTGCTGATGCCATCCTGGACCGAATCGTGCATAGTGCACACCGTATTGAACTCAAAGGAGAATCAATGAGAAAAAAAAGAAAAACTGATGTTCAAGAAACTGGCTATCAATAGCCAATTTATTAGCTAACTTTGAAAACGCTTTTACAGCTTTAGCTGCTGTTGTTCGCCAGCGAATTGACTGGTCACTTTGCCACGGAATCAGGTGGTCAACTTCCCCGGAATACCTACACTATATCAACAAGAGAGAAAAGAGCTTATTAAAATTATTGAACAGCTTAATTAAGGATGAGGAAGCTTGGAAAACACAATATGTAGTATTCTCGCCTAATTCTCAAATAACTGCATATTCTGGTTTAACCTAGAAAATCAACACATTAACTTCAAAAGCAATATTTTTCAAATTTATCACTCTTAGTTTTGAATTCTTCATGGCTAAGTTCTAAGCTATGCCCAGGCACGCACATATTTTTTTTAAGGAAAGGTGAGGGATTCCCAACCTTTCCATCAATTCGCTTTCACAATCTCTCAGAGCACATTTATGATTCTACAGAAAGTCCTTTCGCCTCAATCTGCTATTACAATACCAAAACCTAATAACAGCAAGCTTTTTAAAGAGGATATGAAATTCATCGAAAATCTCATTATTTTGCTTATGGATGTAAAAACAGCTGCTAATCTGCAAAAAAAACATAACATACATGACAGTGGCTGATTTTTCCTGATCATCGCTGTCACCAATCCCCGCTATTCATCAAACATTAAAGGTTTTTTTCTACGGCTTCTTCAAAATTTTCATGCACCAGGCTTAAAATCGAATACAGTTAATTAAGTTGGGTATTTTATTCTTCCAGTTCCTTAATATATGTCAGTTTGACTTCCCCCGATTATCTAGTTTTTACTGGCTAGTTTTTGAGAAGGGCCTCAGGTCAGCTTACACATAAGTTCTTGGAATATGTAATTGAATTTAAAAACACTTAATTCCTTGCGACAACATTACCAACAAGCGTAAGTAATTTGATAGAATCTGCTGAATTGGAGAAAACGGTAATCACCTTATTCTGCATTCCAGTAGTGTTACTAGAAAAAACGGCAACTATTGAATCTTGTTGATTAAAAAAGATAGGCTTTTTAGGTATTAACGCAACGGTGCATCCACATGTTGTATTAGCATTTTTTATTATCAGAGGTGTTTTACTCTTATTAGTTAAGAGAAACACATGCCTTATTTCTTCCCCAGTTTTTAACGTACCAAAGTTATATACTGGATTATCTATTTCTAATTTAGATAAGTTTTCTCCTTCAACTTTACTTTCATGCTTCAATACATAGATAGAAGGAGTATCTGGTTTTTCTGCAGATGAGCAACCTACACAAGCAATTAGAGAAAACAGAAGAGCCGATTCCAGTAAGATGCTCGACTTATTCAATAAAAAAAATTTCGAAAAATATAATTTCATAATTATTATTTTATATTAAAACGAACTTAGTAAATAATTATGGTAAATTCATATTATTTTGTTTTTAGGATTATTCAGAAAATCATCAAGTATAAAATGAGGCTTGTGTTGATTACTACTTTTTTCATCTCACAAAAGCAATTAACTTAATAAAACAAAACCGCTTTGAAAATAACAAAATATTTCACAATTAAACACTAAAAAATAATAGTCAAAAAAAAATTAACTGATTATCAATTATTAATATAATTTTAATAATAAACAAACCTTAATATTCAAAACTTAGCATTTTAAATATTGAATTTTTCAAAAAAAATCAAAAGCAGAAATATATAGACTAAATTATTTCTTTTTATAAAAAAAGATCTATACCTTGTTTTTAAATTAAAAATATATAATTATGAAAAAATTATTAAACAAATCAGTATTATTAAAGAGTGGACTTTTGATGTCTGCACTTTTTGTAACAGTTTTAGGCTTTAGTAACCTTAACGGTAATTCAGTAAACAACCAGACAGAAACTAAATTAAGAAATGTTTCAAGAGTAGAATCTTCAAGTCTATTCGCAATTCGCGATGCAAAAGCTTCTCTTGACCTTCCAGCGGTAGCTGAAACAATTAAGTGCGGTGAAAATGCAAGCGGTTGTACCATAACCATGAATGGATCAGCAGGCACAATATCAGGCAAAAAAGATTAACCTAAACCACTTTTTTTTCAAAAAAAACCTTTTAGAATCAAACAATAAATTAATTATGAAAAAATTATTAAGCAAATCAGTATTATTGAAAAGTGGACTATTTATGTCTGCACTAGTTGTAACTGTTTTAGGTTTTAGCAACCTAAATGGAAACCCAGTTAACAACCAGACAGAAGTTAAATTAAGGAATGTTGCAAGAGTAGAATCATCAAGCGCATTTGCAATTCGTGATGCAAAGGCCTCTCTTGATCTTCCTGCAGTAGCTGAAACAGTTAAGTGCGGAGAAAATGCAAGTGGCTGTACAGCAACATTAAATGGAACAGCAGGTACAATAACAGGCAAAAAAGATTAATCATTTTCTTTTTTGAAATAAAAAAAAACAATCATTAATTAAAAAACCCAGACTCACTTCTGGGTTTTTTGTGCAACATATAATCCCCATCAATCTCAAAAAAATAGTCCCCATGGAGTTAAGATCAACCCTTGCACTTACAGTATTATTGAATACTGTATTTTTTTTTACAGGATGCATTAAAAAAAGCAAGCCAGACAATCCAATTAATGATTTCGCTAATATTAAAGAGATAACACTTAAGGGATCAGAAATAAAGTTAGAGAACGATAGCGTTCTTTACGATCCTCGGACAATAGATGTCTTTGATTCCTTAGCCGTCTTTTATGACAATAATGGCTATACGGCATTCAGTTTAATTAATCTAAAAAGCGGCAAACTAGTCAAAAGATTTGCAGAAACTGGGAGTGGAGATTACAAATTCAACATTAATAGTGTTGGACTAAGTCGCGTAAGAAACTCTTCAAACGAGTTCACCGTATACGAAGCTTCTGCTCCTTACAGATTATTCAAATATAATTTGGACAAACTTTTAACTAGCGAGAGTTACCATCCGTACTTAGTATGTAAACTTCCAGCAGAAACCTATTTTATTAACCCCATAATGCAGACAGACTCAACAATTATTGGAAATATCGGTTTTTCGAAGTTAGACAACAAGGTATTTGGGATCTGGAATCTCAATAACAACAAATTAACAACTGGCGTTGATCTGACCAAATCCCCAGATGCCCGCTTTAAAGAATTCTATTACGATGAAAATATTGGATGGACAAAAACTGTTCTCCGTCCGTACCTAGCTTTTAGACCAATGAGCGAGCAGGTTGCTTCATTTTCAACAAAAGGAGCTCTCTTTCAGATTTTTGAAACAACTAATGATAACCCCAAAATTTTATCTGAAAAACTATATTATTTGCCAGAGTTCAATATACTAGATTTGGGAAATAAGTCCTTTAAGTCTAAATTAACTGCAAATAACAGATATGGCTACAATAATATAGCTGTAACAAAAGATTTTATATACACTCTATTTAACGGCAAGCCATCCGAGTCATCAAATCTAGATGTCGTGTCTACAAACATAATCTTAGTCTATGATTGGAATGGAACGCCAGTCAAAAAGATTATATTGGACAAGGATTGCTTTCAAATAGCAATCGATCCACAAAATCCAAAAACGCTATTTACACTAACAGCTTTTAAAAATATTGGCATTCGTAAATTTACTCTCAATGATTAAGCAGCTCATAAAAATCGCTAGTAGAACATTGGCATGGATTGTTGTGTTAGCCTCTTTGACCTTAGTGACTAGGGAATGTTTTTTCGACATCTTTAACATCCCTTCAGACTCAATGGAAAACAAACTAACCACTCAGGATAAGATTATTATAAACAAGACCACACACAGTGGTCTTTTGGCTCCAATATTCATTCAACTCGGGATTAAACCAGCTATTGAGCCTAGCGATATTATCGTTTTCAAATTGGATTCTACAGAGGAATCTTATTACGTAAAACGTTGCATTGCCTTGCCTGGACAAAAAATTGAAGTAAAAAACTCAAAGGTCAGAGTTAATGGACGTAATTTCATAGAAGCCCCCTCTGTTATTCAAAGGTACAAAATATGGTACCGATCATACAGCAAACTACAGCAACTCCTCGCAAATGCAAATATAGATTACCTTAACGGAAACTACCTGAGAAACTCTAGATATTTAATTTTAGATATGAACATGGAATCTTTCAGGAAATTAGATGCAGCAAACGGAATCGACTCAATTCTACTCCAGCCCCCAGCAAATCATTCCATACGCTCATATAAACGTACAAAAGAAAGCTCTGAGCTACTTAACACAACCAATGTGATGATTCCCTACAAAGGGATGCAAATTGCACTAAACGAACAAACCGAAAAAATGTACTTATCATTAATCCATAATTATGAGCAGCCAGAACTCAGGATGGAGAAAAATGGTTATGATTTAAACGGCAACCATTTGACTTCCTATATTTTCAAAAAAGATTACATTTACGTCATGGGAGATAATAGGAATAACTCCAAAGATTCCCGATTTTTTGGTCCTATACCAACATCCAATGTAACTGGGAAGTATCTTTTTAAGATTAGCAAATAGAATTTCAGAATATAGCTCTTCTACGGACAAAATTTTTGAGGATTGAGGATTTTGTATTTACGTCACTTTTTATAACATCATCCAACCCCTTGGCGTCAATAGGTCTTCCAATTCGCTTTACTGATCCTAAAACGTCCTTTTTTACTTCTGGTGAATAGTTTTTCGCAAACCAAGTAATATGTTCATTCGGAAGAGCAACTCCTAAGATCATTCCTGGAAGCCCAACAAACAACTCTGGCCCTCCTTTTGCCAAGATCTGATCTGTATAAAATGCAACAACATAAATAGAATCCGCAATAACTGCATTAGCCCTTCTGCAAAGAAAACCAGCTATCTCCCTTGTTTCACCTGTAATTTTCCATTGGATATTCTTGGCTGAATCAACGACCAGATAGCTAATACCTAAAATGTTCTTTTGACTAATAGTTCTATTCTGATCAAAATTGATCTCCACACTATTCACTGATGCAAACTGAGATAAAAAATCAAACTTAATCTCTGTATTGCTTTTAGGATGGTAATATGACTGCCGGGTATCAAAGTCAAGTACAAAAGTGGTATTCTTAAACTTCGGGAAATTACTTTTGTAATCATCAGCATATTTTTTCATATCAACACTAAAACCTCCATAATAATTATCCAGGTAATAATACGCATTCTCTGTCCTTTCAAATTCTATTTTTCCATTCTCAATAACCCCATCACCCTGAGCAATAGACTGATATGGAAGAAGCATTGCCAAAAACATAAATACAGTCCCTGGCAAACAAATTTCGATTAAGTGTTTCATCATTTATTTTTTAGTTTGATGTTTTTTGAAATTATATACTAATGAAAACATGAAATACCGTTTTATAGTATCATAAGTATTTTGGATAACAAGATTTTGGTTTATAAATCTGTCAAATCCTTTGTTTTGATTTAGGATATCATTAACGGAAACTTTAGCAGTTAAAGAACTGTTCTTAAAAAAGTCTTTTTGAATATACGAGTTCCACACAAAACGACTGAAGTCGTTGGGAAAATTACTCGTTCCTTCCTGGAATAAATAATCAGCTTCAGTATGTATCATCATTTTGAATGGCAAATAAAAGTCAAAATTTGGCCTAGATGTATACCCCCATGATTTATTAACCAATAACGGCTGTAAATTATTATAATTAGAATTGTAAATTAATCCAAAACTAATTCCACAACTATAAATATTTGTTTTCGACTTTCCTACCCCAAAAACTAGCGTGGATACATTTAAGACATTTCTTGATAATCTCGAGTTCACCAAATTCTCAAATTGGTTACCTTGAAAACTCCCATCAATTGTCATAATTATATCACTAATATGCGTCGGGGCTCCAACTGAGAAAGATGCAGAATACCTAATATTCCTTCCATTCTTTAGATTGACATAGGTATAGGAACTTACACCTAGTGAATCCGTATTAACAGATGTAATTATAGGATCATTTACAATAGAAAAACTTCCAACCCCATTTAAGAAGATATCCTTTTCTGTTTTAAAGGCTATATAATTTAATGAAAAACTGTTGGTAAATGACGGAGCTAAACCCTCGTTTCCTATATATGTATTCAACGGATCAATATTATTTATCACTGGCTGTACCTGCTCAAGTGTTGGCAAATTAGAGTATCCATTATACTTCAAAACGATCCCCTCTCGCGAGGAAAAGTCGTAAGAAAATTCGGCAGCAGGAAAATAATTATTAATTTTTCTTTTCAGAACTTTATTCGTTGACAAGTTTTTCTGATCAAAATCTACATGAGAGAAATCAGACCCAGCCTGTAGTCGTATATTATTCTTAGAGTAATAATAATGCATACCCCCTCGAAGACTAAACTGATCTAATCGATAATTATTACTAAACAAACTATTAAATACCCTATCCGCCCCCCCCATAGATTGATCAAAAGTCTTTCTATCGATCGCCTCGGAATTAAACAAACCACCAACATTAACCGAGACACTTGATGACTTAGAAAGGGGTTCAGTATAAACCGCTTTTAAAGTTACCGATGACCTGCGATCATCATTAGTTTTAAATTGATTAAAGTTTGCCGGCCCATCATTTCCTACATTGGAAATGATATTTGTACTCGAACCAAGGACACCAGAGGAATTTGATGTGGTATTGAATAGATTTAAGCCTAAAGATATAGTCCTTCTTTGTTTACGTAATTTTTTTAGGTACAAAATATCTGATGCCCCTGCTTGTTTGTCCCCTGTTGTAGAAAACAATCTTGCATTTGAATTCACAACGCCACCACTTAAATCTAACATTTCTGAAGAATAATCGCTAAAAGTCTTTTTATGGAGCAACCCAACATTTACCTTAAAAGAAACAGTGGAAGTAGAATCCAAAGCCACCCTTAGTTCACCATTTAAATTATTCTTTTGTTGCGTATTATCAAACGTTCTCCTTGAGTTAGTTAAAAATGATGTATTGGGTAGATTTTCCTGAAGACTACTATAGTCATTTCCCTTAATATTCAAATCATTAAAATTATAATTCATATTAATACTCACCTTACCTTCTTTGAATTTATTACTATAATGGCTTCCAGCACCTATAGAAGTAGGCACACCTTTCCCCGTATATTCCCCATTCCAGATATCTAGATCGTAATTATTGTATGAAGCATCGGTACTTCCATCTGAATATTGTTGGCGATCCCTCCTGCTTAACCCCACAGTCCCAGTATTATTGGAAAATGCATGTAAAGCAAATTTTTCATCATTATTGAAGTGGTTATAAAACAATTGCGATTGGTAAAATCCATGGTCACCAAATGCCAATTCAGCCTTACCAAAGGCACCTACTTTATTTCCCTTTTTAAGCTTGAAATTAACTACTTTTGAATCCTTCCCATCATTAATACCGGTAAATGTGGCCTGATCACTTTTCTTATTGAAAACCTGGACCTTATCAATCATATCAGCCCTAAGATTTTTTGTTACCAAAGTAGGATCGTTGCCAAAAAATTCTTCTCCATCTACCAATACTCGATTTATCTGTTTTCCTTGGGCAGTAATATTTCCGTATTTATCTACCTGAAAATTCTGTAATTGCTTCAATAAATCTTCAGCTGTAGCATTAACTTTCAGATTATAAGCCAAGGGATCATATTCAGTTGTATCACCCCTGATTTTTATTGGTATCCTTTTAGCAGTAACAGTTACCGTAGCTAAAAAAATAGCTTCACTGACCAAATTTATATTCCCCAAATCAAGTACACTATCTTTCCCTAAGCTCAACGGCATAAGAAAATCAACATATTTCGGATAAGAGACGATCAAAAAATACTGGCCGTTTGGTACTTTTTTAAATATAAACTTCCCAATGTGCGTTCTTGTATCTGCAAAGATTATTGAATCCGTAGACTTAATCACAACTACCGAAGCGTTGCTCAATTTTAAATTTCTATTGGTATCTTGGACATTTCCGATTATTTTTACTGTCTGCCCTCGGGCTAAAAACGAGTAAAATAAAACCACTATTATTATTATAAAAATTTTCATAGACATTAGATAAATTTGATATTGAGCGCCTCCATTAAAAAACTTCAAATGACATCATATTTTTAACCCACCCAACCTTAAAGTCAAACAATGGGCGGTGGGAACAAGACATCTAACTTTATTCAGCTTGGTACATTCAAAATGTGACAAGCATTAAATTAAACATGCCCTATTTTTCACTTTTATCAAAATTCAAAAAAGCGGCGAGACTCAATAAGATCATTAACAATGAAAAATAGTAAAGACCTAAACAGATCGCAATACCTAAATGCATGGAAATCAAAATAATCAATCCACCTTTATTAAACTTCTTACTGAACATTAAGAAAGGATAGAACAGTTCAATCAGCACAACACTCCATGATATGGCCAAGGCAACTACCGGATAAATAGCCATAACATCGTAATCTATACTAATTAAAAGGTTGTGTTTCAACAAATGAACAGATTGCCAAATCGCCTCTCCACTTCTCCAGTCACTACCTGTTAATTTAACAAATCCTGAGGAAATGTAGATTAAACTCAGATGAAGTTGCAATATCTTTCTATAAGGAGAAGGGTTCACTTGCCGTTTAGAGAATAGTTTTTGATCAATTGCGTATTGCGCGCCAACAGGGAATAAGAAACAATAGAACAAAGCAATAGATGTCAAATTATCAACGCCGTAGCTGTATAACGGAGCTCCTTTGAAGATCACCAAATGAAGAAATAAAAGCAATAAGGCAGACAATCTGCTCAGTAACCCAAAGGTTAAACACAGACACAAAGCCAAATAGATTACCATGATAATCATTAGCATTTCTTTTTCTGACTGATGAGTCCATCCAAACAAAAATTCTGTCACCTGATTTATATTGGGGATGATTTTTGGTTTAAAGGCAAGCATAATCCCTTCTTCAACCAAACCATTCCTCCTATACAGATTATAGAAATCTTTCCAAAGAAATAGAAAATGAAAAAAAGAAAATAAACCGATCGATATCCGGAAAAAAGGAAGAAAAAAAACATCTTCATTCCTTTTCCTAATAAAAAACTTAAAAAAATTCTGGGTGATTTTATTTGTCAATATCATTCATTTAAAAAGTTATGGTTACCAAGTTAATTAGCGTTGGTTTGACCCCTTTATTAAAATCAGACATGCTAGGAAAAACATAGGAAGAAAAATGTAATTGAGAATATTTAGCTAACTGACTTGAATCAGATTGAACTATTTTAAGACCAACCGACTTAGTAAATAACCGATATAATCTATTTCTTTCAGTTGAATCTAGCTTTTTTATGACCCCATTAAAGTTAGTAAGTGAAACTGAATACCTCTGTATCCCCTCATGGGTCTTCAGACTATATGGAAAATACAGTCTATCAATTTCCATTCTTTTTTTATCGTAACGAATGCATTCCAAAGTTGAACTTCTAGCTACCATTGGTGCATAAAAATTATAACTCACATCAGTTCCACTTAATATAGAGTAGTGATAGATTCCCGGAAACCCCGTAACCTTCTTTAAAACACTTTTAACTTCATTTATACTCTTTATTGTTGTCAGATTCTTATCTTTTCCATCAGTTAAAAGGTATTGTATACCAGGAATCGATTCAATAGTTACTACTATAATGATAAGCCCCAGATGGAATAAAGCAAAATAGAACAAAATTAACTTCTTTAGTTTCTTATTTTTGATAATCATTTCATAATGTATTTAATACATTCGCACTCACTCGAAAACACACATATTGACAAAGCAATAAATATGATTCAGCACCTATTGTTTTATTTCCCTTGATCCCGACACACATTAAAGTTCAAAGAATTACAATACAATCGGCATTAAACGCAATTCAGCCCTTTGTAGACTTTCTAAAATAATTACGCTTTATTATGTACCTCCTAACTTCGCTCAAAAATGAAATGTATTTGCTATAATTCAAGCGAATAAAAGACTAACAAATAGCCAGACACCCACACTTGAGGAAATATAAGAACAATTTAAGGAAAGAATCTATCGTTCAACTCGGTTGTCCGTACCCAACAGCTAACACTTCTTCCTAACAATAAATACCTATTTTTCGCGATTAAATCGTAAAGCCTGTCTCTTATAGATTCCGGTAAAACGATAAAACAGTAAAGAACAGGCCAAGCGCCATCCATTTTTTTTAAAATCCTTAAAGCCGCAGTTGATTTAGAGTAAAGTTTATCTCCTTCTAATAACAATATCGAATCCATTTGTTCCAAGTCAACCTTGTACCTACCAAGAACATTTTTTGCATATTCCCCATCAAGAGTAGTAAACCGACATTGGCCCTTTTTATCCCGTTTGATTACAAATTGGACTACATCATTACATAGGTTACAAATCCCATCGAAAAAAATCACTGCTTTGACTATCATATTCAGATTATTATAAAGCAATAATAAGTTATTAATTGAACAATCTCAAATTATAATACAATAATTTTTATCAACACAAAACAATAAAACATAAAAAACAAAAATCAAACAGTTTAAGTTAAAAAACATATATTTATGAAACAACTTTCACTTTGTTTATTGTACATGTTAAATCTTCACAGGCAGCTAGAGAAGCGTTTTTATTGACCAAGAACAAGTGTTTAGCAACTAATTATGTTTATTTTTTCGCTATGGGCGGTTGACCACACTTTTCTCCTTTAGTTTCAGTTCCTTTTCGATATAGGATCTGATATCTTCCATAACATGTTCTCAGGCACGTTTACTCTTCACATAATTACTACAATCATCAGCATAAAACGATAGCCACGTCTTTCCAATTCTCTATCCAGTTTATCCAGAATAATGTTGGAGAGCAACGGGCTGAGTGGGCCGCCTTGAGGAACACTTTTTTACAGGGAATCTGATTGCCTTGAACCTGAATGGTAGCCTGAAGGATACTGTGTACAAGCTTCAACAAGCGTTTGCCGTGCAATTTCTTACCCAGTTCGTTCATCAGACAATCATAGTTTACCGTATCTAAGAATTGTTCCAGATCAAGGTTTACAACATAACTATATCCTGCATTGATGTACTCCATTGCCTTTACTAAGTAATCATTAGCATTCTTTTCTGCACGAAATCCATAGCAGTTTACTGAGAATTAAGAATCGTAAATTTTGATCAGTACCTATGAAAAAGCCTGCGGAATCTTTCTATCCGTGGAAGTAGGAATACCAAATGGACGGACACCTCCATTAGCTGTGGGAATTTTCCCCAGATTCACCGCCATGTGACGGCATTCTGCTTTTCCTAGCTGGCTTTTGACCAATGGCCACTTCTCCCTGACCTCAGTGCCAAAGTCAAGCATCCCGATACCGTTACTCCAGCCTCACCTTTGTTGCTAATCACCCTGTCATAAGCCTGGTACATATTGTTTAAACTGATGATTTCTTCGAATAACTAGTGGAATACATTTTTTTTCCTACTGTTTCGTTGTATTCATCCTCCTTTCAAGATGCCCGCCCAGCGCTCCCTGTTACCTTTCTGCTTCCAGCATATTTCTCGGAGGGCAGCTTAGGTATTCCGGGGAAGTTGACCACCTGATTCCGTGGCAAAGTGACCAGTCAATTCGCTGGCGAACAACAGCAGCTAAAGCTGTAAAAGCGTTTTCAAAGTTAGCTAATAAATTGGCTATTGATAGCCAGTTTATTGAACATCAGTTTTTCTTTTTTTTCTCATTGATTCTCCTTTGAGTTCAATACGGTGTGCAATATGCGCGATTCGGTCCAGGATGGCATCAGCAATTGTTTTTTCGCCTATAACTTCGTACCATTTTCTGACCGGCAAATGAGAAGTAATGATCAGCGAAGTCTTTCCATGTCTGTCTTCAATAATCTCCATTAGGGCAGCCATGATCTGTGCATCAAAAGGCTGTATACCAAAGTCATCAAGTATCAGCAACTGCTGCCGTTCGATTCTAACAACCTCTTTGAGATAAGAACCATCGGCCTTGGCCATTTTGAGCTTAGAGAAAAGCTTTGGTCACTCAGTGCATCAACCTCCTCAAAGGTAAACCCGCTTTCCTTAAACGAAGCCAGATACTTCTTTACGGTGTTACGGGAAGCATCAACCTGGGCAGAGATCGACATGATACTGCGACCATTGCTAAACATCCTTAAAATCTTTCTAATCTTACTCATACTAATTGTAGTGTTGGCCATGCTCCTGAAGGTTAGTTAAACCTTACAAAGATGGTTGCTTCTACAGTATTAGCTGGTCGTTCGGGTGGTCAATTTGCCCCGGAATAGGGTGGTCAATTTGGGACGGAATCAATGGTCACCTTCCACCGGAATCAGGTGGTCAATATCAGCGGTATATCCACCGAGCGATCAAACTGACCAAGCTTTTGGGAATGGGCAGCATTTTTACCTTTAGAGGTATTCATCGGACTTAGTCTGATGCGATTGGTAATGTCCTTGCGGCTCACGATGACTTGAATATGTAACTGTTCTCCGGGCTTGGGGCTTCCCTTTTTTACGGTGCCATCTTTAACCTGTGGATCATTGTAGCTGTAATAACGGAAGTGTTCCAGCTTTGCATACCACAATAAGTCTTTTTCACCATTAACGCCAGGCCTTTTAAAATTACAGGCATATTCATCCATTATCCCTGCAGCATATTCCTTTAAAGCATTCTCCACTCCTATTTCGCCATAAAGCGTTTTGAGGTAACCGATCTCTTTCTGTGAAGGACTAATGTTGATCAGAAAAAACTTAGCATCATCCTTACACAATTTGGCAATATTTTGATCCAGATTGTATTTAACCAGATAAGATGGAATGGCATCGCTTGTACCATTAAACCACAGCTCAGGTTTCAGGTCACTAGAAATTCTATTTTCCTTATCCAGATAATGTACCAGCTCCCCGCAACTGCCTTTATTATTTCCCTTGTCACTGTCAGTAATATTGATATACATAAGTACCTGGGTTTACATAGCAGCTATTTGTTTTCTGGCAAGTTCAACCAGCTCTTCCTTTTCCCTGGTTTTGAAACTTCCCAGATTCTCCCTGTTTTTGATATAGGTATCCAGTATGATCAGGAATTTCTGCTGAAGGATTCTTTTAATTTCCCTATCCTGATACAAAACCTTAATCATCTTTTCGGATTCAGAAATTGCTTTTATCTGGACCTGCTGATTCTCAAGTAAGGATTTGTTTGCCTTCAATACCTGATCATTAAAAAAGCTGACGATTTGCTCCTGATTTTTGATCATGCGTTCCATCTCTACGCGCATAGGAATGAGCAGCACCTTTTCCTGGGACTTAATAAAGCTGGTGTAAGCATCATGGTTTCTGGACAGGGCCTTTCTAAGCTGCTCTTCACCAATATCCAGCGGATCTTTACTGCTACGGTAAAAGTATTCCACCATCTGCACAAAGAGCAGGCTTTGATTTCTTCCGAACTTTTCTGAGAGCTTCAGCAGTTTGTTGTGGGCTGATACCGGAAATCGAATGGATTTCTCTGGTGGCCTGTTCCTTTTGTTGGTTTTATTTGGGGATATATCCATGGATATACTGTTTTATGGGTTTAAGCTAGCCTGGAGCTAGCTGGATATATCTAGAGTATATCCAATACCCCCTCAGCGATAGCGCCAAGGGGGTAAAGTAAGGCTCTGCCTAACTTCCGCTTGCTCCTTTTCTTTAAGGAGAAAAGGCAATCGGATAGCACCAAATTCGCTGCAGTAAATTCAGGTGAGTTGTATGGACATTCGGTTCAGTCACCGACCAGATTCCCCTCAACAACTGCATCTTTTAAAACAGGTTTGCCATTTTGATTGGATTCCACAGTTAGCTGTAACATAGTACCAAAAGAAATAAAACGGATCTCTGTTTCGCCAGCTAAATACAGATCATCTTCCCCAGGTTTCTTGTAAACAGAAAGGCTTATCTTTTTACCGGAATCTTTAATGGTAAAAAAGCAATTGATGGCCATAAAAGTCTTAGACCACAACATAAAGTCTAGCTTAGCCAGGTAATTTCCTGTAGGTACATCTTCTTTGTAGAAGGAATATTTTTTTGGTTCATAGCCAGCTTCTAAAGCTGGAAAGAACCCAATTACAGTGGTTTCTCTATTCATCTTTTAAGTTTTTGTATACCCAAAGTTTGAGTTTTTGAAAACCCTGTTTTCCCATATGGGAGAAATAGTTGCCTGCCCACATCATATTAATGAGGACATGAGTCTTTGTATCTTGAAGGCTTAAATCATCATTTTAACCTCGTTCAAATAACGTACTAGATCAACACGGTAATGCTTTTTCACCCAGAATTGATAGACGTCCCTCAGCACTACTTGCTCAATAATATAAATCAGTAAAACAATCAGAAGCAATAAGACCATAACAGTAGAAAAGAGCCCCCAAAAGCTCTCTAAACTTTCCTTCCCGTTACCTTTGAACAGAAAAGTTATCAAACTTCCTAAAACAATAAAAAATACGGATTTAAAAATCTTATGGGCCCAATAAGGATATCTTGGAACATTGGCTTCACCTGCGAATATGGCAACCAGTTCCTCTATTTTTACTTTAGTCAGCGCCCCACATTCTATAAGTTCCTTCTTTACCAAGATAACCCGTAATCCATAAAAATTATGGAAACTTATGTTTGGGACAAGAACATTATTTTGGATACATAATCTTCGCAAAATGACCATAGAGAACTTGGAAGATCTTAAAAGTAAAGGCCAGGTCATAAGTCCAGTTAACATTGCAAATAATATTGTTATCCAAGTATTAGGTTTTAACATAGGTATACTTGCAAATGTCGCCACAAACAATGCAATCCCAATAAGCGAATATGCAATCAACTCGAGCTTCCACTTAAGTGGAAATGCAATAAAAAACAACTGGAACCAGCTTAATTTAGAATCTAGCTTTGAAATTCTTTGGATCGTTAACATAATTGAGTAAATAATTATTTTTAATAAAATATTAATTTCATAAAAAACTACTTATCTCAACTTTTCCAAACAAAAAGTAATATACCAACACAATGATCTATATATCGCCAAAAAATCGATAATATGTATAGTTGTATCGTCTTTCCATCAGCGAACAATATTTCATTTTTAAAATAAAAGCGGCAGCAGCTTTATTATTTGAATAGCTTAGATAAATAGCAAATTGAGGAGTTGCCCTAGTTCAACTCAATATCTAAACTGGAACGCCACATAGCGTCCCAGTTTAAGTATTATTTTTTTAAACGTCCAAAGAAATAATCTCGTTTCTTTTTACGGTCAGAGGTTTGACCCTTACTGATTTGTTCATCATCCCATTTTTTTGCGTGTCTCACTTTATTTTCTACAATCCAATAATGAGATTTACATTCAAAACTCCAATTACCAATGGAAGGACCTAGAGAGACACTTTCTCCGTTAAAAACTAGCTTCCAATCAGTAGGTGATAATGGAGTGACGACTTCATTACCACAGCCACACACACATTTGTGTATGGCTGTGGTAAATTCAATAGAAATATACAATATACCCTCTTCAATTTTATCGGGTATATATTCAACGAATTTATGCTGTAAGGTCTTCATTGGTAAGTTGTGCTACATTTATGGAATAAGTTGAATGATGCTCTAACTCAAGATCCTGATAAAAACCGCTCATCTTTTTCCATTTTATAACAGCATGCATGGCATTAAGAGCATTTAGATCCGCAATCTGAATATTTGTACGATACTCATTATTATCATCTTCTTCACCGCAAGGGATCCTTAATAACAGATGATCATTTTTTTGAGCTGTAGCAGAGGTAACTCTGGTCATTCCAATTAGCTTTTCACCTACAATATTTACTCCTAGTCCAACATCAATAAAAGGAATTTGCATCATTATTAAATGATCCATCAATAACTTTCTAATGCCATTTTTATCTATACAGATGAAGATATAACTCATTTCGTTCAACAAGTTTAGGTTTTCTGAAGTTAGATAACAGTCATGTGGAATGATATGCTTATGCATATTTGAGTAAATTTCATGATAGTAGTCTACCTTTTGTAGTTTTCTATTTAGTTGTTGGGTTGAAGCTGCGCCAGGAGAACGAAATGCATTGTGTTGAAGGAAATCATCCCCATCCAAAATATGTATCTCGGCACAAGGAGTTTTTGCTACCTGATCCAGGATATAAGCACCTGTACCACCAAGGCCAACAATTGCTACTTTTTGACCATTAAACCGCTGATTTATATTCAGGATATTTGCCCGACTTGAATTGGTATCAACATATTGGAACGGAGTAAACTCTTCAATGCTTTCAACAACAATGAAGGTTTTCTCTGTTACAGTTAGATCCATTGATTTTGCAGGAGCGGATATTACATCTGCATAACGGCTTACCTTGTGGTAATAATCAGAATAACCCTCCGCAGGTTTATTAGAAAAAGAACAATTAACCTCAATCCCCGGTGCAGGGGAATGAGGCGTTGGTATGTAGCTAATAGCAGCAATGATCTTTCCATCTTTATCACACGGATGTTCCCCAATAAAATGCATAATGTGATCATTTGGTCTGGTAGTTTGTGTATTACTTAACAGATTAAGTACCGTTACTAATGTACCAAATTCCACCGCACATCTACTATTGACATATGGTATGTGGTGGATAAATAAATACCCACCCTTTACTTCTACCTCGTATCCTTCGTCTCTTAGACGTTTTAGATCGGAGCTATGATTTATCAGTTGCTGTGACATTGAAGACCATTTTGTTTTTAACATGAACAATATCACCTTTAACCATCGTACCCTCTGGATTTGCTTTTGGACCTCTTTTATAAGTAACAGTATAAATTGTGGTCTCATTTTCAACATAAGTATCAAATGCGAGTGATACAACCTGAGGAAACGAAATGTTTTTTTCACTCCACTGTCTTTCTCGACCATTAACAATAATCTCCGATTGTTTTTCTACTTGTTTTGAATAAAAGTGCTCTATACCAGGACGAGCAAGATTTACTCTTCCGTCGTTTGCAATCAATTCATCCTCCCAAGGTTTCTTTATAGATAGGTAAAGTTCATCTTCCTCATTTATACCCGCAAGAAGCTTAATCTCTAACCCTGTTATGAACTCCCTGTCCCAGGAATATTCCACATTATTAATTGTTAAAAGAAGAATATTCTTTATATAAAAATGTTCAACTTCTGGTCTGGCTAAATTGACTGAAGTGTTGTCTTCGATTAATTCATCCTGCCAAGGGCGTTTAATTGATAAAAACAGTTTTGATTCCAATGATGATGTGTCAGCACCAGCTAACTCCCGGATCTGTGCGCCAGTAATATATTGTGCGTTCCATGCATATTGCTTACCATCTATAGTAAGCTCTAGAGTTCTATCCTCGTTTGAGGTATTATTAAAATTATTCAATGAGTAAAAAATTATGATAAAATATTCTATTGCGCAGCCAAGGCCCAGCCTTGATCTACTTTTTGTTGCTCCATGCAACTTAGTTGAGAATTATTTTTAGCTTAATTATTTCCTTTAAAGTTAATAAATTCAGACTTCAGGAATCAAAAATGCAGTTTGGTCTTGCAATTGTGAATGATGTGCTTATATTTGAGGTGCGAAACACAAATATTGGCGAACAGATAAGCTAATCTGATTGTCATTCAAAAATTGAGACCAGACAGATTCTTTTGTCTGGTTTTTCTTGTATAGGACAAATATAAAAGATGTTTTTGAATTACCACACAAAATCTTACATTTTTTGTGTAATATTTTATAACAAAAACTTTTTTTATGAAGAATTGTTGTATATTTGATACGTTATATGCTTAATAAAGAGGAACAAACGGTATTTTATGAACGAGTTGGAGATTTGATAAAATCTGCAAGAAAGTCTCGGGATATCAAACAGGAAGTACTTGCCAGTGAGGTTGGTATATCCAGAATTTCCCTAGTCAACATTGAAACAGGTAATCAAAAAGTACCTCTACATGTACTATTAGGTATTTCTGATTATCTCAAAATCCCACTTAAGGAATTATTGCCGCATGAACATGTGATAAGTCATGATGTTGATGTAACTATCATAAATAAAATAAAGAAAGAAATAGAAGACACATCCGAATCACAAGAAAAAGTCTTAAAATTTCTTATATCTTTAAAACATAAAAAATCCTAACTATGTCAAGAGCTATTTCTAATCAACGACTACGCCAGATTTCGGATATAACTTATAATATGGTATTAAGTTCTCTACCCATTTCTAGAAAGGTTAATGTAGAAAATATTGCCAAGTTAAATGGTGTTCAGGTTCAGCCAACTGATTTAGGTGAAGACGTTTCAGGTATTTTGGTTGTACAGGAAGATAACGCAGTTATTGCTTATAATCCCTCCCAATTATCACAAAGGACACGTTTCACAATCGCACATGAACTAGGTCACTACATCTTACATCTAGATAATAGTAAAGACACTGTTTTTATAGACAAGGACTTTATTGTAAAATATAGAAGTAACAAAGTTTACTCTGAGGTTGAGCTAAGACAGGAACAAGAAGCGAATGCTTTTGCTGCATCTTTACTTATGCCAAAGGAATTTATATTTGAGGAGTTGGATCAGTTAAACGCAGAAAATTTAACAGAGACACAGTTGATTGAACGTCTTGCAGAAGCCTTCGATGTAAGTATCCCAGCAATGACCTTCAGATTGACGAACTTAAATATTCTTTATTAAAAGAACCTAATTAGAATATAAATGAACAACATAGGGGAAGCTAACCTTCCCCTATTGATTAATTAAGTGCATTGGCTCCCGATTGAGCAAATTCCAAGCACAGATTAAAAGCAGTCTGAGACCTTTTGGCTCCAACGCCATCCATTATGCATTTAAACTTACTTTCATCATCCTTATATCCCCGAACGTTCTGGAAATACCCGGTTACCGCATTATACGCACCATACAATGTTCCTCGGGTACTTTGGTCCTGTTGAGTGGGGCTAGAAAATGTATATTCCATCACACTGCTGACCACGTTATTGTACATAGTAGAAAGCTGTTCCTGCTGATGATCTTCTAAATACTTAAGCGTCTCTTTGTTTGGGGCCATTGCAATTTGCACAAGCCGTTTTACCAAATGATCATTGATCTGGATTTTAGACCAGTGATTGAAAACCTCCTGAAGCTCAACGGCAAACCGGTTGCTTATACCCAGCAGCTGGTGCGCTTGAAGTGTGCCTAATTTTAATACAATTGCTGTGATTATTCATTGCAGCGTTTAAGGTATTCTGACACACAATTCTAACCGGAGTAAAAGCAGCAGTAATGCTACCATAACCGTCATGGGAAGTAGTTAAAAACAAATACTTCTCGATACAATCTTCTTTACCAACACGAATGTAATCAGGAAGTTTAGCCGTTATAAAAATACGCTCACCTTTCCCTAGTGCACCAGCAGTTTCATATAATACTCCATCGCCTCCACCTACGATACTATCAAAAAAAGCAAAAGCATCAATGTTTTGAACTATGGCATAATCTTTACCCACCACTCCAAGCACCTGCTCGGTATCATTACGCACATTTGCGAAATAATCTGGAACCATAATATCCGGCTGCAACTGATCGAAATAGTCATCAGCGTCCGGGTTTTTGATCATCGCCAGATCTTCTCCATTTAAAGTAAATAAAGGTCTTTTCTCTACCGTATAGTCTAAGCCCGCATGGATGATTGCTTCTGCACTTGTCGGATAATCCTCGATCAGTTGACCTAGTTTATGCCAAGCTTTTTCCTTTACTGTAAAGAAACTGTGTTTTTCTGTTTGCTCATTATAATTAAGATGATGTGCCATTGTTGTAGTTGTTAGATTCCTGATAAATGATAAATAATAGATTAGCCTAACGGGGAAATTCTTAATTGAATAGGTGTCCTGCATTGCCCCTTTTTGCAGAATGCTGTAGCCACAGGGCTTCTGATGTTTATTTGCTTCATCGTCAAATCGTTTTAGAAAATCAGTCGGCAGCAGCCTTCTGGCTTTTTGATAAGCCCCCGCTCCTAAACGATTCCATAGCAAGACAAGGCTTTTCAGAAAAAAAACCTCGTGAGCGTAGCGAGCAGGGAAGATTTTTTCCAGAAAACCCGAAGGGTTTAGCCTTTTCGGCTAGGGAATTGTTGAGAAATTTGCCTACAAAAAGCAGGAAGAAATTTTAATCACCAATTGGTAAAAAAAACTATTATTCAACACTATTGATTTCTAAGATGATCGCTCGGAACAATCAGAAACGCAAAATTCAGGTTATTTTAATATCAAGCAGTCCTAGACCTGATATCTCATTATTGATCATGTAATAAAACTTATTTAATTTATCCCACATGGGATCTCTTGCCATTCTAAAAAACCATTATTGTGACGACCATCAGAATAGACATAGACCTCAGCCCATGGAACCATTTAGTTTTGACAAACTCCCGGAAGTCGTTCGTCAGTTATTTGAGAAAATTGAACGAATGGAAGAACTTCTGCATGAATTACAACCCAAAGAACAGCAAGAAAACCAACTGCTCAGCATCACCGAGGCCGCAGAATTCTTAAAAGTATCTGTACCAGCCTTATACACCAAAGTTAGCCGGCAAGAAATCCCTGTCAGTAAACCGGGAAAAAGACTCTATTTCAATAAAACTGAACTAAAAAAATGGATCCTGGCCTCAAGAAGAAAAACTATTTTAGAGCTTAGAACTGAAGCAGCGGAACGCATCAAAATTCGTGACAAGCACAAAAACTTCATTTAATATTTCAAGAACAATCCTCCTACCTATAGTGTTAGACACTAAATCAACGCCCTGCTCAAATGGTATAATTGTTAGGGTAGATAATCGATTAATCCTAATTTGATTTTATAAGCTCTTTAGTTAAAAAGAAAAATAATCGACACTAATTACTAATATTTTTAGCATACTTGTAATCTAATTCTTTAATCATGGCAGCAAGAGCTTTAGCATATACAGACACAATCGATCTTTTACAGTATAAAATCATCACTTACATTCGCCTGAATTCAGCATTAAACTCCAACATTACCTACAAAACCAGATTTGTAGATGTCACTGAACATGCGATAAATTTCAATTTTTATGAATTCAATGAAGCCTATCAAGAGAAATTCATAGAACCTGATTTTGAAGCTTATAGTGCAAAATTCATTGAATTTATCAAACCTGTTTTCCAGGATTTCATCAAAGAAATTCACTATGGTGGCTATACATTCCGGGTCAGTATTAAATTTAATGCGGAAAGGTTTGAAAAAGTATTTTCTGTACTCAGCCCGGGTAATCCCCCAGTAAACTAATTAAAGTCCAGCAAATTACAACCGGTAGCGGAGTTTGATGTTTCTACCTATGGCTTTAAGCAGTCCGGGGTTATCGTTTACAGTTGCATCAACAACATCCCAATCCCCTTTTGAATTACAAACTAGCTGATACTCCCTATCATTCAGGTTAATCTGAATTTCAGCAGTTAGTTTGGTAATTCCCTTGGTAATAATGAGGTAAGTATAATCTTTTTCCTCAAAGTTGATGCGCATGGGTAAGTTCATAATGCAAATATAGCATCGCAAATTAGCTTTTATTGCGCTGCAGGTTATAAACCCTATAAATAGCTATGGACAGGTTAAAACTAATTTTCATTCCGGTGCACAATAAACTTAAAAGATTTCGGAGCTAAGTTTTCATCTCCTTCCATCGCATCAATTTCTTCCGGCATTTTCAACATCACCTTGTCTGCAGCATTACGCTTGGTCTTGTCCACAATTTTTGCATAAATCTCCGTATTCTTAAAAGCCTTATGCCCCAACATTTTAGAAACCGTGTAAATGTCTGTTCCCAATTCCAATTGGAGTGTGGCAAAAGTATGGCGAAAACTATGAAAAGTAATGTTCTTTTTAATGCCAGCACCAGCCAGCCAATGCGTAAAGAAGGCCTTCAATCTGGAATACCTCAACCCTTTAAAAACAAGAATGCTTTCTGTGTTTTGAATCCCCATCATGGAAACTGCCTGATCTGAGATTGGCATCACCTCCGCTGCATCTGTTTTTTCCTGCGAGAACTGAAGTTCATATTTCCCAGCAGTTCCGCGCAGCTCTGACCATTTCAGAGTCGCTACATCAGAAAATCTCAAACCGGTAAGCCCTGAAAAAAGCGAAGCCATTTTCATTAAATCTGAACCAGCAGGAGTTTCTGCTAATTGTTGGAACTCCTCAAGGGTAAGCCTTTCTCTATGCGTCTCTTTAGGTGTAATAGGCTTAACAATCGCATGTAGATCCTGGGGAATTAAACCCCGTTTATAAGCGATTCTTAAAATATGCCTAAACTTAGCGTAATAACTTACAGCAGTATTTTTAGAGATTGGCCTTCCAGTCCTGCTAATACCAGGCCCATTAAGTAAGTAGTTCTTGTAATCCTCACACAAGTAATCATTGAGCTCAGGAAATTTCAAATCATGGCCAGCAAAGGCGATAAAATACCGTACACCCATCCCCCAGTTATCGGAAACTGAGTGTTGCTTTTTGCGAGCTTCTATTTGAAAAAAATCGATAAAGCTAGAGTCTCTCAAGGCATCAGAAATAAAACCAAACCTTCGATTCTGGATATCCAATTGACGTTGTGCACAAATGCTACGGGCCAAAACCATCGTCTCCTTATTGTGTTGCCGCTCCCATTGATCTACAGGGGTATCATAGATATACAATTTAAGCGTTTCAAACCGATGATATTTACCTGATGACGGGTTTTTAAACGGCGGTGAATAATCCAGCATGATGCTTTTTCTGTCATTCATGATAGTTCTGAACCTCATTTTTACTTTAGCCATAACTTTATCTGTTTTGGTTTATAACTCGTTCTAAATCGGATTTCAGTACATAGGAGTACCAGCCACTTTGATATTTTGGAATATTATTTCTTTTTATCAGGGAGTATAAAGCTGCTTCTGAAAAATTGAACTTCTCCTGAGCTTCTCCCATGGAATAGCAATATCTCGGATGAGGCTGCCTCTTAGGCTTCTCGCGTATTTTGACTGGAATTTCTGGTTGTTCGAACATTTTATCAACTTCGGTCCTTTTAATAATGATTTTTCTATCAGAAAGCCGGACTGCCTTTATTCTCCCACTGTAAATGATGTTGTAGATCGTCTTAGTACATATATTGAGTAGTTTAGAAGCCTCCTTAACAGATAAAAATTCTGCAGGCTCCTTATTAACTTCAATCAAAGCTGCAGTTTGCTTCACCTCCAGGTCGGACGCTTTTATCTTAAGATCTCGAACCTTCTGTTTTGCGTGTCTACGATTGCATTTAAGACTACAATAGCGGGTAACAGTAGTCTTTGCAATAAAAGTATTCAGGCAAAATTCACAAATTCTTTTAACGGCAATATTCGAACTCATTGTCTAATTATCTAAAAACCTTTCATGCGTTCTCGAATCCCCCTTTTTCTCCTCAAATCATCGGTGGTTATTTCCCCCCTTATATAGCCCTTTTTAGGGTAATTAAGACGATTTAAGGGGAATTAAGAGGAAATAAGCGCCATAATTTCCCCTCAAATTTTTAGGGCATAAAAAAACGCATTCGAGTTACAAATGCGTTACAAAAGTCAGAAAAACAAAAGCATAAATCCAAAGACATGGACAAAAGAAATCAACATAAATTACTAACAATAAGCTACTTAGTTGTCGTTAGTTGTCGTAATTATGTGGTAATTATCATCGGTTATTTACCGATGCAGAACTTACTAAAGATGTTTTCCAGCAAGTCGTCCGTAGTAACCTTCCCTGTAATTTCCCCTAAATAATAAAGCGCTTGCTTGATATCCATAGCCAGAAAATCTGAAGTCACAGGATTTGTCAACCCTCTGATCACACTATCCAAAGCTGTACGGGTTTTCTGCAAAGCCTCCACGTGTCTGATATTCGTTACCATAGTATGGTTCGACGAAAGCTTATCACCTACAGCCGTATCATACAACAATTGTTTCAATTCTTCAATCTGATGGTTTTCTTTCGCGGAGATAGAAATGAAATTAATATCCGCAGGAAGACCTAATTCCTTCACCCTATCTGTAAACGAAAGGTCGATCTTATTCGCAACTGCGATAAAGGCAACACCTGGTTTATGTAAACGCTGAATATCCTCTCTAATCTCACTCGCAGAAAGATTCACCACATCAAACAAATAAACCAACACGGCCGACTGACTAATCTTCAACATCGTCTTCTCCACCCCTATTGCTTCAATCGTATCCGTAGCTTCTCTGATCCCTGCTGTGTCAATCAATCTGAAGTTTATCCCATTGATATTCAAAACCTCTTCAATCGTATCACGTGTAGTTCCGGCAATCTCACTCACAATCGCACGATCTTCATTCAACAACGCATTTAACAACGTTGATTTTCCTGCGTTTGGTCTGCCGGCGATTACCGTATTAATACCTTCTTTAATTACGTTTCCTAACTCAAAAGAGCGGATTAATTTATTGATCACCAGGTTGATCTTATTGATCAATTCCTGCAACTGATCTCTGTTTGCAAATTCTACATCCTCTTCAGAGAAATCAAGCTCCAGCTCAATCATTGAAGCAAAATGTATCAATTGCTCTCTTAAAACATTCAATTCTGTACTAAAACCACCTCTAAGCTGGTTCATCGCTACGCTATGTGCTGCCTGAGAATCTGATGAAATCAAATCTGCAACCGCTTCTGCCTGCGATAAATCCATACCACCATTCAAAAACGCCCTTAACGTAAATTCTCCGGGTTTGGCTGCCGAAGCACCTTTCCGGATCAATAAAGAAATGATCTGCTGAATAATATAGTTTGAACCATGGCAGCTAATTTCCACCACATTTTCCTTAGTATAAGACTTTGGAGCCACAAATAAAGCGACTACCACCTCATCAATCACTACATCACCGTCCTTAATCAGGCCAAAATGTAAGGTATGAGAATCTTGTTTTAGCAAATCCTTACTAAAAACGGAGTTCGTGATAGAGATCGCATCCTTACCTGAAAGACGAATTACACCGATGGCACCGATTCCCGGTGGTGTAGATAAGGCAACTATGGTTTCATTACTGATCATAAGAAGAAATATTCTGTGTTTCGATTATTTACAAAACTAGCCAAACATTTCATACCTTACCGTGTTTAGTTTTTGAAAAAACAAATAAACTACAAATAAATCCATCCTGACCTATCATTATGAGCTCAAATCTGAGCTTTTAGCATAGATACGGTCTGTTAAATTAGCTCGACACTTATGAAAGACATGCCCCTAACCGTTAAAAGATCCATTGAACTCCTCGGACTCGTTCTTCTGGCAGCCATCCTGGTCATTGGAAAAGACATCATCATGCCTGTGATCATGGCCTTCTTTATCAGCATCATGCTCTTGCCGGTTTTCCGGTTTTTACGGAGATTCAAATTCCCCGAAATAGCAGCCATCATCCTACCAATTCTATTGGTCGTAATATTCGTGGGTTCTATTGTCTGGTTTTTCTCTGCGCAAATAGGCGTTCTCGCTAATGACTTCCCCCAGATCAAAGCGAATGTGAACTCTCATTTGAAAACACTCAGCGAGTGGTTCGGTAAACTCAGCCATATATCCACTACCGAGCAAATGAAATTCATTACCGAAAAAAGTGATGATTTACTCGCTATGGGTGGTAAAGCAGCCAGCGGTGCAGCAGTAACCTTAAGCTCATTATTCGTATTTGTAGGCCTGTTGCCAATCTACATCTACCTGATGCTTTTCTATAAAGACATTTTGCTTCGCTTTGTATTCATGTGGTTCAAGACAGAACATCATCCAAAGGTTAAGGAAGCCATATATGAAACAGAATCAATCATCAAAAACTACCTGGTCGGACTGCTGATTCAGGTAACCTATATGACCATTTTACTTGGCGGAATTCTGTTATTAATCGGCATTAAACATGCCTTACTAATCGGGGTAATTTTTGCCATCCTGAACCTGATCCCCTATGTAGGTGCATTAATCGGAAACATCATCGGCGTTTTGCTCACCCTGACTTCCTCTACAGAATTATGGCCGGTGATCACGGTTCTTGCCGTAATTGCCGGAGTTCAGTTTCTGGACAACAACATCCTAATGCCTAGAATAGTCGGTTCAAAAGTAAAAATAAACGCACTGTTTGCCATCCTCGGAGTCGTCATAGGTGGAAGTATTGCCGGAGTATCCGGGATGTTTCTCTCCATGCCGATCATCGCAGTATTAAAAGTAATATTCGACAGAACTGTCATATTTAGACAATGGGGCGTGTTATTGGGTGACGAAAGGCCTGCAAAAAGTCCAATGACATTTGCCTCCTTCAGGAAAAGTAAAAAAGTACCAACCCATCCCGGAGTTCAGAAATAAATTCCTCAAACAAAATCCTCAGTAAAAGATGCTGTAAAAAACAAAAAGTCCTGAACATTATGCTCAGGACTTTTTGTTATGTGGTAAAGAACAACTTACATTCTTTCCGGAACCGTAATCCCTAAAATTCTCATACCAGATTTAAGAATGCTTGCAGTAACTGCACTCAGATTTAAACGGTGGTGTTTCAAGGCCTCATCTTCTTCTTTCACGATTGGTGGAACCTCATGGTAGAATTTATTGAACATCTTAGCCACCTCATACAAGTAATTAGCCAGACTTGCCGGACTAAACACCTTCGCCGCAGCCACAATCTCTGCCGGGTACTTAGCCAGCAACATGATCATTTCGCGTTCTGTATCCGTGATCACCACTTCAGCAGCACCTTTTGCAGCATCATAACCGGCCTTATTTAACAGCGATTTGATACGGGCATGGGTATACTGAATAAACGGACCTGTATTGCCCTGGAAATCGATAGACTCCGAAGGATCAAATAACAGACGTTTCTTAGGCTCAACCTTTAAAAGGAAATATTTTAAAGCACCTAAACCAATATTGTTATATAAAGCGCTTTTCTCTTCCTCACTAAAATCATTTACTTTTCCTAGTGCTTCAGTTTTTTGTTTCGCAGTCTCGATCATCTCTGCTACAAGATCATCCGCATCTACCACCGTACCTTCTCTTGATTTCATCTTGCCACTTGGCAGATCCACCATGCCGTACGACAAGTGGTGTAAGCCTTTAGCCCAGGTTTTACCTAGTTTCTCTAAAATCAGGAACAATACTTTAAAGTGATAATCCTGCTCATTTCCTACTACATAAATAGACTCATCCATATGGAAATCATCATATTTCATTTGAGCAGTACCCAAATCCTGAGTGATGTACACCGAAGTACCATCAGCACGTAAAACCAACTTCTGGTCTAAACCATCAGCCGTTAAATCGATCCAGACAGAACCATCAGGTTTCTTAAAGAACACGCCTTTCTCCAAACCTTCTTCAACCGTACCTTTTCCTAACAGGTAAGTATTACTTTCGTAATAGTACTTGTCGAAATCAACACCCAGGTTCTTGTAACTCACTTCAAAACCGGCATAAACCCAGCTGTTCATGGTTTTCCAAAGCGTAATCACTGCATCGTCTCCAGCTTCCCAGTCCTGCAACATTTTCTGTGCTTCCAGAATCAGTGGCGCATTTTTCTTCGCCTCCTCTTCCGTCTGACCCGCTTCTTTTAATGCTTCAATTTCTTTTTTATACTCTTTATCAAAGATCACATAGTATTTTCCTACCAGATGATCTCCTTTTAAGCATGAACTTTCAGGAGTTTCGCCATTTCCCCATTTCTGCCAGGCCAACATAGACTTACAGATATGAATCCCACGGTCATTTACCAGATTCACTTTAATCACCTCATGACCGCTTGCTTTAAGCAATTCAGCCACAGAATAACCTAACAGGTTGTTTCTTACGTGTCCTAAGTGAAGTGGTTTATTCGTGTTTGGCGAAGAATATTCTACCATTACCTTTTTACCATTCGGCTTTACCGCGCCAAAATCCGGACTTAAAAGCTCTTGATTGAATAGGTTTAACCAATAGCTATCGGCAACAGATAAATTAAGGAAACCCTTAATCACGTTAAATGCAGTAACTTCTTCAATGTTTTCAACCAGGTATGCGCCAAGTTCTGTAGCCGTTACTTCCGGAGATTTTTTAGAGAAACGCACGATAGGAAACACCACAATGGTGATCTGTCCCTCAAATTCAGCTCTGGTATCTTGTAAACTAACCTGGTTTTCAGGAAGATCCTGACCATATAAATGCTTTACCGCAGCCAATGTTGCAGCGGTGATATGTTGTTCGATATTCATAATTTACTCGTTTCTAAAAGCGTTAGTCGCTTTAATTAAAATTTCAAAGGCGTGTTCTGCCATTTGATTCTCCCTGTCGAGAGTTGGGTTAACCTCCACAATCTCGAAGCAACATACTTTTTGATTGGTGATCAGACCCGACATCAGCTTCCCTGCTTCTCTTTCTGTCAATCCCTGAGCAACCGGTGTCCCCGTTCCTCTGGATGCCGTAGGATCCATAGAATCCACGTCAAATGAAACATAAATGAGATCACAATGATCAAGATAGACCAAAGTATCAATCACCGTCCGTTCTACCCCTCTTTTCCGGACATCAGCCGTCGTAAAGATCTTGACTTTATTTTTCTTCAGCAAGTATTCTTCCGGCTTCTCCATATCCCGCGCAGAAATCAGCACAAGATCGCGATAATTAATCTTAGGTGCTATATTTCCGACGTTTTTTAGCTGATACCAGTAGTTAATTGTTTCCTGATCCAGCTTGTTCACTTTCGACTCCAGATTATCTTCGTCAAGTGCCATCGCTAAGGGCATTCCGTGCATATTTCCGGAGGGTGTAGTGTAGGGAGAATGGATATCTGCATGCGCATCGATCCAGATTACCCCTAATTTCGACTTTGGAAAGGCCGCTTTTATCCCTGCAATCGTGCCCGCTGCCGTACTGTGATCACCTGCTAAAACTACCGGAAACTCTTTCTCCTCCAGGGTAGTTCGCACCTGATCACTCACCCGCTCTATCATCGTCAGTATACCCGAAATCCGCTTCGCATACGGGCTGCCGGTGCCTTCAAGCAACAAATGGTTCTCATTTGGCACCTCTACTGATTTGTGTTTCTTGAAAAATCTACTCCCAAAATCCAACGCTGCAATCTTAATTGCATCCACTCCTAAACTGGCTCCCCGTGTACCGGCGCCGATCTCGGATTTTACCTCAATAATTTTTAAAGTCTTAGTCATAAAAAAAAATACAAGTGTATTTTATAAAGTGATTATCTTTGAGCCGAAAATTAACTCATTTAATTAGCTACCCCTTTAAATAATTGTTCAAAAATATAAAAAATGCAGAGTTACTCCGAATTTCTTGATCTAAGTGTTGGTTTCCCTCAGGAAGGTTACAGCGTTATAGACGACGAATTGTATTTTCAAGATCTCAATCTGATGGAAATGATTGAAACCTATGGTACGCCATTACGTTTCACTTATCTCCCAATGATAACTAAGAAAATCCAACAAGCCAAATTATTATTTCAAACGGCTATCATCAAGAACAATTACCGTGGGGACTATAAGTATTGTTACTGTACTAAAAGTTCGCACTTCAGGCACATTGTTGAAGAAGCCTTAAAGAATGGCATTCACCTGGAAACCTCATCAGCATTTGATATGCCTATGATTGAGGCATTGGAGAAAAAAGGTGCCCTAACCAAAGACATTACGGTAATCTGTAATGGCTTTAAAACTTATCAGTACAAACAATATATCATCGATATGTTGCACGACGGATATAAAAACATCATTCCGGTATTGGATAATAAAGAGGAATTTAACCTTTTTGATGATGAGGTAGAATTAGATACACCTTGTAACCTGGGTATCCGTATCGCTGCTGAAGAGCAACCAGACTCACAGTTTTATACTTCGAGACTAGGCGTACGTATGGAAGATGTTATTGATTTTTACAACAATAAGATCTCTGCAAACCCTAACTTCAGAGTAAAATTATTGCACTTCTTTATCAATTCAGGTATTACAGATTCTCCATACTACTGGAACGAACTTGAAAAATATGTGACTTTATATTGCAAGTTCAAAAAGATCAATCCTGAACTGGATACTTTAGATATCGGTGGTGGTATGCCATTCAAAGACTCTTTAGTATTTGATTTCGATTACGAATACATGGTCAATGAAATCGTAAAAAGGATTAAAGAAATCTGTGCTGAGCACGATGTTGTAGAACCGGATATCATTACTGAATTTGGAAAATACACCGTTGCTGAAGCTTCAGGTATCTTATACAAAGTATTAGGTCGTAAGCAACAGAACGATAGAGAGAAATGGTTAATGCTAGATGGTTCATTCATCACTAACCTTCCAGACGTTTGGGCTTTAAACCAGAAATACATTTTACTTCCGATCAACAACTGGGACGCTGAGTATGAGCGTGTCAACTTAGGAGGAATTACTTGCGATGGTCAGGATTATTACAATCAGGAAGCGCATATGAACAGTGTGTTTATGCCGAAAACACGTAAAGTACAATACCTGGGCTTCTTCAATACCGGAGCTTATCAGGAAGTATTGAGCGGTTACGGTGGTATTCACCATTGCTTGTTGCCTAGTCCTAAGCACGTAATTATTCGCAGAAACAGAGATGAAACTTTCAACTTTGAAGTATTCGGAGAAGAACAAAATAGTAAGCAGGTGCTAAAGATTCTGGGTTACGCATAAGCGATATCCAAATTACTACCAATATTCAAGAGCGTGTCTTTACAAAAGACACGCTCTTTTTTTTTAAAAAAAAGAGGACACACCCACCGGTGCGCCCTCTAACCTTAACCTTAAACCAAACTTATTATGAAAACTCTTCTGTTTCTTAATTAAGAAACTTTTATCTCTTTAGCAGCAGATTTTGATTCATCTTTCTTGCCAATTGTGATGTTTAAAATTCCGTTCACATATTCCGCAGTAATCTTCTCTGCATCAATGCTTTCCGGCAACACAAATGATCTTGCAAAAGAGAAGTAATCAAACTCTTTGCGGGTATAATCTTTTTTCTCGTCTGTTTCAGCTACTTTTTTCTCCGCCCATACAGACAGTGTATCTTTCTTCAGATTAATTTGAAAATCTTCTTTAGTTAAACCAGGCGCAGCTATTTCTATCTTATAATCTGCATCTGATTCCAGGATGTTTACGCCCGGAACTTTGTTAATTGTTAAATTTTTATTTAACGCCTCACTGAACAAAGAATCAAATACGTTGTTAAAATAAGGTGCAGTGTTTCTGGTTCTGTTATTAAATTTTACTAGTGTCATCGCTTATTTCTCCTTTTATTTTATTTTTAATAGTATACTTCGATATAATCAACACTCATACCAAACCCATTATCTATGATTTTCAAGACATTTTGGCGCAACAAAGTAAAAACAACAGACAAAAAGACAGAGATCGTCAATCATTTAGACAGTTTCAAGTATAAAACACAGATTGAAACCCGGTTTGTAGATTTCGACATGATGGGCCATGTGAATAACGCGGTATATTTTACCTACATGGAAATCGCCAGAGTAAAGTACTGGAACGCGGCCGTTAAATGGGACTGGAAGAAAACCGGAGTCGTCATCGCAAAAGCAGAACTCGACTACCATACGCCGATATTTCCAGAGGATAAAATCAGTATGTACGTCCGGACTTCCAGAATAGGTAGCAGCAGTTTCGACCTGGAGTATCTATTGGTGAAACTAGTCCATGGAGAAGAAGTGATCTGTAGCAAAGGAAAAACAGTCTGTGTAGCCTTTGATTATATCAGCAAAAACTCCTCACCTATCCCTGAAGATGAAAAAGCAAAGATGATCTCATTTGAGCAACTGCTTGAGAATTAAAAAAACAATCGTCTTGCAGGTTAACATCTGCAAGACGATTCCATATAAATCCTTAGAAAATCTTTCCAGGATTAAGGATACCTGCGGGATCAAACACCGCTTTAATCCCCCTCATCAGGTTCAGGTGAACCTCCGAATATTTAATAGACATAAAGTCTTTCTGTACCAATCCAATTCCATGTTCACCGGAAATAGTACCACCTAAAGCACTGGTCAACTCAAAAATCTCTACGATACCATCTTTCAGTTTGTGATTCCAGGCTTCGTCAGTCATCCCTCCTTTAATAATGTTCACATGAAGATTTCCATCACCGGCATGGCCATAACACACACTTTCAAATCCATACCTCGAACCGATTTCTTTAATGCCGCTAATCAATTTCGGCAAGGCAGCTCTTGGAACCACCGTATCTTCTTCTTTATAAATAGAATTAGATTTCACCGACTCCGGCATTACCCTCCTCATGCGCCACAATTCCTCCTTTTGCTGTGCCGTATCGGCAAAAAGTACATCTGTACAGCCAAAGCTTTCCAATACCGCGTTGACTTTCTCACAGTCCTTGAAAATGCTATCCATATCATTGCCATCAAACTCAATCAAAAGAAAAGCATTGATACCTTCTTTAAGATCAAATTTAATATCATCGTATTTGATCACCCATTCCACCCCTTTTCGTTCCATGAACTCCAAAGCAGAAGGGATCACCTCAGCACGGAAAATAGCGGATACTGCCGCGCAAGCCTGCTCATTTTCTGCAAAAGAAGCCAGCATCAATACATGCTGTTCAGCCCTTGGAATCAACTTCGTCACAACCTTCGTCACCACCGCAAGCGTACCTTCCGAACCAATCATTAGCTGCGTCAGGTTATACCCGGAAGCATATTTAAGTGTATTTGCTCCCGTCCAGATAATCTCCCCCGTAGGCAAAACCACTTCCAGATTCAAGATATACTCTCTGATGGTGCCATATTTTACCACCCTTGGTCCACCGGAACCATGGGCTACATTGCCGCCAATAAAACAAGAACCCTTACTCGAAGGATCAATCGGATAAAGCAAACCTTTTTCCGTGACCGCATCCATAAACTCCTGCGTAATCACTCCGGGCTCTACCACGGCCTGTAGGTTTTCCGTATCAATTGAAATGATCTTCTTAAAACGCTCCATCGATAACAATACCCCACCAAAAACAGGTAAAGCACCGCCACTCAATCCTGTCCCACCCCCTCTTGGGGTTACAGGAATCAGATACTGGTTACAAAGTTTCAGCAATGCGGATACAGATTCCGTATCGTTTGGTTTAACAACAACTTCAGGATAAAACTTCAAATCTTCAGTTTCATCGTGACAATAAGTACTTAAAGATTCTTCATCAGTAAAAACACTTTCTGCACCAACCGCTGCTTTAATCAAATCCAGCAGTTCGGCAGTTATTTTAGTGTAGTTCATGGTTATATAGGTTTAGGCTTTTTAAAGGAAAAACAGTTATAAATCAGATAAAAACCTGTTTATTGAGGTGCAACATAGCTCAGTTCGACAAAAGAATGGCCGATCTGCCCCGGCATAGCCGGACTCAGTTTCCGGATTCCAACTTTTCCTGTCTGCAGGAAAGCATAAGTATCCAGTACACGGTCCAGAATTCTGCGAACCACAGTTTCCAGCATTTTCTGGGTATTTGCCATTTCTTCCAGCAAAATCGTGTTTAATACTTCATAATTCACCGTATGATTCAAATTTTCTGTATCACCTGTGTGGACAAATGTTACCTCAACATCTACCATGAAATAAATCCCCGTTAACTGCTCCTCCGGATAATATCCGTGAAAAGAATAACATTTTACATCTCTTAACGCAACCGTTTGAATATAGCTTTTAGCATCGCTCATCTGACAAAATTAATTCTTTGAACCGTTATTACCAGCCATTCCTCTAAATTATTAACTTTGAAATAAGCCTGATTAAAAAATCAAGGTCAAAGCACGATACCAAATATCTCCTGAACTATGAATAAATCTGCAAAAAAAGACCTTTACGAAGCTCCTGACTATTATCAGCTGGATGAATTACTGAGTGATGAGCATAAGCTGATCCGTTCTTCTGCAAGAGACTGGGTGAAAAAAGAAGTCAGCCCGATTATTGAAGATTATGCACAAAGGGCAGAATTCCCTAAACACCTGATCAAAGGATTGGGAGAAATTGGCGCATTTGGCCCTACTATTCCAGTAGAATATGGTGGCGCAGGTTTAGATTATATCGCCTATGGCATCCTGATGCAGGAAATTGAACGCGGAGATTCCGGAATCAGATCCACAGCCTCTGTGCAGGGATCACTGGTGATGTACCCGATCTACGCCTATGGCACAGAAGAACAACGCAAAAAATACCTCCCTAAATTAGCCACAGGCGAATTAATGGGCTGCTTTGGATTAACAGAACCTGATCATGGTTCCAATCCTGGTGGCATGGTAACCAATATAAAAGATAAAGGAGACCACTATTTGCTTAACGGCGCAAAAATGTGGATCTCTAACGCGCCTTTTGCCGATATCGCAGTGGTTTGGGCAAAAGACGAATCCGGCAAAATCAGAGGCCTGATCGTAGAACGCGGCATGGAAGGTTTTTCTACGCCAGAAACGCATAACAAATGGAGCTTAAGAGCTTCGGCAACCGGAGAACTGGTGTTCGACAATGTGAAGATTCCTAAAGCAAACATCTTCCCTGACATCACAGGATTAAAAGGCCCCTTAGGCTGCCTGAACCAGGCGCGCTACGGCATCGCCTGGGGCGCATTAGGTGCAGCGATGGATTGTTATGATACGGCGCTACGCTACTCCAAAGAACGTGTACAGTTCGGCAAACCTATTGGCGGATTCCAGTTACAACAGAAAAAACTAGCCGAAATGGTTACCGAAATCACGAAAGCGCAACTTTTAGTCTGGCGTTTAGGGGTACTTAAAAGCGAGAACCGTGCTACCGCAGAACAGATTTCTATGGCCAAAAGAAACAGTGTAGAAATCGCACTGGACATTGCCAGAAATGCACGTCAGATGCTTGGCGGAATGGGAATTACAGGCGAATACTCAATCATGCGACACATGATGAACCTCGAATCGGTAGTCACCTACGAAGGAACACACGACATTCATTTACTGATCACCGGAATGGATGTGACCGGATTAAACGCCTTTAAATAAAGATGATTTTCCCTTTTGAATTGGATATATTTGCATTTTAACAGCACATGAAGACATTTAAAAAATATTACCAGCTACCTGCATCTCCTGAAGAAGTGTATTTAGCCATGACAAAAGCACAAAGCATACAACTCTGGACAGGTGCCGGTGTAGAATTCACAGAAGAACCAGGTACAGAATTTTCATTCTGGGATGGTGATATCGTAGGTAAAAACCTGGAATTCGAATACGGTAAGAAGATCGTTCAACAATGGTATTTCGGAGAAGATAACGAACCTTCTATCGTGACTATCAAACTCCACGAAGATAAAAAAGGTACGTCTTTAGAATATATGCAGACAAATATCCCTGATGAAGACTTCGATGATTTCACTACCGGATTAACTGCCTATTACTTCGGAGGTCTGATCGACTTTTTTGAAGAAGAATAAGGTAATTTTCTGATCATATGATAAATTTCTGATCAAGCGATAATCACTCATAAAAAAAGCTTGTTGAAAGCATGGAATATCCAGCATTTCAACAAGCTTTTTTATTTAATCTATGATAACTATCCTTCTGTATCGTAAACAGAAACGATGTTTTCTCTTAAATTGTAATGCGAAGCCATTACCTCACCATAAGCACCTGTGCTACGGATAGCAATTAGATCGCCACGGAAAGTTTCCGGAAACTCCACTTCTTTACCAAAACAATCGGTACTCTCGCAGATTGGGCCTACGATATCATATTTAATGGAGTCTTCAACACCAATCTTAGAAATATTCTCAATTTTATGATAAGCCTGATACAAAGCAGGTCTCATCAATTCCGTCATACCGGCATCTAAAATGATAAAGTTCTTTTTCTTACCGTTCTTCACATACAGCACTCTGCTGATCAACGAAGCCGCTTGTCCGACAAGTGCTCTACCCAGTTCAAAATGAACCTCCTGGTTAGGTCTGATTTCTAAGAAATCCTGGAATATTTTAAAATAAGCTGCAAAATCAGGAATCTGTTGTTCTGGATTGTGGTAATCAATACCTAAACCACCACCAACATTTAACACCTTCACGATAAATCCGCGTTCTTCAAACCATGCCGCGAACTCATTCACTCTAACGCATAAGTTTTTGTAAACATCAAGATTCGTAATCTGTGAACCGATATGAAAATGCACACCGATAAACTCCAGGTTTGGACTCGCTTTCAACGTATCCACACAAGCAGGTAAATCCCAGGCATTTACACCGAATTTATTCTCATCTAAACCCGTAGTGATGTTATGATGCGTATGTGCATCTACATTTGGGTTGATACGAATCGCGACTCTTGCTACCTTAGCTTTTTTAGCAGCCAGTTCATTAATCACTTCTAATTCCTGAATAGACTCTACATTAAAGCAGAAAATATCCTGATCCAAAGCCTCATTAATCTCTCTGTCCGACTTTCCAACACCTGCAAACACCACTTGATTCTGCCCGAAGCCAACTTCAATCGCCTTGCTCACTTCGCCACCGCTTACACAATCCGCACCAAAACCCACGGCCTTGATCTTTTGTAATACTGCAGGATTGAAATTTGCTTTCATAGCATAGTGCACATGAAAATTATATACCTTTGCCGCCGCTGCACAATCATTCAATGTATTTTGCAACAGGTTTAGGTCGTAATAATAAAAGGGTGTTTCTAAATTCGCGAAACGTGCTATATCTTTTTCGGAAAACATAATGTTCAAGTATCTGATTATATTTTTTGTTGTTGTCCTGGGGTTTATTTATTTCGGCAATTATGTCGATTTCAGAAACAACAAAATGAGTAGAAAAGAGTACGATAGAAGAGTAAAACTCTTTATCGCACTCGTTGTAATTCTTGTTGCCGCTATGATCTGGCTAAGAAAGAGATAAACTCTTCTTATTCAAACAAACGGTTATGTAAGCTTTTTAGAACTTCCGTCTTATCCGACGTATTGATCAGTAAAGAGATGTTGTAATTACTACCTCCGTAAGAGATCATTCTGATCGGAATATGTTTGATTGAATCTAAAACTCTGGATGCAAAACCATGCGCTTGCGCGCTGAAATCACCAACCACACAAACAATACTTTGATCCTTATCAATTTCTACGGTACCGAAAGCATGAAGCTCTTCTACAATTTTATCCAGGTTATCGGTAAAATCAATCGTTAAAGAAACCGCTACTTCAGAAGTAGTGATCATATCGATTGGTGTTTTATAACGTTCAAAAATCTCGAAAACTCTTCTTAAGAAACCATAAGCCAGTAACATACGGCTCGACTGGATCTTAATCGCGATGATACCATCTTTGGCAGCGATAGATTTGATCTTTCCTTTTTCACTTTCCGAAGAAATTAAAGTACCTGCAGCAGAAGGCTCCATCGTATTTAATAACCGCACCGGAATCTTATATTTCTGTGCAGGGAAAACCGACTGTGGGTGTAAAATCTTAGCACCGAAATAAGCAAGCTCCGCAGCTTCATCAAAAGAAAGGTGAGAAATCGGCTTCGTACCTTTAACAATCCTCGGATCATTATTGTGCATTCCGTCAATATCAGTCCAGATCTGAACCTCTTCTGCAAGGATGGCTGCACCAATTAAAGAAGCAGTATAATCACTTCCACCGCGACGTAAATTATCGACTTCACCAAAGCTGTTTCTACAGATAAAACCCTGAGTAATAAACAACTTATTATCTTTATGCTGCTCCAATATTGGCATCAGATGTTTCGTAGTAAAAGGAACATCCGGCTCATTATCTTCGTCAGTTTTCATGAAATCCAATGCAGGAAGTAATACCGAAGGTACACCGATAGATTTCAGGTAAATATGGTATAGGGTAGTCGACAACAGTTCACCCTGTGCCAACACTACTTTTTCTTCAACCGGAGTAAAAATATCATTTACTAAAGAATCCAGGAAACCAAAGTGGTAATCTACTACTTCTTGTCCTTGTTCAAAAAACTCAGCCTCAGGTAATAACTCAATGATAAACTCATTGTAATGTTTGTTCAATGCGCTAATTAGGCTTAACGCGGCCTGTTTATCTTCCTTTAAAAGTTTGCCTGAAATTTCCACTAAACTATTGGTTGTACCAGACACGGCTGATAGGACCACAATTTGCGCTTCGGCCGGATTAACGATATCCAGCAACTTTTTCATACGCTCAGGGCTTCCTACGGAAGTTCCTCCAAACTTTAATATCTTCATTTAATTGAGGTAAGAATTTTATTTTTTGATAAATTGGCTATATACTTGTATAGTGGCCGTGAAATTAAAAAAAACGCCGATAATAAACACTAAATACACAAAATAAAATTTGGAATTCAGCTTTTTAATCCTGTTCTCACAAAACATGGTGAAAGATTACGCGTTTATTCCTGCAAGAGTCAAAAGATAGAACACAATCATATGCAATTAGAAGCAGCAACCCTAAGTACCATCAACCAATGGCTAAATGGTAATTACGACAGTAAAACAAAAGAAGAAATCCAGCAGCTATTAGATAAAGAAGCTTTAACTGAGCTTACCGACTCTTTCTACAGAAGCCTGGAATTCGGAACTGGAGGCCTTCGTGGCATCATGGGCGCCGGATCTAACAGAATCAACAAATATACCATCGGCACAGCCACACAAGGACTTTGCAATTACCTGATCAATAAATACCCGAATGAAAAGATCAAAGTAGCCATTGCGCACGATAGCCGCAATAACTCTGATTACTTTGCCGGAATCACTGCAGACGTATTCTCCGCAAACGGAATCCATGTTTATTTCTTCAAAGAATTAAGACCAACGCCAGAACTTTCCTTTGCCATCAGAGAACTGGGCTGCAAAAGTGGCGTCATGCTAACCGCTTCCCATAACCCTAAAGAATACAACGGTTATAAAGCTTATGGTGCAGACGGCGGACAATTCACTTCTCCTGATGATACCATGGTGATGGATGAAGTAGCCAAAATCAAAAGCATCGATGAGGTTAAATTCAACCGTATAGCAGAAAACATTGAGCTGATCGGAGAGGAAATTGATCAGTTATACCTGGATAAAATCACTGAATTATCAGTATCACCAGAAGCAATTGCACGTCAGAAAGACCTTAAAATCGTTTACTCCCCTATCCATGGTACAGGAATTACATTGGTTCCACAGGCATTGGCGCAATTCGGTTTCACTAATTTAACACTGGTAGAAGAGCAAAGCACTCCGGATGGTAATTTCCCAACCGTTGTTTATCCTAACCCAGAGGAAAAAGAAGCCCTGACTTTAGCGCTTAAAAAAGCAGAAGATATTGATGCAGATCTGGTACTGGCAACAGATCCTGATGCAGACAGAGTAGGTATCGCAGTAAAAAACAACGACGGGCAATTCGTATTGCTGAATGGTAATCAAACAGGTAGTCTTTTGATCAACTATCTTTTGAGTGCATGGGAAGAAAAAGGAAAACTTGACGGTGATCAATACATCGTTAAAACCATTGTGACCACCAATATCATTGAAGAAATCGCTAAAAAGAAAAACGTAACCTTTTATAACACCCTAACCGGATTCAAATTCATCGGACAACTGATGACCAGCCTTGAAGGAAAGAAAACCTTTATCGGTGGTGGCGAAGAAAGTTATGGGTACCTGATTGGTGAACTGGTTAGAGATAAAGATGCCGTAGTTTCCTGTGCATTTATCGCAGAAATGACCGCTTTCTACAAAGACAAAGGCAGTAGCTTATACAATGCCATGTTAGATATGTATGTAGAATACGGTTTGTATAAAGAAGAATTGGTATCCATCACTAAAAAAGGAAAAACCGGTGCAGAAGAAATCAAAGCGATGATGGAGAAATTCAGAAGCAACCCACCTGCAACACTTGGTGGTGCTAAAGTCGCTTTATTGAAGGATTATGAACTGGGCTTTGAAACAAACCTGAGTACTGGTGAAAAAACGAAACTGGACTTCCCTAAATCGGATGTACTACAGTTTATCACTGAAGATGGCAGTATTGTTTCGGCAAGACCATCAGGAACAGAACCTAAAATCAAGTTCTATTGCAGCGTAAACGCGCCATTAAAAGATAAAGAAAGCTTTAAAGCGACTGACGCCTTGTTAGGCGACAAGATTAAAGCGGTAATGAAAGATTTAGAGGCTTAAGCCCCTAAATCTTTTATCTTTCTATAAATTTAGTAGGTAAGGTAACCTTACTTCTTTCAGTTTGGGGTAATGATCGATCCGCAGAAAGCTCCTGGAGAATGATATCAATGATCTTTTCCGCGATTTGTTCTATGGGTTGATCAACCACACTGATTGGAGGGCTATGAATCTTGAAAACATCCTGATCATCGTAAGCCACAATCATAAAACCATCGTCAATTGGTTTCTTAATCTTTTTAAGGAAAAACAAACCTCTTACCGCCAGGTAATTCGTAGAGAAAAACACCGCATCAATTTCCGGATTCTCTTCAAACAAGACTTTTAAGCGCTCATTCGTATCCTCTTCCGTACTATCAAAAGGAATTTTAACCAGTAAATCCTGATTTGCTTCCAGACCATGAACCTTTAATGCCCGCTCATAACCGAGATAACGGTTGTTAATCTGATCTACAGCCACATCAACCGTCACGAACGCAATGTTCTTTCTGCCCTTTTTAATCAGGAATTCTGCAGCAGAATAACCTCCTTCAAAGTTATCCACCACTACATAATTCACATCCAGATCAGGAAGGTTTCTGTCAAAGATGACCACCGGAATTTTATCCGCAAGTAACTGTCTGATGTCTTCCTCAATCCCCGGAACCGGTGCAATGATATACGCATCAACCTTTCTGGACTTGAACATTTCGATCAGGTCCCTGGCCTTAGCAGGATCATTCTCCGTACTGGAATAAGTGATTTTATAGCCTTTTTTATAGGCTTTATCTTCGATACGTCTGGCAATAGCAGAGAAAAATGGATTAGAAATATCCTCCACAATCAAGCCGATTGTCTTGGTATTCCCTGTCCGCAGACTTCTGGCGATCTGATTTGGTTTAAAACCAAGCTCCAGAATGATCAGTTCTACCCGTTTGATCACCTCCTTGCTAATGCGCATCTTTTCGGCTTTGCCGTTTAAGATAAAAGAGACTGTGGTAATGGATACTTCTGCTTTTTTTGCAATATCCTTAATAGATGGAGGTTTCATGCGTAAATTTATTTACCGCCAATCTATAGAATTAATTGTTAATCTCCTCAAAATATTTACCTGCAATTCTCACAAAAGCATCTTCATTTAGAGGTTTATGTAAGTAATTCATAATTTCATGGTCGGCAGAGGCCATTTTCTCATCATCCGGGTTTAGCGAAGTGGTGAGCATTACTACAATTATTTTCGATTTTCTGGACGCCTCAATTTTACGGTATTCCTCCATAAAATCCCAGCCACTCATGCCAGGCATATTGATGTCGAGAAAGATAATCCCAGGTCTCAGTTCCTCCGCATCATGCTCATACTTACCGGAAAACGTCAGGTAATCCAGGGCTTCTCTTGCCGAGGTAATCGACTTAACATCAACTTCTATATTGGTATTCTGAACGATTTTTCGGTGAATATAATTGGTTGGAATGTCATCATCAACAAGTAATACACAATTAAGATCCTTAAATTTTTTCATGCTTATCTATCATTTTTAAGGCTAAAACAAAACGTACTACCTTCATTCAAGGCGGATTTCACACAAATCTCCCCGCCATGGAGCTCTACTATCTTTTTACAGTGGGAAAGCCCGATTCCATGCCCTACATAATCCTCCTGACTATTTAAACGCTGAAAAATCAAAAATATCTTGTTCTTATATTTTTCTTCTATGCCAATACCATTGTCCCTGAACTGAAAAAACCAATGGCAATCTTCATAATGAGCGGTCACCTGAATTTTCAATACCTCCTCTTTCTTCCTGAATTTCACCGCATTGCTGAATAGGTGTTGAAAAAGCTGCTTCAAAGCCAGCTCATAAGCGGGAACACGTGGTAAATTATCGTACACGATTTCAACACCATGCGTTTCTATTTCATTTGAAAATTCCGATTGCAGTCCGACCATTAAATCATTGCAATCCACCAATTCCTTAGGCTCATGGGTTCCTAAGCGCGCATAATCTAACAGCCCTTTGATCAGGTGTTTCATTTTTTCTGCAGATTCCGCAATATAGTTCAGATATAAAGTACCGTTTTCATCAAACAGTTCACCATACTCTTTCTTCAATAAACCTACAAAGTTTTTAACGGTCAGCAGTGGCTCCTGCAAGTCATGGGAAGCGATATAAACAAATTGCTCCAGTTCTTTATTCCGGAACTCCAGCACCCTTGCATACTCTTTTAACGCTTTTTCAGCATTTAGCTTATCGGTCAGGTCACGGGTAAATTTAGAAAAACCGATCACCTGATTATCCTCATCGTATACTGTGGTAATGGTCACATGCGCCCAGAATAGCTCCCCATCCTTCTTCACGCGCCATCCTCTATGCTGTGCTTTTCCATTCTGAATGGCCTCTTCCAACAATTGATCAGGGATTTTGTTGACACGGGCTTCTTCGGTATAAAACAACCGGAAATCCATCCCCACCATATCCTCCGCAGTATATCCTTTAATCTTTTCGGCACCTTTATTCCAGCTGCCCACACATCCATGCTGATCAAGAAATAAAATCGCATAATCCTCGATTTCCCCTAACATTTTCAACAATAAGGGTTGAGGTTGACTTAAATTGTTCTGCATGGAAAAATAAGTAGTTTTTCTTAACAATATTCAAAAGTCAAGCCACGCTGTTTCCTGAGTAAAAACACAGGTAGCGATCCTTTTTTTTGCAACAACCGAAAAAATATTGTCCTTCTTTTTTCCCAAATAGGGAATTGGGGAACTCAAAGTTAATTTCTTATTTGCCCATCCCCTTTTACAATCCATTTTTCGGTAACCAGTTTTTCCAGTGCAAAGGGTCCTCTGGCATGAAGTTTCTGCGTAGAAATTCCAATTTCGGCACCCAATCCGAACACCTGTCCATCAGTAAAGCGCGTAGATGCATTCCAGTACACTACCGCAGCATCCACCTCTTCCAGAAACTGCTCCGCTTCCTCCGTATTTTCCGTAATAATCGCTTCGGAATGCTTCGAAGAATATTCAGAAATATGTGCTATCGCTTCATTTATATTTTCCACGATCTTAACAGAACACTTATAATCAAGAAATTCCCTTCCAAAATCTTTAGGGCTTGCAGCCGATAAATAAGGATATTTCTCCTGATTTAAAATCGCAAAAGCAGGATCATCTGCAAAGATTTCCACGCGATACGCAGCCAGTAAAGGCGCCACTATCTTCAGAAAATCAGCAGCAATCTTTTGATCTACCAATACCGTATCCAGTGCATTACACACGGAGGGGCGGGAAGTCTTCGCATTCTGCACAATTTCAGCTGCTTTAAGCAACTTTGCCGACGAAGCCACGTAAGTGTGACAAACCCCGGCTCCGGTCTCTATAACAGGCACTAAAGCGTTTTTACGCACAAAAGAAATCAGCTCATTGGAACCACGTGGAATAATAACATCAATATATTTCACCGCCTGGAGGATTTCCAGTATATATTTTCTATCCCCTGGCAATTGTTGTACAACGTTTTGATCTAAGCCAAATTCCAGTAACACTCCCTGAATTAAAGAAACTAAAAAGAGATTGGTATGAAAAGCGTCTTGTCCGCCACGAAGCAGACAAACATTGCCGGATCTGAGACATAAGGAAGCCACATCGATGGTTACATTGGGTCTGGATTCGTAAATCACCCCAACTACACCCAAGGCTACTGTTTTCTTTTGAATCAGTAAACCGTTGTCCATTTTTTTACTGGAAATCAATTGATTGGTCGGATCAGGTAAAGCAGCTACATCTTTCAGACTACTGGCCAGACCTAAAATCCGCTCGCTATTCAACAACAAACGATCCTTTTTAGGATCTGAATCTGCCATTTTCTCCAGGTCTTTCAAATTCTCTTCGATAATCTGAGCTGATTTATCCTGGATTACTACTGCTAAACGCTGTAATAGCGCTTGTTTTCCTGCATCATTTAGGGAAGCGATGGAATGCCTGGCTTTCTTAGCGTTAATTAACTGGTTTTCTATAGATTCCATGATTTTCTTATAAGATAACGATATCACTGGCGTTGGCAATTTCCAGATTATGTTGTTTTAAATTGTTTTGAATCGTTGCTGAGGATGCTTTTGCCCTTGCTACCGCAATGATGTTCATTTGAGCATCAACCAGCTCAAATATTTCTCCATTTTCAAAGGCCGCGACAACAGAAACGACGCCAACTGCCAGTAAACTTTTACGATTTCTGATCGCCTCACAAGCCCCTTCATCTACCATCAACCTACCGGTAACCAGACTTCCGCTGGCCAGCCATTTATTTCTGGCGGTCAACGTGCAGTTTCCAGGTGTAAATAAAGTTCCTGTTTTCTCTGCTACCGCATCCAGAATACCGTTCGGTGTTCTGATTCCAAAAATCACGACCTTAATTCCCATTGTAGAAGCCAGGTGGGCGAAAGTAAGTTTAGAAACCATGCCCCCCAATCCGAGGTCAGAAGTTTTCTTATCCGCCAAAGAGAAGACCTCATTATTGATCGAATCAATCTTCTCCACTACTTTTCCTTCTTTATCCAGAACTCCGGGAACAGATGTCCCTAAAAGGATCAACGAAGCACCAAAACCAACGCCTAGCAACGTAGCCAGCTCATCATTATCAGAAAATCTCAATTCCAGATCACTCACCACATCATTCTCATTTGCAATCGGGATTACCCCATTTTTCCACAGTTCCTCGTACGTTTCTTTAAGTTGCAGAAATTGCGTTCTATTGGAAAAATGTCGCCTTTCACAGAGACTTTGTGCCATCTGAATGCCGTAGGGGTAAAAATGTTTCGAATAGGTGTTCAACAATATGGGGTTCCCGATAGCGGCCGCAGCCTTTCTTTCCGCAATTTTCCCTTTATAGTTGTTTAGGTATTGCTTTCCCGCAGCAACAGCCCCGGAAGAAACCAGAATTAACCGGTGTCCTTTCGCCAGCTGGGCAACCTGTGCCGCTACATCAGCAATCACCCCCTCATCCAACTCTCCTTTCGGAGTAGTAATGGAGGCAGTACCTAATTTCAAAACAAGTATCGGCTTATTCATTTCTATGGAATTTGATAATTTCTCCTAAAATAGAAATTTTACCTTATTTCCATTATCAATTCCTTTATTTTCAGCAGGTTTAACCAGTTTTTATAGTTTTTATCTCCACATTTGCGATTAAAACCGGTTTAAAATAAAAAAACTGCCAAAAGCAAGGATTTTGCATCTGACAGTTTTAGCTGTTAATCACTAAAAGACAGCGAGGTACTTATACTAAACTCGCATCCAAAGTAATTTCCATAGCGAAGGCTTTACTCACCGGACAATTGGCTTTCGCTCCTTTTGCAATTTCCTGAAACTGCTCTTCTGTAATACCGGGAATACTTGCTTTTAACACCAAATGAGAACTGCTGATCACGCCACTATCTAAAGAAATAGTCGCTTTAGTTTCCAGGTTATCTGGTGTAAAACCAGCTTCTGTAAGATCCAGACTCAGTTTCATCGTGAAACATCCCGAATGTGCAGCAGCCAGTAGCTCTTCCGGATTGGTGCCAATCCCATCGGCAAACCTGCTGTTAAAAGAGTACTGCGTCTGATCCAAGACCTTGCTATCTGTGCTCAGATGTCCGGCTCCCTCTTTTATTGTGCCATTCCAAACGGCCGTTGCGTTACGTTTCATTTTCAATTGATTTAAATGGTTAATTGACTAAACAGTTATACAGCTAAATAGTTGGTTGATTTTAAGTAACTTACAGTATTCCGGTCAGATTCATCATTTAGCCCAGCTTTCAAGAGTTATGCTTCTTTAACTGTGTGGGTTAAATAAATTGAAACTGTACCCTATTCGCTTAGAATAAAATTGCGAATATTGCTGTTAATTCAATTTAAGCAAAATGTTAAAAGACGTCACCATCATTCCTTCCGACCAAAACGATATCACCCGTATCTTTGAACTTTATGACGATGCGATCGCTTATCAAAAGACCGTATTCAAAAAACACTGGCAAGGATTTGATCGTAGCCTAATTGAAAAAGAGATCAATGAAACCCGACAATGGAAAGTCATCATTGAGGGACAAACGGCCTGCATCTTTGCCATCGATTTTAATGATCCGCTAATCTGGAAAGAAAAAGATGCTGATCCAGCCATCTATATCCACCGTATCGTAACAAACCCGGAATTCAGAGGTCACCATTTTGTGAACCTGATTATTAAATGGGCAAAGGAATATGGTGCTAAAAAAGAAAAGAAATACATCAGACTAGATACCTGGGGCGATAACCCGAAATTGATCGCCTACTATGAAAGATGTGGCTTCAATTATCTAGGGAACATCGTTCCGGAAGCATCAGAAGTATTGCCTAAGCATTATGAAAACATTGTTCTGGCGCTGTTTGAGATCGAAATCCCGACCATTAACAATATTTAAGGCTGTCCACTGCCTCCGGCTGCGCCATAAATCTGACCAGTGGAATAACTTGCGTCAGCAGCAGCCAGTTGCACATAAATAGAACCCAGTTCAGCAGGCTGACCAGGTCTTCCTAAAGGGGTATCCCCACCAAAATTTTTCAATTTTTCTATAGTAGCACCTCCACTCACTTGCAAAGCAGTCCATATTGGCCCCGGCGCAACCCCATTTACCCGAATACCTTTTGGCCCCAGCTGTTTGGCCAGCGACCTCACATAACTGGTATTTGCGGCTTTAGTCTGCGCATAATCAAATAAATCTTCTGAAGGATCTGTAGCTTGAACAGAGGTGGTCGCAATGATCACGGAACCTGGCTTTAGGTGGGGTAAAGCTGCCTTAGTAATCCAGAAGGGTGCATAAATATTGGTCTTCATGGTGGCATCAAAATCCTCAGTGGAAATGTCAAGAATGGAGGCTTTGGCCTGTTGGCGACCTGCATTATTCACCAGTATATCCAAACCGCCCAGACCTTTCACCGCCTCATCCACCAAAAGTTTACAAAAAGCCTCTTCCCGTAAATCACCAGGAATAGCAATGGCCAGACGTCCTTCCGCCTTAATCAAATCGATCACTTCTTTTGCATCCGATTCCTCCGCAGGGAGGTAATTGATGGCCACATCTGCCCCTTCTCTTGCATAAGCAATCGCAGCCGCACGTCCGATACCAGAGTCACCACCAGTAATCAATGCTTTACGACCAAGAAGCCTGTCGGAGCCCTTATAACTAAGCTCTCCATGATCCGGTACCGGATCCATTTTACCGGCAAGCCCGGGCCAGCCTTGCTTTTGTCCTTTAAAAGGAGGTTTAGCATATTTTGTAACTGGATCTTCAAGACCGCTATATACAGAAAAACTATTCAATCCTATCATATCACCAGATTTGTGAAATACTGCTGCTTTCATAATAAATACTTTATTAAATAAATTAAACTCAACACACTGGAAAACAGAATGTTTCAAAATAAATTTTTAATGTTTTTTCAAACAAAGTATAGTATAGAATGTTTTCGCAAGCCAGAAATATTCAATTAGAGATTCTAAAAAAAATAGCAGCAAGATGAAACCGTATATACCTCTAAATGTTATATATAAGTGAATCTGGTCATTTAACCGCGAAAATCATGAAGGCAAATAATAAAAAAAACAAGTTTGATTCCAATGTAAAGACGGCTCTAAAAAGTCGAAATTATTATTTTCATCCGGATGAAGATTTTAGAGAAGATCATACCTGGGGCAAACCCAAGTCAAAAGAATCGTTAAATTCTGACATGCCAAAAAACGAAGATTCCAAAACCAGGAAGCCTTCCTGAAAACGCAATACTGCATGCTCATCTGGCCCATTCCTAAGACTTCCTAAAATCACCAAAAATCTTATTTCCCCTTGTTTCTGTTCTTATTCAGCTTGATCTTGATCTTGCCATCTTCCCCATCCGTTGCCAGTAAATGAAGTACAATCCCTTTCATTCTACGCTCCTGAATTTCCTTCTTATCTGTAATATCGGCATCTTTTTTCGGATTCCTTAATGGTACATCTACTGCAATATTCGTCCCTTTCGCCATAGAATACACCCCTGCCACATCCATATTGAGTATACTCGAATTAATCTGCATCGGGTTAATGGTAATCATCGGGCCTCTAACATCGAACTTACCATTCAGGTTGCTGAAAGTAATATTGTCCAGATCTCTGAAAGGAAAAGCAAATTTCCCGACGCTGATAATCGGTTCAAATTTCAACAGCGCACCTTGTTTCAGATCAAAAGAGATATCACCATTCAAAGAACTGGTGACTAGTTTCCCCTGGTCTGTAACCAGTCCGCCAATGGTAGATTTAGAGAAAAGATATCCTTTCAGATTCTTCGAAGTAAGCGTAGTCATTCCGAAGTTATCAAAAGAATAAAAGAAGCTTTTAACATCAATATTATTCAAAGTCGTGTTGACAAGAAAACGGTTATGATTACCCTTTTGAGTGATGTTACCATTCACCTTCATCGAGCCATTCCCTTGTTTCACACTGATGTTTTTCAAACCAATACCAGCTTCAGAAAGAAACAAATCTGCCATTACATCGGTACCGGTAAATTTATTATAATACACCTTGGCAACACGAAGGTGCATCTCCACCTTACTCTTTTCAAACAGGTTATTTACATCCTCAGAAAAACTGGTGTTCTTCGAATTCTTTTTTGCCGTCCGAACCGGCTTTCTGCTCCCCAGGAAACCTAAGAACTCACCTAAATGTAACTGCGGACTCCTAACCTGCCAGTTCAACAATATTTTCTCCGGATCATTATAATACAAATTCAGGAAGTTACGGATATGGCCATCCATCAAGACAATACTCTTACCGCTCTGCAAACGAATATTCTTAATAAAGAGATCATCAGTTGTAAAATTCAAAGAAACCGCGGTATTGGTAAAGTTCAACTTCCTCGGCACATAACTTACATCCGCATTAACCACATCGATCAGCCCCGTCACCAGCGGCTTGTGCAGTTTAAAGTCGACGATATCCGCCGTATAAGCCAACTTCACAGTTGCTGTACCTTTACCGAATTTCAGCGTTTCCGTACCAATTGCCTTATTCAATTTCACGATATTAAATTTCGATTTAAACACCCCTGTAGCAATCGGCTTCTCCAGATTTTTAATCAGGAAAGTATCAATTGAAAAAGGCATTTCCGTATACGCTCCTTTAAACTGGTATAACTTAATCGCAGAATTCGCATCTGTAAAACCCTTCCCCTTTTCATAGTTATTGGTAAATACCCCTTTAAAATTACAGCTGTCGATCAGCGCACCCGGGGTTTTCAAAATATTGTCATTTACCAAGGCAGTTACGTTAATTTCCGGATCACCACCAGGTCCCATATCACCATTCAGCGTACAGGTTACATTTATCGGTTTTTTCAAATCAAACATCAGCAGTTTCTCCGTAATATTCGGTGCCAGTAAATTGGCCGCATCTTTCCACAAAATCGCAGGTGCCTTAATGTCAATTGTAAAATCGGTATTCTCTTTTGACGTATCAAATTTAGCAGCAATCATAAAAGGATCTTTTCCAATATTCAATTGATTCTCTGCAACCAGGAGAACCCCGGTATTTTCGTCGAAATTGATCTTAAAAGGCCCTTCTAACACCTTATCTTTGATAAAGCTACCTCTTCTCGTATTAAAGGCCATGCTCTTCGCCAATGTCTTTAATTTCAATTGCGCTTCCCATCCGGAAAATGAGTAATCCATTTTTCCTTTCAGCGCATCAACCTCAAAATGAAACAACTTGTGCCCCTTTCTATTGTCGACGATAAAATTCACGTTATCCAAACTAAACTCCTTCAGCTGCGCTTCCGTACTGGCTTTATCCGTTGCCGGTTTTTTCTTCTCTTTTTTGCGGAACACAGCCGTATTGCTATAACCGGCAGTATCGGTATACAGGTCAATTTTAGCATTATTAATTCCTATTTTCTTGATCTCAATGGTACCTCTTAGTAGCGCCATCGTATTCACGGAAACCTCAAAATCCTGTGCTTCCAGCAAAGTATGCTGATGCACTTTCCAAAGGCTATCTTTGATCACTACATTCCGAAGACTGATCGACACCCCTGGAAAACCCTTAAAAAAGGTAGGTTCCATGCTCCCGATGGTCAGCGAGCCATTGAGGTTCTTATTTAACTGTTCCGTAATCGTTGCCAGCAAGGTCTTTTTATTTGCATTTACATACAAACCGAGTCCTGCAAAAATGATTGCAACAAAAGCGACTAAACCAATAAATATCCTGAGTATAATTTTAGACCAGCGAGGCATTTTTTCCATGTGTAAAGAGCTAACGTTTTTAACCCTGCAATTGTTTGGCCACATTTCAGATGAGTCTAAAAACAATAAAACCCGGTAAGCCTAAACTTACCGGGTCAAAAACGTAGAAAAGAACTATTAATCTATCGTAGACATATCAATTACAAAACGATAGCGAACATCACCACTTAAGGTGCGTTCATAAGCCTCATTAATTTGATCCATTCTGATCATTTCCACATCAGAAGTAATGCCATGTTCAGCACAATAATCCAACATTTCCTGAGTTTCTTTAATTCCACCGACCAAAGAGCCGACCAGACTACGGCGACCAAGAATCAAGTGTATCGCCTGCACCTCAGAAGGCGTTGGCGGAACACCCAATAGAATCATCACCCCATTGGTGCGCAACAAAGCAAGGTATTGGTTATAATCATGTTCGGCAGAAACCGTATCAATGATAAAATCAAAGGTATTGGCAAGAGTTTTCATCGTCTCTGCTTCGGTAGTCAACGCAAAGTGATGCGCGCCTAATTCTTCAGCATCCTTCGCTTTTCCTGGCGAGCGACTCAACATCGTCACTTCTGCCCCCATAGAAGCGGCAAGTTTAACGGCCATATGACCTAAACCACCCAAACCAACTACCGCCAGCTTGTCTCCTTTTTTCACATTCCAATATTTCAAAGGAGAATAAGTAGTGATCCCGGCACAAAGCAACGGAGCTACTTTTTCTAAAGGTAATTTATCTGAAACGTTCAATACGAAACCCTGCGTCACTACAATATGAGTAGAATAACCACCGTAAGTAATCGTTTTCTTATCTTGTTCCAAAGAATTATAAGTCTGTGTATGTCCGTTTTCGCAATACTGCTCCTGATGATCCTTACAATTGCTGCAATGACCACAAGAGTCCACAAAGCAACCTACACCTACCGTATCGCCAACTTTGAACTTACTTACATTAGCCCCAACGCGGCTTACTTTACCAACAATTTCATGGCCCGGAACAGTCGGATACATCGTACCTCCCCATTCATTTCTTGCCGTGTGAATATCCGAGTGACATACCCCGCAATATAAAATCTTAATCTCCACATCATCTACCCCTGGCTCACGACGAGTCAACTGGTAAGGTGCTAATGGTTGATCAGCTTTTTGAGCTGCATACGCTTTTACTGAAGTCATATTCTTTGTGATTAGTTTTCTCTATAATATCCAAAACTATCAAAATGTTTTAGTTAAAAAACCCGCCAGGCCATCAAACCGGGGTATGATCAGCTGATTTGACAAAACCATGTATAAAAAAAGGACTTTCGGTTTTTACACCAAAAGTCCTTTCCATTTATATTTTAAATACCGGCCTTATTCTGCGTCGCGCAGGTTTAAAGTTTTCGTGGTATTCGATCTGATTTCTTCTGTCATTTTCACGTTGTTACTCAATGCATGACCATAAGAAGGAATCATAGCACTTAGTTTTTTCTGCCATTCTTTGCTTTTCACCTGATCACTGAAGCAACGCTCCATCAAAGTAATCATGATAGAAACCGCAGTAGAAGCACCTGGCGAAGCACCAAGTAAAGCAGCGATAGAACCGTCAGCAGCAGTAACTACTTCTGTTCCGAATTCTAAAATACCGCCATGTTCTTCATCTTTCTTGATCACCTGAACACGCTGACCAGCAGTTTCCAGCTCCCAATCTTCCATTTTGGCCGTTGGTAAATACTCTCTTAAAGCAGTCATACGGTCTTCCGGAGATTGACGTACCTGGTTAATTAAATATTTTGTTAATGGCAGATTATCTAGTCCGGCAGAAATCATCGGACGGATATTGTTTACTTTAATCGACATAGGAAGGTCCATTAAAGAGCCATTTTTAAGGAATCTTGTAGAAAATCCAGCATAAGGACCAAAAAGTAAGGCTTTCTTACCATCGATCATTCTGGTATCTAAGTGTGGCACAGACATCGGTGGCGCACCAACCGAAGCTTTACCATATACTTTAGCATCATGATTGGCAATGACATCCGGATTGATACATTTCAACCATTGTCCACTTACCGGGAAGCCACCAAAACCTTTACCTTCAGGAATACCCGATTTTTCTAATAGCGGCATAGAGCCACCACCAGCACCGATGAAAACAAATTTCGCTTTCACCACCTGCTTATCACCTGTGTAAAGGTTTTTTACTTTCACATCCCAAAGCCCGTCTTTTTGCTTTAGTTTTTTTACATCATGGGAGAAGTGCATGTTTACACCATCCATTTTCTGAAGTGTATTGAACATCATTCTGGTTAAGGCACCAAAATTCACATCCGTTCCCATGGTCATTCTTGTCGCAGCAACCTTTTCTTCCGGATCACGTTGATCCATCACTAAAGGCATCCACTTTTTCAATTGCTCCGGATCTTCAGAATACTTCATTCCTTCGAAAAGAAGGTTTTCCTGTAACCTGTCGAAACGTTCACGCAAAAACGCAACATTTTTCTCTCCCCACACAAAACTAACGTGTGGAATGCTCTTAATAAATGTTTCGGGTGATCCTACCAGGTTATTATTAACCAGGAAAGACCAAAACTGCTTGGATACTTCAAAAGATTCTGCAATTTCGATAGCTTTTGCAGTTTTTACTGAACCATCCGCTAATTGTGGCGTATAATTAAGCTCACAAAATGCAGAATGCCCGGTGCCGGCGTTATTCCAGGCATCAGAACTCTCTGCCGCAGCAACATCCAGTCTTTCAAAAATTTCTATGGTGATATCCGGCTGCAATTCTTTGAGTAATACACCTAAGGTGGCGCTCATTATCCCTGCTCCAATCAATACAACATCCGCAGTTTTTTCCGAATTACTATTCTTACGAGTCATTTATTTGAATTTTTATGCAAAAATACAATACCTTATCAAATAAACCCTACAAAAACAAGATGTTTTAACAAATATTTACTTCAATTCTTTAAAGTTTTTAAAAACGGCACGAAGAAATGAGGTAAAGCAGCAGGCAATTACCCGGATTTCCGGTTAAATTTTCATGCGTTCTAATTTTATTACCTGTATTGACAGCTCGATTTCTTTTAATCTGGTATAATTCACACAAAGAAAAGTCAGAATATTGATGTTTTACCCGCTCATTTGTTTGTCATTTTTATATGACCTGCCAAATATAATTTGGGACGACTCTCAGTCATACTTAAATCTCGTAAATTGTATCCTTATTAATGACAGATTTGGTCCCGGGATAGCAGAGCGGAGTTACAGTGAAACACTAAGGTAAGCTAACCAGGGTTTAATTCCTTCGGGTGCTGAAGAAGATTGTCGCAGTTTTGCATAAGTACTGTAAAACATCCACATACGCCATATATTGCGGCGGTAAAACCTTACACTGTCATCCTATTCTTCAAAATTATCATAGTAAGAGAAGTCTTTTGTGATTTTTCCATTTTCTATGGTGAATATCACACAAATAGGCAGCGTAAACGCTGAGCCATCAGCAGCGGTTCCAGAAGAAACAAACTCTACAATCACATGGTGATCACCGGAAGGATAAATCTGTACAACTTCATCTTTTAAATTCGGAAAAACACTGTTAAGTTCAGCATATCGCTTACTAATTTCCTTTTTACTTTGCTTAACAACTGATTTGCCTATTGCAGGATCTTTAATTTCAGCGGAATCCGAATACAGATCAGCCATCTTATCCCATTCATGTTTGTTGAAATGATCAAAATACGTTTTAACCAATTCTTGATTTTCAATATTCATATTATCTACTTTTTTATCTTCACATGAAGCCAGGATTCCAGCTATCAATAGGATTAACATTAATTTCCTCATCTATTTTAAATTAAATATAGTTTTAGTATCGACAACACAATGTTAATCAGCAGTGAATCAGGAATATTACAAAAGAAAAACACGCTCATTCAATGGATTAACTAAAACACAAGTTAATAATTAAAATCATTATTGTTAATTATATTAAACAATAAATACGTCGTAAGTTTTAACAAGAAAAAACAGCCTGAATCAGATCAATGAAAAAGCGTCTATAACCGGCTTAATATCTGGCTAACCAGACATCATGTTTCAGACATCAAAAAATTAATTGCCTGGCATATCAGATAGAAAACATCGTAGGAAACGAATAGAAATGCTGTTAGTTATTTTAAATAACTAACAGCCAATTGTAGAAACGGTAAAATTCAATTACTTTATCTCTTCAACAAAGACATCACTTTTTTAGTACCTGTTACCCCTGCAACTACAATTAATCCGGCAACAAATCCCATCAACGCTTCTTTAATCATCGAAGGCATGCCCGGGAACAAATGGTGTAAAAAGTCAATATTATGAACAAAGATTCCGCCGGAAACCAAAATCAAGGCAATGGTTCCAACAACACTTAAAATCCTGATAATCAAAGGCAGTGATTTTACCAATAACTTTCCAATGTTGGCAAAAATTCCTTGATCATTGGAACGTTTGATTAAGTTGTGACCAACATCATCCATTCTTACAATCAATGCAACAATACCGTAAACACCAATGGTAGCCAATAGTGCAACAACGGAAACCGTCAAAATCTGTATCGGTAATGTTTCTGTTAAAACCGTTCCGAGTGCAATAATTACGATCTCTACCGAAAGAATAAAGTCGGTGGTAACAGCCGATTTAACCTTTGCTTTTTCCGCTTCATTAGCATCCTGCTGGACCGCTGCAATCACTTCATGTCCTTCCTTTGGATGGTGAAAAAAGTATTCTACAATCTTCTCCACCCCTTCAAACGCCAGGTAAAATCCTCCTAAGACTAAAATTACTTTTATAGCTATCGGAAAAAACGCACTGAGTATGAGAGCAATGGGAACAATAATAACCTTGTTGATTAAAGAGCCTTTAGTGATTGCCCAAAGCACAGGTAATTCACGGGAAGACAAAAAACCAGTGGCCTTTTCTGCATTTACCGCCAAATCATCACCTAATATGCCTGCTGTTTTTTTCGTCGCAATTTTTGCCGCAACCGACACATCATCCATTAAAGCAGCAATGTCATCTAAAATCGCAAAAATACCTGAAGCCATATTTATTTATTTAATAAGGCCGCAAATTATAAATACGATTTTGAATTATAATAAAAACAGCGGTATATATTTATTTAAAAACAATTAGTCTCCACCGCCAGCAATCAAATCATTCATAGTTAACCTGAACACACAACAGGTTGAGCTTCGATCTACACTATTGTCATAGAAAAACCTTATTGCAGTCAACTTGCCTCCGTACTGACACTTATATTATCAGGGCCTCCTTTCGTCTTCGCTTGGGGGTTGATAGGGCCTAATCAGGCCAACAGCCCTACTAACCTCCTTAAGACCAGCACCTAATTTTCTTTAAATGCTTAAATAAATCTGAGTTCAGTAGCAGGATATCCCGAAGACAATGACTACCTTCCTCGCGTCCACATCGGACAATACCTAACTCAACCTCAACCCCTTAACCTCTCTAATATGGCAATAGCTTCAAACGGCCCACAGGGCCACCTTAACGGAAAAGTAGGCAATCTTGTTTTTTACATGCTCAATGGGCAGCCTGTAGTACGCTTAATCGGCAGAAAAGGGAAACCGAGTACGCTTCAACTGGCCAATTATCAGGAAATGGCCGTCACCACCAAACTACTGAGCAAAATGGGCGGTTTTATTAAACTCGGTTACGGTTTACAGGCCAGAGGAACAGTACATAACGCACACAATCTGGCCACCTCTTACCACAAAAAACAGGCTTTAACCGGCGTATACCCCAATATCAGCATCGATTACAGCAAGGTAAAGGTAAGTCAGGGCCAGATGCCGGAAACCGCAGGTTTAAGAATCGAAAAATTAGCCGGCGGACTGGAGATCAGCTGGGATCCAACAGCTACTCACGATTTACAACACAACGACAGCGTGATGGTCATGATTTGTTGTCCGGAAAGCGGGAAAGACAGGGAATATCTGAACATAGCCAGAAGATCTGAGGGAAAATGTTTCATTCCGATGTATGAGGACGTATTGAACCAGCAAATAGAACCCTATATCGCCTTTATTTCTGCGGATGGAGAAAGGGTATCCGACAGTGTTTATCTGGGGAATTTGAACGGTGCAGGTAAAACCCAAACCGAAAAACAACAGGAAGAAAAATACAAGCAGGTAAAAACCAGGTTAGATCAGCTGGAAAGCAGTTATTTGGGGCAGTTGAAGGAGAACCACGGCCTCCGCAGCAATACCAAGGCTTTTAAATATTTAGAAAAAGAATATAGAACACTTCAAAAACAACTGGAACACTTACCCGGAAAGCCGGGCTAATCACCTGAATAGAAAAATTCATCTATTTTTAGCATAAATATTTTTACAACGACAAAAATTAACTATCTTACCCTATAGTTACAGGAGATTCATGCCCCAAAAATAACAAAACAAATCGCCCTGTTTATTTGCTGTTATAATTAAGATTAAAAAAGCGGAAAAGTATGATATCAGTGAACCCTACGAATGGAAAAACGATCAAAACCTATATAGAAGATACAGAAAAGCAAATCAATGGAAAAATAGAAAAGACACATGCTGCCTGGCTAAAATGGAAAGAAACCCGTTTTTCTGTACGGGCAGAATACCTTAGAAACGCTTCGGCAGTGCTTTTAAAACGAAAAACTGAACTGGCGACCTTAATGGCCAAAGAAATGGGGAAACCGATCCCCGCAGGAATTGCCGAAATTGAAAAGTGTGCAGCAGTGTGCGATTTCTATGCGGCTAACGGGGCTGCCTTTCTAAAAGATGAAATCATCCCCACAGAAGCTAGTAAAAGTTATGTTAGCTTTCAGCCATTGGGCGTTGTATTGGCCGTAATGCCCTGGAATTTTCCCTTTTGGCAATTGTTCCGTTTTCTGGCTCCTGCACTGATGGCGGGGAATGCGGGCGTATTAAAACACGCTTCCAATGTTAGTGGTTGCGCATTGGCGATAGAAGACGTAATCAAAGAAGCTGGCTTTCCTAAAGATATTTTCAGCGTACTCCTGATCAACAGTAAAATGGTGAAACAAGCCATTGCACACCCTTTTATTAAAGCAGTTACCCTGACAGGAAGTACCGAAGCAGGAAAACAAGTGGCACAACAGGCAGGTTTTCATTTGAAAAAAACCGTGCTTGAACTGGGAGGAAGCGACCCTTACCTCGTTCTGGCAGATGCTGATCTCGAGCAAGCTGCTGAAATCTGTATGCAAAGCAGGCTCATCAATAATGGCCAAAGCTGTATTGCCGCAAAAAGATTCATTTTGGTTAAAGAGATAGAAAAAGACTTTTTAAAGATCTTTCTCCGTAAGATGCAGTCCAAAGTGACCGGAGATCCTTTTGACACCCATACTGACCTCGGTCCTATGGCCAGAAAAGACCTGCGCGATGAGTTACACCAACAGGTAACAGACAACATCAAAGCCGGTGCAAAATGTATTCTTGGTGGAGAAATCCCTGATTTTAAAGGCGATCATGCTTTTTATACACCAACAATTCTTACCGGAATAAAAAAAGGAATGCCTGCCTGGCAGGAGGAAATATTTGGCCCGGTAGCTTTAGTATTCAGTGCCAAAGATGAAGAAGAAGCGATCAAAATCGCGAACGATAGTCCTTTTGGATTAGGCGCCGCCGTATTTACAGCCTCCAAAGCACATGGTGAAGAAATTGCTGCAAAGAAACTAAACGCAGGATCCTGCTTTGTCAATAGCCTGGTGAAATCTGATTCGAGATTGCCATTTGGTGGAATCAACCAAAGTGGTTATGGTAGAGAGCTCAGTTCTTTTGGCATCCGCGAGTTTGTGAACATCAAAACGGTATATATTCAGTAAAAACGATACCTATTCTATAAGTCTGAGGTCAAAAGAAACATTTCAACGCAGGGGATTTAGGTTTGGTTCCACCTTGGCAACTGTCCATAAATCCCCTGATAGATTTGCAGAATTTTCGATTTCATCGTTGCCGGTAAATCCTTGTTCTTATGGTCGTAAGTAACATACCAATGAATGTGTAACGCTTCGATGTCCTCGATCATCATTTGAACAGGCCATGAGTTCTTCCGTTCAATCTCCCCAAACTGGAAACCATTCAATAAATTCTCTCGCAGGTCATCTTCTATATCCGTATTGATCTTCAAATCTTTTGATTTTTCCGGCGGACCGGATTTATTAATGTAAACCAGCTCTACCCTCCCCTTTCTTAAAGCATAAACAAGGTATAGCCCATAATAATGAGCTTCTACATTGCAGACTTCTACTAAACTATCGGTTGCCTGAAAAAAGAAATTGCCCTGCTTGTATTTACTCAATTCGTCAAACATAAATCTAAATAGTTTTGAAAACCGATCATTTTTTCAATCGCGTTAACCTAATATAAAAAAATTGGGATCATCTAACAAATTAACCCATTAAAGGAGTAAAATAAATAAACACCTGTTGTACTCTTGTAAATCCGGCCTGTACAAACTGACCATAATACTCCTGGTTTGAGTATTTATCCAGTAATTTTCGAGTATTTACCCGCTCCATTCCGAGTACTTTATTGTTAACAAACCTGCTCAAATTAACAGTTTTCCTACAAATCACAAAAACCATATATAGCTGACTTTTAAATAGATAACTTTAATCTACCTTAAAAAAAAGGAAGAATTAATTGTTATACTTCAGCCGTATCCTCATGAAAAAAAGACCCTACATCCTGGTACTATTTGCCCTGTTGATCAGCGCATGTGTTCCTCAAAGAGACCTGGTTTATTTTAGCGATTTATCTGAGCTCGCAAAAGATCAGATTAACGCAGTTGAGGCAGAAGTTAAGATCCAGCAAGGGGATCTGCTGAGTATTTCAGTAAACAGTTTAAGTCCGGAATCTAATGAATTATTTACCAGAATAACATCAAAAACAAACACGGAAGAGAGCCGAAGCGGGCAGAGTTACAGGGTCGACCATCAAGGGATGGTCACCCTACCCGTGATAGGTAACTTAAAGATAGAAGGAACCACGATTGATGTTGCCAGAAAGTTGATCACCCAGTCACTTAGCCAATTTATGAAGTCGCCGATTGTTGAAGTACAGCTACTAAATTTCAAGGTAACAGTGATTGGGGAAGTCAACCAACCCGCTTCCTTCACCGTAACAGGGACGCAGCTCAATCTGCTGGAAGCCCTTGGTATGGCAGGCGATATGACCGTTTACGGAAAACGTGAAAACGTATTGATCATCAGGCAAACTGATGGCATCCGTAGCATGGTACGTCTAAACCTGAACAAAAAAGATGTTTTCCAGTCGCCCTACTTTCATTTGAAACAAAATGACATCGTCTATGTAGAACCCGACAAAGCAAAAGAAAAAGAATTCAGTCCGAACAACCGTGCCCTGCCTATTATTACGGCTTGTATCTCGGCCGTTGCAGTGCTGATTACCGCTTTAATCCGCTAATAAATCTCAGCATCATGAACAGCAACGCTTCTTTTCAACCGACAAGGCTGCCCGAAGACTTCAAGGTTTCGATCATGAAATACCTGAAATACTGGTATGTCTTTCTAATCAGCATTGTGGTTAGTCTGGCCGCCGCATTTATCTATTTGAACACCGCAACACCAAGCTATAAAGTGAGCAGTACACTATTGGTACAGGACGACAAAAAAGGCGATGGTGAGCTTAAGGGCAGTGCTTTTAACGACCTGAACATGTTTCGTACAGATAAAAAAGTAGACAATGAAATGGAAGTGCTTCGTTCCAGAGACCTGATTTACAAAGTACTAAAAAGCCTTTCTTTAGAAACGTCCTATTTTCAAAAAGACAAATGGAAAGAGAAAGAATTATATGATGCTCAATTGCCGGTCAAAGTAATCGTGATTACGCTGAGTCCAGTTGCTTATGAGAAAAAGATTGCCATAGCCCCATTAAATGACCACAGTTTTTACCTGATCGAAGGAGATCAAAAATGGTCATTTGACTATGGAAAAGAGATTAAAAGAACCGGTTTTCACTTAACCATTGAACGCGGCCCTGCCTCTTGGGAATCTACGGAACCGATCCGCCTTAAATTCAACAACCTATACAATATGGCTGAAAGCTACAGCTTAAAAAAACTCAGCGTTTTACCGGTGATCAAAGATGCCAATACCGTGATCCTCAGTTTACAGGATGCAGTTCCTCAACGTGGAATCGACATTCTGACCACATTGATTAAAACCTATAATGAAGAAAATGTAACCAGAAAAAACATCATTGCAGTCAATACCATCAACTTTATTGACAAGCGACTGGCCTATCTGAGCAAAGATTTGTCCTTCGTAGAACAGGATGTAGAGCGCTATAAACAGGCGCATATGGTGACCGATCTCAGTGCTGATGCCCAGGCAAATGTGATGAAATCCGGAGAATATCAGCAATTAAAAGCCAATTCTGAGGTGCAACTCCGGGTGATTGAGTCTTTGCAAAACTATCTATCTCAACCAGACAACCAGTTCAGCATGGTGCCTAGCTCCTTAACCATCAACAACCTGACCTTAAACGAATTGAGCAGCAAATTCAATGCAGTACAACAGGAAAGGAATCGGATGTTGCGGACTTCAAATCTGAATAACCCATTGGTGCTCAACTTAACAGATCAATTGAATACTTTAAAACAGAATATCGTAGAGAACCTACAAAATATTAAACAAGGGATGATGATTGAACGGAATAACCTGGCTTCGATGTCTTCGCAATTCAACCAGAAAATCCGCTCTGCACCGGTTGTAGAAAGAGGTTTGCTGGAAAGAAGCAGAGAACAGGGTGTAAAAATGAGTTTGTATCATTATTTACTGCAAAAAAGAGAAGAAACCACGCTTTCCTTATCGGGCACGGTGCCCACATCACAAGTGATCGACCAGCCAGCCTATCATTCTATTCAGGTTTCGCCCAAAACGCAGCTGAGTTATCTTTTTGCTTTCTTTTTCGGATGTTTTATTCCCGCAGCAGTTATTTACAGCAAGTCATTCCTCAACAACAAGATCACCGATGCCAAAGACATCGAAGCCTTAACCGGTGTTCGCTTACTGGGCATCTTGAATCACGTTTCTGAAAAGGAAAAGAGAATATTAGAAAATAACAGCAGGACAACCATTTCAGAACTTTTCAGGTACATCAGGAGCAACCTCCATTTTATGAGCTCCGGATTACCTAATCAGGTGTTACTTGTCACCTCCTGTATGCAGGCAGAAGGGAAAACTTTTTTCAGTTTAAATCTGGGAATGACACTTGCAGCAGTTCAAAAGAAAGTGGTGTTATTAGAATTTGACCTGCGAAAACCAGACCTGCTGGAGCGCATGAAAATGAGTCCGGGTCCGGGAATCACGGAATACCTGAAAGGGGAAGAAATCGAGCTGAGAAAACTGCTCCGGCCTTCAGGGATCTCGCCAAACCTGTATATCATTGGTTGTGGACAGCCACCAGATAACCCCTCAGAAATGTTGTTAAATCCGGAAATCGGCGCATTGATCCGTCAGTTAAAAGAAGAATTCGACTATGTGATCATGGATACCTCCCCCGTTGGGCAGGTGGCCGATGCCTTCAGTCTGGCCCACTATGCTGATGCCAGTATTTACCTGGTCCGGTATAATTATACGGACAGATTCCACCTCAACATCCTCCGGGATATCTATGAAAATGGAAAGCTGAACAACCCCATGGTCGTTTTTAATGACGCCAAAAATGACCACAAACAAAGCTACGGATATGGTTATACCAGCTATCCCCTGCGATTAAAAAGTTAACATTCAAGAACCTCTTTTATGCAATAAACACTGCTACTCATGTAACTGAGGTGGCGAAGCTGTACCCAACACACTTTTTTTCAACGTTTTCATTATGGAATTACATGACACACACCATGCGCTATGGCGCAAACAATGGCTGGTGGTTTACACCCGTCCCAGATGGGAGAAAAAGGTAGACCGTTTATTACAAATACAAGGCATAGAATCGTACTGTCCGCTTAGAACAGTAATGAATCAATGGGCAGACCGGAAAAAGCAAGTGGCCCTACCCCTGTTTAACTCCTACGTTTTTGTCCGCATCAATGAACGCGAGGCATATAAAGTAAGGCAAACACTGGGGGTCGTAAACTTCGTTTATTATATGGCCAAACCCGCAGTGATCAAAGATCATGTGATTGAAAAAATAAGAGAATATACCCGCAACTGCCCCGATGTAGAAGTGGTTAGTCTTCAGGAAATCAATAGCGGCGACCGGGTCAGGGTTAAAAAAGGCCTGTTTTTCGATCAGGAAGGAACGGTAATCAGAGTTCAGGGCAAAAATGTGATCCTGGCTTTTGATCATTTGAACTGTGCATTGGTCAGTAATTTCCCCCTCAGCAATGTGATGTTAAACACGATACATACCGGCCCCATCTCCTACAATTAACCGACAGATGAAACGTCCAGCGATCAGGAAAACACATGTTCCGATGGAACTGAGGAAAAGAACGATCATTGGAGTAGCCTGGTCCCTGGGGCAACAGTTCAGCACCAAAATACTGAACTTTTCCATTACCATTTTGCTGGCCAGAATTCTGGCACCGGAAGAATTTGGCCTGATTGCCATGCTGACGGTATTTGTGTCCATAGGTTATGTGCTGATGGATGGTGGATTAACCTCCTCCCTCATCAGAACGCCCCATGCGGATCAAAAAGACTACTCCACCGTCTTTTATTTTAACCTTGCCGGGAGCCTGCTGATTTATGGACTGTTCTTTTTCATCGCCCCCCTGGTTGCCCGTTTTTATGAACAGGAAGCCCTAACGGCCATACTCCGGGTTTATGGAACAGTGTTGATTTTAAACGCTTTTTGTGCCGTTCAGAACACGATTCTGACGAAGGAAATGAATTTCCGGCGACAAACCCAGATACAGCTTCCGGCTGTCATGATTAGCGGTCTGGCGGGTGTTTTTCTGGCAAAAATGGGTTACGGGGTTTGGAGTCTGGTCTGGATGAATGTTTGCAATGCCCTGCTAACCATGCTTCTATTTTGGATCTGTTCTCCATGGCGGCCTTCTCTTTTACTGGACCGGGAGCGCCTCAAAGTGCATTTCAATTTCGGTTATAAGATTGCGCTTTCCAGCATTCTGGACAGCCTGCATCAGAACATCTATACCATGATTATCGGGAAATTCTACCCACTGAACACCCTTGGATTTTATTCCAGGGCCGAAGCAATGAGTCAGTTGCCAATTGTAAATCTTTCTTATGCCATCAATAAAGTCACTTATCCGATGTTTACAGAGATCGTCGAAGATGGTGTGAAACTGAAAATGATCTACCGTAAAATCATGCAACAGGTGATTTTCTGGAATGCACCGATGTTGATTTTCTTAAGCATCATTGCCCATCCGCTGTTCCGGTTTTTACTGGGAGAAAAATGGTTACCGGCAGCTCCTTACTTCCAGCTCCTTTGTCTGGCGGGAATACTATATCCACTCCATGCTTACAACCTGAACATCCTCAAGGTTAAAGGTAGAAGTGATCTTTTCCTCCGACTGGAAATGATCAAAAAAGGAGTAAGTCTGCTGGGGATTATTTCGGTGATTTCCTTTGGGATATATGGTTTACTTTATTTTCAATTGTGTTTCAATTTTTTAGGATACTACCTCAATTCTCTTTACAGTGGGAAGCTGATCAATTATCCGGCAAAAGAACAAATCACAGACCTGCTGCCCATTCTGACCATTGCCATCCTGACCGGTGCTGCCTGGTACTTTCTGGACCACTGGATTTCAGGCATCATCCCACTTAAAGACTGGCTGAGAATCGGGATCACCGGCACACTTTACGGCAGTACATACCTCTTCATCAGCACAGTATTTAAGGTAAGCGCCATAACAGATTTCAAACAATTAATCTTCAGAAAATGATTCCGGTAACCAAACCTTTTCTTCCGCAAATGGAAGATTTCAACCGTTATGTCAGCAGCATTTGGGAGCGTCAATGGCTCACCAATAACGGGCCGCTGGTCAATGAATTAGAGTTAAAACTTCAGGAATACCTGAACATCAAACACCTGCTCTTTGTGGCAAATGGCACACTGGCGCTTCAATTGGCTATTAAAGCATTGGGTGTCCGCGGAGAAGTGATCACCACCGCTTTTTCATATGTCGCAACCAGTAGTAGCATTGCCTGGGAAGGTTGTGTTCCTATTTATGTAGACATCGATCCGGAGACTTTCAACATCGATCCTGCTAAAATTGAAGCCGCAATTACCGGAAAAACCAAGGCTATTGTGGCCACACATACCTTCGGAAACCCCTGTGATATTGATGCGATTCAGGCCATTGCCGACAAGCATAAACTGAAGGTCATTTATGATGCCGCCCATTGTTTTGGCACCATGTATAAGAACAAATCGGTGTTTGCCTATGGCGATATCAGTACGGCTAGTTTCCATGCCACCAAGCTGTTTCATACCATTGAAGGTGGTGCCGTTTTCAGCAAAGACCCCAACCTGCTGAAAATCCTGGCGGGGATGAGAAACTTTGGCCATAATGGTCCGGAAACCTTCGACAAGAGGCCGGGAATCAATGCCAAAAACTGTGAGTTTCATGCCGCAATGGGCTTATGTAATCTGGAACATATGGAAGAAATTCTGGAACGCCGCAGAACACTTTCTTATCATTATTATAAGCGTTTGAAAAACTTTAAAGTCAGCTTTCCAAAGCTGAATGATAATCTGGATTACAATTTCGCCTACTTCCCTGTGCTTTTTGAAACAGAAGAACTCTTGCTGCTCTGCATGAAAAGGCTGGAAGGTTCCAAAATATATTGCAGGCGATATTTTTATCCGCCATTGTCGGCCCTACCTTATGTAATCAAAACAGAACTACCTGTTTGTGAGGACATTTCCAGAAGAATGCTATGCTTACCACTTTACCATACCTTAAATACTTCGGATCTTGACCTGATCTGCCGCATCCTGTGGCGGGTACAGAATTACCAGGAACCCGTGGTGATTAACAAGAGAAAAATCAAAATTGACATTAGCAACCGACACATCAATCCCATCAACGGGCATTCTTTTCCTTAATGATTCCTTTCAGCCTTCTTTTCTCAAATGACAACTTACCTCCTGAAATCTTAAATATGGACACTCAAAAAGACCTGTTGGTCAGCATTTGTTGTATCACGTATAACCATGAAGAATACATTGCTCAGACCCTGGCAAGTTTTCTGATGCAGCGCTATAATTTTCAGCTGGAAATCATTATTGGCGAAGACTATTCTACCGACAATACCGCTAAGATCCTCGACTATTATCAAAAGAAACATCCAGGCCTGATCAGGATTGTACGCGCCGGAGCTAATGTTGGTTCCATCAAGAATCAACTCCTGACGATGAAAGCAGCGAAAGGAAAATATATTGCCATGTGCGATGGAGACGATTTCTGGACCGACCCCCTGAAACTGCAAAAACAGGTAGACTATCTCGAAAGTCATCCGGATTATGGCATTTGTTGTCATTATACCCGGGTAATCAACGAAAAAGGCCAGACCGTTTACCTGCATCCCCGGCCCGAAAGTCTGGAATTTGATTATGAAGATCTCCTGCTGGGGAAAAGAGAAGAAACCAGAATCTGTTCTTTAATGATCAGGAATGACGAAGAAATCAGGTCTATCGGATTACAGGATTGGTATCATAAAAGCTACGGTTCTGACACACTTTTCAAACTATACGCGCTCCGGAGCGGTAAAAAGATTTACGTTATTCCGAAGATAATGGCCTGTTACCGACTCCATAGCGGAGGAATATGGAGTATGATTGATCCGAAATTGAGAAAATCAAGAATGATCAGCGACTTCAATCTGATGATTCATAATTTCAAATACAACGCTTATCAAAAGAAAGCGCTTTTGAAAATCTACCTGTATCAATACCTGCTTTTTGACTTACGTTATTTCCGGTTTAACCAGGCCGCTCAAACCATCCGCTCCTTATGGTAAATCAAACTCCTCAAAAGTTATTATTTGTGATCAATTCTTTACATGGTGGTGGCGCAGAAAGAGTACTTTCCAATCTCGCCAATTACCAGGATCAAAAAGGAAATGAGGTACAAATTGTCTGTCTGAATGCCACGATTCCGGCCTATTGGCTGGCTCCGGATATTGTAGTCCATCACCTGATTGAGGAAGGGCGAAAGCCTGGTTTGCAGCATCGTGTATGGAATGCGGTGTTGGTATTTACCCGGTTATTGTCTTTATTACAAAAAGAAAGGCCATCGGCTGTGGTCGCTTTTATGACCTCCGCTAATTTATGGACTGGCCTAACCTGTAGCATTTTAAACATCCCGTATATCGTATCTGAACGCATTGCCCCTGCTCTAACCATTCAAAAGTTCAATCCCCTCCTGCGCTGGATCACTTATCTTCTCTATAAAGGGGCAAAATCGGTGGTATTACCTTCAAAAAGCATGGCTGAGGGATGGCAGAAAACCAGACATTTTAAGCGACTCAAAAACATTGAAATCATTAACAATTCTATTACCATTTTCCCCAAACCTCAAGACCAGCCAGTCTATCCCCATCGTTTTATTTTGGCGGTAGGCAGGCTCGCCAGTCAAAAAGGCTTTGATGTACTAATCAGCGCATTTAAAAGGGTTGATGAAAGAAACCTACACCTGTTAATTTCCGGTGAAGGTGAGCAACGTGAGGCCCTGGAAGCACAAATTGAAGGCCTCGGATTAAGTCAGCGGATTAAACTGATTGGCTTCCGGGAAAACATCCATGACTATTACCTGCAGGCGGAAATGTTTGTGCTTTCCTCCAGAAATGAAGGTTATCCGAATGCCTTGCTGGAAGCCCTGAGTTTAGGATGCCCCTGCATTGCTACGAATTGCGAATACGGCCCGGCAGACCTGATTGATCACGGAAAAAACGGCCTGTTGATTAAACCTGAAAACATTTACCATCTGGCTGCCGCCATGAATCTCCTCAGTAATGACCCGCTTTTAAAAGCCAAAATAGCTGTCAATGCCAGAAAAATACAGCTGAGTAATGCTATGGAAAACACGGCTGAAAAATGGACAGTGCTATTCCAGCACCTCGACTGACCTTAAACCTTGTCTTATGAAAATCGCCTTTTCTCCCCCATTTATTGACCAGAATGTAATTGACGAAGTGGTAGATACGTTGGAATCCAAATGGATTACTTCCGGTCCGAAAGTGCAGGCATTGGAAGCAGAAATGACAAAACTTAGCCAGTGTAAAACATCAGTCTGCGTAAACTCCTGGACTTCCGGGGCCATTATGATGTTGAAATGGTTTGGTGTTAAAACGGGTGATGAGGTGATTATTCCTGCTTATTCTTACTGTGCGACCGCTTTATGCGTGTTACATTGCGGGGCAACACCGGTCATGGTAGACATTTCAGACGACCTGACGATTGACCCTGCCGCGCTCAAAAAAGCGATTACTGAACATACAAAAGTGGTGATTGCAGTAGATATTGCCGGTTTACCCGCCAAATATCAGGCGATAAAAACGATTCTGGTAAGTCGGCCGGTAAAACAATATTTTCATCCTTCTTCCGAAAAACAGCAGGTATTGGGTAGGATTTTATTGCTGGCTGATGCCGCACATTCTATTGGTGCCAGCTATAACGAACTTCCGGCAGCGCTAAAAAGTGATGTGACGATCTATTCTTTTCATGCCGTGAAAAACATCACTACGGCAGAGGGTGGTTGCATTTGTTTAAACCTTCCCGCTGCTTTCAACCATCAGGAAGAATATAGGTATCTGAAGATATTTGCGCTAAACGGACAGAATAAAGATGCCTACACGAAGTCTAAGGGTGCAAACTGGAAATATGACATCCTTTATCAGGGTTTAAAAATCAACATGCCAGACATTTGTGCGGCGATCGGTCTGGCACAAATCCGGCAATACGAAGACCTGTTATTGCCTTCCAGAAAACACATTGCCCTAAAATATTGCAGCCATTTTAACCGCCATAAATGGTTTATCGCGCCTACACTGAAGGACCAGACCAGAGAGTCTTCTTACCATATTTTCCCCCTCCGCATCCAGGGGATTGATGAAGCAGAAAGAGACGCCATCATCGATCAGCTGGTAGAATTGGGGATCACCGTAAACGTACATTTTATCCCGATGCCTATGCTCAGTTTGTTTAAGCTGCTCGGTTACCGCATCGAAGATTTTCCAAATAGTTACCGCCAATATGCCTGCGAAATCTCCCTTCCCATCTATCCGCAATTGCTGAGGGAAGAAGTTGATTATATCATTAAATCAGTGATCGCAACCGTCAATAACATGTTGAGATAAAAATACAAGCTCATGTCTCCGAAACGAATCTTTGATGCCTCAATTTCTTTTCTGCTCATCTGCTTACTCCTTCCGGTATTTTTCTCGATATCGGTATGGATCTGGCTGGATTCGGACGGAAAAATATTTTATGCTCAGGTTCGCATCGGAAAAAGAAAACAGCCATTCTATGTATTGAAGTTCAGAACCATGCGGGAAGGATCGGATCAAAAAGGGCTGCTAACTGTTGGAGACAGGGATTTTCGGATTACCAGGGCCGGTTACTGGTTGCGAAAATATAAAGTAGACGAGTTGCCGCAATTGTTTAACATCCTGCTTGGAAAAATGAGTTTTGTAGGGCCGAGGCCGGAAGTGAGCAAATATGTAGCGCTATACGACCGCCAACAACAAAGGGTGTTTAGTGTAAAACCGGGCCTCACGGACTGGGCTTCCATCCAGCTCATGAATGAAAGTGAGCTGCTTGCCAATGCCGCTGATCCTGAAAACTTTTACAGAACCACGCTGATTCCCATGAAAATCCAGCTTGCTTTAAAATACATCGATCATCAGAGTTTATGGACAGACCTTAATATCATAATAGACACCCTTAAATGCATTTTAAGAAGTCTACCCCAATGAGAACATTGAAAATCCTTGACTGGCCTGCGCAACGTTTTAACTCCGAAAGTCACCCTTTACATAAATGGAGAACCGGACTTAGAGAAAGCGGCATCCTACTGGAATTTTTTGATGATCACCGAAATGAGAAACTCCGGAACAGTGATTTTCTTTTGATACATTCCCGGTATTTCAGTGCTGGCTGGCAAGACATTCATCAACGCAATGCAGAAAATGAACAGGAGTTATTGTTGTTTCTTTCGGAGGTCAAAAGAAGTACCGGAAAACTGATCTGGTTTGATGCGGCAGATTCCAGTGGATCATTTGATTTCCTGCTGATGGATTTTGTGGATGTCTTTTTGAAAAAACAGTTACTGAAAGACCGGAGCTATTATACCACAACCAGTCAGCAAAACAACCTTCGCATCTGGCTGAATGATTATCCGGAAAACACGAAAACTTATGCCTTTGAACCTTGTCCGAAAGCACACCTTTCCAAACTGAAACTGGCCTGGAATATCGGATTAAATGATTACCGTTATTTTGGTTTTAAAACCGCCAGACTCAGCAATTACCTGAGTTACTACCTGTATCCTTTGCCATTTAGCCCTGTAAAAAAAGCACGTCCCATCGACCTTAGCTTTCGGGGAAAACTCCCTCGACACCAGTCGGATCAAGACCCGGAGGGCGCCTTATCTTTACAGCGCCAACAGGTTTTCCGCTTATTAGCAGAGATAGATCTGATGAAATCCGGAGTAGGGAAACTGACGAAATCCAGGTATTGGGAGGAAATGAGAAAGTCGAAAATCAGTGTGAGTCCTTATGGCTGGGGAGAAATTTGTTACCGGGATTTCGAGACATTTATTGCCGGTGCTATTTTGGTAAAACCCGCTATGGAGCACCTGCAAACCTATCCGGATTTATACCTACCCGGAGAAACTTATGTGCCGCTTCGCTGGGATATGGCGGATCTGGAAGAACAGATTTACCTGATTAAAGACCAATATCCGCATTACTGCCAGATTGCAGAAAACGGGGCATCGCTATACCGAAGTTCCATCCATGATGGCGAAGCATTTATCAATCGTTTATTGGAAATTCTTGAATAACAAGGTTTTCCAAAACACCTCAATTCCGGGAAACAAAATCATGAGAAATCTGAGTATTCTTTTTGTGCTGATTTATTTGTATTCGCTGTGTTTTGGTTTGTTTTTAACCACATCAATCCGCATTCCTATCCCGATAATGGCTGCCTTACCCCTGCTACTTTTCTTTAGAAAAGAACAGATCAAATTGCTATATCTAAAGGAATTACTGATCATTGGAATAGCGATCTTTTTATACGATGTGGTTGGTCTTTCTGAGTTTAAGCCCTTTTTTGCCAGCCTGATCACCATTACTATAGCCGCCTTATTTTTCAATTATTATGTAGGGACACAGGAGAAAAGGTTTAATACGGCGATACTTATATTCTATGGCTGGTTGCTGATCTCGGCGCTGATTATGGTGATTAACCCAGTCTATCCTGAGAAAATCAACAACTTAAGGACCTTATTAATGGGCGAACCCGTGCTTCAAAGTCCTTCAGGTATTGCAATTTATCAGTTTAACTTCGGGTATCAGCTGGCCGCCCTGGTTACTTTCCTTTTTATCGCTACTTATGTTTTCAAGACCTCTGTCTTTCTGAAAACCCTGGTGCTGCTGGTTGCGTTAGTTTTCATTTATCTGGGAATGCAACGCTCCATTTTAGTCGGGTTTTTAGTCACCGCGGTTTTGTTTTTAGGCTTGTATTTTAAATTCAGGTCGGTATTTATCATTGCATTGGCCATACTTGCCGCAGCTTTACTTTATACGGTAGTATTGCGGGATCATTTTGACAGTTACCACAATATTGTGGCGAAGAACGAGCTAAATGATGAGGCCTATAACCGGACTACCCTCAGTGCAGAAAACCTGAGAATCATGACGGAATATCCTTACGGACTGATCTTTTACGGAAAAACATGGAGCGACGTCATTTATAGAAATGAGGTATTTTCTTCGGGTATCACTTCACACAATGCCTACCTGATGTTCCTCACTTATCTCGGACCGTTTTTAGGCCTCTCCTTATTGGCGTTGCTTTACCAGAAAATCGTCCGCATTACGATCGCTGCATTGCGAAGCATCCGTAGACCCGAAAATGCTTTAATGGTCTGTTTATGCTGTTCATTTCTGGGCGTTTCCCTCAATTCTTTATCACACAATTCCTGGTTACTGAGTCCGAATGGCCCTACTGTTTTTCTTTATTTCGCAATTCTCCATTTAGATTTTATGCGGCGTACCCGGCAACATAGTCTGGAGCCTGTTCAGCAACAGGCTATTCCTACCGGTTTCTTCCTGAGAAAACCGATGGGAAACGTAAAAAAACCGAGGGGGAAAATGTATCCGGGTATTCTAACCAATTTCCAAAAGACACCATGATTCCCATCCTTAAAATCACGCATTTGATTGGCTCACTTTCCAAAGGTGGAGCAGAACGTTTTGTAGTTGATTTATGCAATGAGCTGGCAAAAGATTCACATTGTGAGATCACGCTGTTGTCGCTCTGCGGTAATCATCCCGGGGAAAGTTTTTTGAGAGACCTACACCATACCGTCAGGTATCATTCTTTTGATAAGGGTAAAGGATTCAGCTATAAAACCTTGCAGGAACTCAGCACCTGGTTGTCCTTTGATAAGCCTGATATTGTTCATTCTCATTTGAACGGATTTGAATACCTCATTTTGTATCTAATGAAAAGTAGTAAAACTTTGTTTTTTCACACCCTTCATAACATTGCCAGTTCCGAATGTCCTAATTTCCTGGTCAAAGCCTTCCGGAAGCATTGGTATCAAAAGAGAAAAGTGCAACCCATTACGGTTTCGGCAGACGGCAGTCATTCTTTCAAAAATTATTACCGTTTAGATTCAGACCTCATGATTCCCAATGGCCGGACTCTTATCAAACCAGGGGCTTCCTTTAAACATTTACTCTATACCTATCGCCTGGATTCTGACGCTTTCTTATTGGTAAATGTGGCCAGAGTTACCCCGCAAAAGAACCAGGAATTACTGATTAAAGCAGTCCGCTTATTCAATAGCAGGGAACCTAAAAAATGTCAGTTGCTGATTATTGGAGGTATCAAAGATGAAAAACTATATCAGGATTTGCTGGAACTAACAGATTCCGATCCGCAGATCATCTTTTTAGGAGAAAAGGACAACATTGTTGATTATCTGGCATTAGCAGATGCGCTTTGTCTATCCAGTTTATATGAAGGCATGCCGATATCCCTGATTGAGGCTTTTTCTCAGGGTTGCATTCCGGTTTGTAGTCCGGTGCAAGGACTTCGGGAAATGATTCAGCATCAGCATAACGGTTTTTTGAGTAAAGATGAAAGTATAGAAAGTTATTATGAAGCCATCAAAGAGGCGCTTTATCATCCCCATAAAACAGGGATCAGATACCAGTGTAAGCAAACTTTCTGGCTCCATTACCACATCCGGATCGCTGCCCATCATTACCGGAGCTGCTACCATCAAAAGATACATCAGGCCTTGATCAGACAACACAGCCGGATTATTCCACAAAATCAAAATTAAGCTCAACCACAATTAATTCCAGGATATGACGATCCAACGTAAGAGAATTATCCTCCTCAGTCCATCATTGAGCAAGGGGGGTGCAGAAACACAGCTGATAAAAATCGCATCGGAACTACAATCCAGAGGGTTCGAATTGCTGATTATTTCCTTAAAACCCATTAATGAATTCGACATAAGTTTCCGGCAAATGGGCTTAAAGGTAGTCACGTTAAACAACTGGATGAATCAACCTTATCTGAATTGGAAAAAGCTCAAAAGAACATTTTCCTACTATAAACCAGACCTGGTTATTGCCTTTATGTTTGCTGCTATTTTATTTGCCAGAATGCTGAAACGCGAAGGCGGTTTCAAATTGATTTCTTCAATCCGGATTTCGGTAATTCCCGCAAAATGGCATTTACTTATGAAACTATCCAAGGGAATGGACGATGAGGTGGTATTTAATTCTGATGCTGCAAAGGCCAATTTTGAACGGCTAAACCTGGTTAAAAAAGAGAGTAAAGTGATTCACAATTTGGTTGCTATACCTCGTATTTCCATCATTACGGCACAGAAACACGCTGTTTTTACCTGGGTATGTGTGGCACATTTTAGGTGGAACAAAGATTATGTGACCCTATTCGAGGCTATCGCCAGGCACAAACCAGCCTCTTTTCGGGTGGATATTATTGGCGCTTTAAATGAGGCGACCTGGCCGTATCAAATGATACTTGATCTGGGGATAAAGAAACATGTCAGACTATTAGATTTTCAACAAGACCCTTCGCTTTATGTCCGGGCGGCAGATGCCTTTGTCCTTTCTTCTCATTCCGAAGGTATGCCTAATGCACTTATGGAGGCCATGTCCCATGGAAAACCTGTTGTAGCCACTGCGATTGATGGCATTACAGAATTAGTTGCTGAAGCTAAATGCGGTCTGCTGACCAGGAAAAAAAACGCAAAAGATCTTGCTGAAAAAATGAAAGAAATGATGGCGTTTAGTCCGGCAGAAAGGCAGGTCCTCGGCAACAAAGGAAAACTTTACATCGAGCAGAATTTCAATAAAGAAAAGGTGATATCAGAATGGGTTCAGCTCATCAATCAGCTTAGTTAAATCAAAATAACCCTTAAAAACTATGTGCGGAATATTTGGCACTTTAAACTATCCCTTTCCTATAAATGAGCAGCTCATATTTGACGGTTTAGCACACCGGGGCCCCGACGAACAAGGTTCCCAAAGTGTAGACCAGCTAGTTTTGTACCATACGCGATTGGCCATTCAGGACCTCAGTCTGACCGGCAGACAGCCGATGGAATATAACGGTCTATTATTAATTTTCAACGGAGAAATTTACAACCACCTCGAGCTAAGGGAAAAACACGGCCTGGAAGCCAGTTCGACTTCAGACACCAGAACGATTCTGATGATGTTTGAAAAGATGGGGATGAAAATGCTGGAGGAGTTTGACGGGATGTTTGCCTTTGCGCTCTACGACCTGAAAAACCGGAAACTCTACCTCGCAAGGGATCGTGCAGGAAAAAAGCCGCTCTATATTTACCGCAAAGACAACCACTATGTCTTTTCCTCGGAACTGTCCATTCTGGCCCGCATTACCAAACCTGAAATAGACCAGCAGGCTTTGGCTGATTACTTATATCTGGGCTACCATTACAGGGCTTCCACCCCCTATTTAAACATTTCCGAACTCGAAAACGGCCATTATCTGGAGATTGATACTCAACAGCAAAGCCAGCAAGAGGTCGTTTGGTTTAAAATGGAGGCGGGTTATCAAAAGATAAGTAAGCTGAATCAACAAGAAACACTTTTACAGCTTGAGGATCTTTTGACAACTGCGGTTTCCAGACGGCTACACAGCTCAGATCTTCCGGTAGGTTCCTTTTTAAGTGGTGGTATTGACAGCGGACTCGTCACGGCAATAGCCGCAAAACAAGTCGGCCAGCTACATACATTTACGGTTAGGGTACCCGGAAGTTATGATGAATCTGCACTTGCAGCACAGGTTGCACAAAAATATGATACGAATCATACGGTGGTGGATCTGGACTTTTCCAACCTAAAAAACGACATAGAGCACATCATTTCTGCACATGGCGAACCGAATTGCGACAATTCCGCTATCCCGGGTTATTATGTCGCAAAAGCGGCAAAGGCACAGCTCAGCGTAGTCTTAAATGGTGATGGTGCCGATGAATTATTTGGCGGTTACCGTCGCTATGTCCCTTTCCGGCACATTGATTTTTTTAAGCCCAATAACATCACCAGTATCAGTGCTAAAATCTTATCCGGGATTTTACCGATTGCCAATGAAAAACAGAGTTATTACACTTATATCTACCGTTTACTGAAGTTTGCCAGCTATACTGATGTGTTAAAAATCTATTGCTCGGCTTCTTCCGATCTATTCGTCGGGTTTGAAGATATGTTTATCAGGCAACCCTTGATGAAGGCCATTACGACTGACCTACAGACGATTAATAAGCTCCATATCACTCCGCTAAATAAGCTGTTGCTGATGGACTTTCAATCCTTATTGTTTAGCCGTTTATTACCCAAAATGGATATCGCGACCATGGCACATTCACTGGAAGGAAGGAGCCCGTTCTTATCAAAAGAACTGTTGGAGTTTGCACCGGGACTTCCTGATCAATTTAAGATCAATCAGGTGACCACCAAATACATATTACGGGAGCTTGCCCGAAAATATTTACCGGATCAGCTCCTTCATCAACCGAAGCGAGGCTTTGAAATACCCCTCAGAAAATGGGTGGATGAAGAATTAAACCCCATCATCCGCGATTATTTAATGGCAAAATCAACACTCTACGCGAAAATTATCAAAAGAAGTTTTGTGGAGGCTTTACTGGCCAGAAAGATCAACGTTTCGGACGAAAGAAGGGCGAAAATGCTCTTTTGCATTTTCGGAATGGAAGTATGGTACAGCAAGATAATGACATCAGCGCCATGAAAAAACTATCAAACACAGCAAATGAAAACGTCCTCAAATCATATATATGAAAGTATTGGTAACCGGTAGTGCCGGATTTATAGGATTTCACCTCACACTGGCTTTGCTGCGACGCGGAGACCAGGTCATAGGTATTGACAACATCAATGACTACTATGAGCTGAGTTTAAAGTATGCGCGCCTGGAAGAAACAGGAATTTCAGAAAATGCGATTGCTTATGGGAAAGCTGTTCGCAGCCGTAAATATGGACGATATACTTTCCTCAAGCTGGCCCTAAACGACCGGCGGCGCATGGAAGAATTATTTGCCGATCAATCATTTGATATGGTTTGTCATTTAGCGGCTCAGGCTGGGGTAAGGTACAGTTTAACCAATCCACAAGCTTATATAGACTCCAATATCAATGGCTTTATGAATGTGCTGGAAGGTTGTCGGAAACAACAGATTAAACACCTGGTTTATGCCAGTTCTTCCAGTGTTTACGGCTTAAATAAGGAAATGCCATTTTCTACCAGTCAGCCGGCAGACCGCCCCGCTTCCTTATATGCGGCTACGAAAAAAAGCAATGAGCTGATGGCCCATGCCTATAGTCACCTCTTTCATCTTCCCAGCACCGGCCTGCGTTTCTTTACGGTTTATGGCCCATGGGGAAGGCCGGATATGGCACTTTTCCTTTTTACCAGAGCGATTCTCAAAGGAGAACCTTTGAAAGTTTTCAATTACGGTCTGATGAAAAGAGATTTCACTTATATCGATGATATCATTTCCAGAATGCTGTTGTTATTGGATGCTCCGGAACCCACAACCCCCTATCGGGTGCTCAACATCGGCAGAGGAAAGCCCGTTAGCCTCTTCGATTTCATCACTGAGATCGAGAAAAATCTGGGTAAAAAAGCACTGCACCATTACCTGCCCATGCAGGATGGCGATGTGCTCGAAACCTGGGCTGATGTGACAGAACTGGAGGATATATGCGGCCAGCAAGCCTGGGTATCCACCGAAGAAGGGGTGAAAAAATTTATAGACTGGTATCAGAAATACTAAACCCAAAACATCATGTATACTTTGTTAATTTCCCTGCTCATCCTGGCCTACACGGCTAATTACGGAGGTCCGGTTCCTAAAAGGAGTGTTTTGACCGGCTTGTTGAATACGGAGATCATCGGCTTTGCTGCGATGGCTGGCGGAACTACCGGAGGCAGCGGGGGCTGGGAAGTTGAGGTACATGACCTTGCCGGGTTTAAAGCTGCCGCAGCAGCTGATCAGCCCATGGTCATTAAGTTTTCCGGACAAATCAAAGGCAGCGGTTTTATACGGATCAAATCCAACAAAACGATCATTGGCAGCAGTGGTTCTTTGATGGAGGGAATCGGTTTACTCGTTTATGGGCACCACAATGTGATCATTAGAAACATGACGATCCGCAATGTTGTACAGTATTCTAATATTGTGATCAAAGAGGCGGCCCACCATGTTTGGGTAGACCATTGCAGCTTGTCTTCCGACCGTAAGCATGGCTGGTCGCATTACGATGGACTCCTGGATGTGGGCAACAGATCAGATTATATCACTTTATCCTGGAATAAGTTACATGACAATCATAAGGCAATGCTGATTGGTTTCGGGGATGAAAACACAGATGACTTTGGTCATTTAAAGGTGACTGTTTATAAAAATTACTTCTATAATATTTCGGAAAGGCAACCCGGGGTGAGGTTCGGGCAGGTCCATGTGTTCAACAATTACCTGAAAAACAGCAATAGTTACGGGATTGGTTCCACGATGGACGCGACAGTCAGAACTGATCATAATTATTTCGAAAATGTTGCTCATCCCATCCGGACCAATTTCAATAGCAAGCCCGGTTTTGTGGTTGGAGCTACGAACAATTTATATCAGGGTTGCGGCAAAAACATCATCATTACCGGGCTCTGCATCTGGCGGCCTCCTTACGACTATCAGAAAGAATTGTTGCCCACAGCTCAGGTTCCGCTGGCAATTTTCCATGGCGCAGGAGCAAAATAGCGCTATAGCGTCCAAAATACAGGGTTAAGTTCAACTCAATATAAGTTCAAATCAATGTTGTCGGAAAGGAATTAATTATGGAACATAAAAGAAAAAAGATACTGATCATTTGCAATTCTTCCGATACTTTAATGAATTTCCGGGGGAAGCTGATTGAGAGCCTGGTACTACAGCATGAGCTGACGGTATTTTGCCCATTGATTACCCGACTGGAGATTAGAAACTCCTTGCTGAAGCTTGGCGTAATGATCGAAGAGAATCAATTGAAACCGAGCAAAGTCTCCCTGTTTTCTGATTTGAATTACCTGTGCGAACTTTACCGGCTGATCAAAAGAACACGTCCGGACCTGGTTTTCCCCTATGCTTTTAAGCCGGTGATTTACGGAACCCTGGTTGCTAAATATTGTGGGGTGAAAAGGATTACGCCCATGTTAACGGGGCTTGGTTACAACTTCAGTATGGATAATCCGGCTAAAAAATGGTGGAGTATCGTGACCAGAATGCTTTTAAAGCTGGCCCTCCGTTCAGATTCTGCTTTGCGGGTCATTTTTCAAAACAAGGATGATTTAAAACTGCTCATGCACAAACATATCATTGGCAAAGGCACGGCAGCATTTGTGGTGAATGGCTCTGGTGTAGACCTTAATTATTACCAATATAGCAGACCTTCTCCAGGACCTGTCGGTTTTCTAATGATTTCCCGGTTGATCAATGCAAAAGGAATCAGGGAGTATTATGAGGCGGCAAAGCAGATGAAAGCACTTTTTCCGGAAATGCGCTTCAAATTAATCGGCGCCGACAACGACAACGTCGATGCCATTGACCGGAGCTTATACCAGGCGCTGAAATCAGGCGAAGTCCTGGAGTATTACGGGGCAGTTACCGATGTCCGCCCTTATATCAAGGATGCGGCGGTAGTGGTATTGCCCTCTTATTATGGAGAAGGGATTCCGCGTTCGCTGATGGAGGCGATGGCGATGGGCAGAGCCATCATCACCTGCGATCATGTGGGTTGTAAAGAAACGCTGAACCATGGGGATCTGCCCTCTGCAAGGTTTTCCAATGGAATTTTGATTCCAATCAAAGATACCGCAGCATTGGTTGCTGCGATGACTCATTTCCGCCGGCATCCGGAAGATATCATTTCATTCGGGATCAACGGCCGGATACTCGCAAAAGAGAAATTTGACGTCAATATTATCAACGCCCGGATGCTGCATATTCTACAGGATGCTTAAAATTAGCTAATTATGACTTATCAATTGATCACCATCCATCAACATTTTGAATGGGTGTCTCTGGTACAACGTTCCTTACAACATGATTTTTACCATACCTGGCATTATCATTCCCTGGATATGGAGGGAGAACCTTTACTTTTCGTTTATGAGGAACAAGATGTTTTCATTGCCATTCCATTACTCAAAAGAGAAATTGAGGGTACCCATCTATACGACCTGACTTCCGCTTATGGCTATACCGGGCCGATTTCTAACCGGAATCCCGACGATCTGGAGGACAAAGCCATCGCAAACTTTAAGTCCTCTTTTCTGGATTTCATGAAAACAGCGCGTTGTGTCTGTGCTTTTTGCAGGCTCAAGCCCTTTCTCCGCCAGGAGCGTTTACTGGAAAATTTTGGCGGCATTTATCCCAATGGGCAGACGGTGGTGATCGACCTGAAGTTGTCAATTGAGGAGCAGCGACTCAATTACGACCGTAGACTGGCCAGAAAGATCAGACAATTGAGAACTTTAGATTTCGAGATCCGGGAGACTGAGGAAGACAGTGACATCAAAGCTTTTGCGGCGATGTACCTTCAAAATATGCGGCGAAACGGGGCCTCAGAACGGTACTTACACCAGGAGCCCTATTTCCGGAAATTATTAAATACCCTGGAAGGAAATTGTAAACTCATCATGGTGTACTACAACCATAAGCCCATTTGCGGGCACATCATTACCTACGACAAATATTTCATCAGGAATCATTTATCCGCCACGCACAACAGTTATGTCTCCCAGTCTCCAGGCAAATTAATCATCGATGAAATCAGCTTATTTGCGCGGGAAAAGGGCATCCGTTATTACCATCTCGGTGGTGGTTTAAACGGGCAGGCTGATTCCTTATTTCAATTCAAAGCTGCGTTTTCTAACCTGGTGCTCGACGATAAAACCTGGTGTTTTATAGCCGATCCATTGCAGTACCAGGCTTTGGCAAACGAGAGATCAAATGATCATCAATCCTCCTATTTTCCCAGATACAGAAACTCAAAATGAAAAACAGCTATCCTTATCAATTCGAAAACACGAAAGACTTTGACACCGCTATGGACAAATATGGCTGGTTAATTTATGAAGATGTGATCTCTCCGGGGCTTGTCGACATTATTAACCTGGGCTTTGCCAAAGCTTATCGGTTACGAAGGACTATTCAAAAGAAAAACGGCATTGAAGAAGACATGAAAGGAACACTTCACCATTTACTGGAACCCGATAATTTTGGCTTTACGTTTATCAGTCAGCTGTTTTGCGATGCCCAGATCAGGCATTTCCTCCAGGGGAATTACATCCTGAACGGCATAAATGGGGTGATCAATTTAAAGCATGCGACTCCCTATGTCCAAAATGTACACCGCGACATGAGGTCTTTCACTGCTCCGCTGAAGCTGATGATTCAAATGATCGTTTTACTGGATGATTTTACGCTGGACAATGGGGCTACTTTTTTCCTTTCAGGTTCTCATAAGACTCCAGCTAAACCTAATGAGCTGAAATTCTTTGGAAAAGCCGACCGTGCAGTGGCCAGAAAGGGCAGTATTATTCTCTTTGATTCCTTGTTGTGGCATGCTGCAGGGAAGAATTACACCGATGACCCTAGAAGAGCGCTGACCCTCAGCTTTACGGTTCCCTACGTTAAGCAACAGCTGGATTACCCCCGGTTTCTGGGCTATGAAGCCGGAGAAAACTTTTCAGAAGAACTGAGACAGGTGATCGGCTATAACGCCCGGGTGCCGGCAAACTTATATGAATTTTACCAACCTCTACAGCGCAGGATGTATCAATCGGGACAAGGCTGATCCGGGTCCTATAAAACCATAATTTATGTATACAGAAGGAAAAACAATCGGTGGTTACCTGGAATTGCAACTCCCTGAGGGCAAAGAACACTACCCTTCATTTATTCATTTGAACACGGGCAGAAATGCTTTTGAATACCTCTTGCGGATCAAAAAATACAGTCTGGTTTACCTGCCTTATTTCTCTTGTGAGGTGCTGATGGAGCCCCTGCGAAAGTTGAAAATCCCTTATCGTTTTTACCATATTGACCGAAAGCTGGAACCGCTGATTAATTTTGAACCGGAGTTCAATTCCTGTCTGATGTATCCTAATTATTTTGGAATAAAAACGGAGACGGTACGACAGCTTTCCACCCGGGTAGATCATTTGATCATAGACAATTCCCAGGCTTTTTTCCAGTTGCCGGTAACCGGCGTGGATACTTTTTACTCTTGCCGGAAGTTTTTCGGGGTTCCGGACGGGGCCTATTTATACACGGAAAGTAATACACGTTTGTCTTTAGAAAGCGACATTTCTGCTTATCGTTGTTCTCATTTGATCAAAAGCATCGACCTGAGCATAGAAACCGGCTATTACGATTATTTGAAAAACAATATAGGTCTTGGCAATAATGCGATCAAAAAAATGTCGGTATTGAGTAGACGGATGCTTTGCGGGATTGATTATGAAGCTTGCCGCAAGATAAGAAATGAGAATTTTGAACATTTACACACTGCTTTTTCCGGAATCAATGAGCTATCCATTGATTTGAAAAACATTGACGGCCCAATGGCCTATCCTTTACTCCTTCCAGGGAAAGGATTGCGGGCTGCTTTGATTGCAAAAAGGATATTTATAGCCAGTTACTGGCCAAATGTATTGGAATGGACCAGCGAAGAGATGTTCGAAAACTACCTGGCTAACAACCTTCTGGCCCTCCCTATCGACCACCGCTACTCCCGCAGCGACATGGATCAAATCATTCAAATCATCCGCAAATTATGAAAAGAATAATTCAACTATTTGAAAAAGAAGATTGGAAATATTATGTAGGAAATTCCTTGCAACACGACTTTTACCACACCTGGCATTACCATTCGATGGATATGATGGGTGAGCCCTTACTTTTCGTCTATGAAGAAGGGGGAAATTACCTGGCTTTTCCGCTGATCAAAAGAGAGATTCCCGGGGAGGAATATTTCGACCTGACTTCCGTTTATGGGTATACCGGGCCGATTTCTAATCAGAGATTTAAGGTCCTGAGCCCATTGTTTCTGGAGAATTTCAGGATATCATTTCTGGAGTTCTTAAACGAAGAAAAGATCGTTTCAGTTTTTTCCAGGTTACATCCTTTTTTCGATCAATCCTTGTCTATTGCCAAATTAGGTGGCATTCATCCCAATGGGAAAACCGTAGCCATAGATCTGACACTTTCAATTGAAGCGCAGCGACATAAATACCATGGGCGGCTAAGGGGGAAAATCAGTCAATTGAGAAGGAAGGGTTATGTGGTCAGGGAATCGGATTCTATAGACGACATTGATATCTTTGCGCAGATTTACATGGAAAATATGAAGCGGATCAGTGCTTCTGACCACTACCTGTTTCCAGCCTCTTATTTCAGAGACCTTTATCATTCTGACGAGCTAAACAGCAAACTACTATTGGTTTACCTGGGCAACCGGGCCGTATCCGGCGCGTATATTGTTTGTACTAATGAAATCATTCAGGCCCATCTTTTAGGTACACTTACGGCTTATTTACCAGATTCTCCGGCCAAGTTACTCACGGATGAGATCAGTATGTTTGGCCGTACGATGGGTGCAAGATATTTCCATCTTGGTGGGGGCTTAAATTTCAAACACGACTCTCTTTTTGAATGGAAGGCTTCTTTTTCCGATTTGATCCTTGATTTCAACAGCTGGAGATACATTGCTAATCCCGGAGTCTATGAGGCCCTGGTCCAAAAGCTGAACATCAATACAGCCGCCAACATTGACTTCTTCCCATTATATCGATACAAATCCTCCTAAATCCCAATTCATGAAAGCTATATTTCAGGAAAAGATCCATTCCAGATGGCTTATTCTCCTTATTGATCAAATTATTCTCTTTTGGGCCATTGTCATATCCTTACTGTTGCTCCAGCAGGTTTCTGCGACAGCGGTTTGGGGTGTAGTAGAACTCAGTTCGCTCTTTTTATATCATATCATTTCGATCACCGTTTTTATGATCCTGGAGCTTCATACCGGTATCATACGCTATTCGAATACGAAGGATATGGTTAGGGTATTTTTAGCGGTATTCCTCAGTAGCGTCATTTTTGGCTTGTTGAGCAGGATTATCCTGATCTCTGATTTCCAGTTACAGTTGCAATGGTTTTACAAGGTAGTCCTGGTTAACTTTTTCATTTCTTCTTCTTTATTGATCTTATTCAGAATTGGCGTTAAGAGTCTGTTTGCTTTCTTTAAAACCGTAACCCCTGTAAAAAAGCGGGAGCGTTTGTTGATTTTTGGTTCCGACAGCTATTCCATTTTACTCAAACAGACTTTGGAATCTTCTCCGGAAAACGACGTTCAGGTGATGGGATTTGTGGACGACCATCCGGATAAGGTGAACAAATTTATCGAGCAGACAAAAGTTTACCATTCTTCCGCGCTGCCCTTGTTACTATTGAAACATGGTATTGAAAAGTTAGTGATTGGTCATGAGACGCTGTTTGAAGGTTGCAAAAAGAAAGTGATTGAAAGATGTGTGACACTTGGGATCAAGGTGATGATTGTACCGCCATCCAATCAATGGTTATATGGGAAATTACAATTCAACCAGCTGCAGAATTTAAAGATTGAGGATCTGTTGCAACGGGCTCCAATCCTGTTGGAACAACAAAACGTTCAGGAGCAGTTGCGGGGTAAAAGAGTACTGGTTACCGGGGCAGCGGGTTCGATCGGTTCAGAATTGGTTCGGCAACTCCTGGATTATGACCTTGAATTTCTGATTGCCTGCGATCAGGCGGAAACGCCATTGCATGAATTACAGTTGGAAATGGAGGGGCATCCGAAAGGAGATCTGGTTAAAATATTTCTTGGCAGCATACAAAATCAAGGCAGAATGAAAACGCTTTTTGAGCGGTATCAACCGGAGATTGTTTTCCATGCGGCTGCCTATAAGCATGTCCCTATGATGGAAAACCATGCGGAAGAGGCGATTTTAACCAATATCTACGGGACTAAAAACATCGCGGACCTTGCGGTTAGTTATGGAATTGAAAAGTTTGTGATGATTTCTACGGATAAGGCGGTGAAGCCCGGCAACATCATGGGGGCTTCCAAACGGATTGCAGAAATTTACATCCAATCCTTGCAGGAAGGCCGGGGGAAAACTGAATTTATTACCACACGTTTTGGAAATGTTTTGGGCTCCAATGGTTCCGTTATTCCGAGGTTTAAGGCACAAATAGAACGCGGGGGGCCGGTTACCGTGACCCATCCGGAGGTGACCCGATATTTCATGACCATTTCAGAATCTGTACAATTGGTACTTGAAGCTGCTGCAATGGGAAAAGGTGGCGAGATATTTTTGTTCGACATGGGCAGTCCCATCAAGATTGCAGACCTGGCTATTCAAATGATTAAGCTGGCCGGACTTCATCCGGAAAAAGACATTCAAATTGTGTACAGTGGTTTACGTCCGGGTGAAAAGCTGTACGAAGAACTGTTACACCAGGATGAACACTCCATTCCGACCCATCATCCGAAGATAAAAATGGCTAAAACCATCCGGTATAGCCATGCATTTATTGAGAAAGCGATTTCCGAGATTCTTGATTTGAATCAGTTAAATGACCCTTATGATACAATTCGAAAACTTAAATCTATTCTTCCGGAGTTCCGCAGCAACAATTCCAGATATGAGCAATTGGATGGTTCTTAAGGCGTATTCCAATTAATTAAATATTTCATCAGAAAATTTATTTATTTTGAAATTAGCAACTATTTTTATTATCTTGCTGTAAGATTAGTCCCAACTGATCTTATGTTTGAAAATAATAGTGTGCTGGTTTCTTATTAACCTAAACTATTATCTTATGATTTTAATCAACAATGACGGTCTAATTGAGCGCGTAGTGCGCAACAAGATTAGTATTTCAGAGCTTTCGCGTATTTTAGATGTGAGCAGAACTTCTATTTACAATTGGTTTCAACAGAAGCAGATTGGCATTGACGTGGTGTGTAAAATCGGCAGTGCCATAGATCATGATTTTGGAAATGAATTTCCTGAGGCTTTTGCCAAAGAGGGCGATCGAATCATGGAAAATCTAACCAGAGAAAGAATGGAAGATGAACAATACTATAGTAATTCTGTACAGTATTGGATGAAAAAATACATCATTTTATTGGAGAAACACATGGAACTCCTGAACGAAATGAAAAACAAGCCAGTAACTATTCCAGCAGACAATCCAATAGTTCCGGGGCCCATGTTGGGTAGTTCCAAGAATACGAGGTTGCACTATCCCCATTAATTTAAATACCCCCGCACAGCATTTAAAACACCCTCGGACAGATGAAAGACCTTGGAACTTTGCCAAAGGCGAGTCCCATGGTGATCTCATGAGATCCATTTTGGCTACTCCCCAGGATGCTGGTGACATGGTCATAGGAATAACCTAATCTGAAACGCTCATTTACAAAAAACTGGACAATGCCGGAGATAGAATTTTCTTTACTCAGGGAAGACCCCTCCAGGTTTTTCTTCCAGAGATTGAATCCTGTACGGATAGAGCCACCGATCCATATTTTATCACTAATGATGAGCATGGTATTAAAATCGGCACTGGTTGGCCCTCTAAAGTCTTCTTTCAAGAGGATACTGGGTCTGATTCTGATTTCCGGTGAAACATTAATCAATGCCCCGCCCATCAGGTAGGCATGTCGGCTACGAATGATATTTAAAGAAGAAGATTGATTTCTTCGCTGATCCGGTCCGGAAAACAGGTCCAGGGCTGATAGTCCAAGATACCAGTAGTCGGAATTATAAAAGACCCCGAGGCGCAAATCCGGAACGATATTACTTTGATTTCCGAGGGGTATTGCCTCATCTCCGGGCTGAACTGTGGTTAGCAAAGATCCTTTTAAGGCATACTGTGCTGCTCCTACGCCCAATCCAAAACTCAAGCGTTGCGTATCATCATCATTTAACTGTAAGCGGTAAGCATAATTCAGTGTTGCTGAAGTTGCCGATTGTGCGCCGATTTTATCGGTTGTAATTTGCACACCCAATCCCATTTTACGATCCAGCGGATCTAAAATCCCATCAATGGAGGCCGTTGCAGTTTGTGGAGCGCCCTCCATTCCCATCCATTGCGCCCGCAATCCGAGTTGTACAAACCATTCTTCTTTATAGCCTGCATAGGCAGGATTTATACTCAGACTATTAAATATATACTGCGTAAACTGGATATTTTGCTGTGCTGCTACTTTTCCAATTTGCGAGCAGCAGATACAGATCATTATGGTGATCAATTTTCTCATTATCTTTTGATTAAAATCCAGCTTTTACGGTACGTAATCTCGCCTGCTTTTTTAAGTTTGAGCACGTAGAAATAGGTTCCCTCGTTGAGACCCATTCCATCCCATTCCCCTTTATAGTTGTTGTTTTTATACACCTGATCGCCCCAGCGATTGAAGACAGCCAGGTCAACATTTTCATAAGCGGCTATTCCAATGATTTGAAAAGTATCATTTTTACCATCGCCGTTTGGCGTAAACGTATTTGGTATTTCCAGATCCGGTGGGGCTACATTAATGGTCACCATGGCCACATTAGAGGATAATCCTACGGAATCGTTGATCTTATAGCTGAACTTTTCAATCCCTGAGTATCCTTTATTTGGCTGATACAGGATTTTTCCATCTTTATTCATTTGAAGGCTTCCGTTTGAAGGCATCATCTGCACTTCTATCGTACTCACATCTAAAGGAAAAAGACTTGCACGGTCGTTTTTAGCGACGGCAACCATGACTTCCAGGTCTGTTTTGGTCTTTGCATAATCATCTATTGCAGCAGGGTAACGGACCACGTCGATATCTGTAGGGGTATCATTGTCATGGCTTGTGCCAGAGATATCAGAAACGGCCTCCCCGATCTCAGTTTTTCCCTCTACCTCTGCCGTATTTCTCACATTTCCATTCAGTTTTTCATCTTCTGTAACGGTGTAATTTTCCTTATGGATGATGGAAGCACCCGGTGCGATTGTAGTTGGAGATATCAGGATTGATTTACTGATTTTTGGGTCGGACAGGACGAGGTGATGTAAGGTTACGTTTCCGGTATTTCTAATGATAAAGGTGTAGGTAATCGTTTTAAAGTCGTTATTGAAGCGTCCGGTTTTGATTAAGCTAACTTTAGGACGCTGCTGAATAGTTACGTCTGCTTGAGTAGCAAGCAGCGGATGTTCTGTACTTTCTACGGTGACGGTGTTTTGGATCTTAGCGAGGTTAGCTGTTGGCGCCCCATTTTTATCTAAATCTGATTGAGTTACGGTATAGGTTCCTGTATAAATCCAGGTTTCTGATCTTTCGAGAATACCATTACCATTGTCGCCGGTTTTTTGGTTCAGTTGTCCGCCAATTAGTGGGTCGTTAACCATTACATTATGGTGATTTGCCGTTCCGGTATTTTTAACGGTAATGGTATAGTTTATCTTTTCTCCTGCGGCAGAAACAGTTCGGAGGTCTGCGGTCTTGGTAATGGAAAGGCCGATACAAGCTGGAACCTTGATCGTGATTTTAAAAGGAATGCCATCGCAACCGCCATTTAATCCCCTTGGGGTAACGGTATAGGTAACGTCCTGAGGGATTGCTGTTGGGTTGTAAAGGTTGGCATTGATGGTGTTACCCGATCCGTTTTGGGCACCTGTTACCGGAGAATTTACCGTCCAGCTGAAGCTTGAAGGCACGGAGTTCCCTCCTTTTATCGTGTTGTTGATATTTGCTTGTAATGGGTATATAAATGAGGATTGATTGCAAGTTAAAGCAGGTAAGATGTCGTCATGGCCTTTTGGAACAGGACTTACGGTTACTTTCGTTGTGGCGGAAATCGCACTGCTGCAACCCGCTGTATTGGTTACTTTGACCGTATAAATACCGATTTCATTGACGCTGTAACTTTGAGCAGTCGCATTTGGAATTAGGTTTCCGTTTTTGTACCACTGGTTTCCGGTTAGTGCCGATGAGGTTAAAATCACCACTCCACCCTCGCAGAAAGTTGTTTCATTTGATGGGGAGATGTGAGGTAGTTCAGGATATTGAACTTCTGTAACGGTAGTTGGTAAGGAGATCAGACTTACACAACCTTTGTGGTTTGTAAACTGGACGGAGTAGTCGCCCGGGGTGGTTGCGGTGTAAGTATTAGCGGTTTCGCCCGGGATGAGTACGTTGTTTTTATACCATTGGTTGCCACTGATTTCTGAGGAAGTAAGGATGGTATTTCCTCCTTCGCAAAATACGGCATGGTTGGTAGAAGTGATGGTTGGCGGATTCGGAATCGGGTTTTTCGTCAGGGTTACAGGTGCTGATGTTAAGCTGACGCAGTTGTTTAGGGTTACTTGCAAGGTGTACTTCCCGCTTTCGGTAGCGGTGTAGGTTGGTTGATTTGCTCCCTCTATGGCCAGACCTTCTTTGTACCACTGGTTACCTGTATTAGCAGAAGAAGTCAGTGTTGTGCTACTGCCTTCGCAGAATTCTTTATGGATTACGGTAATCACAGGAGTTGTCGGAATCGGGTGAGCGATTAGCACCACTGCCTCAGATACCAGACTCGCGCAGTTATTTAAGGTAACTACCAAAGTGTATTTACCGCTTTCCGTAGCGGTGTAGGTTGATTCCGTTGCTCCCTCTATGGCCAGACCTTCTTTGTACCACTGGTTACCCGTAGCCGAAGAAGAGGTCAGTATCGTATTGCTGCCTTCGCAGAATTCTTTATGGATCGCGGTAATCACAGGAGTCGTAGGAATCGGGTGAGCGATTAGCACCACTGCCTCAGATACCAGACTCGCACAGTTATTTAAGGTAACTACCAAAGTATACTTTCCGCTTTCGGTGGCCGTGTAGGTTTGTTCCGTTGCGCCATCTATGGCCAGGCCTTCTTTGTACCACTGGTTGCCGGTAGCCGAAGATGAAGTCAATATCGTGCTACTACCTTCGCAGAATTCTTTATGGATTGCGGTAATCACAGGAGTCGTCGGAATCGGGTGAGCGATTAGCACAACAGGTGCAGAT
>NZ_JAVTSB010000015.1:0-187384 GCF_032677645.1 Pedobacter gandavensis | reverse complement strand
ACATCATTGCTCCACAAGTTTTGGGATTGATCCCAAAAATCTTCCCAATCCCAGTTTTATCCTATTCAGAAGGCTATTGAAAATCTATGCATCAAACACACTTAATGAATTTAGCAACCGAACTCATCTACCAGAAAAACTTTGGGCAAAAAAAAAGCAGCCTTTTCAGACTGCTTTCAAAACTGGGGTGGAATATGGGGCTCGAACCCACGACCCTCGGTACCACAAACCGATGCTCTAACCAACTGAGCTAAAACCACCATGTTTTTTCAACGTCACAAAAGTACGATTAATATTATTTAATGCAAATATATTTGAGGTTTAGTCTCGTGTTTTCTTTTAACCGATTCAATTTCAGCATATTTAATTTTCATAATAATATTTATTATCCTTCATGAATTGCAATTAAAGCTTAAAAACATAGATTTGTCCACATATGATTGAGATTTTTACAGACGGCGCAGCAAGTGGAAACCCGGGACCAGGTGGTTATGGGGTCATTTTGCGTTCAGGAAAGCATTATAAGGAATTGAGTGGTGGCTTTCGCATGACGACCAACAACCGGATGGAATTGCTGGCTGTGATTGAAGGTTTAAAGGCGATCAAAACTCCGGGGCAACAGGTGACTGTCGTTTCCGATTCTAAGTATGTTGTAGACTCTGTAGAGAAGAAATGGGTGTTCGGTTGGGTAAAGATCGGTTTTAAAGGAAAGAAGAATAAGGACCTCTGGATTCGTTTCCTGGATGTCTATAAACTTCATGATGTAAAATTTGTCTGGATCAAAGGTCACAACGCCCATCCTGAGAACGAGCGTTGTGATGTATTGGCTGTGGCAGCAGGTAAAAATAAAGCTGCGCTGGCGATAGATGTAGAGTTTGAGAAAGAACGAAATAAAGCAACCTTGCTATAAGAAGCGCGTGTTGCTATAATGTTCTAGCCTACTTGTTTTAAGTTTTGTGTGGTTTCTTTTAAGTCTTGTACGGTTTCGGTATTTACATTCTTTTCCGAAGAAAATTCAGCCATCATTCCTTCCGCCATATTTACCATTTCTTTAGAGCCGATAAAAATAGAGCTACGCTGATGTAATTCGGTCGGCTCGATCTCCAGGATCCTGTTGAAGCCATCAGAAGCAACACCGCCAGCCTGCTCTACAATGAAAGCCATTGGATTGCATTCATATAACAGCCTTAATTTTCCGTTTGGTGATTTTGCAGTGGTAGGGTAGATGTAGATACCGCCTTTAATCAGGTTCCTGTGAATGTCGCCAACCATAGAGCCAATATATCTGGAAGTATAAGGCCTATTGGTTTCTTCATCGTGAACCTGCACATATTTCAGGTATTTCTTTACGCCTTCCGGGAAGTGAACATAATTCCCTTCATTTAAAGAATAGATGTTTCCGCCATCAGGAATGGTCATGTTAGGGTGTGATAAGCAAAATTCGCCTATAGAAGGGTCTAATGTAAATCCGTTTACTCCTTTCCCTGTGGTATAAACCAACATGGTGGAAGAACCGTAAATTACGTATCCTGCGGCCACTTGCTGTGTGCCTTTTTGTAATACATCGGCTAAAGTCGCTTCTCCCTCCACAGATTTTCTGCGGTAAATAGAAAAGATTGTTCCCACCGCTACATTACAATCAATATTTGAAGAGCCGTCTAATGGATCGATACATACAATATACTTGGCGTTTTTGGAAACCGGAGAGTCTATGCGTACAATCTCATCTTCTTCTTCTGTGGCTACGATGCAGCATTCGCCACCGCTGGTTAGTGCACTAATGAATTGAGTATTGGCAAAAACATCTAGCTTTTTCTGGCCTTCGCCCTGGATGTTTACCGTTCCTGCATCCCCGAGAATATCGACTAAACCGGCCTTGTTGACCTCTCTGTTCACGATTTTGGATGCAATCCCTATATCCCTTAGCAATCTGGAGAGTTCTCCTTTTGCGTATGAAAAATCAGCTTGTTTTTCAATGATAAACTGGCCTAGTGTTTTGATGCCTGACATATACTTAGTGTATTTTATACGTTATCTATTTCCTATTTCTATGGCCTCTAAGGTATGGATTTTTTCTTCCGAAATACAAAACCTGATTAATGTTTTAACCTTGTGCCAGCCTGAATTACCTGCCGCACCGGGGTTTATATGGAGGCAGTTGATTTTTGGATCGAACATTACTTTTAATATATGTGAGTGTCCGGTGATGAATAACATGGGTGGCTTAGTGTATATTTCACTCTTTATATTTGGAGCGTATTTTCCGGGGTATCCACCGATATGCGTCATCCAGACATCTACCTTTTCACAGTTGAATCTCAGGTGTTCGGGGTAGACTGCACGGATTTCTTTGTCGTCAATGTTGCCATAAACGCCTTTAAGTGGTTTAAAAGCTGCAAGTCGTTCGGCTACATCCGGACCAAAGTCGCCGGCATGCCAGATTTCATCGCATTCGTCGAAGTGTTTGAAAACGGCATCGTCAAGAAAACCGTGTGTATCAGAAAGAAGTCCTATTTTTTTCAAAGTATAGCTTTTTGTGTCTATACAAAGCTATGTATATTGAGCTGGAGAACCATGAAAAATAAGGGAAAGAAATCTTTGAAAGAACGGGGTTGGAAGCTTTAAAAAGCCAGAAAGAAATCTTTTAGCAATTCCTTGTAGGCAAGGGTATGAACACCTTTTGATTCATAGATGTAAAAGTTTTCAGAAGGAGGGGGGGGCTGGTTGTTTTTTGATAAACAAATGATGTGACGAATTACGGGTTTACTTAGATCGGAACAAACGTCAATGCGTTTTTGAAGCGATAGCCCATATTGAGTGGCGTTTTCTACCAGCAGTTCCGCTTGTTTAACGGGTAAGATCAGCCAGAAAGAACCTGTCGGACTTAATATTTCGCTCACCTTTTGAAGTAAGGCGTCGAAAAACTCTTCGTCGGCATGTCTGGCAATACCTTTTCTGATCTCCGGGTTTTTCAGATCGTTCACAAAGAAAGGAGGGTTGGATACTACAAGGTCATATTTACGCGTAGTCTGGTAATGCTCGATAGGGCTGAGGTGTGCTGCTGTACGTTCAGCAAACTTTGAACCTGCAAAATTACCAAGGGCCGTATTTGCTGCGGATTCATCAATTTCTACGGCATCAACCAGGGTTTTTGGGAAGCGTTGAGCCAGCATCAGCGCGATAACTCCTGTTCCGGTGCCAATATCTAAGGTATATTCCGGGTTGTCATGAGTTACTATCGCAGCCAGTAAAACTCCGTCGGTGTTGATTTTCATGGCGCAGCCAGTTTGATTAACCTCAAATTCTTTAAATTTAAAAATACTGCTCATGATTGGTAAATGATTGATATAAAACGAAGTGTAAAACTTCGTCAGGGGGTTGGGAATGCGGCAAAGATAAAAAAATAGATTTATTTCAGTAATATATTGTAAAATCAAATTTAAATGCTACTTTTGTGGCCTTGAAAAAAACATGGTGGTTTTAGCTCAGTTGGTTAGAGCATCGGTTTGTGGTACCGAGGGTCGTGGGTTCGAGCCCCATATTCCACCCCAGTTTTAAAAGCAGTCTGAAAAGACTGCTTTTTTTTTGCCTAAAGTTTTTTTACGGAGGAAATCTTTGTATTTCTGTCAGATGAGTTCGCCGCATCCCATGTTATAGAAGATTGGTCGAATGAAAGCAAACTTTTTGTGCCGTTTGACGATACGTTTATATCCGTTGTGGGGTATGCAGGGATATGATTTCCTGAGCGATGACGCTTACACCGGAACTTCTGATAAACCGGATAAGCATCAGGAAGATTATGAAAGTTATAGGATAGCTACAAGTGTGCTTCCCGAATGGTTTTTTATTTTTTGAATAGCGGCCCTAATGGGGTCAATTGCAGCAGGGGGGTACATAAAAAACGGCTCCGTCATTTTACTGTGGTGATGGCTCACCTAAAACACATTCCTCTGTTATTAAAGTAATTAACAACACAGCAGGTTAGCTTTGTATATAAATGCCTATTTTTATTTTTTTTGCACGAAATGGCTAAAATTTTTATCGTCGAAGACGAAGCAGAAATACGGGAAGAACTGATACAATTAGTTAGTGTGCGGACTCATGATGGTATCGTAGGGGCCTGTGGCTCGGTAAAAGAAGCATTACTACTCATCCCATCTGCGGCTCCGGATGTTATATTGATGGATATAGAACTTTCTGATGGCCAGAGTTTTGAGGTGTTGGAGCGCCTTCCTTCAACCCCTTTTTCGGTAATTTTTGTAACTGCCTATGAGCATTATGCGCTACGTGCCATCAAGGCGGGGGCATTGGATTATCTATTGAAGCCCATAAAGGAAAAGGAATTGTATGATGCCCTCGATAAAGCCAGCTTGCGACCTAATGTCTTGCATTCGGTACAAAAGGAAATCCTCTTCGATAAGCAATCGACAATGTTAGTATTGAAAACCCTCAATGAAACGTATTTTGTGCGCCATTCCGATATTCTATATTGTAAGGGAGATGGTGGCTACACTACCTTCTTTTTACTTGATGGCAGAGAAATTACAACAAGTACAACACTCAAAGAATATGAAACCTTGTTGTCGGAAGGTTTGTTTCTGAGAATTCATAAATCTTTTCTGATTTGTCTAAACTTTATTATTTCGTACCATCATGATGGCTTTGTTTTTTTACAAGGAGGTATACAAGTGCCTGTATCTACCCGTAAGAAAGATTTATTGATGCAAAAAATGACAATTAATAATGCATAATAAACCCTTGAAGATCTCCTACCTAATCTCTATTTGGCTAATCATTACCTTATTTATCAGCTGCGGGGGGCCTTCCTCTCCGCGAATAAATCAAGGCCAGTTACTGGATAGCTTATTTGACCAGATAAAACTAAGTAAACAGCCTAAAAAAGCAATACCACAACTACAACAATTAATAAAGGAAAATCAAAGGGATAGCTCCATACTTAGTCGGGCTTACTTTTACCTCAGCTATTGTTTACTTAAAAATAAACAAGATTCTGCTTCGTTTGAAGTGGCCCAAAAAGCTTTAAATATATTGCCTTTGTCGGAAAAAAATGGAGCCCAGGCAGCTACCAATTTCTATTGGATGGGCTATCTTGAGCAAAAAAAAGCGCAATATTATGCGGCAACTTATTACTACACACAAGCGGCATATCTTATTGATGCAGGAAATTTGAAGCTCAGTTTTCCAAAATCTTCCGGTTTTATTTTATTATGGGCATCACAACTAAACAGTTTCAATAACAGATTGGATTTATCTAATAGATTTGCCAGGAAAATGCTCTTTCTTTTGAAAAAAGATACCAGTATGTTGGCAAAAGACTTGTCTATATCCGCGAATTTATTGCTTTCACTAGGGTATTTAGATAAGAAAGGACTGGCTAATGACTCCGTTCGATTATATTTAAATCAGGCCACAGAAATAAAAAAGAAAACCAAACGTCCCCGTATAGATTACAATTATTATATATCAAAAGCAAAAATATTTTACGAGGGTAAAGAATTAGATTCTGCCCTTTACTATCAATTAAAAGCCTATAAAGCAGATACCTCCAATGCTTTTATGGCCTACAACAATCTATTGGGCATTTATGTAAACAAGCATCAATTGTCAAAAGCACGTGTGGCAGAGCGTGAAGTTACCAAGCGGTTAAGCCAATTTGATGCAGATGATTACCTGATGTATCTGGAAAATAAGATCGCGTTTGCTATCGTTCGTGGTGATAATAAAAAGGCACAATCGTCTTTTGAAGAGTATGTTCAAAAAAAGAAAGAGAGAGAAGAAAATGAAAACCGAAAAGCAGCAAACGAAATATCTTCGCTCTATAAAACAGTGCAAAAAGACCAACAAATTGGTGCATTAAACAAAAATATAGATAAGATAACGGGACAATTGGAGTTGAACAGGCTCTGGTTGGCGGTGATTATCCTTTTTTCAGGATTGCTATTTGCGATGATATTATTACTGTTTTTAGACCGAAGGAGAAAAGAACTCATTACCGAAAATAAGCAGGTTTCAGATCTTAATATCAAACTTGAATTGGAACAAAGGTTGTTGCGGAGCCAAATGGACCCTCATTTTATTTTCAATTGCTTAGCGAGTATTCGTGCTTTGGTTCGGCAAGAGAAAACTCAGGAGACACTCACTTACCTGGATCATTTTTCCGTTTTGATGCGAGAGAAACTAACGGCAGGTAAACAACGAAATATTGACTTGAAATCTGAAATGGACTTTCTGGAAAACTATTTAAAGCTGCAGCAAATGAGGATGCCAGGCAAATTCGACTATGTATTTGAATTGGACAATGAGGTTGCCAATATGTTTGATGAAATAGAGATTCCGGCAATGTTACTTCAGCCATTTATAGAGAATTCTATTTTACATGGATTTAAAAACATCAGTTATAAAGGTCATATACACGTATCAATGGCCATTAACAAGGAGGTTTTAAAGATCATCATTAACGACAATGGAGTTGGTTTGGATACCACTGATAAGCCGACCCATACTTCGCGTGCCACCCAAATTGTAACAGAACGAATTCAGTATTTACAAAATGAAGGTTTAGGAGAGGCTAGCCTGTCGATGAATTCCCCGGTGGATGCTCCTGGTACAATTGTCACTTTACGGATTCCGGTTTAAGTGTAGCGCTCGTTAACTGAAAGCCAGCACTTCTTTATCGACTTGTCCACCTTAGATTTAATTTCTTTTATTTGTTTTTTAAGTAAAAAAATGACTTAAAATGATCTGCTGCGCTTATGGATTTCCAGCAATCCCGATGCCATTTGAAACAAAAAATAGATATGATGAAAACAATTATTTTAACTGCATGTATTGCGTTTGCAAGCCTAAGTTTAGTATCTGCAAAAGCAAAAATCCCTATTTGTCTTCCCTGCGAATCCATCGAAACTGTGCAGGAATTACCTACAGATTCTGAAATTCAAAAATTGGCCGGACAAAAAGTAAACCTATCTTATGCTAATAAAGAATATGGCATTTTTGGGATGTCTATTTGGAACTCTAATGGAAGATTTGTATTGAGTGACATTTCAAATAATATGTATTTTGAAATTGATCCCCAAGTAGCTAAAATATTAAAAGAGAAACATGATTTTGATGCGGAAACTGCAGAAAATCCTTTGTCTTTTTGGAAAAAAGTAGGAGGAAAACTTGTTTTCTTAGTTATAATAGCATTACTAATTTGGGCAAGTATTCCTTCAAAAAACAAAACTAAAGACGTAGAACCAACTAATATTTAAAATAAGCATCTTTTATGAATCCAATATTCTTAATTCCTGCAGTATTAGTAATTGCCGGTGTGTGTGTTATGATCTACATGAACAAAAAACACCAATCAGCAAAATCAGAAATTGACTTAGATTTTGAAAGAAATAAATATGATGCTTACAAGCAAGAGCTTTTAGCAGAAGATTTCCCGCAAATAAAGCAATGGATGAAAGGAAAACCAATAGATGCCTATACCTCTGCATCTGTACCTCAATCTACAACAAATAAAGTTCAGGGTGTTATAAGTGACGGCATAAAAAACATAGCACTCTCTGCAATTGGTGTAAAACTTAGACGAATAGAAACCGAATGCTTTTGGGTGTTAAGCGGCAGTGATTTACATTTTTTTAGCACCAATACTGTTGGCGAATTAGATGAACATATTGTTTTTGACAATTTCAGAATTGAAGAAGCAACGCTTCGCTATGGAGGTATATTAAAATCACATTTAGGTGTTTACTTAAAGTCTTCGGAAGAGTATTTACCAAAAACACAAATTATCACATTTAACATCGATGGTACTCCTTTGTCACTTGAAGTTCATGACAGACTAAATTATGTACCAGACCCAACGGATATTTTAAACATGAACAAACAGTTAATGACAAGAGTTAAATATCAAATAGTGGGTGAAAAATTTGTGAAAATATTGCAAGACAAGTTCCCAAACCTCAAAGTAGCATAATTGTATGAGCATATTTTCGAAATTTATTAATGCCTTTAAGAATCTAAGACTAAACGATAAAAATGTAGTAATTGGCCTGCAATTAGATCATCTACTAATTAGTTCAATGTATGCAGAACAACAATCTGCCTATCTTAACTCTTATGAAACGGGGCTTGATAAAGGAACATTGAAAACAATTCTAGAGGATTATTGGGAGATATTTGAGAAAGATGATGCAATTGAAGTTCTTTCAGATCTGCAAAACAGAAATCAAGACGAGTATTTAGATATTGTGTATAATGCCTTTGAGAATAGGGAAAATTATGTAGCTATTTTAAAATCTAATCTACCGGATGATGAAGACGTTTTTAAACACTATGTGGAAATATATCGAAAATTAAGCAATGTTGTACCTGAGCTTGTAGAGCAGAATGTAATCCAGGATTTCTCAGCTATTAAGAATATAAGAGATACTGCCTGGAATTATGGAAGAGGTGCATTTTTATCACGCTGTTGTTATGAAGCAGGCTATATTTCTGAAGTAGAATTGATTGAATATTTACAGAAATCACATACAGCGCTAAGAGATTATTGCAGAACCTGGAAAGAATACACAACCAGTTATATTTTCGGAAGAGCAATTTGGGGTGGTTCAAACAACGATGGAATGATCCAGCTTGCGGACGATCTGCTGAATAGTGAAAAAAGCCCATTGAAAAACAGAATCTATTTGTAAAAAAAATGCCGGTTAGCCTCTACAATTTGGTAATAATAGAGGTTGACCGGCAATAGGCGGTATCATTAATCTGAATCAATCTCTTTTTCGTACTTCGATTGCCGGTTCAGAATGTATAGTTCCCAAACGATTACTTCTTCAACAGAAAAAAAATCGCATTAGATCACAATTGGGCTAAAAATGAAATTCAATATGAAATTTAGACTTTTAATTTTGTCTTTGGTGATCCTTGGTTGTGAATCAAAAAGAATGGAAACAGTAGATGAAAAGTTTAATATTGGTAACATCAATAATTACAAAGAAAGTGATACTGCATTTATAAGTTTGAAACGGAATATAGAAACCGATGAAATTGAATGCGGGGAAAATAATTGTTTGATAAATATTGAATTTACAGAAAATATCCCCAAAATAAGTATTGACCAAAGTTTGGGGATTTATATTTCTAAAACGGAAGATTTAAATGACGATAAGGCAAATGAAATAATAATTTTTTCTCGAACCAATGAAGGTTGCTGGAATAATATTTCAGTCTGGTCGTTTAAAGGCAGAAAGTGGAATGAAATTGCAAAAACCAGAGCATTTATATCAGAAAATCTAGATTTTGAAAATAGGATAACTAAAGAAGACGGCAACTATTATTTAATTGGAGAAAACCAATGGGAGGAAGATGAAAAAGGAGATTTTAAAAAAATAAAGGTCAAAATATAAAATCCACATCGCTACGCTGCGGGAGGTTAGCGGTAAGTTTGACTGGCCGACTGCAAGAGACAGATCAATTATTTACAAACCATCTGGGCAGACTGTATATCATCAACAATAAATGAAAAAATCACAAAAAAGCATAACCCTAGTTGCATACTATTTTTTAATCAGCATCTTTTTAAATTCTTGCTCTTCGAGATATATTAAATTGGTAAGTCCTGATACAAAAACAGAATTTGGAATAACACTAACAACGCCTTCTCAAGGAATATTTTTTGTGGAAAATGAAAAAGTTGGTGCCTCAAAAAATAAAATTAAAATCCATACCAAAACAGCTAACTCAATTTACAACAATTATGGACCAGCAACAGACAAAAGGTTTGTAGGAAGAACAAATGCCCGACAATTAAAATTTAATGTCAAAGACAAAACATACCTAATAGATATTACAAAATTTAAAAATAGAACTGCTATGGTTTTGTTTAACGGAGAAAGCAAACCCATCATTGAGTATAACGCAAAAAAATACAATGTTGTAGTTGAAGATTATTTTGCTGCACAATACAAATAATATGCTTACCACTAACATGGGTTCCTGCTTAATTTAAAAGTGGTTTTATGAACCATGCGTTTACAATTATATCCATACTGATTGTGTAATGGAATTAATAATTATTTATATTTTTTTATCTAATTTACTAAAAATAAATATATATTTAATAATTATACGTTTATATAAATAAAAATACTTATTTGGTTGCAGTTTATCTAATCGATAAAGTACTTGTGTAGTGTTTTATGAAATAGAAAGTCGCATTCAACAATTTTATTCGCCCAATCATAGCATCTCCTGTAAATTTAAATAAACTATGAAAACATTTATCACTATTGTATTAGTATTAATAACAATAAACACATTTGCCCAGCAAAAGGATGATGTTATTAATAAAGTGTTTTACACTTTTAAACACATGACTGATACCAGTCAACAAAATAGTTATAGAGAAGAGAACATGATGCTTTACGTTGGTAAATCGCTTAATCAGTACTTCAGTGCCGATCAGGAAAAAAAGGATTCCCTTAGATTAAAACAAATAGAATCAGGCGGAGGATTTGTTATAAATACTGGAGGAAAGAAAACAACAGCTACCCAAATATTAACAGATAAGGCTGCTAAAAAAATAATCATTAAAGAAAGTTTGATTAAACAATATTACTACGAGGATGCTTACCCGAATATTATTTGGAAAATTACTTCGGAAGTTAAAGAGATTGGAAATATAAATTGTACAAAAGCTGAAGGCAATTATAAGGGGCGTGTTTATTATGCCTGGTTTACGACCGAATTGCCATTAACGGGTGCTCCCTGGAAATTATTGGGTTTGCCTGGCCTGGTCTTAGAAGCCTACGATACAAAAAAACAAGTGATGTTTTTATTTGCGGGAATAGAGAAAAACCACGGAAAAATAAGTGAAATAAACCTGGAACCACCAGGAGCCATTAAAACAACTAAAAAGGATTACTTACAGATGGAAACAGTTGCTAAAAGTGACCCCATGGGATTCATCAATTCTAGTGCAGCAGCTGCAGGATCAGGGCTAAAAATCTCAGCTGGTGGTGGAAATGGAAACTTCAAGCCTAAGAAACCATCTAACCCAGTGGAGTTAAAAGACAACTAGTGCATGAACATGTTTTTTAAGGTATTTTTTGTTCTTTTATTTTGTTCATTTAATACCAAGGCACAATTTAAAATAAATGGAAACGTAAAGGATGCTTTAGGAAAAAACTTAAAAGATGTTACCGTATCCGTTAACAATAGCACAACAAAGGGGTTGATTGCCTATTTTATTACCGATGAGCAGGGGAATTACATCATTACTTTACCAAGTATGAGTAATGTTTTTATTAGAGCATCCTACATTGGCTTTAATAATGAAGAAAAGGTAATTTCAGATAAAATATTCATGTATAATTTCAAATTAACTGAGGGGGAGATTAATTTAACTGAGGTTAAAGTGAAAGCTCAAAATATGTTGACTCAAAATGGAGACACCCTTAATTATAACGTTAAACAATTTAGTAGAAACCAGGATAGAACCATAGGTGACGTGATCAGGAACCTGCCTGGAATTACTGTAAATCCATCAGGAACAATTAGCTATAACGGGCGACCAATAAACAAATTCTATATTGATGGAGACGACCTCCTGGGCGAAAAATATGCCTTGGCATCAAATACTATTACTTTAGATGCAGTTGAGGCCGTGCAGGTTCTGGAGAACCATCAGCCTGTTAAAATGTTGGAAAATAAAGTGTTTAGTGATGATGGAGCCTTAAATATAAAGTTAAAGGAAAGTGCCCGGCTTAAAGTTTTTGGATCAGGAAATATTTCTGGAGGCTTACCTCTGTATTCAGGGGAAGCAAGGGTAAACGCCCTCGCATTTAAGCGTAAAATTAAATTTATCAATACCTACGCTTTTAATAATATTGGTGCGGATTTAAATACTGAGGTACAAACCCAAAATACCAATGCACCATGGGCACAATCAAAAGATAAGGATGTCACGAATTTACTTGGGTTTACAAGTTTGCCAAATCCGTTATTACCATTTAAATATTATACTAATAATATAAGCCATCTAGCTGCTGTAAACTTTTTACTTCCAATTAGCAAAACCAAAAACATTCGGTTTAACTTATATTGGTTACCAAATAAAATTGGTACTGATACAAAAAGCACTAACACTTTTTATTTGCAAAATGATACGATCAAACAATATGAAAATCAGATAAATTCCTTAAAAAGTAGAGCACTCTTCTTTGGTTCAACATATTTAAACAATTCGAGTAAATTCTATCTTCAAAACCGATTAAGTTTTGAATCAAATTTAGATAACGGAACTTCGAACATAGAAAATGAACTGACGAATTTTAGACAGAGCCTGGGCAGGAATAATAGAACCATTCAAAATGAATTTTTATTAAAGGCGAATAAAAAACAATATCTATTTGAAGTTTCCTCAAACATAAAATACTCGACTAATCCTGAGAACTTAAGCATTGGTTATGGTATTTACCCTTGGTTGCTAAACAATAATATAAATTTTAGGCAAGCGGATCAATATGCAAAGCAGCATTCAATTACCAGCAACACTATATTTTCACTATCAAGGCAAATTAAGAAATTTACAACCGCTATAAAGGCGGAATATTTTTTGGAGAATATTAATTATCAAACTGGTATTAACCTTACACAAACAGATAACAGCACTACGTTGCCTGGTGATAAGTTTCTAAATGATTTAAACTGGTTTCAACAGCGTTTAAAGATAGGCCCCTCTGTAGATTATAGAACCAACAAAATGAACTTATCAATTAGGTTGCCAGTGGTCTTGCGTGATATAAATTATGATGATGAGATTTTGACTAAATCTATTTCTATAGACAGATTTTCTTTTCATCCTGAAGTTAAAGCTAATTTAGAATTGGGAAGATATTCGAAATTATTAGTTGCTGCCAGAAGGGAAACTAATATTCCTACTCCACAGGATCTTTTATTTGGCGGTATATTGCACAGTTATAGGGTTTTGTCCCAAAATAATCAAGAAGTCCAGTTTGGCGCTTTCAACTCCATATCTTTAAGTTTTTCGTATAGAAATCCTATAAAAATAATATTTTTCAATACCGCGATTATTTACTCAAAAAGCTATTCTCCTATTATTTCCAATACTATTTTTAATTCGGGTATGTTACTGACCAAACAGGAGTATTTTGATAATTTGAGTAATCGATTGTTAGTTTTATCAAACTTTAGTAAGTATATTTTTCCAATCAAAGCAACTATAAAGGCAGGTTATAGTGGTTCGGTTCTAGATTATAATCAAGTTCAAAATAACGTTGTTACTAAATTAAAAAGCATTTCTAATAATTTTTCAACTTCGATCAATTCCAAGCCTGTTTGGTACTTTAATACGGAATTGAGTGTAAACTATCTAACTTCTCTTACGAAGAATATTTCTTTAAAAAACAACATTACGGGTGTGAACAAGGTTATTAGTACCGTACTGCAGTCTACCTATAATGTAAATGAAAACTTCTATTTGCAGGCTGAGGTTAATCATTTGTATCAAAGCAATAATGGGAATTCTAATAAGTTTATTCTTTTTGATGCTAAATTGAATTACACCATAAAGAAAACAAAAACAGATGTCGGGTTTAAAGCCGTGAATATTTTTAACGAACGAAGATTTATCATCACTGATATTGATGGATTACAAGTTTCATCCAATGATTTTTGGCTAAGACCACTTACCTTATTACTAAATGTTTCATTTAGATTTTAAACCAATAAATCTGAAACTACTTCCAGTTTTTATTTATTAGACTATTCGGGTTAAAGTGTACTAAGTTAACCCTCATTTTTTAACACCAGCAAAAGCTCCTTTTTAAAAGATTTACCGACCGGAATAAACGTCTGGTCAGAGAGCACCAACATTTCCTGTGACAGCCGTCTGATATGTGCCTTGTTGACAATAAAAGAGCGGTGGGCTTGCAGAAAGAGCGCAGGATCAAGTTTGTCCAGCATGGCCTTCAATGTATGGTATATCGTATACACTTGCGCTGCGGTGGTGATTTTGATGTAATCCTTCATCCCTTCAATGTATAAGATTTCGTCCTGTCTGAGGTTGATGATTCCGCTGGCGTCTTTAATGGCAATGGTTTGATGGACTATCTTATCAGGCAATAACAATCCGGTTTTATCAATTGCCTTTTCAAAACGTTCAAAAGAAAAAGGTTTGAGCAGATAATCTGCCGCATGGAGTTCAAATCCTTCGTAGGCATATTGCTTATAAGCGGTGGTGAAAATAGTTGTTGGCGGCTCTTTCAGCGCAGCCAGAAAATTGAGACCGGTAACCAGGGGCATTTCGATATCAAGAAACAACAGGTTGACCGTGTTTTTCCCCAGAAACTCAAAAGCCTCTACCGCATTTCTGAACTTTGCAGTGAGGACGAGATCAGGGATTTGTGCAATGTAATGTTCCAATACCTGGTGCGCAAAAGGCTCGTCATCAAGGATAATGCAGGAGATCATAAAGTGATAATTAGTTTCACGGAATAAGATAGGTCATTTTCAGTGAACAGCAGTTCATATTTGCCCGGATAATAGAGCTCCAGTCTTTTTTTGATGTTGACCAGTCCAATTCCACCAGGTAGTTTTTTCATTTGAAAAGGCAGGCTGGATAGTTTATCATTTGTGATCAGAAATTCGAGCTTTTGATCCTTGATCATAAATTCAGCATAGACCGAACTGTTGTTTTCTACCTTATGTTTTCCATGCTTGAAACTGTTTTCGATAAGGGGTAATAGTAACATGGGCGGGATTTCCAGATCCTGTGGAAATTCATGAATCAATAGGTTAATTGATGCATCAGGGTATTTCTTTTGTTCCAGTTCAAAATATCCCTTCATAAATTCGAGTTCTGCCTTCACAGAAACCATTGGCTGATCACAATCATAAAGAATATACTGCATCATATTAGAAAGCAGGAGGATAAATCTGGGCGTATCTTTTGAACCCGTCAGGCTCATTCCATAAAGGCTGTTGAGGGTATTGAAAAGGAAATGGGGTTGCAGCTGGTTCTTGAGCATGGTTAGTTGTAATTCCAGATGGTCCTTTTCGATAGCAGCACGTTCGCGTTCATTCTGATAGGAGAAACGGGAAAAGGCAATGCTGAGAAAGGCAATGAAATCGGTCATGATCATATTCCAATCCATAAAGAAGCCTGCGGATTGCATTTTGAAAAAAGCACTTACCGGTTCATTTGAGGTAAACTGCAGAAATATCCAGGCAATCCCAATGTTGTTGTAAGTCGCTATAAACACGAAAACGACTAAGGTTAACAGGAAAAGCAGTAGGTACCGTCTGAGGTAAAGCAATTTTGGAACAGCCCAGCGGTAATAGGGGATCAGGTATAAAGTAGAGACAATCGCATACAGCCCGATTTGGTGGTATGGGAAGTACCCATTTTTTACCTTGGGAAGGTTCGCATGCTCCACTAAATTGGAATACTTGTAAAAACCGACGTAAAAAAGCCAGATCATGGCTTCGAAGATTAGCGGGAAATTGAAAACGTTCTTTTTTTGCACAGAACTAAAATCGTTTAAAAATTTGAATTAATCCAGGCTTCCCCGACGAAAGCTGCATTTTTCACGATGAATGAAAGTAGCTTGATTTTGATCTGGCGAAAGATTCCTGTTGCCGAATAAATCCGGTGTAACTCCTTGTTTTCAGGTTCATTTGTAACAGAAACTAAATTTAAAAACATGAAAAACCTATATGCTTTAGTCCTTTCTCTTTTGATCGTATTCGGTTACGTAGCTGCAAATGCTCAGGAAACCGTTAATGGTGGCTTTGAATTGTCGGATAACAAGGGGATGCCCAGAAACTGGATTGCTGATGATGCAGGTGGCAAGTTTGCAATAGGCATCAGCAATCAGGTATTTCGGTCAGGTAAGCAGTCGCTGCAATTAGATGGATCAAAGCGCGGATCGGATACTGAAAAAGCAGGTCTTGGCGCAAATAGATTTGGGGCAATGTCTTCCACAAAACTCAAAACGATTCAACTTACCGGATGGATAAAAACTGAGGAAGTTCCTGACTCCACGGTTTCACTTTTTATACAGCTCGTTAATGGGGCAAAAATCGTGTATTCGTATGGTCAGGGGCCAGTTAATAAGGGTTGGCAGAAGTTGAGCCTCAGTTATACGCCTCCGGCAGGCGAGGATTGGGTTGGTTTCTACTACGGTATTGAAACGAAATCGGGCGGCACAGTTTGGTTGGATGATTTAAGTCTGATCGTAGATGGGGTAGAAGTTCAGGATCCAAAAAGCCTGTATGAAGAGCCAGATGAGAAAAGTTTAAAGTGGTTGGCCTCGAATCTTTCTGAGTGCAAGTCATTTGATCGCAGTGCTTCATTTAAAGATTTAGTGCCTGTCGGCAATGCTATAAAAGCATCAAGAATAGTGGCATTGGGTGAGCCAACACATGGAACGAGTGAGGCTGGGAAATTTAAGATTCGCCTGATAGATTATCTGATTAAGGAAAAGGGATTTACAACCATCGTACTGGAAGAGGCGATCTCCACCTGTGATCAGATGAACCGCCTGCTTAATCTACCTTCAGCGGCTTTAAAGGATAGTCTTTTGAGGATGCCCTTTTACAAGCTTTGGAAAACGGAACAGATGCTGGAGCTTTTTACCTGGATACAGGATTATAACCTAAAACACAAAGTTAAGATTCGGTTTATAGGCATAGATAGCGAGGATTTTAACCTAAAAAACTCCGGTAAAATGTTGAGGGATTATGGCAGGTCGCATAGCGAAGAAATCCTTGCGCAAACCATCAACCTGGATAAATCCCTGGAAGCAGCACTGAAGTTAAGCAGGAAGCCTATGGATGATCCAAAAAGAGTGGACGCAGGAAATAAGCTAAAGCAACAACTGGATTCCCTGGATTTGGTGATTCTGACAGCAAGAAAAAAGATAGCTAATGAGGAGCAGCTTTTTCAATTGAAAAGTTATGCGAGAGTTTGTCGCCAGTGGGTAGAAACTAAATTATTTTACGGAAACAGAGATGAGTATATGGCTGACAATCTAATTGTTTACCTGGCATCTCATCCGAAGGAAAAGGTGTTGCTTTGGGCACATAACGCACATATTGCTAGTGTCGGTGTTGGCGGATTAAAATCAATGGGCACTTTTCTAAAGGAAAAATTTGCGGCTGATTATTTTCCGATATCCATTACCAGTGCAGGTGGAACCTACATGGCTGCAGAAAATTATGAGCAGAAAAAATGGATGTCTTATGCTATTGAACCGGCATATAAAGGGACTTACGAATATATCCTGGCTCAGGGTAAACCAGCTAATTATTTCCTGAATCTGGCAAATGTTAAGCCACAGTCTGCCGGTTTTTCCTGGTTAGATACGCCAATGAGGCAGTTTGATATGGGCTATGTTTTCGAAAATGAAGATCATTACAAATACCAGGGAACGCTAAAACAATCCTTTGATGGGCTTGTGTTTCTTCGCCAGACTTCTGCCAGTACTTCTCTTTTGAAATAAAGCTTTTTCTAATTTTAGAAAGCGGTTGTTCTTTATCTGGGTATGGCTTTGGTAAAGAACAGCTGGCTTTTCAAAATAACACTAATGCCAGATCGTGAAAAACAAGGCAACTGCTGCGGCCCCCATGATGAAAAACGTGGCCCACAATAAGGTTTTCGATAACCATCCGCTTTTGTATTCGCCCATAATTTTGTCGCTTGCGGCGATTTTAACGATCAGATACAACAAAGGGACAGCAGCGACGCCATTCATTACGGCGGTATAAACCAGGGCTTTCACGGGATCTATGCCGATGAAATTGATGAACAGGCCAATAAATGTTGATAGGATAATGACGCCATAGAAGCCATGTGCTTTTTTAAGCTTGAGGTTTAAGCTGGCGTTCCAGTCAAACGCTTCGGCTACGGCATAGGCTGCAGAGCCTGAAAGTACGGGCACGGCGAGTAAACCCAGGCCAATGATCCCTATAGAGAAGATTAATTTAGCCAGATAACCGGAATTTGGAAAAGAATGTACCAGCGGTTCCAGTGCTTTCGCGGCATCGGCAGCGTTTTTTACATCGGTAATACCGCTGTTGTGCAGTACGGTTGCGCCAACTAAAAGAATACACCAGGTTGTAAATTCCGAGATCACCATTCCTATATTATTATCCTTTCTCATGGCGTGGATATTTGGCCAGCCAATCCTGGGTTTCCCGTCCCTGATGAAACCTTTTTCTTTTTCTTCTTCCACCTCCTGGGAGGCTTGCCAGAAAAACATGTAAGGTGTAATGGTGGTGCCGAATACTCCGGTAATGATAAAAAGAAAATCAAATGAAAACTCAAAATGCGGGACTACCGTTGCCCTTAACACCGTAGACCAGGGCTGATCGATCATGAAGGCGGTAATCGGATAGGCGAGCAGGGCGAGTGCGAGCCATTTCAATATTCTGGAATAGGCGCGGTAACTGGTAAAAATTTCCAGCAACAGGATCGTTGCCGTGAAAAAGAAAGTCAGCAGTACAAAATGAACCGGAACCAACAGTTGCGCGGCTGCGGCCATAGCGCCAATATCTGCCCCGATATTAATGGTGTTGGCTACTACAACGAGGCCTACTACCGCATAAAGTACCTTTCGGCTATAGTGCTCTTTGATCACAGCGGCGATGCCTTTTCCGGTCACCAGACCGATTCTGGCGCAGGCTTCCTGAACGGCTGTCATGAAAGGGAGCATATACAAGGCTGTCCAGAGTTGTCCGTAACCAAATTGCGCACCTGTTTGCGAATAAGTTGCAATGCCCGAAGGGTCATCATCAGCAGCACCGGTAGTCAGTCCGGGCCCTAAAAGGCTAAAGAATTTTCTGATCTTTCTGATCCGGAATTTCATATTGTGTTTTAAGGCCATAGGTAGAAAGCGAATTGGGAAATGCTGTTAACTAAATATACTACCTAATTTAATAAAATCAGGTATTTCCTTTGATGAAGTATCGGGTTCTGGAATGAGGAAGTAAGGAGAACTTTATATTTGACTGATTTTTCTCTATTTAGTTGTACAACTCAAAACCAGAGAAACCTAAACATTTTTTACCTAAAAATTTCTATCCTTTTTATATTCGGTCAGTATTACGTTTTTTTGTAAAAAATATAATACAATAAGCTAATAAATAATTAATATTGGGTTATAAACTAAATCTTATCCTCAACTAAATAATGATCTCTTACCAGAACCTTTCAGATAGTGATCTGGCAGAGCGACTCCATTCCGGAGACCATCGGGCTTTTGGGGAAATCTATGAGCGTTTTTTTGGACTATTATACAAGCATGCCTATAACCGTTTCCGTGATCAGGAACAGGCAAAAGATGTGGTTCATGAGCTGTTTGAAGACTTATGGCTGAAAAGAGAAGTCATTATTATTGATAAAAATCTTTCCAATTATCTCTATACGGCAACCAGAAACAAAATCTTAAAAATCATTGCACATCAAAATGTGGTGACCGCTTATGCGGCAAAACAGGTGATCCTGATTAGGCCGGATGAAGGACTGACCGACCATAGAGTGCGGGAGCGTCAGCTTGCCGAAATTATTGAAAAGGAAGTCCAGTTGTTGCCACCAAAAATGAGAACAGCATTCGAACTCAGTAGAAAATACAACTACACCTATAAAGAAATCGCAGAGAAAATGGACATCACGGAGCAATCTGTGCGCAGCCATGTTAAAAATGCACTTAAAATTTTGAGAGTTAAAATAGGTCTAATGACACTTCTGACGATATTCTGTTATTTATTATCATTTTTTTGATAAATAATATAAAATATTTACCCCCATACCCCCGGTCTTAAAGGTCTATAGTTTAGGAAGCTCAGAAAATGCTTTTTAGAACTTATGCAGAAAAAAGCTGATCTCAATGAATTACTTCATAAATACCATCACGGAACCTGTAATTCAGAAGAACTCGCGTTGCTCGAAACCTGGTATGCGCAGCATATTCCCTCAGATCATGAAATTGCCGAAGAAGAACTGTTAGAGGCCAAATCTGATGTTTGGCAGAACTTAAAATCCAGCTTAAATTTTAGCAGAGAAACTGTCCGTTTGTGGTCAAGGATATCCGCTGCTGCCATTTTGTTCATCAGTTTCTCCGTAGGGATTCTCCTTCATTTTAAACAGGACCCGGGTAAAGCGCCCAATAAAGCGCAGAATAAGTTCGCTAAAAACGACATTCCTCCGGGTGGAAATAAAGCTTATTTAACCCTCGCAAACGGTAAGAAAATTACCTTAACCGATGCAGGAATAGGAACTTTAGCTAAAGAATCCGGCATAGAGATCAGTAAAAATGCAGAAGGGCATATCGTTTATAAAATAGCCGATCAGGCAGGGAACTCAAAAGGTGCATTAACGGCAATGAATAGTATTGAAACCCCAAAAGGTGGACAATACCAAGTGATATTGCCCGATGGTACAAAAGTCTGGTTAAATGCAGCCTCAAGAATTACTTATCCGGTGTCATTCGTAAACCGGGATAGAACGGTGGAGCTGGTAGGAGAGGCTTATTTCGAAGTAGCTAAAGATGCAGCGCATCCTTTCAAAGTAAAAAACTCCGGACAATTCATAGAAGTTTTAGGCACACATTTTAATGTGAATTCTTATGCTGATGAATCCAACATACGTACGAGTCTGATGGAAGGATCGGTAAAAGTCTCTGTATCCTCAGGAAAAGGAGTGCTGCTTAAACCCGGACAACAAAGTACCGTTGCCCCGGGAAAAGAGATTCAGGTAGCAGAAGTAAATGTAGACGATGTGCTGGACTGGAAAAACGGAAACTTTGTCTTTAATGATGAAGACCTCAGAAGTGTATTACGAAAAGTAGCCCGATGGTATGACGTGGAAATTGTATATGAAATTAACCCTTCTGAGGTTTCTCTGCTCGGCGTAGTTTCCCGCAGTAAAAACGTCTCTTCCATTTTGGACGCTATTGAACAAACAGAACAAGTTCATTTTAAGATCGAAGGAAGGAGGATCATTGTGATGAAATAATGCTACTTAACATCATAGGGATCCCACAAAAAAAAGCCGTTGTGCTACCAACACAAACGGCTCCGATAATTAATTATCTTTTTGTTCGGGAGAACCCATCTTATTGCGACAAACAACTCAATCAATTAAACCCAAACGATCAAATATATGATTATTTACCATCTTTTTAGGGGTAAGCCGTCGGCGTATATACCTATTCAATTCATAAGAATTATGAAGCTGATTATCATTTTAATGTCTATAGGTATACTTCATGTAAGTGCCAGTGGATATGCTCAGCGAATCACTTTGTCTGAGAAAAACGCATCTCTCGAGAAAATTATTAACAAAATAAGAATACAATCCGGTTATGGTTTTTTGGGTAGTGCCAAACTGATCCGTACGGCTAAACCTATCGATATCAATGTAAAAGGTGCTACACTGGAAGAGGTGCTTCGCCTTTGTTTTGCCAACCAGGACCTAACCTATGCGGTAAATAACAATATCGTGATCATCAGAAATAAAGAGGAAAGTACAGCAGAAATTGCCCTTGTGGACATTGATGTGCGTGGTCGTGTGCTGGACGAGAAGGGACTTCCTCTGGGTGGTGCTTCTGTGAAGCTTAAATCTGGCTCTAAAGCCGCTGGTACTGATGCTACTGGTAGTTTCTTACTTAAAAACGTAGAAAAAGGAGCCATTTTGGTGGTTTCTTATTTGGGTTATGTTCCAAAAGAAGTAAAAGCGACAGAAAATCTGGGCGATATTCAACTGTCTGAAGATGCAAAAGCATTGAACGATGTAGTGATCAACGTAGCGTATGGAACTTCTAAGAAATCTGCTTTTACAGGTGCTGTTGCCAGTGTAAATGCAGCAGATCTGACCAAAAGACCGGTAACCAATGTATTAACTGCCTTAGCAGGAGCTGCACCAGGTATTCAGGTTAATGCCGGTAGCGGACAGCCAGGTGCTGGCCCTTCTATCCGTTTGCGTGGTTTTGGATCCATCAATGCTTCCAATGATCCATTATATGTAGTGGATGGTATCCAGTATGATGGAAACATCGGAAGTATTAACCCGGAAGATATCGAAAGTATCAGTGTCCTTAAAGATGCCGCATCATCGGCCCTTTATGGTTCCAGTGCTGCCAATGGCGTGATCCTGATCACGACTAAAAAAGGTAGAGCACATCAGGAACAGGTAACTTTCAGAGGTTTGCAAGGCGTAACTTCCAGAGGTGTTCCTGAATATGAAACGGTTGATGCTTATCAGTATTATCCTTTAGCATGGCAGGCTTACAGAAATAGCTTGGTTTATCCGACTACCGGAACAGGACTACCTCTTGCTACAGCCAATACCATGGCTACAAATGACATCAAAACCTTGTTGATGAATAATCCTTTTAACGTTCCTGATAAGACCATTGTAGGTACTGATGGGGTATTAAACCCAAATGCACAATTGAAATATCCAGGCGATCTGGATTGGTTAGATGGTTTGCAGAGAAATGGAGTGAGATCAGATTACAGCATGGCCGTGAGTGGCGGTTCTGAGAAATCTGATTACTATGTTTCCCTGGGGTACCTGAATGAAAAAGGATACATTATCCGTTCTGATTATAACAGAATCAGTGGTAGAATCAATGTCAACTCTAAGCCATTAACCTGGTTTAAAACAGGATTGAACATTTCTGGTAATATTATAAAGTCTAATCAGGCTGATGCGGAGACTTCCGGCAGTATTGTAAACCCCTTTAACTTCTCCAGAAGTATCGGACCAATTTACCCGGTGTATGCTCATGATCCGACAACAGGAGACTTTATTTTAGATGAGAAAGGTCAGAAAATCTATGATACCGGTGGTTTACAAGGAACTTTAGGTATTCCTAACAGACCTTCAGGTGCACTCCCTGGTCGTCATATTCTGCAGGAAACTTTACTGAATACTACACAAATCAAAAGAAATGTATTGGGCGCAAGGACTTATGGAGAAATTACCTTTCTGAAAGACTTTAAATTTACGACTAACCTTGGGGTAGATGTAAACAATTATTTCTTCAATGATTATCAGAATAAAATTGTGGGTGATGGTGCGCCGAATGGCAGAGCCAGAAATACTTCTACCACCACGACTTCTTATACTATTGAGCAGTTATTAAACTATACTAAAAAAATTGATAACCATAATTTTGGTGTCTTATTGGGGCATAACAACTACAGTTATAACTACAAATATTTAACTGGAGCAAGGAACGGTCAGATTCTGGATGGTAACACCGAACTGATTAACTTTGCCACCACTACAGACCTGAGTTCTTATACGGATACCTATAAAAAAGAGGCCTATTTTGCCAGATTGAATTACGATTATGATTCGAAATATATTTTATCAGGTTCCTTTAGAACGGATGGTTCTTCTAAATGGCGTCCTGGAAACAGATGGGGTAATTTTTATGCCATCGGTGCAGCCTGGCTTGCCAGTCAGGAAGACTTCCTGAAAGATGTGAGTTGGTTGTCTTATTTAAAAGTAAGGACTTCTTACGGTTCATTAGGTAATGACGGATTGGATTCTTTATACCCATCAGGTGACTTCTATAGATTGGGTTATAACAATGGTTCTGAACCAGGTATTCTGCTGGCTAACGTTGCAGACCCTAATCTGACCTGGGAAACCAATACACAAGTTGATGCAGCGGTTGAATTTGGCTTCTTCGGAAACAGATTACGCGGTTCATTTGAAGTGTTCGACAGACGTTCTACAGATTTATTGTTTAGAGTGCCATTGGCGCTGTCTAGCGGTATCGGTATTGGAAACGGAGCCACATTTGATAGTACCATTTCTAAGAATATCGGAAATATGAGCAATAAAGGTATCGAGATTCAACTTGGTGGGGATATTGTAAAAACTCAGGATTTTAACTGGGGATTGAATGTCAACTGGACCATGATCCGTAACAAGATCACCAAAATGCCTGATGATGTGCCAACATTTATTGATGGTACAAAACAACTGGCTGTAGGTGTTTCCCGTTATCAGTTCTGGTTGCGTCAATGGGCTGGAGTAGATCCAAGTGATGGTTCTAGTTTGTACCGGATCAATCCTGCAAGTCCTGCTGCACCAGCGGATCTTAGAACAATTGATGGTCAGAATTACACAACTAACACCAACAATGCATTGTTTGCTTATTCAGGAACTGCATTGCCTGATTTTGATGGTAGTTTTACCAATACCTTCCGTTATAAAAGATTGTCACTTTCCGTACAAATGAACTATGGTGTAGGAGGTAAATCATTCGACGCTAACTATCAGGGACTGATGTCTTACAGTTCTTACGGAGGTTCCTTACATGTGGATGCCCTAAAAAGCTGGCAACAGGTTGGTGATCAGTCTAATACCCCAAGATTGGATGTTGGTAGATCTGCTTTAAGTAATGCGACTTCAACACGCTTCCTGATCGATGCTTCTTACCTGGATCTGCGTTCAGTAAATTTAAGCTATGCAGTGCCACCAACATTTATTAAACGTGTTGGATTAAACAACCTTAATGTTTTTGCTTCAGGTGAGAACCTGGTTCTTTGGTCTAAACGTAAAGGATTTGACCCAAGACAGAACTTTAACGGAACAAATTCAAATGTTTATACGCCGTCGAGGGTATTGAGTTTAGGATTAAGTGCAACATTTTAAAATAAGACAAACATGAAAAATCTACACAAACTATATTTACCATTGGGCGTGCTCATTTTGTCCTTTGGCTCCTGTAAAAAAGAATATTTAGATGTTCAACCAACAAACCTGGTTGATACCAAAGCGGTTTTTCTGACCACCACCAATGCTATGTCTGCCCTAAACGGGATCCACAGATCATTGTATATTCAATATTCCAGACAGGAAGAAGGTGGACAGGGTTCGGTGAATATGAATGTTGATTATATGGGAAATGACCTGGTTAATTCAGTCAGCACAACTGCCCATAACGTTTATAAATGGGTGTCGCATAAAAATGCAACCAATGGTACTAATAACTACTTCTATACCTTCTATTACAGGATCATCCAAAATGCCAATATGATCATTGATGGTATTGATGCAGCTGAAGGACCAGAAGCAAGTAAAAAACTAATTAAAGGAGAAGCTTTAGCTTATCGTGCCTGGGCACATTTTGTGCTGGTACAGACTTTTGGAAAACGCTACGATAAAGGAGCTGCCAATACCCAGGCCGGAATACCAATCAAAATCAGCTCTGTTTTAGATGCAGGTTTACCGAGATCCTCAGTAGAGGAGGTATACAAGCAGATTAATGCAGATCTTGATGCTTCCATTTTATCATTGACAGGAGCACAGGCAAGACCTACAAAATCACACCTGGATCTTGGTGTAGCCAAAGGGTTAAAAGCGAGAGTTGCCTTAGCACAAGGTTTATGGGCTGTTGCTGCGCAAAATGCAGTAGAGGCCAGAGCCGGATATCCATTAATGAGCAACGCAGATTACCTGAAAGGCTTTAATAGCCTGGGCAATACAGAGTGGATGTGGGGTAGTGCACAACAAGAAGATCAGACTACCTTCTTCTTTTCTTTCTTTGCTTACATGGGAACTTATGCTTCTACTGCAAATAGAAGTAATCCGAAACGTATCAATTCGGTCTTGTTTAATCAGATTGCGGCAACAGACGTACGTAAAGGCCTTTGGGATCCAACCGGAACAAATACGTCTTTTCCGATCCCTCCTCAAGGGATCAGATCTACTTATATGCAACGTAAATTTACCAATGCCGGTGCCACAAGTGTTGGTGATGTAGTGAACATGAGGGTTGCAGAAATGTACCTGATCGAAGCAGAAGCAAAAGCGCATTTAGCAGTAGAAGGTAATGCCGGAGAAAATATCAATGCACAAAATGCTTTGTTTACTTTGGCTAAAAACCGTAACGCCAGTTATGTACTGTCTACCAATACAGGCGCTGCACTATTGAATGAAATTCTTATTCAAAGAAGAGTGGAGCTTTGGGGCGAAGGATTTGGTTTCTTCGACCTGAAACGTCTGAATTTACCAGTAGACAGAACCGGTGGTAATGCAACATTAGCAATTAGTGGGGTGTTAAGCGTTCCCGCTGGTGGTAATGAATGGCAATGGTCTATTCCACAGGCAGAAATCGATGCGAATAAAGCAATCGGTCCTGCCGGACAAAATCCATAGTTAACTTTATACTTTTACCAAAGGCTGCCCTCTGCAAAGAGAAGGCAGCCTTTTTTATGTGCCCTTGTTTTAGGTAGGTTGGGCTTTGGAGTTCGGGAGTGATATGGGCGGGTTGACGCTTTTTTGTCGGGGCGTTGGAAGGGGATCTGGCCCGGCCAGGGCCCCGACAACCAAGGGGAAAGACTCCGTTTAGGCTGCAAAAATGAACAGATCAGGGTCATAACTGAGGTAATCTACCTGTTTTTATCCAAGGTTTGTTGTTATTTTAGTCTTTTTCAATTGCATCATTATTACTTTTTAAAGTATCTTTGCAGCACTTTATGAATATGATCTCTTTCTTCGAAACCCCATCTGCCAGGATTTATGTCTTGCAAGTAAACCGAAGCCTTACACCAGCTGATATTTCAAAATTAAGTTGGCTGTTTGGAGGCGCAAAAGTTAAAACCGAAACTTCCTTAAGTGGTTTCTTTGTTGGCCCAAGGGCAGCAATGGTAACCCCATGGAGCACAAACGCGGTAGAGATAACTCAAAATATGGACCTTCATGGTATCGTTCGTATCGAGGAGTTTGAAACCGTAACTGCTGATGCTTCGGACTTTGATCACATGTTGTTTCAAAAATATGAAGGACTAGGTCAGGATGTATTTACGACTAACGTACAACCAGAATCCATTCTGGAAATCTCTGACATCGCTGCTTATAACAAGCAGGAAGGTTTGTCATTGAGCGATGAAGAAGTAGATTACTTAAACAAATTAGCTGAAAACCTGGGTCGTAAATTAACCGATTCAGAAGTATTTGGTTTCTCTCAGGTAAACTCTGAACACTGTCGCCATAAAATCTTCAACGGAAGATTCGTGATCGACGGAGAAGAAAAACCTTATTCGCTTTTCAAAATGATTCGCCATACCTCAGAAGCTCATCCTAACGGAATTGTTTCTGCGTATAAAGATAACGTTGCCTTCGTAAAAGGTCCGGTAGTACAGCAATTTGCTCCGAAAAGAGCAGATGTGCCTGATTATTACCAGGTAAAAGATTTTGAATCCGTAATTTCTATTAAAGCGGAAACACATAACTTCCCGACTACCGTTGAGCCGTTTAACGGTGCTGCAACTGGTGCTGGTGGAGAAATCAGAGACAGATTAGCAGGCGGACAAGGTTCATTGCCTCTTGCTGGTACTGCAGTATATATGACTGCCCTGTCGAGATTAGAAGAAAACCGCCCTTGGGAAGCTGGTGTTGAAGAAAGAAAATGGTTGTACCAAACGCCAATGGATATTCTGATCAAAGCCTCTAATGGTGCTTCCGATTTTGGGAATAAATTCGGTCAACCCCTGATCACCGGTTCTGTGCTTACTTTTGAGCATGAAGAAGAAGGTAGAAGGTTAGGTTACGATAAAGTGATCATGCTTGCTGGTGGCGTTGGCTACGGTAAAGCGGATCAGGCTTTAAAACATAAACCAAGTACAGGTGATAAAATTGTCATCTTAGGTGGCGAGAATTACCGTATTGGTATGGGTGGTGCTGCGGTTTCTTCCGCTGACACTGGTGCATTAGGTTCGAGTATCGAGCTGAATGCGATCCAACGTTCTAACCCGGAAATGCAGAAAAGAGCGGCTAATACCGTTCGTGGTATGGTAGAAAGTGATATTAACCCTATCGTTTCTATTCATGATCACGGAGCTGGTGGTCACTTAAACTGTCTTTCTGAACTGGTAGAAGAAACTGGTGGATTGATCGACCTGGATGCACTTCCGGTTGGAGACCCTACACTTTCTGCGAAAGAAATCATCGGAAACGAATCTCAGGAACGTATGGGATTGGTTATCGGCGCAGACAGCATCGATATTCTACATAAAATTGCAGAACGTGAACGCAGCCCAATGTATACTGTTGGTGAAGTAACCGGCGATCACCGTTTTACTTTCGCTTCTAAATCTACAGGTTTAAAACCAATGGACTTAGAATTGAAAGACATGTTTGGCAGTTCGCCAAAGGTGGTAATGGAAGATAAAACTATCGACAGGAAATACGAACCTGTTACTTATGATATCAATAAATTAGATACCTACCTGGAGCAGGTATTACAATTGGAAGCGGTTGCTTCTAAAGATTGGTTAACCAATAAAGTTGACCGTTGTGTAGGTGGTAAAGTTGCCAAACAACAATGTGCTGGTCCATTACAATTGCCATTAAACAACTGTGGTGTAATGGCGCTGGATTATCAGGGAAAAGAGGGTATCGCGACTTCAATCGGTCACGCACCAATTTCTGCTTTGATTGATCCTGCTGCGGGTAGCCGTATCGCCATTGCTGAATCGCTTTCCAACCTGGTTTGGGCTCCGTTAAAAGATGGTTTAGATAGCGTTTCGCTTTCTGCCAACTGGATGTGGGCTTGTAAAAACGAAGGTGAAGATGCCCGTTTATATGAAGCGGTTAAAGCATGTTCGGAATTTGCCATTGAATTGGGTGTTAACATTCCTACCGGTAAGGATTCTTTATCGATGAAACAGAAATATCCGGACGGAGAAGTGATTGCTCCGGGTACGGTAATCATTTCTGCTGGTGGTCATTGCGATGACATTACCGCAGTAGTAGAGCCTGTTCTTCAGAAAAACGGTGGTTCTATCTATTACATCAACTTATCAAATGATACTTATAAATTAGGTGGATCTTCTTTCGCGCAGATCATGAACAAAATTGGTCATGAAACTCCGGATGTAACTGATGCAGCTCAATTTAAAAATACTTTCAATACGATTCAGCAATTGATCAAAACTGGTAAAATCCAGGCAGGTCATGATATCGGTAGCGGTGGTTTAATCACTACGTTATTAGAGCTTTGCTTTGCAGACAGAGACCTTGGTGCTGCCATCGATCTTTCTGAATTGAGCAATGATGACTTGATTAAAGTGTTGTTCGCAGAAAATATTGGTATTGTATTCCAGGCTGATCCATCTGTAGAAGGATTATTAGCTGAAGCGGGTGTGGCTTACCATAAAATTGGTATCGTGAAATCTGAGCCGGTATTAACGGTTAAGAACGCAGGCAGCAGCCATAGCTTTGATATTGATCATTTACGTGATGTATGGTTCAAAACTTCTTACTTATTAGATCAGAAACAAGCTGGTCCGGTTAAAGCAAAAGAACGTTTTGATAACTACAAAAACCACGTTTTAAACTATACTTTCCCATTACAGTTTGATGGTAAAAAACCTTCTTTTGATGCTTCAAAACCAAGACCAAAAGCTGCGGTATTAAGAGAAAAAGGAAGTAATTCAGAGCGTGAACTAGCAAATGCCATGTACCTTGCAGGTTTCGACGTGAAAGATGTACACATGACAGATTTAATCTCTGGTCGTGAGACTTTAGAAGATATCCAGTTTATCGGTGCTGTTGGAGGTTTCTCTAACTCAGACGTATTGGGTTCTGCAAAAGGTTGGGCTGGTGCATTCTTATACAATGAGAAAGCAAGAGTAGCTTTAGAAAACTTCTTTAAACGTGAGGATACGCTTTCTGTAGGTATCTGTAACGGTTGTCAGTTGTTTGTAGAATTGGGATTGATCAACAAGGATCATGAAGAAAAACCTAAAATGCTGCACAATGATAGTCATAAACATGAGAGTATCTTTACTTCATTAACCATTCAGGAAAACAATTCTGTGATGTTATCCAGCCTTGCCGGAAGTACATTAGGCGTTTGGGTTTCACATGGTGAAGGTAAATTCTCTTTACCATATGCGGAAGATCAGTATGGTATCGTCGCAAAATATGCTTACGAAACTTATCCTGCCAATCCAAACGGTTCTGATTACAACACCGCAATGATGTGTGATCAATCCGGAAGACACTTAGTCATGATGCCACACATTGAACGTTCGTTGTTCCAATGGCATTGGGCTAACTATCCGAAAGGACGTAAAGATGAAGTATCTCCATGGATGGAAGCTTTTGTAAATGCCAGACAATGGCTGGAAAGCAAATCTAAATAACATTTTAAACGCCTCCTGATTTGATTCTGGAGGCGTTTTTTCGTTTATACGGTTAGGATTGCTACTTTCGCAATACCTTTTAAAAAGATCGTTATGAAGAATGTCCTGCTTGCCAGCACCTCTACCTTATTTGGAGAAGAATATCTTGCTTACCTGTTGCCGGAGCTTTCTGGCTTTTTTGCCGGTGCTGCTGAAATTGTATTTATCCCTTTCGCCCGCCCCGGAGGTATCAGTCATGATGACTATACGGAAAAGGTAAGGTCAGTTTTTGCAACGATAGGGATTAAGGTACGCGGATTACATACTTTTCCGGAGCCGGAAACTGCAATAGCAGAGGCAGAAGGTTTTTTTACCGGTGGGGGAAATACCTTTTTACTGGTACAACAACTGCATCATTTAAACCTGATGGAGGTATTGAAGAAAAAGGTAGAAAGTGGAATTCCTTATCTGGGAACCAGTGCAGGGAGTAATATTGGCGGTATTAACATGAAAAACACCAACGATATGCCGATTGTTTATCCTTCGGATTTTACCACGATGGGCTTGGTTCCTTTTAACATCAATGCCCATTATCTGGACCCTGATCCTGCGAGTACGCATAACGGAGAAACCAGAGAAACGAGAATCAAAGAGTTTCATGTGTTTAACGATACACCGGTTGTTGGACTTCGGGAGGGGAGCTGGGTAAGTGTAAAAGGTACGGTGGTTCGTACAAAAGGGAGTAAACCTTCCAGAATATTCCTTGCCGGGATGGCGCCTTATGAACTGGAATCAGGTTCCCTGTTGAAGTTTTAAAGGCTGCTTATTCAGCAGTTCCTTTTTGTAATGCCCGCTGTATAAAACTCAGCTGTTTTAATTTCTCTTCTGTTTCCGTCATCGCTTTCAACAGGTTGTTTTCTGTGTTGGTGATGTCGGTTAAGATCTGGGTCATTAGTGCCCATACCGGTTGCATTTTGAGAATCAGTTCTTCTCCCTTAGCGGTGAGCTGGATCAGCCTTTTGCGTTCATCTTTCTTGTCTTTTTTAGAGCCGATGAGCTTTTGCTTTTCCAGTTCTTTCAGCAAACTGATGGTAGAAGGGTGGGTATAACCGATTTCCGTGGCCAATTCTACGACACCTAATGGCTGCTTGTGGTGAAGGGTATAAATCACCGGAAACCATTTCGGTTCGAAATCAATTTCATAGGTATTGTAGAGTAAGGCACCGTCTTTCCGGAGTTGTTCACTCAAGCGCTGTAAGCGGGTAGAAAGGGCCAGGATACCAAGTTCGTCGATGACGCTCATTATTTTAGGGATAACTGATAAAATACGGAATCTCCACCCATCAATGGGAATTGTGCCGGCAAGTCTGCTTTTTCCATTTTCTGAAAGCCATTGCGTTCATAAAAACGAAGGGCAGCCTGTAGCACAGGAACTGTTCCGAGGTAAAGATGCTCAATTCCGTTGTTTTTGCAATGTATGATCAGGTTTTCCAGTAAACGCTGGGCAAGGCCAAGCTCTTTTCCCCTGAATTCTTTTTTTACGAACATCTTGCGAAGAGCAACGGCATTTTCGCTGAATTTAATCATGGCAATGGTGCCTAATAGCTTGCCTTCCGATGTTGCGCCCCAGAAAGCACCACCGTTTTTATAATATATGTTGTCTATGTCTAGTAAATCCGGCTGGTCGCTTAAGGTAATCGCTACCTTAAATTCGATTTGCTGAATCGGTAAAACCAGGTCGATGATTGCTGCTGCAGATTCATTTTTTATTTGCGTTATCTGTACTTCCATCTGTTTCTTTTTTATTGTACGGTTCAAAACTACGTAGTTGACTACATATATCCAAATCGATTCTTATATTTTTACTTATCTTTGTATCCTTGTCGAATTATATGTCCTGTTTTGGTTATTGCAATGATTGTGGAGAAATTCACGAATTGCCTTCTGCGCTTGCTATCCCACATTGTGAGGCCTTAATGGCTCAACTTGCTACACACAAAAGAATAGATTTTGATGTGCCGTTGGAACTTGCCGATCCCCGTTTATCTACCGATATTTTATATACGAAAATGAGGGGACGAATGTTCGGGATCCTGGTTTGTGAAGATGCTCAGGGAGAGGAAGTGATCCTTCGGGCCTTCTCTTCAAGGCATAATGGCGTCTGGAATGTGGCCGGTTGGGTACCACCACTGCTAGATGAACATGCTTTTGTAGCTACGGTAGAGCGGGGGAATCTGGACCTTCATCCTTTAACAGATTTAATAGACAGCCTCCGGAAGGAATCTAAGGAATGGTATTTGAAACTGGCCGAAAGGAGGCTGGTCTCGCATGGGATTCTTGCCAAACTGAATGCGCTGTATACCTTTCATAATTTTAAGGGGGAGAAACGTAGTCTGGAGGAGGCTTTTCAATTGAAAAAGGGAATTCCGGTAGGTACGGGAGACTGCTGCGCACCAAAATTGCTGGATTATGCTGCTACACATGGTTTGAAACCTTTAAGTATTGCGGAATTTTTCTGGGGAAAGGAAACGGCATCCGGACATCGGGTAGAAGCTGGTTTTTATGAATCTTGTGCAGAAAAGTGTCAGCCGATCCTGGGTTTTATGCTTTGTAAGGGTCGGAATTAAGTATTTATGGCCTTTTAATAGCTGAAGGCTATAATTAAATGGTTGTTTTAGCGTTGTTATAAATTATGTTTAACTTTGAGTATCGTACTTACCACCGCCTAACCGGCCGAAATTTATATTGATCTTTTTTTATCAATGAAAAATAAACAACGCTCTTTCCTTCTCATTTCCGCAGTCATTATCTTATTCATAGGCTTTTTGTTTCGAAATTCTGTGGTCCAGCGTGGACAACAATCTACCCTTGTTTCCAGTCTTAAGGAGTTAGAAGATAATAGTTTAAGGATTTCCAAGCTCGATACCATCACCCTGAGTTTACAAACCGCTGAAAATAATTTCAGGATGTACACCACGTTATGGGATACCACCTATTTGAAGAAATATACCAGGGATATTACGCTGATTTCCAGTTTGCTGAAAGACCTTTCCGTAACCGATAGCAGTGATATTTCAGGAAGTATTGTTGGCGATTTGAAAAATAAAAGAGGACAAATGACTTTATATAGTCAGCTTAAAAAACTCACAGACTCTTTAAATAACGTCAATATAGGACTGGAATTGCTGAAAATCACCGGAGATAAACCAACATTTCAGGCATATCCGAAACCAATGCTAAAGAAAGTGACGCAGGTTCAGGAATCTGTTGTTACAGCTCCTGTGCCTAAGCAAAAACTGCTGAGAAGGCTGAAAAATGCCATTGAAAATAAAGAAAGACCTAAAGATTCTACCAGGCGATTGAAAACAGAGGTGACGTATGAGCAAAGAGCTTCTGATATAGAATCGTACAATAAGAAACAGCTGGAAAATATGGAGCAATTCTATATCAAGCTTCTGGCAGATTTAAAGAATAACCGCAATGTTTTAACGAAAAAAGAAGAAGAGATTCTGAAGTTAAATGAAAATATCTTTCAAAATATAAAACGCCTGTTTCAGGAGTTTAGAAACAAGGAAGGCGTGAATGCGGAGCTGAAAAAAGCAATTTTAAAAAGCAGGGCCAATACTTCCCTGGACGCCATAGGAAGGTCCAGACAGATTAACTTCTGGATTAGTGTACTTTCTTATCTTTCGATTATTCTTTTGATGTGGAAGCTTTACAGGGCTTATGATAAGACTTTAAGGGCCAATCAACTGGCAGCAGAACAGGTCGTGATCAAATCCAGGTTCTTTACCAGCATCAGTCACGAGATGAGAACGCCGCTAAATGCAATTATAGGTGTATCTGAACAGTTGAAATCTACGCCTTTAAATGAAGACCAGCAGCAGATGTCTAAGCTCCTCGACAATTCTTCTTCCATGTTGTTGTCTGCTGTAAATGAAGTGCTGGACTTCTCCAGGCTGGAAACCGGAAAGTTATCTCTGGCTAAAACACCCTTCCGCTATAAAAAGATCTTATCAGATATCGCAGCAACCGCAAGGATTCTGGCAGATGAAAAAGACCTGTCCTTAGAACTGATGATGGATGATGCACCGGATTTATTGCTGGATGGGGATCCGTACCGACTGAAACAGATCGTCATGAACCTCATCGCAAATGCGATTAAATTTACCGATAAAGGGAAAGTAAGTATCCTGGTGAGCGTTAAAAAAGCAGATGAAAAACACGTTACCCTGCTCCTGAAAGTGAAGGATACCGGTATTGGTATTGCTGCGGAAAACCTGCCTTTGATCTTCAATGAGTTTTCACAAGTGATCAATTCTAACCGTAGCGACTGGCAAAAAGGCTCTGGTCTTGGATTGGCCATCAGCAAGAAACTGATAGAAATGCATAAAGGTAAAATCGCTGTAGAGAGTACCCTGGGTAAAGGCTCTACCTTTTCGCTGGAAATCCCTTATGTGATTGCCGAAAAAGATAGCGAAGAACTGGACGAACAAAAATCTACGGTGATCAATAGCGACCGCTTTAAGAACCTTCATTTATTGGTGGTGGATGATTCTGATATGAATCTGCTGGTGATCAAAATGATCTTTAAAAAGATCGGAATCAGCTTTGATACGGCACATAACGGACAGGAAGCATTAAACTTTCTGGAGTCTAACCGCTATGATATGGTGCTTACAGATATTCAGATGCCTGAAATGGATGGGATTGAGCTGACTAAGCGGATTCGTGCCCTGGAAGATGAGCAGAAATCTCAGTTGCCGGTTATTGCCATTACCGGACAAATCAGCAGCGATTCTCATGAACGTTACCTTTCGGCCGGCCTAAATGATTATATCGTGAAGCCTTTTACAGAGTCCGAATTGATGGAGAAAATACTGGATTACCTTAAATAATCAAAAAAGGGGCTACCGCCTGGTTTGCCTTTGTAAATTACGCAATCGTTTGCAATGCTTAATGCAAACGATTGTGTGCCTCCCTGTAGTTTTTTAACAAATTTTCTAGTTAATATTTTCTTACAATTGTATCAGGACTGCTCCGGGAATATGGGTTGTCCTGATCCTAAACAAACCAAATATTGTTATGAAAATTAAATGCCAGGCAGGCTTTTTTCTCGCGGTGTTACTGTTGGCCACCTCATCGGTGTTTGCCCAGTTAAACATCGTTCCACTCCCTCAAAAGATGGTTGAAGGTGGAAGTTCTTTTCTGATTAAACCACAAACAAAAATTTCTTACGCTAAGGGGCTGAAACAACAGGCAGAATTGCTGGTTGCGGCATTGTCGCCAGCTACAGGATACGATTTCGTTTTAGTGGAGTCCGATCGTCCGGTAAGTGGCATTGCTTTAAGCACCGGAGATGCCGGTTCTGCCAATAAAGAAAGCTATAAATTAAACGTTAATAAAGACCTGATCAGCATTAAAGGAAAGACGAGTGCAGGCGTATTTTACGGCATACAAACTTTACTTCAGATGTTGCCTCCTGAAGTATACAGCAAGGAACGTCAGAAAGGTTTGAAATGGGAGATCAAAGGTGTGGCTATTACTGATGCCCCATTGTACCCATGGAGAGGAATGATGTTGGATGTTGCCCGTTATTTCTTTTCAAAAGAGTATGTATTGAGGTTCATTGATATGATGGCCATGTACAAAATGAATGCGCTGCATTTTCACCTGACCGATGATTCTGGCTGGAGAATAGAAATAAAGAAATACCCAAAGCTGACTTCTGTTGGTGGTTTCAGCGGTGTTGGACCAGATAGAAAAGGTGGATATTATACACAGGAAGACCTGAAAGATATAGTAGCTTATGCTACTGCAAGAAATGTAGACATCATTGCCGAGCTGGAATTACCTGCGCATGCACAGGCAGCGGTGGTTGCTTATCCTTATTTATGTTGCACCGGCGACCAGTATGAGGTTCCGACACAACATTCGATCAGTAAAGAAATTTTATGTGCCGGTAAGGAAAGTACTTATGAGTTTATCGACGACATCATTAAAGAGATAGTAGCAATCTTTCCTTCAAAATACCTGCATATTGGTGGGGATGAAGCGGTTTATACCCGTTGGAAAGCTTGTCCGGCTTGTCAAAAGAAAAAAACTGAGCTAGGTTTGAAAACAGAAGAGCAATTGCGCCTTCATTTTAACCGCCGCGTTCAGAAAATAGCAGGTAAATATGGAAAAACGATTGTGGGATGGGATGAGATCATCGAAGATGGTTTAGAAGATAAAGCCGTTGGAATGATCTGGCATGAGCCTAAAAAGGCATTTAAAGCTTCGGAAGCAGGACACTATTCAGTGATGTCATTGACGGGATATTTATACTTCGATGTCGCAGAAAGCGCGATTCCCGGAGAAATTAAAGCTGCCGGCTGGTTGCCTCCAATCTCTTTAGAGAAAGTTTATAAGTTGAATCCGATGCTGGAAGGTCTGGATGAAAAATATCGTCCCCAGATCTTAGGTGCATCTGCAACCATGTGGTCAGATCAGTTTATTCATGGCACAATTCTTCAGGAAATTCCGATACTGAATGAAAATCGTTCGGAGAAGTATCTGGAGTACCTGGCTTTCCCAAGGATGTCTGCTTTGGCAGAGGTTTTATGGACACCGCTTGCCAGACAAAACTGGAATAGTTTTGAAAACAGAATGCGCAGTCAGTATACCCGTTATGATGCCGCTGGAATCGGTTACCGCATGCCGCTGCCTAAATTGATCAGCAATGAAAAAGCTGCAAATGGGTATGTGGTTAAACTGGAAAATGTAGTAGATGGAGCGGAGATTCGTTTTACGACGGATGGTACGCCTCCAAACGTCTATTCTCCGGTTTATACCGAGCCAGTAAGGGTAAAGGAATTGAGCGATTTTTACGCGGTTACCGTGTTGAACAGAAGTCAGTTCTCCTTGCCTTTTTACTTCCCTGGTAAAGCGGATAAGTTTAAGAAATACGGTGATCTGGTTGCAGAATGGAACCCTCAGAATGTGCAGGGGAAAGATTTTGGAATATTAGAAATGAAAAGCTCCGGAAAAATCAATGGCAATGGGTCGTATGCACTTCACTTCTGGTACACAAGCGGAGATTCCCGTCTCGATATCCAATCGGTAGAAGTGTTTAAAAATGGCGTTAAGGTTGCTGAAGATACACATGATGGTTTTAGCGGTAGCGATGCCAGCAATAACAAGTATAGTTTCAAAATCGATAACTATGAAACCGGCGCGGTATTTACGATCAAAGCAAAGGTTCGTGGTGATGAGAATGACAGCACCAATGGTGTGGTCATGATCAAAAAGATTTAATATAGCGCGACGTTACCCGTTAACGTTGGGCATAAAAAATGCTGATTATAAATGAAAATGCCCGGGAGTTTAATTACACCGGGCATTTTTTATCAGCAGATTTTGCTTATAATTTCACCTGTCGGATGATGTTCTTTATATTCATTTCAATGATATCCGTCATGGTTTCACATTCCAGATAACGGGGGTCTGCAAAATGAACGGCCATGCTTTCTTTTAGTCTGTTGGTGTTTTCAATAGTTGTCAATTCATCTTCATTTGATACATCTCTTAAATCAGCGAGACGGTGGCGCTCTGAGCGCACCCGGTGTAGGATCGAAGATTTCTCTTCCTGCTGATATTGCAGGAAAGTTTTATCGGTAAGCTGTTCCGTACATAGTTTCACATAGGGGAAGTTTTCTTTGAAAAACTGCGGTTGGTATACCTTTAAATTTCCTTCATAAAACTGCTGGTCAAAATCTATGGCCCTGATTCTGAATTGTATATCGTCGAAGTCTGGTGTGATCTGCACCACAAAATTATAAGCCCTCATATCTCCCAATAGCGTCACTAAACAGCGCTCATTAAATTTCACGAACTCTTTAGCGATACGGGTCTGGTTATATTCAGGGTTCTGTAAATAGGTTTTTGCAAATACATCGCCAGGGATTCCGGCAATATGCTCTTCAATCAGGGTTTCCCGGTCTACGAGATAATTGACCTGGTTTGGCGAGAAGATTTCCTCCAGTTCCAGTCCGTAAATTCGGGACGCATCCGCCTTTTTAACATAGAAATAATCGTAAACATCATTTAATCGGTTCACAATCCGGATGCGGAAGGGATGGGTATTGCCAAAAGTGCAATACTCAATTTTATCAATGTATTTATGTTGTACAATGCGTAGGTTTCCTGATGCTTTTAAATTCGCATAAATGACTTTTAAGCCGTTGTGAAGGTTCTCTATGCGGTCGGAAGTATAAATCGGGCCTTCCCATAAAGAGTCCCGGCCGTATTTATCCATGATTGGATACGATTCATCGAACATCATCAGATCGCTGTAACTGATCGGAAGTTTAGATTCCCGCTGGTAGCTTCTCAGGTATTTTTGTAAGGCGGGGGAGACCGGGAAAATCGGTTTCTTCCTTGATATTTTTACGTCAGTGGGTTCCATGGATTCGTGTTTAGGCTTCAATCAGTAGTTCTTTAGGGTATTCCATTGCTATTAACGCTCAATTTAGTGTTTTCGGTCTTATTTTAAGAGTTTTATGTCTGATCCTTCCATTCCCGGAGATGCCTGGTCCATACTTTTGTATTGTTAATCAACACCAGGAAAGATGTCATTAAGAAAATATATCATCGTAAAAGGAAGTCCTATTTTATTTCCATCCGATCTGATCCATGCGGAAGTAGCAGGTAAAGACAATGAGGTGGAAAGTGCAGGTTTTTTTGCAATTGTGAAAGATAAAAATGGTAAACGGGTGATTTGTATTGGAGAAAGCAGCTCCTTATCCATTGCCAGTAAGCCGGAAAGAGATCAAAAGCTCATTGCACATTACCTGGGAATTGACAATTAATACTCAGGATAACAACTAAATAATTAACCATAAACACAACAAAATGAACAACAAATTTTTAGCCGTACTCTTAGTGATCGCAACTGCATTTATTGCCTGTAAAAAAGATAAAGTACAAGAAGAGGAAAATACAGTTCTGCCAACCGGAAAATACAGGTTGATTGAAATGATGCAATCCGATGTGGAGGGTAAAGATTCTGTCAGTATAAAATACCCATTGAGCAGTTTAAGTCTGGTATTTGATCAGAAAGAAAAGACAGCTCAGGTGTACGGAATACCTGAAACATTGCCGATGAGAGCAAGTTATAAAGTGGGCGCTAATGGCGGGTTGGCAGAGGCGAAAGTTTCCACCGCGAAGAGTGTTCCCGGAGAAAACGACCTTACTGTGGCTGATTTACTGGCCAGTGGTAATAAGTATGAATCAAAGGGAGGTAGTGTAGTTGTACATACGAAAAACAGGGGTTACCTGGTGTTCAGTATGCAAAAGTAAGGGATGACTTTTGGCAATCTACAACAGACAGCAGCTGCTAATTACAGACTGCTGTTCTGTTTTATTAAAATTTCTCCGGGTAATACATCGAAGGCGTTTTTATAAACCTTCGCAAAGTAGTTCGGACTGCTATAGTTCAATTCGTAAGCCACCTCCTGCACATTGTTAAAATTGCCACTTTGTAAAAGCTGTTGTGCCAGTAACAATTTCTCATTCAGGAAAAACTGATTGGGACTATCTTTTAGTATCTTTTTGAAAAGACCTTTATACTTTGAAACCGACATCTCCGCCAGATCTGCCATCTTTAGCAGGCCGGGGAATTCCGACTGTAAATTCGCCAGCAAGTATTCGGAAGTTAGAAATATGCGCTCTATATCCTGGGGAGAGAGTTTATTGATGATGGGTTCGAACCTACTGGCCCGCTCAACGAGGTAAGCCAAAAGGTATAATGCGGTACTTTTCAGCTTCAATTCAAATGATGGACTACTGAAATCATTTTCCTTCAACTGGCTCAGTAATATTTTGCTTCTGCTATCAATATGACTATAAAAGAAAAGTGTGTTTTTGGATTCATCGAAAAGCAGGTTGTTCGTTTCCAGATCACGGGTGGTTGCTGCCAGGGCTTTCATATGGCCTTTTTCTATGAATAACCGGAGGCTGTAAGAGCGCTGTCCTACTGGAGGCATGATGATTCCTTTCATACTACAATCCATAAATCCCATCCCTAGTTTAGCATGGTAGCCGGCTTTATGAATGGTATTTCCAATGATATGGGTAGTGATTTCATCGCCAATGTCAAAATAAACCATGTAATAATTATGGTCTGTAGGGACTCTGGTAATGGCTACGGGAACTTTAAATGTCATGTCGAGCAGCAACACCGACAATCCCGGGGTAACTTCCAGAAATATGGAGCCTCCATCCGCAATGTTTTCCGGCATCGTTAAAATCTTGTTGTCTTTTAGCGTTGCACCGATACCGCTGACGATTTGCTGCTGCCATTCCGGGCCAAGGGTATAATGATAACAAAATTCTATCCTTTCCTGGTTCATACTTATAATTGGCTGAGGTATTCTTTGGGTGGAACACCGTAAGTGTGTTTAAATTGTTCGATCAGGTGGCTGGAATCAAAGAAACCGAATTGATCAGCGATCTCTGCAATGGTAAAATCTCCGGTTTCCAGCATTTCCTTTGCACAAGATAGCTTGTTGCTCAGGAAAAATGCATTCGGACTAATGCCACTGATCTTTTTGAAAAGTTTTTTGTATTTGGTCTCCGACATATTGGCCTCGGTTGCCAATGCCTGTATTCCGGGGAAGGTGCTTTCAATATGGGAAACTAAGTAAGCCTGTGAGCTGAGAATATTTCCGACATCTTCGGGGAGCACCTGCCCGATGATGATTTCCTGGCTGATCAGCTGATCCAGATAATCGGCGATCAGTCCATAAACGGTGGCGGTGATAAAAATGTCGTACAATGGCCCTGAGGGAGGTGATTTCCGGAGTTCGTTCATCAGCCACCAGGCATGGTTGCTCATTCTATCGAAACGTACAATGGTATTGAGTTCCGGATTGAAAATAGATTCTACAATTTGCTGGTGTTGCGGGATGCCGGATAAGTATTGTTTTAAAGCAGTTTTCTTAATGAAAATGGCGATCATATAGGTTGATGAGCCTTCTTTTACCTGGAAATCTCCGTTTAAATCCGCGTCAAATATCCCCAGATTGTATCCCCAACGCCCGGCAGATCTGCTGACATTATTTAAGATGTGAATGGAATCACCTTCGCTGAGGTTAAAATATAGCCCGACAAAGTCGCTGCGGGTATTTCTGAGTTTGTAGATGACGTCCTGGCGGTTGGTGACATCAATGATAAAAGCAGTCAAATGATCATTAATCGGGAGCACATAACGGTTGCCTGGTTGCAGTTCATCCGCAATACGGATGTAGTTTCCGTCTACATAGCCGCCGATTTGTTCAGCAAGACCTGCTACCCAATCCAATTCAACACCATATTGGTGGACTACTTCCTTCATTTAAGATTCTCTTTAAGTTATTGCACAACCAGATTAACCTTGATTCAAAGATAGTTTTTTTATACCGCTGATCTCTTTAAATTTCAGTACAATAATGCTTAAAATGGTCTGTATAGGAGGATTACATTTTTCTTTCATAAAAATAATACGTAATTTTCTACCTTATTAATTAGCGACAGATTCTCCCATCTTATTATCTCATGAAAAAACCAGTACGTTACCGGTCGTCATTGTTAGTCCGTTTTAAAAAATGGCTAAGGTCTATTGTTTTGCGCTGGAAAAAGAGGGAGGATGCCTCAGGTAATCTGGAGAATTTCCCGATCATGAATGTTAAAGAAGTTGCACTGGTGAGGGCGGAAATTGCTACCGGAATTCTTTTGGATGAGGCTTGTAATTATGCCGTATATCCGCATCAAAAGGTGTATACTGTTTTTGAAAACATAGATAAAGGGCTGAAATATGCCAGACAAATTATCGAGGAAAAAAGAAACATCGAATGTGTACTTTATGGGATAGATCAACGGGTATTACATTGCGTTAACTGTGATAATTTCGAGAGTTATTGAGGTTTATAGTGAAATATTCTTTTTATATCCGAAATTGGCAGCATAGATCCCTCTGGTCTGATATTTTTAATGGGCAAGAAAATTATTCAGTTTATATTTTTCGGGAATTACTTTGTGGGTATCCTGGCAGTAGCATTAACGCTGGAAGCCACGGAACAACTTAAATTGCCCTTTAATTCCATTAACTATTACCTGTTATTGTTTTTGGCCCCAACGATATACTATACCTACGCCTATCATAAAATGTCTGCGGAACCGGCGCCAAACAATCCCCGGAGTCTCTGGTATTTTCAGCATCAGCATTTTATCAAATGGAGTCAGGCAATTTTGTTTGTGGTCTGTGTTGGGCTTGCCGCCAGTCTGCTTTATCAGAATTACCGGAATATTCTGAACCTTCCGCTGAACTATTGGATAGCAATTGGGGTGATCGTTTTTGCCGGTGCTTTTTATTATGGCTTGCTGCCAAAGTCCTTCCGGCAATTAAATCTGCGGAATACAGGATGGTTAAAGGCTTTCGTCATCGGCTTTGTATGGGCTTGTTGCGCCAATGTGATGCCCTTAATTATGCTTAAAATTGAAACCGGTGTTGGCTATCATGATCCTTTACTCTGGACCTGGTTGTTCATTAAAAACTGGATGTTTTGCACGGTAAATGCTATTATTTTCGATATCAAAGATTATCCTACAGATTCGAACAGGCATTTGAAAACTTTTGTAGTGCGCTTTGGCTTAAGAAAAACCATCTTTTATATTCTGATCCCCTTGTTGATCGTAGGAATTATTGCTTTATTCATTTTTGTGCGTTACAAAGGCTTCGGACCGGGGCCATTCCTGCTCAATTTATTGCCTTTTCTGTTGACCATTTATATTGCCTATACCATGAGGCGCAGAAAAAATATCTTATATTATCTGATGGTGATTGATGGATTGATATTGTTTAAAGCGATTTGTGGAATCATCGCCATGCAATTTATGCCTTTGACCTAATGTTCTATTCTACTGATTCTCCAGGCTTATGATGAATAATTATGATAAAATAGCGCGTTATTATGATCGCCTGAGTCGCCTGGTTTTCTTTAAATCGCAGGTAAATGCACAGGTTCATCAGTTAGGTCATCTTCCGGAAAAGGGAAGGGTGCTAATTGTTGGGGGAGGTACAGGCTGGATTCTGGAAGAAATTGCTAAAGTTCATCCCCGGGGTTTACACCTGGTTTATGTGGAGATTTCAGCGAAGATGATGGACTTGTCAAAAGAGAAGATGGCAGGTTCTCCTGATGGAAATACCATTGATTTCCTGAACCTTGGAATAGAAGATTTTACTGCTGAGGTGCCTTTTGATGTAATCTGTACACCGTTTTTGTTCGATAATTTTGCAGAGGAAAGAGCGGTAATGGTATTTCATCATTTAGATGCCATGCTTAAAAATGGGGGACTTTGGTTTCATACGGATTTCAATTCTGCAGCTGGAACCGGGGAAGCCGGGACAAGTACCGAAAATGGAAATGGAGGTGGAGCCTGGTGGAAAGCTGTTTTCTTAACCTTGATGTATCAGTTTTTTAAATTGATGGGCAATGTTGAAGCTTCGAAATTGATCAATATGAGGCCTTATTTTACCAAAGCAGCTTATAAGCTGCTGGAAGAAAAATATTATTACCGCAGCTTTATCCAGGGCTCGGTTCTTCAAAAAACAAAGGATTAATTCCCGGGATTGTTTTCTGCATTTAATTGGTTTCGTTTTCGGTAATAATGGCCTGTTTTGTTCTGGAATCCGTAAATTGGGGCAACCAAATGATAACCAAAAACAAACAAAATGATGAAAAAATTACTGTTGACGACATTCGTCGTCATGATTTTCCTATCCGGAAGTTTCGCGCAAACCAATTCCCTAACTAAACCCCATTCCCAAAAGAATCTTGGTGACCCGGCTAACCGTGCAGATTGGTTCAAACAAGCCAAGTTCGGGATGTTCGTCCATTGGGGGCTGTACAGTATTTTAGCTGGGGAGTATAAAGGACATCGCCTTCCGGATACCACCTTTAAATACGGAAATAGCTGGTATGCGGAATGGATTCAGCAAAGATTAGAGATTCCTTCAAAGGAATATCAGGGACTGGCTACTCAGTTTAACCCCATCCATTTCGATGCAAATCAGTGGATTCTGGAGGCTAAAAACGCGGGTATGAAATATTTTGTGATCACCGCTAAACATCATGATGGTTTTGCATTATGGGATAGCAAGGTCTCTACTTTTGATATTGCTAACAGTCCACTGAAAGGGAGAGATATCCTTGGAGAGCTGGCGAAAGCCTGTAAAAAGTACGGATTGAAATTTGGGTTTTACTATTCTCACTGGCAGGACTGGGAGCATCCGGGTGGAGACTGGCCGGAATGGAGTAAGGTGAAAAGAACTGATGCTCAGTTTGAAAAGTATTGGAAAGAAAAATCATTGCCACAGGTACAGGAGTTGATTCAGCGATATGATCCTGATTTATTATGGTTTGATACCTGGGATGAGCCCAATAAAATTACGGAACACAGAAGAGATGAGTTGATTGCCTTAGTTAGGAAATACAGTCCTAAATGTTTAATAAACGGCCGTATTCGTTATCAGGGGCCTGGCGATGACATCGACTTTTTAGAAATGCATGATAACCAGTATCCGGAAAAGATTTTGGAACGTCCATGGCAAACCCCTGCTACTATGGTTCATTCCTGGGGCTGGCATGCCACCGATTATAGCTGGAAACCGGCTACAGAAATGCTGGGATATCTGGTCAGCAACACGGCTAAGGGTGGCAATTATTTGTTAAATGTAGGACCTAAGCCTGATGGAAGTTTGCCGGTAGCCGCAATTCACCGCCTTAGAGAAATGGGAGGCTGGCTGGTTGCCAATGGTGCCTCAGTATATGACACTAAACCTTTGAAAGGTATTTCTGCACCTGCAGGAGTCGTATTTACAGAATCTAACAAGAAAAATGGCGAACGCGAAGTATTTGTCAGCATCGTTAAACCCTTAACTGCCGGAGAATTAATCTTGCCATTTAGTCCTTCAGATGTGCTCAGTTGTAGTATTCTGGAAACGGGACAGCCTGTTGATTTTACAGGAGTAGCGGATGATACCTTGAAAGTCAAACTCAATAAAAATCAGGTGTCTATGGCAGACGGAATTCCTGTCATCAGACTCCGCTTAAAAAATGAAGAAGATAAATAGGAAATTAAATATAATTGTATATTTATCCTTATAACTTTTAGCTATTAGTCATAAATTGTTATGAAAAACTCTACAAATGATCCGTTCGATTTAGACAATTGTATCAGAGGCTTAAGTATATTGATGTCCTCTGTTCATTCAGATTTTTATGAATTTGTATATTACCTCACCTTTAAAAAGGAATTCAGGGAATATTACAGCGAATTTAATAACCCCTGGGAATCTCCAATTGAAGATGGTGTCTTTTTTGAAGATGTAACGGACCCATGTGTTCAAAATTGTTTAAAAGCTTTTACGATTATTGGCCAGGCAAGGGCAGAACTGGATAGCTGGTTTGGCTTCAGTTATGGAGAGGATGAAGAGCTAAGAATGGCTACTTATGAAATCGAAGGACTGCGTTTTAAGCCCTTTCAAGTGTTTTTTAAACGCAGTAAAAGCTACAAAAAACTTAAATTAAGCTACGAACGTTCCCTTGCGGAATTTATCCATAGCATGTTTTTATATTCCTGTGCGTTAACCGCGCAGAGCAATAAAATCCCTTTGCTGTTAAAAAGACAGTTCAAGCTGACTAATGATGATGCCTATAGATTGCTCAATCATGATGATCATCAGGTTGTTTTGCTGATCGGCTTAATGAAAGGCTTGAAAAAGCTGCTTAACGAGCTCCGCCTGGAGATTTATACTCCGGTAATGCCGGTTAGAAAACCGCAGAGCAGGTCTAAGGTGGACTCCAAAAACACAGATAACTCTAAAAAATAAGTATCCTGAATCAAATACGGCACGGCTCATCCCATGCCGTATTTGATTCCTACCCTTTTATTTTATAGAATGCTTAAAAACAATTGCGGACTACATTCGTTATACTACAAAATTATGAACAAATTTTCTGTTGTTTGCACAGGTAATTAATTTTATAGCCTAAAGCAATAATTTCTGATAGATTTTAATTTCTTAGTGTTTTTACGCTACTGTTATGTTTTCTTTTTTAAGAAAGGAAATCAACCCCTGGAAGTAGGTATTTGAATAAGTGATAAAGATAAAATGAAAAACATTAAGGCTCCCCCTTCAGATATCACCTATGAGAAGCAATTGAAGGCTTATCAGAAAAGAATTTCCAATATATTGGAAAGCTTTACGGATGCTTTTTTTGAAGTGGACAGCCATTGGACCGTTACTTACTGGAACAAGCAGGCGGAACAGATGTTGATGATGCCAAGAAAAGATATCATCGGTAAAAACCTTTGGGAAGTTTATGCTGAGGCCATCCCGCTAAAATTTTACACCGAGTACCATCGCGCTATCGCAGAAAATACATCAGTACGTTTCCAGGAATATTTTGAACCTAAGAAAGTATGGGTGGAAGTTGCAGCTTTTCCATCCGGGGAAGGACTGTCTGTTTATTTTAAAGACATTACCGCACATAAACAGGCCACCGAACAACTGGAAAAGGAAAAACAACGTTACATCGATTTATTCAATTTGAGTCCCATTCCCCAATGGGTATACAATCAAAAGACACTCGTTTTTCTGGATGTAAATGAAGCTGCGATAAAGTTTTATGGTTATACCCGTGCGCAGTTTTTAAAGATGACGATTAAGGATGTCAGGCCTTTAGAAGATCGGGAGGTATTGCAGGAAGTAGTGATTAAAACACTCCATTTAGGCGATATTAATCAGTCGATCACCCGTCATTGTAAAAAGAACGGGGATTTGGTTTATGTTTCGGTAGAAAGCAATGCGGTTTGGTTTGAAGATATTGCGGCTTGCCTGGTACTGGTGATCGACCGTACGAAGCAAATTATGGCAGAATATGCCTTGTTTAGTAGTGAGCAAAGGTTTAAAGCAATGGTTCAAAATGGATCAGACTTCATCGCCATTGTGGATACGGAAGGAATGTATAAATATCTGAGTCCGGCCGCTATGACCATTCTGGGCATTGATCCGGAGGAGTTATTAGGTAAAAAAATCTTCGATTCCATTCATCCTGAGGATCGGGAAGAGCTGCAACGCGAGTTTCACAAGATAAAAAAGCATGCGGCTATTCCTCCGTTTCGGTTTAAAAATAAGCAGGGGGCTTACCGTTGGATGGAAACAATTCTGACCAATATGATGGATGATCCCGCAGTTCGGGGAATGGTTTGGAATTCAAGAGATATTACGGAAGATTTAGAGAACAAAAGAAAAATTTCTGAGAGTATTGGAAGGTATAATATCGTGTCTAAAGCAACGAGTGATGTGATCTGGGACTGGAATATGGACACCGGAAGTATCCTTTGGAATAAAGGAATTAAGGAGGTTTTTGGCTACGCTAATATCCACACCAGTCAGCATTGGTTGCTGGAAAGGATTCATCCGGAAGATGTGAAGCTGGTATTGGCCGAATTTGAATTGCTGGCAACCAATAAAAAAAACAGGTTAAAACTGGAATATCGGTTTCGCTGCGCGGATGGTACTTATAAATCGGTGTTAGACCGGTCCTTTATTGTTTTTGATACTACAGGGCAACCCATACGTATGATTGGTTCGATGCAGGATATTACGGAAAGGATCAACCATCTTAAAGCTATAGAATCACAAAACAGGCAGTTGAGAGAAATTGCCTGGATACAATCGCATGAAATCCGCGCCCCTTTATCTCGTGTAATGGGCCTTGTAGCGCTTTTAGAAGCGTATTCTTCTGATCCTGTTTTAAAAGATTATATCACACATTTAAAGTCTTCTTCTGAGGAGTTGGATGAGGTAATCAGGGCAATTATGAAGAATGCCTATCCTCATACTGTAGCTGGAGGCAGAAAATAACATTTCTTATCTTTCAAAAAAACACTTCTTATCCTACATCAACGTGGAAGTATACTGGCTAAGGTATCTTTGTATACAATAATTAATTAATCAATGGGTTTTTGGTAACCAGCAATTGATTGTTGTCTAAAAAAGGAGAAATATAATGAAAAAGGTAATTGAAAAAATCGTGACAAATTCTGGCAGACCACACATGGTTGGTGATGGGTTTAGGGTATTTAATTATATCCCGGGAGCAGGTATCCCTCAGGAAAGAATCAGCCCGTTTTTACTCCTGGACTTTAATCCTGAGTATGATTTTGGTCCTTCAAATCATGTTAGAGGGGTGGGTGTCCATCCACATAAAGGTTTTGAAACCGTAACTATTGCTTATAAAGGTACAGTTGCGCATCATGACAGTACCGGTAGTCATGGGGTGATCAATTCTGGTGATGTGCAATGGATGACGGCCGGTAATGGTATTTTACATAAAGAGTATCATGAAGAGGCTTTCTCTAAAAAAGGCGGTCCCTTTGAAATGGTACAGTTATGGGTAAATCTGCCTAAAAAAGATAAATCAGTAGCACCTCATTATCAGGAGTTAACTGCTGCGGGTATGGGGAAACTGGAATTGCCGGATGGCGCAGGGGTAGTGAATGTAATTGCCGGTAATTTTAACGGAATTGCAGGTCCTGCACAAACTTATAGTCCGGTAAATCTGTTTGATATTAAATTGAATGAAGGTGGAACAGTAAGCACTTCGGTTTCTGCTACGCACAATACTGCTTTATTGGTGGTGAATGGTAGTGTAGAGGTAAATGGAGAAGCTGTAGGAGAACATAATTTTGTATTATTTGCCAACGAAGGAGAAGAGATTCATTTGAAAGCAAATCAAGATGCGGTGATCTTATTGATGAGCGGTGAACCTTTGAATGAGCCGATTGTAAGTTATGGTCCGTTTGTAATGAATACAGATGAAGAAATCAGTCAGGCAATAGTAGATTTTAATATGGGTAAATTTGGTGTATTGGCTGATTAATTAAAATATATAAAGCTATGAATGAGGAATATGTGAGTATCCCCCTGGTGAAGAACCCGGAAGAAAACCGTTTTGAACTTAAAGTAGGGGAGTATACTGCGTTCATCGAATATAAAGAACGCGGTAAGAAGATCTGGTTGATTCATACCGAGTCGCCGGAAGAACTACAAGGTAAAGGTGCAGCTACGGCGGTGATCGAAAAAACCTTGTCTTATATAGAAGATAATGGATATAAGTTGATTCCGCTATGTCCGCTGGTTGCCGCTTATTTGAAACGTCATCCGGACTGGAACAGGGTGTTAGATTGAGCTATTCTTATGTCATTGTTTAAATCCCGGCCATCAAATGGCCGGGATTTTCTTTTTATCTCCTTAACCAATCTTCTTTACTAATCTCAAACCAGTCGCATTTTATCCCTTCATGGTCAAAATGACCGGTGATTTTTAAGCCTGATTTTTGTAAAACATGGCGGGAACCTGCATTTTCTCCATGTGCCATGGCATAAACGGTTTCCAGATCCATTTCTTCGAACGCATATTTCAAGGAAGCTTTCGCGGATGCTGTCGCATAACCTTTGCCCCAATGTTCTTGCAAAAACCGGTAACCTACTTCATAAAAGTGGTTGCGGTTATTGATGGGGGTAGTGATGAATTTGAGACCTCCCCAACCTACAAAAGTGTTTGTTTGCTTGTCAACAACCGCCCATCTGCCAATACCATTTTCTTCATATTGTTGTCTGATGAAACGAATATTGTCTTCTGACTCGCTGATGCTTTTAAGAGGTTTATTGCCCAGGTACTTATGGACTTCCGGATCAGAATCCATTTTGAACATTAAGGGGGCATCTGCCAGGGTAAGTTCTCTTAAAATAATACGATCTGTTTCTGCAAAAATTTTCATATCGGTATAAAATAAATGTCCAGTGCTGTAAATGAGCTCCTGAATGATTGCAAAATTGCTCAATACTTTAGGATTTTAAAAGTTTTACGGTTTTTAAAAAATAAATGACAGGAATATAGTTTAAAGACTAAAATATTCTTATTATTGAGTTTAGCATATCATGAAATCAAAAAAGATAACTACGGAACGTCTTTATTTACTGCCCTTTACAGTTCAGATTGCAAAGGATGTCATGGCGGGGGATTTTACTTCCTTATCGACCTTAGGTTTGAAGTTGGGCAAAGGTTGGCCAGACGAGGATTTGATGGAATGTTTACCAAGGATTATTGAAAATCTGAATCTGGTAGCAGCGCCATCGGGTTTTGAGTCCTGGATGATCATTGATAAAGCCAGTAAATCGCTGGTTGGGGATGTCGGTTTTAAAGGTCGCCCCGCTGCGGAAGGAGTTGTAGATCTTGGCTATGCGATTATCGAGTCAGAAAGAGGCAAAGGCTATGCTGCTGAAGCTGCCAGAGGGCTGATCAAATGGGCGTTTAAACAGCCTGAAGTGAAGATGATTACTGCCAAATGCGCGCATGTGAACGAGGGTTCTACAAAAACACTAAGCAACCTTGGGTTTTATCAGAAGTTTATCAAAGAAGAGATGGTCCATTGGTTTTTATTGAGGGAACCTAATAAAAAGGTAGACTTGTAAAAAACGGGATAGAGATCCGGGAACGATCAGCTACCCCGCCGAGAATAGAAAATTATATAGTTTTAGGGGAATATACTTTAATCTGCCCGTCGCCCTCACTGCTAACCAGTAACAGACTCCTTTTTGTCGGACTGTTTTTTGCGGTAATGAAAAGCACACCTTCCGGGGCATCTCCTGTCTTTAGCAATTGAAGAAATACAGGCTTTGAAGGATTGCTGACGTCATAAATTGCCAGGGCATCTGATCTTTCTAATCCGATGAAAGCTAATTTTTTAGCGCCAACACTGCCAATCGTAATGCCTTCCGGTTCTACACCTTTATCGTCACTTCTGTTGTCGTCATAAAACCCTGCATTAATATTTTTTGCATCCAGTTCATTTTTACTGTCGTACACCTGTGCGCCGCTATTGCCATTCCAAACGCTGAAAGAGCGCGCGCCAAAAGAATACAATTCATCATAATCGCCATCTCCGTCAGTATCACCTAGCGTAGTGGTTATATTTAACCGGCCTAACTGCTCATCTTTTTTCAGTAAGCTGGCGGTAGGGAAGGCTGTAGGATCTAAAATGATGGATTTGTCTTTGATTCTTTGCAGCTCAGAAAAGCCGGTGTATTCTCTGGCATCGCCTTCATTGGCGGTAAATAAATAAGGCGTTCCAGCAGATTCCAGTACGGCAATGGCATCAGGAAGGTACATACCTTTCAGTTTCCACTTCCCTAAAAGCATGACATTGTCTTTGTCGCTGGGGTCAATTTCGTTGCCATCCAGGTTATAATCTTTAAAACCTAAAGGGAAAATATCGGTCACTGTTTTGCTGTCAATATTGATTTTTGCGATCGCATTGTTTTCTTGTAGGGTAACCCAGGCTGTTTTTGAATCCTCAGAAATGGTAATGTATTCCGGCTCAATGTCTTTCAGGAAATCTTTTCCCGGACCAAAAACACGGAATCCTTTAGTCATTAATGCTGCTTTCTGACTGGCAAAAGCAGCGAAATCGAGGGTGCTTACCGCGTAGTTATTGGCCACCGAAATGATGGAAACTGTACCTATAGGATCAACGGTATAGGCGTCATTAGGTTCTCCTTCATTTGCGGATAAGATGTATTTGCCATCGGGCGAAAACGTCACCATATCCGGTAAAGCACCTACAGTAACGACTTTAATCTCGCTATAGTCGCTCGTTTTGAAAACTACAACCTTACCATTTGCCTGTTTATCTGTTGATTCTATGGCTGCGGCAAGTTTGCCATCATGTACACTGAGGCTATTCACAAAGCCCCCATAATTGGCAAGGGGAATGTTGCCAATGCTTTTCATGGCGGCAGGATTTTTAAAGTCGATTACCTCAATTCTGTTGTTTCCTTCCGTATTATTCACTACAAATAAGCGGTTGCTCAAAGGGTCAAAAGCAGTGATTTCTGCGGCTCCGGCTCCTCCAACAGCATAGCTGCCGATCTCGGCAAAGGTCCCGGCATCTTCATTGAGTTCAACCTCTGATATTTCAATAATTGGTGTTTCAGCTTTTTTACAGCCTATAAAGGCAATTAATAAGAAACTAAATAGTAGATTTTTATTCATATCTATGGTTTGTCGGTTCTGGATTGCCTCAAAAGTATGCTCCGGATATAAGCTGTCTTTAAGTTTAAGGTTATCATATTGTTAACCAGGTTAAGTGTTTTTACTCTGTATTTGCGTAGAATTTTTAAAACTTAATATCAACGTTTTACGTTATCACCATAATTTAAAAGCATATTTCTACGTTTAATGATAATAATCCTGACTAAATTTTGGTAAATATGAACAATGCGCTTGCTACAGATTCCAGCGATTGTTTCTACACCCGTGGGGATTTTCAGAATTTTTTCAAAGTATCCCCGCAGTCGGTGGTTTTCAAAGCGAACTCCCCGGATTTTACCATTTTAGCGGTAAGCGATCAATTTGTGGACATTTCCTTAAAATCAAGGGAAGAGCTATTGGGAGAAAGCCTGTTGGATGTCCTTCCTGGTAAAAAAGATGATTATGGTAGAGAACTGGCGCTTCGTGCATTGGAAGACGTGATCCGGACAAAGAAAAAAGTAGAGCTTCCGATTTATATATATGACATCTATTCCAGTGAAACTGGTAAGATGGAGCCTTTATACTGGTCAAATTCTTATCAGCCAGTGCTGGATGATAATGGTAAGGTTGCTTATATCATCAACACCACCACTAATGTGACGGCACAGGTGATGTTGAAAGAAATGGCGACGACCTCTGAGGAAAACATGCTGGAACAAACGCAGCGTTTACATAAAATGTTTCTGAAAGCGCCGATTGGAATGGCACTTTACTCCAAGGACAATTTTATTATTGAATATGCCAATGAAGCCATATGTAAGATGTGGGGGAAAGGCGGACCTTTAGAAGTATTGGGGCAATCTATCTTTGATTTACTGCCTTCTATGCTTGATTTTGGCTATCGCGAGATTTTTGAGCAGGTCATTTCCACTGGACAGGCCTATCAGGGAAGGGAATCTCCGGTTAAATACGAACGTGATGGGGTACTGGAAACTTTCTATTTCGACCTGAATCTGGAGCCTGTATTTGGCAAAGGTCAGGAGGTTACCGGATTGCTTTCTGTAGTCAATAATGTGACGGGAAGAGTCTTTGCAAGGAAAAAGATTGAAAATACCGAAGAGCGGCTTCGTCTGGCTTCCGAAGCAACAGGTATTGCCAGTTGGGACCTGGATCTGCAAACGATGGAGCTCATTTATTCTCCTGGCCTGGCAGATTTATTCGGCTTTCCAGGTAAGGCCGATTTGAGTCATAGCGAACTTCGTGCGGTTATTCATTTGGAAGATACCTCTGTTGTAGAACAGGCTTTTCAAACCGCACTGATCTCCGGAAAATATAATTATCAGGCCAGAATAAACAGACCTGATGGGGTGGTTTACTGGGTTAGCGTTACCGGAAAGGTGATTTTTAACCATAACGGCACGCCAGTCCGGATGCTGGGAACAGTAATGGACATCACGGAAAGTAAACAGGAGGAATTGCAGAAAAACGATTTTATTGCCATCGCCAGTCATGAGCTAAAGACACCGTTAACTTCTTTAAAAGCATATGCTCAACTATTGAAATCCAGTAAAGCAGCTACAGATCCGGGTTTCATTAAGAATGTAGGCGCCAGGATTGAAGGGCAGATTAATAAAATGACTAAGCTGGTCTATAGCTTCCTCGACTTGTCGAAAATTGAAACGAATAAGACGGAACTTAGAAAAGAACTGATCGATGTAAATGAATTGATTAAAGAGGTGATAAACGATTACGTATTTCAGGAAAAGAACCATCCAATTCTGTTTGATGCAGGAGAATTACCCCTGGTTTTTGCTGATAAACATAAGATTACGCAGGTGATTGATAATCTGGTGAGTAATGCCATTAAGTACTCCCCTCAGGGAGGAAAAATATTGGTTTCTGCGAAGCTGGAAAATGGAGAAGTATTGGTCTCTGTAACGGATCATGGCATTGGTATCGATAACAATCACCTTAGTAAAATATTTGACAGATACTATAGAATTGACGATTTACAGGTCAAAAATGCCTCGGGTTTTGGCATCGGATTATACCTATGTGCCGATATCGTGGAACGCCATCATGGGAAAATCGGTCTTGAAAGTGAGCCTGGCAAAGGAAGTAGGTTCTTTTTCACATTGCCAGTTGATGCTCCCTCAAAAATCCAAAAGGAATAGGTTAGGCAAGTACAAAAACCGTCATGTTTTTTGGACCATGGGCACCGAGTACCAAGGATTGCTCTATATCAGCGGTCTTTGAAGGACCGGCGATAAAAGCGCCAAAACCATAAACGGAATCTGCAATTTGCTGATAAGCTTCCTGCATATTGGATAAAATATCTTTTTTATGAACCACTACAACCAACTGCTGACAAATGAAAGGGATCACCCGTTGTCCCATTAAGGACTCAGTTACCCAGAGTGCTGCATTTTCTGCGACGCCAAAATGGGCCTTTATAATCGCTACATCTACGTTTTCATAGCTGTGCGGGTTCTGCTCTTCCCAACCTTTTTCAGAGATTGCTTTCAATTCAGGAATCGTAGAAATGATTCTTGGTAGACTGGAAAATTGTGTGTTGATCAATCCGATCATTTCTTCATAGTCTTTCACCGGATGCATCATCCCGCCAATTCCTTCGAGTACTTTGCCGAACATTTCCACAGGATCAGGATACTGAACCAGGGCGGTTAAATCTGCGGGTAAAACGGTTAAAGCCGGTTGGTTTTCTTTAACACGTGCAAGGATCTGGGCTCTGCTACTCATTGTTGTTCTTTTTATACCATTCACGGAATGACTGTTGGGGTGGCGCCGGCATATCGCGTTGTTTATACCAGGCATTTAACTTGTTGTTGACTAAAAAAGGCGCGTTTTTCATCACCCAGCGACCTGCTTTTCCGGCAGTTCTATATAAGGAAGGGTTAGACAGGGTGAGTTCCATGGTTTTCATGGCAATCGCTTTTTTAGGATCTGCATAGCCTTCTTTTACAATGACTTGTCGCCATTTGTAAAGCTGCTCATGGATGTTGATTTTCACCGGACATACATTGGTGCAGGAGCCACATAGAGTGGAGGCGAAAGGTAGATCTGCATATTGCTTCATGTCCAGATTGGGCGCTAAAATTGCTCCAATAGGGCCGGCAATGGCGGTGTGGTAACTGTGTCCACCGCTTCGGCGATAAACCGGACAGGTGTTCATACAGGCTCCGCAACGGATACATTTTAGAGAGTTTCGGAAATCTGCTCTTCCCAGCTGTTGCGTCCGGCCGTTATCTACCAGAATCAGGTGCATTTCCTGTCCTGGTCTGGGGGTACGAAAATGGCTGGAATAGGTGGTAATCGGTTGTCCGGTGGCACTTCGGGCTAAAAGCCTTAAAAATACACCCAGGTTTGCGCGTTTTGGAATGATCTTTTCAATGCCCATACAGGCAATATGAACCTCTGAAAGGTGTGCGCCCATATCGGCATTACCTTCATTGGTACAGACTACAAATTCGCCGGTTTCCGCAATGGCGAAATTGACGCCGGTAATCGCTGCTCTTCTGGTCAGGAATTTCTCACGAAGGTGTACCCTGGCCGCTGCAGTCAGTAATTGCGGATCTGAAGCGCCTTTTGGAGTACCCAGATGTTCATGGAACAACTCCCCGATTTCTTCTTTTTTCTTATGGATACAAGGCAATACAATATGACTTGGCGGTTCTTCAGCCAGCTGGACGATGCGCTCGCCAAGGTCAGTATCGATGACTTCAATTCCGTTTTGGTGTAAATATTCGTTCAGATGGCATTCTTCAGTCAGCATAGACTTACTTTTTACCATTCTGGTGATTTCTTTTGCTTGTAAGATGGAATGGACGATCCTGTTGTGTTCTGCGGCATCGGCAGCCCAATGTACGGTAACGCCATTCTTTTGCGCATTGCTTTCAAACTCCGACAGATAATCGTGGAGATTGGACAATACATTGTCTTTAATCTGAGAGGCATTTTCGCGGAGCGCTTCCCATTCTTCCAATGTATTTGCGGCTTTATCACGCTTTGCACGTACAAACCATAGGGTTTCATCATGCCAGTCAACCCGGGCTTCGTCCTGATTGAAAATGTCAGATAATGCTGCGTGGTCCTTTATTCCTGTACTCATTTTCTTAAATTTCTGCGTTTAAATCTTTTAGGTTAAACCTCTTCTGCGTTTAGAATCTCTGCAATGTGCAGCACTTTTACCTGGCTATTCTGACGTTTTAAAATCCCTTCCATATGCATTAAACAAGACATGTCTCCTGCGGTAATGAATTGCGCACCATTGTTGAGGTGGTCTGCAACACGGTCTTTACCCATTTTTACAGATACAGCCTCTTCTGCCACGCAAAAGGTTCCGCCAAATCCACAACATTCGTCCGGCCTGCTCAATGGGACCAGTTCCAGGTCTTTCACCATGTTTAACAGGTGTAAAGGTTTTGAAAATGGTGCAGCAACCAATTCTGTCATTTGAGAAGTCATCAATCCCCGCTGGCCGTGGCAACTTTGATGTACGCCTACTTTATGCGGGAATCGGGCTGTTAACTTTTCTACCTTTAAAATATCCGTCAGGAATTCTGTCAGTTCATAGACCTTTTTACGGACTGAAACTGCTTTTTCCGGCTGTCCATCACTATGCAAATGGTCTTTGATGTGTAACACACAACTTCCGGAAGGGGATACGATATAATCGAACTCCGCAAAATTATCAATGAAAAGTTCATTGCAACCGCCGGTCAGGTGTTCAAAACCTGAATTCGCCATGGGTTGCCCACAACAGGTTTGCTGTAGCGGATAACTTACTTTAACACCTAGTTTTTGAAGCAGCTTTAAGGTGGCAATTGCTGCATTTGGGTAGAACTGGTCAATGTAGCAAGGGATGAAAAGGCCAACGGTCATAAAGAATAGTTTAAGGTTTCGTGATACCGGGTACCACATCAGAATTCCTAAGAAAGCCGGAAGTTATCACTTTTGAAGTAATTTCAGGGCTTCGCGGCAATTCTGCTTAATATATTGCCAAAATAACGGAGGAGATGTGCATGCTGTAATTTTATGAAAACGTTTTCATTTTATAGAAGAAATGACTAGCTTGCCTCTTCTTAATTTACTGAAAATCCAGTTTTATAGATGAATAAGGATAAAAAACCGCAACAAAACACGATTCTTGATATCGCAGAGGCTTTGAAGCTTTCTCCGGCAACGATTTCAAGGGCGCTGAACAATCATCCTCATGTAAAGGAGAAAACAAAAAGCGATGTATTGAAAATGGCGGCGCAATTGGGCTACCGAAGGAACCAGATGGCCTCCGGATTAAGGAGCAATAAAACCCATACGGTTGGACTCATCGTTCCCCGTATTTCTATGTTTTTTCATGCAGAAGTGATCACCACCATTCAAAATGCCCTACATAAACATGGGTATAACCTGATCATTTGCCAGTCAAATGATGTGCTGAGTATGGAGGAAGAACTTGCCGATATTCTTTATGCTTCCAGAGTGGATGCTTTAATTGTGGCCTGTACCTTGCAAACCACGGATTTTAGTCATTTTGATAAACTGGTGAGTAGTGGAATTCCCGTGATTTTCTATGACCGTGTTCCATTGGATACTTATCCGGCAACCTTCATTAAAGGAGATGATTTTCGTGGCGGATATCTGGCCACTTGTCATTTGATTGAAACGGGTAGTCAAAAGATTGCCCATATCTCTGGAAAGTTGAGCTCTAACCTATATCAGGATCGTACCGCAGGATTTAGAAAGGCCATGGAACAACATCAGCTGCCGGTAAATGCCGACTGGGTTTTTCATCAGGAACTGACGCATGAAAATGCAAAAGATGCGATGGCGAAGATGTTTTCAGGTGCTGTGGTTCCCGATGCGTTGTTTTCTGCGAATGATGTGACGGCCATTGCCGCACTGGAATTTGCCAAAGAGAATGGGATTCAGGTGCCCCGTGATTTGAAGATTATCGGGTATTCAAATGATCCGAGAACCTCGATTATTACTCCGGCTTTATCTACTATAGAACAGTATCCAGCTAAGGTTGGGCAAAAAATTGTAGCCGTATTGATCGAGCAATTGAAAAGCGGGGAACGGGAAGTCGGGCAAAAACCTTATGTAATTCCGGTGGATCTGATCAGACGGATGTCTTCTTAAATAGAGTAATTATAAATTTTTAACTAAATATTAGATGATGCAGAAGCTTGTAGTTTTTTTAAGTTTTTTAATGATGAACGTTGCCGTTCTCAAAGCCCAGGATGCCCCGGCCGTAAAAGAGGGGATGAGCCAGTTAATCGATGATCAGTTTAAATTTGCTGAACAGCAATACAAAGTCCTGAGCAAAAACGTTCCGGCAGATGTAATGCCTCAAACGTATAATGCGGCTAAGAATAAAGTGCAAACCAGTGATACTAAATGGTGGTGTAGTGGATTTTATCCGGGCACTTTGTTTTATATCTATGAATACACAAAAGATCCGGAAATCCTGACAGAAGCAACCGCCAGACTGGGTATTCTGGAAAAAGAAAAACATTATACTGGTAACCATGACCTTGGTTTTATGATGTATTGCAGCTTTGGTAATGCTTACCGCATCACTAAAAATCCTGCTTACAAAACTACGATAGATACAGCTGCGGCTTCATTAACGACCAGGTATCGCCCTGCGGCAAAAGTAATTCAATCCTGGAATTCCAGTAAGAGATGGGGCGGACCAGTGATTATTGACAACATGATGAACCTGGAATTGTTGAGCTGGGTATCAGACCATGGCGGAGACAAAAAGTATAAAGAAGTGGCGGTTACTCATGCCAATACAACTTTAAAGAACCATTTCCGTCCGGATTTCAGCTCTTACCATGTGGTAGATTATGACATGAAAACTGGTGAAGTTGTGAAAAAACAAACTGCACAAGGCGCCGCAGATGAGTCGGCCTGGAGCAGAGGTCAAAGCTGGGGATTGTATGGCTATACCATGATGTACCGCTTTACCAAAGATAAACGCTACCTGGAGCAGGCTAGAAATATCGCAAAGTTTACTTTAAATCACCCGAATATGCCGGCAGACCTGGTTCCGTACTGGGATTTTAATGCGCCGGGTATTCCTGATACCTACCGTGATGCTTCTGCGGCCGCTGTAAATGCTTCCGCATTATTAGAACTTGGACAGTATGTTGGCAAAAAAGAACGTAAAACCTATGTAGATGCAGCAGAAAAGATGATCCGTTCTCTTTCCTCAACGGCATACCGCGCGAAATTAGGGGAGAATGGTGGTTTTCTTTTGATGCATAGTGTTGGCTCTATTCCGCATAAATCGGAAATCGATGTGCCTTTAACCTATGCCGATTATTACTTTTTAGAAGCCTTACATCGCTATAAAAACTGGTATTTATAAAAGCCAGGGAATTCTTATCAAGAACATTCAATTATTAAAATTATATAGATGAAAACATATTTTGACAGCAGGTTCGCATTGAGCCCAAATGAAGGAAAACAATTAGATACACAAGGATTGCGCGATAATTTCCTGATGGAAAAGCTTTTTGAAGCAGACGCTATTCATTTGACATTATCCCATTTCGACAGGTACATCGCCGGTGGCGTAATGCCTGTAAATGAAACCGTTCTTTTATCCAACCCTGAAAACCTGAAAGCCAAATACTTTCTGGAAAGAAGAGAATTGGGCATCATCAATGTAGGTGCTACGGGTACTGTGGTTGCCGATGGCGTAAGCTACGAATTGGAATATAAAGAAGCTTTATACCTTGGTAAAGGCACAAAAGAAGTGAGTTTCTCTTCTGCTGATGCAAATACACCAGCTAAATTTTACATCAATTCGGCACCTGCACACCATACTTATCCTTCCAGAAAAGTTTCTAAAGCGGAAGCGGAAGTGGTGGAATTAGGTTCAGCAGCAACAGCCAACCATAGGGTGATCAATAAGCTGATCGTGAACAGTGTATTGCCGACTTGTCAATTGCAAATGGGCATGACAGAATTGAAAAGTGGCAGTGTCTGGAATACCATGCCGGCACATACTCACGATCGCAGGATGGAAGTTTACTTCTATTTTGAAGTACCGGAAGGACAAAGTGTATGTCATTTTATGGGCCAACCTCAGGAAACCAGACATGTCTGGATGCAAAATGAGCAGGCCATCATTTCACCAAACTGGTCGGTACATTCTGGAGCAGGAACCAGCAATTATACTTTCATCTGGGGAATGGCGGGTGAAAACCTTGATTATGGCGATATGGACCACTGCGCGATCACAGAATTGAGATAAAAATGATAAACCAATAAGCCCAGGTTGTAGGGAAAAGCCACAACCTGAGCTTATTTTAACCTGAGCTTTTAAACTGTATGAACTAATGAAAAAGATTCTCCTGGTTTTATGGGTATGTGCAAGTCTGCCGGTCGCCCTTACCGCACAAATAAAAAATGCGAAGGCTGTGATCAGCATTCAGAATACTTCAAAATTGAAAAGAACTGCTGTGGTAACTTCCATACCATGGCAAAATGTGCTGGCTAAATATCCGGCAATAGATACTGCAAACTTTAAGGTCTTGAATGGAGCACAAAAAGAAGTGCCTTTTCAACTGGAATATAAAGGCCTAACCAGTCCTCAAAACTTGTTGGTGCAGGTAGATGTGCCAGCCAACGGTACCATTAAACTAAGTATCGTTCCGGGAAAGGCACTAAAACCAGTTCAAAAGACTTTCGGTAGATACATTCCTGAGCGTAAAGATGATTTCGCCTGGGAAAATGATAAGGTGGCTTTCCGTATGTACGGAAAAGCACTGGAAAATACACCTAAAGAAAATGCTTATGGCATTGATGTCTGGGGAAAAAGAGTGAGCAGAATGGTGTTAAATGAAAGGTATAAGAGAGGTAAATACCATGAAGATTTGGGCGATGGGAATGATTATTACCATGTAGGCCTCACATTAGGTGGCGGTGATATTGCTCCGATTGCTGGTGATAAGATCTATTACCCTTTAAACTACAGAACCTGGAAGATTCTTGATCAGGGGGCCTTGCGCTTTACTTTTCAATTGACTTATGAAAACTGGGATGTAGCTGGAAAATTAGTGAAAGTAGCGAAAACGATTTCACTGGATGCAGGTTCTCATTTGAATAAAGTAGAAGCAAACTATGAATATCCGGGTGCCGGCGATTTGCCAGTGGTAGTCGGTATTATCAAAAGAGCTGAACCAGGAACGTTATTGCTGAATGAGCAACAAGGTGTAATGGGTTATTGGGAGCCTCAACATGGTGCTGATGGCACGATGGGGATTGGGGTGATCTTATCAGATCCTAAACTTCAGATGAAGGTAACGAAAGAGCAGTTACTGGCTGAAACGAAAGCACAAAGTGGCGTACCTGTTGTGTATTATAATGGCGCTGCATGGGATAAAGCAGGCGAAATTACAACCGCTGAAGCCTGGTTTAGCTACCTGAACAATTTTAAACAAACATTAGAACAGCCTTTAAAGGTGAGCGTTCAATAAGTCTTATTTTATAAAAACATCATCAAATGTCGGTACTGAATTTATTTAATTTAAAAGGTAAAACTGCCCTGGTTACAGGTTGTAAACGTGGGATTGGAAAAGCAATGGCTGAAGCATTAGCAGAAGCCGGAGCTGATATTATTGGCGTTTCCGCCAGTCTGGAAATTGAAAACTCTGCGGTAGAACAATCTGTGAAAGCTTTAGGGCGTAATTTCTCTGCTTACCAATGTGATTTTAATGACCGTGCTTCTTTAAAAGCATTTATTGAGAAGGTGAAAGCCGATCATCCGGTAATTGATATTCTGGTAAACAATGCAGGTACGATTCTGAGAAAACCAATCGCTGAACATCCGGATGAATATTGGGATGAAGTGATTGCGGTGAACCAAACTGCGCCATTTATCCTGACTCGTGAAATCGGAAAAGAGATGATATTGAGAGGATCTGGAAAAGTGATCTTTACCGCTTCTCTTTTGACTTTCCAGGGCGGAATTACTGTTCCGGGTTATGCGGCAAGTAAAGGCGCTGTTGGACAATTGACGAAAGCTTTTGCCAACGAATGGGCTAGTAAAGGGGTCAATGTGAATGCCATTGCACCTGGTTATATTTCTACAGATAATACCACTGCTTTAAGAGCAGATGAAAATAGAAGTCGCTCGATCATGGAACGTATTCCTGCGGGAAGATGGGGTGAAGCAGCAGATTTTAAAGGTCCGACGGTATTTTTAGCTTCCGAAGCCTCAAACTATATGCATGGTACAGTCATGACTGTTGACGGTGGATGGATGGGGAGGTAGGATGAGAAAGACAAGCCTATCCTTGCTGTTTTTATTGGGCATCTCGTTGAATACGGATGCCCAACAAAAGAAAAATGAACGTCCAAATGTGATCATCATCAATATGGACGATATGGGTTATGGAGATACGGAACCTTATGGGATGACCGGTATACCAGCCCCAAATTTTAACAGGGCGGCAACCGAAGGGATGCGCCTCACACATTTCAATACGGCACAAGCCGTATGTAGCCCTTCCCGGGCAGCACTCCTCACCGGATGTTACCCAAACAGGCTCAGCCTGGCTCATGCTTTAAATCCGGAAGCAAAAACAGCCTTAAGTAATTCTGAAGAAACCATTGCTTCTTTGTTGAAAAAAGAAGGATACAAAACTGCAATGCTTGGAAAATGGCATTTGGGCTCTAAAGCGCCATTCCTGCCCACTTATTTCGGCTTTGATAGTTTTTATGGCATCCCTTATTCCCATGATATGTGGCCGGTTGGTTACGATGGGAAACCCCTGGATTCTTCCACTTACAGAGGTAAATATCCGAGATTGCCCATCATAAGTGGGGAAAAAGTGGTCGCCTATAATGATAACCTGGAAGATCAGGGGAAACTGACCGGCACCTTCACTAAGAAAGCAGTCGAATTTATTACGGATCATCAAAAGGAACCCTTCTTTTTGTACCTGGCACACCCGATGCCACATGTGCCTTTAGCAGCTTCAAAAGCTTTCAAAGGAAAGAGTGAACTGGGGGTGTTTGGCGATGTAATCATGGAACTGGACTGGTCGGTAGGAGAGATTATGAAAACTTTGGATCGATATAAACTGTCGGAAAACACGATTCTGATCATTACCAGCGACAATGGCCCATGGCTGAATTTTGGTGACCATGCAGGTTCTACCGGAGGTTTTCGCGAAGGAAAAGGAACGGCCTGGGATGGCGGAACGCGTGTTCCCTGCCTGATCAGGTGGCCTGGTAAAATTGCTGCCGGGAGTGTAAACTCTCAATTGATGGTAAATACAGATCTTTTACCCACGATTGCGGCATTCACCAAAGCCAAGCTACCGGTTCATAAAATCGATGGAATGGATTTCTCCGCTTTATTAACCGGAAAAACGGCTAAAGGCCCAAGAGAAGTTCTACTATTATTATGATGTGAATAACCTGAAAGCGGTACGTTATAAAAACTGGAAACTGGTGTTTCCACATAGTTCCAGAGCTTATTCTGGTAGTTTACCAGGTAAAGCTGGCTATCCAGGACCTGCGCCAGACGTAAAGGTGAAAAAGGCTTTGTATAATCTTTCCCATGATCCTGGAGAGCAATACGATGTTCAGGAAAACTATCCTGAAATTGTTAAGCAAATAGAAGGATTTGCGGAAGAAGCAAGAGTGGATCTTGGCGATGACCTGACGAACCGAAAAGGGGCGAACAGGAGGCCAGCTGGAAAAGTTAATTAACCGCTGGGGTTAAGTGTTTTTTACATGTGGAGGAGGAATTTTTTTGCTTGTGGAGAAGAAGGAGAAGGACCAGGTAACATAAACATTCAAATGATATTTAAATGAGAAGACGAAATTTTTTTAAGATTGCCCCATTAGCAGGGTTATTTGGTTTAATCAGTCCGGGAAAGGCTATTGCGGCTATTCCGGAGGCTTTTTCGGATGCTGGAATAGGCGGTACTACTGATACTGCTTCGTCGGATCGGGAATACTGGCTGGCTTTAATGATTAAGATTGCGGAACCGGTATTGAGAAACGCGTCTAAAGGGGAGTTGAAGAAAAACATGCCTTTGGAAACGCCAAAAGGATATGCGAAAAAAGTGGCAGAAGTAACCTATCTGGAAGCCCTGGGCAGAACACTTGCTGGTGTATCCGGCTGGCTTTCTTTACCTGCTGATCAATCAAAAGAAGGATTGAAAAGAGCGGAGTTTGCAGATCTTGCCCGGAAAAGTATCCTGAATATTGTAGATCCGGCAAGTCCGGATTATACTGATTTTGTGAAAAAAGGAGAATCTCAGTTGTTGGTAGATGCTGCCTTTTTAGCACATGCTTTTTTGCGCGCACCTTTGCAACTCTGGGAACCATTACCGGCCGCAGGAAAACAACAGGTGATTACCGCTTTTCGTAATTTACGCTGGATTAAACCCGGACAAAATAACTGGTTGTTGTTTGCCGCAATGGTAGAGGTTTTCTTCTTGAAAATCGGAGAAGAATGGCAACAGGAAAAAGTAACTTATGCCATTGATAAGCACAAAGAATGGTATAAAGGAGACGGCTGGTACGGGGATGGGGAGAAGTTCCATTTTGATTATTACAATGGATTTGTGATTCATCCGATGTTGGTCGATATCGTAAAAGTATTGCTCGAAAAAGGGTTGTACAGCGAAAAGGACTATAATTTGATCCTGCGGAGAATGCAGCGTTACGGCGCGAGTCAGGAGCGTTTGATTTCTCCGGAAGGGGCTTATCCTGCTATCGGAAGGTCAGTAGTGTATCGTGTTGGCGCATTTCAGCCCCTGGGACAGCTGGCTTTAAATCACGAGTTACCGGCGATGATTAGTCCGGCACAAGTCCGTTCGGCTTTAACCGCAGTCATGAAAAGACAATTCGGAATGAAAGGGACCTTCAGTCCTTCGGGATGGTTACAATTAGGCTTTTGCGGGCATCAGCCCGAAGCTGCGGAGACTTACATCAGCACCGGAAGTTTATACCTGTGTAGTGTTGGTTTTCTGCCTTTAGGATTGCCGGCAAATGATGTGTTTTGGACCAGCCCGCCAGCAGACTGGACCGGTAAAAAAGCCTGGTCCGGACAGTTATATCCGGAAGATCATTCGGTTAGTTTTTAACCAAACACATCTAAGGAAAATATACTTAAAGAAAAACGCCGCTGCACCAGAATTTCTGATGTAGCGGCGTTTAATATTTCAGCGGGATTATTTACATGTTGCTTTCAATCGCAGTTACTCTTTCCCGGTGTAACTCTACAGGGCCATCCAGCAATACGGCAATTACGGTTAAGCTTTTATCTAAGCGATCTTGAGGAACAGGAATATAGACAATTCCCGGAACTGCACTCCAGTACAATTTATTATAAATCTCTGGTTCTATCATGGTTCCTTCGCCTACAATACGGATTCTGCTGATCTTGTTTTTAATTCCTTTTAAGGCAATAGGGCCTGTTGGCTTACCTTCTACGAATAGGAATAAAGTTTGTTTATCGGCAGATAATGCACTTTTTCCCTGGTAATGACCTTCGGGAAGTCCTTTAGTTGTTTTGTATAAACTTTCTGAATTCTTAGTGACCCAGTTGTAAATTTCAGGAGATAAGGTTTTCTTTTCTGCTTCCAGACCCAATCCATCTACCGTAAGTTTTGTATTCCCGAATGGGTTGTTTCCGTCATGGATAGCAGCGGTATATTGTGCAATCTGTTGTTTGTCGCTAAGCTCTTTTTTAGGCCTTAGTGATACGGTTGATGTGTTTTTTTCTGCTAAACGAATTGGCTCATTGAATTCAAGCGCCATCACTGTGACATCTTGATCTGCTGCGTTTTCCGGGATGCGCAAGCTTAGGTTGTTTCCGTCTTTTTTTGTACTTAGCAATTGACTGCTACCTACAATTCTCGCAGATTTAACCTCAGAAAGCAGGCCATTCAGGTTAAATACGCCTCCGTAAGGTGCCCAATCTGCATATAAATACAGTGTTTTCTTGTCTTTTGAAAGACTGGTTTTTCCATTGAAATGATTAGTAGGAATACCTGCGCGCGTTCCATAAATGGCTTCACCATGTTTGCTGGTCCAGCGGGCAAGACCTTTTAATACGGCAATTTGTTGCTCAGGAATGGTTCCATCGGCTTTAGGGCCAATATCTAACAACAGATTTCCACCCATACTGATACAATCTACCAAAGTTCTGATGATCATATTTGGAGATTTATACTTGTTGTCGTAAGGCTGATAGCCCCAGGAATCATTAATGGTATAACACAATTCCCAGTAATCTCCTGGCGGTTGCACGACAGGAATTCCCTGTTCCGGAGTTTCATAATCCCCATGGTTATTCAGGCGGGAATTGATGATGATGTCTGAGTTGTAACTACGCAGGTTTCTAAGCACCTTTTGCGCTTGCCATTCCTGGCTATTATGCTCCCAATCTCCATCAAACCAAATTAAATCGGGTTTAAAGTTCGCTGAAAGTTCATTAAGCTGTTGCTGATAATAGCCAAGGAAAGTATTCCATCTTTTAGGTTCAGTTTCCAATTGATACCTTTTATGTTCTCTTGTGAAACCATCATAATCGCCATAACTCCAGTCTGGTAAAGAAAAATATAGTCCGGTTTTTAGTCCCGATGCTTTTAATGCTTTTACAAAAGGAGCAATCAGGTCTTTTTTAGCCGCACTATGTTTAAGGGTAGTCGTGGCATTGGGTGCTTTAGTGTCCCATAAAGAAACGCCGTCATGGTGTTTCGTGGTAATCACCGAATATTTGGCGCCACTTTCTTTGATCAGCTTAACCCATTCTTCCGGTTTATATTTGGAGGCATTAAAGCCATCCAATTGTTTCATATAGTTATCATGACTGATGTAGTTATTGAAAAATGCCCAGGATTCTGAGATACCTTTTACGGAATATACACCCCAATGGATAAATATCCCCAGTTTGGCATCTTTAAACCACTCCATTTTTTTTGCTGTGGCAGTGGCATTGGTCTTTTCTTTTGAGCTGTTTTCCTGGGCTTTGCTGGCTGTCATGGACAGGCAAAGAAACAAGGCTGACAGTAAGGTCTTTTTGTTCATAGAATTGGTTGATTTCTTAGTTTTGTGTGTTGTTTTATTGCTTAATGGTTTTAGTGCTTTACGTGTTGATGTATTGCAGGGTTAGATCGTGCCGCTGTTTATTTTTGCAGATAAGATTTCTGGTAGTTTAAAGGGCTTTTTCCGGTGATGATTTTAAAGTGTTTGTGAAAGCTGGCAAAATTGTGAAAGCCACTTTCATAACAGATCTGCTTGACATTCATGCTGTCCTCAATCAGCAATTTGCAAGCATGGCCCACTCTGATTTCAGAGATAAACTGGGTGTACGTTTTTCTTGTTCTCGATTTAAAATACCGGCAAAATGAATTTGGACTGATATTGGCCACTGCAGCCATTTCTTCCATCTGGATTTTTCTTTTGAAATTAGCCAGGGAGTAATTATAAATCGCATTGATACGGTCATTTTCAAGCTCTTCAAAATCATGACGGAAGCCGATTGAAGAAAGCAATTCATGCTCCGTACAGTTCTCTACAGCTAGCAATGCTTCCATCAAAAGAATAATTCTTTTCGATCCTTCAGATAGTAAAATAGATTCTATGATTTCTCCGATAACCTGATTTGCTTTGTCTGAGATTTGAATTCCTCTTTGTGCTTTCTCCAGAATCAGTTTTAGTGCTTTGTTTTCCGGCAGGTTCAGGAAATGATTTCCCCAGAAGTTTTCGCAGAAATGAACCACCACTACATCAGCGTTTTCCTGTTCATCTTCCGTGAAATAACTGTCGTCGAATCTCCAGTAATGGGGGAGGTGTGCACCTATAAGTACAACGTCTCCGGATCTGAAACGCTTGATGTTATCGCCAATAAACTGGGTGCCATTTCCTTTTTTAAAATAGATTAATTCCACTTCCGCATGGTAATGCCAGCGGTTGTTGATGTAAGGAACTTTGTCTCTCCTTGCACTAAATGAATTCACAAGGTTGTTTGAAACTTTGAGTAGTTGTGGCTTCATAAAATTTGGTTAGGTCTGGCTAAATTTATAAAAATCTTTTCTAAATACCCTGTAATTTCATTAATACACAATTAACAGCCAATATTGCTGAATGGTAAGGCTCATAAAATCAGTCTCGCTTAACCAATTCAGGATTATCAGCTTAGGATAAAGGGTATTTCATAAAAACTGATAACTTTGGTTCCAACACATACACGCAACCTTAACCAACATGATGAAAAGAACCTGGAGAACCACCCTGATGGTCTTTATGCTTCCTATTGCAGCTATTCCAATGAGCCTGAATGCTCAACAAAATCAAAAACATCAAAAGAAACAAAGACCGGCAATTTCTAAAAAAGCGGATGCGCCAAACATTATTTTCATCTTAACAGATGATTTAGGTTATGGAGATCTTGGTGTTTTCTTTCAGAACCAAAGAAAACAAAAAGGAGCTTTACCGTATCAAATGACACCTTATCTGGATCAGATGGCGGCCTCCGGTGCAAAATTCACGAACCAATATAGCAATGCCCCCGTTTGTGCACCTTCCAGAGCATCTTTTATGACGGGTATGAACCAGGGAAATGCCAGTGTCAGGGATAACCAGTTCGACAAGCAGATTGAAGACAACCATACCATCGCCAATATGCTGAAAACCGCAGGTTATGCCACTGCGGCCATTGGTAAATGGGGCTTACAGGGCGAAACTAAAGACGAACCCAACTGGCCTGCGCATCCATCAAAGCGCGGGTTCGACCAGTTTTATGGTTACATGAGACATGCTGACGGACATGAGCATTATCCTTTCGAAGGCCTTTACAGAGGTAAAAAAGAAGTGTATGATAACTATACGAATGTAGCTGCGGGATTAAGTAAAAGTTATACCACCGATTTATGGACTGCTTATGCGAAGAAATGGATTGTTGATCAGAAACAGGGAAAACAAGCAAAACAGCCATTTTTTATGTTCCTTGCTTATGATGCTCCACATGCGGTATTAGAATTGCCAACGCAGGCTTACCCGGCTGGCGGCGGTCTAAAAGGCGGTTTACAGTGGACCGGGAAAACCGGTGCTATGATCAATACCGCCTCAGGCCAAATCGACAGCTATGTGCATCCTGATTATGCGAATGCAACTTATGATGATGATCACAATGTGAACACTCCTGAAAAGCCATGGCCGGATACTTATAAAAGATATGCAACGGCTAACCGAAGGATTGATGATGCCATAGGCGATATCATGCAGCTTTTAAAAGACATGAATCTTGCAGAAAACACACTGGTGGTTTTTACTTCAGATAATGGCCCTTCAATAGAATCTTACCTGCCGAAAGGTTATGTAGCCAACAGTCCGGAATTTTTTGGAAGCTACGGTCCTTTTGATGGGATCAAAAGAGATGTTTGGGAAGGTGGATTGAGAATGCCGACACTGGTTTCCTGGCCTTCAAAAATCAAAGCGGGAAAAACGATCGCCTTACCCGGTATGCTGTCCGACTGGATGGCTACTTTTGCCGCTGCGGCAAATATCCCTGCACCGGCACGTTTAGACGGTGTTTCCTTGTTGCCGGCTTTAACCGGAAAAGGAAAACAGGAGCAAGGTCAGGTTTATGTAGAATATACAGAAGGAGGGAATACGCCCGATTTCAAAGAATTTGAAGCCAGTAGAAGAGGTAGAAAACGCAACCAGATGCAAATGATCCGGATCGGCGATCTGGTAGGTGTACGTTATGGGATCAAATCCGCAACCGATGATTTTGAAATCTATAATGTGGTCAAAGATCCTAAAGAGACGACCAATCTGGGCAGCGATCCTGCTTATCAAAATTTGCAGGAAAAGATGAAAGCCAAAGTATTACAAGGAAGAAAAGTAGATGCGGAAGCACCTCGTCCTTATGATGCAGCGCTGATTCCTTCAGTAAATCCCCTTGGAAAACTCAGCCGTGGCATCAGCTGGAAATTCTTTAACGGGGATTTCCCATGGGTGGTTACTGAGAAAGGAAGAACCGCAACACAAAAAGGTAAAGCATCTGAATTGAACTCCAAAGAAATCCCTGAAAGTTCAGGTATGGTATTGTATGAAGCCTGGTTTAAAGCACCGGAAGACGGGGAATACAGTTTTTCAATTGAAACTAATGGAAAAGCCTATATGCGTTTACATGAAGCGGAATTACTGGACGCAGATTTTGGATATTCATCGGATAAGGAGATAACGACTACCGTAAAACTTAAAGCAGGGTACCATCCAGTCAAAATTTATGTAGCACAATATAAAGGAAAGGCAATATCGTTGCGCTTAAAGCAAAAGAAAGTCGGAGCTAATTGGCAGATACTGAGCGATAAAAATCTTTATACTGTAAAATAACTAGGTTTAATCCGTCCTAAACAAGATTTTACTGTAAAAAAGTGCGTTTAAACTTTCATTTAATCAAAAAGTTAATTACATTTGAGCTTACCCTTTCGAGGGTATGTTTTTCATAGGTAGATGTAGGGTCGGAAATTTATTTCCGATCCTTTTTTTTTACAGCTTTTTTTTAGCCTGGAGACTCTAAACACATTCCATACATCGTATTCGTTTTAACTTTATCTTTGCCGCTGCTATGGATAAGAAGAAAATCATTGTCGCCATTACCGGAGCCAGCGGCTCTATTTATGCTAAACTACTGTTGGATAACTTAATGACACTCGCTGATCAGATTGAGACTGTAGCAGTAGTGATGTCTGATAATGCGAAGGAAGTCTGGCGCTTTGAACTAGGTAATGAAGACTATGATCGCTACCCTTACAAGTTCTACCCAAAAATGGACTTCAATGCCCCCTTTGCTTCCGGTTCTGCAAAATTTGACACTATGATTATCATTCCATGTTCTATGGGAACCCTTGGCAGAATCGCCCATGGCATTTCCAACGACCTCATCAGCCGTGCTGCCGATGTGATCTTAAAAGAACGCCGAAAATTGATTGCTGTAGTGCGTGATACCCCTTTCAGCCTCATTCACATCAATAATCTGAAGATCGTAACCGAAGCTGGTGGCATCATTTGTCCGGCAAGTCCCTCGTTTTACAGTCTGCCAAAAACCATCGAAGATGTGGCACAAACCGTGGTTAGCCGTGTCATCGACCTTGCCGGTCTCCGTCAGGATAGTTACCGCTGGAATGAGCAATAATCTCGGTTAAAACCTTATCTTTGCGCATTATCTAAGAAATTTTATTAGGGCTAAATGAAGAAGGTTGCATTTTATACACTGGGTTGTAAGTTAAATTTTTCAGAAACTTCAACCATAGGGAGGTTATTTACCGATGCCGGATACGCGGTGGTGGACTTTACAGCCGGGGCGGATGTATATGTGATCAATACCTGTTCTGTAACGGAGCATGCGGACAAGAAATGCCGTAAGGTGGTTAAAGAAGCGTTGAAGTATTCTCCGAATGCTTATGTGACCATTGTGGGTTGTTATGCACAGCTGAAACCTGTAGAGATTGCTGAAATTGAAGGCGTTGATATGGTATTAGGTGCTGCAGAAAAATTCCGTATTGTAGAATTTATCTCTGATTTAACGAAGCTTCCAAAAGCCGTTATTCATCAGCAAAACATAGAAAAAGTAAACCATAACTTTATTGCAGCCTATTCTATAGGTGACAGAACCCGTACTTTCCTTAAAGTTCAGGATGGTTGTGATTATCCTTGTACCTATTGTACAATTCCTTTGGCTCGTGGTGGCAGTCGTAGTGATACCATCGAAAATGTAGTCAACAGAGCAACGCAGATCGCTGAAAGCGGTGTGAAAGAAATCGTGCTTACGGGTGTAAACCTGGGCGATTTCGGGATCAGAGATGGCAACAGAGAAGATAAATTCTTCGACCTGGTTAAAGCTTTAGACGAAGTAGCAGGAATCGAAAGAATCCGTATCTCTTCTATCGAGCCAAATCTACTGAGCAATGAGATCATTGAGTTCGTTGCGACTTCAAAAAGATTCGTTCCACATTTCCATATTCCATTACAATCAGGCTCTAATAAAATCCTGGGGCTAATGAAAAGACGTTACCAGAGAGAACTATACACTGAACGTGTGGCCACTATTAAAGCATTAATTCCAAATTGCTGTATCGGTGTAGACGTGATTGTTGGTTTCCCTGGAGAAACACATGAAGATTTTCTGGATACTTACCAGTTCCTGAATGAACTGGATATTTCTTACTTACACGTATTTACTTATTCTGAACGCGAGCAAACCGCTGCGGCAGAAATGACAGGTCGTGTTGCAGGAAGCACCAGAGCAGATCGTAGCAAAATGCTTCACATCTTATCAGACAAAAAACGCAGAGCTTTTTACCAGTCGCAGATTGGGACCGTAGGTGAAGTGCTTTTTGAAGATGATCAAAAAGATGGTTTCATGCATGGTTTCACTAAAAACTACGTGAAAGTAAAGGCAAAATATGATCCTGTTATGGTGAATGAAATTAAAAGGGTGAAATTACTTGAACTTACCGCTGATGGTGAGGTTGAAGTTGCAGAAACCGAAGAAGTTTTAGCTCATTAATCTTATATTCGCATAAAAACCTATCCATTCCTATGTTTCCAACCGTATCTCATTTTTTAGAATATCTTTTTGGTGTCCAGATACCACTTCCGTTTAATACATTCGGTGTTTTTGTAGCGCTTGCTTTCATTGCAGGTTACTGGGCATTTACAGAAGAATTTAAACGTAAAGAGGCTTTAGGAGTGATCCACCCAATCAAGAAATACATTACGATTGGAAAACCGGCAACCACGATTGAGCTGTTCTATAACGGTATTTTTGGCTTCCTGATTGGTTATAAACTGGTTTATGCGTTATTAAATTATAAATTATTTGTGAGTGATGCCCAAACGGTATTACTTTCTACAAAAGGCAGCATTTTGGGCGGCCTGTTCTTTGCAGGTTTGTTTGCCTACTGGGATCATAAAGAAAAAAACAGGGTTAAATTACCAGCACCAAAAACGGTGGAAGTGATTCAACATCCTTATGAACTGATGGGCAATATGATTGTCTGGGCAGCAGTATGGGGATTCCTTGGCGCTAAAATATTTGACAACCTGGAGCATTGGGACACGTTTGTTCAGGATCCGATAGGTGGTTTACTGTCTTTCAGCGGACTAACTTTCTACGGTGGACTGATCTGCGGTGGTGCTGCGGTATTATACATTGCGAAAAAGAACGGTATCAAAATCCTGCACATGCTGGATATTGGCGGCCCGGGGATGATGTTAGCTTATGCGGTAGGTCGTATCGGATGCCAGATGTCCGGAGACGGCGACTGGGGTATTGACAACCTGAATCCTAAGCCGGTAAGCTGGTTACCAGACTGGTTATGGGCTTATACTTACCCGAATAACGTAGCCAATGAAGGGATTCCTATTCCGGGTTGCGTAGGTAGATTCTGCCATGAACTGGCGAATCCGGTATATCCAACACCAATTTATGAGGTAATTGTTTGCTTTATCCTGTTCTTAATCCTTTGGCGCATCCGTACGAAGATTAAACTTCCGGGTATGATGTTCGGAATTTACCTGATGATGAATGGTATGGAGAGATTCTTTATAGAATTGATCAGAGTAAATACCAAATATGATGTTGCCGGGATTCGTTTTACCCAGGCGGAGTTGATCTCCAGTATATTATTTCTATCCGGTTTATTGCTGATCATCTATTCTGTGAAGAATAAAGAAAAGCATGCAAACTATTAAAATCTAAGATTTGAATTACGAGTTACTTTGTTCTAAAGTTATAGCAATAGCCCGTTTAACAGGCAATTTTATCCGCAAGGAGTCCATGAATTTTGACGCGAATGCGGTAGAGGTTAAAGGTCTGAATGACCTGGTCTCCTACGTAGATAAAAATGCGGAGAAGCAATTGGTCAGGAATTTAGTGAAATTGATTCCTGAGGCTGGCTTTATTACGGAGGAGGAGACAATCAATACCACTGGTAAGGTCTTTAACTGGATTATAGATCCTTTAGACGGAACAACGAACTTTATCCATGGTTTGCCTACTTACGCGATCAGCATTGCCCTTTATGAAGAAGGACAGCCGGTGATCGGGGTGGTCTATGAAATCAACAGGGGGGAGATGTTTTCTACTTACAAAGGTGGAGCAGCTTACCTGAACAACAAAGAAATCTCTGTTTCTAAGCGAACTTCTTTAAGCGATACCTTAATGGCTACCGGTTTTCCATACTATCAGTTCGATAAGCAGGAGGCCTATATGAAGTTGCTTTCCGAAATGATGCGTAGCTGTCATGGCTTAAGACGAATTGGCTCTGCGGCCACCGATTTAGCTTATGTGGCTTGCGGTAGGTTCGATGGCTTCTTCGAATACAACCTGAATTCCTGGGATGTGGCGGCAGGTGCTTACCTGGTGCAACAGGCAGGAGGGAATATCCTTAATTTTTCTGGTGGCACTGAGTTTATAGAACAACGCGAGATCCTGGCTACCAATGGCGCTATTGATGCCGAAATGCTGGCGATTATGGCTAAATATTTTAACGATTAATCTAATTTACTCCATAAAAAAAAGGCCTTGATTCTGAAAATCAAGGCCTTTTTCGTATGCTGGTGTTTTTTATAAAGCTTCAGATACTACTTCTTTCACTTCAGGAACCATACGTTGTAATAAATTCTGGATACCAGATTTTAACGTGATGGTAGAAGATGGACATCCACTGCAAGAACCTCTAAGTTCTACGGTTACGATACCATCATCAAATGATTTATAGCTGATTGCACCACCATCCTGCTCTACTGCCGGACGAACATAGTCGTGCAGGATTTGCTGAATTTTGATTTCGATATCTGTTCCTGTAAATGCCGGAGCAGCTTCGTCAGTTTCTTCTTTGATTTTATACTCTGATTCTACGGCACCTTTTACAAATTCTTTAAGAATTGGCTCGATATCCGGCCATTCTGCGTCTTCTGTTTTGGTGATCGTTACAAAGTTGCTTGCAAAAAAAACGCCGTTTACAAAGTTGAACTTGAACAGTTCCTTTGCAAAAGGAGATAGCTCGGCACTCTCTTTAGTCGCAAAATCTTCGCTGCCATTGATCAATAGTTTATTGACCATAAATTTCATGGTGGCAGGATTAGGGGTTTGTTCTGTATATACGTTGATCGTCATTGTCTTTTTTTCTTACAAAAATAAATAATTCAAAGCGGCAAATTAAGGTATCGATGTCTGTTTTAGGTCATTAATTCCTAGAAGACACCCGTGTAATTAAACGGGGTGATATGCTTTAATTCTGCTTTTATAGTTTCGTTTACGTCTAAACCATCAATAAAGGTGGCCATCGTATCCGCTGTAATCTTCTGATTGGTACGTGTCAGGTCTTTTAAGGCCTCATAAGGATTCGGGTAAGCTTCTCTTCTCAATACCGTTTGAATCGCTTCTGCAACCACTGCCCAGTTGTTTTCAAGGTCGGCAGCAATGGCATCATTGTTCAGGATGATTTTGTTCAATCCTTTCATCGTAGAAGACATGGCAATGAGCGTGTGTGCCATCGGAACACCTACATTTCTCAATACCGTAGAATCGGTCAGGTCTCTTTGCAGACGTGAGATTGGTAATTTTGCCGCGAAGAATTCAAATAAAGCATTGGCTAAACCTGCATTTCCTTCTGCGTTTTCAAAATCAATAGGGTTCACTTTATGTGGCATTGCCGATGATCCTACTTCTCCTTCTTTAATTCTTTGTTTGAAGTAATTTTTAGAGATATAAGCCCAGATATCACGGTCAAGGTCAATAATAATGTTGTTGATGCGTTTTAAAGCGTCACATTGTGCAGCAAACTGATCGTAATGTTCGATCTGAGTAGTATGTTGCGCGCGGGTTAAGCCCAATACTTCGTTTACGAAGTTATTAGAGAAATCTACCCAGTTAACGTTTGGATAAGCAATATGGTGTGCATTAAAATTACCGGTAGCACCGCCAAATTTTGCACTGTTAGGAATGTTTTTTAAGTTATTTAACTGGATTTCTAAACGTTCAGCAAATACCAGGAATTCTTTACCCAATTTAGTAGGGGAAGCTGGCTGACCGTGTGTAAATGCCAATAAAGGAACGTCTTTCCATTCTGTTGCCAGTTCTTTAATCTTGCTGATTAAATTGCTGATGTTTGGATAATATACTTCATTTAAGGCCAGCTTAAACGTATATGGAATAGCAGTGTTGTTAATGTCCTGAGAAGTTAATCCGAAATGGATAAATTCTTTGTAATCCTGGAAGCCTAAATCATCGAATTGTTTTTTGATGAAGTATTCTACCGCTTTCACGTCATGGTTGGTTACTTTCTCGGTGTCTTTAATCTCCTGAGCATGTACATCAGTAAATTGCTCATGAATCAGACGTAATTTTCCATAATTGGCTTTATCAAATTTCGCTAATCCAGGTAGTCCGATTTCACATAGTGAAATGAAATACTCAACTTCTACATAGACCCTGTATTTAATTAGGGCAGATTCAGAAAAGTACTTAGACAGGCATTCAGTTGTATTTCTATAACGGCCATCTATTGGAGATATAGCTTGTAATGGTGATAAATTCATGGATATTAAGATTGTTTACGGTCGCGAAGTTACGTATTATTAGCCGTTTTTGGGAATGGAAGCCGCGCTAATTGAATTTCAGGGCATAAAAAAAGGCTTTGGATCATCCAAAGCCTTTTTTTATAGAGTTAATTAAAACTAGTGAGCAGCTGGTTTCTCAGCTTCAGTAGTAGTTTTAACAACTGTATCTTTTACTGTAGTATCAACAACTGTAGTATCAACAGTAGTAACAACAGCACCTGAGTCAGTTAATGTAGTGTCAGTTGATTCACCTTTTTTCTCTGATGAACAAGCTGCTACTGATAAAGTGATTGCTAAAGCTGCGAAACCTAATTTAAATGCGTTTTTCATTATATTTTTTTTAAATGTTAAATAATCAATTTTGTAGATTAATACCCTAAATCAGAAAAGGTAACCCCGATTCCTCAATTTTTTTTTATTTATTTTCAAATTTGAGGGAAACCGGCTTTAAATGAGGTTTTAAGCGGGGAGTACTGTTGTAATAAATGGTATAGAGCTGGTGTAGAATGGCTATACTAGTGCTGGTTGTTGAAGGGCTGATGGAGGGGTGCTGAGGGGTTGCTAAGGAATAAGCCTAAGCAACCCGTCGCCAACCCTCCGTCAACTCCCCGTCAAGTCCTCATCAACCAGCACCAGTATAGCAGCACTATAGCAGGTGTGCTATACGGAGATACGTTGACACTTATAATTTACGTTAGCTGAAAAAAAAATATAGCTGCAACAAAAAAGGTGCTGGAATTTTCCAGCACCTTTTTTGTTATTAGCCTATTGAGCTTATTTTTTAACAACTGTATCAGTAGCAACAGTAGTAGTTTTAACAACTGTATCTTTTACAGTAGTGTCAACAACGTTAGTATCAACTGTAGTTACAACAGCACCTGAATCAGTTAATGTAGTGTCAGTTGATTCACCTTTTTTTTCTGATGAACAAGCTGCTACTGATAAAGTGATTGCTAAAGCTGCAAAGCCTAATTTAAATGCGTTTTTCATTATAATTCGATTTTAAATAATTAATTAATTTTGCAGATTAATACCGGAAAGATTAAAAGGTAACCCAGCGAATTCAAAAAAAATAAAAAAAAATATTTGACGAATTCGGGAAGGCGAACGTTATAGGTAAGGTATTAGGGGAAAGATCATAAAAAGTATTTTTTTTTGGTTAACATTGGGTTACCATTCACGTATAAATGTATTAATTGGTGAGTAATAAGTTAAGCAGTTCAGTTCCAACAGATAGAGAGGTAGTTTTAGGGATACTAAATGACTCGGAAGATACGCTAAATAAGCTGTACACAGGGTATTTCCCGATGGTATTGCAGTTTATCCTGAATAATAACGGTGATGAAGATGATGCAAAAGACGTGTATCAGGAAGGAATCATCGTATTATACAATAAAATAAAGGGCGGAAATTTCGAATTAAGCAGTAAACTAAAGACCTATATATACTCAGTTTGCAGAAGAATATGGTTAAAAAAGCTTTCGCAGGAAAGCCGGAAAACCAATAACATCTCAGACTTTGAGGATATCATGGCAGTAGAGGTAGATTTGGAACAACATGAAGAAAAAGATCAGCAGTTTGATAAAATGAACGATGCACTTCTTCATCTTGGTGAGCCTTGCAAAACCATTATTCAGGATTTTTACATCAACAGTCTTTCGATGCAGGACATTTGTGAGAAATTTGGCTATACCAATACGGATAATGCCAAAACTCAAAAATACAAATGCTTACAGCGGCTGAAGAAATTGTTTTTTCAAGTATAAAGGTGATATGAGAAACGAGATTGAGTTAGAGGGTATAATTGAAGATTATTTGAATGGTAAGCTTTCTGAGCAAGAAAGAGTAGCTTTTGAGCAGCTTCGCAAGAATGATCCCGTAGTGGATCATAAAGTGGTTGCGCATAAAGTTTTTCTGGAATCTCTGGGAGACTATGCCAATATGATGGATTTAAAAGCGAAAATGGATCGCGCCCATGCAGAAATTGATGTGGATGCTTTAACAGAAGCGCTAAGACCTCATCCTTCTTATATCGTTAACTTATGGCGTAAAAATAAGGCAGCAATCGCTGTGGCCGCTTCTTTTATCCTGTTAACTGTGGTAACCGTATATTCTATACAGCAAAATACCAAACAAAGTGGTAGCGTAGAACTGGTAAGCAGGGAACTGACGAAGATTAAAAATTCTCAAAGCAGCCTGATCAGAATCATCAATTCTAAAAACACACCTAAAAATGTGAAACCTGCCAATTTTGGCGGAACAGGATTCGCATTAACCGCTAACGGTTATTTACTAACCAATCTGCATGTTGTAGATGGCGCAGATTCGGTATATGTACAAGACAATAAAGGTGAATCTTACAGAGCTAAAGTAGTGAGAACAGATTCTCAGTATGATCTGGCCATTCTTAAGATCACAGACCCTTCATTTAGCCCGCTTTCTAACCTTCCTTACCGTTTAAAACAAAGTGGAATAGGAATGGGTGATGTAGTCTATACGTTGGGCTTCCCTAAAGATGATGCCGTATTTGGTGAAGGTTATGTAAGTTCAAAAACAGGTTATAATGGCGATACTACACAGTATCAGGTGGCTATTCCGGTAAATCCAGGTAATAGTGGTGGTCCATTGTTAGACCATCAGGGTAATATCATCGGTGTAATCTCTGCGAAAGAGAAACAGGTAGATGGAGCCACTTTTGCCATCAAATCGAAATATATTCAAGAGGCTTTAAACTCTATTCCTAATGATTCATTAGGTAAAAAAGTAGCCTTCAATAAAAGGAATTCTTTACAAGGCCTGAGCAGAAATAAACAGGTACAGAAAATACAAGATTATGTATTCATGATCAAAGTATATAAATAGAAATTTCCTTATAATTCTCCGGAAGACCCTATAGCTGATCTCGCTGTAGGGTCTTCTTTTTTAACGGCGTTTTTTGTTTCTTTTGTCCTGATAATTTTCTAGTTTTATAAGATAAGCTGTTGTGAAACTAATTACAAAGACATGGATTTTGGGAAAGTTGATGATGATGAACTTAAAACGATAGACTTTAGTCTGCCGGAAGATGGGCAGCAAACGCTACGTACTTTATCGGGCAAAAAATCAGGGAAAGCGCCGGAGTTTTATGTGGGCTGTGCAAAATGGGGTAGGAAAGAGTGGGTAAACATGATTTATCCGCCAAAAACTAAAGAAGCTAATTTCCTGGATGAGTATGTGAAACATTTTAATGCCATCGAGCTGAATGCCGTGTTTTATAGTCTTCCTAAAGCGGAACAAATCAGGAAATGGAAAGAAAAGGCTGCCGGGAATGCGAGCAATGGCTTTGTATTCTGTCCGAAGTTTTCCCAAACCATTACCCATATTAAAAGACTAAAAGGTGCGGAAGAAGCAACTGAAATTTTTCTCTCCGGAATCTCTGAATTCGGAGCATACCTCGGACCATGTTTTCTGCAAATGGGGGATAATTTCGGGCCCAAAAACAAGGAGGTTTTGGAGGCTTATCTCGAATACCTACCCTCAGACTTATCTGTATTTGTAGAACTTCGGAATACAGAGTGGTTTACTGTACCCAGTAACCGCAAAGCACTTTTCGAAATGTTGGCCAGATTAAATAAGGGTGCCGTCATTACTGATGCCAGTGGTAGAAGAGATGTGATTCATATGGAGCTGACTATCCCTGAAGTCTTTATTCGTTTTGTCGGAAATGGGGCTGCATTTAAAGCTTCTGATGAAGCAAGAATTGAGGAATGGGTGAAACGTATTAAGATATGGCTCGACCAGGGCCTTGAAAAAGTCTATTTCTTCCTGCACCAGCATGATGAAAAGGATACGCCAATTCTGGCCAATTATACCATCAAAGCATTCAATAAATATCTGGGGAGCCAGCTCCCGGAGATTAATTTTTTAGGTGATCAAAATGGAGAAATTACAAAAGACCCACAATTATTCTAAAAAGTATACTAAATTTGTAGATATTATAATTTATACCCTAAAACCACAACATTATGAGTTTAAGAATAGGGGACGTAGCGCCCAACTTTAAAGCAGAAACTTCTATCGGTAATATTGATTTTTATGAATTTTTAGGAGATAGCTGGGGCGTTTTATTCTCTCATCCGGCAGATTATACTCCGGTATGTACTACTGAACTTGGCCGTACGGCTTCCTTAAAAGGTGAATTTGAAAAAAGAAATGTAAAAGTACTGGCCCTGAGTGTAGATTCAGCAGAATCACATAAAGGATGGATCAGAGATATTAATGAAACACAAAATACTACTGTAGAGTTCCCGATCATTGCAGATGAGGATAAAAAGATCGCAGATCTTTATGATATGATTCACCCTAATGCTTCGGAAACCTTAACCGTACGTTCTTTATTTGTGATTTCACCAGATAAAAAAGTGAAATTGATGTTGACGTATCCAGCTTCTACCGGCAGAAACTTTGATGAGGTTTTGAGAGTAATTGATTCTTTGCAGTTGACTGCGAACTATAGCGTTGCTACTCCGGCAGATTGGAAAGATGGTGATGATGTAGTGGTGATGAACAGCATTAAAACAGAAGATATTCCAGCTAAATTTCCAAAAGGACATAAAGTGATTAAACCTTATCTAAGAATGACTCCTCAACCAAATAAATAGAGCTTGATTTATTTCTGAAGATATTAATCATAAAAATGGCCCCATCATTCAACGAATGATGGGGCCATTACATTTTATACTTTATTAGATCTGATGAATTATCCGATGGACTTTAAAAAGATACTTTCGTAATTACTAAAGCTGGATTTAATGGCTTTGCTTAATTCCGCTTGCTGGTTTGCCTTACTCAATTCCTCCATACCGTTCAGTATAGACAGGCCAACCTGTATATCTCTTAACCGTCTTCTTTGTTGTTCCGGTTCCAGAGAAGCGATGTACTGCAATTCCAGGTCGATAAAGGAAAGTGTTTCCTTAGCCATTAAGTTGGCCTGTGGCAGGTCTTTTAACTCGTAAAACAGCCTGATGCTATTATACCTGTTGATCGTATCCTGAATCGAGTAATTTTTTAGCGGAAGTTCTTTCGCACTTTTCTTCATGACCGCTAGTGCCTGTACATCTTTGCCCTCCAAAATCAGGTTTGTAGCCAGGGTATTGTGGAAAGTCCAGGTGCTTTCTCCGATTCTTCTGCTTTCAACATCCAGGTATCTGGCTGATTTAAAGCCGGAATAATCCATTTTGTGCATCACATTGTTGTACATCACCTCCGTATTGGTGACCTCTGATTTATTACGATCATCCTTAGGATCCGTTTTTAAAGGGAGTAGACGGTAGGCATAACCCTCCAGATACAAGTATTTGTCTAAGCCGATATAGGTATCCTGGGAAACAGAAGTGGCAAAATAAATTGGTCTTTCCCAGTTGTTGTGTACCAGGATGTCGTACATCGCCAGCTCTGCTTTACCAATGAAGTTTTTATCTACGGTCCATTCCATCTGGCCAACAGCTTTGTCCTGATCTGCCGCTTTAATGGTATTTGTTTTAACCAGCTGATCGGAATCAACGGTCATTTTAAGCTTTTTAGTTGGCAGAAAGTTTTCATAAGAACCATCGTTCATTTGTGCCTGATCGGCTTTTGCATCCGAGGTGAGTACGGTTAACAAGTCTTTTAATTCTACACTATCGGTAAATCCGTAATCGATATAAGGGATATAATCGCGAACACCCTGTTGATATTTTTCAGGGGCCATGGTGATTGGTAATGCAGCAGATTTGTTTTGTTGTTTTCTCAATTGATTGATGAAATTGCCATCACTAAGAAACTGTAGACAGATCACGCGGACATCCGTTCTGATGCCTTCTACTTCCTGCGCATACCATAAGGGGAAGGTATCATTATCCGCATTGGTAAACAAAATCGCATTTGGTGCACAGGAATTCAGGTAGTTTACGGCCCAGTCTCTTGCAGTGGTTTTGCCGGAACGGTCATGATCGTCCCAACCTTGTACCGCCATTAAAGCCGGTGCAATCAATACTCCTGTTACTACGGCCAGAACCAGACTCATTTTTCGGGGAGCAAAACGGGAAAGCATTTCTTTGATCGCCAATACGCCTAAGCCAATAAAGATACAAAAGGCATAAAATGATCCTACATAGGCGTAATCACGTTCTCTAACTTGTAGCGGGTCCTGATTTAGGTATAGAATGATGGCCAGACCGGTGAAAAAGAATAAGGTGGCGATCACCAAAGTGGCCTGTTTGTCCTTTCTGTACAGGAAGATTAGTCCGGCCATTCCCAATAGAAAAGGTAAGCCGTACAGCACATTATGGCCTTTATTGTCTTGAATAGAAGGAGGCAGTTTACTTTGAGAACCCAGTCTGACGGCATCCAATGGCTTAATGCCAGACAGCCAGTTTCCTTCCTCCAGATTTCCTTGTCCCTGAATATCGCTCTGACGGCCCACAAAGTTCCATAAGAAATAACGCATGTACATGAAACCTACCTGATAAGAACTGAAAAATCCCAGGTTATCAGACATTGTAACTGGCTGTTCTTTTTCGAGTCCCATCCATTGCTGGTAAAAGTTGATATGATCTGGTTTACTACTGTACATTCTCGGAAAGAGCATGTTTTTATCGTAATTCACCTTGAATGATTTTCCGGATTCCTCATATTTTGAGCTTCCCTTACGGTATTCTGTGCCGGTTTCCTTATAGTCCGTTTGTTTGGAATCAAAGGATTTTCCGTACAACAATGGGGTTTCTCCGTAATTGGTTCTTCCGAGGTAACTGTACAAGGAAAAGGGACTGTCGGGGTTTGATAAGTTAATGCTGGGTTTAGCATTTGCACGGATCAGGATCACAAAATAGGAACTGAATCCGAAGATAATAAATGCGAAACAAAGCAGGCTGAGGTTCAGGTTATATTTACGCTGCTGGATCGAATAGTAAATGCCATAACTAATGGCGCCAACTAATATTAAAATAAAAGCCATGGCACCAGTGCCAAAGCCCAATCCTAAAGTATTCACAAAGAAAAGGTCGAATTTTGCGGCTGCAAGAACGAGGTATTGTACGATGACGATTTGCACGATGCCAACAATCAGACAGGCAAGGGCAAAGGCTTTTAGCGTACCAGGCCAGGTTACTGCTTTTGTTTTCTTGAAATAATAAACCAGAACAATCGCAGGAATGGTAAGTAAACTTAAAAGATGCGCGCCGATAGAAAGGCCTACAAGAAAAGAAATGAAAATCAGCCAGCGGTTGTCCAGGCTTTTTTCCCATTTCAGAATGGCCCAGAACACGATGGCGGTAAATAGGGTAGAGAGCGCATATACTTCCGATTCTACTGCCGAAAACCAAAAGGTATCGGAAAAAGTATAGGCCAATGCACCTACAATACCTGCGGCGATGATACCCAGTGATTCCAGTTTGGTTTTTTCTTCGGGATATAGTTTGGATGCCAGCGCTGTAATGGTCCAGTAGAGGAACATGATGGTGGCTCCGCTGAATAGCACAGAGCTGAAATTGATCCAATAAGCTATTTTGGCAGTGTCGCCAAGGGCGAATAAGGAGAAAAGCTTGCCGATCATCAGGAACAGAGGGGCTCCGGGTTGATGGCCGACCTGTAGTTTATCACTGGCAGCGATGAATTCTCCACAATCCCAGAAACTGACGGTTGGTTCCATTGTCAGCCAATACACAAGGGTGGCGACCCCAAAAAGGAGGAAGCCCACCAGGTTGTTGATGCGGCAATAATTTTTCATGATTTAAGGTTTAATTTTGGGTTAATCAAAAATAACCAAATCATTAAAGGATAATATTTTACAAGTGTTAAAGTATGTTAAAGAATGTTAAATTTTTCAGTTAGACTGCTGGAATGAAACTTTGAGAAACAGGGATTTCATCGTGTAGAAACGAGTAGGTATTCGTTAATAGTGCTGCTCAATATGGGCATCAATGATCAGATAACCTTGTTTTTTACTCTGTGTGAAGATTAAAAAGCGCTGTTGATCCGGTTTGATCTTGTATTTTTTCACCAGCTGTTCCGCTTTGTCGCGGTAATTTCTGGCGATCACATTTCCCCTCAGGTCTTTTTCTTTTTTCAGATCGGCGGTTGAGCGCAGGCCATTGATTTTGAACCTTCTTCCCGGGAAGTTTTCAATAACTTCTGAAGAAGTATAAAGTTGTGTTTGTGCATGTAATTTCTGTAAGCCATACCTGCTGGCAATCAGATTGAAAGCGCCGCCTTTCAGCAGGGCAGTATCGGGCTCGTAAAGGTATTGCTGTAAGTCCAGGTCCTGGATTTCTGCGTCAGTATCCTCTTCTCCTTTAAAAAAGCTAAAGTTTTTTTCCTGCTCATTGAGGGTGGTACAAACGATTTTCACCCGGGCGGAAGGCTCGTTTTCGACGATCCATAACAGCTCTTTACATTCGTTTTTAACGCTGATTACATGGATTTCACTTACATTTTTCAGTTCTTTTAATCCGGCACTGAAATCAAGTAAAGGTGCTGTTTTAATGATGATCCGCTTAGATTTTGACAACAGCAGATCCAGATGCTCCACCACATTTGGCGTACAGTCTTTGAGCATAAACACTTTTCCTGTGCTACTTCTTCTGGCAGGATCAATGTAAATAGTGTCGAAAAATACCGCTGTTTCCCGAAGATAAGCAATGCCATCCAGGGCCAGAAAGCTCATGTTTTGCTGTTGAAACACTTGTGCATTGTATGCGGCAATTTCGGAAAGCTCCGGGTTGATCTCGCAATGGGTCACCTGATTCAGCTTGCGGGCAAAGAAAAGGCTGTCTACCCCAAAACCACCGGTCAGGTCGATCAGTGTTTCGCCAATGGCCAAACCTGATTTATAAGCCGCTGTACTTTCCGAAGAGCACTGCTCTATCGACAATAATGCCGGGTAATAAATCAGTTCCCGGTGATACCAATGCGGTAATTTCTTTGCGCTTTTTTGCTTTGCGGCAATCTGGTTGGCCAGTTCTTTAGAACTGACCTCCGGAAAGGGACTTTTAGCCATGGCAATGGTAAATACATCCCCGGTTAAATGGTTATTGATATATTCCTGTACTTCGCCGGCTAAAATATTTTTGTTCAATGGACTAGATTTTAGGCGTTAAGGTTACGGTCTTTCATCACGATCTGGCAGGTATGTCTGCTTTTAACTTCCAGCAAAATGCTTTTGTTAACAGTTACGCGATCGATAGTTTCCTGGTTGTAATACCTGATGGTCACCAACTCTAAACCGGTATTGTATTTTACTTTGTAATGAACGGAAAGTTCTTCAATCAGTTGTTTTAATTTCTCCGGATCTTCATCAATACTCACCGAAAAACTGATGGCAGAATTCAGCATGGTATTGATTTTTACCTTGTGTTTATGGAAAAGACTGAAAATATCACTCAGGTTTTCTTCGATAATGAAGGAGAAATCCTTAGGGAAAATAGAGATCAGCACCTGTTGCACCTTAAAGATAAAAGAAGGGACCGGCAAGTGGTTTTCCGCATTGGTGATGTCCGTTCCCTCAGCTTCCGGATGAAGGAAAGAGCGTACATATAAGGGGATATTTTTATTCTGGATTGGCTTAATGGTTTTTGGGTGAATCACCGTAGCGCCATAATAAGCCAGTTCGATGGCATCATGATACGACAATTGCGGAATGCGCTCAGTCTCATCAAACCATTTTGGATCTGCGTTTAATACGCCCGGAACATCTTTCCAGATGGTTAAAGAAGCCGCATTCAGGCAGGAAGAGAAAATCGCAGCCGAATAATCAGAGCCTTCGCGACCTAAAGTAGTGGTGAAGTTTTCACTGGTGCCCCCGATAAATCCCTGGGTTACGCCAATAAAATGATCCAGTACAGGTAATAATTCTTTCTGTACTTCTGCTTCCGTTTTCTCCCAGTTTACATTTCCTTCGCGGTAATTGTTATCAGTTTGAATGAAGTTACGGGCATCCAGCCATTTGGCTTTTAAACCGGCTTCATTCAGGTAAGCCGCAACGATTTTAGTAGAAATGACTTCACCGATAGACACAATCTGATCATAGATGTAATCAGGTGTATCTGTAATTTCTTCTTCAATCAGCCAGTCGATTTCTACAAAGGTATTCGCTACATCATTGTAGATTGGGTGTTGGTGATTCGGGAACAGGTCCGCAATAATAGCAAAATGGTAAGCTTTTACGGCTTCAAAGATCTGATGCGTCAGTTCTTCTTCTCCATTCAGGTAAGCTTTGCAGAGTTCTTCCAGTTTGTTGGTCATTTTGCCCATGGCAGAAATGACGATCAATAGTTTTTCTTTTGGGTAGCGGCTAACAATTTGCGCAAGGTTGATGACGCCAGCTGCATCTTTAACCGAGGCGCCTCCAAATTTGAATACGAGCATAGTTATTTTGTCGGACTGAGTAAGGTATTTGGCCTGGCTATGGTTTTTAAATCGCTGAAAGGAATGATCAATTCAGTGCTACCATAAGCATAGGCTTTAATTTCGTATGGATTGTATAGGAATTTTAATCCTTCTTTGGTGATCGTAAAATTACGGTTCAGGTTGAACTTGTCATTTTCAAAGAAATAGCTGTCTTTAAGGCTTGCTGTCGGACTTAATTTCTCGTTTTTCCTGAAAATCTTTTCTGCAATAGTCACCAGTTGGGGCATGCTGCCTTCATTGATCAGGGATTCCAGTGTGATTTCCTGTAAGGTTTTCGGGTTCAGATTCCAGTAAATCATGGCGCTGTTGGGGTGTGCACCACCGGCATAATTCACCAGGCTATGTTCCAAACCTAAATAATCAGGCTGATCTGTTAAGACCTTTGTTTCGGCATCCAAAAACCAGGTTGCTGAAGTTCCTGCGGTAGTAGCCAGGGATTCGTAATCTTTCAGAAAATTATCAGCCACCTGCTGGTAAGTCTCTACTTTCTTATCATCAGTATCTGCAACCGCTGCAATCGTTTTTTGTTCGATCCACTGGTTCAGCTTCTGATCCTGGAAAACCGGATACACGAGGCGTACATAGGTAGTATCCGTGGTTTTTTCTTTGGCCGCAGGATTAGGCTTACTGAAAACCTTAAGACTGTCGTATTTAAAAGACAAGCCATTTGTGGCATTAACTTCCAGATTAGAAAGAGCGGTAGTATCTCCCTGATCACTTGCTTTTTTCTCACTCTGACAAGCTGCAAAGCTTAAAGCCAGCATTAATACTGCTAATTTTTTCATCTCTGATAGTTTTTAAAGAATCAATGAATCTGTTTTCGAAAGAACAGTTAAATTGAATAACTGTTCTTTCGAAAACTATACTTTAGAAATCTGTTCTTTTGAAAAAGAACCATTTAACCATTCTGCTTCCAGCTGTGCATCATACTTTTTGTAAAAGTTGATGGCCGGTTCATTCCAGTCCAGCACCTGCCAGTTCATCCCGTTAAAGTTCTTGTCTTTAGCTTCTTTCATGACTCTTTCAAAAAGTAATTTTCCGATGCCTTTGCCTCTGTAGCTTTCGGTAACGATAAAGTCTTCCAGGTATAATCTGCATCCTTTCCAGGTAGAATATCTGGTGTAGTATAAGGCAAAGCCGATAATCAGCTGATCATTTTCGACAACAAAGGCATTCCATACCGGATTAGAACCGAAACCAGCATCTTCAAATTCTGCTAAAGTAACGGTCACTTCTTCCGGAGCCTTTTCATATAGCGCCAGTTCATGAATCAATTCTAATAGACGCGGGCAATCCTGTTGTGTGGCAACTCTGATGTTTATATTCATTATGCTTCTTCTTTCCAGTGTTTAATTTTCCTTTTTCCAAAAATATTGCTGCCCACGCGAACCATGGTACTTCCTGCTTCAATGGCCAGTTTATAATCTCCGGACATCCCCATCGAAAGCTCTTTAAAGCTATCGTCTTTTCTAAAGAAACTTACTTTAATCCCATCAAAAAGGACTTTAAGTTCTGTAAATTCATCCAGTGTTTGTTTCTCCAGTGCGTTGTTGCTGGCGATACCCATTAAACCGGTAATACGAACGTTTTTCATGGCTGCAAACTCTTCTGAACGCAATAAATCAATTGCTTCATCGTAGCCTAAACCGAATTTCGTGTCTTCATCAGCAATGTAAATCTGCAATAAACAATCGATCACTCTTTTGTTTTTCGCCGCTTGTTTATTGATCTCGATCAACAGTTTTAAGCTGTCTACCGATTGAATCAGACTAATAAAAGGAGCAATGTATTTTACCTTATTGGTTTGTAAATGACCAATCAGGTGCCATTCAATATCCTGCGGAAGTTGCGCCTGCTTTTCTACCAGCTCCTGCACAATGTTTTCCCCAAATACCCTTTGTCCGGCGTTATAAGCCTCCAAAACTGCCGATGCTTCCTGGTATTTCGAAACCGCGATTAATTTCACCGCAACTTCATCCAATTCGTTTTTATATTTTAATAAGTTATCTGCTATACTCATTTATCAGTATTTTTGGTAAAATTAAGAACCTTAGCGAACTTTGGCTAAGAAATAATGATGTTTTAAGCATAATGAGAAACTTTTTATATATACTATCCCTTTTTTTACTGATTTCTGCCTGTAAACCAGGGATTCCTAAAGACATCATTCAGCCGGATAAAATGCCGGGTGTACTGAGCGATATCCATGTGGTAGATGGTTATATTTCCAATCTTCCGGGAGTAGATTCTGCGAAGAAAGTGGCCAGTGCCTATTATAAAGGTATTTACAAGAAATATAATGTGGACTCCGCGATGTTTGCAAGGAGTATGACTTATTATAACGCCAATCCGAAGTTACTGGATGAAATTTATACCCATGTGATTCAGGATTTATCGAGACAAAAAGCGGTCATTACTAAATCCGACTCGGTCATCAACGCGAAAAACAGAATAGAATTAATGTTAAAATTATCAGCGGATTCGCTGGCCAGGAAGTCACCGGATTATAAAATCCGCTTCCTATTGAAAGATACCACGAATTTGACGGATACCACGAAGAAAGCGATGGAGTTTATTCAACCAAAGATGGTTTATAAAAACCCAAATTAGAATTATAAGTATGTTATATCCGGAGAATTGTTTAGAGCGTTTGGGTTTTAGTGAGGTCAGACAACTTATACATAAACACTGTTTGAGCCCAATGGGGCAACAAATGGTCGATAAAATGCAGGTCATGACGAAGTATGACCAGATCAATAAATTTTTGCGTCAGACTTATGAGTTTAAAAGTATCCTGGAAAATCAGGAGCCTTTACAAATCAGCTCATTTTTTGACATCAAATCCTTAGCAGATAAAATTAAAGTAGAAGGAACTTACCTGGTGGAGGAAGAATTGCACCAGATGTATGCTTCCCTGCTCACGGTTTTTTCTGTATTGCGTTTTTTTGAAGAAAGAAAAGAAGTATATCCCAACCTGGAGGCTTTATTAGAGCACCTTCCGGTAGAAAAGAATATCCTGAAAAGAATTGAAATGGTGCTGGACCCGAAAGGGAAAATCAAGCCCAATGCTTCCTCCACTTTGCAACAGATCATTGGCGATATCGCTAAAGCAGAGCAGGATGTGAGAAAGCGGATGGATTCCATTTACAAAACTGCGGTTGGCAACAACTGGGTGGCGGATGGCAGCTTAACCATCAGAGACGGAAGGATGTGTATTCCTATCCTTGCGGAGAACAAAAGAAAACTTAAAGGTTTCATTCATGATGAGTCTGCTTCCGGGCAAACCGTTTATATGGAGCCGGAAGAGGTATTTACGCTGAACAATAAGCTGAGAGACCTTGAATTTGATAAACGCAGAGAGATCATTAAGATTCTTATCGCGCTGACTACAGATTTAAGACCTTACACGCCTTTATTGTTGTCGTACCATGGTTTCCTGACTAAACTCGATTTCGTGAGGGCTAAGGCTTTGTTTTCAATTGATATAGATGCGGATATGCCAATTCTGATCAAAGAAGCGAAAACGAAACTCGTTAATGCCACGCATCCGCTCTTGTATCTTTCTTTTAAGGAAGATAAAAAGACCGTGGTTCCTTTGAATATTCACATCACGGAAGAGCTTCGTATTGTGCTGGTTTCTGGCCCCAATGCGGGTGGAAAGTCGGTTTGTATGAAAACCGTTGGTTTATTACAAATCATGGTGCAATCGGGTTTACTGATTCCGGTACATGAATCCAGTGAGGTGGGGATCTTTGAAAATATCTTTGCTGATATTGGTGATGATCAATCTATTGAGAGTGATTTGAGTACGTATAGTGCGCATTTAACGAAAATGAGATACTTCGTGGAACATGCTTCGCCAAAAACACTGGTGCTGATTGATGAGTTTGGTACCGGTACCGATCCGCAATTTGGTGGTCCAATGGCAGAGGCTGTGTTAGAAGTATTGAACAATAAGAAGGTGAGAGGGGTAATCACCACCCACTATTCTAACCTGAAGCTTTTCGCAGGGAATACTCCTGGTCTGGAAAACGCCTCAATGTTGTTCGATAACGACCGCATGAAACCAATGTATATTCTGGAGCTTGGAAAACCGGGTAGTTCGTATGCCTTCGAAATTGCACAGAATATCGGTCTGCAAAAAGAAGTGCTGGAACTGGCAAGGGCAAAAACAGGAACCAATCAAAACCGTATCGACAGTTTACTGGTAGACCTGGAAAGAGAGAAAAAGCAGATCTATGATACCAAACTGCATCTGTCTAATCAGCAGAATAAAGTGAAAAACCTGGTTGCAGAAAATGAAAAGCTGCAACAGTTCTTAGATGAAAACAGGAAAGTGCTGATCAAAGAGGCCAAACTGGAAGCTCAGGCAATTATCAAAAATGCCAATAAGCTGGTAGAAAATACAATTGCCGAGATTAAAGATAAGCAGGCTGATAAGGTTGTGACCAAAGAACTGCGTCAGAATCTGCAAAAAGTATTGGTGCAGCATCAGGTAAAAGAAGAAAAGAAACCTGAGGTAGCCGTAGCCTTAAATACGCCGATTCAGGTTGGCGATTGGGTACAGCTGAACAATACGGAAACTACGGGACAGGTTTTAGAGATCAACAGAGACAATCTAGTCGTGGCTTTAGGCGAGTTACGTTCCGTATTGAAGAAAAACAGGGTTTATAAAATCAGTAATAAGCAGGCAAAAAAGGTAGTACAGGCCAATTCTTATTCGGGCAAAATGTCGGAGGCGATTGGTAATTTCACCGCTGAGCTGGACTTACGTGGCATGCGGGGCGAAAATGCTTTGCATGAAGTAGAAAAGTATCTGGATAAATCGATCATGCTTGGTTTTCCCTTCATTAAGCTGATTCATGGAAAAGGCGACGGTATCTTAAGAAAACTGATCCGCGAGTATCTGAAAAAATATAGTCAGGTAAACAGGGTAGAAGATGAACATGCCGATAGAGGTGGTGATGGGATTACTTATGTGTATTTCAACTAGTTAAACATATTCAGGACATTGCTTGTTATTAAATAAAAGCAATGTCCTATGAAAATATTAATGATCACTGCCCTGGCAATTTTGCTTTGCGCTGCGGGTTGTAAGAAAAATAAATCTAAAGAACCGGTAGAGAATCCTCTTCCGGATGCAGCGCTGAAAACAAAGGTGCTGACGGCTGGTTTAGCCTTTCCATGGGAAATCATTTATGGCCCTGACCAACAATTGTGGGTCACGGAAAGAGGCGGGAAGATCAGCAGAGTCAATCCTCAAACCGGTGCGGTTACGGTATTACACACCATTTCTGAAGTAGTTGCTAATGGCGAAGGCGGTTTGCTGGGCATGGCGCTTGCACCAAATTTCGCCACTAATCCATGGGTATATGTGGTCTATGATTATGGAACAGGAAGCAATTACAAGGAAAAAGTAGTCCGTTTTACGTATGCGAACGGGGCATTAACTGCGCCCTTGCCAATTATAGATCAAATTCCGGCCTCCAGTATCCATAATGGCTCCCGGTTAATGATCAGTACTGATCAAAAATTATTCATCAGCACAGGGGATGCCAATAATGCGAACAATGCGCAGTTGCAAAGCTCTTTGTCCGGAAAGATCCTGCGGTTGAACCTGGATGGGAGTATCCCGGCCGATAATCCGATTGCCAATTCTCCGGTCTGGACTTTCGGTCACCGAAATCCCCAGGGGTTGATACAAGTGGGTGATAAAATTTACGCTTCTGAACATGGCCCAAATAATGATGATGAGGTTAATCTGATCCTTAAAGGACGGAATTACGGCTGGCCAAATGTGGAAGGTTTTTGTAATCTCCCTGGCGAGCAAAGTTTTTGTAGCGCCAATAACGTGGTAGAACCCCTGTTTGCCTGGACACCAACCATCGCTACTTCCAGTCTTTCTTATTATAACTCCGACTATATTCCGCAATGGAAAAACTCTTTATTACTGCTTAGTCTGAAAGGCGCCAGCCTGACACAGCTGAGTTTAAATGCTGGTGGCGACAAGATTACGGCTACTAAAGACTTTTTGGTCAATCAGTTTGGACGCCTCAGGGCGATTTGTCAATCCCCGGAAGGAAGACTTTACCTGACCACCAGTAATGGTACTGATGATAAAATTATAGAAATCGCTAAATAAATTGTTCGAACACATTTTATACTATAATTTAGTAGCAAAACCTTATATATGATCAATAAAGTAGTTTCGGGTGCTGATGAAGCCATCAGCGATATCGAGAATGGGAATACCCTGATGCTCGGCGGTTTTGGGCTCTGCGGAATTCCTGAGAATTGCATTACCGCACTGGTAAAAAAGGGCGTTAAAGATTTAACATGTATATCTAATAATGCTGGCGTAGATGATTTTGGCATCGGTTTGTTGCTGAAAACACGTCAGGTAAAGAAAATGATTTCTTCTTATGTAGGTGAGAACGCGGAATTTGAACGCCAGTTGCTGAGTGGGGAACTGGAAGTCGAACTGATTCCTCAGGGTACTTTAGCCACCAGATGTATGGCTGCCGGATATGGGATGCCTGCAATTTTTACCCCTGCCGGAGTTGGTACAGAAGTGGCCGAAGGTAAGGAAGTCAGAAACTTTAATGGTAAAGATTACCTGATGGAATATGCTTTTGATGCTGATTTTGCCCTGGTAAAAGCATGGAAAGGGGATACTGCCGGCAACCTGATTTTCAGGTCTACGAGCAGAAACTTTAATCCTGTAATGGCTATGGCCGGAAAAATCACGATCGCAGAAGTGGAAGAATTGGTGGAGGCAGGGGAGCTTGATCCAGACCATATCCACACGCCGGGTGTCTTCGTTCACCGCATTTTTCAAGGCACAGCCTATGAAAAAAGAATCGAGCAACGTACAGTTAGAACAAAAAATTAATCCTGTAAATTATTTATATGTTGGATAAAGACGGAATTGCGAAACGTATCGCAAGAGAAATCAAAGACGGTTTTTATGTGAATTTAGGAATAGGCATTCCCACATTGGTTGCCAATTATATCCCGGAAGGCATCAATGTAGTACTGCAGTCGGAAAATGGCTTGTTGGGGATGGGCCCTTTTCCTTTTGAAGGGGAAGAGGATGCAGATCTGATCAATGCCGGTAAACAAACCATTACCACGCTACCTGGCTCTTCGATATTTGATTCTGCCATGAGCTTCGGGATGATCAGAAGTCAGAAGATTGACCTGACGATTTTAGGCGCTATGGAAGTTTCTGAAAACGGAGATATCGCCAACTGGAAGATTCCGGGGAAAATGGTGAAAGGAATGGGGGGTGCGATGGACCTGGTGGCTTCTGCAAAGAACATCATTGTGGCCATGCAACACGTTAATAAAGCGGGAGAGAGTAAGCTTCTGCCAAAATGTACTTTGCCTTTAACAGGGGTAAACTGCATTAAGAAAATTGTGACGGAGCTTGCCGTATTGGACGTACTGCCGGGTGGTGGATTTAGACTAATTGAAAGAGCACCGGGAGTAAGCGTAGATTACATCAGACAGGCCACAACAGGTAAGCTGTTTGCAGATGACGACGTGCCGGAAATGGTATTAAATTAAAAAAGGGACGTATCAAACGTCCCTTTTTTGTTTACTCAGCTTTATGCTTTAAATATTTTATTTTTAAATCGGAGGAGATTTCCTCTGTGATTTTAATGATGTCATCCGGAGTATTGAAATTGTTGGTGATCAATTGATCACAAGTTTCCCGGTATGGCAACAGGTATTCTTTATAGGCAGGAACCACATGGTTGTGCCATTTATAAGTAACGTCATCCTCAGGATAGCCTCTTTCCATACCATCGCGTTTAATACGGCGTGCCAGAGCAACAGATTCTTCTGCTTCCACAAATATACGGTGGTCTAATAAGGCGGCAATTTCTTTGAAATGCAGGATGAAAAGTCCTTCAACAATAATGATTGGAGCAGGATTGATTTCCAGAATTTTAGTGATGGCCAAAGGATTGTTGAAATTGTATTCCTTTTTATAGATCACTTCACCTTTGATCAATTTCTTGATGTCCAAAAGGAACTGCTGATCATCAATCGTTGATGGCAGGTCGAAATTGTAAAGCTTGTTTTCTTCCTGGCTCAATTCGCCCACAGGAATGTAATAGTCATCCTGAGAAACCAGGGTTACTTCATCGTTCTTAAAATGATGTAAGAAACAATTTAAAAAAAAGGTTTTACCGGAACCACTTCCCCCCGCAATACCAATGATAAATGGCTTATTGTTCATTATCTTGTCCACCGTACGTTAAATTACAAAAAAATCTTTTATCTATAGCACCCAACGCGTCCGCCACAGCTTTAGTCATCACAATGATTACATCTTTTGTAGATTCATTTTCCGTGAATTTACCGACTACCTTCGCAAAGGTAGACCTGTTGCTCATTGGATTGGTAATTTTCATTACGGTTCCAATTGGCGCACTGCGATGTAATACCAACATTTTTGAGGGATCAAGATCCGGATCTGCAATCCATATTCCTGTTCCTTTTTCGTCCATTTGGTTTAAGCCATATCTGCTGGCTGGCAACCTTAATGACGGATTTTTTATAGAATTCAAAGTATCCACCGGACTGTCTGTGCGATTCGCAGAAGGAGCTGGTTTTTGTGGGTATTGACCTTTGATCAGTAATTTTTGACCCACTCTTAACGAGTATCCGGTCATGTTATTTTTAGCTTTCAGCTGATCCATTGATAACTTGTAACGGGTAGCAATGGAATACATCGTTTCATTAGAAGCGACGGTATGCTCAATAAAATCTTCCGACATATCAGCCGGAGTATTTACCGCGAGAGGTTTTTCCTGAACAGGCTCCGCAGGTTTTGCTTGCTTTTTAGGGAAAATAGGAACCAGAATTTCTTCTTTGGTTTCCTTTTTAATTGCTGTTGCCGGAACTGTATTTGTTTTTGGAACCACTACAATCGGTACTGCTGCCGTTACCGGAGCTGCTGTTGTTTCGGTTTCCGTAGTTTCTACACCTTCGTTGGCAGGGACTTTTAATACTTGTCCGATGGAAAGGTTGATGGTACTCAGGTTATTGAGTCTTTTGATCTCATTAACGGTAGTGCCGTATTTTTTTGCCAACATACCCAGGTTTTCTTTTTTCTGAACCGTATGTTCTAATAAGATGCCATCAGGGTCTGTATTTTGATTCTTCTTCAGTACTGCATTTTTATTGGTAGCAGGTGTTTTTTCTGCTGCAGGACTATTAAAAGGGATATTAGTAGGTACTTTAATGATGACGCCAATCTGAAGGAACTTATTGTCGTTAAAAGTCATGATGTCTTTCGGGATCACGTTGTATCTTCTGCCTATGGCGTAATAAGTGTCTTTTGCAGCTACTTCGTGGATAATTAACTTTTTGCCATTCCGGTTTTCTACTCCAATAGAATCCCTTGTACTGGTATTGGCATTGGCAGTGGGTAATTTTAAAAGCACTGCAAATAACGATACTATATAATATTTATACATTAATGTCTCTGTTAAATTTAATGAACAATTATACGAATAATAAAAGAAAGCGGGAATTTTGAATATTTAACGTTGATTCCAAAGGGGTATTGTCCCTCAAAATAACAATTTTCAAAACCATTTAATTTTCGTGTTGTTGTATAGGCATACCCTATGATCGGACAAAAATAAAACAATATATACTATGGACGCAAAAGAAATTAGTTTAAATGAGAAAGAAGTAAGACCTGTAGTGGACATGCTTAATGACTATCTAGCTAACTATCACATACATTACCAGAAATTAAGAGGTTGTCACTGGAATGTAAAAGGTCAGAACTTCTTCACATTACATATCAAATTTGAAGAGTTATATACCAATGCACAGTTAACAATTGATGAAATAGCCGAGCGCGTACTTACTTTAGGTAAACCACCGCATAGCCGTTTTGCAGACTATATCAAAGAATCAACACTTAAAGAAGTGAATACCATAGGCATGAAAGACATGGATATGGTGGAAGAAATTTTAGCCGATATGGCTCATTTAATCCAGGTAGAACGTGACCTGTTAGAAGCCACTGATAAAGCGGGTGATGACGGATCAAATGACATGGTCAACAGATTCATGCAGTTCAAAGAGAAAAACACCTGGATGCTGCGATCTTTTTGTGGTAAAAAGTAACAATCATTCCCCCTAATGATCTGTTAAGCCGCTGTCTGAACGTTTCAGACAGTGGCTTTTTATTTTAAAACCAGATGTTTAAAGCGGAAGGTTCTCCTGTTGCTGCAGGTAATTGTGTGGTGTAATTCCTTTCTGTCTTTTGAACTCATAAAAGAAAGAGCTGCGGGAAGAAAACCCGGCCTCACGACCCAAGCCATCTAAACTATATTGTTTGCAATGGTCTTTGTTTTGGAGCTGGGCTAAAATATAATTCACCCGGTAGGTATTGATAAAATGACTGAAGTTCTGCTGGAAGTATAGGTTCAGCAAATGTGATAAGGTATGCGAACTTACATTCAGCATTCCGGCAAACTGTGCCAGCGATAATTTCTTCTGACGGTAGGGGTGATGTTCCTCCAGATAAGCCTCAATACTTTCTTTTGATAAGACCGTTTCCTCACCCTGTCGGTTATAGGCACTCACAATCTTCTTTAAGGTAGTGATTTTTATATTCAGGTAAGAAGCCACCAGTTCCAGAGGTATCCGCGTTGCATGATGCGGGTAATTCTTTAAAAAGTCGGCATATTTATCGGATGCCGTACCAATCCTGAAAAATACAGAGCGGTGATGTGCAATCTTATAATAAAGCTCCATCACTTTTCTCATCACAATGTTCATTTCCGGAAAGTTTGCGGTCAGCTTTTCCAGATCGTCTACATGTACACCCAGCAATAAAGAATCTTCCTCGGCTTTAATGTCTTCTGTAGCTGGTACAATGCCATAAATCCCCTCAATGGCAGAAACAAATTCTCCCTGTACACAGATGAAACTGGTGATGACTTGTTTTCCGGAAGTCGCCTCACCGGTGAGGATGCCTTCAATGATAAAATATACGAAATAACTATAGTCTCCCTTCCTCAATAAGTATTCATTCTTTTTGACATGAATTTCATAGCAGGTTTCACTGAGCTGCAGTTTGGCGGCTAAAGGCAGGGGAAAGAAATAGTCTAGACGTTCAAATACGGAATATAAGTATTTTTGATCAGGCTTTTTTTGCTGGTGGAGCGGTGTAGACATGGGGGATTGTGTGGTTTGCGGCTGCAAAATAGCTAAAAGTGGGTGTAAGATTATAATGTTGTACTCTTTCTGTGGAAAGTTTTGCTATTTCATAAAGTTTCGCTGTTACTTTTGTTAAAAATGTAAAGGTATTGTCCTTGATTAATATTTATTGTAATTGGTGCTAAACATTTGTGCTGGTTATTGTTAATCCTGGATTCTTATTATAGGTATTAAAGATTATGGAACGCTCCCATTCGTAATTGCTCCGACTGCTATTCCCGGCACCGGAGCTTTTATTTTTATAAAAGCAAAGCAATATATCTCTTTTCTATGGAATGGCTTTAGGCCAAACAACAATAGTTTAATACCTTTGGTAGGTAATGGGATATAAAAGTTTAGCAGAATGTGTGGCCGATTTAGAAAAACACGGCCATTTAATCAGGATAAAAGAAGAAGTAGATCCATATCTCGAAATGGCAGCGATCCATTTGCGTGTTTACGAGCAACAGGGACCCGCTTTATTCTTTGAGAAGGTAAAAGGAAGCCCTTTTCCGGCAGTATCTAATTTATTTGGTACACTGGAACGTTCCAAATTCATGTTCAGGGACAGCCTGGATAAAGTAGAGCAATTGGTAGGATTGAAATTTGATCCGATGAGCGCACTAAAGAAACCTTTGCAGATTCCTGGAATTGCCCTTACTGCCCTTACGGCATTGCCTTTAAAACAAACTTTTAAATCTACTTTTAGTAAGACCACAATCAGTGCTTTGCCGCAGATTGTGAACTGGCCTATGGATGGTGGTCCTTTTATTACCATGCCACAGGTATATACAGAAGATATCGATAAGCCCGGAATTATGAATGCCAATCTCGGCATGTACCGGATTCAGCTTGCCGGAAATGATTATATACAAGATCAGGAGATCGGATTACATTACCAGATTCATAGAGGAATTGGGGTACACCAGTCCAAGGCGAATGCAAAGGGGCAACCTTTAAAGGTCAGCATCTTTGTAGGCGGACCGCCATCGCATCCCCTGGCCGCAGTAATGCCTTTGCCGGAGGGCTTGTCGGAAATGACTTTTGCAGGTGCATTGGGCAACCGCAGGTTCAGGTATTTTTATGATGAGGAAGGTTTCTGTATTTCTGCGGATGCCGATTTTGTAATTACCGGCACTGTTTATCCTCAGGAAAACAAACCAGAAGGTCCTTTTGGGGATCATTTGGGTTATTATAGTTTAACTCACCCTTTTCCATTGATGAAGGTGCACAATGTGTACCACCGCAAGGATGCGATCTGGTCTTTCACAGTGGTGGGCAGACCTCCGCAGGAGGATACCAGTTTTGGGGCCTTGATTCATGAGATTGCAGGATCAGCTTTGCCGCAGGAAATACATGGCTTGAAAGAGCTCAATGCGGTAGACGCAGCGGGTGTTCATCCTTTATTGTTCGCGATAGGAAGTGAGCGTTATACGCCTTTTCTTAAAGAACGCAGGCCTCAGGAAATTCTAACTATTGCCAACCACATTTTAGGTAAAAACCAGCTTAGTCTGGCTAAATACCTATTTATTGCCGCAAGGGAAGATGACGAATCTTTAGATACGCATGATCTTTCCCGTTTTATGCAGCATGTGTTGTCAAGAATGGATCCGCAGACTGATTTGCATTTCCATACCAATACCACCATTGATACTTTAGATTATAGCGGTGACGGTTTAAATAGTGGCTCTAAAGTAGTTTTTGCTGCTGCTGGTGCCATATGTAGAACGTTATCGGAGGTTGTTCCAGCTGGATTTACTTTGCCAGCAGGTTTTAGTGCTGCATTTGTCGCCATTCCAGGCGTACTTGCTGTTCAGGCCGCTCCTTATCTGAGTCATGCGCAGGCCATGGAAGAAATAGTGGTTTTAAATGAGCAATTGAAAGACCTGAATCTGGAAGGGATTGCCTTGATTGTTTTATGTGACGATAGTGCCTTTACTGCTCAGAATATCAATAACCTGGTCTGGATCACTTTTACAAGGAGTAATCCTGCGGTGGATATTCATGGTATCAATTCATTTACCAGAAATAAACATTGGGGATGTACCGGCCCGGTAGTGATTGATGCACGTAAGAAGCCTCATCATGCACCGGAACTGATTAAAGATGCTCAGGTAGAAAAGAATATAGAAAGATTTGCAGGGCTTTTTAAAGCGGGTGGGTTTTAATCGGGAGATTCATACTGGTCTGTCAGGTAGCTGAAAAACCAATAAAAAAAAGGGAAGCTGATTTTGAATCAACTTCCCTTTTTTTTATTGGAAATTTTAACCGGCGTAGATTAGAATCTCACACCAAATGTTAAAAACACATTGTCTCTGCTTGTTTTGATATTGGCAACAGGTTCTGATCCATCATTTAAAAAGTAACTGTCAAGATCTGTATTACCTTCCATGCGTTGGTAAGCCAGGTCTAAATAATAGTTACCTACACGGTAGCCTACACCACCTGTATAATATTTAGTGGCAAAATAGTTTTTGGTGTCATTTTTAATTGCAGTACCGTTGTTACCGTAACCAGCTCTTAAACTCACCGCATTGTCTACTTTAAATTCTGCACCAATTCTATAGTTAACCGCATCTGTGTAGTTGTCGCGGATAAAGTCGTTTGCATAATTGATCTGACCCATGTTGTCGTCCTGGTCAAGAGAATAATGCATCGATGAATAGTCAACATAGTCAACATCTGCTGAGATTAAAGCTCTGCCGGCAATCACATAACTTGCACCCAACGATCCTTTTCCAGGTGTACGCAATTGGTAAGTTAATCCACTGATACCAGGTGTATTCGTGAACTGACCTTCTTTTTCGCCTTGATAATAAGTGGTAGACAAAGAATGTGCCTGAACATCATCGTAATACATCCAGCTTGGTGATTGGTACGTTGCACCGATACGCAGGTTGGCGTCCGGTCTGTAGATAATACCTAAACGGGCATTGAAACCAGCCCCTTTAACATCAGAATTTGTTCTATAATCCAGATCATAAGTACTGAGTACACCTGTATTATATCCTGATTCTTTGAAGGAACGGTCGCTTTCATATCTTGAATTTACAAAGTTCAGACTCGCACCAACGTAGAATTTATTAGAGATATTCAAAGCACCTGCTACATTCATTTCTGAAGTAGATCCGGTTCTGATTTCGTTTTGACTTTGACGGTATGGAGCACGTGTTGCCGGGTTATAAACATCATTTGCCTCGTCGTAATTGATTAAATAATTGTCATAAGCCATTTTCTCTATGCTGTAGTTCGCCAAAGTTTTTGGATCACCTGGTGCGAAAAAGTTGGCTTCTTCTGCGAAGTAATTATTGACAGAATTGTTGTTATTAGTTCCGTTAAAGCTGTACCTGCCTGTGAAATCGTTGTTACGGCTGTAACCTACACCAAAAACAGTACTGATCACGCCTTTAGTAGGGTCCTGACCTTTAGGTTTATAAGTAGGATTGTAAAACACTGCACCTACATTATTCAGGTTCAGCATATTTTTAGAAGAGTTGGTTCTTTCGCCAAGAAACTCTGCTTTTCCTTTCATCATATTAAATTCAGGAGTAAGGCTAAACTCAGATTTGGTAAAGAAACCAAGTCCGGCAGGGTTACCGCCTAATGAGCTCATGTCTCCACCTACACCAATTTGTGCGCCACCCATACTTTTGAATCTGGCTGTGCTTCCATAATTCGTTTTAGAAAAGTTTAAGCCATCAGCAGGAGTCTGGGCATATAAAGAACCTGTAGTGGCTACTATAGCCACTAAGGAGGATAGAATTTTTTTCATGTTCGTTTTCTGAATGATAATACTTAGACCTGGTTAACCTCTTCCACCTCTGGAAGATCTACCGCCTCCGCCGCCGCCACCGCCGCCAGAAGATCTGCTTCCTCCATCACCACCACGTGTTGGTGCGCTGTAAGTTGGCGTATTTTGTGGTTGTGGTCTGTAGCTTTCTCTTGTTGAAGGTCTGGTCTGTTGCTGTTGGTTGTTATATTCACGTCCAATTCTGCTTTGACCAGCTGGTCTCGGAGTATTCCCTTGAGTTCTGTTCGGAAGATAAGCATCCGATCTGCTTCCACGGGAAATCACATTTCCGTTTCTGTCGCTTCTGGTATTTCCAGAATTACCTCTAATTGTATTTCCGCCGTAACTCATTCGGTCACCAGGACTTCTTGATGGTCTTGGTGCATTATTGAATCTGTTTGAGCCAACAATGATGCCGCCACCCCATCCCGGATAACCAGGATAGAAGCCGCCTCCCCATCCCGGGTAGAAGCCACCGCCCCATCCTGGATAGAAACCGCTTCCCCAACCTGGATAATAGCCACCGCCATACCATGGGTTGCCCCAGGCAGAACCAAAGCTAAGACCTAAAGAAAAGCCGTAATTGCCAAATCCACCACCGTAACCGAAGCCACCGTCGAAGTAGGGATCATAATAGGATCTCCATGGACTGGCATAAGAAAATCTATTGATACGGGAAGAGTAATCCATGTCATAATAAGGATCACTGGTACCGTAATATTCATCATTAGAATCGTAATATTGATCTTGAGAAGCTACTACTCTTGGCTGAGGCGTATAAATCTGCGCTTTTGCATTAGAGTTGTAAACATCATCCTCTTGGGCACCTTGCTGCGCGTACCTTGGCGCAGAGCAGGAAGCGACAACCACGGTTGTCAAAGCCAGCATACTGGTGAATAAATGTCTAGGTTTCATAACTATATGTGTTGTTTGTGTGTCACACGCTTTTTTGTAGGCTATAAATTTATAAATTTGTAAACTACATTTCAAGCAAAGTTACACAAAAAACATTCCAAATAGTTATGAGCAAAGGTATTACAAGTAAAAATGAAGATTATTCGCAGTGGTATAACGACATTGTTATGAAAGCCGATCTGGCAGAGCATTCCTCTGTTAAAGGATGTATGGTGATAAAACCTTACGGATACTCCATTTGGGAGAAAATACAGGCGGTTTTAGACAAAAAGTTTAAAGATACAGGACATAGTAACGCTTATTTTCCTTTATTCATTCCTAAGTCATATTTTTCTAAGGAAGCGTCACACGTGGAAGGTTTTGCCACTGAATGTGCCGTGGTGACACATTACCGTCTTAAAAATGATGGAAATGGAAATATTATCGTGGATGAAACTGCGAAACTGGAAGAGGAATTAATTGTAAGACCTACCTCTGAAACGATCATCTGGAATACATACAGAGGATGGATCCAGTCGTACCGTGATCTTCCTTTGCTGATCAACCAATGGGCCAATGTGGTGCGCTGGGAAATGCGTACGCGTCTGTTCCTTCGTACTACGGAATTCTTATGGCAGGAAGGACATACCGCGCATGCAACTGCACAGGAAGCGGTAGAGGAAACCGAGAAAATGTTAGATGTATATGCTGATTTCGCGGAAACCTGGATGGCTATGCCAGTAGTAAAAGGTATGAAAACCGCTAATGAGCGTTTTGCAGGTGCATTAGAGACTTATTGTATCGAAGCATTAATGCAGGATGGTAAAGCCTTACAGGCAGGTACTTCTCATTTTCTTGGACAGAATTTCGCCAAAGCATTTGATGTGAAATTCACCAATAAAGAGGGTAAAATTGAGCATGTATGGGCGAGCTCATGGGGTGTTTCCACTCGTTTAATGGGTGCCTTGATCATGGCACATAGTGATGATGCCGGTTTGGTATTGCCTCCAAAATTAGCCCCAATCCAGGTGGTCATTATTCCGATTCACAAAAATGAGGAAGACCTTAAAAACATCACCGGTTTTGTTGATGAGTTGAGCGCTAAATTGAAAAGTTTAGGTGTATCCGTGAAATATGACGACCGTGAAGCACAACGCCCTGGATTCAAATTCGCAGAATATGAATTGAAAGGTGTACCAATCCGTCTGGCAATTGGTGGCCGTGATATGGAAAATGGTACCGTTGAACTTGCCCGTAGAGATACCAGAGAGAAACAAACTGTTGCTCAGGAAGGTCTTGATATTTTCATCGTTCAGTTGTTAGATGAAATTCAGGCAAATATCTATAATAAAGCATTCCAGTACCGTGAAGAACATACGACAGAAGCGAATTCTTATGAGGAGCTGAAATCATTGTTAGACGGTAAAACCGGATTTGTTTCTGCACATTGGGATGGTACTCCGGAAACGGAACAAAAGATCAAAGAGGAAACAAAAGCAACGATCAGATGTATTCCTTTAAACAATAAGCAGGAAGATGGTGTTTGTATTTACTCAGGTAAACCATCTAAACAAAGGGTGTTATTTGCCCGCGCTTATTAATAAAGAAAGCAATTTGCGCGATTAAGGGAAACAAAAATTAAAAAATGGACACAGAGAATTACGCTAAAATACTTATTGAACTTAAAAATAAAGCCTCTTTAAAACAGGCGATCTACAGAAATACTACGGAAGTCTTTGAGTTGCTGAAAAAGCAACTCATTGCTACTGCCGGCCGGTTGAAACACGATTATCAATCGAAAGATTCTGCTGTAGAAATAGATTATAAAGAGAACAATAAGTTTGAAGTACAGCTGAAGTTTTCTGGCGATATGATGGTGGTTTCCATGCACAGCAATGTGTTTAATTTTGAGGCGGGGCATTCGGTATTTCAAACGAAATATGTGAAGGATGACCCTTCCTTAAGTTATTGCGGAATCATTTATATCCATAATTTCCTCGCAGATTCCATTAAATATAACCGCCTGGCGGATGAAGGCTCCCTCATTGCCAGAGTCCTGATCAATAAAGAAAAACACTTTCTGGTAGAAGGGGAGGGCGCGTTGAATTTTCTATATCCGGATTTTTCGGCCAATCTGGTTACGGAACAAAACCTGACAGATATCATTGAACGGTCAATTTTGTTCTGTCTGGATTCTGATTTGATTATTCCCCCTTTTGCGCAAATAAAAGAAGTAACTTTAAATCAGAAACAATCTATGTTGGCTGCAAGCGGTTACCCAACAGGTAAAAACCTGGGGTATCAGTTGAAGTCCGAAACAGAACAAAATAATAACCTATGAAGTTCGCAACAAAAGCTATACATGCCGGTCAGGAACCTGACCCGTCTACAGGAGCAGTAATGACTCCAATCTATCAAACCTCTACCTATTGGCAAAAATCTCCCGGAGATCACCAGGGTTTTGAATATTCAAGAGGTACAAATCCTACGCGTAAAGCTTTAGAAGATTGCCTTGCCGCTTTGGAAAATGCTAAATATGGTTTGGCCTTTTCTAGTGGAATGGGTGCTACAGATACCGTTTTAAGACTGTTGCAACCGGGTGATGAAGTGATCACCGGTAACGATCTTTACGGTGGTTCTTACCGTATTTTCACTAAAGTATACGCGAAATATGGCATCAAATTCCATTTCCTGGATTTATCTAAACCAGAAAATATGCTGCCATATATCAATGATAAAACGAAATTGGTATGGATTGAAACGCCTACAAACCCAACCATGCAGATCATCGACATTGAAGGTGTGGCCAAAATTACCAAAGCAAATAACCTGATTTTAACGGTCGACAATACTTTTGCTTCTCCTTATCTTCAGAATCCTATTGATCTGGGTGCAGACATTGTGATGCATTCGGTAACCAAATATATTGGTGGTCACTCTGATGTCGTAATGGGTGCTTTGTTGGTAAACGATGAGCAGTTGTATAAAGACCTTTGGTTTATTTACAATGCTTGTGGTGCTACGCCAGGACCTCAGGATGCATTTTTAGTATTGAGAGGAATTAAAACCCTTCATTTACGTATGAAAGCGCATTGTGAGAACGGTGAGAAAGTGGCGCGTTTCCTTAAAACGCATCCGAAAGTAGATAAGATTTACTGGCCTGGTTTTGAAGACCATCCTAACCATGATGTCGCGAAAAGACAAATGCGCGGTTTTGGGGGTATGGTGTCGATCACTTTAAAAGGTGCTGACCTTCAGGAAACGTTCAGAGTTGCGTCTTCATTCAAAGTGTTTACATTGGCAGAATCACTAGGTGGGGTAGAATCATTGATCAACCACCCGGTAAGTATGACGCACGGTTCTATTCCTAAAGAAGAACGTGAGAAAGTTGGTGTTACAGATAACCTTTTACGCCTGAGTGTAGGGGTAGAGGATATCGACGATTTGATCGCAGATTTAGAACAGGCTTTAAGCTAATTTATACCATACTAAAATAAGAAATATTGGAATTCCTGGAACTTAAAGACTTTTTGGACTATAAAGTTGAGCAATACAACAAGCCGAACTTTATTACCAATGATCCGATTTGCATTCCGCACCGTTTTTCTAAAAAACAAGACGTTGAAATTGCCGCATTTTTTGCGGCAATTTTAGCTTGGGGGCAACGCAAAACCATTATCAATAAATGTACAGAGCTGTTTGAACGGATGGACAATGCGCCTCACGATTTCATGTTGCAGCATAGCGATGATGAGCTCAAAGGCTTGCTGGGCTTTAAACACCGGACTTTCAACGATACCGATTTGTTGTATTTTGTGTCTTTCTTTAAGTTTCATTACGAGCAATCTGATAGTCTGGAAACGGCCTTCCTTGCTCCGAAACCTATATTCAGGGAAGAATACCTGGAAGAACAACCTTTAAAAGGTAAAAAAGGCTACGCCTCTGCGGCCTGTATGTTGTCAGAATTAGAGAAAACACCTCCAACAGAGCGCGCTTTAAATCATTTCAGGTCTTACTTTTTTAGTCTGCCGGATTTCCCGCGTAGAACGATCAAACATGTTTCTTCGCCTATGCAAAAATCCACTTGTAAACGCCTCAATATGTTTTTACGCTGGATGGTCAGAAAGGACAATAAAGGCGTAGATTTCGGACTTTGGAATACGCTGAAACCATCCGATTTAATCTGTCCATGCGATGTCCATGTAGACCGTGTGGCCCGTAAACTGGGTATGATCAGCAGAAAACAAACGGATTGGCAAACGGCAGTTGAATTAACCAGAACGCTTTCCGAATTTGATCCACTGGATCCCGTGAAGTACGATTTTGCCTTATTTGGATTGGGTGTAGAAGAGAAATTTTAACTTAGTGTTATGGTAACTTTTAAAGCAGAGATAGAACGTTTTGCAGAAATGGGGGAGAAGAGCGGTTGGACCTATGTTTTCATTCCCGCTGCGATTGCCAATGAAATCAAAGCAGATTGCAGAAAAAGTTATCGGGTAAAAGGTACGCTGGATCAGATTGCTGTGGAAGGATTAGCCCTGGTACCCATGGGTGAAGGTGATTTCATCATTGCCTTAAACGCGGCACTTCGCAAGAAATTAAAAAAGGATAAGGGAGCCCTGCTGGAACTTAGTCTGGAAGAAGACCTGACCTTTAAAATCACCATGCCTGATGATCTGGAACTTTGCCTGGCTGAGGAACCTCATTGGCTGGAAGGCTTTTTAAAGCTTCCCAAATCTCATCAAAACTGGTACATCAATTGGTTGAATGCGGCGAAAACAGAGCCTACGCGAACAAAAAGACTGGTCAGGATCGTTACGGCGATGGACAAAGACTGGGATTTCGGAACCATGATGCGGGATGGAAAACCCCGCAAGGAATAAGGAATTACCGGTTGTAATTCCTGAACCAACTCCAGACTTTCATCTGAATCACGCCTAAAAATGCTTCCCTGAAAATACGGGTACTCATTTTAGAAGTTCCTTCGGTACGGTCGGTAAAAATGATCGGAACCTCGACTACCTTAAAGCCATATTTAAGCGCTGTGAACTTCATCTCAATCTGGAAGGCATAACCCACAAATTTGATTTTATCCAAAGGAATGGTCTCTAAAACACGTCTGGTGTAACATTTAAAACCGGCAGTAGCATCCTGAATGTCAATTCTGGTAATGATACGTACATACATCGAAGCGAAGTACGACATCAGTACGCGGTTCATCGGCCAGTTCACTACATTCACGCCATTTACATAACGGGAACCAATAGCCAGATCCGCACCTTTCACACAAGCTTCACGAAGCCTGATCAGGTCGTCCGGATTGTGTGAGAAATCAGCATCCATCTCAAAAATATATTGGTATTGCGGACGCGCCAATGCCCAGCGGAAGCCATGAATATAGGCGGTACCCAATCCTAATTTCCCTTTTCTTTCTTCAATATGAAGCGCAGGGAATTCTTGCTGCAACCCTTTAACGATAGCGGCTGTTCCATCAGGAGAACCATCATCAATAATTAAGATTTCAAAAGCATAAGGCAACGAAAACACCTTTCTAATGATCTTCTCAATATTTTCTTTCTCGTTGTAGGTAGGGATTATAATTAGACTGTCTGACACGTAATATAAATTTAGGAGCGAAATTATGTATTCTTAACGAAAAAACCCTCAGTATGTAGAATATACTGAGGGTTAATTGTGTTAAATCACAATAATATGAGATTACTTGACGTCTCCCATCAGTTTTTTCACCAATGGTGACAGGATAATCAGCAATACGCCTGCGATTAATGCATAAATAGCAAGTTGCTTATAACCTTCCGTAAAGGTGATTAATTTCTGAGCAGTGGTATCATTTTCTCCACCTTTAGCCATGTTTGCACCTAGAATACCGGCTACATACTGACCGTAAGCACTGGCAAGGAACCACATCCCCATCATCACACCCTGTAGTTTAACAGGAGAAAGTTTGGTCATAATGGACAAGCCGATTGGAGAAAGACAAAGCTCCCCAAAGGTGATCACCAGGTAAGAAAGCGCAAAAGCATCTAAAGAAGCAATACCTTGTGCATTGGCAAAGAAACGAGTGCTGTACAAGATAAAGAAACCGCCTGCCAGAAAGATAAAGCCCAATCCGAATTTTACTACGGTATTCGGTTCAATCTTTTTCTTCGCTAAACCAATCCAAACCAGACTGAAAACAAAGGCAAAGATGATCACAAAGAAAGAGTTTGCAGCGTTGTTTACACCGTTTGGATCTAAGGTGATTACCCCAAGAAGTTTATCATCCAGGTTTCTCGCTGCAAAAAGTGCCATAGAGCCACCACTTTGCTCGTAAATACCCCAGAATACAATAGAGAACAAGATGAAGATGATCGCTGCAATCAGTTTCTTACGTTCTGCCCATCCGTATTTACTCATTTCATAAATGATGTAAACCAGGGTAGCAGGGCCGATGATATACATAAACCAGTCGGTATATTGTGTTTTGGCAACCATAGTCATGATCACCGGAATGATCGCTAATGATCCCGCATAAACTGCGTAATCGTACCATTTTCTGTTGATCGCTTTAGTTTTTAGCACCGCAGGTTCTGCAGGGATTTTTCCGTCCAGACTGTCGGCTAAGATCACCGTTACCTCCTCGTTTTCAAAAGGCGATAATCCGATAGGACCTAAGCTCTTTTTAGTAAAGATGAACGTTAGTAAACTGATGGTCATTACAATTCCGGCAAGGCCGAAAGCAAGGTGCCATGAATAGGTTTTACCCAGGTAAATACAGGCATAACCACCCAATAAACCACCAATATTAATACCAGCATAGAATAAAGAGAAACCAGCATCGCGACGTGGGTCATTGCCTTTGTAAAGCGAGCCTACCATCGTAGAAATGTTCGGTTTAAAGAAACCGGTACCAACTACCGTGAAACTGATCCCGAGAAAGAAGAACTGATGCGGATCGTAGGACAGGATGGCACTTCCGATGATCATCAGGATACCACCCCAGAAGAGCGACTTCCGGAAGCCCAGTATTTTATCCGCAAATAGTCCGCCGATAAAGGTAAACGCATATACAAATGCCTGCGTGGCTCCATATTGAAGGTTGGCATCGCCATCTTTCATCATTAATTGCGTTACCATGAAATAGGTAAGCATTCCCCGCATTCCGTAGAAACAGAAGCGTTCCCACATTTCGGAGAAAAACAGGTACCAAAGTTGTTTAGGGTACTTGCCCTTGAAATTCTGAATTTGTTCTAAAGTAAGATTTTCAGCCATATCTTAATTGTAATTGATCTGTTAGTAAAAAAAGCCTTTGGAGAGTTCCAAAGGCTTGATTGTAATTATTTTACACCGTGCATTAAGCGTTTTAACACCGGAGTTAGCGCCATGATAATTAAACCTAATCCGATCGGGATAAAGGTGAAAATCAGGAAGAAAGTTGTCATAGAATATTTAGAGGTGATCTCATCGATCATACCACCCATCGTACCGGCAATTTTATTACCAATAGCAATAGCCAGATACCAGATACCAAACATGATGGCGATCATACGACCCGGAACCAGTTTACTTACATAAGATAAACCTACCGGAGAGATGAACAATTCACCCATGGTATGGAAGAAATAAGCCAATACCAACCAGATCATACTTACTGAAGCTACAGCAGCACCCTGAGGGATTGTGCTTGCACCATAAGCCAGCGTAGCGAAACCGATTCCCAATAGGATCATTCCGAAGCCGTTTTTGAATGTTGCAGAAGGATTGTATTTACTTTCCCAAAGTTTAGATACGATTGGTGCACAACTGATAATGAAGAGCGAGTTCAGGATACCGAACCAGGTGGCCGGAACTTCTGATTTCACTTCCGCATATTGGTTTTTAAGCATATAGATGACAATCACCCAAATGATGATGAAACCTGAAGCTAAAATGATGTTACCAATAGAGTATTTACCGAAAGTTTTAGAGAACAACTTTAACAATACATAAGAGATGATCATTAAAGGAATAACCGTAATTAAGGTGTTTACGACGTTGAAAATAACCTTAGAATCACCTGTTAAAAGTCGTTGGGTATAGTCTTTTGCAAAGATCGTCATCGAACCACCTGCCTGTTCAAAAGATGCCCAGAAGAAAATGGTAATGAAGGCCAGGATGATTACGGCAATCATTTTATCGCGTAATACCGGCGTATACTGACTGATCCTTTTCACTAAGATGAATAAGAAAAGTACTAATGCGGTGATGATCATGAAATTACTACCTTCCATGCTTCCAACTTTAAACGCGAACAAGTTCATGCTCGTAATTTTGGAAACCGGATCATTGATGATCCAGGATAAGCCAATCGCTGCAATCAGACCAATCAATAACAGGTCGAATTTAGAGAAAGGATTTCTCGTAGATTCTTCCAGGTTATCAGAAACTTCTTCCACTTCGTTTTTAACTGGTTTTAAGCCAATATTTCCGAAAATACCTTGTGTAAAGTAGAATTGAAGCATACCGATAAACATAAAGATACCGGCTAAACCGAATCCGTAAGCCCATCCCCAGTCTTTGCTTTCTCCGATATATCCACACAATAGCATCCCTAAAAAGGCACCTGCATTTACACCCATATAGAAAATGGTATACGCACCATCTTTTTTCTCCGGGTGTTTTTTATACATCTGTGCGATGATGGAAGTCATGTTTGGTTTGAAGAAACCATTTCCTACTACCAATAGACATAAGCCTAAGTACATAAAGAAATGATCAATTTCGAAAGCCATGGATAAATGCCCTAAGGTCATTAATATGGCGCCTACAATAACTGCCCAGCGGTATCCGATGATCCTGTCGGCAATATAACCTCCTAAAATAGGAGTCAGGTAAGCCAAACCGGTATAAGAACCATAGATCGCTAAAGCGTGAGCTCTAGGCCATCCCCATCCCGGATTGTCGCCGATAATGGAAGAAGTTAGAAAAAGCACAAGTAATGCGCGCATCCCATAGTAGGAGAATCTTTCCCACATCTCCGTAAAGAATAGAACAAACAGTCCTGCCGGATGTCCTAGTACCTTACTCTCAAAAAAGTTATTTGGAGTGTCCAAATTTTGTGCATTCATGTGTTAGTATTTTGGTGTATTAATTTATTGAAAGGTTCAGTTAGTTCTTATAAATAAATAATGAAGAGGCGCTTGTTTTGGTAGGGTTTTTGTATAATGTTAAAATAAACCATCGCGCAAGATAGGCACACGGAGTCAAACTCACAAATTTTTAAAGCAGTTTAAAGGTGTATAATCATCCTTTAAAGCTTCTTGATTGCCTGAATCTTTTTGTCTTTCGGGTCGATGTAGAGCTCATCCATTTCATTCGGATCGTTCTTTAGTTCCACATTCTCAACGAGTTTAAGTTTGCCGCCAGTGACTTTGTACGCATCAAAACTTAGGTCAGAAGCATAAAATTCAAAATTTCCTGTCATTTCTTCGTTGAAGGGAGCAAGATGGTCAAAAACGATCATGTTTACCCCTTTGTCCATCGTAAGCGTCATCGAATTCAACTTATTGTACTCGAAGATGACCCGGTTGTTTCCCGTGTTTTTGGGCTGTACGAAGATGGCTTTTCCGAAGCTGGGTTCGCCATTCTCAAAGGATAATATTTCGATTACTTTTTTAGACGTTTTGCTGTTATTTCCTTTCCATCCAAGTAAAGCATAACAAGCTGATTTTCCGCTGGTGTTCACCGGGACGATCTGATAATAATAAGCGCCATACCAGTTTTTATTGCTGGTGATCACATTGGGATCTTTCAGCTCGGCTGTGCCGTCTATTAAAGGGAATAATTTGAGCTTTCCATCTTTGCTGGCCAGTTGGATGGCACCGAAATAACGATAGCCACCATCATCTACCGGAAGGTACCAGGTGAAGAGGCGGAAGGATTTGTCTGGAGCATTCAGGATAGATACTCTTTTCAGGGAGTCAAAACCATGGCTAAAGGAACCCGGAGTTTTCAGGGCAGTCACCAGTGTTTTTATAAAATGTGCATTTGCCTCAAAACGGGCCTGATTGTCTCGGGCATTTTCAGCCTGATCGCTAATGCGGATTAAAGAGTCCTGATACCTGGCCATTGCCGGGATATTAGTTAACGGAAAAGTATGCTGCGCATAGACTTTCGTCATTGCACAGCATAAAATCATGACCAACAGGATTAGTTTTGAAGCTTTGAACATTAACCTAACTTTTCAATAACTATTGCGCTGGCACCGCCACCACCATTACAAATTCCTGCAACACCGATGGTGCCGTTGTTTTGAGCCAATACGGCTAATAAGGTAACTACGATTCTCGCACCCGAAGCACCCAGTGGATGTCCGATTGCTACCGCGCCACCATTTACGTTTACTTTTGCGGCATCTAATTCCAATAACTTGTTATTCGCTAAAGAAACAACAGAGAAGGCTTCGTTGATTTCAAAGTAATCTACGTCGCTGATCGTTTTGCCTGCTTTTTTTAAGGCTAAAGGAATTGCTTTTGCCGGGGCAGTAGTAAACCATTCCGGTGCCTGTTGTGCATCTGCATAAGCAAGGATCTTTGCCAACGGCTTTAATCCAAGTTCTTTGGCTTTGTCAGCGCTCATCAATACCAGGGCGGCAGCACCGTCATTTAAGGTAGAAGCATTGGCTGCGGTTACGGTTCCATCTTTCTTGAACACGGGTTTTAAGCCTGTGATTTTATCGAATTTAACAGCGAAGGGCTCTTCGTCTTTCGAGATTAGCGTTACTTCGCCTTTGCGGTCTTTTACGGGTACAGCGACAATTTCTGAATCGAACTTGCCTTCATTTTGCGCGGCCTGAGCTTTTTGATAAGAACTGATGGCAAAAGCATCCTGATCTTCGCGGCTAATTTCACATTCTGCGGCGCATAATTCTGCGGCAGAACCCATGTGGTAATCATTATATACGTCCCATAGACCGTCTTTTACCAATCCGTCAGTTAACTGACCATGGCCTAAACGGTATCCGTTTCTTGCTTTATCTAAATAATAGGGCACATTGCTCATGCTTTCCATGCCTCCGGCAACGATAATATCGTGTTCGCCAAGGGCGATGCTTTGTGCAGCCAGCATGATGGCTTTGGTTCCTGAAGCACAAACTTTATTGATGGTGGTTGCAGGAAGGTCCGGTAAGCCGGCAAGTTTTGCGGCTTGCGTAGCTGGTGCCTGACCAATATTTGCGGACAATACATTGCCCATATACACTTCCTGAACGTCAGCAGGGCTGATGCCCGCTTTTTCTACAGCAGCCTTAATGGCTATGCCTCCCAGTTGGGGAGCTGAAAAACCAGCTAGTGAACCACCAAAACTTCCTATCGGGGTTCTAACTGCAGATACTATAACTACTTCTCTCATTGATGCTTTAAATTTTTGGTTAGAAGCAAAGTTAAGTAATAAGTAGTATCTGCTGGTTAAACTCCATCGTTTTTAACGAGGCTCATCTGTATCATTTTTGTTTATCCGTCGTTTTCTTTTCGATTTCACAGCTTCATTCAACAGGTATTCTATTTGCCCGTTGATGCTCCTGAACTCATCCGTTGCCCAATTCTCAATCTCTTTGAGCAGGGCAGGGTTGATTCTCAGGGCAAAAGCTTTTTTATCTTTCTCAGACATATGCTATGCGTATTAATTGTATAAGGTGCCGGTATTTACGACTGGTTGTACGTTTCTGTCGCCACAAAGGACTACCAACAGGTTGCTCACCATGGATGCTTTGCGTTCTTCATCAAGTTCTACGATATTTTTCTCAGAAAGTTGCTCTAAAGCCATTTCTACCATACTTACCGCGCCTTTTACGATGAGTTTTCGGGCTGCAATGATCGCTGTTGCCTGCTGGCGCTGTAACATAGCACTGGCAATTTCCTGTGCATATGCCAGGTGGGAAATCCGGGCTTCAATCACTTCGATGCCTGCTCTCGACAAACGTTCGCTGAGTTCTGCCTCTAAAAGACTGCTTACTTTTTCCGCACCATCTTTTAAGGTGATCGTGGCTTCCTCGTCTTCAAAATTATCATAAGGGAAGATATTCGCCAGGTGTCTTACTGCGGCTTCACTTTGAATAGTTACATATTGGTTGTAATCTTCTACTGCAAACATCGCTTTTGCAGTTTCCTGAATTTGCCATACTACTACAGCTGCAATTTCAATCGGATTGCCCAGCTTGTCATTTACCTTGATCTGATGACCGTTCAGGTTTCTCGCTTTTAGGGATACTTTCTTTTTAACTGTTAATGGGTTTACCCAAAAGAAGCCGTCGCTCTTTACAGTGCCTACATACTTCCCGAAAAGGGTCAGTACTTTCGACTCGTTAGGATTGTTGATGATCAGTCCGGGTAATACCAGAATGAAGTTTAGGCCAAGGGCGATAACGCCAATTGCATACTGTTCAATGGCTAATGCATAAATTCCGCCGCCTAACAGCGCCAGGAATAGGACAAATGTAAGATAGCCTGATGGGGGAGTGATGATTTTTTCCTGATACATAATGATATTGATTTGATATCATAAAGTAACGAATGATATTCCGTAAATGCAAGAGATATTCTTTGTAAATCCCATCCTTTCGCAGGATTAGCTTTGCCAAAAGCCGATATGAGGAAAAATTGTATTATTTTTGAATGAAATCAATTCATATCATTTTGGCAAAAATCAAGAAGAATTCCCACAGGGTACTTTACCGTAAGTATTCATCAAATATCAAATATGTGATGATGGTGCTGTCCGTATTGATCATAACGGTGTTTTTACCTAAACAACCCAGGTTCAGATATGAGTTTGAGAAGGGGGAGATCTGGAAAAATAAAGACCTGGTTTCTCCATTTAGTTTTGCGATCTTAAAAACAACGCCACAGGTGGCGCTGGATAAAAAAGACGCTTTAAGCAATGTATTGCCCATCTATAAGATGAATACAGAGCTGATCAACAATGTGGAAGAAGCTTATTCCAATGAATTTGATGTGAAATGGAAAACCAATGCCTTTCCGGAAGAAGAAAAGGCGGCCTATAAAGCAGCTTCTATTAAGCTCCTGGAGACCATTTACAACCGGGGCATCATAGCCATGGATGTGAAACACCAGAAAGGAAATAAATACTATGATTTTTCACTGATCAATAATAACATCAGTAAAACCCTGAGTACCCAGGATGTTTTTACAGTGCCTACCGCTTTGAAGTTTTTTGAGGAGAACTTTAATTCCGTAAACATGAAGATTAAAGATATGATTGTCGGACTGGTGGAAGATCATCTGCAGCCCAATATCACTTTCGATGAGAAATTAACCAGCGTGGTGCAAGAGAATACCGTGAACAGCCTTTCTACGACCCGTGGGATGGTGCAGAAAGGAGAACTGATCATCGCAAAAGACAATGTAGTAGATGATGAGATCTATCAAAAGCTACTATCTTTTAAGGACGCCTATGAAGCGCAGACGAAAACAATTGGAGATAGTAAGCTGGTTTACCTCGGACAAATCCTACTGGTAGGCTTTATTGTCAGCCTGCTCATGTTCTTTTTAAAGCTGTTCAGGAAGGATATTTTTGCCGATAACCGTCAGCTGTCCTTATTGCTGCTGGTGATTACCACGATGCTGCTCTGTTTAACCTGGGCCATTAAACTGAACCTGCCAAGTATCTATTATATTCCGTTCTGTATTGTCCCGATCATCATCCGGATTTTATTTGATACCCGTTTGGCATTGTATCTGCATTTACTGGTGATCCTGATTGCCGGTTTCTTTGTGCCGAATAGTTTTGAATTTGTGTTTTATCAGATTACCTCCGGAATGGTGGCGATATATAGTATCAGAAACCTGATCAAAAGAGAACAGCTGCTATTGTCTGCATTATTTATCCTTTCGGCATACTTTGTGTCCTTCCTCGGCATTGGGTTGTTAAGAGAAGGATCTTTCAGCGAAATCGAATGGCTCAACTTTGTGCCCTTCATTATTAGCGTGCTTTTATCCCTGTTGGCTTATCCGCTGATTTATGCTTTTGAACGCATGTTCGGCATAACCTCAGATGTGGCGCTGATCGAACTCACCAATACCAATAATAAATTACTGAGAGAACTGGCATTTAAAGCGCCGGGAACTTTCCAGCATTCTTTGCAGGTGGCGAATCTTGCAGAAGCTGCGATCTTTAAAATCGGTGGAAATTCTCTTTTGGTAAGGGCCGGTGCCTTGTACCATGATATCGGTAAGATTGAGAACCCGCAATACTTTATAGAGAATCAAAATACGGCGCTCAGTCCGCATGATAAGCTGCCGTATGAGCAAAGTGCTCAGATCATCATTAAGCACGTTCATAAGGGCATAGAAATTACCCGCAGACATCAATTGCCGGAAAGTGTGATTGATTTTATCAGAACGCACCATGGAAATACCCGGGTAGATTATTTTTATCAGTCGTTTTTAAAGAACTCTCCGGAGAAATTTGTGGACGAAAACATCTTCCGTTACCCTGGTCCGATCCCTTTTTCTAAGGAAACCGGAGTGTTAATGCTCGCAGATTCGGTCGAAGCAGCCTCAAGAAGTCTTAAAAATCCAGACGCCCAAAGCATAAATGACCTTGTCGAAAGGATCATTAACTATAAATTAGAACAAAATCAGTTAGATAATTGCGATATTACTTTAAAAGATTTAGAAACTATAAAGTTGATATTCAAGACGATGCTTATGAGCATCTATCATGTGCGTATAGATTACCTACAAAATGTTTAAATTTATTTTGGAACTATCAATCATCTTCCTATATTTGCAATCCCGAAAAACAGCAACGGTTTTTGTTTAAAGCGGGAAAGTTAATTGAATTATTGAAAATGGAGAGGTGCCTGAGTGGCCGAAAGGAACAGTTTGCTAAACTGTCGTACTGGCAACGGTACCGCGGGTTCGAATCCCGCCCTCTCCGCATAATGCAAAGAAACGATTAGTTCGGTTTAACCAAAACGATTCGTGACTTTAAAGCCCCTCGAAAAGGGGAGAAAGAAGATACCAGTTCGGGGTGTAGCGTAGCCCGGTATCGCGCCTGCTTTGGGAGCAGGAGGTCGTAGGTTCGAATCCTGCCACCCCGACAAAAATTACCTGGAAAGGTAATTAGTATTGACAAGAAAATAAAGAAGATACCAGTTCGGGGTGTAGCGTAGCCCGGTATCGCGCCTGCTTTGGGAGCAGGAGGTCGTAGGTTCGAATCCTGCCACCCCGACACAAACTATTCGGAAGCGTAGTTTTAATAATGACCAGTAAAAAATTGATACCAGTTCGGGGTGTAGCGTAGCCCGGTATCGCGCCTGCTTTGGGAGCAGGAGGTCGTAGGTTCGAATCCTGCCACCCCGACAACATAGATGTCAAATTCTATCAAAAACCCTCTAAATATCACTATTTAGGGGGTTTTTTCGTTTTAGTCATATCAAAGAAAAGCAAAGAATATCAAGGTTTTTATGCCCTATTCTACACCCTCTTTTTTTCAGCTATTATTGTCCTTCAAAAAAAAGTAAAAATGACTACTTGAGTTTTTTGTTTTACCGCCTTTTTTAACCCTGTGTTTTTTCTCTCAAATTCTTTAAAAATAGGAGAGGGCATAAGGGCATAAAAGGGCATAAATCATATTAAAATATGAAAAGCCCAAACACATTTAGTCTGTCATTTTTCCTAAAAAAGGACAAAATGAAAGCAGGTTGCGCACCATTATTTGTTCGGATCACTTTAAATAGTAAGTTTTCTGATATTTCAACCAAGAAAAGGGTTGATGTTTCTGCATGGAATCAAACTAAACAAACTCTTTCTGGCAACGGTAAGGAAGAAACACTGGTTAGAGAGAAAATTCGGTTACTGATAAATGATATTAATAACGCCTATAACGACCTGAAATATGAACATAAGCCATTGTCTTCGGAAAGTATAAAAGCGAGGGTAGAGGGGTATGATAAGGAACCATGTACTTTAAATTCTCTATTAAGTCACCATAATATTGACCTAGCATCATTAATTGAACCTGGGACTTTAAAGAATTATTTTTCAACCGAACGTTTTTTAAAAGAATTTTTGATAAAACAGAAAAAGGTGAAAGATATATACTTAGATAAGATTGACAATAAGTTTATAACTGATTTTGGCATATATATGCTCAACCGCGTACCAGATAAGGGGCAGAAGCCTTGTGGAAATAATACACTTATGAAACACATGGAACGCTTTAAGAAGGTATTTGGAGTCGCTTTGAAAAACGGATGGACTATGAATCAGCCTTTTCTTCATTTTGAACGGAAAATAATACATAAAGATCGTGACTGTCTCGAAAATGAAGAATTGAAACGAATCAGAGCCATTGATGGGTTGAAAAGCGGTCAATTAATCGTTCGTGACCTTTTTATATTCTGTTGCTTAACTGGGTTGGCATATTGTGATTTAGTAAGTCTGGCTAAAAAGCATTTGGTTAAAGATAGTGCGGGTGAATATTGGATTGAAATGATAAGGCAGAAGAATAGAAACTTTACACAACATAAATTTCATGTGCTGTTATTGCCTGAAGCCCTGGAAATTATTGAACGATATAACAATAACCAATTTGCCAAAGAAAATGGAACAGTTTTTCCTTCCTTTTCAAATCAGACCATGAACCGTTATCTAAAAGTAATTGCAGGGGAGGCCAATATTGATAAAGCAATTACCTTTCACTTGGCTAGGCACACTTTTGCCACAACTGTTACATTGGAAAATGGTGTGCCTATGGAGAGCGTTTCACACATGCTGGGGCACGCAAGTATCCGTACCACACAGATATATTCAAAAGTAAAAAAGAAAAAAGTATTGAATGATATGGTCAGTCTCAGAAAAAAAATGCTCACTCTATAATTGTAAGAGAACCATTTTTACTTTGTCTTTATCCATCATTACCAATTAAAGTTTTATATTTGCATAATTAGTTATGTAATTAATTATGTAAAATGGATTTATTTAAAAAAACAGGAAAAATGGCGCTAGGGAGCAGATTGCGCCTATTTACAACAAGAATTACAGATGATGCTGCAAAAATCTATGATTGGTACCATATCGATTTTACGCCAAAGTGGTTTCCGGTGTTTTTTATACTTGCAGAAGATGTCCCAAAAACTATAACCGAATTAGCCAATGAAATCGGACATTCGCAGCCATCTGTAAGCAAGATTATTAAAGAAATGATTGGTGCTGGATTAGTAAATGAAAATCAAACATCGACAGACAAGCGTAGGAATGTTGTCGCTTTATCTGACAAAGGAAGGGAGATGTCCGAAAGGCTTGTATTGCAATGCGCAGATGTTGATGCGGCTATAGATGGAGTGATATCAGAAGCACATCACAATCTTTGGGAAGCTTTAGAAGAATGGGAATATCTTTTAGATCATAAATCTTTGCTCAAAAGAGTTCAGGAACAACGCAAGCTTAGGGAGCGTAAGGACGTTGAAATCGTGGAATACCAAGAGAAATACCAAGGTGCTTTTAAATCCCTGAATGAAGAATGGATTTCAACTTATTTTGAGATTGAAGAAGCAGATCGCAAAGCATTGGATAATCCTAAATCCTATATACTTGACAAGGGTGGTAAAATCTTTGTTGCCCTATACAAGAATGAGCCTGTGGGGGTATGTTCGCTGATCAAAATGGATGATGCTAACTACGAATATGAACTGGCTAAAATGGCTGTATCTCCCGCCATACAAGGCAAAAGTATTGGCTGGTTACTTGGCCTGGCAGTTGTCAACGCAGCTAAAGAACTAGGTGCATCAAAACTTTACCTGGAAAGTAACACTGAGTTAAAACCTGCAATCAATTTGTACCACAAACTTGGGTTTAAGAAAATTGTGAACCGGTCTACACCTTATGCACGTTGCAATATCCAGATGGAATTAACTTTAATTAATTAAAATGCCAAATATGAAAAATGTAGTTAAAAAAGAAGCAGCTGTTGCAAGACAGTTTTTAGGAGTTGATTTCGTGGTGCTTTCTATTGGTAAAGATACCATGGTGGCAAAAATGCTTTATAAATCAACCGATTTTGTTCCTTTCCATAAACACCCAAACGAGCAGAGTGGTTACGTTATCTCGGGCAAATACAAATTGAGGTTTGAAGGGAATGAATATTTATTATCAGAGGGAGATACTTATTCCATTCATGCTGATGTAGAACACTCTATAGAAATCATCGAAGCAGGAGAAGTAGTTGATGTGTTCAGCCCAATTCGACAAGATTATTTATAATGAGACTGTTTGGATAGAATTGGAAATGCTTTGTGAATTAAAAGCTTGTGAATCAGATAAAATTCTACCAGCGGATTATGAACTGCCTATTCTTACACTTTTTTGTGTCATAACAAATAAGCAATAAAACATTAAGTATGATGTACGAAAAGATAAAAAAGAGCTTTGATAAACAGGGCTTAATGAACACCTTAAATGCCCGTTTGATAGCAGTTGATAGAGGGATGGTTAAAATTAGTTGTGACTTTTCGAAAGGGCTGACTCAACAACACGGATACATTCATGCAGGTGTTGCTACCAGTATTGTTGATAGTGCTTGTGGTTATGCTGCACTCACGCTAATGCCCGAAAATGTAGAAGTATTAACTGTTGAATTCAAGGTTAATTTTCTGAAACCGGCAGATACAAAGACGCTAATTGCTGTTGGGAAAGTATTGCAAACAGGAAAAACATTAACGATTTGTGAGGGGTACGTTTATAATTTAGAACAAGATAAATTGATTGCAAAAATGACAGCGACGTTAATTTCAATTACAATATGATAGATGCAATTGGTTATTCAGCTCTTTCACTAAATATCATCTCCATGGGAATGAAGAATATATTTTATTTAAGAGTCTGTTCTTTAATTGCAAACTCTATCTATATCATTTATGGTGTTTTATTATATGCTATGCCAATGATCATTGGTGGGAGCATAGCTGTCCTGCTTCATCTATACAGAATACATTGCCTGATCCAGGAAAAAAATAAATCCAATAAGGTTAACAATTAATAAAGTTTAAGACGAAATGTCCCAACACAAAGAAATTAAAAAAATCACCACCCATACGCTTCAGGCGATGAAAGCTAGGGGAGAAAAAATAGCGGTACTTACTGCGTATGATTTTTCGATGGCAACCGTTCTGGATCACGCAGGACTGGACATGATACTTGTAGGAGATTCAGCTGCAAATGTAATGGCTGGGTATGAAACAACGTTGCCGATCACATTAGATCATATGATTTATCATGCACAAAGTGTAGTAAGGGCAGTCAATCGTGCGTTTGTATTGGTGGATCTACCATTCGGTTCCTACCAGGGAAACCCCAAAATGGCATTAAACTCAGCGATTCGCATCATGAAAGAATCGGGGGGGCATGGTGTAAAACTAGAAGGAGGCGCAGAAATTATAGACGCTGTTAAACTAATCATCAGCGCAGGAATACCAGTAATGGGACATCTCGGACTAATGCCGCAATCTATTAATAAATTCGGTTCATACGCGCTCCGCGCCAAAGATGAAAAAGAGGCTAAAAAATTAATGGATGATGCGCTGTTGCTGGAAGAATGCGGATGTTTTGCTTTGTTGCTGGAGAAAATCCCCGCCACACTTGCGAAAGAAGTTTCCGAAAACCTAAATATACCTACTATCGGGATTGGCGCCGGTAAATATTGTGACGGACAGGTATTGGTAATTCACGATATGTTAGGCCTGAATAAAGGATTTAAGCCGCGTTTTCTACGGCAATATGCAGATCTTTACCAGGCCATAGAAGAGGCCGCAAAAACATACATAACAGATGTTAAAACCAATGATTTTCCCAATGAAGCTGAACAATATTAGCGAATAAAATTAAAAAAGAGCCCGCTATTGAATTAGCGGGCTCTAACGCAGGTAGATGTATCGGGTAATTACATTTTATTTGAAAGCTTCGTTGTGTACCTGCAGTACCGACCGACCAGAAGGATCATTCATAGTTTGGAATGCGCTGTCCCATGCCAAGGCCTCTGGTGTGCTGCACGCTACCGATTTCACTGAGGGTACTGTTGCAGCGGCGGCAGCCGATGGGAACAATTCTTCAAATATTGTTCTATAAAAGTATTCTTCTTTGTTTAACGGAGTATTGACTGGAAAACGTGAAGCTGCTGTTTGAAACCTACCGTCATTAACTTCCTGCTCGGCATATTGCTTTAAGGTACTGATCCAGGAATAGCCTACACCATCTGAAAACTGCTCTTTTTGTCTCCAGAGAATCTCATCAGGCAAACAGTTTTCGAAAGCTTTCCTCAATATCCATTTTTCCATATGACTTTTATCGATCAGTTTCAGGGAAGGATTGATTCGCATTGCGGTGTCAACAAAATCAATGTCCAAAAAGGGCACACGTCCCTCTATTCCCCAGGCAGAAAGCGATTTGTTGGCACGAAGACAATCATATAGATATAGTTTTTTCAGTTTGCGAACGGTCTCTTCGTGAAAAGCTCTGGCTGAAGGAGCTTTGTGAAAGTAGAGGTAGCCTCCAAATAATTCGTCTGATCCTTCTCCGGAAAGGACTGCTTTTATCCCCATAGATTTCATCACCCTGGCTAATAAATACATAGGAGTAGAGGCCCTTACAGTCGTCACATCATAGGTTTCTAAGGAATAAATAACATCACGGAGCGCATCTATTCCCTCCTCCAATGTAAATTGCACTTCATGGTGAGTAGTGCCGAGATAGTCTGCAACTTTTCGGGCGGCCAATAAATCAGGCGCGCCCTGTAATCCTATAGCAAATGAATGTAATGGAATTTGCTGGTTCATCAGACGGTTCTGCTCATTTATCTCTTGCTTTGCGATACTTGCAATGATGGATGAATCTAACCCACCGGATAACAATACAGCAAATGGAACTTCTAAAGCCATTTGTCGGCGAACCGAGTTTTCCAGCGATTGGCGTAACAAATTCGTATCCGTACTGATGTTCGCTGCTACCGCATCGAAATCCTCCCATTCACGTTTATAATAGGGAATAGGGGTCATTCCCTCTCTACTGTAAAGATAGTGTCCTGGAGGAAACTGGGCGATGGTGTCGCAAAATCCTTCCAGAGATTTTAACTCGGATGCTATAAAATACTGTCCTTTACTGTCGTAACCATGATATAATGGGATAATGCCCAAGTGGTCTCTGGCGATGAAAAACGAATCGTTTCGCGTATCGTAAATCGCAAAGGCATACATCCCGTTTAGTTTATCCAAAAAATCAATTCCGTACTTTAGATAAAGCGCCATTAAAACCTCCGAATCGGATTGGCTTTGATATGGATATACGCCAATTTCGCCACGAAGCTGCTCATGATTATATATTTCGCCATTTACTACTAGTACCACTGATTGATCAGCATTATACAGCGGCTGACTTCCAGTTTCAAAATCACTTATGGCTAAACGTTCATGCGCCAGATGAGCCTTATATGAACCGTATATCCCGGAACTATCCGGACCCCGGTGACGTATACGTCTCGCCATCTCCAAGACTTTGGTTCGTAATATAAACTGGTTCTCAACCGGTAAAAAGGAACAAACAATACCACACATATATAAATTTTATCTTAATTAATGCTTAAATTTTTCTAATAATAACGACGTAGTTTTTTACCTGTACCACTACAAACCAGGGAACAATTCCGCCATTTTTCTGCGCAGGTGAATGCCTTTGATATTTTTGGCAATGATCTTACCTGAAGGATCGATGAGGTAGTTCTGAGGAATGCTTTGAATGTTATAAAGATCAGCAGCGATCCGCTCTTCGTCCAGGGCCTGATACATGTCCTGCGTTCCATCTTCTTTTATAGCGGCCAGCCATTTGTCTCTATCTTTCGTTTCGTCCATGGAAACGGCCATTACAGCTAAACCAGCCCCTTTGTACTTTTTAGAAGTTGCCAGTACATTTGGCATTTCTGATCTGCATGGGCCACACCAGCTTGCCCAGAAATCTATCAGTACATACTTTCCTTTGAAATCGGGAATAGCTGAAAAACTTACCCATTTTCCATCTGTGTCTTTTACTTTGAAATCCTTTGCCATTTGACCAGGAGCCAGACGTAGTGCAACCTCCAGTTTTTTCGAGAACGCTTTTGCAGAGGGCCATGTTTTTGTGCTGGCAGGAAGTACGTCAAATGCTTCTTTCATTGGCATAACTTTATCATTGAATTCCTGATATTGTTTCAACAGATACATACAGATAGGAGAGGTTGGGTTCGCGATCACATAGTCAATGTATTTCTGGTAGTACTGGTTCTTTACCAAATCTTTACGGTCTTCATAGTTGACCCTCACGGTGTCCACTTTATCCAACCGACTCATATCCCAAAATTTCTCCAAATAAACCATGTATTCGTCAGATTTAGATTTTGTTGCTTCTTTGAACGCTGTATAGTGATCTTCCGCTGTAGATCCTTTTACCAGACTGTTTTGAATGGAATCGGTTACTTTTAACTCAATTGTACTATTATCCATGAAAAAGCTGATACCTCTATAACCTGGATTATTTTTGAACTTTGCCTCCGGATCTTTGATAAAGATCTTTACTTGTACAGGTTCAGCAAGGGTGCCCCTAAAGATGAAACCACCATTTTTGATCATCACACTGTCCGGACTTGTTTTTTGCGATTTAGTTAGGTAAACCCATTTATTGTTGTTTTTAGCTGGGCTTTCACCTTTAATTATATAGTTGCTTGGTTGCGCATATGCCGAAAATGGGAATAATGCTGCGATCAGTATTTTTTTCATAGCAGGTTTTAAGGATTTAATTGTTTGTTTAGGAATGCTTCCAGGTCTTTGCCTCTGAGGTCTTTAGCAATGATTTTTCCTGCAGGATTGATCAGGTAGTTTTGAGGAATGCTGCGGATATCGTACAGTTTAGCAATTTCTCCTGTGGGATCTATGGTTTGTGAGAAGACACTGGTCGCATCATCTTTAATTGCTTTCAGCCATTCCTCACGTTTACTTTCTTTGTCAAGAGACACAGCCATTACCATGAATCCCCTATTCTGGTTTGCTGAATAGGCCTTCAGCACATGAGGCATTTCTGACCTGCATGGTCCGCACCAGCTTGCCCAGAAATCCAGAAAAACGTATTTACCCTTGAAATCAGATAATTTAACCTCTTTTCCATCCGGGTTTTTTACGGTAAAGTCCAATGCAGGTTCTCCAATGCTCAGGGTCAAGGCTGTATTTAGCCGGGCGGCAAATGCTTTACCAGATGTTGAGCTTTTTATACCTTTAGTAAGCGCATTGAATATCGGGGATAAGCCATCCATATTTCCTTTTCTGGAAACGTATTTATTCAAGAGAATTATACCAATAGGGCTTTTTGGATTTGCTTTAAGGTAAGATAAATGTAAATCATTGATATGATCATAAGCAAGGTCAATTCTTTCTTTACTTGCTTTTTTTTCTAAATCGAGATCTGCTCTATTCATATAATTCGCCCAGTAATCTCTTAAGTATGCATCATATTTCTTTTCCGCTGGCGCGATCAATTTTTGAAACTCAATAGCTGCCATCGCCGCCGGGGAACCAGTCACGGAAAAATTGTTTAATGAATCGGTAGCTTTAAATATCATGTCGCTATTGTCAACGACAAATACTGCTTTTGGAGATCTATAGTCAATGTAAATTTTAACCTCCGTAGGTTCAGTAACACTTCCTTTAAACTCAAACCGGCCGTCTTTAAATGGTACGCTATCTGTTTTTGCTGACCTTTCTGTAGATCTACTTATATAGATCCATGCTTTTTTAGATGGAACATTGGTATTACCCCTGATGACATAACCAGGGGAATTTTGAGCATAGATTTGCAGGGGCATCAATAATGCCAGTAATAAAAGTCTCATATGTAATTGATTAGGTGTTTATCTCGGATTTTGTGTTAAGCCAGACATTTGAATTGATCTAAGCGGGATAGGGAAGCTATACCTGGGGTCTCCAGGTTCCAGTTTCTCTATTTTTCCTTTGATAGTTCTACTGATTTGGACCTGATGTTCAGGTTCCATATTTAACCTTTTGAGGTCCATCCACCGTAGGTTGCGCATCACTAGTTCCTTTCTGCGTTCTTTTAACACCAATAGAAGGGCATCCGAAGGATTTGTAATTTGCAGTGGCGCAAAACTTCCCGTAGCCCATCTTTTTAACAGTAACTCATTGAGTAGGTCCATTCCTTCTCCTGCTTTATTGGTTCTGATCAGGGATTCAGCTGCAATCAGGTAAACTTCATCTAATGCCAGACCTGTAAAAAGCCTGTATCCTGCATAATGCCCTTTAAAAGAATATCCCCCGAAATCCTCATTTTCATAGAAGAATACGGTTTTACGCAGGTCATTGTCATCATAACTGGCATAAAGATCTGCCTTAACTGTAGCCGTTTCATCAGTATAAGTAGTCGTGAATGACTCCATAGAAAAGATTACTTCCGGGTTGAACCTGGCTATTGGTTCTTCACTTGTTGCATCTAAGGTGTTGTAATTAAGTAAATTGTTGTTGCCAAATACCTGGATGCATGCTTTTGCTTCGGTTGCGGCCAATTCATATTTGCGCATGGCCAGGTAAGTTCTGGCCAATAAGGCATGAACAGCAGCTTTGGAAGGTCTAAAGGAGTGTACCGGTTTTTCAGGTAATAAGGGCAGCGCTTCATTCAAGTCGTTTATGATCTGGTCATAGGTCTGACGCAGCGTTCCTCTACTTACTTTTTCATTGTAAGTATCGTCTTTCCTCAATGGGATACCAGGGTCCTGATCAGCACTACTTTCATTGAAGGTCTTTGACCAGCCGGTAACCAGCCATAAGAAGGAATTTGAACGAAAAAATAAAGCGCTTCCCTTTACATTGTCGTATGCTACAGCATTGGCGGAGGTTCGTTTAATGCCTTCAATACTTTTTAATACCGTATTGCACGGTGTGATAACGGAGTAATGACCACCCCAGCAACCCTCGATTTCAGAGGCATAAGTACCCATCACTTCCGGTCCCCAGATATAGATATTTCGAGTGCCTTGTTCGAGGCTTTCATAAGATTCATCATCAATCTGATAATTGTCGCTGCTCGCTTCCGGTAAATCCGTACTGCGCCCATTAGAACCCGATGTGTTCATTTTCCCACTATTGTCTAAAAGTGCCTGTAAGTCCTGCAGACTTTCGGGAACAGCGAGTTTGATATCTGGTTTCTCATCCAGAAATTTCTTGCATCCGGTAATTGTCAGGCAACAGATGAGTGCCAATGGCAAGAACATTAATATATTTTTTGAGTTTTTCATGATGCTTCTAATCTTAAACGTTAAATCCTTCTTTAGTAATTTGCCCTTAACCCAAAAGAGACAGTTTTAGCTGCTGGCATAGACCTGTTTCCAAAGTCAGGATCTATGTGCTGCCTATTTGCTCTCCATAAAATCCCCAGGTTGGAGATATTGCTGAAAATATCCAGGCTTTTTACCGGGAGCCGTTTGTAATCTTCCTTACGTAGGGAATAAGATAGGTTAATGTATTGCAAGCGGATATGATCTGCTTTAAGCACATTAATCTCTGCATCCTGATAGAAGAAAGATCTCGCACTGTTATTTGGATAAACCATTGATGGGATATTCGTGATCAACTCATCTCCTGGATTTTGCCACCTTTTATTATATTCAGCTGTCGGAGCTGATCCGGAAAATATCCCAGCATAGTTCATGGCATCTTTTCTGAAGTAATAATTGAATTTATAAGAGATGGAAAAAGATAGGTTGAGGTTCTTGTAAGATAGATTATGGTTAAAGGACCCGAACATAGTTGGTGTTGCAGAACCATTATAAACCAACTCATCCACCTTAACATTTTCGTTCATCGTATTGTAAGCAATGGATTTCTCTCCGTTCAGGTATCCTTGGGGATTTCCTTTAGCATCAAGGCCTGCCCAACGCTGACTATAGACCGCATACACCGGTTTCCCTACAATGGCAAACAGGCCACCTCTATCTGCGATTAAACCATTCATGTTCATGTTATAATACTCCGTAACTTCAGTTGTATTAAAACTCATGATTAAAGAAGGCCTCCATTTAAAGGCCGTATTAACGACCGTAGCATTCAGTTGAATATCTAAGCCCTTGCCCTTCATATTGGCCACATTGGAAGTAATATATCCGGAATATCCCATCAGTGGGTCAACGGGGGTAGGCCCTAAAAGATCCTTTGCATTTTTATGATAATACTCTATAGATCCACTGAAACGGTTGTTTTGCAGGCCAAAATCAACCCCAAGATTAAACATACCTACTTTTTCCCATCTCAAAGTAGGATTGCCGTAGTTATATATTCCTGCACTTGTTAATCCTGAATAACGCTGCAGATAAGTATCGTAGGAGATGGTCGTTACTGCGGACTGACTCGGGTCAATGGTTCCGCTAAAACCGTAAGTCATTCTCATTTTTAAAAAAGGGAGATTTCTGTCCTTATAAAACGATTCCTGGTCAATATTCCAGCTTGCACCAACCGACCATAAAGGACTCCATTTGCTTCTGGTTTCTACACCAAACAGATTGGAAGCGTCACGTCGGATACTTCCTGAAACCGTATAACGATGATCGTAGGTATATGCCGCATTTGCATAGACAGAAACATACCTTCCGGTTTCGCCGGTATTATAACTATTTCCTGGAATTACATTCGTAAAACCACTGATAAAATCAGGATAATCATTGACCAGATCCATCAATGCAGAAGCTCCGGTACTTTCATCATAACCATAAATCCTATTTGCAACGCCGTTTGTTTTGATCTGGCGGACCTCTGCTCCCGCAATTGCTGTTAATTCATGCTTCGTGGAAAACAATTGATTGTAATTGATCTGGCCTCTCAGGTTGTTCGTAATGACACTGTTGTCACGAAGGTCCCTGATTCCTCCCAAAGGGACGATGCGTTTTACTACCCCAGTTACCGGATCAATTTGGGTATATTTATTGATCATGTTTCGGGTGAAAAAACTATTAATACCATTAAAGTTGACCGAATTTTGCTTTTGATCCTGATACTGGTATTTTACATCAGCACTAAAATTGGGATTGAATCTGTAATTTAAGCCCAGTCCTCCAACAAAAGTATTGGTGTTACTGGTTATTTTAACAGACTTGTAATTATCAAGAGGGTAGTACTTCCAATCCAATAGTTTCCCACTGCCAGCAGTATCCGTATACAGCCCCCTTAACCTGTCGAAGGGCATGGCATTACCATCTGCATCTGTTAGAGATTGATACATGAATTCAGTGCTGGAGCTGGAAAAACCATTTCTCCCACTTTTGGTGCTGGTACTGGCATAACTTACATCTGTTGCGATTTCCAATCCTTTTATCGGGCGATAGGTATTGGACGATCGGAAAGTTAGCCGGTCATAAGCACTGCTCAATACATCTTTGTTTTTATCATAGCCACCAGAAAATAGATAAGACATATCTTTACTTCCACCAGAAACACTCAGCGCGTATTGCTGATTTACGCCTGTTTTATAGACCAACTTGTTATAGTCATTCCGAATGTCATGTCCACGTAAAGCATCGAGCTGAGCATTGGCTTCTGCCGCAGTGATCTTTTTGTCTCTTTGAAGAATCAGAATTTCTATAACAGGTGGTAATGGATCTCTGTAGGTCTTGCTGTTTTCCTTCGCAGTGTAAAAACCATTTTTGAACAACTGCTGTTGAAGGTCGATGAATTCACTGGAACTCATGTTTTTTACGGCAAAAAGGTCTGGTTTTTCCTGAAGCGTCACCGTACTGCTGAAATTGATCTGAGCAGGTCTGTTATAATGTCCTTTTCGGGTGGTAATGACCACCACGCCATTCGCTGCTCTTGAACCCCAGATGGAAGCGGCAGCAGCATCTTTCAGGATCGTTACGCTTTCTACATCATTTGGATTTAGATTTTTAATATCTCCTTCATAAGGAAAATTGTCGACCACAATCAAAGGATCTTGGATACCATTAATAGAACTTAATCCCCGGATCGTCATTTTTGGTCGGTTAATACCCGCGCTCTTGTCAAATTGAATAGAGGTTATCCCCTCCAATCTGCTCATAATGTCCGGCCCAACTCTTTGATCAAGTTCTTTTCTGTTGACGACCTCAAAGGAACCTGTAGCTCTTTCTTTACTTAGACTTTGATAACCTGTATTTGCAGTGATCATCACATCCTCCAGTTTTTTGCTAAAAGGAGTCATGGAAATGGTCATGAATTGCTCAACTTCCACAGGTAGTTCCATTGTCTTGAACCCAATAAAAGAAGCAATAAGGATCGATTTTGGTGATACATATTTTAAGGAGAAATTGCCATAAGCATCAGAAATTGTTGCGTTTTCAGTGTCTACTATTCTAATGTTCACACCCGGAAGTGGCTGGCCTTCTGCATTGGTCGTTTTACCAGTAACAGTTATCCAGGCCGTTTCTGAGGAAGCTATTGTTTTCTGCGGCTTTTTGCGGATGTAAATATTTCCTCTCTCCATTCCATATTCTAAAGGTTGTCCTTTCAAACACTCTTTGAGGGCTTTGTCAATGGGTAATTTTTTGAAACTAACAGTTACCGGCAGGGTATTCTCCAGGATTTTCTCATTGTAAATCACGGAAGCGCCGGTCTGTCTGATGATGTCTTTCAATACTTTTTGCAAGCTGGCATCCGTCACCGTAATGCTCGCTGTTCTCTGCTGCGCGTTTACATTAAATGCAGATGATAGCAGCAGGATGCAGAAGCTGTAGTATAACCAGCTTTTTAAATTTTTAAAAATAGATAGGTCAGAGAGAAGTTTTCGCTTCCTGGATAGGTTAAAGTATAAATACATACATTTGTTTAAGTTTAGGTGACAATGGTCTGTCGATAGATTAATTATTTGCCTAACCTGGTTTGGGCTAAGGCCTGAACGCTGTCAGGAATGTTGGTAGCATTCCTGACTTAATTCCTAATCGGAGGGTTCCCCTAGTTTTCTGAATTATTTTTAATCATTAAATTGGTTTAGGTGAAAAATTAGACTTTTATAGGGAATCATGATTATGGTAGAACTACGACTTTTCGGCCCTCAACTTTAAAGTGGCAAATGCCATTGCCTTCTATCAGTTTTAGCACTTCTTCCAGCGTTTGGTCTTTACTGATACCTCCACCAAATTTTCCCGGATTAGCCGTTAAACGATAGTCTATTGTTACATCATACCAGCGGGAAAGCTGACGCATGATTTCCGGAAGCTCAGAATTGGCAAATTCAAAACGACCATTCTTCCAGGCCATTGCCTTTTCCAAATCGGCTTTTTCCACTGCGATCTGTTTGGTTTTTCCAGATGATACAGATTCTTCGCCAGGCTTAATCTTCATGGAATAAGCTCCATTACTTATCCCTACTGATCCTTGCAGCAAGGTCGTACGTATGGCCTGTTCTTCCGGGTAGGCCATGACATTAAAATGGGTGCCGAGAACTTTTATCTCATGAGTACCGCTAATGACTTTAAACGGCATGTTATCTTGGTGTTTTACTTCGAAATAAGCTTCACCAAAAAGTTCCACTTTTCGTTCTTTAAGCGTGGCAAAACTGGCGGGATATTTAAGCGACGAAGATGAATTAAGCCAGACCTTAGTTCCATCTGGCAGGATCAGTTGATATTGCCCCCCTTTAGGGATTTCAATTTTATTTACCGCTGCAGTTTTAGGAAGGTCGGATTGTCCCTGATCGTCGATTGTATAAGTGAGTTGTCCATCGGCAGTTTTGTTAATTTCAATGCCACCCTGATCCTGGATGTTTTTAGTGGAACTGTCGTCCAGAAGAATGCGCTGGCCGGTTGATAAGGTCAGGTACGCTTTGTTTCTGCCAGGTAGGATGGTAGCTGCAGCCGGGTCGTTGTGTATCCCTGCAGGCGAATCCTTTAAAGCATATTGATAAGTTACTAAACCACCACAGATTAATAATGAAGCGGCGATCGCAATACGAAGAGGGCTGAAGATTCTTCGGCCGGGGCGCTCAATTTCAATCTGTTTTACCGGAGGGAGTTGATTCCAGATCGCATCCCTCAATCTATCGTAGTCAACCTCAGGTACCTGTTCTTTGGTTGAAATTGCAGAAATCTGATTGTACCAGTCTTCCACTAATCTTTTTTCTTCAGCATTACAGGTTCCCTGAAGATAGCTTTCGTACAGTTCCTCTGGCGTAGGATTTTGGTTATTCGTCATTGCTCTATTTTACTCGGGATTTATAGAGTTAACGATTTGTTAAGATGAATGTAGTAGTGGAAAATGAAAAAAATTAAAATAGGCTGAAAAATACCTGAAATTTATTCCTTAAGATATGAAGTGCGGTGCTTATTTGTTTTTTAACCGTATTGTCAGAGATGTTGAGTTCCTTAGCTATTTCTTTATAGCTCTGATGTTGTTCTCTGCTAAGCCTGAAGATTTCTCTCATTCTGGGACTGAGCAATTGAATTTCATTTTCTATTTGTCTGGCAAGTTCTTTCTCGATGATTCGCTCATCAGGGGCCGGACTATGCTGCTCCATGATTAGCCTTAAGGCTTCTATATATTTTGTTTTTACTTTAGTGCGTTTTAAATGATCCAGCACTTTGTTCCGGGTGGTAGCATACAAAAAAGCAGCAATAGGTTGAGTGGGTAAGAGGGATTCAGCTTTCAGCCAAAAGGTGGTAAATACTTCCTGAATAACATCCTTCGCTTCCTCTTCATCCTGCAGAATCTTTTGCGCATGCCGGAAAAGAATCATCCAGTAACGCTCATAAATCAGCTCATACGCCTGCTTATTTCCCGATTGGAAGGCATGGAGAAGTTGCTCATCGCTAAGCGCTGATGTTTGATTCATTGGTGTGGATTATAAAGGGCTAGTCGATTTAAAGGGTCAATATTAATGATATTTTTAGGATTGTCAATAAAACTTTAGGTAACAATCATTGTAAATGTAAAACTCTGTCGGCAGTGGCAGGGTTATATTTGACGGATCAGGTTTTGATTTTTATATTTATAATCCAGTGTCTGGCCTATTCAAAATGGGGTAGAATAAAAAGAATAAGTACCTGAAATCATTGAGATACTAAATCCGGTCAATTTTAATTAAGTTTGACAAAAAGGTAAATGTTCAAGTATCAAGGTTATCCGGATAGGGAATTAGTTCTGCTGCTTCATGAAAACGATACGGATGCCTTAAGTGCGTTATACTATCAGCATGTAAAACAGTTAACCTACTTTGTCCTTAAAGCCTCCAAATCAACTGAGCTTGCAGAGGATATTGTACAGGATACTTTCCTGAAAATCTGGGGAAACAGATGGAGAATTGATCCGGAGCAACCTTTTAAACCTTACCTATATACCGTAGCACGTATGCATCTGTTGAACTTAGTCAAACGTGCAAAACATGAACATTCAATCGTTGAGGAAATTAAACGGAATGCGATAACACAGGAATTCTCTACAGATTTATTGGTTGCTTATAGAGAAAGCAATGCATTGATCAATCAGGCCATTAAGACTTTGCCTAAACAATGCAAGGAAGTTTTTTTACGGTGTAAAATTCAGGGACTTAGTCATAAACAGGCCGCCGAAGAGCTTGGGATCTCTGAGAGTACAGTGAACAATCAAATTGGTAAAGCTTTAAAAAATATCAAAGCTTTTCTGGCCGAGTCAAATGGACTTTGCTTATTTCTGGCCATACTGTTAAAATAAATTGTCGCCCGCATAGTTATTGTTTGCCTCCCAATTGTAATAGGTTTAAAAGCAATAATTGTGAACCAAGAAATTATCCGTCTTCTTAGAAAATATTACCTGGATCAATGCTCAGAAAACGAGCTTGAGAAGGTAATGGAAATATTAATGGCTGGTCAGTTTATCGATGAGTGGGACTCGGTCTTTATGGAGGAGTCTCAGAAGGTAATGAATGGAGAGATGTATGAGGAACTTACTGATGAGAAAGTAGGTGCAGTCTACAACAAGCTCATGATGTCTATAACGGAACCAGAACCAGTCCATCTTAAACAAAAGAAGCGCTTCTTTTTACGTTATGGGATTGCAGCCTCCCTGCTCATTGGTCTTTTGTCAGTTGCATTCTTTTTATTTAAACGGGATGCTGCTCCTGATCATCAGAAACTCGCCTATCAAAATGATGTGGCACCGGGCAAATATGCTGCTGTGTTAACACTTGCAGGTGGCAGACAGATAAGACTTGACGATCAGAAGAGTGGTCAATTGGCCACTGAATCGGGCGTAGTAATCAGTAAAGCTACTACAGGAGAAATCAGTTATCGGTTGATAAACCCGAATGAAAGTGTTAAAGCTCAAATCAATATGCTGAGTACAGGGAATGGGGAAACCTATCGGATTACCTTACCCGATGGAACTCGTGTCTGGTTGAATTCGGCTTCGACAATTAAATACCCGGCGTCCTTTAATTTATTGAAAAAGAGGGCTGTGGAGTTAAAAGGTGAAGCCTATTTTGAAGTAGCCAAAGATCGGCGACATCCCTTTATGGTGAAGACGGAAAAGCAGGAAATTGAAGTCTTGGGTACTCATTTTAATGTGATGGCCTATCCTGAAGAAAAAGATAGCAAAACCACACTATTGGAAGGTGCTGTTAAGATTAAGGCATTGCATAGTACTAAATTCTTGTTACCTGGACAACAGGCAATTGTCAGCGCTCATGGTATCGCATTAAAAGAGCATATCGACCTGGAGGAAGCAATAGCCTGGAAGGATGGTGATTTTAAATTCAACGGAGACCTGGAAAGTATCATGTATAAAATATCCAGATGGTATGGCGTAGAAGTTTCTTACGCGGATCATATCAACAAATCAATGGAGTTTGAGGGGAAAATGTCGAGAAGTAGAAATTTATCCTCAGTTCTCAAAGTAATGGAGTTAACCGGCCGTGTTCATTTTAATATAGAAGGAAGGAGGGTGATTGTAAAGAAATAAACCGTGGGCGGCTAAAAAAAACCAAAGGTGCTTGGAACCACCTTTGGCCTAGTTTGATGAGTTTGCCCTTCCGCATCAGCGGATAAAAGATGACCTAACAAATTTTATAAGTACTAAACCCAACAAACAAATGTATAAAATTTTACCACTTCTACAATGTGGGCTGAACCCCCGTGTTGTTTATTCCCGGGTGATCAACCTAAACCTGATACTAATCATGAAGCTCATTATCCTGTTATTAATCGCTTCCATTTTACAAGTCAGTGCAAATACTTTTGCGCAAAAGATCAGCATTGATAAAAAAAATGCGGATCTAAAGAGTGTTATTAACGAAATCCGTGCGCAGAGCGGTTATGACTTCTTTTATGATAAAGAAGTCATTAAAGAAGCAAGGCCAGTCACTATTAAATTCAAAAACATAGATTTAAGCGAAGCACTGGTCAGAATTTTCAAAGATCAGCCGATTTCTTATACCCTTGCAGAAGCTGACAGAGCCATCATCCTTAACGAAAGGACCAAAATAGTAGTGAAACGCAATGTTGATCTGGGGATCAACATTGATGTTTCTGGAAAAGTAGTTGATGAAAACGGGCAGGCTTTACCCGGTGCGACGGTGAGGATTAAAGGGACTTCGACGGTGGTAACGACTGATATTAACGGAATGTTCAGCCTTAAGAACGTGAAGGAGAATGACCTGATCCTTGTTAATTTTCTGGGATTTAAAGAGAAAGAACTAAAAGCCAGCGCAAATCTGGGAACAATTGGCATGACCATGAATGTTGCCAATCTGGAGGAAGTCCTTGTCGTTTCTACGGGTTATCAGAATTTAGCCAAAGAAAGAGTCACAGGATCTTTCGGAAGTGTTACGAAAGCACAATTGGAAAAACCCAGCGTCAATATTGCCCAGCGGCTTATTGGAACCAATGCTGGTGTACAGGCACTTTCTATGGATGCTGACGGAAATCCGATGTTTGAAATCAGAGGGCAGTCGACCTTATATAATCCCTCCTATGATGCAAATACCAACAAAAGGGAGGTGCTTGTCGTGGTAGATGGATTTCCCGTGCAGGGAGGCCTGGCTTCAATAAATCCAAATGATGTGGAATCGGTAACGATTTTAAAAGATGCGGCAGCAGCCTCCATCTGGGGAGCGAGATCGGCAAACGGCGTAATTGTGGTGACTACCAAAAAAGGAAAGCAGGGAGGACTTAAAGTGGAGTTTTCTGCATTTACAAGGGTGGGAGCGAAGCTCGATCTGGATTATGTTAACCCTAAAGCCAGCTCGGCAGAAACTGTTGATTACACGAAATATTCCTTCGATAGAAATACTTTCTTCGTTAATTCAGGTGTATTGGAATCAAACTATTATTACAATTATACGCCTGCCCAGGTTGCATTAAATGAACATAAACTGGGCTTTCTGACCACTCAGCAAAAGGATGCAGAACTGGCAAGGTTGGCTACGTTGGACAACAGGCAGCAAATAAAAGACCTCTTATTGGAAAATCCGCTGAATCAGCAATACAATTTAACACTTTCCGGTGCAACACAGAGAATGAATAATATGGTTTCCATGTTATTTGAAAAAAATCAATCTAACTTTAAAAATACCGGCAACAAAAAGTATATGCTGAACTGGCGAAACAATTCAAATCTGACCAGCTGGCTGGATCTGAATCTGTCTGCCATGCTTCAACATGGTGATTACACGAATAATGGTGTTGTTTTAGGCGGAGTCTCTAAACCAATGACTATAAATCCTTTCATACCATTCAGTTCTACCAGTATTGTTGCGAATCCTGATATCCAGAGCCTGGCTCCTTTCGAGATGTTGCAGAACCCGGATGGTTCTTTCACCGATATTGGTTCCGAGTTCTATAATCCGGTGATCGACCGTTTTATAAGGAAGGATCTTTTTCCTTATAGTGATTGGAGTTACAATCCCGCTAGAGAGATCAATTCCCGGGATATTACGACCAAGGATTATACAACCAGACTACAGGCTGGCTTGCGTATCAAACTTTTGGAAGGCCTCACTTTTGAACCCAAGGTTCAGTTGGAGCGGTATGTGGCTAATAACCGGGCGCTTTACGGAGAGGATTCATATACGACAAGAACGATTGTGAATACTGCAGCAGCCTATAACCCGGCTACAATGAACACCGCACCGATACTTAATATTCCTAAAGGCTCGATTCTAGATCAGTCAAAATCTCAGTATACTGTCTGGTCTTTTAGAACCCAGCTTGCCTATGACCGAAGGTTTGGAACTGACCATGAAATTAATGCGGTTGCAGGTACGGAAACTTACGACAGGAAGGCAGAAACATTTAGCAGTCCCCGTGCTTTTGGATTTAATAAAACGACCAATCAGGTAGGGATTTACCCCAATGGCACTGGCAGCGCTGCTGTACCACTGAAAAATTTTTTAAACTCCTCACAGGCGATTCTGGGCTATACGAACGGTTTTGGATATGTTCGTGAACGGACTTTTTCTGGCTATGCAAATGCGTCTTATACTTACAAAAGTAAATATACTGTTTCAGGAAGTGCCCGTTTTGATGCGGCTAATTACATTACTGATGATCCAAAGTATCGCTACAACCCATTTTGGTCCGTTGGCGGAGCATGGAACGTCGGAAAAGAAGAGTTTATCGCTGCAAAAGACTGGATTGACGCTTTAGTTATTCGTACTACTTTTGGTTATAACGGTAATGTGGACAGAGGAACATCTTTTAAGCCTTTGATCTCCGTTGGTGGATCGCCAAATACGTATACCAATGAATATGTTGCTTATCTGGCGAGTTTAGGGAACCCTATGCTACGTTGGGAAAAAACGGGTATTCTGAATGCGGCGGTCGACTTTTCCTTTTTTAAAGGCAAATTGTTTGGAAAGGTAGATTTCTACAACAAGAATAGTAAGGATTTGATCGCTTCTGTCTCAATTCCATCGGTTAACGGAAGCACAACCCAACGTTTCAATGCAGCGAAATTAAATAACAGGGGCATTGAAATTGAGCTGGGAACGGTGCAGAAACTAAGCAAAGATTTAACCTGGACAGGAAATGTGAACCTGTCGTACAATTACAATAAGATAACAGACCTGTATCTGGTTTATCAGAGCCCGATTAATATGACCTATTCAGCTACAGATCCCTCTTCTACTTCTTCTGGCTGGGTACAGGGGCATAATGCTAATGCTTTGTGGTTACATAAATATGTGGGCATTCAGAATGGCGCTCCTGCTGTCGCCGGAGCTGACGGACAATATCAGAATTTGATTTCTTATTATCCGGCAAACTGGAATGGGCCTGACTTTCTGGAAGACTATGGGACAAAGGTCGCACCGTATACACTGGGTTTGATCAACTCATTTAATTATAAAAACTTTAATCTTTCGTTTATCATCACTGGAAAAATGGGTCATAAGTTTTTAAGGACAGGTTTTGATTATCCGGTTCAGTGGTCGGGTACAAGAGTTTTGCCTAATAAATACCTCGGAGAAGTGCTTAATGCTGATCCTTCAGCGATTGTACCCTTGCCGGCTAATGATGAATCTGAAATGTATAATTACGAGAACTATACGCCCATGATGAATTATTTATTGCAAAGTGCTACTCATTTCCGTCTGCAGGAAGTAAATCTAACTTATAAACTGCCAGCATTGGCACTTAAAAAAATGGGTTTAAATGGGGCCTGTATCTATATACAGGGAAATGATTTGTTAACTGTTGTTGCAAATGATTTTAAAGAAGATCCGGAGTATCAATATGGGACTTTGAAGCCAAGTCCAAAAACTACTTTAGGAATTAAGTTTGATTTTTAATAGAACAGATTATGAAAAGCAAAATAGTTAATTTTACCGGAACACTTCTGATAGCAGTCTTCCTTTTCTTGCTGGGTTCCTGTAAAAAGTTTTTAAGTGAACTTCCCTCTAAATCCTCCAATATTCCGGTATCCACGATTGGTGATCTGGATGCGATACTTGCCAATTATAGCAGTTTCTATACCGAGGAAAATAATATGGCCATTATGGCTACAGATAATACTGGTTTCAACAAAAATATCTTTGATGTAAAGCCTTCCGTTTTTCCAAACGTATGGTATTTTTATTCATTTTTTGGCGATCCGGATTTAATTGCAAATAATACATTAGACAGACTTTGGTCGGGAGAATATACGAAAATATTTACCGCTAATCTGGTGCTGAACAGCTTGGATAAGGTTGCTGGTGGGACACAGGAAAAGGCCAATTTAAAAGCGGAAGCACATCTGCTGAGGGCTTACGCTATGTTTGTTCTTGCAAATAACTTCTGTCTGCCCTATACGGAAAGCAATAAAACTGAGCCTGGTTTAGTTTTAAAGCAAACTACCAGCTTTGAAGAGCCAGTAGGCAGGGCGACTTTACAGGAAACCTATGCCTTTATTGAAAATGACGTGTTAGAAGCCCTCAAATCAACATCATCCTTGATCGTGAATGGAAAGGTTAGACACTGGAGAGGAAGCAAGACCGCTGCTGCAGGTTTTGCAGCGCGGTATTATCTGCAGATCAATAATTATACAGCGGCTTTAAAATATGCCAATCTGGCTTTGGCTGATTACAATATCCTGGTAGATTATAATACGGAGATGAAGTATGGTAATGATGGAGTAGTCACGGTAAATGGAACTCCCTTTACCATCAAGTATCCCTATACACATAACAGCTCAAACGACTTTGATATCATTGGATGGAAGGAATTCCTGTACCTGCGGACCTTGAATTTTTCAGGTTGGTGGTTTATGCCGAGCCAGGATTTAATGAATCAATATGACCAGGTAAATGATTTACGTTATGAATACCATTTTGTTGAAGGTTACTCTTACGACAGGGGGCTAAATGCAAATCCTTCTTATTCTTACCCAGGTTACATTTTCTTTTATAAAAGTAAGGTGCCATCCGGGCCTACAACAGCAGAGATGTATCTGATCAAAGCAGAATGTCTGGTACGGGAGAACAATACAGGGGACGCGTTAACGGCAGTGAACATGCTTAGGGCAAAACGTATGAAGCCTGGGCTTTGGGTCAACCTGACTGCTGAAGATCAGGCTGAAGCACTTGCGAAAATCTTACAGGAAAGACGTAGAGAACTTCCTTTTTCTCATCGCTGGTTGGACATAAGGCGCTTAAATCACAACGGTGATAATAGCGATGATGTGGTAATTTCGAAAACCTTTTATCCTTACACCACAACGGTGAATACCTCGGCAGCTCCGGTAACCTATGTATTACCCAATAACTCCAGAAGGTACGCACAACCTATACCAGCCATGGAGCTTCCTGCAAGTAAGGGAGTAATTAAACAAAATACCTATTAATTTCAATTGGCAGGATTTGATCGTCCTGCCTTAATTTACTCTACGATGTTAAAAAAAATGATTCTGGTGATGTTCATCATCACCTTTAGCATAGCTGGTGCCTTTGCACAAAAAAAAGCAATAGTTGAAGGAAAGATCGCGGGTCTGACTTCCAAAACAATCTTTATTTTTATTGAAAACGCAAAAGGATATGTAAGGGATAGCATTGCAGTTAAGAATGGAAGTTTTCATTATGAAAAAGAAGTTGATGCGGTCTGCCTGGCGACAATAAATATGAATATGGAACAGACCACCAAAAGAGTCGGTAAAGGTTTTTTACCCAACAGATCTGGTTCTCTGCAAATATTTTTATCGCCTGGAGCGCATTTGAACATTTCCGGTAAAGTCACTGATTTTGTCGATGCTTATCCGTCAGGTGATGAAGCCAATGAGGTATTGGCTAAACTAAATAAGGTCATTTATCCTTTGGATAATGAATACGCAAATCTATATGTCAAACAAAGAACAGATAAGGGAGGGGATTCAATTGCAATTGCTTCTAAAATTGAAAGCTTGAATAAGGAAATTGATACTGAAAAAAGAAAGCTGGTTTTCGGAAATCCCAATTCGCATGCTGCCATATGGTTAATAAATGACATGATGTTGAGAAGCGAGTTGACCGATAAAGAAGCTGTGGAGATTTTTCCGAAAATTTCGGGAACTAAATTTAAATCTGATCACTATTATACGCAGGTAATGCAGCGAGTGGGAGGAATAAAAGAAACTGCAATTGGACAACCTGTTCCGGAAATAATTGTAGATAAGGCATATGATGGGAAGCCGTTCAAATTAACTGCTTTGAAAGGTAAATATGTTGTGTTAGATTTTTGGGGAACCTGGTGTATGCCCTGTATATCCGGAATGCCAAAAATGAAGGAATATCAGGATAAGTATAGGGATAGGCTGGTAATAGTTGGTATTGCGAAAGAATCTGATGACGGTACCTCCTGGAAGAAGTTTTTAGCTGGAAAACCTGAATTTGACTGGGTGCATATTCTTAATCCTAAAAACATAAATTATGTGACGAAGTTCAATGTTGCGGGCTTCCCTACAAAAATTATCATTTCGCCGGATGGAAAAATTGTAGCAAGATTTGTTGGAGAAGATGATGCGATTTATAAAAAGCTGGATCAGCTATTGGGAGATAATTAAAAAACTTTAACGTCGAGTTGGTGGATAGAAATTGTTCGTTTAAAACTGATTATTGTTTACTAACTCTTCATTAGAATTTAAGAGCAGTTGGTGACGAAAGTTACAATAGCGAGAAAAGGGCTGTCTTTCAAAAAGATTGGCCCTTTTTTTTATTTGCTGCGGAGTGCAATCAGTTTTGGGCTGAAAGATCCGAAGAACTCCTATTAGTAGCGTTAGTCAATTAGATTGGAGGTGGTTGTCATCAATTTAACTAAGTGAAGGACATTGAAAGCATAACCTCTCTAAAGGTTATTTTTAGCCACTCCCCAACAAGTACCCAACTATTTCATTCTAGTATTTCAAATTTTGCTGTCATAACTTAAAATCACTTATATGGCAGCATTTGATTTAATCACAAAAGATGATCTGGAGAAGTTTAAAGTCGAACTTTTTGCGGAATTAAGGAGACCTGGTTACAAACTTAACAAAAAGGAAGAACAAAAGGAATGGCTGAAAAGCTATGAAGTTCGCTCTATCTTAAACATTTCGGCTGGTACACTGGCAACTTTTCGGAGAAATGGTACATTACGCTTTTCTAAAATAGGAGGGCTTCTTTATTACAAGCATGATGAGATCGTGAAATTATTGGAAGGAGCTTCGTGATGAATAAGGCAATTAGAAAAACCACTTTAAAGACTGCTGATTTCTTAGGAACATTTCAGCCAAAGCTCAAACAATCCAGAGCCAAGCCCCGCACCCGTATCAAACGCCTGCTCAGACAAGCCCTGACTTTTCAAGACCAGGAAATTATGGAAGAAATCTACCGAAAGTTCTCCGTCTGATAAAGTCATTCTTCCTCGTCAATCCATTCCATTTTATAACCGACACCGAAGGTCACAGCACCCTTCGGGTGATCTGCTTTGAAGTCCGCGTGGACTTAGCAAAGATGTATTTTCGCATGCGAAAAGCACTTTGCTGTCCGTTCGGACAGAGGATCACTCGGAACTCGTGATCCTGAAGTCAATGATAAGTGTATTCTATGTCAAGGAAAAAAGCGAGAGATCCAGACAGTATATTAAGTCACACAATAGTTGTTAGGGTTACGTCCGGGCAATATGACAAGCTCGATAAACTTTCTAAAGAAAGTGACGGTAAAACGATAGCCTACATCGTTCGTAAAATCATTGCGAACAAGCCAATAAAACTTCTGCATAAGGACACTTCTATGAACGAGACAATGGAGGAAATGGCGCTGATCCGTAAGGAAATCAAGAGTATAGGCGTGAATATCAATCAGCAGACATACAAATTCCATATTAGTCAGAACGACACGGAAAGAGCATTTCATACCAATAAAACAGCGGAAACCTATCAAAGTATCGAACCCAAAATTGATCGATTGTTCCTCATCCTCTCTAATCTCGCATTGAAATGGTTGCAAAAATAGTGATTGGCAAAAGCATAAGAGGCATTCTGCATTACAATGAAAACAAAGTTTCAGAGGGAGAAGCTAAACTGATTTTGGCTTCTGGATTTGCCGGAGAAATTGAAAAGATGAGTTTCGATAATAAGCTTAAGAGATTTCAGCATTTAACGGAACTTAAACCAAGTGTTAAAACCAATGCGCTCCATATCTCGCTCAATTTCGATTCTTCAGAGAACATCGGTAGCGCTAAAATGCAAATGATAGCAATTGCTTACATGGAACGAATAGGGTTTGGTGATCAACCTTATATCGTTTACAGGCACAATGATGCCGGGCATCAGCATTTACATATTGCTACAACAAGCATTCAACGTGGTGGAGAATGTATTGACCTGCATAATATTGGCAGGCTACAATCTGAGCCAGCTAGAAAAGCCATAGAGATTGAATTTGACCTTGTTAAAGCTGAAAGCAAAGTATTTAAACAAGAACCAGGCATACGACCAGCTGACTTGGAGCAGATCAAATACGGCAAGCAATCAACAAAAAGGCAAATCAGCAACGTTCTGTCTGGTGTAATCAATAGTTACATGTTTACTTCTGTCACAGAACTTAATGCTATCCTGAGACAATTCAATGTAACTGCTGACAGGGGGCAAGAAGACAGTGAAATGTTCAAAAAGAAAGGGCTTATTTATTCCATGCTGGACAAAAACGGTGATAAAGTTGGCGTACCAATTAAAGCTAGTGCCTTTTATGCGAAACCAACCATGAGTAACCTGGAGCAGAAATTTGAAAAAAACAAGGAGAAGCGCAAACCTTATAAATCCGATTTAATTGCCCGCATTGATAAAGTACTGCTGAAATATCAAACCTTCACACGAACCACGCTTATTAGTGAATTGCAAAAACAAGGAATCAACCTTGCCATAAGAGAAAATAATGAAGGGCGTATCTACGGAATAACCTTTGTCGATCATCAAAACAAGGTGGTATTCAAAGGGAGTGATTTAGATAAGCGATACAGCGCTAATGCCATATCGAAAGTGATTGGTTCGGAAGACAAACTAAGAGCGTTCCTGAAGCCTTCAAATGCGTCAAGAGCGTATTTAAACACTAATACAGATGTTCATGTAAAGACCTATCTGGAACCGGTAGCAAGCACCAACCTCCTTGATGATCTGCTCGGCAAATCACTTCCTGAATACATGCCAAACATTAAGCGCAAAAGAAAAAAAAGAAGAAGAGGATTAACCCTATAAAACAGAATTATATGAATACAGGAGAAGATACCCAGAGTCTACGGAAGATCACTGAATTTACCAGGCTTATCAGCATTTTTATATTAAGCATACATTTTTATATGTGTTGCTATATGGCATTCAAGTACTTTGGCTGGACTGCTGACATTACTGACCGCATTATTTTGAACATCTCAAAAACAGGTTTGTTTGATGACATAACTACCCCCAAAATAGGAGCATTGATACTACTTATTGTTTCTCTTTTTGGTATTAAAGGCCGAAAAGATGAAAAGATCAGGCAAAGGGATATAATTATATATCTGGTTATAGGTTTGTTGCTATATTTTATAAGTGTTTTGTCTTTTTATCTGGTTTTAAACCCAGTCATCATTGCAGTGATTTACATTGGTTTAACTTCAATTGGCTATATGCTTGTATTGACAGGAGGAGGGTTGTTGTCAAGGATGATTAAAAATACTTTAAACCAAGACATATTTAATTCTGACAACGAAACATTCCCTCAAGAGGAAAGGCTGTTGGAAAATGAATTTTCCATAAACCTACCTGCCACATACAACTTAAAAGGAAAAATCCGTAAATCTTATATCAACTTTATTAATCCTTTCCGGGGGCTGCTGATCTCAGGCACCCCCGGATCGAGGTGAAGAATAGGGAAAAAGTTATTTTGTAATCCGCCATATCATTGATCAGCATATTAAAAAAGGTTTTTCAATGTTCATCTACGATTACAAGTTCGATGATTTAAGCAAAATTGCTTACAACAAGTTGCTTCAATACCAGGGCAATTATGCCGTCAAACCTAAATTCTTTGTAATTGACTTTGATAAGATATTTCATAGGTGTAATCCGCTAGATCCTGAAAGCATGGATGATATCACCGATGCAACGGAATCCAGTCGGACAATTATGCTGGGGCTTAATAAAGACTGGATCAAAAAATCTGGAGATTTTTTCGTTGAATCTCCGATCAATTTTTTGACAGCGGTGATCTGGTATTTAAGAAAGTACCAAAATGGGAAGTATTGCACACTTCCTCATGTAATTGAACTCATTCAGGCTGACTATGACCGCTTATTTGCTGTATTACAAGAAGAGGATGAGATCAAGGTTTTAATCAATCCCTTTATTTCTGCCTACCAAAATAAGGCGATGGCACAATTGGAAGGGCAAATCGCATCTGCTAAAATCGGACTTGCCAGGCTGTCATCACCACAGCTTTATTATGTTTTAAGCGGTAATGATTTTACGTTAGATCTCAATAATCCAAAAGAGCCAAAGATTGTGTGCATGGGGAATAACCCTCAGAAACAACAAATCTATGGTGCTGTGCTGTCTTTGTATGTATCAAGGATGATCAAACTTGTGAATCGCAAGGGACAGTTAAAAAGTAGCCTGGTATTTGATGAATTTCCTACAATTTACATCGGCGGTTCTTCGGGGATAGATGGGCTTTTGGCTACGAGCAGATCAAATTTTGTTTGCACAACTTTGGCCGTTCAGAATTTTGAGCAGCTAAAAAAAGATTATAGCGCAGAACAAGCTGATGTTATCGTAGGAATCGTAGGCAATATTATCAGTGGGCAGGTAACAGGGAGTTCGGCGAAAAAGTTAAGTGAGAATTTTGGTAAAATAGTTCAGGACAAGGAAAGCAAAAGTATCAATAGCTCGGATATTTCAATTTCAAAATCTACCCAAATGGATTATGCAATCCCTGCTTCAAAAATTGCCGCGCTGTCATCAGGGGAGTTTGTTGGTATTGTGGCTGATAATCCAGATCAGAAGATCAAACTAAAAATGTTTCATTCTGAAATTCAAAACGACCATAAGGCCATTGCGGAGGAGGAAAAAGGCTACAAACCTATACCTGCCGTTGAGAATGTGACTTATGCAGATATCATTGAAAACTATGTGAAAATCAAATATGATATTGAACAGTTATTTGAGCATGAACTTGCAAAAATTCTTGAAAGACAACGGAATGCACATGAGGTGGCTCAGACCGATGAAACTGAGGATCAAGATGACGAAGCTGAAGAAGTAGAAAGAGGCGTGTCACGATGATTATTCAGTGAATTTATTTGTTATATTTTTAAACCAGAAAGCCGTGCTGTCATATCATCTATCAGCGACCTAATAATTAACGGAATGACTTAGTAAGCGTTGTCTCACCAGCACCAATATATGATTTTGGAATAGAAACGACTTTTTTGGGTGGTACTTTGAAATAGTATGAATCTCCATTATCATAGATGACCTGTAGGGTTAGTTCATTTTTCTTACCAATAAACGGTTGCAATGCGGTTTGCTTTATCTTTTCAAGTTCCGTGTCATTTATAAAATAGGTTTTGGTGAGCCTTTTTTCACCTCCATATTTTGCCGGAATATCATCCATTAAAAACTCTCCGAATACATTGCTGCTAGAGAGTATGGTGGTTATCATAATACCAATCTTGCTAATCTGATAAGTAATGCCTTCTTTATTAAATATTCTTAATGTCGCACAGGCAGTGTAGACCATTATATGTAAGAAGTAAAGCCCGTTCTTTCCGGAAAATGGATATTCCAGGATCATAATTAAAAAGACAAAGAAGGGGACCATTATGAAAAATCCTTTTAGGAATTTGTTCGCTGTAGGTTTTAGAGGTACCTTATTCAAGATAAATCCTATTACTAAAAATGCCGCCATGCATATAGTGGGAACATCCCAAGTATATTTGAATAACAAACCGGAAATATTCAATGAGTAAAATATAGTGTAGCCTAAAGCATCATGAAGTGTATTGATTAGTCCATCTGATACTTCGGGTACGGCATTAGAGTAATCACCTATTTTAAAAGTGGAAAAGGAAAGGAAAATTACTGGTCCGATAATAATAGACAATAATATTCCCAGCTTCAGAATATTGAAATCCAGACCGATATTTTCATCTATCCCATATGATTGCAGATATGCGCTCAAGGAAATGTATCCTAGTATATAAACAAATATTGCTGCTAGTGGTATTAATCCGGCATATTTTGTAAGTTGTTCAGTCATTTTTTTTGTTTGAAGTTTGCAACAAATTATTCGCGGTTAGCGAACAATAATGTCTCCGTTAATTTTAGCATGCTCAAAGTCTTTTACTCTAAAAGCCCTTGGAAGGGAGTAGAAATTAAAATCCGAGATATAGAATCTATATTTATTTCGAAGTACATTTTGGAGATATTGAGGATTTCCATGTCCCAGCAAGATTCTACTAAGAATTAACTTGATCTCCTTCTCTTCTGTTAATGAAAACTGATTTTTTCCCTTCATTTTGCTGTGATTGGTCAATTCGACCTAAGCATATTTGTAAAAATCGAAGAAATCTGCCAATAGATCGTTGTCTATTTTGTCTTTGTTCGGAACAATGATATTCAGTATCATTTCTTTAATATCTAAATCATCTTTAATCCAAAATACCTGATTATTACTCATGCACACATTAATGAAATCCTGAAGTTGTTGAGATGAAAATTCTTCATACTGAGAGAGTTTAATCAGAGTTTGCCTTGCGCCTGAGAATGAGCCTTTTCTACCAAGCTCTGAGATAAGTAACTCTTTCTCATATTCAGAAGCGATTTTTATGCTCGGAAAGTTTTCTTTAAAAAAATCTGAAATTCTGCGATAACAATAAAGTTTTGTGTGCTTTTTATCCTTCCATTCAGTCAACAGGTAACTGTTAAAGTTATCTGCGACGATTTCGGAATAAAAGTCTTTGTCATCAGAAATGAAATATAAATCTTCCTTTTCAGGTAAAAAGGCAATCAATGTTTCCCAGTTCAAAGCATCTCCGTAAGACTTATTTTTTCCCGGAGGTTTACCTAGATCGAACCTAAGTTTCGCAAGGTTAATCAACGTTTTATCGGTTTCATAGTACTGTGCAGTTGAGAAAAGCTCTTCAATAAGCTTGTCAGCTGCGAGCTGTTTGCCTAATACATCTTTCATTAGTTTCTCTAAAAGCTTTGCCTTGCTTTCATCAAACTGTTTGATGGCATCCTTCATCTTTTTAAACTCAGGATAATCTTTACTCATCTGTGGAAACTGGTTGGTAAGTTTTTCCTCCCTGAATCTTTTAATCGCATCTGCAATTTTGACCTCACGATTTCTATTAAACTCATCAAAGGTTTGTTCCGGTAAGTGTAATGTTATTTCTTGTGTTTTTTTTACCAGAACAAGTAACTTTTTGAGCTCTTCCAGATCATCGCTGCTCAAATGATAAAAGGTCAAATAAGCATTGGTGTCAATATAAAGGTGTATCATAATTAAGGTCGTTAATCCTGTGTCAAGTTAGTAAAAATCAATCTTGTTTTTGATTTCATTTTTAAATCAAGTGTAATTTGTTTTCGCACTTCAAGGTTAGCTTTTACTTGATAATATGCCTCAAAAATTGCATTTTCAAATACAGAAATAAACCTTATGACCAGGAAATATGATGGCGCTCTCAAAAATAAGGAAAGGACTAAGCAAAAATTACTTGATGCTGTAGGTGAAATCATCAAGAAGGATGGGTATGCTGCACTTAAATTAAAAAATATAGAAGCAGTTGCAGGGGTGGATCGAAAGCTTTTATATGATTATTTCGGCTCTATAAACAACTTAGTCGAGTCTTACATTCGGCAAAAGGATTTCTATATGGGGTTAGCTGATAAGGCCAGAGAACTTGTTAAAGAGAATGAAGGCGATTTCGGAAATAAGATGATTCAAAAAATTCTAATTGACCAACTGGATTGTTTTATTGATGATGACTATCTGCAACAGATTGTACTATGGCATATTAGTGAACCTAGTTCTCTACTTACTGAAATTTCTGAGGAAAGAGAAAAGGTAAGCCGGATATTTGTGGAATTAACCGATCCGCATTTTGAAGGTACGGATGTAGACATCAGGGCTAGGCTTGCGTTAATTGCTGCTGGGATATATTTCTTAGTCCTTTATGCAAAAAAGACGGATGTTCTTTTTTGTGGGATAGATATGAATTCGACAGATGGTATAGATCGGATAAAAAAAACTATTTCAAGTTTGACTGAAGAAGCTTATTCACTGGCTGATCGGCAGAAAAAGGGTGATTAAAAAGCAGAAGGCGAACTGGGACTTGTTTTTTGTCAAGTAAAATTAACACCTTTAGGCAATCAGCTGTACAGCAGCCAGAGCAGAAAACAAAACGGGTAAATAAGCATAGAAATAAATGGATGTAATTAGATCGCTGGCAATTTTTGTGCTCGCAGGGCTTTGTGAAATAGGTGGTGGTTACCTCATGTGGTTATGGCTGAAGGAAGGAAAACCTTTGTGGTATGGGTTGATCGGAGCAGTGATACTGGCTGCGTATGGAGTCGTGGCTACCTGGCAAACGGCTAACTTTGGAAGGGTCTATGCCACTTATGGCGGAGTTTTTATCGTCCTGGCACTATTATGGGCATGGAAAATCGATGGCTTTAAGCCGGACAAGTGGGATGTCATTGGTGCATCGATTGCGCTTATTGGCGCAAGTATTATTATCTACATGCCTAGAAATGCCTAAGTAGTTAACGATTTCACCAGATTAAATTAAAAGGTGTATGAATGTATAAAGCTGGGACTAACCCGGCTTTATACATTCTGTTATTAATTAAAATAAGCTTTTACAGCTTTAACTTTATACCTCCGTTTACGACAAAGCCATCAACTGGTGCATAGATATCTCTGAATACAGGGCTGGTGATACTTCCCGTGTAAATGCTGTCAAATTTGGTTTGACGGGTATCACTAAAATTCTCAAAGTTTATGAAAATAGAGAAGCGTTCCCATAGCTTTTCTGCCATGAATCCGGTTGTCCAGTAGCTTTTACCCGTAGCACCATCATTAAGCTTTTGTTTGCTGAAGTAGTAGGCCTCCAGACCTATTTTCCATTGATCTTCTATTTCATACATCAGCACGTTGTTCAAACGGTGTTTTGAAACCAGCGGGTATGTGGTGCTGGAGCTTCCTGTGTGCTGATTCACATCAGCTAGGGTATAACCGATGAACAGCTTAAAGTCACTATAGGTAATCTTGGCATTGGTCTCCATTCCTTTGGTATTCAGATTGCCATTAGGTTGTACATATGCCAAATTACCACCAGTTGCGGCAGCTAATAAAATAGGATTGTTTATACGGGTGTAAAAGAACATGTGGTTGATGCTGAATCCTACATTGCCATCAAAAAGCGATGTGCGATAATTTACATCATAATTGGCTCCATAAGAACGCTCAGCTTTTGTGTTAGCTACATCAATCGGCAATACGTTTCTGAATTGGATACGCTCGGCGTCTTCTGTAAATACAGTAGGTGCTTTGTAACCTAATCCACCACCTAAGCGGGTTGAGAAATGTTCGTTGATCTTCCATAAACCAGATATCTTAGGTAAGAAAAAGAACCCGTATTCATTATGATAGTCCCCTCGAATACCGGATTCAACGCTGAATTTTTCAGATAGGTTCCATGTGTTTTGTGCAAAGACGCCAATTGTATTATAGTTGTAGTTTCTTAAGGCAGTTGAATTATTTTGATCTTCCTTAAAGTTGTCTGTCAGAAAATTAACACCTAATACCCAGTCTGCTTTTTCTCCATTACGGCTATAATTGGCTTCGCTATAGGTAGAGACCTGTACTCCGGAAAAAAGATAGTTTGGTAGACCAATCGTTCGGTCGTAATAACTTACGGAATTACGGAGTGTCAACTTTTGGTTTTCATCTATTTTGTGATCAAGCTCGATCTGTGAACTGTAGCGACCCGTTTTGTTTTCTTCAAAATAGGAATGACTTGCGTTGCCATTTCCTTTTACGTATTCCAGGTCACCCCCAATCCTTTTTTCAGTCGTGGCATTGATTCCCGCAGAGAGGGTGGTAGCTTCATTAAAGTAGAAGAATAGTTTCGGGTTTAAAGTAAAGCGGTCGAACTTGGGAATTGCAGTTAAGCCAACATCCGAAGGATCGTATGCTGTTCCCTTATTGTAGGCACCGTAAACTGTAATTCCAATTTTATCAAATTTTTGCGCATAGAAACCGCTTGCATCTAATCCAAGTGCCGAGGTTCCGTTCAGTAGGAAATTAAGCTGACGTTCTTCAGTTGGTTTTTTAGAAACCAGATTCACAAGCCCTGCAATGGCACCACCACCATAGAGGGTTGAAGATGATCCCTTGATCACCTCAACCTGTTGTAAGTCCAGCGGTGCGATCTGTAACAAACCTAAACCACCAGAGAAACCGGAATACAATGGAAATCCGTCCCGTATGATCTGGGTATATTTGCCGTCCAATCCCTGGATACGTATGGCTGCGTTACCACTAGTAGCGGAAGTTTGTTGGGTTTGTATGCCAGTGCTTTCTGCTAGCAGCATACGGATGTCACCAGGTTTCATGTTTCCTTTTTCGTCCAGTTCTTCTCCGGCAATTACTTCTACACGGGTTGGGATGTTGTCGATGGTGCGGCTGCTCCTGGTAGCCGAAACGATCACCTCTTCCAGTTCTTCATCCTCTTTTGCTTCTTCCAGTAAAATGGTAACAATAGTAGTTTCGGCAAGCGGAAAGGTTAAGGTATCGGTTTTTGTCTGAAAGCCAACATAGCTGTATTGAATAACCTGTTTGCCCGAAGGGATGTTACTTAGTGTCACCAGCCCATTAGGATCGGATACTGCGTTTATATTGGTGTTTAAAATCTTTACTGTTGCACCTGGCAACGGTTTATTCTTTTCTGCGTCCTTGATGACGGCTTTGTATGTATTTTGGGCAAAGGCAGAGACGGTTGATACCAGTATTGCCGCAAGCACAATCAATTTCTTCATGATGTGATCTGATAATTAATGATTTCGATAAATGCGTCCTTACAGGACGTGTAAGCAATATTATTTAAGAAAGCTTAGGTGGTTGCCAGATGGTTACCGAAATGGTGGGCAGTTCTATAGGAATGTAAACGAAATTGTGCTGTACTGGCTTTAACGAGGTGGCAAAAACAATTATCTGTTGGATGGTAACAGTAAAACCCACACATGTGCCGCATACGTAAAACGGCGAACAGTCTTTGCAGCAATTATCATCTTGTTCATTACAGCTCTTTTCTTCCTTTTGCTCAGTTTGATGTGCGTGACCTTCACTCTCCTGCAAGGCACAGCATGGTATTGTAGTTAATACAAGTACAAAGACCGATAAAAATAGCGCAATGGATTTCACGCTGTAAAAGTAGGTAATTCAGATCAATTACTTTTAAAGGTAGAGAACAAGAAATTTTGCTAGATCTGAAAATGCGAGCTTCGGCCTTGCATTTATATGCTTTCGGAAAAACTATATAATATTTTTATGTCTTTAACGCGTTGTATTTCAAGAGCAGGGCATTATACTTATTCTCTAGCTCAGCATATTTTTCCGCATTACGTTCACTGGTTAACTGACTTTTTTCCAAGAGAGCGGTATATTTCCTTTGTAACTCTAAATAAGCCTTACTTTCTTTTTGTGCTAGTTCAATGGCATTATCAGGTTGAAAATTTAAGATTTCCGGATATTGCATTGAGAAATCATGACTAATTGCCTTTGCATACTTGGCCATGATTTTGAAATCTAAAAACTCCTGTTTGATATGGGCGTAGAAAGTGTTTTCCTTATAAGAAGCGCGTTCTGCTGCATCCTTATTACTCAACCCACTTTGCGATACGGCTATATACAAGCTCTTTCCTCTTCCCTTCAAATCTTTAATATTTATAGACCTCGATTTCATTCTTGCTAAAATAAGGCTATATAACTTCAATTTATATTTGAAATATAGTTTGATTTTAATTGAAAAAACTTATATTTGATAATATTAAAAGTTTGAAAATGCGAATTTTATAAAGTTTAAATTTAAAAATTTAGTAGTTGAACACTTGGTGTTCTAATGGTGTAATTTAAAGAGTCTCACTTCCACTCGTCTGACAATAAAAATCGAACGTGAGAACGATAGATTATGCCTGCATTGCTTAATTATGCTAACTTAGCGTCATTAAGGATGTGGGCGCTATCGTTTATGCAGAGTTCGAAGGCGTCAGACCCGGTGGAATAAAGCAATACGGAGCGCCCCTCCTTATTTCATATATGAGGCTCGTAAACGATACGAGCTATGGAAGTACAAAAAAGAATACATTATATTTATTACGCTATTCACTATATAAAAGTGTATAGAAAGGGTGTATTTTTTGAAATTTTTCGTGGCATAAGTCCATTCGATAAGTTGTTTTCTTTAAAGCCCAAAAACCCAATCTAAATATCGGTATTACAAAGCGGGCGACCTTATTCCTTGTAGGAAGGGGTTAGTGTCGCCTTGCTTTGTCTTTTTCAAATATGCTCCCGTAAACCTTAACGAACTTGGAAAATGACCGAATATATTAACCTTTCTGAACCAGTACTGATTTGTTTGCTCAAAACAAATGATGCCCTTGCCTTTCAAGAACTTGCAAAAAGGCAATTTAGATCTTTGCGTGAAAGACAAGCTGCGGAGGTAGATAAATCGCCCGAGTTACTTGCTGTAATGTCATATGCGATACAAAAAATATGGGATAATCGTCATGAGTTTGATGAAAGGGTAGGGCTATATCCGCAATTATTAAATGTGATCATTCAAAGGTTCTTCGAGGTTCTTTTGGAGAGTGACAAAATAGAGGAACATTTATTTGCACTTGGTGAATATTTGAAAAAGGGGAGGAACGACTTAAATTATTCAAACCATCATGGAATTAGCTAAAACATATTATACGCAAGAGCAAATCATTCAAGGTTTGATTATGAAAGATAAACTTGCTTTGGAGGTGCTGTACAATAACTATAGTGGTAAGTTGTATGGAATAATTGCGGCGGTGTTTGAAAGTCATGAGGCCAGAATTTCGGTGCTTCAAAAGGCTATTCTTAAAGTGTGGATAGATTCTGATCATTTTGACTCGGAAAAAGAGAAGTTTTTTATTTGGATCTTAAAGGTTGTCCGTGACTGTATTATGGAAGAAATTAGGCTTTCAAATACTGATTCTCAACCAATTTACGGTGATGGTCAGTTATCTGATATTATAAATCCTTGTGATTACTCCGTTTTCTATAAGGTTTTTTTCTTTGGCACTCCAACCCATGAAGTCGCAGAAGAATTATCCTTAACCAGTTCCGATGTCCACAAATGCCTCTACAGAGCCATGCAAAATCTTAAAGTACATTTTGCTCAATCAACTGATCAATGAAAACGGCATTTATATATTACGCAAATATTGATATACCACAACCGTATGCCAGAGTAGACTATTTTTTTAGGACTAAAAATCAACCCCCTTAGTTTTGAATGGTTTAAAAATTAGGTTAACACTTTTTAACCATGCACCGTCCCTGCCGAGAATGTGAATGCATGGTATGGGTGGAAACCATACCTGAAATGGGTATGGCACTCCGCTCGTTATTTCACCTGGCAGGGACGGATAGCGGGTTTGGGGTCCATGCTCATTTGAGGTCACCAAATCCGTTACATAATTCAATCGTAAACTAAATTATGTACGGCAATGCAAACTACATACAAATCCCTAATCAGTTTGGGAGAAATTAAGACTGACCCTGATGCCTTTACGGTGGTTTGGTTTGGTAATGTATGTATACACACGATTATAGTAGCGTACTATGTCAATTACTTATTCAAGAAGAAATACAGGTTTCTGGAAATCTTATTTGAGAATATTGTTAAGCCACCAGTTTAGTTCTAAAATGATAGAATCATCCCCCTAAACATTTCTTGATCAACTAAACTCATTAACATGAAAAAATTAACGATATACATCGTCATGGCCGTGCTTTGCCTAAATTTTAAAGTTAAAGCGCAAATACCCCTTACTTTGAAAGGGAAGATTATAGACGAAAATAAATTACCCATTGTAGGTGCCAATGTTAGAATAAAGGGAAAAAATCTCTATGCGACCACTAGCAAAGAAGGGGCATTTTTAATCAGTAATGTGGAGCTTGGTGCAACACTTATAATAACAAGCGTTGGCCGCATTACAAAGGAGGTTACAAATATTCAGCGCCTCAATCTTGGCGAAATTCTTCTTGAATCAGATAATAATGAACTGAAAGAGGTGGCAATTGTCAGTACTGGTTATCAGAGTATGCCCAAAGAAAGAGCAACAGGCTCTTTTGCGCAACCTGTCAAAGAAGCTTTTGAAAGTAGAGTTTCTACCGATGTGTTGAGTAAGTTGAATGGCATTACTTCCGGTTTGGTTTTTAATTCCAATACTGGCAATACCATTAATGGCCAGTTTGATATTAACATAAGGGGTCGAAGCACGATAAGAGCCAATGATCAGCCATTGATCATAGTGGACAACTTTCCTTACAGTGGCGACATCAATAATATAAATCCCAATGATGTAGTTTCAGTTACAGTTTTGAAAGATGCTGCGGCATCCTCTGTTTGGGGAGTAAAGGCCGGAAATGGTGTAATTGTCATTACGACAAAAAAGGGCAAGGTCAATCAACAGTTGAAAGTTTCATTGAACTCAAATTTTACCATAGCTAATAAGCCTGATTTATTTTATAATCCTAATTTTTTATCATCCCCCAATTACATCGAGGTAGAAAAGTTCCTTTATGATAAAGGGAAGTATACCACCGCACTTTCTGATGTGATTAATTACCCTGCTATCTCCCCGGCGGTTGAGATAATGGCAAACAATGGTAGGCTATCCTCAGCAGACTCACTAGCAGCAATTAATCGCCTAAAAAATATTGATGTTAGAAATCAGAACGGTGGATATTTCTACAGAAAAGCAGTTACACAGCAATATGCCATCAATTTGAGCGGAGGAACTGAAAAAGTAACTTATTATGTCTCATCCGGTCTGGATAGAAGTTTACGAAGTTTGATAAGTAATGATAATCAGCGGATAACTATAAACACGTTAAATACATTCAAAACACTGGAAAATCTGGAATTATCTGCCGGATTTTACTATACTCAGTCAGAGGCAAATTCTGATAATACTTTAAATTCAATTTTAGGTCAGCAGTCAACTTATTACCCGTACATACAATACGCAGACCTCAATAGTAATCCCTTGGCCATTACCAGAAGTTACAGGGATAGTTATATTGCTTCCGCACCTTCCAAAGGATTTCTAGATTGGACTTACGTTCCGTTAAATGAAATTGGACTTACTGAAAATAGGAGCAAATCAACTGACTCAAGAATAGTCACAGGCTTAAAATACGATCTTTTAAAAGGGTTAAGCTTTGATCTAAAATACCAGTATCAAAAATCAGCCACAGAGAGAAAGGTATTTCAGAATGAAGACTCCTACTATTCAAGAAATCTGATCAATCAGTTTTCAGTAGTGTCAAATGACCGTGTAGTAGATTACAACGTACCAATTGGTGGAATATTAAACTATCAGAACGGTGATATTATATCTCAAAATTTTAGGGCGCAGTTTAACTTGGTTAAAACACTCGGTAATCATGATATCTCATTCCTAACAGGCTATGAAGTTAGCCAGTCATCGACTGATGTAAAGGGAGGGGCAATGTATGGGTATGATGATAACTTAGCTACTTATGGCCTTGTTAACTACAATGAATATTATGATGTAAATCCCTCAGGTGGAGCAAACATACCTGATGGAATCATAATAAGAGGAACTTTAGAGCGGTTAAGATCTGCCTATGCTATAGGCTCTTATGCTTATAAGCAGAGATATATTTTCACAGGAAGCGCGAGAATAGATGGTTCCAATTATTTCGGAGTTGCAACCAATCAAAAATCTGTCCCCTTATGGTCAGTAGGAGGGAAATGGAATGTTTCTGCTGAAAAATTTTACCAACTCAAATGGCTACCACAGTTAAACCTTTCCATGACGTACGGGTACAATGGTAATCTTGACAGGTCAACAACCGGAATAACAACTTTTTATAGATTGTCTTCCGCAAAATATACCAGAATCGGTTATGCTGAAATAGGAAGTGTTGGAAATCCTGATTTAAGGTGGGAAAGGATAAGTCAGACAAAATTGGGTTTGGACTTCGCATCCAATGATAACAGGCTGACAGGAAGTTTTGAATATTTTTTCAAAAAAGGGGTTGACCTGATAGGCAGTACTCAACTAGCTCCTAATACAGGGATAGTGAATTTCAACGGGAATTTTGCCGAAATGAAAGGCAAAGGTTTCGATCTAAGTTTAAATTCCAGAAACATCATTGGAAAATTTGGGTGGCTGACCTCAATGTTAATTAGTCAAGCCACTGATAAGGTTACGAAGTATGATGTTAAAGCATCCAATAGCCAGTTGGTAGGTTCAGATGGTTTAAACGGCAGATCAATAGTTCCGATAGTTGGAAAACCTGTGTATAGTGTATTTAGTTTGCCCTGGGCTGGGCTTGATCCTGATAATGGTGATCCGTTGGGTTTTGTAAATGGTGTGAGAAGTAAGGATTATACAGCCTTGAACGCTACAGAATTATCAGCTCTAAAATATAATGGTTCAGCACGTCCGACCCTTTTTGGAGGGTTATCGAATACCTTTAGTTACGCTAATCTAGCATTAACTATAAATATCAGTTTCAAATTTAATTATTACTTCCGGCAACCGTCCGTTAGTTACACCGATCTTTATCAAAACAGCATCCAAGGTAACGCCGATTATAGCAATCGTTGGATGAAACCGGGGGATGAATTGACCACGAATGTACCTTCAGGTGTATACCCTGCAAATTCCGCCAGAGATAAATTTTACGCCAATTCCTCTATTCGGGTAGAGAAAGGCGATCATATAAGATTACAGGATATTGGTTTAAGCTACACTTTAAGAAAATCCAATTTCCCTTTTATTCCTGTAAATGATATTCAGCTTTATGCCTACATGAATAATATTGGTATTCTTTGGAAGGCCACAAATAGCAATCTTGACCCCGATTTCATTCCCGGATCAAATACAACCACAATTTTCCCGAGCCCCAAAACATTCGCACTAGGGCTGAAAATCAACTTATAATCTATGTAATCATGAGAAATCAAAATTCATTTCACAAAAAGCTAATACACATCTTGTGTTTTGTTCTGGTCTTAATTTTAAATCAAGCTTGTAAAAAGGGGTGGTTGGAAGCGAAACCGGATAAATTATTAACCATCCCTACAACCATTCAGGATTATCAGGCAATATTAGACAACACGGATGTGTTTAATACTAACTATCCGGGCTTAAATGAGGTCTGTTCTGATAACTACTTTGTCACTTTAGCAAATTGGCAGGGTAGCGGTAGTACTTTGGAACGAAATAATTATATATGGTCAAAAGACCTTTATGGTGGCGATACTTATAATCCAGATTGGGACGAAAGCTATAGGAAAATATTATATGCCAATCTGGTAATTGAGGGAATAAGTAAAATTACCACCACAGATCAAAATTTAAAGAATTGGGGCAATGTAAAAGGAAGTGCTTTATTCTATCGGGCATTCAGCTACTTTAATCTTTCCCAATTGTTTTGTAAACCCTATCAGGAAAATAGTGCTAACAATGATTTGGGGCTTCAGATGCGTTTATCATCAAATGTTAATGAGCAAGTTGGGCGAACAAGTGTTAAAGCAACATATCAGCAGATCGTCACAGACTTAAATAATGCGCTTGAATTACTCCCATTAAAATCAACCTATTTAACAAGGCCATCGAAGAATGCCGTTTATGCGCTGTTAGCTAGAATTTACCTGTCTATGGGCGACTTTGATAGTGCCTTAAAGAGTTCAAATGCCTCTCTTGGCATTTCCGAGCTTCTAATAGATTACAATACACTTAAACCAACCGTAGCACTTCCCTTTTCGAGGTTCAATGCTGAAGTGATATTTCACAGCGAAGCAGCCACGTACAGAATTATAAGCAGAACGAACTTTAATGTTGACACTGAATTATATAAGGCGTACGAAATAAATGATCTGCGCAAATCGCTATACTTTACCCTCTCTGGATCGGATGCAAAGTTTAAAGGTAATTACAGTGGTTCCAATGTTTTCTTTAATGGCCTTGCAGTTGATGAAATGCTGCTGATCCGCTCAGAGTGTCTGGCGAGGAAAGATAAAGTTGATGAGGCTATGGTCGACTTAAATTTATTACTCAAAACAAGATGGAAGAAAAACCCTGATGGAAGTAGTACTTATATTAATAAAACTGCTTCAAACACCATCGCAGCCATCAAAATAATTTTGGAGGAAAGAAGAAAGGAATTGTTGTTTCGGGAGTTGAGGTGGACTGACCTAAGAAGGCTAAATATAGATCCTAACTATGCAATTACTTTAAAAAGAACCCTGGACGGGCAGACACATAACCTTGTACCAAATGATATAAAATACACCCTTTCCATACCACCTGATGAAATTAGACTAAGTGGAATTGAGCAGAATAAACGGGATTAATTTAAAAAAAAATAAATCATGGAAAATATACGTCAAAACAAAGTTCTTATACTTACGATAGTTTTGCTGTTTAATTGCTTTGCCTTTAATAACCTTGTATCAGCACAAAAATATGCTCCTGCAAATGTTAAAATAAGTGGGGTATTAAAATCTAATCACAAGGACTCTATTGAGCTGATTTACAAAGACTGTAAGTTCGCATTTGGAGAATCTTTAGTACTGCGGGAAAGAAAACAAATTAATGCGATTTCTGATGATGGGAAGTTTAAATTTGAAATAAAAACGAAGAATCCTGTTTATGTGTCTCTTGTATATAAATCAAATAATGGTGCTAAAATACAACTGTTTACTTCCTATTTAGCAGAGCGGGGAGATGATATTAACGTGGTTGTTACTACTGATAGCCGCAATAGTAATTTTAGCATTCAGAGTCTTATGTTTAAGGGAAAAGGGGCAGGAAAATATACCTGTCAATACCTGATAGATCAAAATGAGAAGAATAATCTGGGCGACTGGCAAAAACGACCAAATTCCATGATTGAGAAGGGGTTACTTGAGGGATTAAAACATGCCATTTCCTTTGTTACAGTTCTTGATCATGGTAATGGTACTATTCTTCAAAAGAATAAATCAAGTATGAGTGATTTCGCCTTTGATTTGGTCAGAGTGAATCTGTATTCAAAAAAAATGTTTAAAATATATAAACAGTTATATATAAAACGTAAGCAAATTCATGCACTAAATTCAGGAGATAAAGGGAAGTTTTTAAAGTGGTATTTGGAAGAAATTAGATCAAAGGTTGGATTTCCGAATAGAGTACTTCCGCTTTCTATGTTTTATACCTCATTCTTACTACGTCAGTTCCAATTTGAGAATCTGGCATTAAATGATAAAGGGAAATGGATAAGGATCAACAATATCACAGACCGAAAGTTAAAGGAGCGGTTGTTGACGGAATATATTCTTACTGATTTTACAGAAATTACTGATCAAAAAATGGCTATTGAGGCCGCTTTAAAAAGTATTTCAGATAAGGACTATATTGAGCTGATAAAAACTACAGCTAATACTCAAAGTAAAGGAAGCAATGTTTTTGATTTCTCATTGCCTGATAGTAGTGGCCGTTTTATCAAACTTAGTCAGTTTTTGGGTAAGGTTGTTTTTCTTGATTTTTGGTTCACTGGGTGTGCTGGATGTGGTAGTTATCACAAATTGATTCTTTCAAAGGTTGAGAAAGCGTTTGAAAAGGATAGTACTGTGGTGTTTATCACGATATCCGTTGATAAAAATAAAGAAAAATGGATAAAAAGTGTTAATGAAGGGGAGTACACATCATTGTCAGCTATTAATTTATATACAAACGGTTTGGGTGTAAACCACCCCATAATTAATCACTTTGCTGTTACTTCTTATCCAAGACCAATAATTATAGATAAGAAGGGAAAGCTATTCAATAATACAGAAAGTGATTTACGAAGTTCAGTGGAGAGGTTGTCCGCTCTTCTGTTGGAAGCAAAACGTTCAAACTAATAAAAGGGCTGTTTTTACAGCCCTTCCTTATTTAATTACCATCATAGGTGCCGATGGCATCGGTAGTGGAAACTTTTGATCCATCTGGGTGAGCTCCCTCTGATAATGTTCCAGAATGATTCCATAAAGCACTACAAGCAGCCGCAGGTAGGCTCTCACAAGCACCATCTGGTCTGTACTGATAATCAAGAGGGTCATTGCTTTGAACACCAGTCGTGTTATAGAATTTTTGTGGAGCAAATTTAGCATTTGCATTTTCAGAACTTTTGAAAGCACTGAATCCGATAGCCATAGCGCCTACTGATAAGCCTAAAGCTAGTTTTTTAAGGTTGTTCATGTTGTTACGTTTAAAATTTAAGATTTGGTTTGCTAAGTTTAACCGCACTTATGGCTAAGGCTATAAAGACCAGATTGAACCATAAATGTTGTCCCCAGCTTAATTTTTCAATAATCAAATTACAATGACAAGGCAATTTCTCTTTCCAGAGCAGCATACTCAGAATGTAGACCGTAAATAGAATCATTAAACCTGTAAATCCATAAAGGCCCCATTGATGTGTCTTAGGGACAATTAATAATATGGACACCAGTATTTCTAAAATAGGTACAGCCCAGGCAATAAGGATTGCGTAAGAACTAATGATTGACACTTTAGACAAGCCTTTGGCAAATCTGTTATGATCAATTATTTTTTCATAAGCCGAAAACAGAAATAAAAAAGTACAGATAAGACATATACTCAATACTAGCCATTCTTTAAAACTGTCATTAAACCTAAATGATCTATTACGCTCGGTTATACTTTCCATAGATGTAAAATTGATTTGTCATTCAATTGATTTTGTGACTACCGTCACTGGCGGGTACGTGACCCACTGATCATAATTTTTACTCTTTGTCACAGCACTCCTTTCTTTAAAATTGAATTGCAGTGAATAATACCATTCACCGTAAGATTAAAGTTGAGGAACTTGTGCTTGGGAAAATCACATATTTGAGGCAAAAAAAAGCCACAAATGTGGTATTTCAATCGCACATTTGTGGCCTTTTTAATGTTTTCTAAGTCTTCTAAGTGTTTCTAGACTGATCTTGTGAAATTGGGCAATGTGTTGTATTTCCGCTAGATTGTAGATGTTGGGATGCGCTTGCTCCAAACGTTTTACCCTATGTCTGGCGGAGAACCTAAAATCCTCTTCATATTCATAACGAAGTTTATCATAATGACTTCTTATGTTTTCAGTAAGCGGTTCTATCTCTGGAAAATCGGATTTCATCTTTAAGAATTCCTCGAATTGTATGCCGACAAAGTGGGTGTCTTCAAGAAGCTTTATATAGCTTGGCGATGGTTCTCTTCCGAATAAGCCTGGGGTTGTGTAGGGGAAATCTTTTTCAAACCAGAATTTAGTTGCTGTCTCTTCCAATGTAGCCGGATTTACAAATAGCTCTACTGCTGAACCTTTATAGATGAAAAGCCCTGAATCCTGAATCTGTTTGTAGTTCAATACCCGGCTCCCTTTTCTATAGGTTATTTCATATAGTTTTTCAAGCAATTTTAACTTGAAACGTGTTGAAATCAGGGGGTAGTACTTTTCAAGTTCCTCTATCAAAAGTTGAAAGGCTGGATTGATCATAGCTTATACTTTTTGTACCTAAGAAAAGCGGATAATAAATAGGCTGATTAGTGAGACTGTTTTCCAATCTTCTTCAGGTTTCGTTAATTATTTGCAGCAATTAACAACTAAAATATTAGTATTACGCATGACATCACTTGGCTGTAAGTATGTAACTTTTATTGAAAAGCTGCCTTTATCGTACTTATGGGTGTGATTATACATGACAAAAATAAATTTTATATTTTCTCACATTTTGGTGATATTTACTTTAATTGTAACGCAATCCTCTCACGCTCTGCTCACTAAACTTTTTATTGATAGGTGAATCAGCTTTGGCATTGCATGTTTAACCAAAACGGGATATACTTTGATAGGCGATTTTATTCAGTTAAATGCTTTTACTGTAGCAGCGGCGGAGCTTGGCAAAATTTGCTGCGGGGAAGAGAAGTATCATAATGAAGAGGCGACAATAAGGGGTATTTGGGACGAATTTTTAGTTGATCTTGAAAAACGTATAGAAGAGCAAGACACCTATGATAAATTATCAATTTTTATCAGAATTGCTCAAAGCAACCTTACGGTGTTTGCAGACAAGCTTTATAAGCTCTATACCAATTTGGAGCCATGCAAAGAAAGTTGCCATTTAGAGATAAAAGATTTTTTATATCAAATCGCTATAGAGGTTAAGGAGACTTTAGAAACCCTATACACTAAATATGCCGAGCATTTTGAAATGAACGCGGATATTCCATATTGGATTATTTACGTCAATAAAAAAGCGATAGCATACCAGAATCGCATTAAACATAATCTTGAATTAAGAAAGGTTGAGCCTGAATTAATACAGATTGTCGATAGTTACCTTAACTGTTTGCATGTTCCTGGAGATTCTAAAATTAAAAGTTGGAGACAATTTTTCTATTTGCAAAACCTTTCCAATGATATTTTGACTTATATAGAAACCTCCAGATCTGAAACAGATACATTAAAGCTGATTAAAATTCTCATTGGATGCAATTTCAATCCCCTTGTTTTTTACGAATTTATGTTGGACTATTCTGTCCGGCTCGTTAGTGCAGATATGCCTTATGAAGAGCAGGAAATGGAATTGCTTATATTTTTAAGGACAATAGAAAATGTTAGACCAGAACGTAAAAACGGGTATAATATTGAGGTGCCATCGATACAGGAATCTGTTTGCAGCTATCTTCAGCGGGAGCTTGCGACAGTGGCAAAGATGAAAGATGTTTTGATGCCTTACACCATAAACGGATCAAACGGCCGTACCTCAAATTACTACTTTGAAGTAGCTACAACTATTGAGGAATTGTTTTTCTTAATGAGGGTGATGTTGGAAGTACGTTTTATAAAAACAAAGTTTAAAGCCAATCTATACAGTTTTGTTTCAAGACATATTAGAACAGACCGTTCAAAAAGTCCATCAGCTCAATACATGAGAAACATATTTGGGCCAAATAAAGAAGTGCCTTCCAGAATTATACGAAAGATAAGGGGATGGTTAATGACAATGATTAATTATATCGATACGCACTTTGGAGGTCAATTAAAAATATGGTTTATTGGTGCCCTTAGCTACTCGTTCATTTTCGATGTGATTTTAAACTAATTGCATTTTTACAACGAATTTATTTCTTATCAATTAGTAAAATGCTTACATGAAACTGTCATGTAAATATGCCTTTTTATGTACTTAACCTACTGATTTTGCAATGCCTTACACTTTGATCATGTAAGCTATGTCACTTTTCGGTGAAATCTATTTATCACATTTTGATTTCAATTTACACTGAAAGCAATTATTATGATTAAAGATTTAGCAGAATTGCTCTTTAAAGAAGAGCGTCTGGAACTTGATGCGATTGATAATTCTTCTGATCAGAGCATTACAGGCCAGAGAAAAGCCAGGGTTGAAACTACTTCAAACTATTTAATCCAGCTCAAAGAACGAGTCCTTAACTATTCATTCGCTTCTAAAGAGGAAGAGATTTGTTTTTTTAAAGAGACAAAACCAAAATTTAGTAGCCTTTTGATCTTCTATAGCAATATAGAACGTATTGAAATTGACAAACCGGAGGGGAGCCTTTCCCATTTAAAAGGTTATTACGAGAACGAACTGAAAACTATTAAAAGATTTTTCGATAGCAATCGGCAAGTTTACGCCTATTATCGGTCAGAGGCAGATTATTTAGATAGTAAACTATTTCTTAGAGGCGTTGCAGATCCACCAAGATGGTTGTGTAAAATTCGTGTTGACCAGGATGAAAGATTTTCCACCGCAGGAGATTATATGTTTGCCCGTATCATGGCAACTGAACAAATTGCCCGATACCTTGAAAACGCTGTAACTGGTTTAGATTTTCACCCTTTTGCCGAAAATGACATTGAAACAAACTGGACTGGCGAGAGCATAAATTTGCTCGAAGTCGCTTACGGCGTTTATTATACCGGGCAGATTAATCAGGGTAAAATTGGAATAGGGGAGTTGGTCAGAAAGTTTGAAAAAGTATTTAATGTTAGCATGGGAAGACCTTACCGGAGGTTCGCTGAAATAAAACAACGCAAAAGGTTAAGCCGAACTCAATATTTGGACAACATGATAAAGTCTATTAACAAAAAGATTGATGATGACGATGCTTATCATCCTGATGACAATAAAAAACACGCATAAAAACCCTTTAATGGGCGGATAATTTAAAGTTTATTTATAGCCACTACCCAACTGGTTGTCAATTAAAAATTGCCAGTCAGACAAAATTTGCTTTTGAACCCGGTGCAATAAAGCACTGGGGCTAAAGCAAATTTTATGTTAGCACAATTCACCTGGGCACAGTTTCTTGTAGCCGCCGCAGTACTCACACTCGTCTGGTATTGTTTAGTCATTCTTCTTTTTTACCGCAAAGAGTTAAAATCCTTTTTAAATGGAAAGCCCACTCAGAGTAAAGCAATAGAACCGCTTCCACACCACTGGGATCAGCAGGTTGATCAGTTTGAACAGGAAGCTGAGGATTATCTGATGGGCAAATCGAAAATGCCCGAAGGGGTTTCGGTTATAAGTGCAGAGGAAATAGGCTTTGCAGATGCTAAACCCCAACAGCTTGGCCTTGTAGCTGATGTATTGGAAGAGATCAAAACCATCTTTGGCATTCTTGTTAAAGAGGACGGAAACAAATATGATTTCGTAAATCTTATGCAATCAGTCAGGGAAAGTTATCCGAAGATAGCTTCCCATCCCAACCTTGACCAAATCAACGATTTTATTATCTCAAATGCGTCTTTCCACATCACCAGGGAAGAATTGGATACCCTATGGTACTGATCTGATTACACTTCAATTTTTCATTATCAAAATATTAAATCTATGCAGAATCAATTCGTAACACATAAAAAACAAACTCTAGCCAAATGCCTGCTGATGGTATTTACACTATGCCTGTATAATATCCTGTCCATTCTCCCTGCATTCGCGCAATCAGCCGATGGCGAGGCAGGTATTCAGGCTGCCGCCGATAAGGTTGCAGGGTATTTCGACACAGGATGCACATTGATGTATGCCATTGGTGCTGTTATGGGGATCATAGGAGCCATTAAGGTATTTAATAAATGGAACGCGGGGGAACCTGATACCAGCAAGGTGGCTTCAGCATGGTTTGGCTCCTGTATTTTCCTGGTCGTGGTCGCTACAATTCTTAAATCTTTTTTCGGGGTCTGATCATGGCGAGTGTCTATCAAATCAACAAAGGAGTATGCAAACCTATCATGTTTAAAGGTCTTAAAGCCCAGTACATCGCTTATTTAGCTATTGGGCTTGTCTTACTCTTACTCGGCTTTGCAGCAGGATATGTTGCTGGGATGAGCTTATTCCTATTAATGCCCCTGATTCTTGCTTTAGGGTCGGTTCTATTTATCCTGGTCTTTCGCTTAAGCCACAAATACGGTGAACATGGCCTGATGAAATTCCTTGCTAAACGCAACTTACCCGACCATTTGAAGTTCCGCTCCAGGCGGCTTTTTACTCAACTAAAGCAACATTAATCATGGTAGAAGCATTAAATATTTTTCCAATCTATAAGGTTGAGCATGATTGTATACTTTCAATGGCGGGAGATATTACCATTGTCTATAAAGCAACGCTTCCTGAAATTTTCACGCTTTCAGAAAGGGATTATGAAACCTACCATCAATCCTGGGTCAGGGCAATCAAGCTACTTCCTCAGCATAGTGTGTTTCATAAACAGGATTGGTTCCTTGAAAGCAAGTATAAAGCTGATTTTGAAAAAAATAATCAAGGTTTCCTGTCCAGGTCAAGTGAGCAGTTCTTTAATGAACGTCCTTACCTGCAACATGAGTGTTTCATTTATCTAACCAAAAAACCTGCTGGCAGAAAGCTTTCATCTTCTGTGTACAGCAATATATGCCGGAAAACAATTGTGCCAACCCAGACCATTGATCCGAAGCTGTTTAAAGAATTTACCAACGCAACGGGACAATTTGAGCGCATCATGACCGATAGCGGTTTTTGTGCTTTGCAAAGACTCACTGATGATGATCTCGCTGGAAATGCAAATAAGCCTGGAATCATCGAACGCTATTGTTTTCTCTTAGGTAAGGATGAAATGTCTGTGATACGAGATATTCACATTAAAGATGAAATCCGTGTTGGAGATAAACATGTAGAATTATATACACTTTCCGATACCGAAGACCTGCCTTCTTTGTGTGGTAGCAGAATAAACTATGACAAATACAGTACTGATCGTACAAAGTTCAGCATCGGGTTTGCCAGTCCTTTAGGGTTATTAGTGAATTGTAACCACATTTTCAACCAGTACATCTTTCTTGATGATGCGCAAAAGACCATCAAACGGCTGGAAGCAAAAAAGCTACGCCTCCATTCTTTATCTTCTTATTCAAGAGAAAACGCAATTAACAGGGATGCGGTGAACGATTTTATCAATGAAGCCATTGCTTCAGGAAAATTACCTGTAAAAGCGCATTTTAATGTGGTGGCATGGTCAGAGGATCAAACTAAGGTTAAAGATTTAAAAAACCTCATCAGTTCGGCAATGTCGCAAATGGATGCTACAGCGAAACAAGAAACCGATGGTCAGGCACAAATATGGTTTGCCGGATTACCGGGTAACCAGAGCGACTTTCCGATGAATGATAGCTTTGATACCTTCCTGGAACAAGCCAGTTGCCTTTTTAACTTAGAAACCAATTACACGTCAAGTTTAAGTACTTATGGTATTCGTTTCGGTGATCGCCTTACGGGGAAACCTGTTCACGTAGACATCAGTAATGAACCTTATGATTTGGGATGGATCAATAACAGGTCGAAATTTTGCCTCGGGGGAAGCGGGTCTGGGAAGAGCTTTTTATTAAATCACATGCTGAGAAGCTATTACGAACAAGGTTCTCATATCGTAGTGATGGACATTGGACATAGCTATCGGGGCTTATGTGAGCTTGTTGAGGGGTACTACTTTACTTACACACAAGAAGACCCTATCAAATTCAACCCTTTTTATTTGTCTGAAGGTGACGTAATGGATACTGAAATGCGAGAAAGCATCAAGACATTATTACTGGCACTTTGGAAAAAAGACGATGAACCATATACCAGATCAGAATATATTGCCATTTCCAACGCACTTACGTTATACCTGGCACATTTAGAAAAAAATCCAGACATATTTCCCTGCTTCAATACCTTCTATGAGTTTCTGATGGAAGAGTACATGCAGGTATTGGAAAACGGAAAGGTAAAGGAGAAAGACTTCGATATCGGAAATTTTCTGTTCGTTCTTAACCCTTATTACCGGGGAGGAGAATTTGACTATTTATTGAATGCGACTGAGAATCTGGATATGCTCCACGAGCGCATGATCATCTTTGAACTGGACAATTTGAAGGATCATCCTATCCTATTTCCCGTCACCGTGATGGTGATCATGCAACTCGTGATTTCAAAAATGCGCAAGCTCAAAGGTATCCGTAAAATAATGCTGATTGAAGAGTGCTGGAAGGCAATCGCAAAGCCAGGAACAGCCGAATATATCCGTTATTTATTTAAAACCATGCGCAAATTTTATGGGGAACCTATTGTTGTGACCCAGGAGATAGAGGATATCATCAGTTCACCAATCGTGAAAAATGCCATCATCAATAACAGTGATTGTAAGATCCTGCTGGACCAGAGCAAATACGAGAACAAGTTTGACATCATTCAGGAGCTTCTGGGGTTGACGGAGAAGGAAAAAGCGCAGGTGCTTTCACTCAATAAAGCAAATGATCCGAACAGGAAATACAAAGAGGTATTCATCTCATTGGGAAACGGGCATTCAAAAGTCTATCGAACAGAAGTTTCACTCGAAGAATACCTCGCGTACAGCACAGAAGAACGGGAAAAAATACAGGTGCAAGCGTATGCCCAAAAATACGGAAGTACCCAAAAAGGTATAGCTGTACTTGCGGAGGAGATCAGAGCTGGAAAGCGACTGTAAAACCTGAATGTCCCCTGTAAATCTCAAATAATCAATGAAACTGATAAAGAGTTTCATAAGCCATAAAACTAATTATAAACCCAATGAAAATATTAAAGTATATGAAAAAGTACATGGTCATCCTGCCAGTCAGTACCATGACGTTATTTGTCGCACTTCCGAAAGGGGCGAATGCCCAGATCGCAGTGGTGGAAGTAATCAAGGCGGGAGTTAAAAAAGTTATTAAAGCTGTGGATTTAAAGATACAGCGTCTCCAAAATCAAACGATCTGGCTACAAAATGCCCAAAAGGTCTTAGAAAACCAATTATCCAAACTAAAGCTAACGGAAATCGCTGACTGGACTGAAAAACAGAAAAATCTTTATACCGAATACTACCAGGAGCTATGGAAAATAAAATCTGCCATTACTTATTACAAGCGGATTAAGGATTTAACGGCAAAACAGGTTGCGATAGTCGATGAATATAAATGGGCTTGGAACCTCTTTCAGCAAGACAAGCATTTTACTGTTGAGGAACTCGACTACATGGAGAAGGTATATGGTGGAATCCTTGAAGAAAGTATTAAAAATCTTGACCAGATCCTGTTGGTCTTAGCTTCTTTCAAGACGCAAATGAGCGATGCCGAAAGATTGGAAATCATCAACAAGGCAGCTGATCAGATGGAAGCTAACTATACGATCCTCAAAAAGTTCAATTATCAAAACATATCAACGAGTATTCAAAGAGCGGTTTCTCTTGACGAAACAGCAAAATTAAAAGAGATATATGGCATCGAATAGATTAATCAAAATCATAGTACTGACATGTCTTTTATCAGCCTTGACAGTACAGATCAGTCAGGCGCAAACTTTTGCGGAATTTTTTAAACAAAAGAAAACGCAGAAAAAGTACCTGCTTCAACAGATAGCCGCTTTACAGGTTTATATCGGCTATGCAAAAAAAGGGTATGACATCGCAAATAGCGGATTGCAAACCATAAAAGACATTACGGGGGGGGAGTTTAGTCTACACTCAGCTTTCATTACTTCCCTGAAAACCGTCAGTCCTGTGATCCGTAAGCACATTAAAGTAGCTGAGATTCTCGAATATCAGATCAGGATCGGAAAAGTCTTTGGTACGGTAAAATATAGTCCTTATCTGACGACCTCTAATCAGCTATATGTACTCAGTGTTCATGAAAAGGTAATTAATGAGTGCGGAAAAGACTTAGAAGAGTTACTCCTGGTTATTACTTCCGGAAAGGTGGAAATGAGCGATGAAGAAAGAATGCGAAGACTGGACAGTATCTATGAATCTATGGTTGATAAATACGCATTTACGATGGATTTTATTGGGCAGGTTATGGTAATGATCAATCAGGCCGAGAAAGAAGAACAATTTATCAATCAATTAAGAAGGAATTATGAAATCAATTAAAATCAAAATATCAGTTCTGTTGATCCTAATGATGGCGTTTACAGGAAGCAGAATCTGCGCCCAGTCTACTGAAGTCCAGCAATTATTACTAAACGTTGAAAAACTGAGCCAATTAAAGAACATCCTGCAGGACATGAAGAAAGGGTATACCATTGTTTCAGGTGGTTACAATGCCATTAAAAATATCTCTCAGGGCAATTTTTCTCTGCATGATGTTTTCCTCGATGGTTTAATGATAGTCAGTCCTGAAGTTAAGAAGTACAGAAAAGTGGCTGATATAATTGTCTATCAGAAAAGGATAGTTTCAGAATATAAATCCGCCTTTAATCGCTTTAAGGCAACCAATAACTTCAACGTTTTAGAAATAGACTATCTGGGCAGGGTCTATAAACAGCTATTTGATCAGAGCATTGATAACCTTGATCAGCTCGTGCTGATCATTACCTCATCCAAACTTCGGATGAGTGACCAGGAGCGTTTACTGGCCATTGATAAAATATTTGAAGATACCGAGGACAAGTTGATGTTTCTAAGAAGTTTCAACAGTCATGCGCTGGTCTTATCCTTACAGCGGGAAAAGGAAAAAGAAGACCTCGGGCAAACATTAGGCTTATTTCCTTAACCCCAAAACTATGAAAACGAATCAAATTTCGGTTGCAGTCTTTACTGCAACCAGCCTTTTGCTATTTCCCTTTTTGACTATGGCCCAGAGTATAGGTGAGGAGATAGGAGGATTGAACCTCGTGTTGGATAAAGTGTATAACGAGATGATACCGCTTTGCTCCAGTCTTATTTCGGTAGCGAGGGGCATGGCGGGGTTCGGTGCCCTCTGGTTTATCGCAACCCGTGTTTGGGGTAACATTGCCAGGGCGGAACCCGTAGATTTTTACCCCTTATTGCGCCCCTTTGCCATTGGTCTTGCCATTTTGCTTTTTCCGGCACTCATCGCTACCATGAATGGGGTGTTAAAACCAACTGTTATTGGAACAACTTCAATGGTTAAGGATGGCGATAAGGCGATCAAGGCACTTTTAAAACAGAAAGAAATACAATTGAAGAAAACAGATAAATGGAAATATCTGGTAGGGGATGATGGATTAGGAGATAGAAAAGAATGGTACAAACTGACACACCCCGATGACAAAGAAGGAAACAACGAAAACTGGGTTGAAGCCATCGGGAACAACATGAGGTTCTGGTTGGATAAGCAGGATTATAAGATGCGTCACAGTATCAAACAATTTATGTCTGAAGTATTGCAGGTTGTTTATTATGCAGCGGCCCTTTGCATCAATACTTTACGGACTTTCTTTTTAATTGTTCTGGCAATACTTGGCCCTATCGTGTTAGGCCTGTCTGTTTTTGATGGCCTGCAACATACCTTATCCGTTTGGGTTGCCCGCTATATTAACATTTATCTGTGGCTTCCAATTGCAAATATCTTTGGGGCAATTCTCGGGAAAATTCAGCAGAATATGATTAAGCTGGACATAAGTGAGATTGAGCAGAACGGGGATACCTTCTTTAGTGCGACTGATACCGCTTATCTCATTTTTATGATCATCGGAATAGTCGGCTATTTCTGTGTGCCAAATGTTGCCAACATGATCATACATGCTGGTGGAGGTAATTCCATACTGAGTAAAGTTAATTCCATCAGCACCAATACTGCAAATTCAGCAAAGGACATGGCAAAAAAAGGTTACCAGGGTGCCCAGGCAGGTGCAGGAATGATTGTCGACAGTTTTGACAATGCAAGACGCAATTTATCACAAGGAATGGCAGAGGCATCGGGGCAGGACTACTTCAAGGATAAACTCTCAGGCAAATAAACTTTTAATTCCAATTTTATGTTTTCACAACTTAAAAATATAGATACAGCTTTTAAGCACATTAAGACTTTCAGTCTCTTCCTGATTTTAGCTAATACAATCACTATTTGCTTTGTGATCTATAACAATAGCAGAATCACTGAAAGGGCGAGCAATCGCATATATCTGCTTTATAACGGGAAAGTTCTTGAAGCAATAGCTTCAGATAAAAAAAGTAACCTTCCTGTTGAATTAAGGGATCACATCAAGACTTTTCACCAGTATTTCTTTAACCTGAGTCCTGATGATAAAGCGATCCGAAGAACCATTACCAAGGCTTTGTATTTAGCTGATGAATCTGCGAAAAAGCAGTTTGATAATTTAAAGGAATCAGGCTACATCAATAACCTAATCTCAGCGAATATCTCAAAAGATATAGAAGTGGATAGCATTCGGCTCAACATTAACCAATATCCATATCTGTTCACATGCTTTGCTACAGAGAAATTAGTCAGGTCAAGCTCTACAGTTTACCGTAGGCTAATCACGCAAGGAGTTGTTGATGAGCTTAAAGAAAAGACGGACGATAACCCACATGGTTTTCTGATCCGTGGCTGGGAAATACTGGAAAATAAGGACTTACCCTCTAAGCCCTAGCCTATGAAATTCTTTATAAAAAATAAGCGGCCTCAGACAGAAGGCACATTGAGCAGTAAGCTCAGCCTTTGGGTTATCAAGAGACAACGGAAATTGGCAGATTTTTTAAATACAAAAACCCAGTTTCTTAGAGGTAAGACTTTAATCTTCGCCTTAGTCCTGTTCTGTACGATAATCGGCTCTTACTGCCTCTACCTCATAACCAGCAGTTTTTAACAACAAAATATTCACCAAAATTATACAATATGGAAACGAAAAAACGCATAGACAAGCGAAAAGTACTGTTACTGCTTCCGCTATTAATCCTGCCTTTACTTGCATTGGCCTTTAAGTTACTGGGCGGTGGAGAGGGGACAATCGGGGAGGAGCAACAAGCGCTAAAAAAAGGCATCAATACCAGCCTGCCTGACGCAACTTTTAATAAAAATCAGCCAAAGGATAAAATGGCCTTCTATGACCAGGCCGACAAGGATTCCATGAACTCGAAACCAAATGGCCTTGAAAGTGTAGCTAAGCATCTAGGCTTTAATTCTAATGTTGAGCAAACGCAGACAAAAGAGATTGACGCTAAACTGGAAGCCTTAAACAGAGAAATCAACAAACCTGTTGAAACAGGTGGTAATCGTCAAAATCCCTTGTCTCAAAACCCCCAACCCTCGGCACTGAAAAGTGATGTAGACAGATTGGAAGCTTTGATGAAAACCATGCAGGAGAATAATAAAACTGAAGACCCAGAGATGAAACAACTCAATGGCTTAATGCAGAACATCCTTGACATTCAGCATCCCGAACGGGTACAGCAAAAGTACAAGGAACAGCAAAGTATTAGTCCTGATAGTGTTTTCAAAGCCATTCCCGCAACAATAGCGAATAACAAAAAGGCCATTCAAGGTGCGACAATAAAACTTATTTTGAAGGATAGTATTCGCATTAACGGGGTGATAATTCCAAAAGGGCATGAACTGTTTGGTTCCTGCAAAATCGTCAATCAGCGCCTGTTGCTTGATATTAAGCAAATCCGTTTAGGTACTTCTATAATTCCTGTAAACTTATCTGTCTATAGTTTGGATGGTATGATTGGTATTAACGCACCTGAAGCGATGCTGACAGATGCGCTCAATAGTGGAACCGATCAGGCTGTTCGGGATGTTGGTTTAATTGGCTTTGATCAGTCTCTGGCGACCCAAGTTGCAGGCGCTGGAATTGATGCGGCAAAAAATCTCATGAGTAAAAAATTACGAAGGGTAAAAGTTAAACTGGAAGCGGGGCAGATCGTTCTGTTGCGAAACAATCAATTAAAACCTCGTTAGTATGGACGGTCAGGTCAATAGAGCAAAACAACTTTGGGAAAATTGGGAGCATAGAGCATCGCAGATACAGGAACTCACTGGGTCAAAGGAAGATAAGGCCACCTTACAGTTCAAATATAGCTACTTGACCAAGGGTTTGAACCGGCTTTCAATTGATCCCAGGGAAAAAGAAAAACTCTATGTTTTTGCCATTAAAAATGTAACAGCTAAGCTTCAAAAACAGCTTTATCCGAATCCGGTGATCAGGTTCTTTCATAGATTGAATAACTTATTTCTAGAAAAACCTGCGCAGCTCTTCTTATTTAAGGAACAGAAAAAGGAGTGTCTTGAAAAACTTCAGGGACAGCTCAAATCGGCAGGACTTCATCATTTTTCGGGAAACTTAGGTCGGGAACTGGACTTTGAACGTCGAAAGATTGACTTGAAATCGTTGAGTAATCTTGCTGGTGATAGTAAATTGGAGGTTAAAGTTCACCTTGAAAAGGTCAGTGAAGGTTCTTATAGATTTAATGGTTATACAGCTTCCATGATTGATATAGAGGGTGAAAAGAAATCTGCATTCTTTTCAGCACACAAAAATGTTAATCTAAATGAGGCTGTCAATATCCTGGAAGGCAGGCCAGTTTATAAAGGTCACGAAAATGCCGATGGCACCATTAGTCATAGATGGCTTGAACTAACTTATGTAGGAAAACATCTGGAACCGACTCATGAACTGCTCAGTTTTTCACCTTCACATACGTTTGATCTTAAAAAAACACTGCTTGAAAATGCTATCCAACTTGATTTTTACAGTATCGCCAGAGAAGCTGTCCAGCGTGGATTGGAAGCAGGAAATAAAGTTGAATTTCAAATAAATGAAAATGGGAGGTATGCCGTTGCTGCAAATCCTTCAGCCAGAACCGTAGCTTTTTTTGATATAGACAACAAGCCAATTAACCTGGCTTCTTTAAAACAAATCATTCATCCGGCCAAAAAAGAAACAGCTAAAGAACTCAAATTCATTAAGCAGAAAGACATACAACAGGAAAATCACATTCAAATTAATCGTTGAACTAATTCTAAAAAAAATTAAAAGACTATGGGTACAATTAATTTAAACAATCTGGAAGACAGAAAGGCGGACATGCAGGCTCTTGGTGCAAGTGAGCAATCCATAAAAGAAATGGAAGATAAAATGAGGCTGGGGCTGCTTAATTTTACAGTCAGGGAAACAAAACCCGCTACAAATGGACATGTTGATATAACGTATCCGTTTAAACGGCCTGAACATTCCGAAAATTATTACTTCACTAGGTTTACAGCTGCACATTATAAGATTAAGCCATTGGAAGAAGGGCAATCTTATTTTGTCATCACGCCAAAAGATGGAGGGAAAAATGATGTGAAAAAGCTCGATCATCCAATTGATGCAATCGGAGAATTTAAAAAAAGAGATAAGAATTGTGAGCTGGCTGTAGGAAAGGATGTTGCAAACAAAACAACCTTAGCGAGCATGGAGAACGGTACGGTTAATTACGTATCAAAAGATTTCCGTGGAAGTTTTTATGCGAAACCAACGGAACAAACATTTTATTGTGAAGAGGGGAAAGGTTTCACTGCTCCACAAGCAGGCAATATGGTTCAGGGTCGTTCTGTATATCGTGATGATCTGGTCGCTTTCAATACTGGCGAGGTTTATAAAGCCTGGGTTAATCTGGATATTGATAGCGGCAAGAAAGAAAATAGCCCTAATTTTAAGCTAAAGAGCTTTCGTGACCCCGCATACGGCTTTGATTTAACTAAAGTAATTCAGGATTATAAAATCAAGGAATTAGAAAAGCCGGGTGAGCTGGAGAAAATAGATGCTGCTTTGAGAAATGGTGAGAGGCCGTTAGTAACAGTAGTAAAGGAGGGGAAAACCATAGAAGTGAATCTGGAAACTGCTGTGCGTTACGGTAAACTCAATTTTTTTAGACCTGATGGCAAGCCTGAAAAACGGGAGCTGTTTTTAAAGGCACCAGCGTTGGAGAATCAAATGTCCAATAAGGATAGGTCAAAAGAAAATAACCTAGCTGAAAATCAAGCATTGGGTGTTTAGGCATCAAAAGTACGATAACGTTGAAAATAAAAATATTTTGTTAACCATTAATCCTATCAATATGAAGAAGTTTCATGAATTAAAATTATTAATCCTTTTAGCAGAAAGGCATGCTATTGATTTTTACCAAAAAGGTAACAAGACAGCAGGAACCCGATTGCGTAAAGCTTTGTTCGCCTCCAAAACCTTGGCCCATGATATCAGAAAAGATGTGAGTGCCAAAAAGAAAAGTTAAATAAGATTGCTCTTGAATTTTAAGCCTGAATGGAAACATTCGGGCTTTTTTATTGAGCTCATTTCTGCGAACCCAATCCCTTTAGGCATAGTGTTTCTTGGATAGCGTCTCGGTTTATTGGCTTTGCGATATTTTCATGTTTAATTCCCGCTCTTTTTTCCCCACTGTTGTTCCCGTCCTTGATTTCTGTTAACCTTTCACGGCACTATTTCTAAGTGATACTTGCCTTAGAAGGTCATATTAAAATTGCCCCCGACCTTTTTGAATACAAATTAATGAACAATCCCTTTTCCGTCAAGACAGACCCCCTTGGGGTTTGCTGAAAAAAAATCTCCACACCTCGCTACGCTCGGGTAGTATTTTTTTTCGCAAAGTCTTGGCCTTGAAAAAGGGATTGGATTCAGGTGAGGGTATTATCAAAAAGGCAGGAGGCTCCTGCCGACAGATATTTTTTTAACCCATAGTCCCATGAAAACAACCAACGGCAGAAGCCCACCCACAGCCCCTTAGACGCTCACACAAAGCAGATCGTCCCTTATGCCGTATCCGGCCACTATCAATTAAAAATTATTTAATCATTTAAAAATAGAAATCATGAAAATTTCAAAAGTAACTATCAGCGCAACTAAAGGAACAGTTAACAATCAGGCAGTAACAGAAAAAACAGCGATCCGTCCGGCACTAGCTTCAAACAGTACTGCGCTTACACCTAGTAAAACATTTGAGGAGGTAAAAAAAGAAGAAAATGCAGTTATCATGCCAACCCTTCCTGTTGTCATAACCGCAGAGCCACCAAAAGAAGAGGTGAAAGCGGTAGAAAATGTAGTTAATCAACCTATTGCAGAGGCCACAAAAATGGAGATTAAAGAAGATTTGCAGGAAACCAAACCCGCCCGAAATCTGGACAGCACGGTAAAACTGGTTTTAGACTTAAACCGAAGAATCAACCAAAGGGGTAAGCTGTTAGAAACCATTGAAAATTTAGAATCCTTTGAGATCAAACAGCATGAAGATGCGGACGAAACAGAAACCAATCGTTTCAGCCGTTGCATGTTAACTATTGAAGACGATAAGGGGAATGAATTTACTACCAAAAACACCTTTATCATTAGTGCCGTTGCTGCGCAGGTGCTAAACCTATGTTCTGAAAAATTAGGTGAAATAGAAGGCGAAATTTTTATTCCTGCCTAGTAGAAACCTACACCCCCGTATTACGGGGGTGTTTAAAACTTGACATTATGAAAAAGTATTTTTTATATGTAACCATCTGTACAGAAGTAGACAGCGATTTAGAGCCGTCTGACAGCATTCAGGAGGTGAAAAAGGAAGCGTTTTTCCTAATCAGCAATACAGAAAACGTGCGGTTTTTGCACGCTGAGGTGCTACAAATTGAATCTTTTAATCCTTTTAATAACTAAATCATGGCACATAACATCAATTATAACAGCAAAACAGATCAGTACAGTTTTATGAGTGTCAAAGAAAAAGCATGGCACAATTTAGGTCAGGTAATTGAACACTACCCAACCAGTGCCGAAGCCGTAAAATATGCGGGGCTTGATTATGAAGTAGCTAAGCGCTCTAATGTTCACCCTTTACCAAGTGGTCTGAACATTATATCTGATAACAGTTACTTTACTTTCCGGACAGACACAGAAGATATTTTGGGCGGTAAAATTGGGGCTGATTATGAGGTGGTACAAAATACCGAAGCGTTCGCGTTTTTTGATGACATCGTAGGCGGGGACGGTATTAAGTACGAAACCGCCGGAGCATTGGGCAAAGGTGAAATTATTTTTATTACCGCCAAGCTACCGGATTATATACGGGTGGGGCGTGACGACCTGATCGAGCAATATCTTTTTTTAACTTCTACTCATGACGGACTGGGTAGTATTACAATTGCATACACGCCTATACGGATTGTGTGTAATAATACCTTAAACGCAGCTTTGAAAAACAATACAGGCCGTATTAAAATCCGTCACACAGCGAGTGCAACCGAAAAACTGAAACTGGCGCATAAAATGTTAGGTATTAGCAATATGCTGTCCGTAGAAATGGAGGGAATTTATAACAGATGGTCACAGGTCCGCATTACTGATCCTGAATTAAAAAGATTAATACAGCTTGCAATGGTTCCAAATCGGGTGATGTTGGAAAAACTCCGTAAAGGAGAGGACGAACAACTATCGACCAGTTTTAACAATATCATTGAAAACGTATATGAATATGCAATGAGCAGTGAGAGCCAACAAATGAAAACAACCAAAGGAACTGTATTCGGAGCGTTTAATTCAATTACGGGGTATTACCAGAACGTTCGGAATTTCAAAGACGAAGAAGCAAAATTCAAATCAATTATGTCCGGTACTGCAATGAACCGGACGCAATCCGCTTTTAACCTTTGTACTGATTTTGCGAAAATGGGTAACAGCGCACTTAATTAACTGACCAATCACAGGGGGAGTAATCCCCCTTAATGCCTAAGTTATGAAAGCATTACAAAATTTAACAAATACCGAAAAAGCAAGATTGCTATACGATCTTTTCCCTGCCGAAATTCCTCTTTTTTTGGAGGATTTGACCAAGGTTTGTGAAGACCTTAAAGAACGAAAAGAAGCATATATAAAGGAGTGGGATTGTGGTCTTATTACTTTTGAATATTGGTTTTCAATAGCGGAGAATACCGCAGATATCTTAAAAAGACATACTTTTAATATGAAAAAAAGCAGTAGAGTCTTTTCTGATCAATTGTTTTTTATGCACAATAGTCTTTTTGTGAATGATCGTATCGTCAAATATGCAGACCGTAAGAGCAAAAATGAGAAGTTCAAAACTGCGGTTAACTTACTTTATCAACCGTAAGAAATATCTGCTCCCATAGCCAGAATAGCCCTTTATTTGAACTTTAAGAAGGTTGAAATGAGGGCTTTTTTCGTCGGCGCTTTAAGTGATTTATAAGTGATCTGCAATTGACGATAATAGTATTCTATAATCTCTATTAAATCCGTACGGAATGGAACTTACAAAGCCAGGCTCAAATAAATTTATAAAACGCTTCTTTTTGCTAAAAATATTAGTATAAATTTGTTACTATAAATTTAAATGAATGGAGGGGTACAATGAGACAGAAAACGGAGGATGCCAGAAGACTTAGCCACTATGATCAACAGCGTGGAGATTTTAAACGATTAATGCCAATTGTTAAAGAAGCGCTATTGCATAAAGTGTGGCTCTACAACAAATCGAACGGAAATTGGTACACACCAGAAGAATTTCAGGAGAAATATGCAAATAAGGAATTTAATAATTATCAGATCACTAACATTTTGGAGAATATGATAATGCGTGATCCAAAGGGAGGGAATACGGCCTATCATAAAGCAATTGAACTGAAAATCGAACAACATCATAAAGAAATTAATGAACTTAGAAGTAAAGGCGAAAGCTTTTTAAACAAGGTCATAGATTATTACCAGCGCAAGAGGTAGGTGATTGGATTTTATGTCATTGGTATAAACTATTGCGCTGCTCAGAAGGATAAAGCCATCGAAAACAAGACTTGCTATTCTACAGCCTTATTTTGAATCAGTAGATTTTTCCTGATTTACCTCTCTTAACTCTAAATCACCAAATAAAAACAGATTAATTTCGTTCAAATCTGCCCCAATAGCTTTTGCAACCAAGTAGACTTCAAATGCCATCGGCCTAGAATTGGCTTTATTGCAAAGATCATTTATACGTTGTGTAGTTAATCCAGTTCTTTTAGATAAGGAACTTTTGTTGATGTGTCTACGAGCTAGAAATTCGCCAAATCTGGTCATTAATTCATTTTGTTTTTTGGGACATTTTAAATATAGCCCTCAATAAATTAAATCACTTTATTTATTGGTAAATGAAATGTTTAGCATTACATTTGTAATGTTTGGCGTTATTTATTGAGCTTCAAAAAGTGAAATTTAATGCAATCGTGTGTTAGTCAAAATAATTCAAAACCAAATTATATTATATGTTAATAGAATGTAAAACGCCTGCCAATCGTCATTTTAGATACCTAAAGGAAGATGAAATGAATAATCTATTTAGCTGTATTTATGATCTTTGTACCCTAGATTTTTGTATTGAAGATTTAAGACTCGGGGTTATTACTTTGATAAAATCAGCTTACACCACTTCCGAAAAGGCCAGTCTGGATATGCAAAGTCATATAATTAACCAGCGGCAGATTATAAAGATGTTGGAAATTGCATATTATTTGAAGTGTAGCGGGGAAGATTTGGAAGTTTCACAAGAAAACCCCCTTTATAGAAAAGGTAGTTATTGGTTTGGTTACCACGTTGATAATGAAGAATCAATTGGCTATCCTGCTATTTACTTCCGACAATTGACCGACCTTGAAATAAACAATGTGAGGGTGTTTTTCGAAGATTTGTTTTCTTTCATGCCTCTTTCTGATTGGCACACTATGTTGGATAACTTAGTTCTTTGCGCCTGTAGTAACGAAGATTATGATGATACCTACGGAGATAATGGCTGCCCTATGATATTTGTAATGGAATACTTAGAAAAACTGGTCGAAGCAATCTATTTGATCAACTTTATCAGACCTTATTCTGTTAAATAAAATGCTAGTCAGGTTTCGTAAATTAAAGCTATGACCTTACCGACAACTCGTTTATGTTTAGATTGCAGTCGCCCCCTATATGGGCGAACTGATAAAAAGTTCTGTCATGACCAGTGTAGAAGTAACTACAATAATAGAATAAAAGCAGAAAACAATATCATAATCAAATCGGTAAACCTGATCTTAAAAAGAAACCGTGACATACTGGAAATGCTTAACCCAGACAAAGAAACAAAAGTAAGTGCTATTAAGTTAATGGCATCAGGGTTCAATTTTAATTACCATACCCATAGCAATGGAAACTATAGAGGACATACTTGTACCTATTGTTATGAGAACGGTTACGTACGGCTCAGCAATGACGAATATTTATTGATCAAAGTGGTATTAAAGTAAATCGGATAATCTCCAAATTTAAGTGCCACCTATTGAACCATGTCTAAGATTTTTGGGGATGGAAATAGTCATATAGATTTCTATTAAATATAGCACTACGGGGCTATAAATAGTTAAAGGAACTTGGTTTCAGAGGAAGTAATCTAAATAAGCTTAAAGTACGGTCAAAATAAAACTATACATATTCTAAACAATATCTTTATTGAACTGTTCTACAAATTAATGATGCTTGCCAGAATTATATAAAATTATAACAGAATAATATAAATCTAGGAGGAGAAATATCACGTAATTTTGATATTGATGAAAGGAAAACTATCCGTACCATTAAAAGCAGTGTTTTTACTGGTTGTGTTTTTATTAAACACAGTGGTTGGTTTTGCCTGTGCTGTCACTATGCAGAATGGTACTCCTCAACAGGAGCAACATGCCACAGAATCACATAAACATACAGGTCATGATCATGCTAATCATGACCATTCTAAATCAGCGGATGCTCATCACGATTTGACGGATCATCATACCACAAAAAAAGATAAAGATGAATGCTGTAAGGATGAAGTCACAAAACTACTAAAGGAAGACAAAGTATCTCCTTCTAAAATAACATTCAGTATACAACCAGTTACTTTTTTCGCTCTACTTCCCACTTATTATCAGTTAAATGCTTTGGCATCCTCTGTATATCAACCCAATACTAAATATTTCGTAAGAAGCTATCATCCGCCCACATGGGATATAAGGATAAGCATTCAAAGTTTTCAAATTTGATTAAATGATTTCATAGTTTTTGCATGGAGGATGAACCTCTATGCCTATAATTTTCTATAAACCATTGAAATCAAATCATCATGAAAAGAATATTTCTTTTAGTTGCAATTTTAGCAACGTCCCTTGTGCACTATAGTTTTGCACAAGACCACTCGGGTCACACTCAATCTAGCGACCTGATAAATCTTTACTATAAAACCAAGGATGCACTTGTAGCAGGAAATGCTAATCTTGCTGCCTCAAAATCGGCAGAATTGGTTAAGTCATTAAATAGTACTGATGACAAAACTGTCAGTAAGGCAATGAAAGTTTCTTTGTTGGAACATGCAGGTATGATTGCGGAAAGCAAAGAGCTGAAAAGTCAACGTGAACATTTTGCAGGTCTTTCTGACGGAATGATTGCACTCGCTAAATCTACGAAGTTATCTGCCGAACCTATTTACCAACAATATTGCCCCATGAAAAAGGCCAACTGGCTAAGCAGTGAGAAAGCAATTAAAAATCCTTATTACGGCAGCTCTATGCTGACATGCGGCAAAGTAGTAGAAACCATTAAGTAATCTTTTTATAATTAGCCTCAAGCATCATGTTTGGGGCTTTACTTGTATTTTAATAAAAACATCATGAAAAATATCATATTTAGTTTGGCTGCGTCCATCCTTTTTTTAGCTGCCTGTAGCAATGAAACAAAGAAGAACGAAACTACTTCCAGTGCTGATAGTATAACAGCAGCCGGGGTAGACACTACTCCAAAATCGCAACAGGAGTCACCAATCAACAACATTATTAGTGCTTATTTACAGTTAAAGAATGCACTTACAAAAGATAACGATAAAGATGCTGCATCGTCTGGTAAGGCGTTGGAAACTGCATTCGCAGACTTTGATAAATCTTCTTTGACCGCAGATAAAGCTAAGCTATATGATGATATAGCTACCGATGCCAAGGAACATGCGGAACATATTGGCGCAAATGTCGGCAACATTAAGCATCAGCGTGAACATTTTGAAACCCTAAGTCAGGATATTTATGATCTGGTTAAAGGATTTGGTGCAAGTCAGAAGCTATATGTTGACCATTGCCCGATGTATAATGAGAACAAAGGTGCAAATTGGATTAGTGAGTCCAAAGACATCAGCAATCCTTATTTGGGACAGGCTATGCCAACTTGCGGTACTGTTAAAGAGGAATTGAAATAATAGCCATGAACGGCATAAAGAAAATACTTCTTGGGTTATTAGTAATCCTTATAATTATCCAGTTTATACACCCTGCCCGCAACAAAAGTGGGCAGGGTATGCCAAATGATATTTCCAAAATGGTTGCCATGCCAGGTGATGTACAGGGAATCTTGAAGAAGGCCTGTTATGACTGCCATAGTAACAATACAGATTATCCCTGGTATATTTATATACAGCCCATGCATTGGTTTATGAATTATCACATAGAATCTGGTAAAGAAGAACTAAATTTTAATGAATTCGGCACTTACACTCCAAGAAGACAGCAGAGTAAATTACGTTCCATAGAGAATAGTTTAAAAGATGGCACTATGCCCTTGTCTTCTTACACCCTGATCCATAGAAATGCGATTTTGAGCGAAGCGGAGAAATCGCTAATTATCAATTGGGTTCAAAACTCAAAGGATAGTTTAAAAAAAGGATCTTTAACTAACCCTTAATCACCAAAGACATGAAAAACATATTAACGGCCTTTTTATTGATTCTTTATTCTATAGCTTCTGCTCAGGATAACAAAGGAACGAAGATGCAAAAAAAAGAAGACAATAAGCAGGTGGAGACTATCTATACCTGTCCCATGCATCCGGAAATACAGTCTAATAAGCCTGGAAACTGTCCGAAATGTGGTATGAAACTCGTGGTTCAAAAAACAAAAGCTGCTAAACCAAAAGCGTCTGCCCCAGCTAAGAAGAAACAACCTGCAAAGGCATCAGATATGGGTGATATGAAGATGCCAATTAAAAAACAAGGAAGTAACGAACCATCAAAAGGGGTATCTTATACTTGTCCGATGCACCCCGAAATACACGCTTCTAAGCCCGGTAATTGCCCTAAGTGCGGAATGAAACTGGTGCCAGAAAAAATTAAGACTACTACACCTAAGCATGACCAAATGGAAATGCCTATGAAAGATACTCCCAAAAAGAATGACAAAGAGGAAGACATGGGTGGTATGGACATGGGGGATAACAGTACCACATTAGAAAACATTAAAAAGGCAAAGGTAAATTTAGGGCCAATTAAAACTATTGCAAGTAATGTCCCACCTCGTACTGTTCGCTATGATCTTTACATTGCTGATACAACTGTAACCTATGGCAAGAAAACAAAAAGGGCAATTGCTGTTAACGGACAGATACCAATGCCAACTTTAACGTTTACCCAAGGTGATACGGCTTTAATATATGTACATAACAAACTGAATGAGGAGACATCTCTGCACTGGCATGGCCTGTTTTTGCCAAATCAGATGGATGGAGTTCCTTTCCTAACCCAAATGCCTATTAAGCCACATTCTACCTATATATATAAATTCCCCATCGTTCAGCATGGTACACATTGGTATCATAGTCATAGTGAGCTGCAGGAACAGATTGGGATGTATGGCGCATTCATTATGAACAAAAGGAAAGAATGGGATATCCCAACTATTCCGGTGGTATTGAGTGAATGGACAGATATGAAGCCTGAAGAGGTACACCGAAGCCTGAAAAACGCCAACGATTGGTTTGCAATTAAAAAAGGGACGACCCAAAGTTATATAGAGGCGATTAAATCGGGTCATTTCAAAACTAAATTGACCAATGAGTGGAAACGTATGAATGCCATGGATGTTAGCGATGTCTACTATGATAGATTTCTGATAAATGGCAAAAACCAGAATGAACAGCCCCAATTTAAAGCAGGTGATAAAGTAAGACTTCGTATTGCTAACGGCGGGGCATCTGATTATTTCTGGTTGACTTACGCAGGAGGTAAAATCACCGTCGTTGCTACCGATGGAAACGATGTAGAACCAGTAGAAGTTGACAGATTAATTATAGCTGTATCTGAAACTTATGATGTGGTGGTAACCATTCCGGAAAATAAAAGTTATGAGTTTTTAGTTACACCTGAAGACCGTACTAATTCTGCATCACTTTGGTTGGGTAATGGAGAGAAAGTCCCTGCTCAGAAGCTGCCAAAGTTGAAGTACTTTGCTGGAATGAAGATGATGAATGATATGATGGATATGAACGGTAACATGGTGGAAATGGAAGGCATGAAAATGCAGAATCAGGTTATGGATATGAATACCGTCATGTACCCGGAAGTAACGGGCGAAGAAAATCCGAAAGCAAAAACCAAAAAAAATGCAATGTCCGGTATGCAGATGCCAAATGATAAAAGCATGGCAGGAATGAACATGGGAGCTGATAGCCCTGATATAGTTACATTGAACTATAATATGCTCCGTGACCCAAAGAAAACAACGTTACCTAAAGGCCCA
>NZ_JAVTSB010000014.1:0-200359 GCF_032677645.1 Pedobacter gandavensis | reverse complement strand
ACCATCAGCACCGGTATCCCCTTTGTCACCTTTTAAGCCGGTCGCGAAATCAGCAGGTGTTTTGTTTTCATTGCCCGGAATCGCTTTATAAATCTCATAAGATGATTTACCATCAGCACCAGTATCCCCTTTGTCACCCTTCAAGCCGGTTGCGAAATCAGCAGGTGTTTTATTCTCATTGCCTGGGATTGCTTTATAAATCTCATAGGACGATTTACCATCAGCACCAGTATCCCCTTTTTTACCATTAATATTTGTCCAGACCCCAAGTAATGGATTATACAACCAGGCCCCACTGTCATTTGTGACCATGCTAGTGCCAGTTGCCGGCCCACCAGGATTTCCAGGAATTCCTGGTGGGCCTGTTTTACCAGACTGATCTTCAATAGAGACAGGCTGACCTTTACTGCCTTTTACGGCAATCCACTTAGTCCCATCATTGTAATAAATTCCTGGTTGAACATCATTATTAGTTACGGTATTGTAAACCATCATACCGGCAACATGAGTTGCTAAGGGAGAAGGACTTGTAGTTAAAGTCAAAGAAACACGAGCATGTAACAAGCCCTTGTTATTACTTTCTAACTCCAACAGCGCATCTTTATACGCTATTTTACTGCCAGATACACTACCATCTTTGATTTTTTGTTGAGCTGCTGCCCCAAACGAGAACACTAGTAAGGGCAAACATAAGAGAAGTTTGTTTTTCATTAATTTAGCTATTTGTAAAACTTAAACTATAAACCTGCCTCTTACTGAAAATTGCAAATCTTACTTTGCCAATAAAAAGCGTTAAGGTAGACAGAATGAACATTCGTGATAATTTATATTCAGGAAGCATTCATTTAGTCACCTGTAACAAAGGTGCTCAAGGAAAGTATCTGTTTAAAAAAAACGGCTACGCACATCTACGCACATTTTTCAACAGACTCAAAAACAACTACTTAAATAAAAAACAGAAGGATAAATATGAATACAAGATGACAACAAAGCTAGAGTAGCTATCCAGGAATGTTAAAATGAACTGATTTACAGCTACGACATAATTTACCACTAAAGCTTAACAGTTTAAATCAACATCAATCATCCAAAGAAATTCGGATTCCACAAATACATAATTAAGAGGGATTTGGTGCTTTCAAAAGCAAAACACAGGAGCAAGCACTCCCGGAAGCAAATAATACAACCTAGACCATTGACATCCAGATATTCAAATCAACCTCAGAGGAAACATTCAGTTTCTTACGAATTCTGAATTTTTTACTTTCCACTGCCCTTACCGATTGACGGGTATAACGGGCTATTTCCTTAGTTTCAAAATTCAAACGCAATAAGGCGCACAGTTCAAGCTCAGTAGCGACCAGTTTAGGACATATTGCTAATAATTTCTTTATAAATAAGGAATCAAACTCTTTAAACTTAACAAAGAAACAAGGATCATTTGTCATCGCTAAATGAACGATATATTTAAGCTCTTCAGCATCGGATTTTGGCAGGCCTGACTGTTCTTTAAGCAGGAACATTTTTTCATTTAACAAACATTCCAGTTCGGTTTTATCTAATTGCTCCTTCTTAAATTTTTTAAAGAAAGTAAGGTACCCTGTGAAAGATAAAATGAAAAACACCAAAACTACAGCCAGAACAAGAATAAAAATCATCATTCTTACCGACTGCTTTTGCTCATCCACCCGCTTGATGCTATTCATTGAGGTTTGAATAGAAGACTTCTCTGCTTTGGCTATGCTGTCAGACACAAGGTTGAACTTATTCAAGTAAAAGGTTGCAGAATCCTGTTTTTTCATCTCTGCATAACTATTCCATAAACCTTCATAAGCATTCCTAACCAAATAGCTGTTATTATGGGCAATAGCTGTCTTCCTACCCTTATTGAAGCATTCAATTGCTTGTGTGTAGTCTTTCTTTTTAAGATACACCCATGCCAGACTATTGTAACCAAGACTCAGTACTACATTATTTTTATCTCTGATTCCTAACTGAATTGCTTCTTTTAAAAAACGACTGGCTAAGTCAAACTGGTGAAAAAGAGACAACGTTGCGCCATAGTTATGTGCCGCGATCCCTAGTCCATTTTTATACTTACTTTTTTCACTAATCTTTTTAAACGCTCCATAAGCCAGCTTATTAAAAAGAATTAAAGAGTCTTTTAAAGAATCAGACTCCTGATAATTGACACCCAAATTTGTATAAATATGGCCAAGACGGTAAAATTTCTCATCCACATCCGGTACTTTCTCTGCATACGCTTTAGCAGCTATCAAGGTCATTTTACCCTCAGAGAGAAAACCAATTTTAGTGAAACAATATCCCTTTATAGTAGTCAGGTGAGCTAATGCAGAAAAGTTATTTAATTCATGTGCCAGAACTTCAGCAGAATCAATAAACTTCAGGCTCGCCTTCCAGTTGCCAGTATCCATTGACTTTGCTGCCATAACACTCAGGGACCTGAGCATCCCCCTTTTGTAAGCTAACTTTTCAGAAGTAGCATAAGCTTGTTGTGCCAGCTTTATAGCATCCGGAGGATTATCTGTTTGATCTGCTTTGAGAACCAACTGTTCTATTTTTTCAAAAGAGTTTTGTGCGAATGCTGGGGTAAAATAGCCTGACAGACTAACCAACAAAACAATTCTTAGGATCATTGTGAACATGGAAATTTATGTTTAAAATTAAAAATTCAGCACTGAAACTGTTCCTAAAACACTCCCGATACCCTCATGAAATACCAACCTAAACCATTGACATCCATATATTCAAATCTACATCAGATGAAACATTCAGTTTCTTGCGAATTCTGAATTTTTTACTTTCCACTGCCCTTACCGATTGACGGGTATAACGCGCTATTTCTTTAGTTTCAAAATTCAAACGCAATAAGGCGCACAGTTCAAGCTCTGTGGCGACCAATTTAGGACATATTGCTAATAATTTCTTTATAAATAAGGAATCAAACTCTTTAAACTTAACAAAGAAACAGGGATCATTTGTCATCGCCAAATGAACTATATATTTAAGCTCCTCAGCATCGGATTTTGGCAGACCAGACTGTTCCTGAAGCAGGAACATTTTTTCATTTAACAAACACTCCAGTTCTGTTTTATCTAATTGCACCTTCTTAAATTTTTTAAAGAAAGTGAGGTACCCTGTGAACGATAAAATAAAAAGGACTAAAACTACAGCAAGAACAAAAATAAAGATCATTTTTTTATAGTACTGCTTTTGCTCATCCACCCGCTTTATACTTTCCATTGACGTTTGTATGGAAGACTTCTCCGTTTTGGCTAAACTGTCAGACATAAGTTTCGCCTTACCCAAAAAAAGTGTTGAAGAATCCTGTTTCTTCAGCGCTGCGTAACTATTCCCAAGGCCCTCATAAGCATCCCTGGTCAGATAATCGTTATTATGAGTTATAGCAGCGCTCAAGGATTTATGATAGTAATCAATTGATTTACTGTAGTCCTTCTTTCTGAAAAACATCTTCCCCATGCTATTATAAGCAAGACCCAGTATGACTAGATTTTGCCCTTTGATTCCTAACCGAATTGCTTCCTGTAAATAATAGCTGGCAGAGTCAAACCGCCGAAAAAGAGACAAGGTTGCGCCATAGTTATGTGCTGCGATCCCTAATGCATTTTGATACCTGTATTTTCCACTAACCTTTTTAAATGAGGTATAAGCCAGCTTATTATAAAAAATCAAAGAATCTTTTAATGTACCGGATTCTTCATAATTGACACCCAAATTTGTATATACAAGACCAAGACGATAAAATCTTTCATCCGGATTCGGGATGCGCTGTGAATAGGTTTCAGCTTCTAACAGGACCGCTTTGCCCTCGGAAAAAAAACCTATTTTAGTAAAACTATATCCTTTTATCGTATTCAGGTGAGCTAATCCACCTATGTCATTTATTTCATTTGCTAAGATTACGCCAGTATCAATAAGCACGAGACTACCTTTCCAGTCACCAAGATCCATTGTCTTTGATGCCATAATCCTTAAAGCCCAGACCATACATTGCTTGCAATTTAATTTTTTAGCCGTAAAATATCCCTGCTGTGCCAACTTTAGCGCATCGCGGGAATTAGGCATCTGATCTGCTTTAACTAGCAGTGCTTTTACCTTCCCGGGAGAATCATTTGCGAATCCTGGTGTAAAATAGCCTAACAGCCAAATTAACAAAACAGACCTCAGGATCATTGTGATCATAAGTGATTAGATTTAATACATATATTTAGCTCAAAACATCCTATAAAATTATCTGTCCAGGAACATCAGACCCATTTTATTCCAAAATGTTTTGACTAAAATAATAATTAATTATTTAACAAATGAGACCGGAAGGCCGTCAGTTCTGTTCATTTTTAATTTACTTTAATTAGAATATTTTATAATTAAAGTACACTAATTAATTGACAATAAGGTTAGCAACGTCCTAAAAAGAGTATTCAGCAGAGAATCTATATGGCTAAAGAAAAAAGCACCCTGCTGTAAGCGTATTTTAGAGTTTTGGCTCATTGATCAACCCTATCTAATTTATATTAGCAATCTTTGGGAAAATCTGTATCAAAAACCGTTGGTTGTCTGCTTCATTCTCTGTGCGCCCAACGCCTCCCCAACCATTACCTGAAATCTGAAGGTCAATCAGGTTCTTATATTCCGTGGATTCAAAATCAATGTTTTGATTGTACTTCCAATAAGCCCAAAGACTTAAAGCCCGCTTATAACTCAAATCGTAATTGTGGTTCAGCGAGTTCGAATATTTATCCTTTGAGGCATAGCCTGAGATCACCAGGATATAAGAAATGTTTTTCATCCCGGGATCACTATCCTTCTTCCGCTTTAACCCATCAATCACCATTTTCAGTTTTTGTCCGGCATCACGAATCTTAACCCGGGTATAGACCGGGTTAATCAGGTCTGCATTAGAAACAATACTGGACTTATCCGGATTAAACTTAACATCGAAGGCCAGTTTATACCGGTTATACTCCTCTTCAAATTTAAAAAGCATCGTATCTCTTTTTAAAGGTTCAAGGTTCGCTTCAACCGTTTCAATAATTTTAAGTTTCTCTTCCAATACCGTATTTTTCCGCTTTAGCTCCACATATGTGAGTACATACAGTACCAGCATGATAAAGAATAAACTGGTCATGAGATCGGCAAAACTCGGCCAGAAGAAATCGTTTTTACCTTTCATTAAGCTTGTAGTTTATGGAAGATTTTCTTAAAAAACGGTTTCCTTACATCACTTTCAATCCGCTGTAAGGTTAGGTTGGAAGTGGTCATACTGGAATTCAATTCCAGAACCTGACTGTATAATTTCTCCGTACCAGCATGGCTGTTCTTCATCGCTTTCACCTCGTTTAAAAGCGCTTCCAGATGTTTTAGATAGTCCAGACTAGATTTTTTCTCTTCCATAACCTCTCCTACAGACTTCGCCTGATCCGCAAAAGATACTTTCAGGTCATTGGAGAAAGCCTCAAATAAAGCTTTGCTATCGATGTTTCTGGAAACTGCTTCCAGACTCAATGCCTCACTGGAATGCTGTAATGAAGTATTTAACTGGTTGAAAGTATCCTGTATGCTAAAGCTAATCTTCACGATAGCCTCATCCACTTTAGCTTTGTGAGTCTCCAGATCATTAAAGTGGCTGGACAAGAAATGAACCAGCTTTTTGTTGTCGTTGAGGTTTTCCTGAATCGTCATCGCGATACTTTCAAAATTCCCGGTTCGCTGTAGTAATTGCGTAGATTGTTCTGTTAGCTTGTACGAATTTTCGATATACCCATTGATGTTACTAAACAGGGAATTGAATTTACCAAACTGGGCCATGGATGTTCTCATCTCCCTGAGAACATCCACATTGTATTGAGTAATCTCCCCCACTTTGGAGCTGTCCATCAGCTCAAGCAATTGTTTTTGCATCAGAATCGAATCATAATTCTTATCAAATACCGTAGATAACCTATCCAGATTCGTATCAAACTTCTCATTGAACTTGAACAGATTGCGTTGCAAAGAATCAAATGTTGCATTCATTCCCTGATTTAAAGAAGGCAAAAGCTCTACCTGAATCATGGTATAGAAATCATTTTTCTTGGATTCCAGCTTATATTTCGAGCCCTTAAAGGTAACAGCCGAATTATAAATCGTTAATAACAGTCCAACGAAACTTGCGATCATCGCCACCTTAACACTACCAAGCAAAATACTAATCCCCTTCCCTATGGCATCGGCTGATTCAGTAGCTCCTCCGCCAATCACACTAGACATGCTAAAAATACCAATAACTACGCCCAACATCGTACCCATCAAGCCCAGATAAAGCGGCGTTGATAAGGTTAAATTAACCTCTTCCTCTACCGTATCTGTATTCCTTTCCACGATATCCTTAATCAGGCTGAAATCTGCAACCGAATGCCTGTTGCGCAAAAGGTATTTATTAAGAGAATTTAAAATATTGTTGAACACCACACTCTTATTATTTGCACTTTCGACCAGTTTTATTTTGATCATCGTTTCCTCAGCAGGCTCCTCTTCCTGGTCTGCATATTCCAGATCCAGCTTTTCAGGGCCTTTTGCGATCTCAAAAATGTCAGCCCTGCTCGAAAAACTGTTTACCTGCCGCTCTGTAAGTTTCAGATCGGCAATGTAGATACTGGATATTTCAGCGATGGAATGGTTAAACTCAGCTATCTTTTTCCTTGTTCTGAAAAAGAAAACAAACTGGCCGGCCAGAATCACCGCGAAGGCCATATACTCTATAATTTCTAAAATCATCCCTAAACGTATTTTATTTGAGCCTTCTGAACCAGTAGCCATTTATTGTCAACCAGCTGAACTCTGCCCATTTTCCCTTTATAAATCATCACTTTTTTTGCACCAGCGTATTTTCCTTCCATTTCCTCTGCAACACTTAGGATTAAGTCATTTCTATTGTGGAGTGCCATGCTTATGGAAGAACTGTCTTCGCAAAACTCAAATAAGGCATCGGTATCGGAGGTCAGCTTAAACCGGTAGATACTTGCCCCTTCCAAAAAGGAAGTTTTGCCATCAACTTTCCGGAATGAACCATCGGATAATGGACTTGGGAAATATAAATAACTGGTAGCATGCGGTTCCTTAACCAGCGTTGATTCCTGCTCTTCAAAAGGATCAGCGTTATGTTTTATCCCAGTGGGTACGGAAACCGATTCTTTTAAATCAGCCAGCTCAACTTCCAATTTAGCCATCTGAATTTCAGCTGCTTTTAGCCTGTCTTTATACACTGAAATATCCGCACTAAGCTTTGCTACCAATGCGCTGGACTCTATAATTATATTATTTAAATGTTTATCTTCTGATGGAGTATTATTCATTTTTCGATTTCTCTTTTTATTTCTTTGCTGCTTAATAAGCCAAATCAAAAGGACAAGCACAGCACCACTTAAAAAGAACACCCCATACTGTAGGTAAGCCTTTTTATCAAAAAAGCTTGATTTGTTCTTTTTTACCGCAGGTTTCTCCGCAGGAACCACCGGAACCGTTTTGCTTTCCACCACAGTTGCGGTATCGGAAATTTGCTTCGTAGTATCTCTTTTTAAAGAGTCCTGAACTGCTGGAACTGCGGAACCTGTTGCGCTTTGAACTTTAGTGGTATCCCTGGCGTTTACATTTATAAAAAATAATCCGCATAGTAAAAATGGCAGGATGGTTTTTGATCTTTTCAACATTATGCTTCCACCTCCACAACAGCCAGTTCATTAATTAATTGCTGGATGGTTTCCACAATAGGAACGAAAAACAAAGTCTCAGATAATTCGGCTGCGACGCTTACTGCTCCCCCTTCCATGGAATTGTTAAAAGCGATCCCGGCCAATAAGTATTGTTTTAAATGTTTGTTGGCAATGTCCTTGAAAACAGAGATCGACTGGTACGAAACCCCGAATTGATCCTCACAATCAAACGCCACCAGTAGTTCAGCAAAATATTGGTTAAATCGCTGTACCTCTTCCACAATTTCATCCTGGATATCCCCATTAGCAGCATCTGCATACGTCAGGTTCCTGAATCCTGAAGAGGTTACACAACTCAGTATTTGCTTAATATCCTTGACATTGGTTTCAGCTGCTCCCTGAAGTGAATGCACGATGCTTCCTTTGGCAGTAATGGCTTTGGGGATGGCATCTTCTACACTGATTTTCAGATCAGTATCAGGATAGGTATCCAGTTCATAGACAAAAGCAAAAATAGCTTTGGTAAACTCACTGATCCTTTTTTTATTCGAAGAGATGATACTCAGAATCTTTGAACCATTGCCACTAAAAATAAGGTCAATCGGAAGCGCCTGCTTATTAGCTCTCATCAACTTTGCAATATGATAGATCTTAGCGGCATAGAAATACAGGAAAACAATCTTTAGCTCTGTATCATCAAATAGTTTCTTGTTAAAATCTAACGCAGCTTTTTCCTTAATTTCCACGTTATTGACCAATGAAAACAAGAAAGCATGGTAATCCGAAGACTTTTGACTGGCATAGATATAATCAGACATGCTCTTTAAACCTGAATTTTCCTGTTCTAAAAGTGCATCAAACTTACCCTTATACTTCTGAACCATTTTATTCGTCTGCCCATTCCCAAATTCACTAAAACCATCTCCGAAAATCGTATTTCCAGCAAAGCGATAGGAAGAAACCATTTTAGGTACATTATTAAGATAGACCACCACATCGGATGTACCTCCGCCAATATCCATCAGCACACTTGTTCCATAACCCTTACCGTTTAAGGCATTGCTATTGCTCGTAAAATAATAGTAGGGTGCTAAAGACTCAGATAACCTGGTGGTCTGCTCCTTTTCATTGATATATTTTGTAAAGAGTCCGTCCCAATATTCGCTCAATTTATCTTTTCTAACCGTAGACATACTGATTGGATAAGTCCAGACGATTTTGGTAGCCGGCAAATTCCCGCCATTTAGCAATACCTTGCTCCTGATCATGAGTATAATCTGCTCCAGAAAAGCCTCAATCCGATCTGCATTGTTCGGATCCTTGCTATCCCATTTCAAATTAGTAAAGAACTTACTGTTAAAATCCAGTTCTTTTTCGAACGCAAAGGGAATATTAAAGTCCAGCAACGCTTTCCCTGCAGTAATTGGAACATGCATTTTACTCTGTGAAAGTGCCGTACGGATGGGGAAATTAAAAGCTGAATCCGCTTTGATAAACTTCGGAATAAATTCCTTCGTGATAGCGTTCCTGATGTCAAGCGCATTTGTTCCGGAAAAGTTATGTTCTACTTCATCCGAACACAGTGATACCGCCTGAATATCCTCCAGGCCGATATGGAAAGGCTGAGGTGCCGAACCATTTATCGAATACTCAATATGGGTATTGGTGGTTCCAAAATCTACTCCAAAAGTAAACTGGTCTCCTGTGTTATGATTGCTATCCCATTTAGGGATCACAATTCCCTTTCCAAACTTACTATCGATCTGGATATAATCGAACGCAGATTCCATGGCATAATACTTAGTCGTCACTTTTGCAAAGTCGCCTTTAACCTTTCTCCCTCTATTTCTCTCCGCCTTCACCTCCAGTGGAGTTTTACTGCTATCGCTATAAAAGGACAACTTATAATCGATATCAAATAAATTCCCTACGATATTTCTATCTACCAATTGCAGGTTATAAAAGGGCTTAACCCCATGATCGTGCCTGATAAAAGGGAAAAGCGTGAGTCCAACTTGTTGCTCCACAATACCACCCTTATTTTGAGCTTGATCGGCAACACTGTCATTATAATAAATCCGCTCAAAAACGATGAAATCATCGCCGTTTTTAATCGGAATCTGTAATAAAACACGTACGCCACCTTTTAATCCTTCCTCAATCAAAATATGAGGCTTACCCGGGCCGGCATCCAAAAGATCGGCAACATTAAAAAACTCAAAAAACAGGGGCTTGATTGGCAACAGGTAACTCTTGGTTTGATCTTCGTTAGCTAGTTTAAGATTCCCGTCAAAATAACGCGCAGCATCAATCGGATACACCAACCTGATTAAATTATCCTCCAGAAAATCGCCATAACTTAAATAAGGATACTTAATATTTAAGCCCGGTAAAGTCCTTTGACTCAGCGAATCTGTATCCTGATATTTCACCTGTGTTTTAGATTCCCAATTGCCATTTACATATTTATAAGGCTTATTGAAATTATTCTGAAGCACCAAAGGCTTCTTAACCTGGCTATACTTGGAGGAATAAATGACAAAGTCACTTTCATCCACCGGAATCTTTGAAGCATCGAGGGTCTTTAAATTTACGCCCAGAACTTCTACAATCTGCCCCACTGATCTGGTTTGTAAACTGGAATAGCTGGCACTAAGCTCCGAAAGGTTTAAGGTATTCAATGTGCTAAAGAGCGTAGGGTTAAGTTTACCCACAAGCTCCAGACTCTTATTCAGGTACTCCCTTACCGCAGCCATTTTTTCGGTTAAAATAACGTTGCTTTTGAAAAGCCAATGGATGTACTTTTGAAAATTCTCGTCTCTTTCATGCAAAGGCACGATATCCTTAAAGAACACCTTCCCTTTTGTACTTTTCAGATTCAGGTTTGCACTATCATTTGCTGTATTAAAAAACAAGGTTAAAGGGGAAGTGCCGCCAATAACTTTATGGTTATACCTGATGATATAAATGTTATCCATCAGCTCAAAATTGAACGATTTTTTGTCCTGTCTCAGGTACATTTCCAAAACATCACCGAGCTTCTGATGTCCCTGGTTTGGGCTTTTCTTCAGCTTATCCAGCTGTTCCGCTTTATTCCAGGCAATGATCTCTAATTTATCCTTATAATTATCGTAGAAAAACAACAGCTCTGCAAGATCAAAACACTGAGATACCGTTCTTTCATCTTCCTTGCTGGCAATCACCCGTTCTCCCCTTTGGAAAAAGCTTAAATCCGGACTTTCCCCAATATTATAAAAGGACTTTCTAACCATATCCATTCTTGCAAATGGACTGGGAATAGCTGTTGGTGCATTTAAAGCATGTCCACCTTCCGGATCAGGAATACCTGAGATTTCTTTTGTACCGAAGGGTGCCGAATCAAACCAATCCTCACCAGAATTTTTTGTAAAACCTAAACTTATAGTCATCTCTTAAACTTTTTGGTATCCGTATTTTTCTTGTGAAATATTCTCTGTTGTGGTATAAAACAGGTTGATCAATTTTTGCTCTGCTGATACGTAGGTAACATCCCTAACCAGCCTGTTTAACTTCATATCATAGCTATCATAATCGAAACTACTCACCAGGAATTTTTTGGCGATAAACCTGCCGTTAACCAATGTCATCAGATCCGCATCCAGATTAAAGGGCTTAAAGGACCTGGAATTGTTTTGAAGTTCATTTAGCCAATCGGAATACTGCTTTAAAAATCCGCTCAGATTAGAAGAGAAAAACTGACTGTTCTTAAATTGCTTGTCAATTGCAGGAGGACTGGTAGACCAGGTCTTGTTTTCAATCGCCTGATCCAGATGGACATTCAGGTACTTATTAAACAACGTAAACTGGGTTAAACATTTACCCAGACGCTGACTTGAACCATCACCAAGATGACCAAAAAACAATTGTTGGAGGTCTTCTTTAATCCCATATTCCCTAAACCTGGTACGCTCAGGTTTGCCATTCTCAGTAAGCAAATCATCAGTATTCAGGTTCATAAAATCAAGGATAGACATGGCCCCTGCCAACTCCACGAAGTGGGCATCATTTTTCTGTCCATTGTTTCCAGGATCATTTTCATACGCCTTTCCCACATAATCATCACCGATATAATACATCGCATTGAGGTCGTCATTCACATTGTTCCGGTAATAATCCAGTGCAGCTTTTGTTTTCTCTACAAAATCAGACTTATTGATCGGGCTGTTTTCGTCCACAGCAATATTAAAATACGGCATTACCGTTAACGCGCCAATGGAAGCATCCCTCAGGAATCCTGCATTGCTAATTCCAGATTGCTCATTCGCATCGCGGATACTCTTCAATATCGTTGGAAAGCCAGCTGCACCGGTTCCACCGAAAATAGAACTGATGATGAAAACACGGTCTTCCCTACCGAAGTTATTGGCGAAGGTTTTAAACTCTTCTGAATGTTTAAACTGGTTCAGGACTACACTGCCTACGTTTGGATTTCCAACAAAACCGATGTCCATTGGAATGTCCAGCAGGTTAACGGGATCCTTCGCATGGTTGATCGTTTTCCCGGAGAAAATCAAATCAGCCAGGGCCATATTCTCCTCATCCAGGGAGTTATAAGAGAAATAATCTTTGAACTTCGTAGATTCTACGTCCTTCAGCTTAAAAGTATAAGTTCCTCCCAGCCCGAGTTTCTGATCCAGGGATTGTAAGGTAGAGACCTTGGTTCCAAAGAAACCATTGTCGGAGCCCACCTTTTCCGTGATCTTCTGATAGTTATTTAAAGTAGCCACTGTCCTTTTCAAATCCTCGTTATCCTTATGGGGATCGATGATGATGGGAACAATTTCGAAGTTATTGCTGGATTTCATTCCAGCAGCCAATAGCATAGTCAAAGACTTGATCACTCTGGAACCAGTCCCGCCTATGCCGAAAATAAATAGTTTAGCCATGATAATTAATAGTTAAGGTTTCCAAAAAGTGGTTAATCTGGCATTTGTACTGAAGTTTCTCGGAAAAGGAAAAGAGGTTAGCAATGCGAAAACAACTAAGCTCCAGCAGGCATTGGCAATTCCAAAAAGCATCAGATCACCAGCGCCAAAATGAAGGTCCTCACAAGCCGGAACGGTGCCGGGGATAGTATAAGCAATTCCGAAATTTAGCGCTGCAGCAATAGCAGCAGTCATCCACCAGGATGCTTTTGAACTGAACTTTGAGGTAAACTTATCGATGATCAGATACATCAGGATAAACAAGCCCAGGTTAACAAATACCATGATCAGGAAAACCTGAAGGTATAAGTCTGTACCTATAAACCCAGTGCAGAGCTCATCCCATCCTTTTAAATGGGTTCCCAGATTACTATGGTAACCAAACCACTCATAAATCATTGCAATAAAATCTGTCATATTATTTGTTAATTTTAATTTTGATGTCGGTTATGATGTTCTGATTTGCATTCGGATAATAGCTAAATGCCTGAGAAACTCCGTTTACGAGATACTTTAAACCGAAGGTTTTTGCCTGCTCTGCCTGATCGGTTTTGATCTTTGAATCGTCGGTTGAACTGTAGCTATTTACCCAGGATGGAACTTTGTCCAGAACTTTGATGCTCAATTCTTCCTTTTGCAGTCTTTTTGTTTTGAGGCTCAGTAGGTGACTAAAGCCGGATAGCGAAGGTGTTTTCTCCTCAATTGGCGTCAAAGGCCTTACCGTAAGGCTATAATTTGGATTACTTAGCTGATACACCCCGGGATCAGTAAAGAACTTTAATCCCCTGATGTTGTTCCTGAAATTAACGGCGACACTAAAGCCAAACTCTCCCTTTTTAGCTTCCGCATTCTCGAGCTCATCAGATTTCACAGGTGTAAAATCCCCGATTTGACCTTTGTTTACCACTATTTTATAGGATACCGGTTCGGTATGCTGCGTACTCTTAAATACAGCCTGATTTAACAGGTGGCTATCGGATTGATTGATGATCTGTCTGTTTAGCACCTCCTTTACCTGATCTTCTGTCCCGATAAACCAGATATAATAAGGGCGATCCATTGCTAAAGGAATCGTGTTCAGCTTATGGTCATAATAGTACCCCTGAAAATAGGCTTTCATTTGAAAAATCACCAGGGCCAGATTCTGCGCGGTTAACTTACTCACTAAGGCATCTTTTACCGCAACCTGCTGAAGTTGAAGATAACTGAGTGCATCTTTCCCCTTTGGTGGGGAGAAAACGAAATCAGAGATTAATATGGAAGGGTTATGCTGATCCGTCCTGGAAAGTACATTTTTGAGGATATCCGCAATATCAGAGGTTCCCTGCTTCCCACCCATTTTCTTAAATGCGGCCGGACTTAGGCCGGTACTAAACGATTGAATATTATTCCCCGGCATTTTAATCACATTGCTGTTGATATAATGCAGGTTTAGTGTACTTGCCCCCTGTTTAACATTAACCAACATATTGTACAGCGAACTCTTGAGATCAGCTTGAGAAACATAGCCATTCATACTATAGGAGTTTTCAAAGAATACATTGACGTTAAAGGGCCTGGCCTTTGCCTTTACCACTGGATTCCAAATCCTGACCTGCTTATTTTTTTTAGTGCAATAAGTTTGTAGATATTGATAAAATGCGGCTGCATCTTTAAATTTATTGTATTTGCTATCCTTTACAACTTTAGCATGTAAGTCTGTAAATTCTTCTTTTGTAATGACCCGATCATCAGTAATCTCCTCGATTTCCTCCTGGAGGTCTAAACTTGAACAACCAGAAACAGCGGTTGCGAACAAGGTGAGCAGCGTTAAGCTTAATGCTTTATTTTTCATTATGAATTGGTGATTTTATCCTTTACCCTGGCGTCGTCTAGTCTGGCCAGCACTGCTGTTAAACTACTTACATGCTTATAAAGGTCATCTACACTTTCCAATTCGTATTTAATTTCCTTTTTGTTTTCATCCAGTACAGCCAGATATTTCTTGTTGTTCAGGTATAATCTACAGATGGTCTTCCGGTTGTTATCATCCAATAAAATCGCGAAATAAGACAGTGCATCCCGGTAAGTAATCCTTTTAGGGTCAATGGTTTCTCTAAGAATAGATTTCACAATAAAAAAGCCTTCGATCTCTTCTTCGGTGGTTACGATACCTGATTCTGGTTCTGCAGCAATGAGTTCTTCGATTTTCACCGCTTCTGCTACATCTTTTTCTTTTTCCTGATTTAAGGCCAGTTTCAGGCGGTCATTGATGGCATCACTAATCAATTGATTAAAAGAGCGCTTAATGATTGGTGCAAACTGTTCTTTCACTCTAGCAGTGATCACCTTTGGATATACCTGCTTGGTAAAGTAAGTGATGAAGCCATCTGATGGCTCTGCAATCTCCTGATGAAGCAAAGTTTTCAATTCATTTAAATACTTTAGTTCACTTGCGGTATTGGTAATATTATCCACATCGAAATATGACTTATGGAATTTTTTCAACTCGGCAATCTCTGTCTCTTTGATTTCGGTTAATTTGAATTCGAAGAATGGAGTGCTGTCCATTTTATTCTTTTCAACCAGGTCGGTATAGAAACGATAAACCAAACCGTTTGTCAGCAAGCCAAACTTGGCGGTGGTGGTATGGAAGTATCGGAACAATTGCGAATTGTGTGGGTCCAGATTCTCCATATGGTGTTTACACTCAATTAAAATGGTGGGTTCAGCATCCTTCATAATCGCATAATCCACTTTCTCCCCTTTTTTAATGCCCAGATCGGCAACATATTCAGGGTTAACTTCAAATGGGTTGAACACATCATATCCCATGATCTGGATAAATGGCATCACCAAAGCATTTTTTGTTGCCTCTTCTGTTTGTATCTGGGGCAACATCTTCTCTACCCGAGATGCCAGTTGCGCTATTTGATCTTTAAAATCCATTCCGCTGTTTATTTTTTAGAGTTTCATGCAGATCAACCGATAACAGGTCAATCTTTCATTTGATCAAAAATAGAGAGTAACGGAGTGGTAATTTTACGGGAACCCGTATTCAGAAAAGATATTTCAAAGGCCATAGTTTATGGCCTTGAGTTTATGTTATTGCACCAAAAATCACGTTCTGCACCAGTTTTCTTTGTTTTCCCATTGCTTCAGTCTCCCTTCAGGATGATCACCATATGCTGATTTATTCTCTTCATCATTCAACCATGGTTTCTTAATGGTTGATTAATCCTTCATAGGTCTAATTGACCTTTTAACCATGGATTGAGGATGGTTAGAGATTGTATTTAAATTTAATAGGTCTTGAATTTTTATCAAAATCAACAAGAGCAGAGACCGAAATAATGACTACATTAACCAGCGGTAACAAGCTGCTTACCAATAAACAACAACACTATGGGAAGTTTACAAAATGGACTGTTTGGTGGATTTAACGGCCGGGTAGGCAACTTAGTAGGCTATGAGCTGAACGGCAAAAACGTCATCAGGACGATTGGTCATAGTACCAGGCCCCTCAGTCCTGCCAGAAAGATCAATTGCGACCGCATGACCATCGTAAACAAGTTTCTCCGCCCTATCAGTTCTTTTATTAAAGTCGGCTTTAGGCTAAAAGTGGTAGGTACGGATAGAAACTTCTATAATGAAGCTGTTTCCTACAATAAAAAACACGCTGTAACAGGTGTATATCCTGATGCGGAACTTGATTATCCTAAGGCAATGTTGAGTATGGGGACACTTTTGAAAGCAGAAAAACCGTCCATACAGTTTGTAGAGGGAGCAATTGAATTTAGCTGGGAAGTTCCTGCCGATCTACCCTGGAAAAATCAAAAAGACCGGGCCATGGTATTACTCTACTGGCCGGACCAGAATCAGCACACGCGTATCCTCAGTGGTTCCCACAGAAAGGATGGAAAACAAATGGTGCAGATTGATGGCAATCTGGCAAATGAACGCGTAGAGGCTTATATTTCCTTTATCAATGATGATGCAACGGAAATTTCGGATAGTGTACACGCGGGAAGTATTGCAAAGCAAACGCAGAAAACTGTACCTCCTGTAGCAAAGTCAGCTTCCACTGAAAAAGTAGCGAAAACTGATAAAAAAGAACTGAACACCGACAAAAAGCACTTTAAAAGTAAAATAAACCCAGTCATCAACACTAAAACTATTGCCAGAATCAAACTGAATTCCTACGTAAATATTAAGAATAAACCCGATATTCCGACCGGATTTAAACCGAAGAAAACAAACCCTGATTACCTGGAATGACCTCAAAAAATCAGCTCCTTAAAAAGAGATTTACCTATGCCTTATTAATCCTTATCGTAATCGCCGCGGGACTCCTTTCCAGGAAAACGACGCTGGTGCCATTATTTGTGGGCGATTTATTATATGCGGTCATGATGTTTTGTGGCATCAGGTTCCTGCTTATTAAATCAGGTTATCAAAAGATAGCCATCATCAGTTTAGCGGTATGTTATGGAATAGAACTTGCTCAACTTTATCAGGCGCCATGGATCAATCAGCTCAGAAGTACGACTTTAGGCGCGTTGGTTTTAGGACGTGGATTTCTGTGGAGCGACATGGTTGCTTATACAGCAGGGATCGCTATCTGTGTTTTTATAGGCTTATACAAAGTACATTTTCAGTTCTACAGAAAGGGCGAGTAAAAGGTTCAGCTGGTGCTGTAATGTGCCTTCGTTATCGTTGTATTCTTCTTCAATTTTATCGGCATGAACTACTTTATTGATCATTCCCAGATTCAGTTTGCTGCTGTGCTGTACACAATATTCCATATTGCTTAAAGCTTCCACCAGGATCCCTAAGCCCGCATCCTGTTGTAGATTTTGCTTTGCAGACAGCGATAAAGAGGCAATGATGGAGTTGATCCGGTAACTGAGGATTTGAATGGCATAGATCCCATGCATATCCAGTTCCTTGCTATTTGGCTCCAAATGCATGTATTGCAGCGTTTCTGAAAATTTAGCCAGCTGGATATAGCTGTTTTTCCGCGCTAGTTTTGAGGCTGTAACGCCAGGTTCTGTACCCGAAAGTTCGGCTTTTACTTTAAAAAGGTAATGGCTATTGGCTTCCAGAATATTCGAAATCAGCGTTTTCAAACCCTTAATCTCCCATATTGGGAAAAGGAATGCCGCAAGAAAAGCAATTGCACAACCCAAAATCGTATAGATCACGCGTTCCATAATGACATGATCACTATGTCCGTCGTAAATGCTCAGGCAAAGGATCACCATGGCGGTAATACAGACCACACTGACCGAATACCGGATGCGGTTAAAAGTGAAAAATCCAAGTAGCAGGAATGCCGATATAATGAGCAAGGCAGCGGTCTGATGAATGATTAACAGTAAAATAATGCCGATCACTGCACCTATTAAAGTGCCGGATAAGCGTTCCACATTCCGCTTCCAGGTCAGTCCGAATCTGGGTTTTGCGACAATAACAATGGTGAGTAGCAGCCAGTAACTGTATTTACCTATAGGAAAAACCAGGGTAATCAGGTAGGCGAAAAAACACAACAAGGCCAGTCGCAGGGAGAACCTGAATACCGGGGCATGGAAAGAAAAGTATGGTTTGATGGCGCTGAACTTCAACAGCTGAGGGGATAAAAAACCGGCATAATCGATGTCTTCCTCTGCCTCCAGATTGTCAGGGATAGCAGATAAGGGTTGATCCTGCTTGATCACCTGGATGTGTAATACGATACCTTCCAGGTTTTTTAATACTTTAAGTATGATGTGCGCATTCGTTTCATCTGTAGCCTGCGAAAGTTTGGTCAGTTCCACACGGGCCTGTTCAAATTTAACCAGTCGCTGGGCCGATTGCGTTTTATTTGGCCTTAAGAACACCCCGCTGAGTACCTGTAACTCTTCTGCCAGGGTTTCTATCAGTTCAATGATCAGCTGTAAGGCGCCGGTTTTATCCAGGCTCTTTCTCACATAGGCATAGTCATAATGGATGGCCGTTACCTGCTCATAGAGGTCGATTACGCTGACAGCCGTCCGCAGCAGTTGTTGTCCGCGTTCATTGCTGGGTTTCATGGCCCTTTTATCACTCAGTAACAGGTTCCTGACCAGCTCCTGCTTTTCGCTCACTTTAATGTGTAAAGCAATCGTTTCACTATAACATTCTTCCAGATTTACTTCCGGATCATAGTAACGGGCTTTAGATTTCAGGAAGACCGAAGTTGCGGTAATACACTCAAAAATGGCCTGATGTAAGGAACGGTATGGCCAGATGACAATCTGAATCAGGCTGATCAGGTAATACCAATATCCACCAAGCAGCACATACCAGCTAAATAATAAGGGGTTTACCGGATGTAAGCCAAGGGTAAAAATCCCGAGGATAATGGCCATCGTTCCGATCAATGCCATTCTGCTTCCAAACATCGCCAGCATAGAAAACACGAAGCTGAGCAGGAAAATACTTCCGGCAGTAAGCCATGGATTTCCCAGGGAAGAAGAAATGATCAGGGCGGTAAAAAAGAAGGATATGATACTGATGATCGCACTTTTAAATTTGTTGGCCCTGTTTCCTGGCGCGTCCGTCAGACTGATCAGCAAAGCACCCACACCTACCCCAATGGCCATATTTGGCTGATGGTAAAAGAACAACAGGGCAAAAGGAAGAATTATCGTGATGGTGTTCCGCAAGGCATCGGTAAAGTATTCTCCGTACACTAAACTGATCAACCTGGCTTTTATGCGATCCCATTTCACCAAATCCTTACTAAACATATTGCGCTATGAATTTATTATTTCGCCGCAAAATTATTGTAAATAAAGCTAATGTGGTTGAAATTGTCCCTATTTATTCTTCTACCCTCGTCTAAAGGCATTTGAGGCCGCTCCAATTCCTACTGCTATTGATCATCTAAGGTTTTCAGGAAGGCGACAATGCTGTTTATTTCCTTTTTACTCAGATTTAAGAGATCCGGCGATAAAGTCTGGTTCTCTAGTTTAATTCCTATCCCGGCACCGCCCCCACGGTTGTAAAAATCCAGCACCTCTTCTAAGGTTTTATAGACACCATTATGCATATACGGTGCCGTTTTAGCAATATTACGCAGCGTAGTGGTTTTGAATGCATATTTATACTGAGGGTAAGGGTTTAAGGTAAAACGACCAGGGTCTTTGTCAATTTTAGCATTTGCAGTATCCGCTTTAGCAGGTACACCCAATACTTCGGCCTCGCTTTTCTCAAACAATGGCGATTGCGTCCCGTTAAAAAGTGGTGCAAAATGACAACTGCCACACTTCGCCTTGCCCATAAACAAGTTAAAACCGGCTTTCTCTTCTTCGTTTAACTTCGTATGATCTCCCTGCATATACTGATCCAGGCGGGAAGAAAATGGCGCCAGAGAACGGATATAACTCGCTAAAGCATGTTGTATTTTCCATGGGTTTGCATTGGTGTTTTCTGCTCCGAAAGCTTTGGCGAAGGCCACTTTAAAAGTCTGGTTGTGGTTTATCCTTTTTGATGCCTCTTCCAAAGAACCATCCATTTCGTGCTTATTATGAACTACATCAAGTGCCTGATCTTCCAGTGTACCCGCTTTCAGGTCGTAGAAAAAACCACGTTGAAAACCTGCATAAGCCAGTGTAGGCGTATTTCTAAGGAGTGGAATCGTTTTTCCGGAAGCGTCTTTTTGCGTACTGCCCGCAGTAACGAGGCCATCAGAAAACGCTTTACCTTCATGGTGACAACTCACACAGCTTTTATTCCCGCCATTGGAAAGGATCGTACTGTTAAAAAGCAATTTGCCCAACGCCACCTTTTCATTTGAAATATACTCCGTATGATTACCTACAAACTTATTGACATTCAAGGCTTCTTTTTGAAACAAACTGATGGCGTCATCAGTCATGGCCGAAGCCCCCGAAACCACTTCAATACGATGATCCCTGCGCAATTGATCCATAGACTTACTGATCGGTTGCAGGTGTTTAGTCATAAAATCCAGGCGGTTAAAGGAATTGTAATCCGGAAATTGCTTCGTGTAACTGATGGCATTATCGATCATTTCGACCTGTTTATCGTTGTTTTTATATTGCTGGATCGTTCTTTTGATCCCCTGTAAAGCAGAAGCCGCTTCGGGTATAGAAGCCAATGCCGTTGGGTTGTCGAATCCGGTAATACCGAGACTGGCAATCCTGAATACCTCCAGCCTTAGCGCATCAAAGACCTGTGCATCGGTGATTTCGTATTGCGCATGGTATCTCCCCACGCGTTTTAGGTTCAACTGCATCTTCCGGACTTCATTGAGCAGCGCCTCCCTGTTTTCTTTGTTGGGCACTTCATAGATCAGTTCTTCCATCACCTGAAAACCTGTAGGTTCCTGGATCAGATTTTCACCGAGTTCTATTTCATCAATCGGGGCACCATTAATAAATACGGCAGTAGTCGGGAAGAAATACTCCATATAGTATTCTATCTTTTTATACTGATTTCTTGCCTTTAGGAAGCTTTGACGGAGCTTTTCTTCCTGCTGTTGTTGTATAGCGGGGAAAAACTCTTCATCTACAATTTGCTGAAGGCTGTCTAGTTCCTGATCAAAAACAGCCTTTACCTGGAGGCTTGGCGCAGGTTCTTTGGTGCTACAAAAAATAGAAAGTAGTGTGGTAATCGTGATTAGGATGGAAAAGATCAATGTCTTTTTTATTCCGGTCATAGGAGAAATTTGTTGAACAAAACATCCCTCCGCAGCGATGAAGCCGGAAGGGATGTTTTTAATAAGATAGCCAGATTTATTTTGCGATACCGCGAACGATTACCACTTGTCCGCCTTCACTGTTATTGGTTAAGCGGGTGGTTCCGCCATCAGCATTTTTGAATTTAGCATCAGTCCAGGTATGTGGGTGTAAGTTCAGCACAAATGTGTCTGGAATACCTGTCAGGGACGACACATCGTACATCGCGCCATATTCCCATGAGCTGGTGCGCTGATCATTTGAAGGATTGTATTTTGCGTTGAAAGCCGTTTCTGTTCTACGGTGGTTCATTTGCAACATCGGTTTTAACGTTTTTGCAGCCATCGAGAACTGCCAGATCGTACCATCATGGTCGTTCTTTTTGTAGTAAGAATCGCCATCTTCCTGGATGTAAACAAAGTTCTCCGTTACACAAAGGTTGTCCGGGTTCACAATGCTTTTTCCTGGATTATCGTTACCATCTACCGCAACAGCTAGTTTACCTTTTAAAGGGTTATTTGGATCCAGTACCAATTTATACACACGGCCCCACATGGTTTTACCACTTACCGCAGTCTCTTTATCTGCCTGACTAACGCCTGTTGCCGTGAAGTACACTTCGCGACCATTAGCAGCGCTACCTTTTCTGTAGTCGATATCTTCTACACGTGCCAGCATTAATGCCTTTTTATCAATCGTTTGTTGTTGTAACTGTGCGCCAGTAGCACTTTTCACATTATCAAGTTCTACAAATTCCACGTCATAATCCTGGCCTTTAGACATATTGGTTTCAATAGGATCATTGTTACTGCGTTTCATCACGTATAACTTACCGCTGTTTAAATCGCCCTGGGTATTCGACAAATACATCGCCAGCTGTCCGTCAGTTTCATCTTCACCGATCAGGACTACCGTTTTACCTGCATAAGCACCTTTTGGAAGTGGCACTGCATTTTCTGCGCTCCATTTTCCTAATGCACTTAAAGTACGTTGACTGTTTTTCTTGTCAGCAGGCGCTAAAGGGTCAATGGCATGGATCATAGATTCAGAACCACTTTCTCCGGCAGTCAGAAATGTAGCTTTAGCAAAGCCATGTTCTTCAGGTGTGGCCAGTGTAGCAGAGCATAAACGCGTCATACCGCCATCCGAATCTACAATGTACTCGCCTTTTACAGGTTTGAAGTTTTTATCCAGATATACCCTGGATACAGATTGCAGGATCTCATGGTTGTTGATCATAATAAAACCTTCCCCTTCCGGGTTTCTTATAATTCCGGCACCATCAGGTTGGGCACCGAAAATGAAGCCTGGAGATTCAGGAAGTACATCATCACTGCTGATCAGGGTGGTGATCTTCAGGTTTTCGAAACCACTCATTGTTTTTAATAAGGAAGGGTTAACAGAAAAATCCTTTAAATCAATCAGGTCTGCGACAGCGGCAATACCATCTGTATTGCTCTTTTTACAAGCAGAGACAGCGATTGCAGTGGCCACAAAAGCTGCGATAGCAAAAGATAATGTTTTGGTTTTAAGTAGGGTTGTTTTCATTGATTTGATTTGTTTTTCGACAGCAAACCTACCCTTCTCATGTTGTGAGAGATTTAACATGATGTTAAATGAAGCATCAAAAACATCCAATTCAGATCAACATACTGTTAAATACGGTCTGATTTTGCAGTATTCTATTTAGCCCATCACTTAACAGGCAAAAAAAAAGGCAATATCCAACCAGGGCCCTAATTAAATTAAGGCCCTGGTTAAATATTTAAAACTGAATTCTTATGCTTTCTTTAGCACCAGGCGCTGATAGCGCGGCAAGAAAATGAGGCTGGAATAAGCCATCATTACATAAATCGGGGTATTACCACCTATAAAAAGGCTGGTAATGAAACAGGCAAGGCCTGTAAAAAGAATAGTATTCGATAGATTTTTGTTAGCTGTTGTTTTTCTCATAATACAATTGTTATACTTATAACGTTGGTTTTAAGGATATGTTTGTTTTTGATTTAAAAAGGAGGGATTTCTGACAATTCAGGCGCAAAGCCTATTCGCGAGTATTGACAACCAAAAACAAAAGGGTAGCAGTATTCAGTTTTTTTCCTAATTTAGTGATGATGAAAATTCTAGCGGTGCTCATGGTCATTTGTTTTGTGGGGTTATCTTACCTCTCTATTGCAGCAAGTAACTGCGGGGAACATACTGAGCAAGAAATTTCAGCAGAGAAAGATCATCATCCACATGAAGAAGCGGAGGAAGATTGTGCAACTTCCTGCTTAAGCTATTGCTGTTCAAGCACAGTTATCTTACAGGAATTAACGTATGCTCATGTTTCTACCCCGGTTTATGAAACGCAGGAATCTCCTCCTTACTATAAATTCTATTGCATAGAACCTTCTTTCTCTATCTGGCAACCGCCAAAATCAGCTTAAACATTTCTTTCCTGAATAAATTACCCATTTAAGAACCATACGGCATACTTCCGTTCTGGCTTATCTGCGCTATTCCCCTAATTTACGAACCCTAAAAACTTAAAATAATGTTTAAAATCTTATTAATTGCTGTATTATTTTGTGCAGCTATCCAAACTAAATCAATTGCTCAAGAGTTGAAATCAGTGGCTGATACCACCATTACAATTAAAGTGAAAGGAATCACCTGTGGTAACGATTTAAAAACTTTATCGGAAAATGTGAAGGTATTAAAAGGCGTCACCGACTGTAAACCGGGTAAGGCAGGGCCGGTTTCTGCTTTCACGATTTCATTCAACCCGACCCTGGTAGATACAAAAAAAATATACCAGGCCATTGAAAACACAGGTGGTTGCAGCGATCCTAAGGAAAAGCCCTATAAAGTAAAGGCCAATTAACATGTATAAATATGTTATTTATTTAGGCTTACTTTCCCCTCTTGGAACTCTAGCACAAACGATTAAAGGAAAGGTTGTTGATGAAAATCAGCAACCAATTCCGCGTGCAACGATCGTCTGGTTACAAGAGAAAAAGGGAGTTACGACTAATGCTACAGGTCAATTTTCTATAGACAAATTGCCCGGCAACCACAAGCTTGTTGCCAGCCATAGCGGTTACCAAAAGGACACGATTGAGCTGGGCAATACGGATACGGTCTTGTTTATATTGAAAGAAAAGAACAATCTGAAAGAAGTAAGGGTGACTGCCGGAAAAGCAGGCACCCTACTTTCAAATTTAAGTCCGGTAAAAACAGAGATTCTGACTTCAACAGAGTTGAAAAAAGCGGCTTGTTGCGATCTGGCTGGTTGTTTTGAAACACAATCGACCGTACAACCACAAACCACCAATGTAATTACCAATGCCAAAGAGTTGCGGATTCTGGGTTTATCCGGGGTGTATAATCAAGTGTTGATTGATGGTTTTCCGATGATTCAGGGATTAACATTTACTTATGGTATTAGCGGGATCCCCGGCACGCTGGTAGAGAACATTCACATTTCTAAAGGCGCCAACAGCGTATTGCAAGGCTATGAAAGTATCAGTGGCCAGATTAATGTGGAAACGAAAAAACCCAATCCCTCAGAAAAGCTGTTTGCCAATATTTATGTGAATAGTTTTTTAGAAAAGCATTTGAATCTGAATACGAGTTTTAAAGCAGGCAAATGGAAAAGTCTGCTTGCCTTTCATACGGTACAACCTGCAAAAAAGACAGACCGGGATAACGACAATTTCCTTGATCTCCCCTTACTGACCAGATATATGGTATTGAATAAATGGAAACTGGGTCTTGAAAAGGACTGGGGATGGAGCGCTGAATTTGCTTTGCGCTACCTGCATGAAAACCGTGTTGGCGGACAAACATTCTTTGATGCGGATAGAGATAAAGGAAGCGATACGGTATATGGCAATACGGTTTCTTTAAATCAACCTGAAATGTGGGCTAAAACCAGCTACCGGTTTAACGACATCCATCGGGTCTCGGTTTATACTTCCGCCTTCCATCAAAATCAATCTTCTTATTTTGGGGCTTTATCCTACAAAGCAAAACAAAGTAATGCTTTTGTAAACCTACAGTATGAGCTTAGTAATACAGAAAATCATACCCTGAAAACCGGTATCAGTTTTAAAAGTCTCAACCTTAAGGAGGATATTCTATTTACCAGTACAATTATCCCCAGGACTTATGACGGAAACTATCGCCGCAATGAAAATGTGGCTGGTGTTTTCGCTGAAAACATGCTGACTTTCCTCGATGGCAAATTGACCTGGATTGCCGGAATCAGAGCGGATCACCACAACAAATTTGGTTGGTATGCGACACCCAGAACCTTGCTTAAATACGACCCGACCTCCACATTAACGCTACGCGGAAATATCGGAACCGGTTGGCGTACAGTTAATTTCTTCAGTGAAAACATTGGATTACTGGCGAGTTCCAGAGACATCCTTTTTCTAGAAGAACTTAAACCTGAGAAAGCATTAAACATGGGTGTTAATGTGACTCAAAAATTTGAATTCGGAGCTATTTCCGGCCATATCAGTATGGATTATTACCGCACTAATTTCCAAAACCAGATTTTCCCTGATTATGATACTGATCCTACCAAGGCATTTGTCAGGAATTTTACCGGTAAAAGTGTAAGTAATGGCTTCCAGACGGATCTTTTTATGAAGTTATTTAAACGGTATGAGTTTAAAGCAGGCTATAACTTTTTAGATGTCTACAGAATGAATAATGGGGTTAAAGAGGTATTACCTTTTAATGCCCGTCATAAAGTTTTAACGGCCTTTAGCTATAAGCCATTAACCAATAAGTTTCATGCGGATGTTAATGTACACTGGTTTGGGAAACAGCGGTTACCGGATACAAAACTGAACCCTGTACCCTACCAAAGGCCTGATTATTCAGAAAATTACACCACGGTAAATGGCCAGTTCACGTATGTATTTAAGGCTTTTGAAATCTATACGGGTTGCGAGAACATCTTCAACTTCCGTCAGCATCAACCGATCCTGAGTTGGCAAAACCCTTTTGGGCCTCAATTCGATACCTCATCAGTTTGGGGACCAACAAGAGGTCGGGAGTTTTATTTTGGAGTACGATTTAGTTTGATCTAGTATTGCTTTTGAGGACTGAAATTTTTGAAATGTATTAAGGGAGGAGGTACAAGTTTACCTCCTCCCTAATGCGTTATTGGCAAACGTTGTTGATGCAGCTTAATGAATCCCTTTCAACAGCCTGTTCCATCTGATTTTATGGAAAAATGTAGCGTCTTTATCCCAGCTCATCCAGATAAAAAGTGCTTTACCAACGATATGATCTTCCGGTACAAAGCCCCAGTATCTGGAATCTATAGAATTGTGACGGTTATCCCCCATCATCCAGTAGTAATTCATTTTGAAAGTGTAACTGGTAGCCGGTTGATCATTGATATACCAGGTATTTCCTTTCTGCTCTACCTTGTTTCCTTCGTAGGTTCTGATGGCCCGATAATATAAGGGCATGGTGTTGCTGTCCAGTTTAACCGTCCATCCCATTGCCGGGATTTTTACCGGTCCGAAATTATCTACATTCCATTTACGGTTGGGATCCAGCGGAAAAAGATCGCCATCATCAATTGTTTCTGGCTTTACCGCTAAGGAAACCGACTTGATGAAATCTAATGCTTTCAATTTATCGATCATTTCCGAAGTCGCATTGGCGATATAAGTAGTTGCATCTACCTGTTCCATTTCATTGACGGCAAAGCCGAGGTCTTTAAACACCTCAAAGTTAATATCGGTAGTTTTAACCTGGATTTTATAAGGCATTTGTCCGGTGTTTTTTAAGGATTCCGGCTGACCATTTACGCTGACCAGCCCTGCTTTCATGCTGACGATATCTCCTGACATCCCAATACATCTTTTGATAATATTCTCTCTTTTATCGATGGGTCTGCTGGTAATGGTATACTGATTATTCACTGTTTTCCAACCAAATTGGCGGACTAGATTATAATAGCTTGGTTCCTGGTTTTCCAGTGCGACCGTATCACCTACAGGCAAATTGAAAACCACGATGTCATTTCTTTTGATATCCGACAAGCCTGGTAAGCGACGATATTTCCATTGTACCCCATCCCAATAGGCTTTTGTTTCAGTAATGGGCATGGTATGATGGGCAAAAGGAAAGGCAATGGGGGTCATGGGAACTCTTGCACCGTAATTAACCTTACTCACAAAAAGGTAATCGCCAATTAAAAGCGTTTTCTCCATGGAAGCACTGGGAATCACATAGGCCTCGATAAAAAACACCCTGATTAAGGTGGCCACGATGACCGCAAAGAGGACCGCATCAAACCATTCTCTCTTTTTACTTTTCTTTTGATCTACAGCGCGTTTTTTAGGGAAGATTCTCCAGTTCATGGCTAATGGTCGGTTAGGTCTATTGGTTCAATACCTTCTGGGTACTGCTTTTTAGAGAAAAAACCATTTCCATTGTTACAGGTTTTGGATTCCTGTAAAAAACAGAGACCACAGTCAGCGAACTGATCTGTGGCCCTGTACTACCCTAACCATAGGTGTATCTTAAATGAACTATAAATTCTTAAATGGTATGGTAGAAAAATATAGCTTATAATCTTTGATCCTTCCATTGTCTACATCCTGTCTTGGCAGAACTCTCATTTCAGAAAGGGTGTAATCTTTACCTAAATCAATGACTAGCTGATGCGGCATTTTAGCTGGCTTTTGCCATGCGGTATGCCAGAAGCTGGTGAACTGTAAATCAAAAACATTGGACGCATTTCCGTCGTCTCCGTTTAGTTCCTCACTATCTGCATAAACGACTTTCCAGTTGTTGCGTGGGATTTCTTTTCCTTTTCCATCTAAAAGCACGATTTCAGCGATAGCCGCAAATTGCTGACCTTGTTGTCCGGATAAAGCTTCCAGGGCAAAATACCTTGCCTTTTGAGGACTAAACTTAACAGACTGCCATTTATCAGTATTATCAAATGAACCTTCCGCGCTTACCTTAAAATCAGCAGCATTCCATACCTGACCGGCTTTCTTATGTACTTCTGGTTTCGGTTCTTTGACCTCATCCAATATCGGGTGATCCAGGAAAGTCAAGTCCGGTTTTGCAACACCATACAGGTCAAAAACAACCACTTCGTTTTCGCCTTTTTTAAGCCAGCTACCCGGTACTAACATGGTTTGTGTTGGGCCGATGTTCCAGAAACGGCTTAAGCACTTTCCATTTACCCAGACCAGACCTTTATTCCATTTACTTAAATCTAAATAAGTATTCAGCAATTGATCCGCAGTAAATTTCCCTTTATAAAATCCAGCCTGCGCTTTCTGACTAGCATAAGGTTGGTATTTGACCGGGATAGTCACATCACCCATCCTTAAGCTATAGTTTTTCCAGTTGCGGACTTCCGTTTTGTTATTGTCCTCATCGATCAGGTACACATTTCCATGGATTCCTTTTCTATCGTGCATGGCCTCCGCATAATTAACCCTCCCTGTGGCTTCCACCAATACAGATAGCTGTGCAGGCTTAGTTCTTGCAGGGATAGCGATACCGAATTTTGCTTTACGTCTGTCCAGGCTACCCAATAATTTACCATCCAGATAAACCAGGGCATAATCATGAATATCTTTAAACTGCAATATAGATTTGCTGCCTGCCGGAAGCGTAGCGCGGTACAATACCGAACCGAAATCCTGGTTTAGATCCTCCATAAACAAGGTGGTATCACTTAAAACCGGTTTAGGTAAATTCTGAGTTAATGCGGCAAAGGAATTGAACTTGACAGGTGCCAGCGCTTGTATTTTAATTGCTGCAGGAATTGGTGGCAGCTGCTCACCTTCCTGTAAATACTGACTAAATAACTCCCTGATCTGGTAGAACTTCGCTGTTGGATTTCCGGCTTCATCGATAGGTGCATCATAATCGTAGCTACTGGTTTGCGGCAGATAAGGCGGATCATTTGCACCGGCATAGGTGCCAAAAGTAGTTCCACCATGAACCATATAAATACTGAATGAAGCTTTTTGATCTAGCATATATTTCAACTCCGACACGATTCTTTTGGTATCACCTTTATGGTGAGGCCTTCCCCAGCTATCAAACCAGCCAGGATAATATTCGCCACACATGAGTGGTCCGGTTGGCTGTATTTCTCTTAGCGCTTTGAAATTTGCTTCCGGTCCGGAGCCAAAGTTGACCACGGCAAATAATCCATCCGGGTGATCTGCTTTCAATTGAGAAGGTCCGTCGCAATGGAACAAAGGAACCGTGAATCCGGCTTCCAGTAAATTGTTCTTGATGATGTTCATATAGGCCTTATCACTACCGTAACTGCCGTATTCGTTCTCCACCTGCACCATTAAGATATTTCCTCCTTTAGAGATTTGAAGCGGCGCTAATTCCTTTCCAACTTCCATCAGGTATTTCTTACTTCTTGCTAAATAGTAAGGATGTTGGGTACGTAGCTGAATAGATTTATCTTTTAGCAACCACCATGGAAAGCCACCAAAATCCCATTCAGCACAGGCATAAGGACCTGGTCTTAAAATCACATACAGACCTTCTTCCTGAGCGATTTTACAGAAAGCTTTTGCATCTGCCTGACCTGTCCAGGTGTATTTGTCTTGTTGATTTTCAATCATATTCCAGAATAAATAGGCACAAACGGCATTGAGGCCCATTGCTTTTGCCATTTTTAAGCGTGGGCGCCATTCGGCTTTAGGAATTCTGGCAAAGTGCATTTCTCCGCAACGGATCACATAAGGCTTTCCGTTGAGTTCAAAATGATCCGGGCCTATTGCAAAGGTTTCAGCTTTCTGGGCTTTTACACTGATGGTTAAGCAGATAATAGCGATTAAGGTAATTAGTTTTTTAAAGTGTTGTTTCATTTAGTGTTATAAATCAATGGTATTTTGGGTGTTATTTCCCCGGTTCTGCGCTAGTTTCCTACACCAACTTCGCTCACCATGGGCTCATCTACAGCTGATAAAATCTTTAGCTTAAGATACCTCGCTTTTACAGGCGTAAATTCCGCAATTTTAAGGTCGGATGTTTTATTCCAGTTGTTGGTTTTAACCTGGCGGAAGTTTTGATTGTCTTCAGAAACTAAGAGCTCAAATTTAGTAATTAGTCCACTGTAACCTTTCAATTGAACCGGTAAGTAATAGAACTTACTAATGTCCTGAGGAACACCCAGATCAAGCACAAGAAAATTATCTTTTGCGCCAGAGAACTTCCAATACGTCTGGAATGCGGCAAATCCGCCAGAATCTCCTACGATATCGCTGATGCCATCAATCATGACACCTGCCGTTTTTTGACTCAGTAATTCGGCCACCGGCGAACCATCATTGGCCGCACCTGCGGGCTCAATAAACACTTGTCCGGCACTGGCAGTTATACCTTTTGGTCTGAGGTAAGTGGTTAAGGTTGCAGCTTGTTTAGGTAAGGGCAAGCGGCTTAAATCTGGTTTGTAGCTGGCCCCTACCTCTTTAAGTCTGGCGACTACTTCTTCATCAAAAAGCCCTTCCTGGTTAGGTCCGATATTGACCATAAAGTTGCAATATAAGGGAACTACTCTTTGTAATTTATCGAGGATATAATCCAGACTTTTAACTTGTTTTTCGGCTCCCGGATGCCAGAACCAACCATTGGTCAGTGTCAATGCCATTTGTGAAGGGTAATTGTTATTTCCCGGCGGATATACGCCTTTGGGTCCTTCGTAATAGATAATATCGGTTTGGAGTGGACTGTTGCCATTGTGTTCGGCAACCAGGCAGTTGGGTTGTAGTTTCTTGATGTGGTTATATATCTTTTGAAAATCGATCAGACGGTGGCCCATTTTCCAGTTCCAGCCATCAAAGATGATTAAGGGGATCTCTCCATATTGGGTTAGCAGTTCGGTCAGCTGGTTCATCACCAGTTCTTCTTCTTTTAGTCCGCCATTTTCAATGCCGTTATGACGGTCCCAGATTGAAAAATACAGGCAGGGTTTAAGTCCCTGATCGCGGAAAGCCTTTACATATTCGGCTACAACATCCCTTTTAACTGAACTATTGGCGACATCGTAGTCTGTATATTTAGAATCCCATAGGCAAAAACCATCATGGTGTTTGGTGGTCAGAATACCGTAAGTCATGCCGGCAGCTTTACAAGCCTTTGCCCATTGATTACAGTCTAGTTTTGTAGGGTTAAATTTTTTAGGATCATGATTGGAGCTTGCCCATTCTTCATCAGTAAAGGTGCCCATATTGAAGTGTAACATGGCCCCAAAACGCAAATCGACGAAGTTGGATTGCAATTGTTGCAGATTGGCAGGCGCGGTGTGAGTTTGGGCGGTAGCGATATTGGTTTGAGCACTGGCGGTGCTTATACCGCATAACCCTAACAGGGCTATACTAATCATCTGCAATTTCCTCATGGTGGTTGGTTCCGGCGTTAAAATTTCTGCGCCAAATTAGCGAACCTGATAAAGAATAACTAGTATCGGATTGTCCAAAACTAAACCTGTATTATCCAGAATCCGGGTTAGGAACTGAATCAGGGCTAATAGGGCAGTTCTTCACAAAAACATCCCTGATTTTCCATGCTGGATATAATCCGGTTGATCTGGATACCGATCCCTTCTATTCTCAGGATATTGTCGCAATCTTCCAGATCAAAGTTGATTCTGAAGGCTGGATATTCGGTTGAAAGTCCGGCTACAACAGCGACTGCCTTTTCAGGACATTGCACATTTGTTTTAAAAACACTGACCATTTTAGAAGCGCACATGAGTTTTCTTATTTTTTCTTTTGACCAAAAGGATTAAACGACAGACCTATATTAAAGTAAAGCGAAGCTTCGGGAATTGCTTTAAAAATGTAATCATTCTGTCTTGCAGATTTTTCAAAGACTTTAGCTTCGATCATATTTTTCATTCCGGACTTAACGGTTGCTATAAATGAACCACCAAGGTGATGTTCGTAGGTTAACCCGGAGTTGATTTCCATCTGATTGAGGCTATAGGTTTTACCGCTTTTATCTACGTTATACAGGTAGAAAAAGGTGTTTTCCAATTCGCTGCCGATGGAGAACCTGCCATTGGCAAAGACATTTTTCCGCAGCAGCAGCCCCTTTGGTAAAATCACATCGGCTAACCAGCCATTGCGAAACTGGTGTTTATAACTAAAGGAAGGAACCACCGGAACAATTGCACCGGGGTCAATCAGGCCGATCAGGCCTACTGCCATTTGCGTCTGTCGGGTTGCTTTCAGTACGATGGTACCGGTTAACACGCCCCTTACTCTTTCAAAATCATGCTCGCTACCATCCACAATTGCACTGGCTGTAAAAACGACCACCTTACCAAAAAGCGTTGCATATCGGGTCAGATTAAGTGATTCTGAATGATATTGAAAGTCTCTCTTATTGTTTTCATTTTCTAATCCTACAGAGACATACCGATAGTTAACAATAGTACCTAAAGTCCATTTTCTGTTACTGATGAAATTAATATTGGCACTGGCTTTTAACTGATAGAAGTTTTCGACCTTTCCTTCCGGTAATGCTGTTCCTAAAAACTTCGAAGAGAAGCGGTACGGGCTAACGGTATTATACTCCAGGTTGAGCACTCTGGCCATGGGAAATTTATCGGCAACATAGGCCTTTATTTTTTCAGGAATACTATCTCTGGTTTGAGAAAACCCGGCTAAACCAGACAGAACTAACACGCTAAAAATGAGCGCAGTTTTATTAAAAACGGGCATATATTTATTTTAGGATCTGGATTGTAGATTGGAAAAAGTCGAAGCAGAACATCTTATCATAAAAAGAGCTGATGTTTCTATTCGCGATGAAACCGGCAAACGGATTCCCACCCTTACACAGTGGATCTTTGATAAAGACGATCCATAATTCGCTGATACAGGTTTTGGCCTTAAAAGCGGCTAAAGCCGAAGAATTGAACAAGGAGAAATCAAATGACAATTGCGCTAAAGCTTTGGTATCAAAGAAAAACACCCCCTTTCTTACCCCCTCATCCTCGATCACATTAATTTTATGGCTCAAGGCATCTTCAATGTTAATGGAAGGCTTATAACTGGAAATGAAACGGCATAAATCGGCGATCTGTATGATCTTATCTTCCTGCTGACTTTCTCCCAGCCAGGGGCGATCTGTAACCTGTTCGGCTAATAATTGAAACTGTTTCTCACTCATAGGATTGGATTAAACTCATCGGATTGAATTAATCAGCCGCAAAGCAACAAAATAGATGGATTGCTATTATTTTATTATACCAAACCTGCTCCTTATTATACCAAAGTCCTACTTAAATCAAATTTGATATAAAAACCAGCCTGTTTGGTATAATTATCCCCCCGGCAAGGGGATATACTTTACTTTTGTAAAGGTGTTTTAATTTAAACCTTTACTCCATTTACCCCCGCTGAATGAATTGCCAAACACAGGAACTTAAAAACAGACAGATTATAGATTTCCTATCGGAAGACCGTTACCGGTTTTTACGTCATGCAGGACTTTTACTTGGACTTTTTGTCCTGTTTTATTATTCTGATTTTTCAGACCAGTTTACCGGAATTTACAAGTATTACCGTCTGGCCTGTATTTACTTCGTTTTCATTGTGATGTTCTACGTCAACATGTACGTATTGGTGCCCCTGTATTTCTTTAAAGCGAAGTATTTACTCTACCTCGCCCTGGTGGTATTACTGGTTTTAACCGGCCTGGCTTTTACTGCACAACTATTAAAAAGTATTGAGCCACACAGAATCCACTGGAGCCCTGAAAATCATCACCAAACTAAAAACTATTATGAAGGGGCAATGATTACGGTGCCAATTATTATGCTCACCACCACCATCAAGCTTTTACAAAGGTGGATCAGGGATAATGACCGGATTACTGCGCTGAATGAGTTAACGCTTCATATGGAATTGAATGAACTGAAGAACCAGATTAATCCGCATTTCTTATTTAATATGCTGAATAATGTGAAGGCACTCATCAGAACTGACCCCGAAAAAGCGTCGATCGTGATCATCAAATTATCCGAATTTTTAAGGTATCAGCTCTATGAAAACAATGAGAAGAAAACGGCTTTAACGTCCGAAATCAATTTCATTTCCAACTTCCTGAATCTGGAAAAAATAAGGAGGGATAACTTCAGTTTTCAGATCGATGACCAAAGCGCTGAATCCTTTTTCAGGAGCGTGTTTATCCCCCCAAATCTGTTCACTACTTTTGTAGAAAACGCGGTTAAACATAGCGTAGACATCAGTGGGAAGGAAGCTTACATTCACTTAAAAATCGTTATTCTGGAGGACAAACTCCATTTCATCTGTCGCAATTCTACCAGTGGAGATACGGGAATTACCGATGAGAAATATAGCGGCTTAGGCCTCATTAATATCAAAAGAAGGTTAGAACTTTTGTACCAGCAGGACTATATCCTTGACCTTAAATCGACTGATACGGAGTATTCAGTCCACCTAATTATTCCAGTATGAATTGTATCATAGTAGATGATGAGCCCTTAGCCCGGGCAGAATTGCAGATCATGATCAGGGAACTGTCTTCCCTGGAAGTGACTGGTGTTTTTTCAAATGCACTGTCTGCCTTAGAATTTCTGAAAACCAATACCGTAGACCTGATTTTCCTGGACATTGAGATGCCGAAGGTGAGTGGACTGGAGTTTGCCGCGCAGATTTCCGGACAAACCTTAATCATTTTTACCACCGCTTATGCGCAATACGCCTTAAAAAGCTATGAGCTGGATGCGATAGATTACCTGCTAAAACCGATTGATAACCATCGACTGGAAAAAGCAATCAGCAAGGCTATGGCCTATAAGAACCTGCTCTCGGAAAGCACAAAAAGCACCTTTGAAGGTAGTACTGCTGACTTTTTGATGATTAAATCAGAACGGAGATACTACAAAATACGCTTTAACGAAATCCGGTTTATTGAGGGGCTCAAAGATTATGTGGTCATTTATACGCAGACGCAGAAGCTGATTACCGCCATGAATCTGAAAAACATCCATCAAAAGATTCCAGCTGATATTTTCCTGAGGGTAAGTAAATCGTATGTCGTCAATCTGAACTTTATCGCTTCTTTTGACAACCATACGATTTACATTGACGACGCGGAAATCCCTATTGGGGAGGTCTTTAAGAACGATTTCTTTGAGAAATATGCCGGGGGTACTCATTTGCTGTAACCGCAATCCTATGCGCAGCATTCTGAACCGGCAGCTCAGAAATCCGGCTAGCTCATGACGCTTTCCGGCCTTTTAAGCTGTCCATTAAATCCTTCCGGTATTCGGAGGGCTTCATACCCGTAATCTGCTTGAAAAACTTATTGAAATTGGTGAGGTTATTGTATCCGCTGGCATAGCAGACTTCTGATATCGAGAATTCTACATTTTGAAGCAGCTTACAGGAATGACCAATCCGGATTTCGTTAACAAACTGGGTCAGTGATTTTTGCGACCTATCTTTAAAAAACCTGCAAAAGGAATTTGTGGTCAGGTTACATAAATCTGCCACTTCTTTTAAATTGATATCGCGTTGAAAATTTTCCATTAGATACTGGTACACCTTATTGATCCGGTTGGTATCTTTTTCATCATAAGGGTTCTTAAAAGCAAGACTTGCCAGGTATTCGTACTCATTGGATTCCGATAGAATTTCAATAATACGAAGAAAAGCCACAATCTTATCAATTCCTTTCTTCTGCGGCAACTTGATCAGGATTCTGGTGACTTCCTGATTTGTTTTCCCATAAAACCTCAAGCCCCTCCCTGCCTTTCTAATCAGCTCATCTACTTGATTTAAGGTATTCTGATCATCGGTTAATCCCAGCAGAAAATCCGGTGGAAAATACACTACCGTGGACTTTACTTTATTCTTTTCCTCTAGTAAAAAAGCTTTATCACTTTGCCAGATATGTGGCAAATCCGGGCCCATTAACACCAGGTCATGGTCTTCGAAATTACCGATATGATCCCCTACGATCCGCTTTCCATAGCTTTTCTCTATCCAGACCAGCTCACATAAATCATGAAAATGAAAAGAGGAAATCAAGCTATTGGTCTCCAGTCGTTTAACCTTCAGGGTCTTACCCCCTGCATGGTTGACCTCAATTAATTCTGGTTTCATTGGCAGATGTTAGATTTAAAAAAGATGCGAACCTAAACATTTCAACCCTAACTAAAACCATCATGGTAAGATAGTTTAGGTATTTGCATTTTAACTTTTAGAAAGTAGTTCGAGCTCCCCGCTATATTTACCCAAAGTCAAGATGTAAGTCTTACTACAAAATTCTGTCTGATCAACAGATTTAAAACCAGCTATAAAAACGGCTTGCATTCGCATAGCCGATCAGCTCATTCCAGACTTACAAGAGAAACCATTGAGCCATAGGCCTTATGCTTAATGAAAAGACTATCCTAAAACCAAACAACCATTGTATGAACACAAAAACCGATTACCTATTTAAAATGAAGCCATGAAAGTAAACAGCAATAAAACTATCACAGGGATAGGGCTAATGACTGTTTTTTCCATGTTATTGGCTTTCTTTCCTGGAACAACTGTGCTCGGAGCGGAGCATTTACCGGCTGTGGAGGCCATTCCTTTACTCCCTGCAATTTTTCAAACCGACTCTTTAATTACCATCAAAGGAACAGTATTAGACAGCGATAAGCTTCCCCTTCCCGGTGCGAGTATTGTAGATAAGAAAAACCCGAAAAGAGCCACGGTGACCGATGCAAACGGTCATTTTACCATCGCCGTGCCGATAAATACCATATTACGTATCGGTCATATTACCCATCTGAACAAAGAGGTAACCGTGACTAAAAATGAGAAAGATCTCCAGGTAAACTTAGAGATTGATTCTAAACCACTGGAAGAAGTCATGGTGGTTGGATTTGGTACCACCAGTATCCGGAAAAACACTACTTCTGTGGCCACTCTAAACCCTAAAACCCTGAAAGACTTACCTTTTGGAGATATGGGTTCTGCCTTACAGGGTAGAGTGCCCGGCGTTATTGTACAACAAGGTTCTGCGGAGCCCGGACAAAACGGGGCCAGTATTTCCATTCGTGGAAATGGGGAACCTTTATACATTATTGACGGCTTTGTCTCGGAGCGCAGTCGTTTTCTATCCTTAAATAAAACGGATATCAAAACCCTGAGTGTCCTGAAAGATGCCGCTTCTACCGCCGTTTACGGGATGAATGCCGGAAACGGGGTTATTGTGGTGACCACCAAAAAAGGGGAATCAGGACAACTGAGCTTTGATTATCAAAACAATTTTGGTTTCAATACCCCTTCATATCCTGTGAAACGCATGGATGCCTATCAGTATGCAGATGCGGTCAACAAGCTCTACCAATCATTGGGACAAGGCCTTAACGCGTTTAAAACTCCGGAAGAAATGCAGGACATCAGTCAGAATCTATCCAGTTATACCAATTGGGAAGATGCCTTACTCCGCAAATATGCCCCACAACAAGAGCATACCGTTTCTGTAAGTGGTGGTTCAGATCGCTTAAAGTTCTTTGGGAGTTTAAATGCTTTAGGACAAGAGGGAATCATGAAATATAACTCCCTGAACTACAATAGATACAACTATCGTTCTAATGTAAGCGGTACTTTTGATAAAATCGGATTAACGGTAGAATTGAATGTAAACGGGACGCAGACCGATGAGAAATACCCTCCTGCCAATGCTTACACCATTTACTCGCGTATCAGAGACCGGAATCCTTTCGAGAAACCATTTACTTCCAGTGGTCAGGTTTCCAGTCAGTTCGACAATCCGGCATTACAATTAATGAGTCCGGGATATGTGAAAATCAGAACGGTTTATAACCAGGTGGCAGGTGCCTTAAACTGGGTAGTTCCGGGTGTGGAAGGCCTGAGTTTTGGCTTTAGCGGAAATTACAATTCTCAGTCCCAAAACAGTGCCGCATGGACACAAACAGCTACCTTTTACGATGAAGCGGGGAATGCCACCAAAGAAGATCCATCCAACATTAGCATTGCCCGTTCCTCACACATGGTGAACCGCTATGATGTCAATGTTAGGGCAGATTACAAAAAGACAATTTTGGGCAAACACAATATAGAGGCTACGTTGGTACATACCAGGCAACACCTGTATGGTGACTCCATCTCTTCCGGGTCCAGAGGTTTCAATACCACAGAAATTCATCAGATACAAAAAGGAGATGCAAGTACTATAACGGGATGGAACAACGAAGGTATGCAAGCCTGGATGGGCTATGTAGGACGTTTTCATTATGATTATGACCGCAAGTATATGGTAGAATTTGCCGGCCGTTATGATGGATCGGACAATTTTCCGGAAGGCAAAAGATGGGGATTTTTCCCTTCGGTATCTGCCGGATGGGCGATCTCTGAGGAGAAATTCTTTGGGGGTATCAAAGATGGCAACATCTTGAATTACCTGAAACTGAGGGGTTCTTATGGACAGATTGGGGTCAACAAAATCGAACACTCGATCTATGCCTATTTGCCAACATATAATTACAATTCCAATGCTTATGTAGTGGATGGGAAACTACAAAACAGTATTACCCCAGGGCCTACTCCCAGCTTAAATATGACCTGGTATGATCAGACCAAATACGACATCGGGCTTGATTTCTTCCTTTTTGGCAACCGCCTGGAAGGTACGGTAGATTATTTCTTCGAAACGACAAAAGGATTTTTATCTCCTGAAAAATTCCGTTATGTAGATCCTATTGGCTATGAACTGCCTTTAGTGGTGTCTGAAGCGGAGGATAGAATCGAAGGTTTTGATGGTGCGCTGAAATACAATGCAAAAATAGGGAAAGTGAATTTTAATGTGGGTTTCAACTTCACGTATTACAGATCTCTGGCTTTCAGAACCAATGAAGATAGTTTAACCCTGGCTAATCCCCGCCTTAGAGAACAAGGAAATGAGAAGTTTTACGTGGGCACAGGCTATATCGGCGCTAAATTCTACAGCAATCCGATGGACATTCTGAACAGCCCTAAACGTCTTACTTCGAGAGACCTGAGACCTGGCGATTTACAGTACCAGGATGTGAACAATGACGGGAAAATTGATGGACAGGATCAAGCAAGATTCGGCCACAATACCAGTCCGACTTTTGTGTTTGGCTTTGACCTTGGCGCTACCTACAAAGGTGCGTCTATCCAGGCTACCATTCAGGGAACCGGTGCCAGACAGACCTATATGAGTAATGTATCTCAGGGCGCAGAGGGCGAAAGAAGGTTAGACTTTGCTTTCCAGAACAACAGCTGGTCGCCGGATAATCAGAATGCCAATTTACCAAGACCGGGTAATCTGACCTTAAACGACAATAACAATTATGCTTCCTCAGACTTCTGGGCACGTAAGTCGAATTATGTACGATTAAAATCGGTTACGCTTTCCTACGACTTTAAGCATGCCCTGCTGAATAAACAGAACTGGTTGCGCAACCTGACAGTTTTTGCTTCTGGTGTAAACCTATTTGCCGTTGGCCCATCCGTAAAATATGGCGACCCTGAGTCTGGCAAAGACGGAGTAAATTTTGAAGGTTATTCTTATCCAATGATGAAGACTTATTCCGCAGGTTTTCAATTAGGTTTCTAAATGATATGAAAATGAAAATATATAAATTAATAGGAGTTCTGGGCATATTGTCCTTTTGTCTGGTCTCTTGTAAAAAGTTCTTAGATACAAAACCATACGATAAAATAACCGCAGACCAAACCTGGACTAGTGAGAACCTGACAACGGCATTTATCTACCAGATCTATGCGGACGTGTTGAGTAGTGATTCCTGGTTGGCGGCTTATGCGAGTCCAAATTCTGCACGTGCAGAAAGTTCTACTAAAAATGCGATGACGGGGACATTGAACGGCCCCTTCTGGTCTAAAGACCGTGCAGAACTGATGACGAAAAATGATGATTATAAATGGTTGAATTATAATTTACTCTGGAGAATCCATACGGCCATGAAAAAGATTCAGGAAAGCACCCTGTTTTCTGAGGCGTATAAAAAACGTTCCCTGGGCGAGCTGCACTTTTTAAGGGCTTCTCATTATTTCATCTATGCCAAATTGTATGGTGGTTTACAGATCATTGACAGGGAATTGAGTCCGACAGAGGACTTACAGATCCCAAGAAAATCGATCAAAGAGACTTACGATTTTATCCTTTCGGATCTGGATATTGCCAGTCAGGCGCTACCCCCTACTGCAGAAAGAGGCAGGGCTTCTACTGCGGCAGCTTATGCGCTGTTGATGCGTGTTGGTGTACAGGCAGCAGCTTATGTGGATGGTGGCAGCACCAATAGTGTGTATTACGACAAGACGATTGCCGCTGGAACTGCCTTAGGATTAAACGCCTCAGGTTCTCAACTGAGCCCTTATGCTAATATGTTCAGGGCTTATGAAACGGCAATTGCTGCACCGGAAATCATCCTTTCCAGAGAACGTTCTAAGATCAATAGCTCACTTCATGACACCCCGATTCAGTACCAGGGATTATGGGCAAATGGTAATTATTCCGCCTATGCGAAAGAACATTTCCCGATCAATGTAACCATGAATTTCTGGGGAATGGACGGTGGTTCCTGGCCAACACAAGACTTGGTAGACGACTATCTAGTGAAGGATGTGGACGGTAGCATCAAGCCATGGATGGATGCTTCTTATGTAAGTACCGGTAAAAATGTAGACGAGAAAATGTATTTCAGCAGCACTAAGAAAAGAGATTTAAGGTTTTACTCTACCATTTTATACGATAGCTGTATGTATTTCAACAATCAGGCCCGTGTATTCTTTAGAAGAGATGGAAATGTGAGTAATGCCAACAGTAAAATCAATGAAGGTTCTGTAGAAGAATATGGTTACAAAGCAGGAAATACGGAGAATTACAACTCTTCTACCGGTTATGCGATGATCAAATACCAATACGATCATATCATTAGTTTACCAAACCCCGGTGATCAGAAATTAGACTATTCCTATTCTGTTTTCAGGTATGGGGAGGCTTATCTGAACATGGCTGAGGCTTACCTGATGAAAGGTGATTTCGCAAATGCGAAGGCCTACATGACGCCAACCATGGTAAAACATGCCGGTTTCGACGAAAGTAAAGTAACGGGTTATTTAGCCGCACTAACCGGCAACACCTGGGGAACGTCTTTATTTGAAGCCTACAAACGAGAAAGAAATGTGGAAATGGTTTATGAAAACAATGATGCGTACTGGTCTCTTTTACGCTGGGGAATGAGAACTTCCGGTGGGGTAAAAAATGGCGAATACGCGACGAACGGTTATGTGATTCCGGAATTACAGGGCTCCTTACGTGGCATCCGGATTTCCAGAGACGGGAAGACTTATTCCTTTTTCCAGGACAACAATTCGGTTGGAGAAGCACGGTTTACGCCTAAGCGTTACCTGATTCCGATTAATGAAGCTTTCCGTTTACAATCTGGTGTAAAACAGAACCCGGGTTGGGATTAACTCTAAAATATAGCAATGAAAAATATAATAAAACCACTGTTTAGTGTCGCAGCCATTGGATTAATGTGTTCCATGTCTGGTTGTTTAAAACAAGGATTAGATGAGTTACAAAACTCCAATCAAAAAGCAATGACTTCTGTAGATTATACCTATCGGTTTTTGTACACGGATACCATTCAAAAAGGAACGACAAAACAAGAGATTGTACCCGATCGTGTTTGTGAGGTGTTGTTTAAAAAGAATGTAGTCAGTACCAAAGAGAATGACCTGGATGGCTTTACCACCACGCTGTCTTATGATATCAATTCAGTCTTAAAAGCGGGGCCTACGGGCTCCGTGACTAAGGCCATGTTGTTTGCTGAATTTGATAAGCAGATCAGGAAAAGTCAATTGAGTAGATTATGGGTGTATGTGACGGTTTCAGATGTAGCCACGATTATTCCTATAGCGGATGCGCCTAAATTAGGCAGTCCGGGAGACTTTTCAAAAGATCATGTGTATCAGGTGAAAGCAGCTGATGGATCGACCAAAAATTACTTCATCAAAACCATCCCAGGGTTTTAATAAACTTACTCATTCGTTCTCCATTAGTTTTTAAACCTAAAAATGGCCTGTATCCTTCTTAAAGGATCAGGCCATTTTTCATAGGTATCAATCTATATTTAGCGCATTAACGCAGTCTGAAAGTCACACTTCCTTTCAATTCTTTATCTTTAATATTGATCCGGTTATCGCTGAACGGGGAGCCATAAAAGCGTTCAGAACCACCGTTACTGTAATCAGCGATCAGGAACTGAATCCGGCTATCCTGCAACCAGCTTCTCGAAGACTGTTTTTCATTGGATAGCACCTTAATCCCTTTGTTGTCTTTATTGCGGAGTTCCGCAGAAATGATGTGCTGTTTGGTAGAGCGGAAATCATTGGAGCCCATTTCATTGGCATCATCTTTCCAATGTGCCGCAGTTGGTTTCCCAAATTCTTCTACCGCAGGTAACCATTTGGCATTGAGCTTTGCAGTTCCGGCATCCCTCGAAATATCTTCCGGAGCGTAGACGGAGAAGTCGCCGCGTCTTTTCCAGTTCAGCTGGTCAAAATCAGTTGGCAACTGAAACAACATCCCATACTGGTAGGGACTGAAAGCCGCCCTATCACTAGTCTTAAGGGTATAATCGACCTTTACATTTCCGTTCTTTAAGAACACATATTTCAGCGTGCCGTTTGCATTGGAATAAGTAGTTTCCATCTTCAGGAGGATACTATCCTGACTTTCCTGAACGCTCAGGTTTTTCACAAACAGGGTGATTAAAGGGTAGTTTTTTATCGGGTAAATATTGTTCTGATAGGTATCTCCGGCAACGTTAGGTTTCCCACCGTCTTCGCTGTTCATTGGTACCAGGCAAAATACGGGCCCTTGTGTCAGGATTCTGGCGCCCTGGTTTTCTGCGCCGGAAATGATGCCTGTTCTTTTATCGATTGTAAACCTGTTTTCACCCTGTTGGATGAAATAAGCCGCAGGACTCTCCTTTAGGGAAAGCCGGGCAAGCGACTGATAGACTTCTGGTTTTTCTGCTTTCAGGATGATGCGTTCTTCGCTGGAAACAAAGCCGGAAGCTTCCTGAAAACTCAGGTAAACTTCCCCGGTTCCTGCATTTACGGGGATTTTCAATTGTCCTTTTTGACGCGGACCTATCGATGATTTAATGGTTCCCGAAGCATTATTGGTTTTATAAGTAATGGTAAGTTCCGACAATGGGATAAAATCATAGCGGTTTTCTACCTCAAGTATCAATTGATTATTGGTGATTTTGAGGCCTTTTAAGTTTTTGATCACCACTGGTGAATAGGCTTTTTTCATGGCCCAATATTCTGGTTTCGGTCTGCGCCAACCGTCTATCGGCCCCCATGGCCCATAACCAAGAATCCTGCCGTCTGGCAAATGGAAAGTATCGTCGATTCCGCTCCAGATGGCACCGCCCAGACTCCCTTTATGGTGGTACATCGTATCGTACATTTTAACCATAGGAAGGCCGAAAGCGCTCCTTACCCCAGGATCTGTGAGTAGTTCCCTCCTGTTGTAAGTACTCAGGTGGGCATATTCGCCAAAAATAGTGGGGCGCTTCATGGTATCAGTTGCTGCTGCGCCATCTATGCCAGGATAATGAAAATTAGCGACATCGGCCTTGCTGCCTCCGTTGTTGTAACCACCCCAGGTTTGATCATGGAAGGCTGTTGGTCGTGTCGGATCAAATGCTTTGGCTTCATCCTGAACTTTCTGCCACAATGGGCTCCAATACGATTCATTGCCCAATGACCAGATAATCACGGAAGGGTTGTTTTTTGCAGCCTGCATTTTCTCCAGGTTTGCGGCAAGCATATAAGGCAGGAATTTTTCATCCTTATAATCCCATAGTCCCCAGATTGGCGAGGCCGAATGCTGGATCCAGGTGATTGAAGATTCGTTTTCTACGAAAAGTCCGATCCGGTCTGCCGCTTCCAGAAACTCTTCTGAAGGTGGATAATGAGAAGTTCTGATAAAATTGCAATTGCCTTGTTTGAAGAGTTCCGCATCTTTGATCTCCAGGTCAGGACTGATGGCCCTACCGGTTAAAGGGTGTATAGAATGTCGGTTTACGCCTCTTAACTTCACCGGATGTCCGTTTACTAAAAGCTCATTTCCCCTGACTTCCACTTGTCTGAACCCTACTTTCTGATGGTTTAGCTGTACTGGCTTACCCTCTATCAGCAGTTCTGTAGTTAAATCATATAGGTAAGGATGCTCGGTATTCCATTGTCTGGGGTTGTTTACCGCAAAACTTTGCGAAGACAGTAAAGATGCTCCCGGACTAAGCGCCTGATCCATAGCGATGGTTTTGTTTAAAACCACTTTACCTGTCTGATCCTTTAATATATACTGTATGGCAGCTTTGCTGCTGTTTTTTGACTCATTACTCAGCTTTGTTTTAAGCTGTAGCGTCGCGTTTTTATATTGTTTATCGAAAGTGGTGACTACACTCAGGTCTGCAATATTGGTTTCGGGCAGGGCAAATAAGGTTACCTTTCTAAGAATCCCTCCTACTGTATGCGCGGCATACTGAGAAGTACAAGCCAGAAAATCACTCACCGTTAAAGCCTGCACTTCTACTTCCAAAAGGTTCTGCCCTGGTTGTAAAAAGTTAGTTACGTCGGCTTCAAAAGGGACAAAACTGCCCTCATGTTCAGCTACTTTATGGCCGTTAATTTTGACTACTGCATGAGAACTTACACCATCAAATTTCAGCTTGATGCGTTTATCCTTCCAGTTGGGTAGCAGAAAAGTTTTGCTGTAAATGGCGGTTTCTCCTGTATTTACAGTAAATCCCTGCATCACCCATTCGCCGGGAACCTGGATCGGTTTCCCTGCAGGTTTGTCTATATTTTCGGAAAACTGCCAGGCGCCATTGAGGGACATTTTTAACGCCGGATCTGCCGGAAATGGCGATAAACGGCCAGGTGCATTGTTTTTTTGAGCGGTCTGTAGCGAATTGCTACTTTGCATTTGTGCTATAGAATTGTTTCCTGCAAAGAGCAGGCAGCACAAAACTATCTTTTGAAAATTCTTCATTTGTTTGTTTTACGAATCGAATACGATCATGCTATGCGGTTAAGGCTGGAATTACCAGGCATCAAAATTCCACAATTTACGGGAATTATGCTACACCTCATTTATCTGCCACTAAACCTTTTTTATCATTTCTATAGAATTGAGTTAAGCATGGGAAGAACTCATTCATTTTTATAACTTTAAAGAATATTATGATCCATTTATACAAACCGCTTGAAAAATTTGTTCATGGAATCGCCTCAGTTGAACCTGATGCGATTGATCAGGCACGTATTAAACTGCTTTTATACATCCTGATTCTATATGTACCCTATTCGGCTATTTTAATTGTGGCCTATATTTTTGGTGGAGAAACGCAACACCTGATCCGGGTAGCTATCATTTTTAGTTCCTGCCTCCTCTTACTAGCGGCGATTTACTTCTTCAAGGTATGGAAAACGGCTTCACACCTTGTACTCTGTAGCCTTACACTGGCGGTATGGAGCAATCTGTTCTATTATGTGCATAACATTAATGTAGCAACGCTACAACTGATCTGGTTTGCCTGCGCACTGGGCTTTTATATGCATGGCTTAAAATGGGGTTGGTTTTACGCAGCAACCAATGTGATACCCGTATTGTTTTACACCGCCAGCGACAGTCAGAATTATTTCTACTTAGGTGCCGGACCGTATATGGTGAGTCAGCAGATTTACCTTTTTGTGATCTCTTATAATTTCCTATGGATTATCTACCTGCATTACTATTTTTTCAAGGTATTTACCCATAATTTCAACAAACTGACGACGACCAAAAACGAACTTAAAGAACTCAATGAAAAGTTAAGGACCACTTTGGAGGATCTTCAAAGCACTTCCAATGCGAGAATGGATTTCTTATCGACCATGTCTCATGAATTACGGACGCCATTAAACGGGGTAATCGGGATTTCGAATGCTTTATTGCTTCAAAATCCACGTAAAGATCAGACAGAAAACCTTGCCGTGCTGAAATTCTCTGCGGAAAACCTATTGCTACTGATTAATGATGTGCTTGATTTCAACAAGTTTGAGTCTAATAAAGTAGAGCTGGAGCATATCCCCTTCGACATGGCTATACTCCTGAAAAACATCAATTCCATCGTACAGCTGAAAGCCCGGGAAAAGATGCTGGATCTCCAGCTTGAGGTCACGAAGGATTTAAAAAATAAGATGATCATTGGCGACCCTACGCGCTTAACGCAGGTGTTATTGAACCTGCTGAATAATGCCATTAAATTTACCGAACGCGGATCGGTTGCTTTGGGTGTACATACGGTAAGCATAAATGAGGATCACCTCAGTCTGAGTTTTGCAGTCACCGATTCCGGTATTGGCATTGCAACCGAGAAACAACAGGACATTTTTGAACCTTTTACTCAGGCCTCCAGCAGTACCAGCAGAAATTATGGTGGCACCGGACTCGGTCTTCCCATTGTGAAAAAGGTATTAATGATGTACAATAGTACAATTAAACTGATGAGTATGCCGGGGGTAGGATCCATGTTCCATTTTGTAATTGAATTTCCATACCAACAGTCTAACGCGGAGAATTCACATCAATTGAATAATAATGGAAAAGAACTGGCGGACTTGAAGGTATTAGTTGCGGAAGACAACCCGATTAATGTGCTCGTGATTAAAAAGACACTGGAGCAATGGAACATTAAACCTGTGATCGCCGCAAATGGAAAAATTGCCTTGCAAAAGGTGGTAGAAAACGATTTCGACATCATTTTGATGGACCTTTACATGCCGGAAATGGATGGTTATGAGACTGCCGGGGCGATACGTAAACTTAGCGATCCGGCTAAATCAGGGCTGCCAATTATTGCATTAACAGCGGATGTGAACAACAGTGTGGCCTTGAAAGTGAAGGAATCAGGCATGAATGACTACCTGTCTAAACCATTTGATCCAAATGATCTTTTTCAAAAACTGAGAAAACTAACCCGGGAGAAATCTGCGGCTTCCAGCTTATAATCTGAGGTTTCCCGGGTATGATCTGAGCCTTCCGAGGTATAATCTGAGATCAGCATTAAGTTTTGGCAAATTTCTTTGTTGCAGCTACACAAAGGATCACCCCGGCAGTTACGCCCAACATCCCCATACTGATCTGTTCATGCAGTAAGGTAGTGGCTAATGCTAAACCAAAAACCGGTTGCAGCAGCTGTAGTTGTCCAACAGCAGCGATTCCCCCCTGGGCTAAACCCCGATACCAGAATATAAAACCAATAAACATACTGAACAGGGAAACATAGGCCAGACTTCCCCAGGCTGCGATACCAATGCCTGCAAATGATTCCGGGCGAAAAAATATCGCTAAGGGTGCCATCAGCGGTAATGCCAACACCAATGCCCAGGAAATCACCTGCCAGCCCCCTAATGTTTTAGACAGTTTTGCTCCTTCTGCATAGCCTAGTCCGCATAAGATAACACCTGATAGCAACAGCAAATAACCGATTGGCGGCCCTTCCAGACCTTGGGAGACTGCAAAACCGATCACTAAAACGCTTCCCAGAATAGAGAAAAACCAGAATACCGGCGCCGGTCGCTCTCCCCCACGGATCACTGCAAAAACAGCCGTAGTGAGGGGTAATATCCCCATAAAAACAATAGACTGCGCGGAATTAACATATTGTAAAGCCATGGCCGACAATAGCGGGTAGCCTACCACGACGCCCAATGCGACAATAAACAGAGAAAAAACCTGTTTTTTGTCGGGCCGCTGCTCTTTGAAAAACAGCAGCACGGCTAAAGCAAGTATTCCGGCAATCGTTGCCCTGGCCAGGGTTAAAAACACAGGGTCGAAATCTAAAACGGCCATTCTGGTGGCAGGTAGCGAGCCACTGAATATCAGTACGCCGATGAAACCATTGATCCAGCCCTTCGAGCTGCTATCTACAGATTTATTTATAGTTATTGCTTCCATAATCATTTAAAACTTAAGACAAAATTGCTCAGAAGCTGTTGACAATTACAGTATCAGTTTTGTATGTTTGCATGGACACAGTTACTTGAATTAACATGAGCAAGGTTTTTAGATATGATGAAATTGCGACCGGGATTGCTGTTCAAATCAGGAATGGCGTTTTAAAACCCGGCGACAAGCTACCTTCTGTGAGGAAGTTATGCGAGGTACATGGGATTAGCATGAATACGGCAAAACGGGTCTTTCTGGAACTGGAAGCCCAATCCTTAATTGAATCAAAACCACAATCCGGATTTTTTGTAAGTAAACAACTTTACCAGAAACTACCGCTATCTGCAGTCAGCCGGCCTTCTCTGATTGCCAATGATACAGAGCCGGAAGAATTGATCACGAAGGTTTATGCCAATATCGGCAATGAAAATCTGACGCTACTTTCTATTGCGGTTCCTTCCGGAAATCTGTTGCCGGTAGCGAAATTGCAGAAAGAGATTTTGCAGGCTACACGGGAGCTAAAGGATGGCGGTACGGCTTATGAACCGCTTCAGGGGAACCTTAAACTACGAAGAATGATTGCGGTCCGCTCTCTGGGATGGGGCGGGAATTTACAGGAAGAAGACCTGATCACAACCAATGGCGGCATGAATGCCCTCGCCCTATGCCTGATGGCCGTAGGGAAACCGGGGGACACGATTGCGATGGAAAGCCCTTGTTATCCGGGGATTTTACAACTTGCGGTAAGCCTTGGGTTTAAAGTACTCGAATTACCTACACATCCCATTACGGGGATAGAAATAGAAGCGCTTAAGAAAGTGATTCCTAAAATCAACATGTGTCTGTTGGTGCCCAATTTCAACACCCCTTTAGGGAGTTGTATGCCCGATGAACAAAAAAAGGAAGTGGTAGAACTCTTATCAAAACACGGTATTCCGCTCATTGAAGATGATGTTTATGGCGATATTTATTTTGGTACGCAACGCCCCAAATGCTGCAAATCATTTGATACGGAAGGGAATGTTTTGTGGTGTGGCTCTGTTTCTAAAACGCTGGCTCCGGGCTATCGTGTGGGCTGGGTTGCCCCGGGTAAATATAAAGAACGACTGCTGAAATTAAAGCTGGTACATGCGATATCTTCTAACTCCGTTATTCAGGAAAGCGTTGGTAATTTTATCAAAACCGGGAAGTATGAAAAGCACTTACAACAGCTTCGGCGGACTTTAAACAGCAATTACCAGCATTATGTGGAAGCCATTGCGGAACACTTTCCCGAAGGAACAAAAATGAGCCGGCCGCAAGGGGGCCTCTCCATTTGGGTAGAGTTTAATCAAGAAATGGATACGACAAAATTGTATGATCTAGCCATCAAGCAGCAGATCAGCATTGCTCCGGGGCGTATGTTTACCCTACAAAATCAGTTTGAAAACTGTATCAGACTCTGCATCGGCCTCCCCTGGTCTGCTGATTTAAAGTTCAAACTGAAACAACTTGGAAACCTGGCAAAAATGATCAAGTAACATTTGTCTATGTTTTTAGACAAATGTTAGGTTTTACTTGCTTGTCTAAAAACATAGACGTAGATTAGGTTTATCAACTAAACCAATCTTACGATGAAACTATTACTAATTGCCAGCTCCATTTGCTGTTTCAGCAGCCTTGCCTTTGCGCAAAAACCAAACAAAGATTTCCTGGATACGGTAAAAATCAGGGCTTATTATGTCTTGTCGAAAAAGACAGCCCCTACTGCCCCTTCGGATCGTAGAGATACCATGGTGCTGGACATCGGAAAGCGGATTTCCAGGTTCTACGACCCTGCCCGCTTAGGCAGAGATTCTGCCCTTTCTGAATTGATGAACGGCCCTAAAGAAGACCTCAAAAGTGTGCAGGTGTTCAAAGGCGATAAATCGAAAGACCTTTCCAATCTTCCGGGTACCAGGCAATCTAACGCCACGGAAGGCGAAAGCTACCAGATTTTAAAAGAGCAACAGGGCATTACGGTGTTTGATTATCTGAGCGACGCTAAAGGGACTAAACTTCAGTATGAAGACCGCTTTCCTAAGCTCAACTGGGAACTGGTGGAAGGGACAGATACCGTTGCCGGTTACACTTGTCAGAAAGCTTTACTGAAGTTTAGAGGTAGAAATTACACGGCATGGTTTAGCACGGATATTCCGGTAAATGAGGGGCCATGGAAATTCTCTGGTCTGCCGGGACTGATTCTAAAAATCGAAGATGCAGACCAGTTATTCTCTTTTAGCCTGATCGGAATGACACAACCAAAATCGGTATTGCCTATTGTACTTGCTAAAGGAGACTTTTTAAAATGTACCCGGACTGAATATACGGAGCGCCGGAAAAAACAAGGCATGGGCCTCCAGCTCAATTATACCAATGGGGTGATGAGTATCGCCGAATTACCTGGCAAATTTGACCCTGTTTTAATGGAATTAGAATGAGGTTCTGGTATTTATTTCTCCTGATTTGTTCAGGTTCTTTAGCCTTTGGACAGACTAAAATCAGCGGAATTCTTAAAAACAAAGAAGACGGCAAAGCCATGTCTGGATTAAGCGTTACGGTGAAGGCGAAAGCGGGTTTGAAAATGCTCAGTTATACCCTTACAGACGATAAAGGGGCCTACCAGCTGGTATTTAATACTCCGGAAGACAGTGTTATGGTCTCCGTTTCTGGCATGAGTATTCAAAAACAAACCCGCTCCCACCCTAATCAAACCGGAGGGCTAAATTTTGACATCACCTATGAAAGTATCGTTCTTAAAGAGCTAAAAGTGACACCACCAAAAATCCGGAGGTTAAATGATACGCTGAACTATGCTGTGGATCAGTTTACCGGCAAAAACGACCGGACAATTGGCGATGTTTTGAAAAATATGCCGGGTATTAAAGTGGCAGATAATGGGACCATCAGCTATCGTGATAAGCCCATCAACAAGCTATACATTGAAAACCAGGACCTGCTGGAAGGGCGTTACGGCATTGCCACCAATAATATCGTGGCCAAAGATGTGGAAACTGTGCAGGTGCTGGAAAATCATCAACCTATAAAAGCGTTGAAAAACAAGGAGTTTACCGATGAGGGGGCCCTCAACCTGAAACTTAAAGATCATGCCAAAAATGTATGGGTGGCCAATGCACAGCTGGGTGCTGGTTTGGCGCCTGTACTATGGAATAATGAGCTTTTTGGGATGTATTTTGGCAAAGGAAAACAGCTGATGACGACTTATAAGGGAAACAATACCGGCGACGATTCCGGAGGGGAATTGAAGCGCTTTTACGGTAGCGATGACAACCTGAACTTTCCGGTTTCGCTGGGAATCCAGTCGCCGGTACCACCTGCTTTGAATAGGAAAAGATACTTATTGAACCGGGACAATGCCTTTTCGCTGAACCGGCTACGCTCTTTTGGAAAGGATTACAAGCTGACGACGAACCTTAGTTATCTGAACGACCGGCAGCGCAGGGACAGTTATTCCCGCTATGAAAATTTCCTTCCGGGGGATAGCACTTTGGTAATAGAAGAGCGTATGAACTCGATTACCCGCTTTCATCACCTGGATGCCAGTCTGAAACTGAATGCCAATACCGCTGCGTTTTACTTTGACAATTCCCTCAATTTCAGTGGGGATTTGCAGCGTAAAGAATATGGAAGTGTAGAAAATGAGCAGTTGATCAATCAGGAAAGAACAGCTCCCTATTTCAAAGTGAGCAATAATTTGAGTATGATTAGAAACTATAAGAAACTTACTTTCCGGATCAATTCCTACCAGAGTTTTGGGAAGATCAATGATGATCTTAACGTGAATCCGATGTTGTATCCCCTGCTGTTTAGCGATCCGGGGGGGCTGACTGGTACTGCGCAATCCCTGAGACAACAGTTGTTTGTTTCTCAAAACAGCCTTAGCTTTAGAATCAAGCATGGAAGGTTTAGTCAGAATTACCTGGCCAGCGCAAATGCAAACCTTTTAACTTTAAATTCGGCGCTGCAAAGTGTGCAGGAAACGGGGGCTTTAGGAAAAAAGACTGATTCGCTGAGTAACCAGCTGCACTGGAACAGGTATGATTTTGGTTTGGCGCCAGAATACACTTATGCGGATAAAAAAACAGATCTAACGCTAAAACTTCCACTGAGTTATATGCAGTTATTCCGGAATGATTTGCTGGCGGATGCTCCGCTTTCCCGGATTGCGCAGGACAGGGTATTTTTTATGCCAACTTTAAGGCTAAATCACAAGCTCAATTTGCTATGGTCTATGTATGCAAATGCGGGTTATTCCCGGAATATTGATGGTGCAGAAAACGGCTTCACTGGCTATATGATGCAATCGTACCGGTATTTGGTGCAAAATGAGGGGCGGTTACCAGAGCGTAATACGCAATCTTATGGAACGGGTTTCAGATACTCCCACCCGATTAAAATGCTTTTTGTAAATCTCTCCGCTACGTATTTCCGCAGCAAAATGAATCTATTGTATGGTCAGGAATTTCAGGGTTTCCTAACGGTAAAGCGGACGCTGGACATTCCTAACACCGCCAATGGCTTTAATTTCATGGTCAATATAGACAAGGGATTAGATGGTGTTTTTCAAAAAATAAGTCTGGATGGCGGTTATAATAATGCTGAAAACACCCAGCTCAATCAAACCGAAATTACCAGATTTGTGAACCGCACTTTTTCTGGAGCTGCGCGGATCAATGGAAAACCTGCGGAATGGGTAGATTTCAATTATGGCATTCGTTATGTAAGTACGGAGAATATCTTGAAGAACGATTCCAGAGATTTTAAGCCCATTCGTGCTGCCACGCAAACTGCCAGAATAAATTTCTTCCCTTTAAAAGATCTGGTTGTTCGTTTAAGCTATGAGAACGGTTATAACAGCGCGGTAACCGGAAGCGGCAGAGCAATGAATTTTGCGGATGCAGGGATAAAATACAACCTGAAAAAGTTAGAATTCAACCTGGAATACAACAATATCTTTAATACCAAACGCTATATCGCTGCGGCGTATAATGGTATCGGTTCTTACTACTCCAGTTACGAGCTCAGGCCGACGCAGGTTTTGATGAAAGTAAGGTTTAAGATTAAGTAAGCGGTTTGATGTCTATAAAAATAGTCCTATATTTAAATGATGAATGGAGTGGTAAATGTACAGCTGACAAAAGCTGAAGAACAGATCATGCAGGTATTATGGGAACTGGGCGAAGGCACAGTACAGGATATCCGTGACCGGCTGGAAGAAGTTAAACCTGCGCGTACTACGGTGGCTACGGTCTTGACTATTCTGGAAAACAAAGGTTTTGCCAGTCATACCAGTCAGGGAAGGGTTAATGTATACCAACCGCTGATCAGCAAAGAAGGGTATTCAAAATCGCAGTTATCAGGTTTACTGAAGAATTATTTCAACAATTCTTTTGCAGCCATGGCTTCCTTTTTTGCCCGGGAAAACAACTATAGTATCGAGGAATTAGACCTGTTAATTAAGGATACAAAAGAAGAATTAAATAAAGAACAAAACGATAAATAACTATGGAAGCACTGGCCTTGTATCTATTGAAATCTGCCTTGTGTATTGCCGTTTTTTACGCGGTGTATTGGTGTTTTTTAAAGTATGAGACCTTCTTTCGTTTCAACAGGATATTCTTAATCGCCGGACTGATCTGCGCGGTTTTCCTACCGCTGTATACCTATACGTATGAAGTAAGACTGGATATAACGGCCGGTCTTGCGGATTCTTTAACTATCCCTGCCCCAGCTGCTGCTCCTGCCTTGAAGGAAAGCTATTTTATTTATTATCTGGCGATTGCTTACGCGCTGGTGGCTTGTGTTTTACTGGCTCGTCATGTGTTCGGACTGATTAAGATCAAAAAGGTCATCGCCAAAGCCGGATATCGTTCCATTAAGGAATGTCGTTTGGTACGTACCCCCGAGTTTAAATCGTCGTTCTCCGTATTTAATTATATCTTTTTTGATACTTCGGAGGAGCTTTCTGATACCGAAAAGAAAATGATTCTGAGGCATGAGCTGGCACATGTGAAACAGCGCCATTGGGCAGATTTATTGTTGGCACAGTTGTTTTGCACTTTGCAATGGTTTAATCCGATGGCCTGGTTATACCTCAAGGCCATCCGTCAGAACCATGAATTTCTGGCTGATGAGGCGGTATTACAACAAGGGAATTCTGTGGCGGGTTATAGAGCGGTGCTAGTGAACCATTATGTGGGCACAAGGGTATTCGCGATTTCCAGCTCCTTTTACCATTTTCCGCAGCAACGGATTAAAATGCTGGCCAAACCTGCTTCTGGTTGGTTCAAAAAAATGGCGGTAGTTATGGTGTTACCTGCTATGGCGGTTTTTCTATGGGCGTTTTCGGAAGCGAAAGTGGTGGAAACAACGAAGTTGGTTGAATCTACCGTTCCTGCAAAGCAACTTTCCATAACGGATTCCAGAACGCATTCCCTACCGGATTTACTTTCTGATACGACTAAGGTTTCCCGCAAGAAAACACTTTCCTCCGGTACTAAAAAGAAGGCCATTCTGGTCAGGAAAAAAGAAAGCCATAATCAGGTAGCTTTACCTAAATCAGCCAGTGTAATTCCCGGTGTGGATCAGATGTTCGCGACACAAGAAATAGTTGTTGAACAAATTAAACCGAAGGAAATCATGTTGACAACGGCAAGTCCTCAAACTAATAAAGCGGAACCTTTATATTTACTGGATGGTGTAGAAGTAACAACAGGTATTAGCAGTATCGATCCGGCTACCCTCACTAGTGTTAGTGTCCTTAAGAATGAACAGGCAATTACAGCTTATGGCGAAAAAGGCAGAAACGGGGTTGTTATCCTATCTACCAAAAAAACATCAAAGCCTGTCGTTCAGTGATTTTAAATATTTAAATCAAATCCTTTCTATTTCCATAAGACCAATCCTTTCTATTTCCTTAAAACAGATAGAATCTTAAAATTTTCCGGAGAATCCTAAAACAAAATCCGGCCCGATGTTATTAGAATATTAGCACATCAGGTTTTAACCCATGAGTTTATAATCAATTGATAGTAGTTTTATCAGCTATTCTCTTATTTTTATAATGCTTTAGGGTTAGCGAGGAACAAGCAGGAATTCAACATATAAAATTTAAAATATGGAAAAAGAATCAAATGACATCAGTAAATGCCCTTTTCACAATGGCAGCATGAAGCACAATGTGGCCGGTGGTGGCACCAGAAACCACGATTGGTGGCCAAACCAGCTAAAGCTAAGTGTACTGCGTCAACACTCCCCTTTATCAAATCCGATGGGGGAAGATTTCAATTATGCCGAAGCATTTAATAGCCTTGATCTTGCTGCGGTAAAAAAAGACCTTCATGAATTGATGACCGACTCCCAGGAATGGTGGCCGGCAGATTTTGGTCATTACGGTGGCTTGTTCATTCGTATGGCATGGCACAGTGCAGGAACCTATCGTGTAGGCGATGGTCGTGGTGGTGCCGGTGCTGCTTTACAACGCTTTGCGCCGCTGAACAGCTGGCCAGACAACGTAAGTTTAGACAAGGCCCGCCGATTATTATGGCCGATTAAACAAAAATATGGCCACAATATTTCCTGGGCGGATCTGATGATCCTGACCGGAAATGTAGCGCTGGAATCTATGGGCTTTGAGACTTTTGGCTATGCCGGTGGTCGCGAGGATCTATGGGAACCGGATGAGTCAGTTTATTGGGGAACAGAAACCAAATGGCTGGGTGGCGACGAGCGTTATGCGCAAGGTTCTCCAGGCGTTGAGGAATCACATGGGGTATTGTCGGCAGACGACGATGCGACCAATAAAATTCACACCCGCAAGCTGGAAAAACCACTTGCTGCGGTACAAATGGGTTTAATTTATGTGAATCCAGAAGGTCCGGATGGCAATCCTAATCCTGTGGCTTCGGCAAAAGATATCCGTGATACGTTCAGCCGTATGGCGATGGATGATGAGGAAACCGTTGCTTTAATAGCTGGTGGACACAGTTTTGGCAAAACGCATGGGGCAGCTTCGGCAGACCATGTGGGCAAAGAGCCGGAAGCGGTTGATCTGGAGATGCAAGGCTTAGGCTGGAAAAACAGTTATCGTTCCGGTGTAGGTCCGGACGCCATTACCAGCGGTTTGGAAGTGATCTGGACGACCACCCCAACCCAATGGAGTAATAACTTTTTTGAAAACCTGTTTGGCTTTGAATGGCATTTAACGACTAGTCCGGCCGGGGCCCACCAATGGGTAGCCACGGAGGCTGAAGCGACCATTCCTGATGCTTTTGACACTACAAAAAAACATTTACCAACGATGCTAACCACCGATCTTGCCTTAAGGTTTGATCCGGTTTATGAGAAAATATCCAGAAGGTTTTTTGAAAACCCTGACCAGTTTGCCGATGCTTTTGCACGTGCCTGGTATAAATTAACACACCGTGATATGGGGCCTAAGGAACGTTATCTCGGCCCTGAAGTACCGCAGGAAGAGTTGTTATGGCAAGATCCGATTCCTGCTGTAAACCATCCGCTGATCTCTGATGCTGATGTTGCGACCCTGAAAGCTCAGGTTTTAGCATCCGGATTAACTGTATCAGAGCTGGTAACTACGGCCTGGGCTTCGGCTTCAACCTTCCGTGGTTCTGATAAGCGTGGCGGTGCCAATGGTGCCCGTATCCGTCTTATTCCACAGAGATTCTGGGAAGTGAATCAACCGACACAACTGCAAAAAGTGTTAGATGTTCTCGAAAAAATACAGAAAGAATTTAATGCTGCAGCTGCTGGAGGCAAGCAGGTTTCCCTGGCTGATTTAATTGTATTAGCCGGTTGTGCAGCTGTTGAAAAGGCTGCTAAAGATGCAGGTCAGGATATCAAAGTTCCTTTTGCAGCTGGTCGTATGGACGCTTCGCAGGAACAAACTGATGTAGAATCTTTCGGTTACCTGGAGCCTCTCGCTGATGGTTTCCGTAATTACCGAAAATCAAGAGTGGCGGTTTCTACAGAAGAACTACTGATTGATAAGGCGAATTTACTAACCCTGACCGTTCCACAATTAACTGTATTAATTGGTGGTATGCGGGTGTTAGGCGCTAATTTTGATGGCAGCAAACATGGTGTTTTTACCACAAAACCTGGTGTGCTGACCAATGATTTCTTTGTCAATTTACTAGATATGAACACCGTTTGGGCGGCCGCATCCCAGGATAAAGAAGTTTATGAAGGTAAGGATCGTAGCAGCGATGCTGTAAAATGGACAGGTAGCCGTGCAGACCTTGTTTTTGGTTCTAATTCGGAATTGAGGGCTGTTGCTGAAGCTTATGGCAGTACGAATGCACAAGGTAAATTTGTAAAAGACTTTGTAGCCGCCTGGAATAAAGTGATGAACTTGGATAGGTTTGATTTAGTATAAAATTATTAGTTAATTAAGCTCCGTTATTTCCCTCCATTGATGGGAAAATAACGGAGCTTTTATTCAAGATATCTTGATATGTTGATATTTTTTATCCCTCAGAATTTCTACTAATCGCAAGTATGTTCTGCAACACTTCAATTGATTAGTTCAGTTCCAGTTCCATTTGAATATTGCAACGCTCATACGGGGTAGATCTGCCGATTACTTTTTTAAAGCCCAGTTTCTGATAAAGGTTGATTGCAGGTTTCAAAGCGGTATTACTTTCCAGATAAATCTTCGCAGCGCCCAACTCTTTTGCTGCATTTACCACTGCCTGGCCGAGTAACCATCCGATACTTTTACCCTGTATCTTTGGAGAAACCGCCATTTTTGCCAGCTCATAATCGTAATCCGGATCGTTCATTTTGATCAGCGAGCATACCCCTACCGGTTCATCGTTGTAAAGGGCTACAAATATTTTCCCGCCTTTGTCCAGGATATATTCTTTAGGATTATCAAGGGCCTTGTAATCCGCTTCTTCCATTTTAAAGTAAGTGGAAATCCATTCTTCATTAAGTGCTCTAAAGGCCGACTGGTATTTATCTTCATAAGCCACGATCTGCACATCTTTACTTTCTCTTAACTTTTTCTGCTCCTGCACCCTTCTGAACAAGGATTTTTGTTCCAGTAAGTACTCCCATTCTGCGAGTGCTTCCCAAAGGTTATGTCTTGCTTCCGAAATAATGCTGTCGATGGCCAGGTCCACATCTGCACACTGTACTTTGATGTGTTTGGAGATTTCGATTCCTTTTGTCGTTAACCCGACTACATTCCGTCGTTTATCCGGGGAGTCGCGGTTTTCCTGCACCAATCCTGCGGCGGTCATTTCCTGAATGATCTTGCTTACAGATGGCTGCGAATGTCCGATTTCATTGGCGATTTCGGTAATGGTCTTTTCTCCATCTTCTGAAAGAACAAAAAATGCAGGGAACCATTTCGGGGAGAATTCTACGTTGTATAATTCATAAATCCGCGCTGCGTCTTCCGTCACCTTTGCGGTCAATAATCTTAAGCGGCTCCCCAAAGCCATCTTACCTGTTTTCTCGAATAGTTCCATACACAAAGTCAATTACATAATCAGTTATGCAAATGTATAGAATATATTCAGATTTGGGCTATGATTTATTTAAGGTGGTTTGGTAAAGTACCTTTCCGGTATGGTGGATCACCTGTGCATTTAACCTGTTCTTATCAATAGAGAAATACATAAAACCATGTTCTGCGGCTTCAAACTTGCTATATCCTATCCCTGAGGTAACGGGCGTAACTTCAGAACCGGCGCCAGATATGAACTGATGCGTAAATCCTTCGGGCTTTAAATGTTGTAAAGAATGGTCATGTCCGGATAGATAAACATCTACTTTATTGCGGTCAAAAATGCCTTTAAGGACTTTTCTCACGGCAAGGGTATCGTAGTTTTTTATCCTTGGTCCGACAGTATAAATTGGATGATGGCCGATCACCATTTTCCATTTGATATGGGAGCCTGCATTTTTAAGGGTCTCCTCCATCCAGGCCAGTTGTTTGTCTGGCTGTTGATCATCAACATAAGGTGCATATTTTGGGTTGTTGTGGAACTCTGGTATCAGCGGACAAGTGTCAATGAAAATCATCAATACTTTATCGCCATTGCTGCCCAGATCAACTTCTTTTGAATAGTAACGGGCAGGCATTTTCCATCTTCTGCTCACTTTGCTGTAACGAATCTGGGCATCAGGATCACTCTGGTAATCGTGATTTCCTAATATAGGATACCAATCGTCCTGTAGGGAGAAGTCGGTATAAATGTTTTCAAATGAATAATGCCATAAAGGGTCCTGTTCGCTAACCACGCCTTTCGGGTAGAAGTTATCACCCAAAGAAAGGATAAAATCATTAGGGCGTTCTGTGGTCCATTTTCCCATTTGTTTAGCCACCTGAATCTGGTGATCGGCCCGGTCCGGCCCCAATCTCCGATAGCCACAAAATGCAGGGAATAGTCGTCTTTTAAGGCATTTGCCGGAGAAAGATCCTCCCCTTCCAGGTGTGTTTCAGCATTAGCCGCTATACCTTGTAGCGGGGCCAATATAGTGGCTCCTAATGCTGTAAAAGCCGTTCCTCTTACAAAATCTCTTCGTTTCATATACCAGCGAAATTACTCAGTTTAACAGCCCCCGCGTTTAAGGAATTGTTAACTTTTCATTAACCTTGCGGCCTGATATAGGTACAGGCCGCTGGTTTATCTGCATTTATTTTTTAGCCATGAAACTGCTTTCCTGATTTTCTCTTTACTTAGCGTAGCGCATATAATGCGATCGTTTCGTTACTTGTTGTTGGAAAAGAAATTCTATCGCCAGATAAGCTTTCTGCTTTTTTACCATTCCTGATGAGCTGCACTTTCTGACCCTTCCATGGGTTAACCATGGTGCAGGGCTTTCCTTTTTCACTGTTGATTTTAAGCTCAGAAACTACGCCATCCTTTAACCTTGCGGAAACCAGGAAAGCACCCCAGGTACGGATATTCCGGAAACTGGCATCCTGACCTTTAGGAATATTGAACAGGCGGATCACATTGCCGGCACTCATGCACAGCATTTCATTTAGCGCATTTTCTACGGTACAACTGTTTTCTATGCCATGCGGATTATTCAACTGAAATCCATTCGGGTAAGTCTTTAAAGCGTATTTATGAAGCTCCTGAAAAACCTCTGACGGATCATACCCTACCCTGATTGCCGCAACAAAAAAGCTATTGCTGGTATTCGAATCGTGCCAGCGTTTCATTTCGCCAATGGTATTCCGGGAGATTTTTAACAACGCTTCTTTGCTGTCTAAATTGATCGCATTTGCCGGATAAATGTGCTGGATTCCTAAGCCATTGCCATCCCACCAGGCTATCCCTTCTTCGGTATAGCGAAAAACGGATTGCCCATTTCTGCTTTGAACAGGAAAATCACTGAGCTTGTTTAAAATATCCTTCCATTTCCCTTGTCTTATCGTGTCTTTTTGCAAAGTAGTACTCAAATCAATCATTAAATCAAACGCATTTCGGATTAGTCCGATGGATAAAATCGGGTTCTTATCCTTACCTGAGCCTTCATGAATGGCATCGCCATAAATCACATATCTACCGTTCTCATACTTCAGGTAATCCTCCCAAAAATTGGCTACCGCCAGGGCATAAGGATAGATTTTCTCCCCATACTTAGGATCATAAGTACTGCGCCAGTATTGCGCCATGTTTAGTAAGCCATAAGCGGTATTAGAGCGTTGTCCGAAGAACAAGCCACCTTCTTCTAAATCGCGCCCGTTCTTGTACTGTAGAAAATCTTTGGTGACTTCAATTCCCAATGGTCCGATGCCAACGGGATATAATATACCACGGGTATTGGTCACGTTTTTCGCGTACCAGGCTCCTCTGTCCATAAAATCAAGCAAAGGTGCGTCATGCGGGGCAGCCTGCTCTAAACGGTTAGCAGCCGCCAATCCATAAAAAGGGGCTTGAAAATTATAGTTTAAATGGTAATCACCATTCCATGCAGGAGAATCTGAGGTGGTCCAGCCAAATATGGGCGGTGGAAATTTAGCATCGCGACTACAAGCCGCCATGGTGTATAAGCCTTGATAATAAGCTTTCATCAGCACCGTATCCGCTATAGAAATGGAAGATTTAGCCCAGTAGGTTGTCCACCAGTTTTGGTGTTGCTGTGCAATTTTAGCAAGCGATTTTTCATTGACTTTCTTAATCTGGTTCAGTACATATTGTTTTGGATCAGCCTGTTTGAAATTACCTTCCACCGCAAGTACGAGGGTTACCGCTTTGCCCGGACTCAGCATCAGCAGCCGTTTATCTGTATTTAACACCTTTAAAGCAATCGCTGCTGAGGTAGGGAGATCGACACTGTCGCGGAAAGAACGGGTTAACCAGCTAACATCCGCAGATTTTCCAGACTCCATTTTTGCCATACTGTTTTCTGGCGCGGTTAGTTCAAGGGAGATTTCAACCGCTTTATCCAGTGCTTTCAGTTCTATAAAAACCAGGTTCTCTGTAGCCGATACCCAGGATTTTACAACTAATTGCTGCTGGTTGTTTTTCAATAAACTGGTAGTTACTCCGTTACTCAGCAATTGCTCCGCGGAGAAAGCAGCGGCTTCCATACCTTCAATTTTTAAACCCAGAATACCGACTACCCGGGGGCCGGATAAACCGTCTGCTTTGGAACGTAAGCGCCAAAAATCATTCTTAGAAAGGTAAAAAGACAGGTTGTTATTTTTATAACCCAAACTCATGGTCAGGTCTCCATTTCCCATTAGCGGCGCATCTACAGACACGTCATATGGGACTTTAAGCGGTGCTTTTGTCCAGGTGTTTTTATAGGTTGGTGATTGCGCAAAAACTGACAATGTCAGCAAGGGAATGAGTAGTACTGCGGAAAAAACTTTCATATCTTATTTTTTTGGTTGAGATCCCATGGTTAACTTTAACTTTCCTCCTTTTAATACTTCAGATTGAAGGATTCTAAAGCCTGTTACCGGTTTTCCATTTAGTGTTGCGGATTGTATGTACTTGTTGTTTTTGGAAGCATTCTCCGCTTCAATGATAAATTCAGCACCTCTATTGTATTTATGGTCTAATTTGATGCGAACTTTAGGATATCTCGGACTACCGAGTTCATAAGAAGGATTGACCGTAGTGCCACCATCCATCTGGAAAAGACCTAATACACTCATGATGAACCAGCTACTCATTTGCCCCAAATCCTCATCACCCAGATAAGCATCATAAGCCGTGGTACCATAATACTGTTCTTGAATTGCTCTGGCCCATTTCTGCGTTAACCAAGGCTGTTTTGCCCAGTTAAACAGGTAAGAAACCTGCATGGTCGGCTGATTTCCGTGATTTACAGGGAACAGGGAGAAATTATCACCGGCAGCATTAAAATTGGCAACCGCTGATTTTTCCATAGCCGAATTCAGCCGCTCTACAAAACGGTCTTTACCCATCATGGAGATTAAAGCTTCCGGATCATGGGGTACAAACCAGGTATAATTGAAGGCATTTCCTTCAACAAAACCAGGGGTGTGAAAGGGATCAAAAGGTTCTATCCATTTGCCTGCTTTATCTTTGGGTCTGATGAAACCGGTATTGGTATCCATCAGGTTTTTCCAGCTTTCAGATCTTTTCAGGAAGTATTTATAGTCTTCTGTTTTATTCAGACTTAAAGCCATTTGTGAGACGGTCCAGTCGTCAAAAGCATATTCTAAAGTATTGGATACCTCACCCATGTGCTGAGGGATATAACCATATTTCATATAAGACTCGATATCCTCCACTCCCACTGTTCCCCCTCCTTCATATTTCTGAGGGCTGGTTGTCATCATTTTCTTTAAGCCGGCATAGGCCGTATCCAAATCAAAATCACGGATACCACTTTGCCAGGTGCTTTGAATTTGCGAGGCTAAATGCATGGCCACCATAACGCCACTATGTTCGATTCCTGCCGGATCGGTATTAAACCAGCCACTGTTTTTATACAGTGAAATCGCAGAACGTGCCCATTTTGAAGACATTTCCGGGGCTACCAGGTTAAAAAGCTGCTGGTTGTTCCAGAACGTATTCCAGTATTCACCACTTACGATGACATCTCCGGGAAGCTCCAGTTTTTTGATCTTTTCCTTTTCATCTACATACCTACCATCTACATCGCTCCAGATAGCTTTTGCACCAAGGGCGCGGTATAAATTGGTATAGAACTTCTTTTTCTGGAGGTAATCATCGGTTTCGATCTCGATTCTACCCAGATATTCGTCCCAGATGTTTCTTGCATTAGTCACCACTTTTTCAAAGTTCCATCCAAAGGGTTTGCTAAGTTCGGTGTCCAGGTTATTTCTGGCACCTGCCAGATCCACCAGGGAAACTCCGGAACGAACCTGAATTTGTTCTCCTGCTTTGGTTGTGAAATTTAAAAACACACCCGCATCGCCTTTTCCGCTTAAGCTGTCGATATCATGGGTAATTGAAGGTTTGGTTTTAAAATCATGATTCCTGTTCCAGTTTCCGATATAGGATTTCACAGGTACAACTTCATCATTTACCCATCCGCCCATACTTTTAAAAGGCTTGTCAAATTCGAGCACAAAATATACGGTGTATTGTTGTTGCAGGGAATAACCGGTAAATGCGTTGTAGTAAGTTGCATGGCCTTCGATCTTTTGATTGCTCACTTTAGTGACTACGGCACTTACTAAATTCTGAGGATATTCTGCCGGTGTAAACAGGTCTACCATAACACGGGCAGTATCCATTTTCGGAAAAGTATAGCGTTGAATTGCCGCATGTCTGGTGGCTGAAATCTCGGCATTGATCTTCGTATCCGTTAGGAATACGCTGTATTTACCCACTTTAGCAGATTCTGTGCTTTTATCAATCCGCGACCGGTATCCGCTATCCGGATTGTCTTCCGTTCCGGGATTTACCTGGACTGGACCACCAGTTGGCATCAACAACAAGCCAGACATCGTCCAGTCTGAAAAATGACTGAAGCCCATAATATTATCTACCGTATATTCATATCCGGCTTTCCAGATTTCGTCCTGGTTATCTGGCGCAATCTGCACCATACTGAAAGGCAAAGAAGGTCCTGGTTTAAACATCCACCTGGAATTCCCTGTGCCCATTAGCAAATCCACGTAATCAGAAGGTGTCTGTAAATGCTGTTTTGAGCGCTTTACTTTGCCGGAATAAATCACCTGATTAGCGGAGATCACTTTCACAAGCGCAGATTTATCCTGAATTACCGCAGGCATTGGAATTTCTAAGATGCTATGCCCCGCTTCTACCAGTTTTTTAGAAACAACTACCCCATCCAGCAGGATTTTCAATTCCTGATCATGGTCCATTTGTTGAATATCAATCAGCAAGGGCTGGATTCTTTTACGGTCTTTTACGATTTCAAAGCCTGCCGGATTTACAGCGGCAATTACGGAGCTGGTCCCTTTGCGGATGCTTTGTGATGGCGCGCCATAAAATCCGAGGTTATCAAATATAGCCCAGGAGCCTTTTACGTTGGCCATCTGAATGGTATTCATCCCTTCTTTAATCCAGGAAGCCGGAACATCGACTTTTATACTTTGGGCTTTTGCCGAACTATAATCGCCATTAATTCCCTTTCCGCTCCCTGCTTTAAGCGCGATTTTCTGTTGATGGCCATTGATATCGATCCTGAAAACCGTCCCTTCTTTCGCGTTTGCATCCGCAAAATTGACCATAAATGTATAGCCGGATCTGGCCGAAGCTTTGTCCAGGTTAAACAAGATCCGGGGGAAATGTCTGGGGTAAAAACCGGCCCAATATCCGCCACCGGCCCAGCTGTCTAAAGCGCCTGGTAATACATAAGCCCAGTGTTTATCCGGTTTAGCATAACCGACGGAATAAACCAGGTTTTCGCCACCAAACTGCTGTATAAATGACTGGTAATTATGACCTGGAGCTAAGGCAAATTCTTTGCCTGAATTATCCTTAACGCCTATTTCCCAAAGCAATTTTGACTGTGCAAAAACTCCTGAGGAGCCCAGGGAAAGGCACAATAAGGTAAGCCACTTTTTCATGTGTTGTTATTTAATTTGGTTTAGGTATGACCGGTATTTTCCGGCTTACAATTTCACAAGGGTAAGATCTTTTGACAAAGCATACTTTCCGCCTTTAGCGGTCTTAACGTCCACAATTTTACCCTTATAACTAACCCTTAAAGGATTACCCAGCTTAGATAAAACTGTCGCCTTGATCAGTTCTCCATTTTTCCAGTCGATTGCAACCTCAAAGCCTCCTCGTCCAACCAGGCCTTTCATCTGGCCATCGGGTAAAGCATTTGGTAATGCAGGCAACAGGCGAATGGTTCCGTTGGTACTTTGTAAAAGCATTTCTGCAATTCCTGCTGTACCGCCAAAATTACCATCTATCTGAAAAGGAGGATGCGTATCAAACAAGTTGTTCAAGGTGGATTTACTCAATAATAAATTGATGCTTTCATACGCTTTATCGCCATCGAGTAAGCGGGCATAGAAATTAATAATCCAGGCACGGCTCCAACCTGTCCCTCCTCCTTTTTGAGACAAACGGCGGCTGATCGTTTTTTTAGCCGCCTCAAAAAACTCAGGTGTTTCCGGATTGATCTGACTTAATGGATACAAACCCAAAAGATGAGACATGTGGCGATGACCTATTTCCGTTTCCTCATAATCTTTGATCCATTCCTGGATGGTTCCGTTAGCAGAGATTTTTACCGGAGGAAGTTTCTTTTGAGTAGCTCTGATGTCGGCAATAAAATCTGCATCAACTCCAAGAACAGCTGCTGCCTCCGCACAATAATCAAAAGCCGCATTGACTGTTTGAATATCGATGGTTGCCGCGTAAGTAAGTGTTGACGTTTCCTTGCTGTTTGGCAGTCTGAATTTATTCTCAGGCGAAGTAGAAGGATTGGTCACCAGGTAACCTTCCGGCGATGGAATCAGAAAGCCCATTAAGAATTGACAAGCCCCTTTTAATATGGGATAAGCGGTAGTCCGAAGGTATTCCTTGTCTCCTGTAAATAAGTAATGTTCATAAACGGGGAAAGTAATCCAGGCGCCATTGGTTGGCGTCATTCCCCAGGTACCATCGCAAATACTTGTGCGGCCAAAAGCATCCGTAAGGTGGTGCATGGTCCAGCCTTTGGTACCATAGGTTTCTTTTGCAGTCACCGTTCCGGGGATGGTAATTTGCTGCATAAAATTAGCAAGCACCTCGCTCGTTTCCGAAAGGTTGCAAATTTCCGCAGGCCAGTAATTCATTTGTAAATTGATATTGGTGTGGAAATCAGAACTCCATGGCGCATTCAGGTCTTTATTCCAGATTCCTTGTAAGTTAGCTGGTAATACGCCTGGTTTACGGGAAGAACCCATCAATAAGTAACGTCCGTACTGAAAATACAGCGCGATCAGGCCATTATCCGTTTTTCCTTGCTTCATCCGGTTTAGCCGCACATCTGTAGGGTATTTCGCTAAGGAATCTGCGCCAAAATCCAGACTTACCCGATCAAACATGGCCTGATGTTCGCTGGTATGTCGCTTGAAAAACGCGACAATTTTGGTATCTTTTACTTTGTTCAGTATCGCTTTACAGGATGCAATCGGACTAATGGCCCGGTCGTAATCCAGTTTAGCCAGGGAATAATCGGTTGCGCCGGTCAGCACAATTTCCACTGACTCTGCATTATGAATCATCAGGATATTCCCTTTTACTTCGAAAGTCCCTTTTTGAAGTTTCAACCTGGCTTCAGCGGCAAATTTCATATGCGCTCCTGCCGGACCTCTGGTTCCTTTTTTTGGGTCAACTTCATCTATGATCTGACCTTCCAATTCAATATGTCCATCCGGAAAGGCTTTCACTTTCACATCTCTCTCCCGACTTAAAGAAATAGCGGCATTGATCAGTGCTTTTTTACTGCCTTCAATGCGATAGAAAATGCAGTTATCAGGAGCTGAAACAAATACTTGCTGTAAAATCCGGTTCCCATTGATGTGGTATGCTGTAGTAGAAATACCAGTTTGTATGTTTAAAGAACGACTATAATTTTCTGGTTTGGCTTCCCATTGAAAATCCAGCTTTAAATCACCCAAAGGTTGGTAAGAACGCACACGTGCCGGTGTTCCCACCATATACAAATTGGCTAAACTATCTGCCTCTTTAAATTTATTATTGAAAATTGCCTGTTGAATTTGAGGCAGATATTGCAGCGCTTTTGGGTTATTCGCATTCACTTTAGCTCCGGCCCAGATGCTTTCTTCATTCAGCTGTAAAACTTCCTGTATTGGATTCCCGAAAACCATGGCACCCAGGCGGCCGTTTCCGATAGGTAATGCTTCATACCAGGTGCTGGCAGGCTGTTTATACCATAAGGTGTTTTTGTTCGACTGTGCAAAACCTTCCATTCCTATTCCCAAAAGGATAGTATAAAAAAGGAGACCTGAAATTCTTTTCATGATTTGTCTTTAAACCTTTTTTGATCCGAAAGGACTTTGAAAAAAACAACTAACATTGGATGTAGTCCAAAGGTTTTATATCCAAAAGCATTTAAATGCCATTTGATCTCCATAATATTTGGTTTTGGTTGGTTTGGTTGTATAGTTAATATTACGCTACCAACCATATTTAAAAGAAAAATCAGCATTCTGATTTTACACAAACGTTTGCATTTTTTTTAAAGCAGGTTCAAAATGATTTATTTCCTCAGAATATTGAATTAAGCGTTATTACAGGAAGAAATCGCTGGTTTAATTTAAACAAATAATTTAATTAATATGAAAGCATCTTGTTTTTCAAAATCATATGGAATAAATAATTCAACACAAACGTTTGTTTTCGCATTTAAGAGCGGCACTTACCTATTGCGGTACGACCATTAAACCGATTGTCACGCTGTTTTTTTATATTTTAACCTAAGCATATTCTTCTAATTTCAGAAAGGCTTCCCTGGCAGGTGTTCCAGTTTGTCTCTCAATACCTGATATTCTTTTTCCAGGCAGCGGAAAGCTTTGGTTCCGATGACTCCCTCCGCGTAGTCCATTCTTTTCTTCTCGTAATCCACAGCAACCTGATCAAAACGGGTTTTAACAGCCTGATACTTCGCTTTTTCTGTTCTTTCCTCCTGGCTATCCGGAACGCCATTCAAATTTCCCACATAAAAACTATCCGAGATTAATTCTTCATTGGCAGATTTAAAACAAAGGTAAACCTCCATTTGCTGCCCCATCATCCAGTCTTTATCCAATGGGATAAAACAGCGCCCATCTTCCCTTTTCCCCGCATTAAGAAAGGTACTAGCGCGTTTTTTCGCCGGGTGACTAACCGCGACCAGCAGGATATCATCGCTGCCGCCATTATCCGAAATACCAGGATCCCAGGTTAAATTAAGGCCATCCCTTCCTTTACTGACGCTCAAATCTGTTGCCATTTCCAGTGTTCCCCTACTCAGCACAACTTTGTTGTAATCGACCTTAATATTGGGGTATTCGCCGGTTAAAGCCTGTTTCTTGTTGTAAGAAGTCGCCAGATTGTGCGGATTTTTAACCGTACCTTCTGACTCCAGCTTAAAACTCACATTGATAAAATCCTTCAGGGGTTTCAGCAGTTCCATCGTTACCGACATTTCCTGACGATTAGCCTTTTGTTTTAGACTCACTTTACCCAGTTTACCGTTAGAACGGCACACCGCCTGTCCTTTTAACATATAGAAAACTGTATTTCCTATTTTCCCCGAAGGGTGCCCAAAAGGGCCAACTTTGCATATTGCCATGATATTCTGGTTAATTGGTCTGAATTGACTGATAACCAAGATACAGAGAAACCAGAATATATCCTATGAATTTACCATAAAGTTGCTAATATTTTTAGCAACCCTACAGAAACCCAGGACAGCCTTTATTCAGCGTTTTCAGGCAATTTTGCCCAACAGAGCCCTAGCAAATCACAGCAAAACGAGCAAAAGAGGTTACAAATTTGAAACCTCTTCTGGAGTTCCTCCTTAACGAGCTGCTGACATTGGAAGGAAATTCGTTATACAGAAATAGTAGCGTTATTTTATCGCTTAACCACGAGATAGCTGCCCACTTCCTTACCGGAATCATCCAGCATACTGACTTCTATTTGCTTGTTAGTCGCTTTAATCTTTGTCAGGGTCCGGGAACCATCCTTTGGTCCACCCCCAATAATGATGGGATAGTTGTTCAGTTTTTTATCCGGCTGATGAACTTTATATCTATGGGTATGCCCGCTTAACACCAGGTCTACTTTTCCACGATTCATGATCGGTTCAAATAGTTGGGTACAATGAACAGATCCATGAGCATCTCCAGAATAACGTGGAGGAATGTGCATCATTACGACACGGAAAGCCGCATTTTTAAATTCCTTCCGGCTAATTTCCTTTTCAAGCCATACCGCTTGCGCTTCTCTGTATTGATCAAAATCTACAATACCTGCATATACGGGATGTGAATCTTCTTTATCTTCACCGGTATCCAGGATCACAAAACGAACAGGTCCCAGTGTGAATGCGGTATTCCCGACATGGTCAAAATAGGCAGGAAAATCACGTGCAAATTTACCTCTGGTTTCATGATTTCCACGCACATATACAAAAGGAGTACTGCTGGCAAAGTAGTCTACACAGGGTTGCAGCATATTATTTATGATCTGCTGCTCATCATTTTGGTAGTCGAAAATATCCCCGTTAAAGAAAATAAAATCACGTTTATTTCCCTTATCCAGATCCAAAAGATGAGCGATAGATTTTGGCCGGTCATGGAGGTCATTCAACATCAGGAAGGAAACTTCGGCTTTCGCAGGATCGGTATTTAAGAAACTTTCGGTATTGCCGGAAATGGTCTCCCCATAAGTCATTTTGTAGGGTTGAAAATCTTTGATTTCCTTCGAGACAATTTTATAATGATAGCTTGTTCCTGGTTTTAGATTTTCCAGTTTAACACAGTTTAAGCGTCCTGCGGGTTTAAAACCCAGCTCACTTTTACCGTAGGCTTTTTTATCCAGCTGATCGGGAGATAAGCCATATTCCACCCAACTGGAACTGTCTTTACTGGTAATCCATAAGATGGAAAGACTATTGCCAAAGTTAGTCTGTAAATATGGTCCGGTAATAATTTTAAACTCCTCAGACTGATCATTTAAAGGACTTGAAATCGCCCTTTCCGGGTTTAATAAGGTGAGTCCACCAAGGACAAGTCCGCCCTTTAGGAAATTCCTTCTGTTTCCTTTTGATAAATTCTCATTCATAGGATTTGGTTGGTTTAGGTTTGATAGCTGTATTAGCTTTTATTGCTTCTTAGACCCAATGCTAATTATAAATAACTATGATTACAAATCCTATCGAAACGCAACCGTTTGCGTATTATAAATGATAAAATACACTATAATAAAATCTGGATTAGGTAAATAAGTTTCAGTATATTGAAACCTAAATTCCTTATAAATCACCAGGCATGAATTCTGTTAAATTTACAGCTATAGCTTTGTTAACCGTGCTGCAACTTGCTACCTGTAAACAGCCCGAAAAAATTGCGGTGATCAACTTCGATGACAACGTAAAAGCTGCAGGTATCACTAAAAACTCAAAGAATGGCCTCCAGGCTATTAATTTTTGTAAAATTATTAATGTAGACTGGGATTCGATCCTGATCATCCCACCGTATACCATGGAAAGTCAAATAGATAAAATAAAGGCAGAAAACATTTCGACTATAAAAAGTGAAATTTTGGCAAGTAGCACCGGAGATGACCATCTCCAGTTAATTGTCTTAAAACAACATAAAGTTGTTGCTTATGGCGAATTAAGCCTGGTCCCTTTGAATTTAGGAAGACTAATGAACACTGGTGCTGGATTTGTTTCTATTTCAAAAGAAAATTGTGCTCATTTTATTGCTGTTCCAAATAAACTGGACTCCTCAACCTATACTGTTAAAATTGACACGTTGAAATAAGGTATCGGATTCATTGAACCTGAACTCAAAGAATTAATTCTTAACACAAAATAAGTGTGTTTTACAATAGGTCCATATCAACGATTACTTATACAACAGGTAACTACCTTCAGAGGGCATACGCGCTGAACTTTCAATAACTGTGATCAAAGAAGTACCAAGCGCATTTTCTAACCGGCTAATCGTCTCCAAAGTTAGATTTTCCTGGCCTTTGAGAATTTTACTTACCTGTTGAGGTGACACCTTTAACAAGGTTGCAAGATTCTTTTGGGTTATGCCCTTTTCGCGAATAATACCATTAACTTTTATCGCTATTGCCTGTGATTTTTTCAACCAATCACCTTGATCACCCCTAAACTTTGCATTTTCATGCCAGGTTGGTTTTTCCTTTGAAACTATCGCTTCAAGCTTCTCAATTAAGTTTTCTACTGCCATATTTATAATTCTAAGAGTTCAAAATCATCTTCATCTAATATCCCGCTTTCTTTTAAGTACGCTTTGGTCATTTCCAGTTTACTGAGTTCCTTTAATAAATGAAAACGATTGTTCATTGTTGGTGTTAATTTTATTGCGCCGCCACTAATTACATAACAAGTTGCGGATATTCTGATTGCATAAATTCTCAGCCAACTGCGTCTCTTTAATCCAACTACCTTGTTTTTCTGAAATGGTACTTGCTTATAATCCTGATTATTTAAAGGTTTAAAATAATTCTGTAAACTATCTCCTTCTCTAATCCGTTCTGCGACATCTCTAAGCCGACTCTCGAGCTGCGCAGCTTCATTCAAAGTGAACTTAACTGCCTCATCAATAGACAACTCCCCGGTATGACCAGCGTAAAAAGCACAATGCAAATCTTTTATATTCTCCTGAAAGAAATCATATAAATATTCAACATCATTCCACTAATCAAATATTCTCGAAAATTCGTCAACTTCGGAGCCATTAAACCGGACTGCATATAACGTTTCTTTACACACAACAAATATAGAAATAATTCTCATGAATCAACTTATAGGTTTACTTTTTTTATATGTAAATTAAAACCTACTGAACCAGACACCTCAGCGGAAATTACACAATAGCGAATATTACTATAAACAATGATAATAAAAATAATAATACAGACTTTATTTTACACAAAAATAAACTTAAAGTAACTATCAAGATTAATTCACAACCTATAAACTTAAACAAACATCCTTAATCTGTATGGAGCACCAACAAAAACAGCCTGTATCATCATTGACGATACAGGCTGTTTCTGTTGGTGTTTATTACTTATTATTTTAACTCTTAACTGTTCTTTAAAGCGAACCTACTTTCTACTTAATTTCCGGTTGCTGATTCGGGGAGCGATGTCTTTTCCTGCAATTAAGATTTCCTCATCCTTATAACCCAATTCTGCCGGTGATTTCCCCATCCAGGAACTGTTTGTACCCTCCAGGCGAACCGTCATCCTGACCGGGTCCACGATCAATGTTGCAAATAAGGAAGACTCATAAGGACAGGTTTGCGTCAGAATCGGATGTTTTTTGAGCACATCATCCGGAAAGTTTTTGTTGAGGTATTGATCACCAACCCAAAAATAAGATGCAGAGTTAATATGAAGGTAATTGATGTTGTTTTTTGTGACTAACTGATCCAGATGGGTATGCCCGTTAATGGCCAGTAAAATTTTATCTGAGAACTGGCTAAGTATTTCTTGAATTTCCGCTGCATTATCAACCGCAAAAGCTCCCGCGAGTGGTTGGTGCGAAACGATAATTACGGGGCCTTTCAGTTCTTCCAGCGTTTGTTTAAGCCAGCTGACTTGTTTTTCCCCAATAAAAGAAGGATAACCATTTTGTTTTGGAGATCCCTTTTCATTGCCATTCAAAATAATAAAGGAAATACCGCCGATTGTTTTTGTATAATATGGAGCTGGCATTTCCCATAAATCCAGGCATTGCTGTGTGGTATGTCCGGCATCAGTATCATGATTGCCAAGCACATGCATCCGGGTTTCATGTGCGCCATTAAAACGATCAACTACCGGTTTATTCTTTAGGGATGGAAATGCGAAGTCGCCCATTTGCAAGAGTGCATCTGGCTTTGTTTTTTCCATATGACTTAAAAATGTATGGAGTCTTTCCATTCCATCAGGCATGAGATCATGGTGTAAATCGGTGATTACACCTATGCTCACAGACTTAGCTATGTTTTGCATCATCGCAGCAACAGTTGAAGGGATTGCAATCGCTATCCCGGCAATTATCCCGCCCCCTATAAAACTTCTACGACCAATGGTGTTGGTTTCCTCTACTTTAGACTTCTTTTCCATTTTTAATTTTAGTTAAAATTCCTCAGAATATGATACTGATCTGGTTTAATCTGCGAGGGCAACACGTTTTGATACGCTAACACGTCTCACCGCAGCCACACTTAGTGCCGAAAACAAACACAAGACAGCAATCACAATAAAAATACTATTGGTATCCCCGGTAACATCAATTGCATAACCGAGCAGGGGTTCACCAAAAGCAGCAAAAAGATAACCTGTCATGTTCATAAAACCTATTCCGGTACCCGTAAGACTGCTTCCAAGAAGATCCGGACTTAAGGGCCAGAAACAGGCTTGTGGGCCATAGACAAAAAAACCAGCCAGCAACATCAGTCCGCCGCCTAACCAAAGGTTATGGATTGGAGAAATATAGACCAGCACTGCAATTACTGCACTGACCGTCATTCCAAAAGCAATGGCCTTGATCCGGTCCTTTTTGAACAGGCTGTCCGAAAGCATACCAAAGGTAAGGGCACCCGCAGCCATTCCTACTGGTAATAAAAAGGTGACCCATAAGTTTCCGGGATTGTCTTTCCAGTTATTACCCAGATAATGAACCGGGACCCAGAAAATAAGTCCATAGCGGGCCATACTTTCAAATCCAAAGCCCAGACAGGCGATCATGAACTTTTTATTGCGCAATACAATGCGATACTGATCTTTCCAGCCAATGGCAGGTATCAGGGGTACAGAAGGATCTGTTTTTGTAAGGGGTTTATCTCTTGCGAGGATCAAAAATACAGTAGCAGAAATCAGCAGTAAAAGCACGGGTAATCTAAAAAGCATACGCCATTCATATCCTTGCTGCAACAGCACAATAGAGATCAGGTAGGTTACCATGGATGACATTCCGGCCGCCATGGTATAGAAGCCAAAGGCCTTTCCACGTTCTCTTTCGTTCCACCAGTTATTGATCAGCTTTGCACCTGGTGCCCAGGCCATCGACTGAAAATAACCATTGCATGCCCAGAGTATCATGATCATGGTAGGGCTGCTGGAAAAGCTAATCGCTATATTTGTCAGGATAGATAAATAGGCACCCAGGGTTACCATCAGCCTTGCGCTAAAACGATCGGCCAGGTTTCCATTGATCAGCTGACCTAAGGAATAGCCGATCAGCATGGAGAAACTAATCCAGCCAATAGTGGTATATGGGATTTTTAAATCCGCAGCCATTCCCATGGCTGCCCAACCGAAATTATGTCTGCCAGTATAGAAAAATAAATAGCAGAACATGGTAACCAGCAGCATTTTCCATTGCTGTGCCCTAAATTTTCTATCCATTGGTTTGGTCTGTTTGTTGGTTTAGATTGATACCTACACGCAGTGGTTTATGCGCTACAGCATATTGAAAAGCTTCATTCGTAGCTAAAAGACTAAATTCTTTAGAGACTACTTTTTCAAAAGGAAAAACCTGATGATTTCTATTGATAAAGTCTACCGCGTAGACAAAGTCTTCAAAATTGTAATTATGCAGGCCTTTGATGGTAATCAATCTGCGGACTACAGATTCTGCATCAACCTGCACTTTTCGGGTGTTAAATACTGCCCCGATCCATATGGCTGTTCCCCCGGTTGCCAGGCTAGCCAGGCCATTTTCCATAGCATCAGCTGAACCGCTCATGTCGAATGCAACATCAATTCCTCCGGGTAGTTTAACCGCAGCATCTGTTAATAAATGAGTCTCGCTTGCACCAAAGCCTAGCGCTTGTTCGAGACGTTGCGCATTGATATCTGCCACATGAATAAATTTAGCGCCGGCATCTTTGCACATTGCTGCGCAAACCATACCCAGTAATCCAGCACCTGTAATGAGGATTGTTTTCTCCTTTAGGCTGCCCGCAAGTCTTAAAGCACCGGCAACTGTTGCTACTGCACAGTTGATGATGGCTGCAACAGGCAAAGGAACTTCTTTTGAAATCCCAAGAACAGCGGTACCCGGTTTAAGGATACAATGGGTGGATAATCCACCATGGAGTGCATCCTCAGCGGTAACCTGCGCATGGCCATATTTAAAAAGCCGCTCTCCTTTTTGAGGCATTCCTTCTTTTGACATCGGAGAATCAGGATCTGAAGAAAAGATACTCCAGGTGACCCTATCTCCCGGATTCAACTGATTTCCCAGATGATCCCTTTGCTGGTGATCCTCAGCAAATGCCATGATTTCTCCAACAATCTCATGGCCCAAAACCGTAGGCACCTTTTCCTGGCGCAACCCACAATAAGTATGCAGGTCGCTCCCACAGATAGAAGTATAGAGATTTTTAACCAATACCTCGCCTGATTTTAAATCAGGGATGGTCTGTTCCTGTAAAGACATTGGTTGCCCTTGTCCAACAAAAACCATAAGTTTTGCTTTCATTAACGTTCTTTTAAGATATGCTTTGTTGACCGGAGCGCCTTTCCTATTTGTCGATTAGTGGCAGGAGCTCCATCAGGTTATTGATAATTTGATCCGGATTAGCCGTTTGAAGTTGACTGGCAGTATGTGCGCCTGTGGTGATGCCAATGCTAAGTCCGCAGCCGGCATTTTGCCCCTCTTCGATATCAATTGTTGAATCTCCAACCTTAACTACCGTACGGCTATCTGTGATATTGAATTGTTTCATCGCAAACTCAATCATATCCGGATCAGGTCTGTTGCCCGAAACGTCAGAAGCAGTAACCAATGCATCGAATTCTACCCCTTCTTTCCATCCAAGTTTTTCAATAATTGAACTTGCCGTAGCTCGGTCATATCCGGTGTTGAGCACAGCTAGTATTTTCCTTTCTCTAAGTGCCGAAAAGATGTCCGTGGCATTTGGTTGAGGAAAAAGTTCTTCTCTGGCATAGGCCTCGGTAAGGGTAACGATAAATTCATCATAGATCTTAGCGATCATTTCTTCATCAGTAACTCCTGCATAAGTTGAAAGAACAGAGCGAATGGCCTGTCTTTTTTCTTTACCAGCAGCCTTGGCAAGTACTTCATCAAGACTAAAGTCGAAACCAGCATCGTTGATGGCATTTCTAAGCGTTTTGTAAACCAGATTGTCTTCGTTCACTGTGGTTCCTGCCATATCAAAAACCACCATTGCTATTTTATTTTCTTCCATATTAAAATTAGATTGGGACACAATTGTTCCGTTCAATGTACAATACTACTAAACATTGTTTAGCAAAACTAAACTTATTTTTAGAAAATAGAATCCTATTTCCTATTAAGCTTATGTTAAATTATCGTTATAAAAGGAATGCTGAAAGCACTAAATAACGCCACAGAAAACATCGTACAATAATCCATCAAAAACAAAGAATAATTCATTGTTCCTCAGGAATAAAGGCAATACTTTAGTATTTCTGTAACCAAATACAAACCGAACCACCATGAAGTATTTTTTTAACCTACTGCTATTGCTTTCCTTATTTTATCAAAGCAATGCACAAACCGAAGCCATTAATCCGGCTATAAAAACACCAAAAGCAGTTTTAAACGACTTCATGGACCAGCGCTTTGGCATGTTCATTCACTGGGGACCGGTGGCTTTGCGCGGCACAGAGATTGGCTGGAGCAGAGGTGGAGGTGTTCCGGTAGCGGAATATGATAATTTATATAAAGAGTTTAATCCGGTTTTATTTAATGCAGAAACCTGGGTAAAAACGGCTAAAGATGCAGGGATGAAATACCTGACGATCACGGCTAAACACCACGATGGTTTTTGTTTGTGGCCAACCAAATTTTCGGACTATAACATCATGAATTCTCCTTACAAAAAAGACATTGTTGGTGAGTTGGCTAAAGCCTGTAAAAAGTATGATATTAAATTTTGCGTTTACTTTACGGTCTTAGACTGGCATGATCCGAATTACCCGATCAACTTACCCGATGGAAAGAACCCGAATCCAAAAGCAGATATGGGCAAATTTGTGACGACTATGAAAAACCAGCTACAGGAAATTGTCACCAAATATCACCCTTACATGCTTTGGTTTGATGGCAATTGGGAAAGTCCATGGAAAAACGAGTATGGGGCAGATATTTACAGCTACCTTAAAACATTAGATCCTAATGTGATTATAAACAATAGAATTGGCGGAGGTCAACCTGGTAGTCACCCAAAATTAGGGCCTGAAATTCTAGGAGATTATGCTACTCCGGAGCAAAAAATCGGAGAACTGAACATGGAAAATCCATGGGAAACCTGCATGACCATTTGTCAACAATGGGCCTGGAAACCAAATGACAAGCTAAAAACATTAAAAGAATGTATTCAGACTTTGGCTAAAACCTCCGGAGGAAATGGAAATCTATTATTTAATGTAGGTCCAATGGCTGATGGCAGAATCGAACAACGCCAGGTCAACAGACTTAAAGAAATGGGAGACTGGTTAAAAATCTATGGCGAAAGTGTTTACGGCACTAAAGGAGGCCCTTTTAAACCGAATGAAGTTTTTGCTGCTACACGTAAAGGCAACAAACTCTATATCCATGTTTTTGAAAGAAAATCTGCTGATTTAATCCTTCCGGCATTAAAAGGAGTGCAAATTAACAAAGCTTATTTACTAAAGGGCAGCAAAATTACCCACCGTCAGGATGCTGATGGAAGCATTACCCTTCAGTTACCTGAACAACTTCCGAATGCAGACGATTCAGTGATTGTATTGGAGCTCAATACAAACGCAGAAGAATTACCTGTCATTTCCTAAACCAGAACCATGATTACTAAAATACAAATTAACGACGCGCGATTCCCTTTGGGCAAAGGTGCTGGTAGTGATGCCATTCACCGTGACCCGATTTATTCTTATGCCGTAACCAATTTAATAGACGACAGTGGCCATATCGGTACCGGTTTTGCTTTTACCCTGGGCGAAGGAAATGACCTGGTTTGTAAAGCCGCAGCTTTTTATGCAGAACAACTCAAAGGAAAAGATATTGAAGAATTGATGGCTGATTTTGGTGCTGTTTTTCATCAGTTTTCTAATGAGCAACAGTTCCGCTGGCTGGGTCCACATAAAGGTGTAGTTCATCTGGCATTAGCCTCCGTAACCAATGCCTGTTATGATTTATGGGCAAAAAAAAGAGGGGTTCCTTTATGGAAACTACTAACCGATTTAACGGCGCAGGAGATCCTGAATACCCTGGACCTCTCCTACCTGGAAGATGAACTGACACGGGAACAGGCTCTGGCTTTATTGCAGAGCAATATCAACAGCAAGTCTGAGCGCCTTCCGATTCTGGAATCCGGATATCCGGGATACGATACTTCTATTGGCTGGTTTAATTACCCGGACGAAAAAGTGCGTGAAAACTGTAAAAAAGCAGTAGCGGAAGGCTTTACCGCCATGAAGCTAAAAGTGGGTAGTACAGACCCGGAACGTGATATTCGCAGGGCACATATCGTTCGCGAGGTAGCCGGAGCAGATATCAAAGTGATGCTGGATGCGAACCAGCAATGGACTTTACCACAGGCGATTAAGATTTGCAAAGAGTTACAACACATGAACCCTTACTGGATCGAGGAACCCACCCATCCGGATGATGTACTGGCCCATGCGACTTTGGCAAAGGCTATTGCCCCTACCAAACTTGCTTTGGGAGAACATGTGCCTAACCGCATTATTTTCAAGAATTATCTACAAACCGGATCTGCTGGTTTCATGCAGGTGGATGCCGTTCGTGTGGGTGGCGTGAGTGAGTTTATTACGGTCAGTTTATTGTGTCGTAAATTCAATATTCCTGTGGTTCCACATGTAGGTGATATGGGGCAATTGCACCAACATCTGGTTTTGTTTAACCACATTTCTATGGGGCATGAGGCCTTATTTCTGGAGCATATTCCGCATTTACAGCAACATTTTGTCCATCCTGTCAAAATTGAAGGCGGTGTCTATCAGACGCCAATGGAGCCTGGAAGCAGTTGCGATTTAATTTCTTTACGTTAATCCGGAAAATGACATGTTAAACTCCCTCGATTTAGGCATCAGCATTTTATATATTCTAGGTATTCTGGCGGTAGGTCTCTGGGCCGGAATCAGTCACCGCCGGAAGAACAAAGCAAATGCCGCCGGCGAATATTTTCTGGCCGGTAAAACCTTGAAATGGCCTGCCATCGGCCTGGCACTATTTGCCACCAATATCTCTACGGTACATTTGGTTAGTCTGGCGCAAAGCGGTTTCGACACCGGTTTACTCAATGGGAACTTTGAATGGATGGCTGCATTTACACTGATTTTGCTTTCGCTGTTTTTTGTTCCTTTTTACATTAAATCCGGAGTCGCCACCCTACCCGATTTCCTTGAAAAACGTTATGACAGATCCAGTCGGGATTGGCTGGCTATCATTTCTGTAGTCTCTGCAATCATTATTCATATTGCCTTTTCTATGCTTGCGGGAGGAATCGTCCTGAAAACACTTTTCGGACTAAATATGTACGTCAGCATTATTGTCATTTGCGTCATTACGGCGATTTACACCATTATTGGGGGCTTAAAAGCAGTAGTAGTTACAGAATCCATTCAAACGGTAGTACTGCTTGCCGGAGCTTTCATTATCAGCTATGCGGCTTTTCAAAAGATGGGTGGCTGGGAACCAATGACTGCCGTTCTTAAAGAAAACAACCAGATGGATAAGCTTTCTATGCTTCGTCCTCATGGCGATAGCAGTGGAATGCCCTGGTACATGATATTTTTAGGTTACCCGATTTTAGGCATTTGGTATTGGTGTGCAGATCAAACGATTGTGCAGCGGGTATTGGGTGCTAAAGATGAGAATCATGCCCGAATTGGCCCTTTATTTTGTGGTTTTATTAAATTATTACCGGTTTTCATCTTTGTATTACCCGGATTATTTGCCTACACCCTTTCCAAATCAGGCCATCTGGACATCAGTAGTCTGGGTTTAGACGACCAGGGAAATGTGAATTCAAAAGGTATTTATACTTTGATGATTACCCAATTATTACCTTCCGGATTGGTGGGCGTGCTGGTTGCCGCTTTATTATCCGGATTGATGAGTCAGGTTTCGGGAGCGCTGAATTCCATATCTACCCTGGTCAGTTACGATATGTATCAGCGTTACCGCCCTACTGCCACAGATAAACAGCTGATCCGCGTAGGTAAAATTGCCGCCGGAATTGCCCTGGTATTTTCGCTTGGTTTACTGCCCTTGCTCAATAGATATGAAAGTATTTTCAGCGGAATCAATGACATCATTGCGCACATTGCACCGCCAATTACCTGTGTGTTTTTACTCGGTGTTTTCTGGAAAGGTGCTTCTGCGGTGTCGGCCAAACTGACCCTCTGGATTGGCTCCGCTTTGGGCGTCATTGTATTTATCCTAAACAAGGTTTTCCCTGAATCATTGATCGGGCATATCCCATTCATGATGATGGCCTTTTACCTGTTCGTTACCTGTGTGATTATCCAGGTTGTTTTTTCTTATGTATATCCTGTCCAACATACTGCAGAAAGCTCCAGATTGTATTGGAAAACACCATGGGAACCACTGAAAGGTCCGGCATGGAAAGGTGTTGGAAATTACAAATTCCTCTCTGCCCTGCTCCTAACTGTTACGGGTGTTTTATATTATATATTCAGATAGAAAAATGAAAGTAAAGATCATCATGGTACTACTGCTGTCGGGACTTTTCCTCAGCAGTTGCCAAATGGAAAAGAAAACTCCTGCTGTAAAGCGATTTGCTTCGGTAACCGGCTTAAAAGCGGATAAATTAACCGATTACAAAGCTTTGCATGCCCATGCCTGGCCGGAGGTTTTGAAGAAAATAAAAGACTGTCACATTGAGAATTACTCCATTTATCTACACAAGATAAACAACAAATACTACCTGTTCAGTTATTTCGAATATACGGGCTCAGATTTTGATGGGGATATGAAAAAGATGGCCGATGACCCCAATACACAACGTTGGTGGAAAGAAACTGACCCTTGTCAGCAACCATTACCCGAAGCTGCAGCAAAGCAGGAAATATGGAGCCCTATGGAAGAAGTATTCCACACAAATTAAGTACACAGAAACACATGCAATTATTATCTGATAAAGTGATTTTCCTAACGGGAGGATCCATGGGCATTGGGCTCGAATGCGCAAAAAGTTATGTCAATGAAGGGGCTATTGTGGTGATCGCAGCCTGGCCTTCCGGCCCTGTAACCGAGGCCGTATCCTTACTAGGTTCCTCAAAAAATCTGGGGATCAGCTGCGATGTATCCAATGCCTCCCAGGTGGCAGATGCAATACAACAAACCCTGGATAAATACGGCCGGATAGATGCGATCCACAACAATGCAGGTATTGCCAGTCCTTCCAAACCTTTACACGAAACCAGCGACGAAGAATGGGACAACCTCATGAATGTAAACTTAAAAAGCGTCTTACTGACTACCCGTTTCGGTTATGAAGCCCTGCGAAAAAGCAAGGGCAGTATCCTCAATACCAGTAGCCTTGTTGGCGACATTGGCCAGGAGAATCATGCCGCTTATACCGCTACAAAAGGAGGCATGAATGCTTTAACCAAATCTATGGCACTGGATTACGCAAAAGATAAAATCCGTGTAAATGCAGTGATGCCTGCCGGTGTATGGACGCCTATGCTGCGCAAATGGAGTCAGGAACAACCGAATTCCAGTTCAATTGAAAAGTACCTGGACGACATCCACCCCTTAGGGTATTGCCCGGAAGGAGATGCCATCGCAGATGCCTGCGTATTTTTACTTTCAGATAAAGCCAGGTTTATTACCGGCACCACATTAGCCGTAAGTGGTGGCGCAGAATTGGGATATAGAAGAAATTACTAATTTACAACCTGCAAATGATCAACGATTCAAGAAATATTTCACTATTTTCAGCAAAATATTTTTTGAATCACAACCAGATATGATCATCGCTAAAAAAAAAGACGGCTTTAATGGCGAAAAGCTAATTAGCTTACCCAAATTCATATATGAACATAATCCTGATCGCCTAAATTTCTTAAATTCATTATACATCACTCATATTGGTTATTTCCCAAAAGCAGGAGGACATTATCGGAATAGACCTAAGGGTTGCGCCGATAATATTCTCATCTATTGTATAGACGGCAAAGGGTCATTTAGTATTGGCAAAGTGCAATATCAAGTCAGTCCAAATCAATTTTTTATTATCCCGGCAACCGATGAGCACGTCCAGTATTCCTCCGACCCTGCTGATCCCTGGACGATTTACTGGGTTCATTTTACCGGAAGCAAATTACCAGACTTAAATGATTCCATCTGTGACTGTTTCAGCCCTAAAACCATCCCTTTTGATGAGCATAAACTAAAGCTATGGAACATCATGTACAATTGCCTGGAAAATGGCTACAGTGCGGAGAACCTCACTTATGCCAATTTAACCTTATATTATTTTATCGCTAATTTTCTCTTTCCAAAGAAAAACACGGAGTTAATTTCCACGCCTAACCCTGAATTAACCGATAAAATTATTGATTACATGAAAGCCAACTTAGCTAAAAAACTCAGTGTGGAAGATTTAGCTATGGAATTCTCTTATTCCGTTTCCCATTTTCAAAATTTATTCAGGAAGAAAACAGGGGTCTCCGCAATCGATTATTTTATACAACTTAAATTACAGAAGGCCTGTCAGCTTTTAGCCTTGACAGACCTTCGGATCAAAGTAATTGCTTCCAGTATTGGTTATTCAGACCCTTATTACTTTTCAAGGATTTTCAATAAAGTAATGGGGATGTCTCCAATTGCCTACCGGAAAATAAACACCATCAGTAACCAGGATTAACTATTTGGCAATCAGTTCCGGCTTACTGATCGTTTTAACGACAAACCTATTGGTCAGTTCTGTTTCCTCAGGGAAGCCACAATCAAATTTGATCGTATGTTTTCCTGGCTTCAAGGTTGGAATGGCTTGTTTCAAGGCAACTTCCTGCTTAAAGCCACCTTTGCTGTTGTAAATTTTTATCGTTGTTCCGTTGCAGACAATGGAATTTCCTGCTTCATATTCGCCCGGCAATTCCAGCTTAAAATACCCATCCAATTCTATCCAGGGATTACTGATAACACCTTCTTTGCCCATAAAAGTAAGACTGAAATTAAGGGGTTGTTCCGCATTATTATTTACGAAATTCCATTCCGAAAAGGTTGGTTGTCCGGGTTGAAGCACTTGTTTAGCATGCTCAAATTTGAATTTCTTAAAGGGGTAAAGGTTCCAGCCCTTATTGTGCTGCTCCAGATGAAAATCGTTTTCAGGATTCTTCAATCTTGTCAATTGATCAGGAGAGAAAATCTTTGATCTATAGGCATCCTGCCAAAGTTTGATCAGGGCTAATAATTCTTTGGTATTCGGATTTTTCTGCAGGTTTTTATAGCGGGCTACCAATGCAAAACCGGCATTGTAACCAGCAGCTCTTGCCATCATCCATTCGATATCTTCTGCTGTTGTGGTGGACGATAGTAAAAACCATCCCAACATATTGGGCATATAATTCCTTTCTAAGAAAGGCTGGTTTTCTAAACGGTAATCCCCCTGAGATTCCCTAAAGCCGCCATACCATGGTTCTCCCCAGTTCCAGTAAGAACAGTTGTGCCAATAATAATGGCTTGATCTACTTGTTCCGTTAACCACCGTATGTTTGGTATCCTTTAACACTTTATCTGCAAAAGCCTGCATTCCATAATCACCTTCCCCTGAAGAAAAACATCCTTCATGGCCATCAAAGTCCATATGTGAAACACCGGTCTCATTAAAAAACCGACTTAAATTCCCTGCGATTTCCTGTTGAAGATTGAAATCAGGGAAGAGCGTATTGTAAGGATAATCCATCATCATCCCTGCTGCTGTTCCTTTGACATGAGCAGCTGCTTTTGTGCCATAAGCGCCACGCTGACAATCCAGTAATTTAAAGGGAGCTGTAGTACTCACGGTACGAAAGCGGATAATTTCCTCCCCGATCTGTACCGCATGTAAAGTACTTGGCTTTAGATTCTTAAAATACTGGTCAGATTCGACCGTTATTTCCGTAGCATCAGGGCTGATATTTGCAGTTAATATAGACGAACCGGTTAAGGCCAGACGCTTGTCGGGCACCGGCGTAACATAAGGGTCATTTGTATTGATAAAGGTGCTCAGCGTGTGTACACCGATACGGATTCCCATTTTTGAGGCTTTATCCACACAGGTTTTCATACCGGCATTCCCGTTAGGAAAGCTGACTGGATTCAGTGCAAAATGCCCCCAGGATAAAAAGGGACTTTCATGATACACCGACATCAGTCCTGCTTGTTTGGTATAATCCAGCATGGCATCGATATTGGATTCATCAAAATCACCAATCAGGTAGGCTCTTCCGGTTTCAGGTGATTGCTTATGCCAAACGCCATTAATTAAAGGATGAGGAAGACCTTCTTCAACTTCAATGACCCCAATTCGGGAAAGCACTTGATTTTCAGGACAACCAAAAACAGCAATCTTTGAACCAATGGTGGTTTCACCGGGAATAGCGCTAACCGGCATATCCGGGTACTGCGTCCAGACCGTGGTTTTCCTTGCTTTGGAGCGATCAAGACTGAAGGCCTGCAAACTACTCCCATAAGCCTGAGTTAGCGCCACAGAGCCTCTGGAATCGTCTGCTCCTCCGTCATTTAACAAGAGACCTCCAATAGTTTTTACATTTAAGGATTGGAGTCCGATGGCATATTCGCCATCACGAACTACGCCGATTACTTCCCCAATGGTTTGCCCGATAATGGTGGGATAGGAACCCCAGGATATGGCTTTCACTTTATCTTTTGCGCTCAGGCCGGTTAATTCAAAAACCAAATGGCTTTTTTTCTGCGTCACTTTGATGTCGGCCGAGATTTTGGATTGGGCAAAATCCAGCGTCATGATCCCCGATTTTGGATTGAAAACAGCTTTAGCTGGTTCTTCCCAGTCATTAGCGGTACGAATCTTCAATAAAGGAGCTTTTACTCCCGGAGCCAGGTAATTTTTATTGGTTTTAGGGTTCAACATTGCCGTGATTTGCCCGGTTGGGGAAACTGCAAGGTTTAGATCTGGTGACTTTAAGTTGATTTGTTGCGCGCTCAGGTTAGCGCAGAGCAGTAAAAATAGAATTACAGTAGAAATCTGTTTAACGTACATGTTTTCGTTGGTTATATTTGGTTTATTGTGCTTGTATCTTGCTGATTCCAGTGGTCAGGCCATTACTTTCTGCCTTAACGGTAATCATACCTTTAGCCCCCTTTTTTGCTTTCACGATGACTAATGCCATTCCGTTAAATGCTGGTCGGTCCTGACTTTGAAAAGAGACAAAACTGGTGGCATCCCCATTATCTGTAGCGACGATTTCACCAGGTCCTTCAATGGAAAAGTGGATCGTTGGATTAGACCTTGGTACCATCAATCCTGCTTTATCCATCACTTTTACCGTAATAAAGCAGAGGTCCTCTTTTCCGGATTGAATAGCCGGCCGGTCAGTTGAAAGTGCAAGTTTGCTCATTTCGCCAGTAGTTCGCACTACATCGGTTGCCCAAAGTTTTCCATTCTTATAACTCAGCACTTTAAGCTCACCCGGCTTATAGCTTACTTTATCCCAAACCAGTCGGAAATCTTTTCCCGGCTCTTTAACTTTACGTCCTAAGCTTTTACCGTTTAAGAACAGTTCGGCTTCATCACCAGAGGTGTACACATGTACCGGTGTAATTGAATCAATACGCTCCGGCCAGTTCCAGTGTGGCAGAATATGTGCCATCGGGAAATCGGGGCGCCAATGTGCCTGGTAGCTATAAAAGCGGTCTTTAGGGAAACCCGCTAAATCAATAATCCCAAAATAACTGCTTCTTGATGGCGGGTTATTTTTACGGATGGCCTCGAGTTGTTTCTCCAACTCTTCTTTCTTACCCGCATCAGTCCGGAAATTAAGAAGATTGGTTTCATCGGAATTGTAAGGTGTAGGTTCCCCTAAATAGTCAAAACCTGTCCAGACATATTCACCTAATAAATTAGGGTATTTAGCATTGGTTCTGAACTGCTCATCAGGAGAACAACCCCAGCCCGGACTGGCCACATCATAAGAAGTAATCTGCCAGTTTTTGTATTCCGTACCGCCAAAATAGTATTCACCACGGGAGCTGACGCAGGAAGAAGTTTCGCTGCCTAAGGTCGGTTTATTGGCATATCTCGGATCGGCATCCCATTTCCCTTGCTGACTAAAAAAGTAATTTACACCCATTAAATCCAGGCCTACTACCGCACCCGAATTACGGCCACCATCGGGATCGTTATAGCCATTAGAAACCGGGCGTGTAGGGTCTTCCCTGCGCATGATATCAGCCAGATGCTTAGTCAGTTTAACATCCTGTTGCTCCATCACTTCATTACCTATTGACCAGATAAAAACAGAAGGGTGATTGCGGTCACGATGGATTAATGCGGTTAGATCTTTGTCGTGCCATTCCTCAAATATCTTGTTGTAATCGTTTTTACGTTTTCCTTTTTTCCAGGCATCAAAAGCTTCATCCCAAACCAGGAAGCCCATTTTATCGGCCATTTCCAGTAATTCAGGAGCTGGTGGATTATGTGAAGTACGCAAAGAATTACAGCCCATTTCTTTTAACAATTTCAGCTGGCGTGTTAAAGCGCTGAGGTTAAAAGCAGCACCAAGTGCACCTAAATCATGGTGGTTACAGGTTCCTTGAATCTGAACACGTTTCCCATTCAATAAAAATCCCTTGTTAGCCGTAAACTCGATTGTTCTGACACCAAATGGCGTAAAATAAGTATCCACTACTTTTCCATTGATCAGGATACTGGTTTGCGCAACATAACGATGAGGTTTTTCAATACTCCAGCGTTTAGGTTTCAGGATGCTTGCTTTTGAAGCGGTTACTTTATTTTCTCCGGCATTCATTTCTATCTTAATATCCTGAGCTGTGGCTACCTTACGAGCGGGTTTATCCGAAGCATCGAGTTCAAACAAAGTAGTCCGTACGATCGCTTTTGTGCTTTTTTTGGATTGATTATTTACCGTTGCTTCTATGTTGATTACGGCTTTCTGGTCAGATACTTCAGGGGTTGTAATATACGTCCCCCAATGGCCCACATGGACCGGATCTGTCTTTACGAGCCATACGTGGCGATAAATCCCTGCACCAGGATACCAGCGCGAATCCCAGGTTTCTGTGTCTAAACGAACGGCCAGCACATTCTCCTTTCCGAACTCCAGAAAAGGTGTTAAATCCATACGAAATGAAGTATATCCATAAGGCCAGGTGCCAACGTATTTCCCGTTTAACCAGATTTTAGCATTGGCCATAGCACCATCGAAATCTACGAAAATCTGTTTCCCTGCATCGGCTTTGCTTGGGGTAAAATGTTTTCTATACCAGCCAATTCCTTTCCAGGGCAGTTTACCGGTTGAGCCATCCAGTTCAATCCTAAAAGGACCGGTAATGGCCCAGTCGTGTGGTAAGTTCAATTTTTGCCAGCCATCTTCCTCCAGTGCCGGAGCCTCCAGGCCAGTTGGCTCGGCTCTCCTTGTACCATCCGGTTGTAAACCATATCGGGCAAATGACCAACCCTGGTCGAAGGAAACGGTATTCGAGGCCCCCATTCTTTCAATAGCTTTACTTTGCGCGAAGGTTAGTTGAAAACTTATAGTACCGGGTATCAGTAAGAGGAATAGGATTCTAAAAAAAGATCTTTTGCAATTCATTTATCTTAAATATATTTAATAAAACTAGGTTGTTTCTCTGCGAAGAAAAATAGAATATCCACTGGTTTAGATGGATTAAACAACTATTTACAATCGGGTTACCCCCTTCGAATCAACCAATACTTTAACTGACTCCCCTGCTTTAACCGCTACCTTAGTCCAGTTTAAAAATGCAGTATAGCTCAATGGCTTTAAAGCCTGCCTGTCGTTCTCAGCCATGAGTGAGACACTGGCATCATAAGCTGTAGGGTTGCTCAGTTGAAGGATGATTCCGGATGGACTACCCGGCTGAATCTCTGCTTTAACATGATCAAAAACATAAACCTTTTGCTGATCCATATTCAGGTAAATCCCCGGCAATTCCATGGCCATCAGCATGCCGTTGGTTTCTGTCCAGGAGTTTCTGGTATTGATAAAATTACCGATGCTGCTTTTCCCTTCCGCATCGCTGAGTTGAATCCTTTCCATGGAAGAGCCCGTCTGACCATTCGTAGTGGGGTGTCCCGGCATATTCACCGCTTCCGCATGAGCATGTTGGATATCCCTGATTAAATCTGCATACCTGATATTACCTGTCGCCCGGAATAACTTAAAAAGATAATCACCCGAAGCGGTACAAATACCAGGGGCAGCATGTTTGTTTTGGATACTTGCCCAGATCGCACCAGCCATATTGCTTTTTAGTTTCCCAATCGCACTATTTTCAGGAAATACAGGATCGTAAGAGAATGTCCAGGTAGCGCCTAATGCAGCCTGAACTTCTGCTTTATCTAACCATTCCCGCTGACCGGTATAATAATACAAAGCCATCAATGATTCCAGGAAGCCAAATGCAGATTCCGAATCCGCGTCTTGCGAGATATCGCCACAATGGCCACCTGTTAATCCCTGCTTTTCCACATCCCGTTTATAATAAAACCTGGCCGCATCCTGTGCCACTTTCATCCATTCTTTATTTTTGAAATAATTTGATGCCATGGCCAGACCTCCAGGCACAATTGCCCCTGCCGTAGAATTAAACACAGCAATTTCGCCGGTTTCCGGAGCAATATACTGACCAAACTCTCCGTCTTTTTTCCAGTTGCGGACAAATGCAGCAGCAAGTTTGTTAGCTGCATTTTCCCATTCCGGTTTAACGCTTGCTGAATAGCCCTGGGCTTTAAGTAATTCCATATGTTTGATCAGCCATAATAGCACATCTGCATTTTTCCTCACCATCGCCTGAAGGGGCTTAAAATCCGCGTTCATCTTCTCTGGTCTCAACTCTCCATTGGCTTTAATTCCGCCATAGAAATATCCGCTTTTCCCTTGCAGCTTTTTCACTACAAAATCCAGTTCAGCAATGACCCGATCCCGTTCTTTTTTATCATTAAGGGCTAGCATTGGATAAGTATTCATCATCCCGCTCACCCAACCCAGCTGAAAATCCATGTTGTTTTCAGGCTTATAATAAGCACCAGCGGGAACCTCCACAAAGTTCCCTTTACAGATATCGGTAGCAGCCTCGAATAACTTGCTCATTGGCAATATATTTCTTGGGTTATTTGCTCCGGAAAGTTCCTTACGGACTTCCATAAATTTCTTTAACAAATCAGGAATATTGGAGGCTTGGAAAACGTAAACCCGGAATACCAGTTTCAACTTCTCACCGGCCTTCCAGTCCGGCGCCAGATCATTACTCAAATGAAAATCACCAAAACCCGCAGCCATTTTACGAACTGCCGGTGCAGAGACACTGAAAGCACAACTGTCTTTTTTGTTGTTCTCTGCAATAGTTAATCCATTCCCTCCCAATCGGGTCTGCTGGGTAGTCAAAACGATAAACCCTTTCTTTTCCTTTTCCGAAAAGAAGCACATGGCCGGTGTTGCCGCATTGCCAGTTTCCAGTTCAATCAAAGAAGCGGATCCTGGTTGATCAGAGAGTCTGGGATTGTTAGAAATGGTCAATGGCACATCAGGATTATAATACATATCTTTTGGATAGGCAGGCTCATATCCATTTCCAATGGAGCGGTAACGATTGCCGTTATAAACGGATGCGGGAACCAGCACATAGTTTTTTGGATTCCAGTTCGAAAAATCAAAAGAAACGGAAACTGCGGAGGCTTTAGCGACACCTGTATTCAACTGAAAGGAGGCCGAAAGCTCCATCACTTCGGGACGTCCGGAGACCGGGTTTGCTTTTAGCTGCAATCGCCAATCACCTGTTTTTGTCTTCAGGGAATTACCCTGAAACACCTGTTCATTAAGTAATTCCGTTCCATTAAATTCTTTTACAGCGCAGTTTAATGACCCATTTAATTGTTTTAAGAACTGATTAAACGAGCGCTGGTTTTCCTGCGCTAATGCGCGCATTCCATTGGCAAAGCATAGGAAGCCTATACAAATCAGTGTTAATTTTATCTTGCTCATCTTTGAGTTTTTAGGATAGCATAAAGCCCCTGAATTAGTTTTTCTGTTTGATGGTAAACCAGCTAAATCCTCCGGCAGGAATACTTAAATTAATCACAGTCTCTTGATTTTCATTGAGCGCTAAACTACTAATGACACCATTTTGATCTGTTAAAGCCGCTGCTCCCTTGATTCCGGTATAATATAAAGGCAGCTTCATTTGTTTAGAAATGGCCTTATCGGTTGGATTAAACACCACCAACATCCCTTTTTCCTCCAAATCTGCATTAACATGAAGCATGGCATCCAGATCTCTTCCCGTTGGCCGGGAAACATGAATGATGTCAGAAGTCAGGATTGCCCGATGTTTCTTAAACCAGTTGAGCCATTTGGCAACCATAGCCTTAGTTTCAGGCGTATCGTAAAGTCGGTTCCCCCTCACCGTGAACTGGCAGCCGCTGGCCAGGTGCTGGAATAAAGCAAGTTCATAACGGTCAAGATTATCGGCCAATGGTTCTAAACCTACCCTCGAATCATTGGTATAAAAACCAACCAGTTGTAAGGACATCCAGCCCATGGTTGGTGCTTTATGCCAGGTACCATCATAAATATACTGACGTCCTAATAGCAACTGTTGTTGTGGCGTTAAGTTGGCACTGGCTTCACGATAGCCCATTCCTGTTGCCGATTGCCCATTCAGAAAATACCAATCCGGAATTGGCGCATACATATTTCTACGTTGCAGTTCATGAAGTACACGTACCTGTTGTTTCCATTGTTGCCATTGAGAATCGTAAAGGTTATGGTGATATTTATGGTCGGTAGCGGCACATACATCGCCATGATATGGCCCGTCCATATTGAAAGTCATCAGACCGGTTTTGTCGAAAAACTCCCACATTTTGGTATAATATACATCTTGCCAATCACTGGCAATGCACACACTTTGTCCGAATAAACTACCTGGTTTTTGGGTTACCGGATCGATGCAATCGTATTGTGCGCCTCTGCCTCTGGAGGCCACCTGCAATTCGTATCCACCCATTACAATACCTTTAGCCTTAGCATAAGCGGCAATATCCTTCCATAAAGCCACATAGGCAGTATCCAGGTTATCATGAGCGATACCTGGCCAGGCCATCACATCCAGTCTTTCAAATCCCAGTTCTCCCATTTGGTTGATGAAGTTTTTAAGCGTTGGCTTGTCATGAGAGGTAATTCCTCCGGTGATTAAAGATTCGGTAACCTGTGGCGCTAATTTCCGGTAGAATCTACGGTGTGCCAGACTTTGCCGCTCGCGGTCGTCATTGTCCTGCAACAACTCAAAAGTGGTAAAAGAAGTAAATTCGGCATTGCTATTTACAGTTTCCGATGGCCCCATTGGCACCCGGCTAACCAGTAAATTATGGTGTGGGAAACCCAGAAATTTATCTTCTGCCTGATTGTGGGACGCCCAGGTATGGTATTCCCCATCAATCCTCCAGGAAGTGGTACTTTCACCAGTCTGATAAGCTGGTGGCGCTTCTTTGTAATGCATCAGCGCTCCTCCTTCCCGATCTGCATTGGCCAGTGCAAAGGAATAATCACTTTCCACATGAATGCGTTTTACCTGATCCTGATTGATGGCTAAAACCTCACATTCTGTTTCGCGCACTACAAAAGAGGAATCGGTATTATTCTTAATGGTTAGCCATTTGGCGATGACAGGCATGCCTTCATACAATTCGTAATGGACAGTAACCTGCACCTGATCTTTCCAGTTTTGCTTAGTACGGGGTGCCTGATAGTGCATTAACACATGAAGCCCTTTAGGTGGCCAGTCTGCATGAACAGCGTTGTATTTTTGCTGCCATGGATACCGGGCAACCGGCTTGATCACCTCCATACCAGTAAAACGAAAAGCGGAAGGTTCAGCAATTAAATCCGGATACCAGCTCTCCATGAGATAGGATTTCTCTGGTTGCCCGCTCAATCCACCGATATCATACCATGTGCTGTCGATCATTACCCTTGCTTCGGGTTTGATCGCTCTTAAATACTGGGCATCATTATATTCGTTTTTAAAGCCTACACAGGCAAGGTTTTCTGCAACGTAAAACTCCCTGCTCAGTAGACCATTAGTCAGCAATAGCTTTGCGGATAGCTGATCTGATCCTTTTTTCAGGAACAATTGCACAGGAGTATTTACGGGATGAACCAACCAGTCTGCTGGATTTGGATTGGCCATCGGAAAATCCTTCACCTTCACAATGGCTGGATTTTTCTCCAGTGTTTCCATTAATGCCTTTTGCTCCACGGTTGCTTCTCTTTGCTTCTTTGCCAGCTGTTTGCCGTTATATAACAAATGTTTAGCTGCATCAAATTTCAGTTTATTCAAGGTGCTTAGTCTGATTTCATAGATTAATCCATCAAAATAATACTGTTTAGCCAACGCTCCAATAGAGAAATTAGGCGCTATCGATTTAGCCTGAGGCAATTTATCGAGCACCTTTATACCGTTTGCCAATACAGAAACGGCTTTACCATCATTTACCACTGCGATGTGAATCCATGTTCCCGGATTTACTGTTGCAATGGCAACAGGAACCTCTTTTCCATCGATTAGCAGCAGCCATTGCGCTCCTTTTTGCAGCAGGATATAACCTGATTTATCATCCCCATAAGCCATAGCGGCTCCTTTATTTCCGGTACCTTGCTGCCCTCGCTGGCGGTTATTGGCTTGAAACCATCCTTCTAATACAAATGGCCCGGCCGACTGATCAGGCAGTGCAGCCGTACTATAACTACCCTGGTCTTTGAAAGAGATCGCCCCTTCCCCATTTAGTTTTTTATCTGCCGGCGCATCCGCAAAAAACACCGGTTGTCCATTTCTTTTTAAATCGTGTCCTTTACCGCTCAAATCCTTCAATAGATCAGGTGAGCTGGCATAAGATATCGCACCTGAACGCCCCATATTGTAATGGGCGCTGATCAGTTGCTGTGCATTTGCAGTTACGGCCTGTGTAAAAAGTAAAACAAGAGGCAGCAGCATACATTTGCTTATTTTTTTAAAACAAGGCATCAATAAGGATAAATTAAGAATAGTTAAAAATATTATTTACGACCAATAGCATACTGGATACCACCTAGTAAGTGATTCAGATAAAGCGGGTCAGTATAAGATTCTTCGGTATGTCCGAGTTCGGTATACCAGGAACGGCCGCCATCATAAACATGGTACCATGCCATAGGATGCGGTTCTCCATTGATGCCACCGGTGTAAGATTTCTCATCAATCGTGATCAATACTTTCAGGTCTTTATTAATATCCTTGAAATTGTACCATTCGTCTTTACGCGTCCAAACTGCCGGAAGGTGTTTAGTGGAAATATGGGAACGATCGATCACGTTTAACGTAGCCATCTGTTGTTTAGGGTGACTTACAAAATAAGCACCTACTAATTTGCCATACCATGGCCAACCGTATTCGGTATCTGTGGCCGCATGCACGCCAACAAATCCCCCACCTGCCTGGATGTATTTTTCGAAACTTGCCTTTTGTGCCGGATTAAATATGTCGCCTGTAGTTGATAAAAACACCACCGCAGCATATTTTTTCAATCCGTCATTGTTAAAGTAAGCCGCATTTTCTGTGGTATCCACCAAAAAGCCGTTTTCCTTTCCTAATTTCATGATCGCAGCCTTGCCCACTTCTATGGCTGAATGCCTGAATCCCTGCGTTTTGGAGAACACCAAAATACGTGGTTTTGCAGGATTAATATTGGCGGCTCGTAAAACTAAGGACACCGAAATAAAACATAATAATATAATTAACTTTTTCATTGGAGTATATTTTTGTTAATGGTCAGGTAACGGTCCTCAGCTGCTGTAATTTACAAGACGTCAGCTGAGGATCGTTACTTAGGTTGTTTTTTAAAATAGCGATAATTTTAGGCCCAGGATTTATCCCCTTTTTTATAAGGAACACTGCCTTCAAAACGGCCAGGTGCAGAAACATAGCGCATGGCTTGCGTGGCACCTATTTCAGAAGTAAAATATCCGAAGAAGGCCAGTTGCTTCATCATTGTAAAATAGTGTGTTGGTGATTCCTTATTGGCCTGGTAGTCTTTTGCCTCTTTATCCAGCGCATGGATCAGCGCTAATCTTTGCGGATCGGTGGCTTTGATAAACGCGGTACCATGCATTTTTTCGCTGGCAGCATTCAGTTTAGCCATCCCTTCCAGGAAAACTTTCTGATCCTTTTCGGGATAGCAATCGGCTACGATAACGGTCATAAATGAACCTACTTTTGCGGCCTTAGCCCCCGGACTTTTAGCCGTATCAGGCAACATCGTATCTGCAACCAGGTCTAAAAACTCCTGATCCTGCGAGCTAAACAAGCTGTTAATTTTTTCTTTATCAGCACTACAGCCCGTAAGGAGCATATCTCCACCAATCATGGCACCGCCAGTCAGCAATGCGATCATTTTTAAAAGTTCTCTTCTATCCATAAGATCAGCTGTTATTTTTCTTTAATTCAGAGACCGCATAATCCACTGCTCTGGCGGTTAAAGCCATATAAGTAAGCGAAGGATTCTGGCAGGCGGATGAGGTCATACAGGCACCATCGGTCACATACACATTGGTGCAATCCCAGACCTGGTTCCATTTATTTAAAACCGAGGTTTTAGGATCTCTGCCCATTCTTGCGGTTCCCATTTCATGGATTCCATGTCCTAAAGCATGACCGCCATCGTAAGTACTGACATTTTTAACACCTGTAGCTTCCAACATGGCGCGCATCTCTTCCAACATATCGTTACGCATTTTCAGCTCATTATCTTTCAGTTCCGCATCCATGTTCAAGACAGGAAGTCCCCATTTGTCTTTCACATTTTTATCTAAGGAAACTTTATTCTCATGGTAAGGAAGTATTTCGCCGAAGCCGGTTGCACCAACAGTCCATTGACCCGGCTCGGTTAAAGCGTCTTTCAGATCACCGCCAAGGTTTAATTCGGCAATCTCCCTGCCCCAGCCTTGTCGGCCAGCGCCTCCCTGATACCCAAAACCACGCAGGTAATCTCTTTTATCTCCACCTATATTTACAAACCTTGGAATGTAAAATCCATTGGCTCTTCTGCCGTATACATATTGATCTTCGTATCCTTCAACTGTTCCGGAAGCACCAATATTATAGTGGTGATCCATCACATTATGCCCTAATTCGCCACTGCTACTGCCCATACCACCTGGCCATACACCGGTAGCGGAGTTCATCAATATCCAGGCTGTATTTAAGGTAGAAGCGCAAAGGAAAACGATCTTGCTTTTAAACTCGTAAGTTTGATTTGTTTCCGTATCCAGAACCTCTACGCCAGTGGCTTTCTTTGTATTTTTATCATACAAAACTTCCTTTACCAGGGAATAAGGGCGTACAGTAAGGTTTCCGGTTTTCATTGCTGCAGGTAAAGTAGAAGATTGCGTACTAAAATACCCCCCAAAAGGGCATCCTTCCCAGCATCTGTTTCTAAACTGGCATTTTGTTCTGCCAGGAATTGCAGCAGTAAGATTGGCCACCCGCCCGATAATCAGGTGCCTTTTATCATGGTATTCTTTTTTTATTCTTTCAGCGATGTCTTTTTCTACGCAGTTTAACTCCATCGGCGGTAAAAACTGACCATCAGGTAACTGCGGAAGCTGCTCAATAGAGCCGCTGATTCCTGCAAATTTCTCTACATGGTCATACCATGGTGCCAGATCATCATAGCCGATTGGCCAGGGAACCCCAACATTATCTTTCTCATTGGCCTCAAAATCCATCGGACTCCAACGGTAAGATTGCCTGCCCCATAAGATAGAGCGACCACCCATGCGGTAACTCCTCCACCAGGTGAAAGGCTTGGTTTCCGTGTAAGGACAGTCCTTTTCATTTGCCCAGCCGTCCATAACTTCTTCGGCAGCTGCCCAGCCCCGGTGGATCACCGGATAATTCTTTTTCTGCTCCTGAGTAGTGCGACCACGGTGCTCCAGTTCCCAGGGATTTTTCTGAGCAGTCTTATAATCTTTAACATGATCATAAGGTCCTCCTCTTTCTAACATCAGTACTTTCAGCCCCTTTTCGCAGAGTTCTTTAGCGGCCCAACCACCGCTAATTCCAGACCCAACAACAATTGCATCATAGCTGTTATTTTCCATAATCAGCGCTCCTTAAAATTTCATTCATATAAATAAATTTGTGTGTTATTTATTTTAAAATCTTTTCCGCACTTATCCTTAGCTCTAGCTTTAAATCTACATCATTAGCCCCTGTCCATTCAACTGTTATTTAATTAAAAAAATATGCTATCTGATCAATTATTAGGTTAAATAGCCTTATTTTAGGTGAGAATAGCAGTTGACTAACACACAAATCGCTTAAATGAAAACACTAATACAAAAGATCTATGTTGAAGAGCATCATTCCTTTGCTTGCCGTACCTACAAAACACCTCATTTTGAAACGGCCTGGCATAAACATCTGGAATGTGAATTGATCCTGATCACCGCAGGGAATGGCACTGCCCTGATCGGCGATTATATCGGAGAATATAAACAAGGAGATATCTTTCTGCTCCATACCAATGTGCCCCATTGGTTCAGAAAACTGCATAAAAAAACAATTGGCAGTGCCGTCGTGATTCATTTCCTGAGTGATTTCTGGGGTAAAGAGTTCTTATCCTTACCAGAGATGCAGCCTATAGCGCGGTTATTAGCCGACAAAAACACAGGCATTCAATTGCAAAATGGTTTATCAAATGACATCGCTACATTTATCAAAAAACTGGAATATGCCGAAGGCCTGGACAGGATACAACTGTTGTTAAGTTGCCTGCTAAAAATCAGTCATTCCCCGGAACAAAAAGTCATTACCATGGCCAGTAGTACGGTCAGCAGTTCAGCAGAAAACTCCGTGATTGAAAGTGTGATAGATTATTCCTTTAAGCATTTCCTGAGTCCGATTTCCCTGAATGAGATCGCTGCAACTACCAATATGTCTGTTCCCGCATTCTGCCGCTTCTTTAAACGGAACATCAAAAAAAGCTATATTGATTTTATTAAAGAAATCAGAATTGGACATGCCTGTAAGCTGTTAAGAGATACCGACCGGGCAATTTTAGACATCTGTTACAATAGCGGATATAACAGCTGGGCAAACTTCAGTAAACAGTTTAAAGTGGTCTCAAAAATCACCCCTTCTCAGTATAGAAAACAGCATCAAAAATAAGGGCCGTTTTTTCAAACAGCCCTTATTTTTTGTTTAATTCAAACCAGGAACTTCCCGATCATCAAACTGAAACCAGTTAAAGTCCGCATAACCGGAAACACCACGATCTTTTGTACTATAGTTGAACAGCGCAAATCGATTGGCAGTCCAGTCTAAGCCCAGTCCCATATTCAGGGTGTTGCCAATAGCCTGGTATTTTTTTCCATCCGTACTATAGGCAAAAACAGCCTTGTATCCGATGTGTGTGGTACTCGCCTTAACCCAGATTTTATTCCCTTTAAAAGGAATGGTGGTCACTGTGCTATCCGCATTGACCATCACGATAGACCGATTACCCGCTTTTTGCTGAACAGCCACAAAAGCATAAGGAAACTGGAAAATACCAAAACCGGCAACATTTCCATCCTTCAATGCGGTAACGTCAATTTCGACTGTACCAGTTGAGTTAGGCCCCTGCACTCTTTGCGTCAGCGTATTTCTGGCTTCCGATAATTTTGCCGCTTTTCCTGCTTTTAAGCGTAGATAACCTTTACGCTCTTTAAGAGACCATTTTTGATCATCCGGATTATGATTCCATTGCCATTGTAAACCTAATTTCGCAGTATTAAAATCGTCAGATGTTGCAGGAACTACTATTGGATAAGTTTTGCCAACATCAGGTTTTTTATAAGTATCCACTCCTTTTCCATTAACGCCCAGCATTGGCCAGCCATCTACCCAGGTAACCGGCTCCAGGTTAGGTACACGACCTATCGGACCACGATCCTGCATAATGATGAACCACCAGCTGCCATCTTTCAATTGTACCATGCCACCCTGATGTAAACCATTACCAGGATAAGTATGGTCGTCGTTGATGACTTCCTTCGCCTCATAAGGCCCATAAATATTATCCGATCTCAAACAAATCTGTCTACCCGTTGTCCCTCCGGTAGAACCCAGGAGATAATACCGGCCATTTACTTTATATAAATGAGCTCCTTCCAGGTAAGGGAATTTGCGGTTATTATAAATTTCTTTCTGAGGAGTTTTCACGGATAAGGCATCTTCATTTAATTCGGTGATGAACAATTTCTCTTGCCCATGTGCCACATATACCTTACCATCATCGTCAAAAAACAATCCCGGATCGTACATGTACTCTTTAAAAATAGTTCTTGTCCATGGACCTGCCGCATCTTTGGCAGTACAGATAGAGAAATGTCCAGGTTCCGTTCGGGAGATATTTGGTGTACAGAAACCGACGTAAAATGTACCCTTGTTGTGACGAATCGTATTTGCCCAGGAACCTTTCAGGTAGGCATTGCCCCCTTTCATATCATAACGCGGATCTTCCTCGTATTTTGGCACCGCGTAACTGATCATTTCCCAGTTGACCAAATCTTTAGATCTGGCTACCGGACTACCTGGAACATAATGCATACTGGTGGAGATAAAATAAAAATAGTCCTCTACCCTAATGATGTCCGGATCCGGCCAATCTCCCCACATCAAGGGGTTAGTAAAAGTCCCATTGCCATTGTCGGGGGTATAAACTGTTGTTTTTTTTGTCTGGGCAACCAATAGCTGGCCCCCAATCAGGAATAAAAAAAGTAATAAGTGTTTCTTCATTAAAATTTAATTTCGGTGTAATGGTTTTTTTCATCAGGTTACAATTGGACCTGATGAACTAAGGACAAGGCAAAAGGCCTCATGGGGTACTGACTGTTAAAAAAAAGATGGTCAGGGGATTTATTTAGTTACCGGCCTGATGATGATGGCTTGCCCATTCTTTTCCAACAACTGTATATTTAGAACAGTAGACGCATCTACTTTCATCTGCCAGATAGCCAATTTTGTAGCGGTAGCCAACGAAGCATCATCCGCGTAAACCGTGGCTTCGTATTGTTTATTTTTATCTAAGAAGTTAAGTGCCAAACTAAAATTAACAGGTTGATCCGTCAAAGTCCCTACAAACCAGTTATCGCCACTTTTTCTGGCAATGGTTCCATACTCCCCAATCTTTCCATTGATCACTTTGGTATCCTGCCAAACCGTGGGTAAGGCATCATAAAAACCAAGGTCCGGGATCTCCTCAATAACGGAAGCCGTTGATCCGGCACCGCCCTTTTTTATAGGAGAACCTGCTGGCCTGTCGTACCAATACACAAACTGCCATGGACTATAAATACAGATCGCTTTTGCCATTTGAGAAGCATGAGACCCCATTTCGTTTACACGGGGTACAAAATAACAATTGGTAAAATCGCCGGCACCGGCAATCATCCTGGTAAACATGGTGATCAATACCTGTTGGTTATCCGGACTTTCTTCTTCTCCACGGATACCTTCCTGAGTTAATAAATTCGGATAAGTTCTGGAATAACCTGTCGGACGGTATTCATCATGAATATCAATCATCATTTGATGATCAGCAGCTTTTCTAACGGCTTCATGCAACCAGGAAGTGTTTTTTTGAGAACCCACATTCACAAAACCATATTTCAGCCCTTTTACTCCCCAGGATTGAAACAATGGCAATATGCTATCTATCTCTTTTGACAAAGCCCGCTGATTCACATAAAGTAATATCCCTACCCCTTTACTTTTCCCATAAGCGATCACTTCTTGTAAGGCCAAAGGCCCCGGAGATCTGGAAGGATCCACATTTACCGCTAATGCACTGGCGGCATCATCATATTCATGACCATACCAACCGGCATCAAATTCTACATACTGCAAATGATGTCTGGCGGCAAAATCTATACAGGCTTTACCGCCGGTGGTGGTCAAGGTAACCTCACGAATCACCTTACCCGGCTTAATCCAGGAAACATCTTTTATCGCGTTGGCCTGGTTTAAATTGAGTATAAAATGGTTGTTTGCTAATAATTCCCCTGCAGATTTTGCAATCATAACATAGCGCCAGGGCGTAGAAAAGTCCGACGAATAACTTGCTTTCCCATCGAGGACTGTAAGCAATAACAAACTATCTTTTGCTGCGCGGCTAAATTTCATTCGGGCATGATCCACTAAAGCGGCTTCACCCAGGGCCACAAAACGATTCGCATTCAGCTCAATCACATAAGGACGCTCCGTTCCATTGCCTGTTTTACTTATGCTGGCTTTTCTGTATTTCGACTGTGCGCTACCTGCAACCCAGGATGGATAATCCTTAGTAAATTTAAAGCCGGTCAATTCCCGGGAAATGGTAAGCGCTTTGTCGGTAAGGATATTATATTTGAAGGCTACACCCTCATTGTACAATCTGGAAGTGATAGAAAACAATCGGTATGGCGTTTTACGCTCTTTAAACTGAATGGTGACTTCCTTGTAATGATCCAGGTAATTGTCTTTTTCGCCATATACAGGCTTCCATTTTTCTCTGACGTTTTTTTCCTTAACGGACAGTACCTCCAGGTCTTCCGACAAGGGTTTATCATTTTCAAATTCCAGTCCTAGTGGCGAATTTTCAATAATTAGACTACCTTGATAAGAGATGGAATAACTTAAGCCAGTGGAATGGTTTAGGCTGGTTCTAAGCGTTAATTCTGTTTTTTTATCAGGGCTCAGTATTTTGATTTCTTTTGCCTGGAGGATTATTGCATTGCTGATTAAAAACAGCACTAAAAATATCTTGTTCATTTTTTAAAATAAGCTTATTTACAAAGGTTAATTCAGAAGAATCTCATCGATAAACACCCATGCCGGCTGTCCTTTTCCCTCATGCCAATCCGGAAGTTTTTTCAGGTTCCTGACTACAATTTTCAGGTAAGAAACATTCTGTGCTTTAAACTTCCCCTCCACTTTGATCAAGGCCCGTTCTTCGTTTTTAAGGCTTGGCGCGGGCTTTACGGTACTTAACAGGCGGAGTTTGTTTTTATCTGAGCCGCCCCAGATCTCTACCGATTCCGGAGGAAAAACATAAGATGGAATCAACCGCATCACATTTAAAATCACAGATTGTATCATGGCAGGCTGCTTAAAAGATAATAAAGCCTCTAAATTATTCTGTCTGACACCGATCCATTTACCAGAACCATATTCAAAATTTCCAAACTGCTGATCGGCAAGGATTTTTGCCCCACCGGACTTATATTTATCATCTGGTTGCATCAGGAAGAAAATGCTATCTGGTTGATAACTGCTTTTGTAGAGATTAGCCGTAATGGTTTCACTTCCATACCAGCCGGTTTTATATGCTTTTGCCTTGATGGTGCTGCTTTCTTTCAGGAGAATCTGCTGATCAAACAAACTGGATTTCAAGCTATCTGGCTCCGAGCCATCCATAGTATAGCGGATTTGAACGCCATTAATCGGATGCTTTAGTTTTAAAGCTAAGGAGTTTTTAAAAACAGCTACTTCATTCACTATCCGGGGCTGATTTAAGCGGATCGGATGTGTGCCATCGTCTTTAAAACCTGCAATCACCGTAATATGCTGATTTGCTTTCTGCAATTGCTGTAGCTCCTCCCCACTGAGTCCGGTATTCCATAACGTCAGTTTTTTCAGACTCTTCATGGCCATCATAGGCTTTACCGATTGATAAGTCAGCTTAGTGCCTGATAAGGAAAGGCTGTTTAAATTCTTCATCGATTGTAGTTCTTTCAAACCTGCTCCGGTAACCCTGGTGAAATTAAGGTTTAGGGTATTCAGGTTTTCAAATCCGGCAATGGTTTTCAGTTCGCTATCCGCAACTGGCAGGCCTTTCAAATCCAGAGAAACGATTTGTTTTTTAAGTGGCTCCAGTTCTTTCAATGCCTCGGGCTTATACACGCTTTTATTATAAATATTGACGGCCAATGCCGGAGATTCCTTTGCGAGTGTGTATACAATCCGGTAATTATTATTCAGATTTTTAATTGTTTTTTCATCCGCAGCAGCAAAATCATACTTTGGTTCCGTACTTTCAGCAGGAGCCAGAAAGCTAGTCGCCAGAATCCTTAAAGAATCCTGAGCAGGCAAATCAAGCACCTTTTTATTCCTTAAGGCATTGCCTTTAATCCACAACCTGATCACCGCAACCTCCGCCTCATTCAACTGCTCTTTCCCTTTTGGAGGCATGTGTTTTTTATCATCCATTGGCAGGTGGATTCTTTCGAGTAGCAAGCTGATTTCCGGCTTACCCGGTACTAATAACTTCCCGCTTTTACCTCCTTTAAATATCGAGGCGGCATTTTCCATGATCAAACTTCCTTTTGCCTTTTCCAGATTATGACAGCTCAGACATTTCTGAGAAAAAACAGGCAGGATCACATCTTCAAATATTTTAGCTTGCGCCAAAGGCACTTTAGGCAATTCTTTTTTAACCGTTACCGGTTCCATCACAAAGTTATCACCATGTGTTAATGAAGCGCCATAATGACCGGCAAAAATCAGGCAAAACACGGTAACAACTGCCCCTATTCTAGCTGTACTTAGTTTATACCAGGCCGCATTTCTGGACCAATAGATGATAGAAGCCATAAAAACGACACCTACACCGGTCCATTTATGCCAATCCAGCAAGGTTCCGGAGTAGCTGGCTTCTTTAGACAACAGCAAACCCATGATTACCGTTATTGCAGAAAAAAGCGCGCCGGAAAGCAGTAAACCCGTTGTAAAACTCTGGTATAATGGCTCTTTAACATACGCCTCTTTAAAGCGAAAAAACTCCATTAACATGGCCAGCATCAGGAGTACAATTGGGAAATGCAGGATCATCGGATGCATCCTGCCCAAGGGCTGTAGCCATAGCGGAATAGTCAATTGATCGCTGAAAGCGAGTAAAAAGAGAATAAAAACATTAGCTGCAAACAACGCATTCGCTGCAAACCCTTTAAAAGTTATGCTCATAAATCAAACTATATCCTGGTAAATTTATAGGGATAGACTTTCCCGGAAGCCCATTGGGCGACATACAAATTCTCATCATCATCTACACATACATCATGAGGATTCAATAAAATCTTTTCCCCCTGACTCATGGGCTGTAATACGCCATCTTTATACACCGGCGCCTTGCCTCCGATATTGGAAACGACCTGATTGTCTTTGTTTAGAATAGTGGTAAAGCCACTGCCCTCATGATTCAAATCCGGAGATCGCAACACTGCGGCATAGAGGTAATCATTCTTGATCACCGGCCTGCAAACACAAGCCCCTGGAAGCGGGATGATTTCTTTTAGATTACCCTGCATGTCAAAACGTTTAAAACAATTCCGCGTCCGGTCGGTCACCAGCAAAGAAGGTGTACCATAACGATGGTCAATACAAACGCCATGGGCATTATCCAGGTGTTTACTTTCCGGCCCTCTTCCACCAAAATAACTCAGCAGTTTACCATCCGCACTGTAATGAAAAACATACTGTAAACCATAACCATCGGCGATAAAGAAATCACCGTTATCAGCTACTGCCGTTTCGGTAGGCACAAACTCCTCTTTCTTTTTATACAGACCGGTTTCCATCGGACAATCGATCGTCATCAGGATCTTTCCGTCCATGGTTGTTTTATACACCTGGTGTCTGTCGGTATCTGTGATAAAAAGATATTCTTTACCATTTTCTTTGGCCAGGGTAAGTCCGTGTGCCCCCGGAAATTCATGCCCCCAGGAATCCAGTAACTTCCCGGATTTATTATAGACTAAGATGTTGTTTTTAGTTTCATTAGTCAGGAGAATAATCCTTCCTTTTCCATCCTGAACCATTTCATGGCAATCATTTACCGGATTTTTCAAAGGGTTTAATTGTCCCCATTTGGCATCCAGGCGATAACGCATTTCGTTATGTCCATAAACAGCTCCTGTTGGCTTTGCATACAAATCTTTTGCAATGAAGAAGCTCGCTGAAATTATCGTCGTATGTTTTAAGAATGTTCTTCTTTCCATCAATATTATAAATTTCGTATGAATTTTTAGATTAAGATGTCATTGATCACCTTCCCCGCAACATCCGTTAGCCTGTAGCGGCGACCGAGGTGTTTAAAGGTTAATTTTTCATGATTGAGTCCGAGTTGATGGAGCACCGTAGCCTGAAAATCATGGACATGTACCGGGTTCTCAATTACGTTATAGCCAAACTCATCCGATTCTCCATAAACAATTCCAGGTTTTACGCCACCTCCGGCCATCCAGATGCTGAAGCAACGCGGATGATGGTCGCGGCCATAATTGTCTTTCGTCATGGCTCCCTGACTATAATTAGTCCGCCCGAATTCACCGCCCCAGATCACCAGTGTTTCATCCAGTAATCCTCTTTGTTTCAAATCCGTGATCAAAGCCGCAGAAGCCTGATCCACATCCTTCGCTTGTCCGGCCATTTCCGTAGGCAGGTTTCCATGTTGGTCCCAACCCTGATGATACAGTTGCACAAAACGCACCCCATCTTCACTTAATTTTCTGGCCAGCAAACAGTTTGCAGCGAAGGTTCCGGGCACCAGGCAATCCGGGCCATAAAGCTTAATAATATCATCTGGCTCTTTGCTAAGGTCTGTCGTTTCCGGCACCGCAGTTTGCATTCTGTAGGCCATTTCATATTGCTGTACTTTTGCACTGATCTCCGGATCGCCAAATTCCTGATAAGAAATCTCGTTTAGTTCGGCCAGATGATCCAGCATTTTTCTTCTTTCAAATCTGTTCAGTCCTGCCGGATCTTTGAGGTATAACACCGGATCTTCTCCGCTGCTAAATTGTACACCCTGGTGGGTAGAATCCAGGAAGCCATTGGTCCATAATTTAGAATACACACCTTGTCCATTTCCTTTCCCTCTGGAAAGTAAAACGGTAAAAGCAGGAAGGTTTTTATTTTCGCTCCCCAATCCATAACTCAGCCATGCGCCCATACTAGGCCTGTTGCCCTGTTGCGCACCGGTTTGGAAAAAGGTTAATGCCGGATCATGGTTAATCGCCTCGGTATGCATCGATTTAATGATACAAATATCATCTACCACCTTTGCGGTATACGGAAAGAGGTCACTGATCCATGCTCTGGAATCGCCATACTGTTTAAAGTCAAAATAAGAACCCACCAAAGGAAAGGAAGCCTGATTGGCAGTCATCCCCGTTAGGCGTTGCCCTGAGCGAATAGAAGCAGGCAATTCCTGCCCCATCATTTCCCTGAGTTTTGGCTTGTAATCAAAAGATTCCAATTGTGAAGGTGCACCATTCTGGAAAAGGTAAATCACTCTTTTCGCTTTTGGTGCGAAATCAGGAATTCCGGGAGGAAGACCTCCTTCATTCATCTCCCCGGTAAACAGATCAGGGATCAGTAATGAACCTAAAGCGACACTACCAAGTCCTAAACTTAGTCTGGATAAAAAACGGCGCCTGTTGAAATTAAGCCCATGTTCTAAAAAGTTCTTTTCCATATCTCTAGGTTTTTGTAATGGTTTCTTCTAAATTATAAATGGTGGTCATCACCTGCATCATTGCGGCAAGGTTGGTTTTATTGATTTGCGCAGGAATTGGATACTCCCCAACGGCCAGCACCTTTTCTGCATGTGATTTTTGCTGAAATATCTTTTGCTGATCCGCATAATAAGCGGTCAAGACTTTAATTTCCTTTTCATTGGGATTCCGGCAGACAATCAGACGGAAAGCCTTCACCAGTTTAGCGGGCACATCGGTTTTCTCCTGAATTAACTTTGCGGCCAATACCCTTGAGGCTTCTAAAACGGTAGGGTCATTCATCATCACCAATGCCTGTAAAGGCGTATTGGTATTTAAGCGTAATACTTCACATTGATCTCTGTTGCTCGCATCAAAAATGCTCATGGTAGGCGGTGGTACGGTACGTTTGATGAACGTATACATGCCCCTGCGGTATAAACTATTGCCATGATCCTGGATGTATCTGGCCAGAATTCCGCGACCGGAGGTTGCGGCTTCCCAAAGTCCGTCCGGTTGATAAGGTTTTACACTCGGTCCGCCAATGGTTTTCACCAGGAGTCCACTACTGGCCAATACTACATCTCTAACCGATTCCGCAGGAATCCGGTGTCGGGAACTTCTGGAGAGTAAAATATTATCAGGATCAGTCTTTAATTTCTCTGCGGAAAGCACTGCCGACTGCCGGTAGGTAGCCGAGCTGACAATTTGTTGTACCAGGCGTTTGATGTTCCAGCCATGGTTTACGAAATCTACGGCCAGCCAGTCCAGCAATTCAGGATGAGAAGGAAGTTCCCCCTGCATCCCGAAATCCCCTGAAGTTTTAACCAGCCCCCGGCCAAAAAACTCCTGCCATACCTGGTTTACAAAAACCCTCGCGGTTAATGGATTTTGTTTATCAAATAGCCATTTAGAAAGGCCCAACCGGTTTTTAGCATATTGCTTGCCGAATGGCAATATCGATTGAGGCGTTCCTGCGGCTACTTCTGTACCATGTGAATCATAAACTCCCCTGTTCAGGATATAGGTTTTACGAAGCGTGTCCATATCCCCCATCACCGAAACAATCAGTTTATTGGTATCTTGTTTATTGACAAAAGAAAGAATCTTTTTCACATCCGCATTGCTGATTTCCATCAGCGGTTTTTTCGCATAGGTTTCCGGACCGCCAACACTGGATTCCAGGCCAACTTCTTTTACATTATTAAAGAAAGCAAATACCTCATAATATTCTTTTTGCGAAAAGGGATCGTATTTATGGTCATGGCAATGGGCACATTCTAAAGTGACGCCCAACAAAGCTTTGCCAAAGGCATTGGTCCGGTCGGTTACGTATTCTACGCGATATTCTTCATCAATTACCCCGCCTTCTTCGGTGATTTTATGGTTGCGGTTAAAACCAGTTGCCAACAGTTGTTCTTTAGTGGCATTGGGCATCAGGTCTCCTGCCAATTGCCAGGTAATAAACTGATCATAAGGCATATTCTTATTAAAAGCATGAATCACCCAATCTCTCCAAGGCCATTGAGAACGGTAGTTATCATCCTGGTAACCATGAGAATCTGCATAACGCGCAACATCCATCCAGTGTAAGGCCATTTTCTCCCCATATGCAGATGTATTTAACAAGGATGCTACGGCTTTTTCATAGGCATTACTACTACCATCGGCGAGGAATTTATCCATCAGCTCAATGCCAGGTGGCAAGCCCGTCAGATCAAGGCTTAACCTTTTCAAAATTCTTTCTTTATCTGCTGCCGGATTAGGTTTTACGCCGTTCTGTTCCAGCTTTTCCAGCACAAAATAATCCAGCTCATTCTTTGCCCAGTCTTCGGTTTTAACTTTAGGAATTTTTGGTGATTTTGGCGGATTAAAAGCCCAGTGTCGTTCGTACTTTGCCCCTTGTTTAATCCATTTTTCGATCACTGCAATTTCATGAGCAGTTAGTTTTAGATTAGAAGATTTAGGCGGCATGATCAAGGCGGAATCTGTAGTAGAAACCCGGAGAAAAACTTCTGATGCATTCGGTTTAAAAGGGACTAACGCATGTGCGGAAGGGTTGTCTTTTAAGGCCTGATAAGCGGCTTCGGCAATATCTAGTCTTAGGCCCGCTTCCCTTTTATTCGCATCAGGCCCATGACAGGCAAAGCACTTATCTGATAAGATGGGGCGGACATGAAAATTATAGCTGATGGTATCGGGCATCTGCGCTTCAACACCTGGTGTACCCGGCGAATTGCAGGCTTGTATCGCATATACGATACCCACAAACGCGAGCATTACATAAAATAGCCTGCGATACATATAAGGAATATATTTGGTTTCAGTTGTTTGGCTGAAGTTGTGCGCTTCAGCTAACGTAATATTATATTAAAGATTCAATGTATACAATGGATTATCAGCCAAATATGATGGACTATCCAATGAATTTCATGAGCATATTGAATCAAAAAAAATGCCACAGGCAGATTAAAAATCTACTTGTGGCATTTTTGTTCAGGACCTGTACACAGGCCACCAGCATCCTGGAATCCGGATTAAATCCGGTTAACTTCTCTGGAAGCTTTTGGTAGTACCCAAACTGCTTTTTTAACCATCAATTCCCCTTCGTCATTTAAAAACTCAGCTTGCCATAGAATTTTCTTTGCTCCATGATTAGTTAGTGTTGATTTACGATTTCCATCATGTTTGATGGTTACTAATGTATTCAGCACCGGCACATCTTTCAACGTTGCACTACTTCCTTTTTTACCGCGGTACAAAGTACTGATGCGACCGATCCTTGCATCGGCTTCCATCCCCATTAATCCTTCTGTAAAGCCTTTAACTACCCCAAAAGATACCTCAGGATATTCCCTTCTTTTGGTACCCGGATCTGTTAAATGCAACATGTATTCATAAGCCTTCTCTGCTTGTCCGTTTTGATACATAATCAAAGGGAAATAGGAAAGATTTTCAACATTCCATTTGTTGTTTAGTAAATGTTGTATTGTTTTCTCTTTTCTTTCTCCTTCTTTCAAGGCATCGAACCACAATAAAAAGGTTTCTCCTTCATCCAGGCCAAATTTATGGCTATCAGAATAGAAAGTATTGTAACGGGAACCGGCCTCATTCCACCAATAAGTATCAATGTTTTTTTGGTAAGCCGCAGCTTTTTCCCTGTATAATTTTGCTTTTTTAGTCTGTCCTTTTACATCCAGAATATTCGCATAAGAATTCAGTCCGCTATAGAGTGCAGCCACTAAATCCACCCCCATCTTAATATTGGGAACGCCTTCTGAATAAGAAGGTAAACCGCGACACCTATGGAAATTATCTTTCACATTAAATGGTACCGGTGCATTTGGATGAGTTGGTCTGCTTAACAGCGAATCTGCCTGCAATACCCAGCTGTCAATAAATTCATTAACCGATTTCTCCTGGAAATTCACAAAATCAGCACCTTTAATATATTCCTCATCACCAGTCCACAAATACAGTTTCCAACTTGCTGTGATCACATCAAAGTTTGCATTCAGGTTATACCAAAAAGCTTCGTCATTTCTGTAATCTTCTACAGCTGGTTTCCCCAAATGATTCATTTCCCAAAAAGAACACCAATCTTTGGAAGCAGAGATCCCTTTGACAAAAATTCTAAGCATATTTTTGTTCTCTTTATGCAATCCTAAAACCTCGCCTCCGATCGTTTGATGGGCCACATCACGCATACAAAATGCGGAGCGTGGCGGCAATGCAGATTCATACCATGGGCCTACCGGATCACTGGTTTTACCTTTATAGCTTAAAGCCATTTCTTTTGCCCTGACAAAGGCTGTTTCCAATGCCGGATCTGATGATTTGAAAGTTACCCCGGGATCCTGGGCAAAGGCACCAAAACAGGCGCAAATCAATAAGTATAGAAAAAATGTTCTTTTCATGTGTTTAATTTAGGGTTATTTTTATAGCCTTTTGGCCATTCCAGTTAATTTCTTGTTTTTTAGCACCAGCTTGCGTGATGATGATTTTCAGGTTTTTGCCGGCTCTGACTACCATAATATCAAAATCCTGATTAAAAGCACCAATGTGTTGAAGCGACATTTCCTTCCAATCTGCTGGTAAATTTGGTTGTAATAAAAAGGAGTTAAAGCTTTTAGGTTGGATGCCAAACAGACCTTCTGTGATCGCCCTGCAATACAAGCCACTTTCTGCCGATAGATGGCGTTGATTTCCTTCCGGCCAGGCTTCTACCGCATAAGGAACATGCTCACCAAGCAAGCGTTTATCCGTATAATATTTCAGGTATTTTAGGGTCGTATCGGTAATTCCTGCATTAAATAATCCACGAACCGCGTATAAAAGCGAGCGATCCCAGAATACCTTTGAACCAGACTCCGTAAGCATGCCGTCCTTAGTCCACAAATGACCAGACATTAATGCTTTTGCAGTTTGTTCCTTTCTTTCGTACATGCCCATTACTAAAGGCATGCCAATCCATGACCTCAATTTATCATTGCCATCGTAATAGCGATAGGTATCAAAGCCCTGTACCTTAGCTCCGAAATACTTTTCAATGGCTATTCTTAGGTCTGCAGCTTCTGCGGCCAGCTTTTCAGCAGTCGCTTTATCCCCTAATGAAGCGGCAAGATCAGCAGAACTAATCAATGCACCATAGGCAAGCGTATTGGTGGAAAGGTTGATTTTTCCGGCAGGGAATCGTCCTTCCAGCTCATCTGAATCTGAAGCAACGACCCCATCTTTACTTTTCTTTCTTCTGGAAAACTCCAGACACCATTCGATTAAAGGCCATAACTTACGGGCTTCCACGGTATCTCCATAAGCCAATGCAAATCTAGATGCGCCATAAGCAATCATGGCCATATCGCCACGGTCGCCGGCTCCATTCCACATTCCTGCGCCCTCTGCAATGATCGAACTTGGAATGGGCTTATAAGCTGCATTCATATATTTCGCAAACATGCGAAAGCTATTGATTGCACTTTGATTTCCTTCGGGATTGCCTAGAAAAGGGAATAGTGGATTCATATATTCTGCCTGATCATTTGCCCAGATTCCGGCATAATAATCCCCCCCTCCCGGACTATGTAACAAGCCGCCTTTGGTATCAAAAATACTTTCCGAAGCCCTTATTTTTGCAAAGGAGAACATTTGGTTGAGGTTAGCATCCGGAGTTTTTAACACCAGTTTACTGGTAATATCTTCGATGAGGTTTTCACGTTTAATCAGTTCATATTCTGAAGAAAACTCATAAGGCTGATCGGCCAGTTTTCTTGCGCTGTAAACCACAGCATACACCAGGGTTTCACCTGGTTTTAAGCTGAATTTACCTGCGCCATAAACCCTGGTATTTAACACATAAACCCCGTAAACCCCTTTATTTAGTTTGGTACTGTCTGTATGTTCAAATTCAGGAATGGTAATTTCCACGGCCTTCGAATTCGTATTTTTAAAAGTACCCTGTTCAATAAATGCAGGTTTATTTACCGATGGAAAAAGCTCACGAAGGATGCTTACTCCTCCGAAAACCGACCTCACCTGAATTGATCCGTTGAAAGCAAAAGCAGCAGGCTGCTCATTTAAAGCCTGCCCATCAATAGAAATTGCCGGAATGGGCTGGTCAAAATCTCTGATCAGACTTCCCCTTGTATCATTAGGGATGGTCCTTAGCATCGGAAAAACAAGCTTCCTTTTTAAGATTAAACTACCTTTGTCATTTACCCCATAAGTAAGAATTGCAGAGATCTGTTTTCCGCTCATTTCTATCTGATCGGTATGTGCAGCTCCTTTTTTCACGATCCATTCTATACCTCCATTTTTCACTAAATTCCAGCGTAGATCCTGGGCATTTACATCAACAAAACTGTACAGTAGGGGCAGCAAAAACAATAGTCGCTTAATTGGGTTAAATTTCATAAAAATAAGATATTAAAACGGATAATTAATAAAAGGGAAATCAGCCAGCCCTCCTTTTAGCAGGAGGGCTGGCTGGTATTTAATTGTAATTCGGGTTTTGGATCAGGGAAGGATTTTTCTGTATTTCCGTCCTTGGAATTGGGTAATAATAAAACGAAGGAACCCAGGTACGCTCCTGAACGGTCATCAACTCATAAGTAAATGCACCGTTGCTTTGTTTTTTAATGACAACCCCTTTGGCATCTTCAGAACCGATTTCGGCAATGCCCCATCTTCTGATGTCAAAATAACGGTGTCCTTCAAAGCAAAGCTCAATCCTACGCTCATGTCTGATTTTTTCGATCAGTCCGGTTGCATTCACCTCAGCCAAACCTGCTTTTTCAGTTCTGATTTTGTTCAGGTAAATAAGTGCTTCTCCATCCTCACCTAATTCAGCACAAGCTTCGGCATAGTTCAGGTAAATTTCTGACAACCTGAAAACTGCCCATTGGGTAGCATCATATTCCTGAACGTTCCAATCGTGTGCTTCATTCACCATTTTCTTCACGCAGTATCTGGTTTTAGAGGCATTCCATGGCGAAAAAGGGCTTTGTGGAGAATCGTCTCCACCTTCGTAAAAACCAGTTAATCTGTTTTTAAACATTTGATTATTGGCCAATATGCTCGCATAAAATCTAGGCTCTCTGTTTAAGTAAGGATTTTTAGCCTGATCCGGATTACTCCAGCTGAATTTGGTCCCATCAGCCATTTCAAAATCATCCACCATTTGCTGTAGCACATTATAAGAGCTGTAGCCATTATAGCCATTCGGACTTAAATCTCTGCTCACCGTATTGTATTGATCAGCCATTACTAAGCCGCTATACACTCTCGAAAAAATGATTTCTGAATTAAAGAAATCCAGGAAGGTTTTATTGTAAGTACCATTTGCGGCATTACCATACAAAGTATATTTAGTTCCAGTGAAATCAATCAGGGCTTTAGCCGCCAGTTTCGCTTCTTCCCACAATTTCCGGTCGTTGGTTTTATTGAAATAAGGACTTGCAGCATACAGCAACAGTCTTGATTTTAAAGCCATTGCCGCTCCTGTTGTTGCACGACCTTTATCATTATTACTGGTATACACTGCTGGCAATAGTTTTATCGCTGCTGCGATATCGCTCAATATAAAGTCTTTAGTTTCTGTCCAGCTGGCTCTTTTCTCACTGAACGTCCGGTCATTCACATCATAAACTTTGGTGATTAAGGGTACACCGCCAAATCTTTTCAGGAGTTCGAAATAAGCCAGTGCTCTTAAAAAATGTGTCTCGCCTTTCATGGTACTTACCACTTTATCTGCACCGCTAATGTTCTCAATTTTGTCAAAGAAAATATTACTGTAACGGATAGAACCGTACATTTTATTCCAATGGTTTAAGGAACCTGAGGTCTGGTTATCCGGGGTAGCCTCTCCACGAACGTAAATATTTTCATTTTTCCAGTTAAAGTTCCCATACAATTCATCTGTTTGCGCTCCCCAACCAAAACCACCATCAGGATAAGCCAGCACGGTCTGGTCGTAAATACTGTTTACAAAAACCTGAGCCAGTTTAGGATCTGTCCATACATCCTTTTCCGTATAAGCGTTTAGGGGTTGCAGGTCTAATGCCTTTTTACAACCTCCAAATAACAATGCTGTACAAACGAGCAAAGCAGCGCCATTCATTTTAAAATTATTTATGTTCAATTTCATGATATGCTTGATAAATGATTAAAAGGTGATGTTTGCGCCAATATTGATCACGCGTTGTTGCGGATAGTACTGTCCTGAGCCATTGGATATTTCCGGATCGAAAGAAGGGCCGAATTTATCAATTGAAAACAGGTTGGATCCACTCACATAGAACCTTGCATTTTGAATCTTTATTTTCTCTGTTATTGATTTTGAGAGGCTATAGCCAAACTCCACATTTTTCAATCTTACAAAAGAGGCATCTCTCAACCATAAGTCAGATTCCAGGGTATTTACACCGAATGTTCTGCCTGTTGGTCCGTTAAAATTCCTTGGGTATGTATTGTCTCCAGGATTCTGCCATCTTTTTTCAAAAAACTCTGTCACCATATTTAAGCCTGCAGGAGCCAGATAAGATTGTGCTCTTGCCTGTCCCTGAAAGAAAACGGAGCAATCAATGTTTTTCCATGAAGCACCTAAAGCCAATCCGAACATCAGTTCCGGCGTACGTACCAAGGGCATTCTTACCTTATCAAGGTCAGTGATAAAGCCATCCTGATTTACATCCACATACCTGATATCGCCGGGAGCTGTATTTGCCGGATGCGGACTATTGTCGATTTCCTGTTGATTTTGATAAATACCATTTGATTTATACAGGAACCAGGAATCCACAGGGATATTTGTTTTACGCTGATAAGAAGGAATATTTGGTGCCTCATCCATAAAAATCACTTTATTTCTGGCAAAAGTCATATTACCTCTAACATTATAAGAGAAAGAATCACCGATGGTATTGCGGTGGGTAACTTCCATTTCAATCCCCCTGTTTAACACTTTCCCTAAGTTTTCATTTGGCAGCGTCAGACCAGTATACCCCGGAACAGATTCGCTTCTGGTGATCAGAATATTAGAACGCATAGACCTGAAAAGATCAATATTAACACCCAGTTTCCCTTTAAAGAATTGAGATTCCAGTCCAATATCGGTAGTGGTGGCCAATTCCCAGGTGATATTAGGATTAGGAGTTGGACCTAATATTAAGGAAGGTAGTTGCGAGGCATCCGGACCTAAAGAATAGCCATAACCCGTGCCCAATAGATAAGTTTGCAGGTAATTAAATGCGTTGACAATATCATTACCTGTTCTACCCCATGAAGCTCTTAACTTCAATTCATTTACGACCTCTGATTTAAAGAAATCCTCCTGTGAGATACGCCATCCGGCAGAAACGCCTGGAAAGAAACCATAACGTTTTCCTTCAGGAAAGTTTTGTGAACCATCATAACGCATGGTATAATCTACCAGGTATTTACTTTTATAATTGTAAGATAAACGACTGATGTAATTGATACGGGCAGCTTTTGCAGCACTGGAATTATTTTGCTGTCCGACAGGGCTTCCTGCAAACAGCTGATCCAGACTATTGCTCAGAAAATTTGATCTCGAAGCATTGATAATATCAGTGCTTCCATTGAATTTTTCGAAGGCCACGAAAGCATCAAAAGCATGGTCGCCAATCGCTTTTGAGTAGCCCAGTTTTAGGTTGAGTAATCCCTCATTAATTCCTCCTCTTTGTTCAAATAAGGAAGGCGCAATAGCGGAAGTAACCGCCACATAATCTTTGCTAACCGGATCATACCTATAAGCTGGTGGTGGTGTTTTTGTAAAAGACTTAGTTTTAGTATTCGTTTTATCGAACGCATAATAACCGTCAACAAACAATCCTTTGGCCAGTTTATCCAGTTTCCAGCTAAAAGAAGCCTTAGTTTGCAGGTAATCTGTTGTAAAACGCTGATATCCTGCCTCACCTGAAGTGATGTACACCATGCTGTTATCCGGATTACCACCAATCCCTACACCCACCAATCCATTAGGATAAGTTGGGGTCAAAAAAGGATAGGCCAGCCATAGTTCTCTGAAAATACCCGGAGCATCATAACCACGTTTTGCAGCATTACGCAATTCATTACGGTAAGCCACATCCACACCGATCTTAAAATTATCTGTCACGTTCACATCGATATTTGCTCTTGCCTGATCTTGTTGGTAATAAGCGGCATTACCCTTATAAATTCCATCTTGTTTCTGATGTTGACCCGATAGGAAATAACTCACTTTATCGGTCCCACCACTTAGCGACATGATATGATTTTGCTGTAAGGCGCGTTTTTTCATAATTGCATCCCACCAGTTGCTGTTCGGATGACCTAAAGGATCTGATCCATCGCGGAATTTCTCCAGGTCTTCTGCTTTCCAGGTCAGCTGTTGGCCAACCAGAGCATCATATTCATTAGTTGCCTGTGCAAATTGATAAGAGTTTAACATTTTAGGAACACGGGTAGGCTCAGTTGTTGCCCAGTTTGTACCAAAAGACAATACCGGTTGCCCTGTCTTGCCTCTTTTTGTGGTAATTAAAATCACACCATTGGCAGATCTTGCGCCATAAATCGCCGCACTTGCATCTTTAATTACGGTGAAGGATTCAATGTCGGCCGGGTTTAATCTGGCAAAGCCACCTGCACGATCAGGAATCCCATCAATCACGACTAAAGCACCTGAATTACCCAGTGTGCTTTTTCCGCGGACAAATACATCGGCATTGTCATTCCCAGGCTCCCCACTTCTTGTATTTACAATTAGTCCGGGAACCTGACCTGCGATAGAATTGGTCAGGTTGGTTGATGGAGATTTTGCCAGTTCAGTACCACTAATGGTAGAAACCGCACCGGTTAGGTTTGCTTTCTTTTTCGTCCCATAGCCCACTACCACAATCTCATTTAAACCAGATCCAGCATCTTCAACCATTTGCACTTCTATATGCTTCCTGCCATTTACCGGCACTTGCTGATCCGCATATCCGATATAGCTAAAAAGCAATGTGGCATTTTCAGGGACACTAATTTTGAATTTCCCGTCAGGGTCTGTTTTGGCTCCTATCTGTGTTCCTTTTACGCGAACACTTGCATTTGGTAATCCCTGCCCATTTTCCGTTACCCTTCCGGTAACCAGTTGTTGCCGGGCAAATACCGATGAGTAAAAAACAAAACAGAGGAGTAACAGGAGGAGCTTTTTCCCGAAAAAATCGGGATAGCCCAAAGTAGAAATGGTAAGTTTCAAGTTCATATTTGGTTAGGTTAGGTTGATAACAGGACAGCGAAGTAACTAGTCTAGTCTACACTGTTCTATTATCACCTAAATATAAACGAAGTTTATTTGTAATTGCAAAATTAATTTGCCGATCACAGAAAATCCAGGGGATTTTCAGCGGGCACTAATTAAATATTATTGGCCAAATAACCTTTTAAAGGCCAATTAATCAGGCATACCCCATATTAGTTTTATTTGAAATTATTTTTCAATTTCATGATTAGCTGAATTTTATTACCTTGTAAAAAAGCTGTATGGCAGAATCTATGTTTATAGACTAGTGCAGACCAACCCTACCAAGTATGATCACCATTTTTGAAAAGATACAGGAACTAGAATCCATCCCTTCCTACTCCAAACACGAGCAGTTTGTTCAGGGCATCATGAATGCGATCGATGAAAGAATCATCGCTCAGGGCGAAGCTTTACCTTCCATTAATGTGCTAATCAAGGAACTCGGCTTTGCCAGAGAAACGATTATGAAAGGATACAGGGAGCTCATCAGCCGTGGTATTGTGGAATCAAAAAACAGGCAGGGCTATTTTGTAGCAAATGACGATACAGAGCAAACTTTAAAAGTGGCTTTACTGATGTACCTCATCGATTCCTTTCAGGAGCAGTTTTATAGAAACCTGCGCAATGAACTGGGACCAAACGTACACATCGACGTATTTTTCCATCATGGTAATATTACCATGTTTGAAACCATGCTCCACATGATTAAAGGCAAATATGGGGTTTACGTCGTTTCTCCAATCCCACATCCTAAAACAAAACACCTTTTAGAACTCTTACCCATCAATAAATTCATCATGTTTGACCGATACGAACCGATGAAAGGCGACTTTAATTATGTGAGTCAGGAATTTGAGCAATCCACTTACCAGGTACTTTCTGAACTTGCAGAAACCATAAAAACATTTGATGAACTGATCTTTTTCCATGTTCCGGGTTCCCTTGACCCGGTAGAAATCATTAAATCTTTTAAAAGATTCACTAAAGACTTCCAGATTAACACCCGGATATTGAATGAATATGAGCCGGGTAGTGTAGAAAAAGGAAAGGTTTATTTTACCCTGGACAATTCTGAAATCTGGAAAATCATGAAAGATTGTGAGCTCAAAAAATTAGAACCAGGGATCGATATCGGCATACTTTCCCATAACGACGAAATAGTTAAAGAGATTATCGGCGGTGGGATCACTACTTATTCTGCCGATTTCTCCTTAATGGGCAGAAGAGTAGCACAGGCAATCCTGAAAAAGGAAAAAGTGCAGGAGATCATCCCAACGGTACTTATCAGAAGAAAATCGCTTTAATTCTCCAACGATGAATGTGATTGCCTTTTCTACCTTTATCCTTGTCACTTTTTTTGTTGGCTTAATTTCATGGTATAAAACCAGAAGGCAAAAAATTACGACAGCGGCAGGGCTTTTTCTGGCCAACCGTAGCTTAACTTTTACAGCAGTAGGTACCGCGTTATTCTTTACAAATATTAGTGCCGCAGAATTTGTAGGTACTGCGGAATCCGTTTATGTAAATAATATGTCGATCATGGCCTGGGGAATCAGCTCGGTATTTGCCATGGTTATCGTTTCCGAATTCATTATCCCCATCTATTTAAAGGGAGCCATGTCGACCACACCAGACTTTCTGGAAAACAGATATGACCCCCAAACCAAGAAACTGGTCTCCTTTCTGTTTTTGGTGAGCTATGTCGTTAACCTACTCCCAATCGTGCTTTATAGTGGTGCTGTGGCCCTCAATGGCTTGTTTCATTTTTCAGATATATGGAACATCAGCTATGGCAGCAGCATCTGGATACTGGTCTGGTGCATTGGTCTGGTGGGCAGTTTATATTCTATTTTGGGCGGACTAAAAGCCATCGTGATCTCGGATCTGGTATTGGGTATTTTCATGTTTACAGGAGCACTTTTACTGGCATACTTCGGATTAAAACATGTGGGAAATGGCGATTCCCTGCAAGGCATACATACGGTTCTATCCTCAAAAAAGGAACATTTTAACTCCATAGGAAGTGCTAAAGATGCCGTCCCCTTTTCCACCATATTTACCGGTATGATTCTGATGAACCTGTTTTACTGGGGGACCGAGCAGGTGATTGTTCAGCAAGCCCTTGCTTCCTCAAATCTGAAAACCAGTCAGAAGGGAATTGCCCTGGCCTGCCTTGGAAAACTACTAGGCCCCTTACTTTTCATTTTACCGGGGATTATTGCTGTGCATTTATATGGCAATTTGCACAATACAACGGAGGCCTTCTCCAGAGTTGTCAGCGACGTTTCCCCTCCTATACTGAGTGGTTTCATTGCCGCGGTGATCTTTGGCGCAGCTATTACTTCCTTTTCACCTGCACTCAACAGCGCCAGCACCCTGTTTATCTTAAACCTTTACAAACCTTATAAAGAAAGAAAAGGTCAAAGTGTTACGGAGCCTGAGTTATTGAAAAACTCCAGAAGATTTGAATTGTATGCTTCCCTGCTGGCGATGTTTATCGCACCCCTCATCATCTTTTCCAATGGTAATTTTTACACCTTTATGCAAAAGATGAATGCAGCTTTCAGCATTCCTATTTTCAGCATTATGTTTGTGGGTTTTGTGACGAAAAAAGTTCCGCCCATTGCCGCCAAAATAGGATTAGCATTTTGTTTCAGCGGCTATATCCTTACACAAATTGTCTTTGATACCGGAATTCATTTCCTCCATATTCTGGCTATTCTCTTTCTATTGACCACGGCTATTATGCTCCTTATTGGAAAAATAGTCCCAATGAAAAGCCCTTATGTCGCACAAAACAAACAAGTGGTGGATTTAAAACCCTGGAAAAACCGACACTGGGTTAATGGCTTGCTCCTCCTCCTGATGGTCTTGCTGTTCCTGGTATTTTCTAAAATCGGAATTGCCAGCTAATCAAAATCCCTAATATTGCTTAATTTATATGAACACTCCGAACTTAAATTGCGAAACTAATACCGACCAAAAAACCAATTATGATCAAAAAATACCTTTATCCTACCATTTTAATACTCATGACTTACCAAACCAGCATGGCACAAAAGCAAATTTCAATTGAAACGAAGAACAATGCGCTTGTACTCTCTACAGATGCAGGCAATGCTTTAATTTCAAGTTACCTCGGCAAAAAAATTGCCCACAAAGAAGAATACGAGATCATCCCTACGCTGGATAAATATACACCCGGCTCGGATGATTTATACAATAAACGCGAAGCATATATCGCCTCTGGTTCTATAAATTTATTAGAACCAGCCTTAACGGTTACCCATGCAGACGGTAATAAATCGACTGTTCTGGCCTTCCAAAGTATTAAAGAAACACAAATTGACCCCAACCGGAAATTAACGGCTGTTGTTTTAAAAGATCCAAAATATAAATTTGAGGTTACGTTAAACTACCTGGCTTATTTTGAGGAAGATGTAATCGAACAATGGGCCGAAATCCGCCACCAGGAAAAAGGTGATGTGGTATTGAACAAATACGCCTCGGCAAACCTGACTTTAACCGGGAAAAAGTTCTATTTAAAAAATCAATATAGTAGTGCCATGCGGGAAATGAGGTCTGAGGAGCAGCAGTTATTGCATGGCCTGAGAACCTTGGACTCGAAATTAGGCACCCGTACCAACCTGTTACATTCCTCTTCTTTCCTGCTTTCGATTGATGGCCCTTCCGCAGAAGACACCGGAAATATTATAGCAGGATCTTTGGAGTGGACCGGAAATTTCAAGTTAGATTTCGAGACTTTTGATGATTATTACCTGAGAGTTACTGCCGGAATTAACAACTTCTCTTCCGATTATACCCTTAAATCAGGGGAGAATTTTATTACACCACGCTTTGTGTATACTTATTCCAGCAAAGGAACAGGACTGGCGAGTAGAAATCTTCAGAACTGGGCCAGAAAGTATCAGCTAAGTGATGGACAAGGAGAAAGGTCTACCCTGTTGAACAACTGGGAAACCACTTATTTTGACTTTAATGAGGAGAAGCTGAACAGCCTGGTACAAGACACAAAAAATCTTGGCGTAGATGTCTTTTTACTGGATGATGGTTGGTTTGGAAACAAATATCCTAGAAATGGTGCGGCAGCTGGCCTGGGCGATTGGGCCTTTAACAAACAAAAACTAAAGAATGGCATTAGCGCCATAGGTAAAGAGGCCACCAAAAACGGGGTAAAGTTTGGTATCTGGCTGGAGCCTGAAATGGTGAATCCAAAAAGTGAGCTGTATGAGCAACATCCGGATTGGATCATCAGACAGCCGGAAAGAAAGGAATATTACATGCGAAATCAATTGGTATTAGACCTGACAAATAAAAAAGTGCAGGACTTTATCTTTAACGTAGTGGAGGAAACTTTTGCTCAGGTTCCAGATCTTGCCTTTATTAAATGGGATTGCAATTCATTGATTTATAATGCCAACTCCCCTACTCTAAAAAACCAGGATCATTTTTACATTGAATATGTGAGGGGCTTAAACAGCGTTCTGGAAAGGATTAGAAAAAAACATCCAAAAGTTCCCATGATGTTATGTGCTGGCGGTGGCTCCAGAGTAGATTATTCCGCCCTTAAATACTTCACGGAGTTTTGGCCGAGTGACAATACCAATCCCTTCGACAGGATATTTATTCAGTGGGAATATTCCTATTATTTCCCATCTATTGCAGTAGATAATCATGTGACGGATATGGGCACGCAATCCATTAAATTTAAGACGGATGTGGCCATGATGGGTAAATTAGGTTATGATGTAAAAGTTCATGAACTATCCGAAAAAGATCTTTTGTTTAGTCAGAACGCCATAAAAACATACAATAGTTTTAAAGACATTGTTTGGCATGGGCAGCAATACAGATTACAGGACCCCTACTCAAATGATGTAGCCTCCATCTCTTATGTTAACGATGCAAAAGATAGTGCCCTGGTATTCAACTATTATATGGCAACAAGAAATGCAACCAAACAAGCACTTCCCATCCCATTAAAAGGTTTGGATGGTAATAAACGTTATAAAATTGAGGAAATAAATCTTTATCCGGACAGCAAATCACCGATAGATTCTACTCAGGTTTATTCGGGTGATTTCCTGATGAACATCGGCCTGAATCCACAAGTTAGCGACCGGAGAACAAGCGTTGTACTCAGAATCACCGCTATTTAAGGAGCAATACCATTTAATGAATTACCTTTTTCACCAAAATTCCGGTCCTCTTTTAAACATTAAGGTTTAAAAGAGGACCGGAATTTTAATTTCAAACCTTATAGATTTGTGCTGTTATTTAGCCCTGGATGCTAAAACAACCTACATAACTCATGTCGTTGTAATTGTCCAGTGGCTTATCTATCTTAAGGTCGTTATCGGCATAACAAAGGATCACATTTACTGCTGAAATTCCTTTATTCACACAAGCCTGGTAGATTTCAACTTCTGTTTTATCGTTCCATATTGGTAATTCTTCGATCGCAGCCTGAATGCTGATTCTTTTGCGACTGAAAAAGATGGTAATCCATTTAGCATCATAATCGTACTGCTTGTCTATGGCCTTGCTAAACTGAGAGCGCATGTTAAAGTCCGGACTGCTTCTCGGATAGTTTTCATCCGTATTAAACAGGTGGTTATCTTTTAGGAACTTAGTTTGGTCAAAATATTTGTAAAATTGCTCTTCTGTTTTATTTGTTGTTCCTGCCCAGATGTGGACGCGTTGCTCTGCCATTTTATTTTTTATCACGATTAGAAAGGTATAAAGATAGTAACTTATTATTTAGCGGCTAAACAACCTGGAAAGTTGATATAAAATCAGGTATGGGCTGGATTTTTGCTACAACGTGAAACCGCAGGAAAAAAGATATAAAATGACATTTAGGGAATATGAATCGTATTGATAAAAAAGTCTTAATCTCCGGAGCCAGTATCGCTGGCCCGACATTGGCTTACTGGCTGGCTAAATATGGGTTTGAAGTTACTGTGGTAGAACGCTCTGCGTCATTGAGGCTTGGTGGACAAAACCTGGATGTCAGAGGCGCCGGAAGGGCTATTGCCAGGATGATGGATATTGAGAAAGATATTCTCGCTGCAAATACGGGGGAAATTGGTCTTCAGTTTGTTAATAAGGACAATAAGGTGGAAGCTGCTTTCCCCGCAGATGGTGCCGGAGGCTTCACGGCTGAGGCCGAAATCCTGAGGGGCGACCTGGTCAACATACTCTATAACAAGACAAAAGACGACGTTTGCTATGTTTTCGGCAAATACATTACCGGGATAGCTCAGAACGACAGCCATGTTAACGTCACTTACAGCGACGGCTCAGAGGCTGTCTTTAACCTGCTGATCGCGGCTGATGGTGTCCGCTCTACGACAAGGCATCTCCTTTTTGGCGATGAACCAAAGATCAAATTTATTGGGCTTTATAATGCCTGGTATACCATCCCTAAAGCGGAAACTGACACCAAATGGGCGCGCTGGTACACCGCGCCAGAGTCAAGAGTAATGCTGATCCGCCCGGATAATCACGGCACTACAAGGGCATCCTTTAGTTTTCTTTCTGAAGACAAAGGCTATCAAAAACTCCCCGCTAAAGAACAAAAACAGCTCTTAAAAGAAAAGCTTTCCGGGGCAGGCTGGGAAGCCGAACGCTTAATTGAAGAGATAGACAAAAACGATGATGTGTACTTTGACGGGATCAGCCAGGTACAAGCGGCAAGGTGGTTCAATGGCCGGGCTGGAATGATCGGTGATGCCGCCTATTGCCCAACTCCGGTTACCGGCATGGGTACTACGTTGGCTATGGTAGGCGCCTATCTTCTTGCGGGAGAACTTGCACAGCAGGACAACCATCAGGATGCATTTATGGCCTATGAAAAACGTATGCGCCCTTTTGTTGAAGAAGTACAGCAGTTGCCACCAGGTGTACCCTGGCTTGCGCACCCAAAATCTAAATTTGGTGTAGCCCTGCTGAATACAGTAGCCAGCATCCTGGCCAGCGGTTTTGTCAAAAAGATCAGCAAGCTATTTGGCAGCAAAGAAAAGGACCCTACTAAAGATAAAATAGAGTTACCTGATTTCAAGCCCCGAAAATTACCGGCCTAAAGCGAAATTAATGCTTATTTTTGTGGGCTTCAAAAGCATATTCCTGCTTTTCGGATACCTGTTCCATACTTCTTATAGATCAAATGATAATAAAAAATTCTTTTTCAATATCAATTCGCAATACGATCATCCTATTCATCGCCTTGTGTTTTTCCATTCCTACTTTTGCACAGAAAACTAAGACCATGGATAAAGGTCAGGATCTTTCCATCCTTTCCGACTCTGCAACCCTGACCAAGGGCGATTATCTGGTTCATCTGGAAAAAGTATTTGAAACGATCAATAAAGTTCCGGTTACCGTGAGTTCTTTTAAGAACCTGACGCCAATAGCCGCTCATTTAACACAAGACGAGGCTGCCCTGGCTTTACTTAAAAGCAGGCTTACCCAAACAGACCGGACGCCAAACCTGCAAAACCTGCAAATGGACCAGACTTTACTGGAAGAACTGCAGACGAATAACACCGATTGTCTGGCAGACCTCGACGAGTATGAAAAAGAATTAAGAGCGCTAAAAACGGAAATCCTGAACCTGCGCAAAGATACTGTGCTGGTTAAGGTCTTCACACTGCCTGCGATGCGCATTATGTTTAAAGAGCAGTTTGCAGAGCTGAAGAAAAAGCACCAGGTCATGGATAGTCTACTCAAAACGACCACCTTATCCATCAATAACCTACAGGCCAGAACTTCAGCCAACCTGATCAACATTAAAGAGTTAATGTACCTGACAGACAGACAACTGGAAACCGTAAGTATCAAAGCTTTTGGAAAAGAACGACGTTACCTTTGGGAAACCGCAAATAACAAAAACAAGGGTGTTGGATTCCGTAAGTTTATCAATGGCGAACAGGAAATTTCCGGTTACTATTTTGTTTATACCCGTAGCAGTCGCCTTTTACTGCTCATTACCTGTGCTACTTTCTTCTTCTGGGTGTTTTTCAATTTCAGGAGTATGAAACAACGCGACCGCCTGGAAGCGCTGGATGATTTTTCTTTACTTAGTCCGCAGCCCTATCTGATTACTTTTATCATGCTATTTACCCTGGCGCCGATCTTCGATCTCAAGGCACCGGCACTTTATATCGAGTCCGTACAGATTATACTGGCCATTTTACTGACTCTATTTTTCCGTAAAAGACTCCCAAAAAAGCTATTTTATTATTGGTGTACTTTTGCCCTACTCCTACTGGCACCGGTTTTCCTGCGTCTTTTGGGAATGCCTCCAAGATTTCAACGCTGGTTATTACTTTTCCTGAGCTTAAGTTCTACAATCTTTGCGGGCATCGTTTTGAGAAAGCTAGATGAAAAGGCAAAAAGGTATAGAATGATCCTGATTACGGGATTTATTTACGCCATCTTCGCCGTTATCGCTACGCTATGCAACCTGTTTGGTCGCTTCACACTTACCCAGATTTTTTACTCTACGGGCGTAAATTCCTTGTTAAATGCAGTATCCCTAACCATTTTGGCAAAAGTACTGGTAGAGGCCTTCTTACTTCAAATGAAAAGTAGCAGAATCCGTAAAGGCTATCCTGAGTATTTCGACTGGCGTCAGGTGACCTCAGGTCTTAAAAGGCTTACGGGTATTGGGGCTACCATTATATGGTTTGTGATCTTCACCACCAATCTTAACATTTTTAACGGTCTGTATGAGTCTTTACTGGAGATCCTGATTGAAAAAAGAACGATCGGAAACTTCTCCTTTACTTTTGGTGGCATCGTCCTCTTTTTAGGCATCATCTGGACAGCCAACTTTTTACAGAAATATATCGCTTACTTCTTTGGTGATACCGGAGACGATGATATTGAAGACAATAAAGGCCAGCGCTCGAAATTATTGATTACCAGATTGGTATTGCTTATTGGCGGATTCCTTATCGCTGTAGCAGCATCCGGACTACCAATTGATAAAATCACGGTGGTTCTTGGTGCCCTTGGTGTAGGTATCGGTCTGGGTTTACAGAATATTGTAAGCAACTTTGTGTCAGGGATCATCCTTATTTTTGATAAGACAATACGTATCGGTGATGTGGTGGAGTTGAGCAATAAAAAAGGAAGAGTGAAAGAGATTGGTGTCCGCGCCAGTACTTTGCTTAGTGAAGAAGGCGCTGAGATTATCATCCCTAACGGTTCCATTTTGTCGAATAACATTATCAACTGGACCCTGAGTAACAACCAAATGCGGGTAGATATCTCTTTAAATATCGCTAAACCTTTCAATTCAACAGAGGTAGTCAGTCAGATCCGGGATATTATTATCAATAACAACAACGTGTTTGTCAACAAAGAACCCGTGATCATGATCATTCCGGTAAGTAAGCTAAAGAGCAATATAAAAATCTACTTCTGGTGTAAGGATATCTCCAATGCAGACCTGACCAGGAACATCATCATTGCACAGATATTTGAAGCTCATGAAGAGAAAGAAATAGAAATTTTGTAGATTTCAGGCCAGAAAAAGGCTGACCTTCCCGTTATCATTCCAGCCCTTTCCAGGGGAGAATTACAACTTAGCGGAAGAGTCAGCCTTTGTGTGTACTAATAACGACTAGTCATTCCAGATATCGCTGATGATGTACCACTCACCCTCAATAAATTGCCATACATAAATATAAAATCCTTTTGCAACCAGCTGATTTCCAGCAACCCACAATCCATATTCACCGGACTCAAATGCATAATCCGCTGTGACTACCATTTCTATGGTCTTAAAACTTCCTTTGGACACGCCCATTTTAAAAACCTCGTTAAAGAATAGGCCTATAGCCTCCCGACCATGAATAACATCCTGTTTTGGTGGATAAAGTACGGCATCAGCAGTGTACAATTGCGATAACAAAACGCCATCCTGTTTATTAATGGCATGGTTGAATTGATCATTTCTCAGATTTATTTGTTCCTTCATTTGACAGATATAATTTTGATTGCTAATTTCGGGAGCTCAATCCTACAAAACAATAATGGACAAATTTGTCCTCGCCATTTCCTTAAATCCAGCCCTTTAAATGAAAACCAAAATCCGTGTATCTGAGAATAAAATTTGTCCATTAGAACATGCGGTTAACACCATTAGCGGCAAATGGAAAATCCCAATCGTATGGCAGCTCAACGAAGGTGTAAAAAGACCTGTTGATTTTTATCAGCACATTGCGGGTATGAACAGACGGGTTCTGACCAGACAATTGAAAGAACTGGAAGAAAGCGGTATTATTTTCAAAACCATTATCAAAGAGAAACCACTTGAAGTGGAATACCAGTTAACGGCATCAGGTGATCAGCTGGTAGCAGCGCTTTGGAATTTGAACAACTGGGGTGTCAGTTTACTGGAAGCCTGATCTCTTCTCTTCAGGAAGTTTGACAGACCTAATATTGAAGCTATAAATATTAAGCAAATATGAGTAACCTAAAGGGGGGATCATGCAGGATTTTTAGGCAATTTTGCCCAGTAAGGCCCTAGAAGATGCGCAAAAAGTCCCCAATGGGACTCACAATATTAAATCCTCATTATAGCTTGTGTATTCCGTCTGCCCGCCCTAATCAGATATGCTGGAAGGGCTGTCCTGTAAAGATTCTCATCTTAATTATTTGTTGACCTATTCTGATAAACTGGAATGAAAATTGCTCTTGTAAGGCATACCACATTATAGCTCCATGTCATTTAATCATCCTTCCAAACGCGTTTCTATTCCTGTCTTTTTTGCACTAACGGTATTATTCGGTTTTTTAAGCCAGCCTACCAGGGCTCAGGTCAAAAAAATGAATATGTTTTTAGTTGATGAACCACAAAATCCTGCAGCAGAAAAACAAAAGCAGTTAGCTGCGATCTCTCCTATTCTAAAGCTCATTAAACAAGCAGGAGAGCCTTTAGCTTTCGCCTGGCAGCTCAATGCAGATACTGTCCTTAAAGCGAAGGATGTTTTCCGCGAAGTGATTGAATTTACGAATGGCGCAGAGATCCGGAAAGCTATGGCGATTGATACGGTCAGTCTTCAGAAGAGTTCCTCAGCAGAATATGATGTCCGCCGAAAATTTCTCAGACATTATGGAAATGTAACTGCTTATGAGATTACGCAGCAAAAAGGGAAACCTATCCTGGTATTAGAAAAAGCCGACCTGGAAGATAAGCTGTATTTTAAGGTTTTCCTGGATAAAACAGGGAAAAAGATACTTAAAATTCAGCGTTTAAGTAATGGACGTTTTTACTTACCTACACCTTTCGAAGGCCCAACGATTTCGTTTTAACTTAAGTGGAACTCTAAGCGGAATAAGTTGACTTTTATTAATTAGTAGACATAAATTTAAAGGTAGTCATCACAGCGGCATGATCTGAAGGATATTTAACTGGATGCTGATCAATCGTGACAGCAGCGATAGCCTTGATTTTACTGCCTTTATAATAGATATAATCAATTCTGTCCTTAAATACCTGATCAGACATCGGACTCCAGGTAATGCCTCTTACTTTTAGCGGATCAGGATTTATTTCCCTGAATGAGTCTTTAAATCCATTTTTGACCAGCAAAATACCTGAAGGAAAAGGAACCACCAAACCATGATTAAACTGCCTGGTTTCTTCGGTCCAGTCCAGGTGGGATCCAGAGTTAAAATCACCACAAAAGATTACAGGAGTTTCTGCCGATTGCGCGATATATGGCTTAATAATTTCGAGGATATTTCTCAGATCTCCCGTATTTCCCTTATCCATTTGTTGAACCAGGGTATCCGCATTTATCACACGGTTATTCTCCAGATCTCCCCAATAGTCTACAGGGAAATTCAGCCAATTTGCAAAAAATGCAATCTTTTGATTTTTACCAATCCTGATATAGGCGCCCCCATTATAAAAGGCTTTATAACCCGCTAAGGTTTCTTCTATAGGATATCGGCTCATTATAGAAATATTAGTACTTCTTAAATAGAGATAATATCCCAGTTTGTCTGCGATCCGGGCACCGGAACCATAGGTTTCCTGCATAGAAATAAGGTCTGCACCAGCATTTTTAATCACCTCAACAATACGCTGTTCACCAACTTCTTTTCCGGTTTCATTTCCACCATGAAAGATATTAAAATTCATCACTTTCAGGATTCCATTATTAGCATAGGAACTATTTTTTCCAGTTGCCGGAAAGCGATGCTGATATTGCTGTTTGATGAAGTCGGCGTTAAGGCTTTCAGTATATAGGCTCACCTGATCTAAAAAGCCATTAAATGCATTCCATTGATCCTTATATTCCGCATTTAATGAATTGTTAGCATCAGCAATTCTTCCTCCAATGAAGAGTTCTTCGGTATTTAGGGAATCTAAGCCCGGGGTATGATAAATGGCTGTATTTACACCATCGTAATATAAGCGAACTTCTTCTTTCTGCTTTGAATAACTGAAAGACAATAAATGCCATTGGTTATCCTTTACCGTTTGCCTTTCTGGCGTAGGACTATACGCATAACTACTTTTAGCCCTCGCTTCCCAATGCCAGGCTCCATTGGCCTGAACACCCAATCTCCAGCCCTGGAACTGCTTATCTACGACCTTTACAGAACTCAATACATCGTAATCAGTAGCCATAGTACCCGCCGCTTTTACCCATACCATGACCGAAAAATCGCCCTGTGTTTTATGGAGCGCATTTTTTACCGTTTGAATTTTACGGATTGGTGCAGCAGCAGACAGATCAAGAGCAGTACCGATGACTCCTTTTACAGTGGTATACTGCTTATTTGGTTCGAAAGAATTTACATATATCGGTTTTTGTGCAAAAAGGCTGATACTGATCAGCACAAACAGCATGGTCAGTTTCATTTTCGTGACGATCATTTCAATTAAAATATCAGTAACAAGGTTCTTCGTCAAACTTAGAAAAACATTTTAATTACCAGGCATATACCTATATCATATTTAAATTCTTTTTTTTATGATTCCTTGAAAAAGGATGGGTATGGCGTACAAAAACCGCTGTAAATCAATGATTCCAGCGGTTTTATTTTTCGATATCTGTTGCGGTTATTTTATTACCCAGGTTACACCATTTTGATTATCCGCACCGGCAAACTGGCGTTGAAGTGCGGCTTTTAAATTAGCGGCATTCACGGTATATTCGCCCGTTGGATAAGCCCATCGTGTTGGGATCAGGTTATTGTTGCCATTGGCAGGGCCGATATCAAATTTAGGAATACCTGTTCTCAGGTAATTGTAATAAGCCTGGCGACCGGAATTCTGAAAGAAAGCTACATATTTTTGCTCCAGAATCTGATCTAAACCTGCAGGGTTATTTCCGGCGTATACATTCTTTGTCAGGAACGATGAAATCGTGGAAGCATTGGTTAGGCCATAGAATTTTATCGACTCCGTAATGCCCTGCTCGTAATAGCTTGCTGCATCTCCAGTTGCCCAACCTCTGTTTATACCTTCTGCGATATTAAAATTGGTTTCAGAAGCACCAAGTTGAACTGCAGGAATACCGGAAGGTGAAGAAAGCCAGTAATCAAAATTGATCATACTTAGTTTCCCGGCAATGGCCTGATCCTTTAAGGTCGTCTGTAACTCCCCTGTCCGTCCTCCTTTAAAAGAGCTGAATTTAGTCGCATAAGCAGCATCCCCACTTAGTTTTGCAGAATCGGTTGGCAATGCCACAACAAATACCCTTGGGTCATTGGTTTTGGTCAGGATACTCATATAGGTGGAACCCAGATTATTGCGGAGATCTTTTTTAAGGACTACGCCATTAGAAGGCCATAATGGATAGTTATTCGAGACATTAGAGGTGTTATAAACCAGCTGAAAATTATCTGCATTGCTCAGTATTAAAGGGTATTTAGCAGGATTGCTAACGATAGCAGAAAATTGTGATTTGATGTTCAGGTCAGGAGTATCACCGGCACGTTTGCTTAAAGAAATCAACACCCTCAAACGAAAGGAGTTCACCAATTTTTGCCATTTGGCAAGATCACCATTATAAAAGAAATCACCATCCACCTTAGTTTGTGCAGCCACAAATGGCGTTAAATCAGTATTTGCGGCTTCCAGCAATTGAAGGCATTGTTGGTAAACCTCCTTCTGCGTATCATATTTAGGCTGGAAATTACCTTCCGATGCACCTTTTAAAGCTTCGCTCATCGGAATATCTCCAAACATCGATGTGGCGGAGATGAAAAAATAAGCCTTGAAAAACTTCGCCAGGGCCAGGTAGGCCAAGGCGGGTTCTCCGACTTTTGTGGCTTCGATTTCCATGCGTTGCACATTTCTCAGCTGGGTATAGGCCGAGAAATCTGCGGTCGTCCAGTTGTAAGACTGATTTCCATAATAAGCTTCGTTCATGACCATAAACTGGTTGTGTCGCTGATCTGTTGTCCAGGGTGCATCCGAGCTATTGAGTAATAAACCGGTAAAAATCAGTTTCGGCGAGGCGTTTAAGATTGCTGCAGGATCTTTTTGCAGCATTTCTGTTTTCTTGCAGGAAGAAAATCCAAGGATCAACATGCAGGTTAGTATGGAATATATTTTAGTTTTCATGACCGTTATTTTAGAAAGTAATATTTAAGTTGACGCCAAAGCTTTTTACTGACGGGGTTTGTAATCCTGCACCAGCAATGAACTGATCCAGGTCCATATTTCTGGTTCCTTTACCTGTGAAATAAAGCAGATTCCGACCAACCAGGGATACACTTGCGGCGTTTATAAGCTTTGATTTTTGAAGCACCGCAGCTGGAATCGTATAAGTCAGCACCACTTCTCTTAGCTTGACGAAAGTTCTGCTACGCATCAACTCATAGTTAGAGCGGTTAAAGTTTCTTGCCCAGGTTTGGTACAAGACCTTCACATCATTGTCGGCGAAAACCCTGGTGTCTGAAATCATATGACCATCCTGATCCGTATTTAAAGCACCGCTAAGGATTTTTAAACCCTCAGTCATGACGCTTCCCTTCCAACTGGGATTCAACCTGTTTTCCCAGTCCAGCAAGCGGTAAGCATTGTCGGATCCTGGTGCCGTTCCGGAATTCCACTGTGAATCATCCACCGCATTGGCGATTTTCCCTCCAAAACGACCATCAATCTGAAAGCTAAGGCCGATATTTTTATACTTGAAGGAGTTGTTAATACCTGCAACAAAATCATTGTCGCTATAACCCGCCAGACTTCTATAAGGGTTTAAAGCAGGTAATCCATTTGTTCCTACAATCATTTTGCCCTTTGGATCACGTTGGAAATCGGTAATAAAGTACGCATCGGCCCGATCTCCTACCTTGATTAATCCATCTCTTTCCAGGATGCCATCAATTTTATTTAACCAACGGTGATTTGTTGACCAGTTCAGCACAACATTCCATAAAAAATTTGCGGTCTTAACCGGAGTTCCATCTACCGTTAATTCTAAACCTTTTCTTACATAAGTGAAGGCATTCTTTTGAGTAGAAGTTACGCCAGATGTTGGACTAACCACGAGATTTACGATCTGCGGGCCTTCTATATTATAAAAAGCGGCGAGATCAAATCCTACCCTGTTGTTCAAAAACCTCGCTTCCAGCCCTAGTTCCGTTGTTTTCACCCTTGCGGCCGCAATGTTAGGATTTGTGAGCACACCACTATAGCCAACTCCGGTATTGTTGTTCCAACGGGTTGCATAAGGCGAATAAGTAGCGTTCAGTTTATAGATATCATATTGCGAATCCTCATTGACCAGGTCGGAAGCGACATTGGCATAGGAACCTCTCATTTTCAGGAAAGAAATTGCTTTTGGCAGATCAATCATCTGAGAAATTACTGCACTTAAAGAGGCTGAGGGATAGAAATAAGCATTGTGTTTAACAGGTAAGGTGGTAGATTTATCATATCTTCCGGTGATATTCAGGTACAAATAGTTCCTATAATCCAGATCGATGAGGCCGTAGGCACTGGCAACTTGTCTATGTCCATAATCATTTGCCGGAACAGAAGGTAAAACCGTGTTGGAAAGGTCATACACCCCCGGGACAATCAGTCCGCCATTGGTGGCTGCACTTAATGAACTCACTTTTACTGTTCTTAAATTTGCGAAAACTGAAGACTTGAAGCCGAAATCCTTAAACTGGTCTGCATAACTCAATGATCCTTCCGTATTGTTTTCCCAAAATTTATCATACACTTCCTGATAGCCACCCACCTGGTTTACGCCATCATTGTAAAAATTACCCGACAATGGAATCCGTTTCGTACGGGTTCTATTCCAGGCACTCACATTCGTCCGAAGGTTAAAATTAAGCTTATCGGTCAGGCTATATTTCATGGAAATATGTCCGTAAATATCATCTTTAGCATAACTATGCAGGTTTTCATAAGCAGTAAAATACGGGTTGTTATAAATCGTATATTCTCTGTTATACTGCTGAATATGCTCCTGACCAGGCTTCCAGTAATTCTGAAGATCTTTGACATCGTAATCGGCACCACCCCAAATATTCATGAGATATACATAGCTGTTAGGCCCGTAACCAGCATCCGGATAATTTGGCGTAATCTGTTTGTTGTAATTAATATTCGCTTCAAATCTTAATTTCTTTCCCGCATTTAATCCACCGGAAAAATTAAAGTTTGTACTACCTAGTTTTGTGTTTGGCACCGTACCTCGTTGCAGCATTTGCGATAGAGAAACACGCATTTCGCCAACTTCGCTTTTGGTTGAAATGGCAATGTTATTTGTGCTCAATAGTCCATCGCGCAAGAAGTTTTTAAGGTTATCTGTTCCCCTGGCCAACCATGGGATAGGCACTAGTGCTTTGGTAACCGGATCAACCGGGCTATTGTATTGATTAATGAGCTGACCTTCGAATCTTGGGCCCCACACAAAATAATCGCTATCATTTATTCCACCACCTTTTCCATCTTTAAATTCGTACTTAAAATTATCACCCGCACCGTAAGAAGTCTGGTAATCAGGGACCGCATTATAGCCGGTTTGTAATTGCGTACTGGAGTTAAAATCGACAGTAAAACCTTTGTTTATGCCACCTCCTTTTTTTGTCGTAATCAAAATCGCACCTTTTTGCCCTCTGCTTCCATATAATGCAGCGGCATTTGCGCCTTTCAGTACCGAATACGTTTCAATATCATCAGGGCTTAGATTCCAGGAATCTGAACTGATGGGAACGCCATCTACCACAATTAGTACGCCCGACTGCCCTCTCAGGTAAATCCCAGGATCTCCAAACAGGTTAGCACTTGGTGTAATGGTTAAACCTGCAACTTTTCCTGTCAGGGAGCTGATCCCATTTGGCTCCCTTGCTTTTACTAAGTCATTTCCTTTAATTTCCTGAACGGAATAGCCGACTGCTTTTTTCTCTTTTTTGATTCCGAGTGCGGTCACTACCACGTCATCCAGAGATTTACTGTCACTTTCTAACGCAATGTGATTGGCGGCTGTACTTCCAATTTTCACTTGTTTGGGCTTATAGCCCATCGACCTGACTTCCAGAAGATCATCAACGACTCCTGGAATGCTAAAACCACCTTTCAGGTCTGTAGAAGTACTTTTTCCATTATTTTTATTCGTAACAGTTGCACCAGGTATAGGTCCTGATTCATCTGAAACAGTGCCGGTTAACCTGGACTGCCCATACATGTTTATACTGCATAGCAAGAGAATTACTGTAAATAGTAATTTTCCTTTTGAGTAGAGTTGCTTCATAATTTAGCTAAAGATTTGTTTAGCAAAACTAAACTTAGTTCATAAAGACAACACTAAACATCTGTTAAGTATTTATAAACCCTAAACCAGAAAGGAGTAGCCTCATATATGGAAAAAAGGGTAAAAAAAAATGGCAATTAATACGCTAATGTGCTTTTAGACGTATTAATTGCCATCATCCATATTCATTAGATACAGAATTGTTTACAGCTGATCACATGATCCGCACTGTAAAATTTAATAGCTGGCTACTTCCAGACCTTTAATTACTGCTCCATTCATGGTTTGACGTAATCCAAAGGTGATCACATTCTTCTTGTTTTTTCCAAAGTTCAACCAGCATTCGGGTAAATAAAACTCGCGTTGCGGCCCTACTTCCCAATGTCTGCCTATATTGTGTCCGTTGATATACATATAGCCATTCCCTGAAGCATTAATTAACAGTTTCCAGGTACTTGTCGGATCTGCATTTTCGGGTATTTCAAATTCTGCGCTATACCAGGTAAATAAAGCAGTTTGCTTTCCTTTTGGCTGTATTCCATTTCCTTTTCGTGGAATGGTAAAACTGGTATCTAACTGGATTTCTTCCCATTTTTTAGCGACAAAACCAGGTTTGGTAAAGCCATGAGCTATACCTGCCAGATTGGTTGCAACCTCCCAGGTTAGCACTTTTTGAATGTTGGATACGGTATCGGAAAATCCAGCGGTTTTAATGCCGCATAATTCTTCCATTGGATAGTAACCATGTTCATGGCCCATGTTTTCATAAACTACAATAATTTCATTCTCACCGGTCTGTAATAACCCTGCAACATCAAAAATATTATCATATTCATTGTCCTTGATTCTCGCAAAAGACTTATCTACATTTCTGGTCACTGCCGCAGCGTATTTCTCTGTGGGGTACAGACGAGTTGCTAATTTTCCATTGACCTGTACATTGAGGATATCTCTGGAGAAGGTATTGAACAGTAATTTCCCAAACTGATTTGCTTCCTTTGCTGTTAGTGAATTCTTAGCACGGTAAAGGGCATACCTGGCATCATTTACCTCCAGCTCAGGCAGGGAAACGCCTGGTGTTAACTTTGTCCAATTCGCCTCAAAATCTTCATCATAAGTCCTTACTTTATGGATAGGAATCACTGTTTTGGCTTGATTTAAACTTTTTTTCTGCGTTAAATCTCCCCTTCTACTCCACCAGAACCCCTTAGTTGCATTAGCTCCCGGAGGGATAACCAGGACTTTCGTTTCCATGGAATCCAGTTCGTATTTTATTTCAAATGAAGGTATAGCAACCAGGCCATTTCCTCCCTTGTTGTCTACTGAGATCAACACTTTTTCTTCATGTTGATTGACGTTGTAAATCGGCTTTGCCATTCCCACATTTTCAGTAGGCTTAACCAAGGCGGTACCTACTATTTTCTTTTTCGCTGAATTGTTGTGAATAAAAACAAACTTCGTCCCATCTGCTGCAATCCGGATACCTCCGGCTAATTCTGTTGCTCCATTTTCAAAAGCGCAAATTCCACCTTTAGAATTAATCAGCTGATGCTCATATTTCTTAATAAAGGCACCAATGTTTTGGGCAGCAAAATATTTTGCTGATAGTGCACCATTTTCCCTGATGGCCGCATTATAGTCGTAAGAGGTAGTTTGGCCTCTTGCGCCCCAACCGTCAAAATGAGTACCCCCATGAAACATATAATAATTAATCCCTGTGGCACCACCCAGGATAGACATCATGCCAACAGCATAGAAATGTTTATCATTGGATTCATGCTCTTCACTTAAACGTCCCTGCACTGTAGAAAACCAGCCTCCCTGCAACTCGGTCACAAAACCAGGTGCATTGGGTTGCTTACGTTTCAAATCGCTCATGCGTTGCGCACAACTAACCGCATCATTCAATCCCACATAATAATTATCACAGTCAAAAACCTCCGACAATAAACTATCCTGACTGCCTCTACATTGTTCCGTAAGGCAGGTAAACACTGGCACATCTATACCTGATTTTTTTACCGAACGCAGTAAAGATTGTAAAAACTGTGTTTTGTCTTTACTCCCGTCTGCATCATATTCATTTTCTATCTGAACCAGGATAACTCCTTTTTTTCCCTTACGTTTTTGGGTAATTTGTTCCTTTTCTATAAATTTACCTACGGCATTAAACCAATGTAAACTCCATTTCACATGTTCCGGATCATTACTTCTAAGCCAGAAATCGGTTAGGTTATCGGGTCTGAATTTTGCCAGCCAACGGGGATATCCTCCCCCTGCCCATTCGGCACAGATAAATGGCCCCGGACGAAGGATCGTATAAAAACCAAATTCATTTTGGGCCATATCCAACCATTCCTGCAAGTCAGAAAAATCTATTTTCGAATAATCATTGATATCTTTTGGCATATCACGCTCATGCCAATTCCATGGTATATAAGTTTCTACGGTATTAAAACCAGCAGCTTTAATTTTCTGAAACCTGTCTCTCCACAATTCTTTAGGAACGCGAAAATAATGGAGTGCAGCACTATAGACAAAGGTTTCTTTCCCATCAACTTTAAGGGAATTCCCGTTGTAAGTAACCGATCTGGGCTTTGCCGGAACTGCAGGGCGTATTTTTTTTCCAAGGGTACTTTTAGTCTCAGTTTTAGTAGATACACTAGATAGAAATTGGGTTTGTGCCCTAAGCAGGCTGGTTTGCGTACAAAAAGCGAATAGCAATAAGAAGGTTGTTTTTTTTACCATGTATCTTTTAAATAATCTTTTTGCGCTAAAAATAACCACAAGATTTTAGCCGGACAATAGCATATCCGACTAAAAACATGGATTATTCTATCTGGTTTAAAGTAATGGCTTTCGATATATTGATCTGTTCCAGGAAATATTCATCATGAGAAACCACAATCAATGTACCCTGGTATTCATTAATTGCCGCTGTTAAAATTTTTATATTCTGAATATCCAGGTTATTGGTCGGTTCATCTAAAACGATAAGATCAGGTGCCTGACTGCTGATCGTGAGACAGCAAAGGATCAACCGCATTCTTTCTCCGCCACTCAATGCAGTACAGGGCTTATTCCAATCTTCTTTGGTAAACAGAAAGCGATTAAGTCTGATCTTAATCTCATGCTCCTGTAAATCAGCAGCATTAAAAAGTTGGGCCTGCTCGTAAACATTGAGTTGATGAGCGATCAAAGAATAGTCCTGATCAATGTAAACCGATTTGATTTCCGCTCTGTAAATCGTTCCGGTTGTTGGCGCGATCTTTCCAAGGATAAGGTTGATCAACGTTGTTTTACCCGAACCATTCCCTCCTTTCAATACTATCCGCTCGCCGGTGGTGATTTGAAAGCTGAGGGGCGCTTTCCAAAGTAATTGATTTTGGTAACCAAAGTTGATACCGGTAGCTGTAAATAAGATTTTGCCTTGATGCAGTGTCGAATTGTCGAAGCCGAATTTCATGCGATCCACATCAGGCAAGGCCGATCGTAATTCCTGCAGATCCTGTACCAGACCACCAATCTTCTCCGCATGAACACCTTTCATTTTTGAAGTACTGTTCTCCGCGCTGTTCCGTAGCGTATTCATCATGATTCTGGAAAGACCCGATTTTTCCTGTTTCTTTTTTCCACGGGAATCTAAGCGCTGTTGTTGCTCCAGGGTTTCGCGCTCTTTTTCTTTAGCTTTCCGCAAAGCTTTTTCTTTGCTGTGCAGATCCTGATTTAAAGCATTACGCTCCAACTGCTTTTGTTCGACATAAAAATCATAATTGCCACCATAAGTCCTGATGCCGTGTTTGCTCAATTCGCAAATCGTATTCAGCAGGTTCAATAATTTCCGGTCATGGCTGATCACTACCAATGTAATGGAAGTATCCTGAATGAATTTGTACAAAAGTTCCCTACCCGAAATATCTAAATGGTTGCTGGGTTCGTCCAGCAACACCAGTTCGGGTTTATGAATGCCAATGCGGGCCAGAAATACTTTTGTTTTTTGGCCCCCGCTTAAGGTTTCCATTTTTTGAGTTAAATCCAGACCATCCAGTTGCCAATAGTTCAGCACATGCTGGCAGCGTTCTTCAATGCTCCAGTCATCATTGAGCAGGGCATAATTTTCTTCCGTTAAATTGCCCTTCAATATTTCATTCAAGGCATTGAACTTGTCTGCCACACCGAGCACTTCCGCAATGGTTTGCTGATGGTATGGTCCGAAAAGCTGAGGCATGGCGTAAAAGCCGGGATCAACGTCTAATTGTCCGCCAGCTGGCTGAAGTTCAGCAGTAATGATTTTAAGGAGCGTAGATTTTCCTGCGCCATTATTACCGATTAAACCGATTTTCTCCTGACGTCGGAGGCTAAGATTGAGGTTCTCAAACAACAGTTCCTTATTGGGATGTATATATGAAATGTTTCGTAAAATAAGCATGGTTTCTTTCTTTAAAGATATGGGGATACCAGCTGACCAATTATTGGTCTGCCGTCTTTATTTTCTGGAAAGAAATTATATTTTACATTTTGATAGTTTGGTTTACAGCTGCAAATATAGAAAATATTTTTTCAGCTAGTTTAGCGTTCTTTAACTATTTAATGAATCAGTTGGGCCAAAATTATCCCTGGCCTTGCCGACTACCTTAATCAGATCTATACCTTTACCAAGGACTCCTTTAAAAAGATCGCCGGTTTCTTTCAGGCGATCCAGGGCATTAAAAATTGTAAAATCGTTCATTTTCATTCCTGGTTTAACTTCCTGCCATTCCAAAGGCATAGACACCGTAGCTCCAGGTTTGGGACGTAAAGAATAAGGACAGGCAATCGTAGCACCAGGCCTGTTTTGCAAAAAGTCCAGGTACATTTTGCCCTTGCGATCGGCAATCATTCTTTCCAGCGTGGTAAACTCCGGCAACTGTTGATGAATCAGGGTGACAATGATTTTGGCAAACATCTGAGACTGATCATAAGTGTATTTTGCCCCCAATGGAATATAAATATGCATGCCGGTTGATCCTGATGTCTTAGGATAACACGGCACTTCTATCTGGTCGAGTACTTCCTTTACCTTCTGAGCAACCTGAATCACCTGATCAAAAGTGTTTTTATCCGGATCCAGGTCAATCACACAATAATCCGGATTATCCGGTGATTGACTCCTGGAGAACCAGGGATTCATTTCTATGCAACCCAGTGAGGCCATCCAAAGCAAAGCTGCTATATCGTTTCCCAGGAGGTATGCTCTGGTCTCCCCCTCATTGGTGGTATAAGGAAACGTTTCTGCCCAGTCGGGCGCTTTACCCTTTACATCTTTCTGATAAAAACTTTTACTGTGAATACCCCCGGGGAAACGGTTCAAAGACATCGGCCGATCCTTGAGGTATGGTAAAATATAATCGGCCACCTGGTAGTAATAATTGAACATATCTCGTTTGCTCACCTGATCTTCCGGCCAGTAGAGTTTAGTCAGATGGGTAAATTTAAGTTCATGGCCATTCAGCTTTCGGACCTGAGTTTCATCTGTAGGGTTCAGGAAAGTCTTCGCTGTTTTAACCTTCGCTGGTTTATTGGCTATAGCAGGCTGAATCTCCTTTGCTGCCACCGGCAGCTCTCTGACCACTTCTTCTGCTTTTTTATCCATCCGCATACCCTGAAAAGCCGGATGACGAAAAACCCCATCCGCTGTCAGCTCAGTAAAAGCCACCTCACAAACGAGTTCCGGTTTTAACCAGGTGACTTTAGCCCCTGGTGGATCAGGACGAAAACGGGAGGATCTATTCAAATCAGGGATTTCAGAAAAAGGACTTTCTGAGGTAATTAAAGGGAGAAACTGCTCCATCATATCTTTTTGATCCTTAACACTAAATCCGGTCCCAACCTTACCTACATATTGCAGCCGGCCATTTTCGTAAAGCCCCAGCACCAGGGAACTGAATATTTTAGAAGTTCCCTCATTTTTTGTAAATCCTGCAATCAACACTTCCTGACGCATGTTCAACTTAATCTTCAGCCAATCGGATGAACGGTTATCTTTTAAATAAACACTATCTTCCTTTTTGGCCATGATGCCTTCCAACCCCATTTTTTTAGCCGCCTGTAAAAAATCTGTCCCATTAGCCTTAAAGACCTTACTCAATCGTATCCGGTCGTCATCCTGAGGGAGAACCTGTGCCAATAACTCCTGTCGTTCCACAAGTGGGAGACCGGTTAAATCTCTACCCTGGTACCAGATCAAATCAAATACATAATAAACCAGCGCTCCATCGTCCTCGCTACGCCAATTTTGTAATTTCCCGAAATTAGCCATCCCTTGATCATTGATCACTACAATTTCCCCATCTACCACAATATCCAGTTTCCAGCTTTGCAACAGCTTATAAATAGGATAGAATTTTTCATTAAATGGCTTATTGTTCCTGGATAACAATTGAACATCCCCATTTTTCAAGCAAAAGCCCAAAGCCCTGTACCCATCCCATTTCAATTCATATAGCCAATGGGGATCATCAAAAGGTCCATCAACCAAAGTCGCGAGCATTGGTTTCATGCCTATAGGTATTTTTGACATTTTTCCTTTCGTTAAGAGAGGGTTTCCATCGCTGCTTTCTATTTGAGCGATCGTTTTGCCAGAAAGGACAGATTTGTCTTTTTTAGTAACATCAGTTGCAGTTGCATACTCATCGCCATGTTTGATGAGTAACCAGGCATTTTCCGCCATTCCATGCGTTTTAACCAGCGCAAATTCTCCATTGAGCTTTTCCCCATGCAGAACAATTTTTAATGATCCCGCCTTGAGTTGTTTCAGTAAAAGCTTTCCCTGGTTTTTTTTACCCTTAACTTTCTCTATCGGCTCATAGGTTCCCTGATCCCAAACGATCACCGTGCCCCCGCCATATTGCCCTTTAGGAATGATACCTTCAAAGCTTTTATACTCAAAAGGGTGATCCTCCACCATCATAGCCAAGCGCTTGTTTCCGGGATCGAGAGAAGGCCCTTTCGGTACTGCCCAACTTTTCAATACTCCTTCCATTTCCAAACGAAAATCATAATGTAAATGAGAAGCATCGTGCTTTTGAACTACAAACTGCAAATGACTTAAGCTCTTTAATTTTCCTGACTTAGGTTCAGAAGTTTTCTTAAAGTCACGTTTTTCACGATATGTTTTTAAGCTCATGATTAGAAAATAATATGTTAAACAGGGAATTTGGCAAAAAACCAGCTATTCCCTTAGGCTCCCTTTTTAGCATTCAAACTACCCATCAGCTGACTATACAAGTCTTCTTCTATTTCTTTACGCGGTTTCAGCTTTTTAATCGTTGGTCGTTTACCTTTTGCCTTCGCCTCAATCAACTTCAACAATTTCTTCTGATAAGTATCCTCGTATTTCGATACATCAAAATCCTCCGCATACTGGTTTACCAAAGCCAATCCCATATCCAGTTCCTTTTTATTGATGGTGATGTTATCCTCAATTTTGAGGCCTCCTGTATCCACAATCTGCTGTTGGAAACGAATGCGGGTGACCACCAGCACCTTACCGACCGGATGTACGATACACAGACTTTCGGTATTGCGCAATACAAATCTTGCAAGTCCTGCCTTCTTTGATTTCTTCAGGACCTGTACCAGTAAGGAATAAGCCTTGTTGCTTTTCGCCTCAGGCTCTACATAATAGGAATTCTCATAAAACATGGGGTTGACTGAAGCAATATCTACGAAACTTTCAATCTCAATGGTCTTGGTCTTCTCCGGCGCTGCCGCCTCAAAATCACTTTCCTCTATGATGACATAATTGTCATCTTTGTATTTGTATCCTTTAACGATCTGATCAAAGGGCACTTCCTTCCGCGTATGCTCATTAATACGCAGAAACTTGATATGCGCATGATCGCGCCCATCCAGCATGTCCAGATCCAGTGAGGAAGTCTGAACAGCAGCATACAATTTCATTGGAATATTGACTAGTCCAAAGCCAATGGTTCCTTTCCATATTGATCTCATGATTCCTGGTCTAAATCATTATTAAATGCTCCAATATCTGTAGTTGGTATAGAAAATAAACAATTTCAACACCAAGTGGTTTTCAGCTTCTCAGTAATCAAGCGTAACTATTTAACAGCTACTTAAAAGCAAGCGACTTTGTCGCTGCTGATATGTCCAGGAAGTTCTTGCAAATGGGCTATACCCCTGCGGGGAACAGGTGAAATTGTATTATCTTGCCTTCGTTTTCATCTATCCCGATGACTTCTAACAACATTCACAAAAAAACGCTGAATAAAATGTCCAAAAAATGGGATTACACGAGTTCCGCACGAAAATTTACAGCTAAGTTCCCAGTCTTAAGTTACCTGGGCATACAAATCAATTTCTGGATTATTGCCAATGTTTTTCTGTGTGTGCTCATGCATTTACAGTCGTTATCCATCAGTGAGAGTTATCCAATCCATCCTCGTGGTGGATTGGGCACCACCTTAATACTGGCGGTATTTTTCGGATTTCTTTATGGGGTGATCCTTGGCTTAACAGATTACTATCTGGATAAAAATCTCCAGAAAAGGCAATCCATGGGCAGAATAATTCTGATCAAATCCATCCTCTCCCTTGTACTGATTGTATCGATGCTGGTTTCCATCAAGCGTGTTTTCTTTAGTTTATTTGTAGATCCAGCCCTATATACGCCCAACTTTATGGTCAACGATAAATCATGGGAGTACATCTTTTTTATTCTGGTGATCTACTATTTCATCATGACCATCATCATCGGTTTTATCAACCAGGTGAACAGAAAGTACGGCCCTGGTGTATTGGTGCCGCTGTTACTTGGCAAGTATAAAACTCCACAAGAAGAAGAACGGATTTTCATGTTCATGGATTTAAAATCCTCCACCGCTATCGCAGAAAAACTGGGACACCTCAAATACAGCTCATTTATCAGAGATAGTTTTTTAGACATCAACAAGATTCTTTTATCGTTCAATGCAGACGTTTACCAATATGTAGGAGATGAAATTGTAGTCACCTGGAGGGTAGCCGATGGCGAGAGAGACCTCTCTTGTATTCGATTCTTTTTCGGCTGTGAAAAGCAGTTTCAGGACAACGCCAATTATTACCTTTCCAACTATGGGGTTTTACCGCATTTTAAAGCAGGCTTGCACATGGGGAAAGTAACTGCGGTAGAAATTGGCGACATCAAAAGAGACATCGCTTATCACGGTGACACCTTAAATACCGCGGCAAGAATTCAAAGCGTCTGTAATGACTACCATAAAAACTTTCTGATTTCGGAATATGCCTTGACCTCCCTAGACCTGCAGCATCAGCTCAAAACAGAAGCTATAGGCGATATTCTGCTAAGAGGAAAGTCAATAAAAGTGGGAATTCACAGTGTGGAGGGAATGCTATAGGACAGGCTCAATCCTGGCATTTGAAACCAAGGTGCAGCAGCTATGAAATACCTTCTGCACCTTGGCCATGAAACTTAAATCGCAGCCTGGCGATCTCTGAATGCGATAAAATCTGCCAAGGAATAATCCGGACAAGCCCCTTCACGTGCTGTAATAAAAGCACCTAAGGAAACAGCCTGCTGCATAATCTCCCCTGCTGCAGCTCCCTTTTCAAATCTTTTCGATAGAAAACCTGCTAAAAAGGAATCGCCGCTGCCTACCGTATCCTTGACTTCAATGGATACCGCCGGACATAAACAGAACTCATCCCCATGGGCATAAACTGCCCCTTTACTGCCTTTAGAAATGATGATCTCCGGCAAATCAAAGGTATCCTGCAAATACTTCACACTGTCTTTTTCTGTGCTATACGTCTTGCCAAGGAAATCTAGTACCATCCGCAATTCTGCTTTATTAAACTTCGCCAATTGTGTTTTATGCAGTAAATCTTTGATCACCTTCACATCGTAATGCGGTGGTCGCAGATTAATATCAAATACATTGTAAGCGCTGGCTTCCATTAACTCAAACAAGGTGTTCCTCGACTTTTCATTGCGGGTCACCAGACTTCCGAAAACCAGGGCATCTGTAGTCTCCAGCATTCGCTGATCTTCCGGCCTGACCGCAATGAAATCCCAGGCTACATTTTCTACGATCTCATAATGCGCATCATTATTTTCATCCAAAGCAGCAACAACCGTACTCGTAGGATGCACATCATTGACCTGAATACCCGCTGTTGGAATGTCCCAGTTTTTGATTTTCTGTAATAACTCCTCTCCCAATTCGTCCTGCCCAACACTGCTGATCATATGGGCATCAACGCCCATTTTGAAAAGGTGATAAGCAACGTTAAATGGTGCTCCTCCTGCCCTTCGCTGTCCCCCGGGGAAAATATCCCAGAGCACCTCTCCAAAACAAGCTATTTTTATTTTCTTTATTTCCATGAGATGATAAATTAATTGATCAGGTCTTTGGCTCTGATCAGAGACCCAAACTAAGCATAAGGTAGCATTAACAACTCACAAATTACAGTGACATCTCCAGGAGACTAAAACATCCGCCAGGCCTCCCTGAACAAGTGTAAACACTGCACCGCCAAACGCAGCACCTATAAATTTAAATCTCTTACTTCCTCAAAGATCCCTATCAGTAAATCTGAAGCACCTGCCGCTCCAAATGAAGAAACGTATACTTTGACAAAGTCGACACCCGGCAAATGTACTTTTTTACCATTCGCATCCACTGCCCAGCTAATGTCTATGGAAGGATCCTTGATCCCGCCATAACCCCAGTCGAAAGTACCCACATTAAAAGAGGTACCTGCACCATCACTTACGTCTTTAACAGGCAGATACACTTTCGTTCCTTTCAACGTATAAGTAGCTCCAAGCCATGAAGGGTAATAGTCAGCTCGTCTGAATTTTGTGGTCTTCGTGATGGCACCTGATCCGTTTTTATTATCTGTGTATTTAAGATAAGTAGTATCAAACTCCCATGCGGCCTTCCCTGGTGCTGCAGGTTTAGCTGGATCTGGCTTGTAATAAGTTATCTCATAATTTTTAACGGTCGCGGATTTATGATGCTCACTGCCGGCTATTTCATACCATTCATTCTCGTCGGCAATGCCATTTTTATTCGCATCGTAAGCCACATATACGCTCACCGGAGGATATTTAATAAAACTGCTATTCTCAGACATTTGAACTATAAAATCACGTTTACCATAAGCATTGATCACGGTATGATCAAATTTAGTCACCACATAACCTCCAAAAGTTCCGAGCGGAATCTCATCTCCATTGGTTAGTGCCAACTGCATTTCTGCTAAAGCTTCAGCTTTGGTGGTAAATGAATAAATATCATTATTAATACCTGGAGCAGGGACAAAATCCACCAATGACCATGCCTTTGAATTGTACGTTTTATTGGTTTCTGAAACCTTAACTTTTGCAGCAGCCTGCTTCGTTACTTTACCTGAGGTTACCGTAAAATCCAAGGCATAATCATTCGCCTTTGGCGCGATAAACTGTAAAGTCTTCGTATCGCAGATGACAGAATCCTTCACTACACCATCCTTACCAGTCACCTTGATGCTCCATTTATATTGCGGAACTATGCCATTACTGTTTTCAATGGTCACTTCAGGATCAATCAGCACCACATTATACCTGGCTACCGCAAAATCAGCGGCTAATTTAATCGCGATCGAAGGCGCTGGTACAGGAACAGGTTCCGGGGTCACGCTATCTTTACTGCAGGAATAAAAAACGCTGATCGCCGGAATACACAGGAGGTATATTATATATTTTTTCATCATCTTAAACTTATCTTAAATTGTATCTTTTTAATAGGTGAAGGTCTCCGGCTCCGGAAAATTTAGTTGCCATAGAAGATTGCTGCTGACAAAGGCCCATAGGCTCAGACACACAGTTGACCACTTTTATAAAATCTACGCCAGGGAGATTGGCCTTTTTCCCGTTTTTGTCCACTGCCCAATCGATGTCAATGTCAGGATCCACCGCATTTACATAACCCCATTGCGGCGCGGTAAAGTTCCAAAGCGTACTCTGCCCTGCACGTGCAGGTCCAAAATTCACGTTTAACTTCATTCCTTCAAAAACAGCTGTATTTTGACTAGCCCATAATGGGTAATACTCTTTTCTGGTTTTGGCCCTCGACAAGTAATAGGTTTCCGCCTGATTGTTTTCGCAAAGGATATGCTCCCGGTCGGTAAAAGGATCGTTCGGCCCGGCCACTACCACAGGCAATCCTACTGCTTTTTTATGATAGGTAATCTTAAAATTCTTAATGGTGTTTTCCTTTGTATGCTGACTTCCGATAATCTCATACCATTCGTCCTCATCAGGCTGACCATTTTTATTTTTGTCATAAGCCACATAGATCAATCCAGGGGCTGTCGGATCCGCTTTATCCGTTAAATCACCTCCATAAACCCTGAAATCTTTTTGTCCCGGAACATTCGCCACCGTATGGTCAAACCCAACCACAATAGCGCCTCCAAATCCACCTAAATCCAGGTGATAGCCCACACTGGTTTCATTGATCCGGCCTAAAGCCCTGCGCATCACCTCTGCTTTTGAGTTTCCTGCCACATACAAATCATTGGCAAACAGCCCTGGTGCGGGGTTGAAATCATAAATACTGGTGATATAAGGATTGTAGTTTTTAGCCTCAGTCATCACGTTAATCGTCGTTTTTTTAACGCCTTTTTTACCGGCAGACATGACGTTTAAGCTCAATTCATAAATACCAGGATATACCGCAATAAACCGGTAGTCTTTATTATTACCAACCACAGAATCTGTGACCTGGTTCATCGGATTCTTTGTCAGCACCCACTCGTAAGTCGGATCAGCAGTATTGGCCCCGGCGGGGATGTTCAAGACAGTAAACGTGTTTACCTCGTATTTTTCCTGAAGGGTAATGTCTTTTGGATCTAAACCTTGTTCAGGTTTAACATCATTTTTACTGCATCCTGCAAATACACAGGCGAGTAACAACAAATGAGTAAAGTTTTTTTTCATAATTTATGGCTCACAATTTTAATTTAACGTACTATTTTCTGGTAGGGATATTTTCTCCGGAGAGGTGTAAATCTGTGGCACCCATCACTTCTGTAGAAGTCTCGCCCAGCCATCCTGCCTGTTGATTCAGCCCATTGTAAACCTTTACGAAGTTTATTCCCGGAAGCTTCACTTTGTTTCCGTTTTTATCGATTGCCCAGTCAATATCGATCGCAGAATCATCGTCATTGTTAGGCGCATTATCCGCGTATCCATATAAAAATGCATACTGCACGAAGTAACTGCCTGTACCGCTTTCATCCACTGCATTATCAGGCAGCCTGGTGCCTTTAAAAGTAATAGAGGCCTGGTCTTTCAGCCATTTTGGCCAGTAGTCTAAAGAGTGGTTATAGGCATTGTTCTGCACCAGATAACCATTCTTACCCTGATTGTCTTTCCAGTAGATATATTCCATATCAGTAAAGAGGACGCTTCCTGTACCACCGCCTGGAACAGGCTTTTTATTTGGATCTGGCCTGTAATAGGTAATTTCATAGTTGTGAATGGTTTTTTCCATCTGATGACCTGCTCCTTCTATTTCATACCATTCATCATCAGGAAGCCCGTTTTTATTTTTATCATAAGAGACCATAATCACCCCGGCTTCACTGCTGCCACCACGCATGGTCGAATTTGGGTTGGGATTGGCTTCTGCCCAGAACGCATTCCCTAAAACCCTGAAATCTCTTTTTCCTTTTACATTTAAAATGGTGTGGTCAAAGCCGAAAACGATATATCCGCCAAATGCGCCAAGCGACACCAGATCTCCGTTTTTCTTAGCCAGATAGGTCTGGGCTCTGCTCAGGATCCGATCCGTCGTTTCGCCCTCATTCGCCACTGGCAAATCATTGATAAACTGTCCGGGAGCAGGTTTGAATTCGAGTACTTTATCTATAAAAGGTTTGTATTCTTTCGCCTCTTTGCTGACGTATACTTTCACTTTTTGAGTTTGCACCTTCCCTTGATCATTTATAATGACTTCCAGTTCATAAGTTCCAATATCTGTAGCTGCAAATAAGGCTTCTTTTGCGCTGGCATCGGTTAAAGAATAATTTTCTGACGGGGCATTCGTGATACTCCAGGTATATGTTGCAGCTGTACTTCCGGCAACACCAGGACTGATGGCGATGATGGCCGATCTGCTTGCTTTAAACTCATTATTCTCCATCCTCTCCCCCTCTGGTTCTGTGTTGTTTTTCTTAGCACATTGAACAAGTACCAGCGCCGAAAGCAAGAGTAGGATCGAGCGGAAATACTTTAAAGATTTGTCATACATAGTTGTGATAATTTAGTTTTTATAGATAAAGGCGAAATGCGCAGGAATATTCCCCGCAGTGGTTTTCCATTTTAATTTACCTTCCGGTGTGAAGCAGTAGATATAACCGGTCACCACATAATTTTGCGCATCGGTGATGTAGATCTCTTTTGTTTCGGGATTTACCTGTAGTCCATAAGGAATCATGATGTGTTTATCGGTACCGTCGGTAATGATCTTATCGCTGACAATCTTTTTGGTTCTGGTGTCCAAAATTCCATAGGTTATTTTATTGCTGTTGGTCAGATAACTCCAGGCCACACTGTAGAAATAAAGCGCATCATCCACCAGACACATGCCTAAAACCGGAATATTTAACTGCATTTTTTTCTCATCGGTCTGGGTATCGATCACAAAAAGGTTGGAGGACGTATTATAATAATCCCCTCTGGAGCTCACATAAATATCTCCCCTGGTATCGATCTGCATACCATACAGGTTGATGCCTACATCTATCTTTTTAATCTCTTTAAAAGTTTTCAGGTCGATTACAGATACTGTCCGATCGTAATTAGGCACACGATATCCACCGGAATTCGCGACATATAATTTTCCATTGTGTACCACCATTTGCTCCGGCTGATACCCCACAGTTACCTTTCTCTTCAATTCTAAAGTGGTCGTATCAATCTCTGCGACGAAGCCCAACTCTGCATTAGGATCAATGGCTACAGGCCCTGAATAAGAGCTGACATAGGCCTTACCTTTATAAAACGTCACATATCTGCAATTGGGGATGTCTATTTTCTTGATCCTTTTCGCGGTCCATTTGTCGATGACTTCTACTTTATTGGAGCAGTTGATCACCGCATATACTTTGTTGCCATATATCTTGATGTCGTTGCCCACATCACCCAGCTCCTTCACCACGGTAGGGTTGCGCTCTGAATAAATATCGGTTGTATAGTTCCCCGTCCGGTAATTAAACAGGTCTATACTTGACCTGTTCATCCCCATATTGCCCTCATTGAGCAGGTAAAAACCTTCTATATTGCCATCAAATTTTGGCTGGGCCACGTTTTTGTCGGAGGAGAGGAAAATGACTTCGTCTTTCCTGCAGGAAATAAAAGCAATCGCTATCGATAAGCTCAGTACTAAGTTTGCCGTTATTTTTCTCATAGCTCAATGCTGATTATAAATTTCATGGTACGTCCGGGCATGGGATAATTGTAGATTACCTCATAGTGCTGGTTGAGCAGATTGTTTAATTCTACTGTTGCTTTTATTTTATTATGATCCAGTGTAAAGCGCTTCTGAAGAGATAAATCCTGGGTATACCAGGGCTGCACTTCATTAACCTTAATGTTGTTTACATTGCCATTGTATCGCTTTCCTACGTAGATAAAGCTGTAGTTGAAATTCCAGGATTCATAACCAGCGTTGAGGATCGTGGAGCCGCTATGCCAGGGTGTATAAGGGATCTGGTCTCCATAAGAAGACAATTCCAGACCTGCAAATTTCGTGTAATCCCTGCTTTCAGCATAGGTATAGGCCAGGTTTGCCGACAGGTTTAGCCGGTTCAAATGTCCGGCTATATTGATGACTGCATCTATCCCTTTTCCCCTCACCTGCCCCATATTGGTCATCATCCAGCGGAATAAATTCCCTGTAGGTGCCGCCACAATTTTATCTTTGGTATGGGTATAATAAGCGTCTGCCTGAAGTGAAAATTTCTCTAAAAACCCTTTACCTATTGGAAAATTATACGTAAAACCAAGATCATACTGGTTCATATATTCAGGTTTCAAAGTACTCGAACCCACCATCGTATAATACAAATCATTAAAGGTGGGCATCCTGAAAATACGTTTCGCAAATGCTCTTAAATTAAAATCATAGGCTTTGAATGGCTTATACCCTAAGAATAATGCAGGTGTAAATTCAGTCTTATCCGGTGCTTTTGCATTATAGCGCACCTCCTCTTTTACATAAGTACCCAGTACATTCCCCAGCACTTTAAATTCTCCAAGCTTGAGGGAACTGGCCAGCGAAACCAATGCGGTATAACGCTGAGGATAGGAAAACTGGGTTTGTATGCCTCTTCTGGTGGCGTCCAGTCTGTTGTACTGTAAATCTGTGGACAGCGAAACATCCCAGACTGGTAATATGCTGTACATATTTACTGCCGATAAATAGAATTCCTGTTGGTGATAGCTGTCGTCTGATTGTGCCCCCTCGGTTACCGTTTCCCCTAATATACTGGTCGTATCTCTTGCCAGATAGTGGGTATGATCATCCGCATATTTCAGCCTTACCTGGAACTTATATTTTGCACTAAAGTCCTTCACCAAAAAAGCCTGTGCGAAAAAGTTCTGATCTTTCTGCCGGAATCCATCTGCAAATTTATTCTCTACAATAGCCCCCGGTGCCCCCCTTTTGGAATCGTAATAATAAAGGTTCGCATTCCAGGAACCATTATTTATCTTTCCATAAAGGCCGGATTCGATCCTGAAGGCGCTGATGTCACTGTTCATCCTGGTGGCTGTAGTATCATAGGCCAACGTACCATCCTGGTTGTTTCTTTTATACCGGAATTGATATTTGCCATTAGATTTGATGTATTCAGAACTGACACTCATGCTGAGCCGATCATTTAATTTCTGCTCCCATCTGAAAGAGGGATCGTGATAATTGATCGACATGGTTTTATACCGCAGCAATAGATTTGAGTTTTTATTTTGCTCAAAAACCGGCCGTTTGGTTCTCATGTAAATGGTAGAAGCCGAGGCGAAGTCCTTTGCCGACTGGAAGATTTCACTCTTTTGTCCATTATACAGGGTCAGCGCTTCCATATCATCCAGGGAGTATTTACCTAAATCGGTCACGCCATTCTGCGCATTGCCCAACTGTATGCCATCATAGAAAACACCCACATGATGCGTTCCCATATTGCGGACGTCTACGGTTTTCAATCCACCAAGGCCACCATAATCTTTAATTTGGGTTCCGGCAAAATACCGAAGCGCATCTGCTACATTATGGCTCGATAGGTTTTCTAGTTGTTTTCCGGAAAGACTTTGGACAGGAATGACTTCCTGGAAGGGCTTTGCGTTGATAATGACGCCTTTTAATACTTTTGCCGTATCAGCAACAGCTGTAGTATCGGTTACTTTCTGAGCAAAGAGCCAAAATGGGACAAAGGTTAGGAAGAGCGGAAAAAGCGTTTTTTTCTTATTATACATCACAAAATTAATTGCAAAGACGATGAGAGATGTAGTAATAAAAAACGCAAAGACACCCAATTATAAAATAACCGGGCAATTTTCTTGTTGTTCAACTTCTTTCCTCGAAAGTCTTTAACTATTTAATTTTGGCAGGTATCCTGACTTGTTCCATCTTTAAACAACCTTCCCATTTCTTATCGAAACAGTGGTATAATACCGTTTAAAGACTTAATAGAACTTACAGTAGCGGGCCTGTTCAGGATTTACACCTGATTCCCTTTTAACTATTTTCCTAAAATTTAGAAGAATAGACCAAAATTTTTCATAAATATATAATCTATTTTTATAAAACCTGATAATGACCAGATTTATTTAGCGCAAGAATCATCCGCACATCAAAAAAGCCGGAAGATTTCTCTTCCGGCTAAGACTAACTTAAAAGCTTTTAAAAAGCTGGTAATAGATCTTTAAATTATTGAACTACTTTACCATCTTCAGCGATCTTGATAGAAGCAGTTTCTGCGTCTTTTTTCACGTCGATCTGGTAAAATTTAGTTTTATCTGCATTGGTTACCAGGAAAGCGGCTACCGGAGTCCATGCTTTAACTGGTTCACTTTGCAAGGTAGTTTTTACTGCTTCCGGAAGATCTTTCAATTCTACCGGAACTTTAGTAGTACTATCTTGTTTTACGGTAATAGCTACCGGACTTTTTACTTCTGATGCGTTTACTGCAGTGATTGATGCGAATGCTAAAAATGCTGCTGATAAAATGAACTTTTTCATATGCTATGTTTTTCAGTTATTATTCTTGTTAATTATGTTTAGAGAAGGTTCATAATTGTGCCATGAATAACTGAATCTGGCATGCCACTGTAAAAGAACTGGTTACGGAATTTTGTCGGATTTTAACTGTAGAGATGTGCCACACTCTGTGGTTTAAGGAAGCAAAATCAGGCAGTAAACTGAATCCGGATCTTAAAATCTACTAAAACACAGCTATTTTATGCTGTCCTTTTTCATCGTATGGCCTTTTGAGTTTTTCATCTTCATAGGCATCATTTTACCCATCATGTTTATTGAATTGCCATTTTTCATCATCATGGTAGTTCCATCCTTCATTTTCACCGTCCCATCAGTCATGACCATTGTCCCATTTTCCAGGGTCATTGGTTGCTTCATTTCCTTATGCACTCCATTTTTCATGACCCACATCTTTCCGTCTTTCATCATGATGTGGTCTTTAGCTTTACTCATTTTATGAGTCTTCATTTCTTTGTGCATTGTGCTGTCCTGAGCCACAACAGCACTGCATGTTAACATGGCCAACGCTGTAATCATTAAAAATAACTTTTTCATAATATTAGATTTGATATGTTTTTTTTTTAAAGCAATCAACATTCTAAATTCCAGTAGATTACTCCAGAAATAAAAACACATCACAATCAGTATTGTTCTACTACAAACACTAAAAATACACCATGAGAAATGTTATTTATGGTATTAATCTGACTGCAGATGGTTGCTGCGACCATACCAAATTTAATGGCAGCGAAGAGATCCAGGAGTATTTTACGGCTCTGATGAAAGATGTTGACCTGATCGTGTACGGACGTAAGACCTATCAGCTGATGGTCCCATACTGGCCTGAGGTGGCAAAAAGTCAGTCCGCCACGAAATCAGAATATAATTTTGCGCAAACATTTAACGCCATTGACAAAGTGGTTTTTTCTCGATCATTAGACAATCTGGAAGGAAATACGAGGCTTATTCGCTCGAACCTGGCGGAAGAATTCTTAAAACTGAAACAAGCAGCGGGAAAAAGTATATCAATTGGTGGGGTAAGTCTGCCTGCTCAACTGATCGCTGCTGGCCTGGTGGATGAATTTTACTTTGTTGTTCATCCAATCATTGTGGGACAAGGTAGACGGTTATTTGATGAGCCAGACTTGCAGCATTCCCTAAACTTAAAACTAATGGAACCGAAGGTACTTAAATCTGGATGTGTAGCGCTTCATTACCTGAAACAATGTTAAATAAAATTATTATTTACTTTCTAAACTCTCCATAAAAGCAATGATATCCTTTTTTTCCTGATCGCTAAGCTGAAGGTTTTCTTCAGGAAGCGTTTGGTTAGCCAATTTAATTCCTAATCCCGCAGCTCCCCCATTGTTATAAAATTCCATGACCTCGTCTAAGGTCAGGTATATTCCATTGTGCATGTATGGTGCTGTTTTTTTGATATTCCGAACAGTGGGGATCTTAAAAGCATGTTTATAAGAATCAATCCTAATCACACCATAATAACCTACATCCGCATCCAGCGTGGAATCCGCCAGGGACACAGGCACACCCAAAACTTCCGTTTCACTCGTGATATATTTCGGGGGAGTAACGCCATTAAACAAAGGAGCAAAATGACAGGTGGCACATTTTGCTTTCCCCATAAACAGATTAAAGCCTTTCAATTCCTGCTGCGATAAGGAGTTTTCATTGCCGCGCATGTATTCATCAAACCGGCTATTGAGCTTAACCATGCTGCGAATATAGGCCGCAAGGGCATTGGTCACCTGATCTGAATTGATTCCTTTCTCCGTCTTTGCTGAAAAAGCCTTTGCAAATAAGGACTGGTATGATTTGTTGGCAGAGACATATTTTATGATCGCCTCTATCGAACCATCCATCTCCTGTTTGCTACTGATTACATCAAGCACCTGGTCTTCCAGGGTTAAGGCTCTCATGTCATAGAAATAATTTGATTGTAAAGCAGCATTGATTAAGGTAGGAGCATTTCTTGTCAGCAGTTTTGAGGGATCATGAATAGTTGTATTCTTAGCGAGTCCGTCGGAAAAGGCTAAATTAGGGTTGTGGCAGGAAGCACAGCTTCTTGTGCCATTACCGGATAATGCTGCATCAAAAAAGAGCTTCTCACCCAGGTCTACTTTTGCAGTGGTGGAATGAAATTCAGGGCCTGGAGAAAATGCATCGGCATTAAAGACATCGGCATCAAACAGTGTTTTTGCCTCCTGTATCAGCATTCTGTTATATTTAATTTTACGGCCTGGTAAGTCCTGTTCCAATGCCGCTATCCCGGCACTGATCTTATTCCCAAAGCGCGTAATAAATAGCGCTCTGTCGAAAGCGTTGAAATCAGGATGGCGATCAAGGTAGGTAATGGAGGCATTGAGATCCTGTAATAAAACCTTTTTCTCCTTTTTACTTACATACAAAGAAAGAATATTTTTTAAGCTCCTTAAGGATTCAGCAGCCTCTGGCATGCTGTTCAAAGCTTGCGCATTATCAAATCCAGTAATCCCCAGCGTAACGATCCTAAATACTTCTAATTTGCTCGCATCCAATATCCGCCAATCGGCAAACTGCTGACCATGAAAATAAGAAACCAGGTAGTCTGTATTTGAGATTAAATGCCTGACTTCCCTGATGAGTTCTTCTTTATTTGCTGCATTGTAGGCTGGGTAAATCAACTCCTCAATCACCTGTAGCCCCATTGGATCAATAGAACGGGCTAAAGAAGGGTCTAATAAATCCGCATTCTCGATCTCCTCCACTGGAGGCCCATTTAACCTCCTGCTCAGGTCGGCAGTAAAATATTCTGAAGCCCATTCAAACTTTTTGAACAGCAATCTTGATTTTAAAAAAGCCTGACGAACAAAGTGTTCGTCAGGCTGATCTTTACTTACCTCAAAAAGGAGGCTATCTTTTACATAGTTCTGGAAGGATACGACCTGATTGAAAACTTCTTTTTGAATTTTCAATTCCCTTGAACTGGCTGGCCTTTCTGCTGTATGAGCTGCAGAAATTGTCTGAGCTGTATCAGCTGTACGATTCGAATCAGCAGCGGTAAAGCTTAACACAAATAGCCCTATACACAGCAGTGCTATTATTCCGATCCTCTTACTCATACCCCGCTCCTCTTCCTTAGCAATCTATTTAAATGTCAAAGCATTCCTGAACGGATTTGCATTTTTATCTCGTTCAGCCAGTGGTTTGATTCCCCATCTGTGTTCTATAAAAGAAAGAATGCTGACCGTCTCATATTGCGTATGGTCTACAAAGCCTTTTTTCGCAAATGGCCCGATCAAAATTGCAGGAATACGGCTGCCTGGTCCCCATCTGTCAATAACTGGTGGGGCTACATGGTCAAAAAAGCCACCGAACTCATCATAGGTTAAGATCACTAATGCATCCTTTGCATTTGGTCCTTCTAATACGGCATTGATCAGGTTTACGGCAAGCTGTTCAGAAGAATACACCGCAGAACCACCTGGATGTTCGTCATTTCCTCCACCTGGTTTCACAAAAGAAACACTGGGAAGGCTACCTTCTTTCGCTGCTTTAATAAAATCATTTTGATCCTTCATGTGTGTACGACCTTCTGTTCCAGCTTCATATTTTGAAAAATAAAGGAAAGGTTCATGATTGTAAGCAAAGTTGTTTTTTTTGCCTGCCACTGCATCATCCCATCCCTCCGAGTACCAGGCCCAGGATATATCTTTTTCAGTCAGCTTATCGCCAATAGTCGGCATCGTCTGAGAAGGCAATAATTTGGAAGTATCCGATTTTGCAGGATAAGGTGAATTTCTTGAATACACATGATTAACAACATAACCATCCGGGGTAACGATCCCATCCTTTATCATTTTACCATCGGCATCCAATTTCGCGATCAAGGATTCCGGAGCATTCGGCCAAACCGGCGCAGCAGCAGAAATCAAATAAACGTGGTTAAAATAAGAGCCGCCAAATACGCTCTGAAAAAAATTATCACACAGTGTATATTTTTGGGCCATTGGGAACAATGGTATTTTTTCAGTGTTATAATAACCCATCGCTAGTCCTTTTGAATCATTATATGCCGCAAATTTATCCATCTTTCCGCCGTTAATCTGCAGCTGGTTATGAAAAAAACGGTGTGTCACATCAGGCGTTGCCTTATCGGACGGAACATATTGATCTATGTTAAAAAGTGCATTTGGCAGGTTGGTAGGAAAAGCATTATTTCGGGGAATCTCAGGTAGGTATTGATAAGGCTTTCCATTTTCGTCAACTTGTAAAAAATTGCCCTTTTTAGCATTTTTAATACCGTTTGCGCCTTTGAACTCTCCATATAAATTATCAAAACTGCGATTTTCCATATAGATCACGACCAGGTGTTTAATCTGCCCGATACCTTCATCAAATGAGGTTTGCTGCTGCTCCTGCTGTACTTTTTTGTTAACACCGCAACTGCTGATCAACAAAATGGCAGGGAACAAATAAAAAAATCTTTGTAAATACATTCCGTTTTCCTTTAAGATTCAAATAAATAACTACGATTGTCAATCGTATTAAAAATTTCGATTTAGGTCACAAACATAAGATATTATATCACAATGTCTTTGTCAAAATTCTGTTAGCAACCCCCTATTGTTTTTATTTAGATTCATTATAATCAAGATGCTTTTGCTTACTTTCGGCAAAAAAATATAATATGATTAAAAACTTACTTTTGCTATGCTCATTGCTGTTTCTGTCCTTTTTTCAAACCTATGGGCAGAACATTAAAATTCATGGAGTCGTTACAGATAAAAACTCCGGCCTTCCATTTGTAACCATCGAAGCGAATAAATCGACAAAAACACAAACCAATACTAAAGGATATTTCAGCCTATTTGTAGAAGCCGGGAAACCTGTAATACTAAAAACAAAAGCTGTAGGCTATAAAAACATGAATATAGCATTAGGGTCTTTACACCGTGATACCACCTTAAATATTGTCCTGGAACAAGAAAACAACACGCTCGAAAATGTAATCGTCTCTGCAACACGCAAACCTGAAAACATACGTAACATCGCTGCATCAGTAAGTGTAATCTCCAAAAAGAAGCTCGAAACAGAAATGATCATTAACCCTGATCTAAGTACAATTTTAGCCAATCAGGTGCCGGGATTTGCCCCAACCGCACAAACAGGAAATAACGTGGGACAAAATCTTCGCGGACGCCCAATGTTGGTGATGATTGATGGAGTAAGTCAGTCTTCGCCCTTAAGAAATGCAGAGGTAGACCTACGTTCTATAGATCCGGCAGTTTTACAGCGGATAGAAGTTGTAAAAGGTGCAACTGCAATTTATGGAAATGGTGCAGCCGGCGGATTGGTCAACTACATCACGCTTGTTCCTGATACCGCTGCAAAGTTTGCAGGAAAAACAACGATGAACTTAAACGGATCTTTAATCAACCCAAAAAACTCCGCTGGGGGACGCATCAATCAAATGTTTTACGGCAAGGTTGGAAAAATTGATTACGTAGCTAGTGGAACTTATGAACAAACCGGTGAATATAAAGATGCTAAAGGTGATGTAGTTGGCCCAAACTATAGTTTAGGCGAAACTGACAGTTACAATACCTTCCTAAAGGTTGGCTACCAGCCTGATAAAAACCAACGTTTGCAGCTGATGTACAATTCTTACAGCAGTTTACAGAACAGTAATTTCACCTTAGTGAATGGTAATCTTGCCACCGGCCAAAAGGCTACAGGTGTTTTAGGAAAACCGCTTGGTATCCCTACCGGGGTTGATTACAACCACAATATTCACCTGTCCTATAAAATAGATAGCCTGTTATTGAACACTAGCTTGACGGTTGATGCTTACTTTGAAAAACGTAAAGATGTGTTTTACGTCTCTGTAGGTCGTTTTGATGGTGGTGATGGACAATCCTTAGCTACAAATGAGAAAAAAGGTGCCCGTTTATTCTTAGAAACACCAGTTTTACAAAATTCAATGCTAAAAGCAACACTAGCTTATGGTGCAGATTTCTTAAAGGATAAAACGGCACAACCTTTAGTGGATGGCAGAACCTGGGTGCCTTCAATGAATATGGCCAGTCTGGCCCCATTTGCACAAGCAAATGTAACCGTATTAAACGACCTGATATTTACCACAGGAATCCGTCTGGAACATTTAAATATTAATGTTGATGACTACCAGACACTACGTACTACAAACGCAACAGGAGGAACATTAACGCCTTCTTTTGATGTGACAGGTGGCAAATTAAAGTACAATACTTACCTGTATAATGCCGCATTAAAGTATAATCGCTTTGCATTGTTCAGCCCTTTTATCAGCTTTTCCCAGGGCTTTTCGGTGATGGACATCGGTCTTGCACTACGTGAAGCTAAAGTAAACAGCATTGATAAGATCAATACAGACGCGGTAAAAGTGAATAATTATGAGGCTGGTTTTCAAAGCAATTATGAAAACCTGACTTTCCTTGCTTCGGTGTACAAAAGCACCTCGAAACTTGGTATTGAAGTGGTATACGATCCAGCTACAGGGCTATTTAACACCGCAAGAAGTCCGGAAAAAATCTATGGATTTGAGCTCGCTGCCAGTTATAAATCGATACCTTCCTTAGAATTTGGCGCAAGTTATAGTTATACAGAAGGTAAACGTGACATTGACAACAATGGCAAATTTGATGATGATGCGGACAAGTATATGAATGGTCGCCGGATTTCGGCACCTAAAATTACCGGAACAGTTACTTATAGCCCATTGACCGTATTAGATCTGACATTGAACTATACCGGAATAGCCTCACGTAGCCGCTTCGAGAAAAATGCAACAGGCGTTTACAATGGTAATGAAGGAGCTGTTAAAGCTTATAACCTGTTCAGTTTTGCAGGTAGTTACAGGGCTAATAAAAACACAAGGATTACTTTAGGTGTCGAAAACCTGTTTAATGAAGACTATTTTCCTGCCAGATCACAATGGTTTATGCAACCCGGATTTTATTCTAAAGGAAGGGGAACATCAGTTAACCTGGGTATATCTGTGAATTACTAGTCCTCTAACTAGTCTTTACATCCATTTTTATTGGATTACCTATAACGCACAAAGCCCAACATTTCTGTTGGGCTTTGTGCGTTAATTAAAGACTCAGGCCTCTCATTGGACCGGAAAACCTGATTGAATTATTGATTTAGCAATGGTTTTACTTTTCTTAACGTTTCATCGGCTGTGGTTTTTGCCAGCGATTTTATCTCGAAAGTCTCCAAAGCCTTATTTAGCTCATTTAACTGCTGAGTCTGCTTGTTTTTAGTATACAATGACTTTAAATACCTGATTTTCTCAAAATCCTGTGCGCCTTCAATTAGCTTTTCAAACCTCATAGAACTCAGCGGCCCCGGGTAAACCATGTAGGTGTCGCCAGCTGGCCATGTCGTAAAACGGCTATCTGCAATAGGATTTTTTGTCCAGCTATTATAAGCCCATCGTAAATATCCATCCAGGTTTTTATTGGCCGTATACCAACCCATCCAAACGCCTTCTGCCGGAGAAGAGAAGGTAAAGCCATTTGGATAAGGCTCAGTACAACAGGTATACCAGGTACTGGTTTGACCTTTTTGCTTACGCTTTTCCAGAATATCTGATGGAAAATCCAATCTTGAAGCAATGCTATACACATCAATATCTTGTTCTATTTCAGGATGATAATCTCCGGCTAGAGCAATTTTCCAGTCTTTATCAGTCTCTTTCAATAATTTTATAACTGCTTGCATCGCAGCCATTGGCCTTTCGTCCATGGCGATATAAGTTTTGCTAAACCAGCCTTTTTGTTTTAAATGTTGTGCAAAATCTACCAGCATGGTTTTCCAGAAAGCATTATAAGCCGGTGTTCCAATCGCATCTTTAAAAACGATTTCTTTTTGCGAAGCTTCATCATAATAGGTAAAAGCGATTTTCCAGGGCACCATACTGTAACAGCTAATCCGTTCAGTAATGCCACAATCCATCACAAAGGCTATATATTTATCAAATAAACTGTAATCATATTTCCAACTTCCATCCTTCTTTTTAGTCCATTTAATCAGAGTCGGATAATCATCATAAGTCTGATGGCCCCAGGGCTCCTCTACTATACTCGCCGTTATTGTTTTTTGGCCGGCATTGGCTAGCATTTCGTAGTATTCTTTCATCCTTGAATAATGTGCATCACTCCAAAGCGGCACATTGTGTACGCGGGCGATTGCTGCCGGATGTTGCCATAAATCTAAATCATACTGCCATTTTTTAGGATCAGGTAGTGTTCTGTCCAATACCTGAACGGTGATAGGCAAAGTATATTCCTTATCCCCTTTTATCTTAATTATGCCTTTATAACTCCCTGGAATGGTGTTAGCTGGCACCTTGATACTAAGCCAAACTGGTTTGGTATTGTTTTTCTCTATTGAGACAGATGGAGTTTTTGTATCAATCATATCAGCTACATACGAAGAATCGAAGTCCGCTGCTTTTCGATGACCACAGCCATCTTTAAATTCATCGGTCATGACATATTCAATAAAACCAACAGTCATATTTTCCTTTTTAAGGAGGTTACCCTGCTTATCTTTCAAATCGGAAAGGGTTAAACTGATATCTTTAGAACCTTTATTTGTCCATATCAGGAGTTGTGTATGAATTTTCTCCCCTTTCCAGGCTTTTGCTGTCCAGCTCTTTTCTAAATCCAATTTAGGTGGTAATTCTCTTGCAAAATGCGTGTTGGAGGAAGCAAAGCTTACATTTAATCCATTGGGCACTTTAGCCCATTCGCTATCGATAATTTGCTTATTTAATAAGGGCTTTTTTTGCAGCGCTAAACTTGCGTCTTGTGCCCCAACATTTAAATAGAAAAGGGATAGACAAATAAAAAAGAGATGTTTCATAGCTCTAAGTTAGCCATTTAGGGAAGAAGGAAAAATGGTTGTCGTATCAGGCTTGTTACGCAAGCGTTTGTTCTTGTGTAACAATATGAATAGATTTCATTTTGTAAACGCAAAAAAAACTTAGTATAAATTCTTAAATTAATTGCTCACTTATTGCACACCTATTACACGATTTTCACCATCAACACCCTTAATATCAAATACTGAGAATATTATACCTAGATTCACTAATAAAAACCACTAAATACTTTTCAATACAAGTAAAAAATCAATAAAGAAGAAAACAACTTTTGATCACTTATTACTAATCAAAATGAAAAAGTATAAAATATTGATCATAGCAGACGAAAGTGACTCTAGAACCAGCACAATATTGCTGTTAAAAATGGCAAATTATGATGTAATAGAGGCTTATAATGGAAAACAGGGCGTTAATCAGGCCTTAACAATCCAGCCCGACCTGATTTTATGTAACACCATGTTACCGGATATTGATGGATATATGATCTTATCATTAATTAAGAAACTCCCACAGGCCCAAAACATTCCATTTATCATATTAGCCTCGAAAAATGACCAAAACGAAGTCAGGAAGAGTATGATCATGGGGGCTGATGATTACCTGATTAAGCCCTTCAGAAATATCGAAATATTGGAAACAATTGAAATGAGGTTAAAAAAAAGAGCTGAACAAAAAAAAAGACCAGATTCAGTAGTCAATGGAGGAAATATCAAAAATGGAATAGAATCCTTTGAAAAAATAATCACTGAATCCAGACTTCGGCATTTCAAGAGGAAACAGGTAATATATTATCAGGAAGATAGCGCAGATGCAATACATCTCATTGCCAGCGGATCTGTAAAAACCCTAAAAACTACTCCAGATGGACGCGATTTGGTGACCGGTATTTATAAGGAAAATGAATATTTTGGAATCAATGCCTACTTTTCGGCAGAAGTGCATCATGAAACTGCTGAAACCATAGAAGAGACTTTATTATATACTTTTCCCCGGGCCGTTCTTGATCCCTTAATTGATAAATTTTCCGATTTATCAAAAAAATTCATAGGGATCATTGCGGCAAACAACCTAAAAAAAGAGCATCAGCTACTAGAATTTGCCTATTTTTCAGTTAGAAAACGGATGTCTCAATTGCTCCTTAGATTATATCCTAAAAATAACGCAGGGGTTGTCCAATGGATCGATATCTCGCGGGAAAACCTGGCTGCAATGTCTGGAATGGCATCTGAAACGGTTAGCCGTGTGTTGAGTGATTTCAAAAAAGACGGTTTAATCATGCGGGATTCAAATAAAATTATGATCATTGATCCGCTCCGACTGGCACATTTAAAGAATTAATATAAAAGCGCTACCCAAATCTTTTGCTATAGTTCAGAATTGCCCATCCATTAAAAAAACAGAAGACACGCAAATAGATGACATTCACCATCTTAACTCATAAAACCTAGCAATAAGATCTTTGTTATATAAGCTATCGGACCGTTTTTGTTTTTAAATTATGAAGCATAGAAAAAAGGTAGCAATCGTTGTTGCGCATCCGGATGATGAAACCCTTTGGGCCGGAGGAACTTTACTAAGTCACCCGGAATGGGAATTATTGATCTTATGTTTATGTAGGAAAAATGACCCTGACCGCGCAGCAAAATTTAAAAAAACAGCTGAAATTTTCAATGGGGAAGGTATAATGGATGACCTTGATGATGGACCACTACAAACGCCACAGTCTAAAAACCATATATCCGAACTGATACTTAAGAACCTGCCAGAAAGGACTTATGACCTGATCATAACACATAACCCACTAGGAGAATATACCCGGCATCGGCGACATGAAGAAATAGGGAAAGCAGTACTGAGTTTATGGATGGAAGATAAATTATGCTGTAATGAGCTTTTAATTTTTGCTTATGAGGACGGTAACAGCAGCTATTTCCCTAAAGCACTAAGCAATGCAGACCTATATTATGAGATACCGGATAAGTTCTGGCAACAAAAATATCACATCATGACAAACATTTATGGTTTTAATCCCGACAGCTGGGAAGCAAAAACTGTCCCAACATCAGAAGCATTCTGGAGATTTACAACAAAAGAGTCAGCCAATGCCTGGCTTAAAAAAAATTCCATATCATGAAAGTACTGGTCCTATATGATTATCCGCCATCCCCCGGAGGATTAGCTACACAAGGAGATTTACTATATAAAGGTTTACTTGCAAATGGTGTTGATGCCCATGCGGTACACCTGGAATCAACCCTGGAAAAAGAATGGTACTACAAGTGGTTTAAACCAGATATAGTGGTTGGAACGGGATATTGGGGCCATACCCCCCAGTTGGTGCTACACCCTCAAAAATCCGGTTTAAAAGCAATACCCTGGCTGGTAGCTGATGGCTATATCGGCAACTATCAGGAGGTGCTGAACAAACTTCCGCTTATCCTCGTTACCTCAAACTGGGTTAAGGAAATGTATGTCCGTGATGGCATTAAAGGAGATAACATCGAAGTTCTCCCGGTCGGTTGTGATACAGATACATTTAGACCATACCAAAAAAACGATCCCAAAATACTTGCAGTCAGGGCTGCTTTAAACGTTAGTCCGGAACAACTCATGATCCTGACCATAGGTGGAGATGCAGCTTCGAAAGGTGGAAGGGAAGTCATGCAGGCATTAGCAGCTGCCGGACAGGAATTGCCACCCTGGAAATACGTTTGCAAAGTATGGCCACAGCCCCGGACCGCTGTTCAGACTAACGCTGATAAAGAATTATCCGAACAATTAGGTATTAGCCAAAATGTATCGTTTCATACCTGTATAATTTCCAGACAATTCATCCCCTATCTTATTGGCGCCTGTGATATTTATGCCGCCCCATCACGTCTCGAAGGATTTGGCATGCCACAGGTGGAAGCTGGATCATGTGGAAAACCGGTAATTGGGATCAACGCTATGGGTATGCTGGATACACTAATACATGGACAGACCGCATTCCTGGCCAACATTGGTCAAAAAATTGTTGTCAATGAAGTTAATCTGGGACATGAATCCGGATATGAGAATAATCACAGGATAATTTTTGATGAACCCAGAACCGTTGATTACCGCGCAAATATTGATGACATTAAAGACGGTCTGATTCGTTTGATGACTACCCCTGAACTGCGAAAACAGATGGGAGATGCAGGACGTAAAAGAGTCATATCACACTTTGACTATCGCGCAGTTGCAGCAAAGTTTATACAAATTGTAGCTGAAAGGCTTAATATATTCTAACATAGATCTCATGAAAACCAAAAGCTGGCAAGACATCGAAAATGCAAGACAGGGAGCACTTGAAGTACTCCTTCATAATGTACACGGCCCTTTTCAAGGACTTCCACGTACCGCAGCATGGGGATATCCGGAGCCCTATACCAGAGATTTAATGTTATCAGTACCAGGTATACTGGTTTCAGGCAATACTCAATTGATTGCTTCGGTTAGAAAAACACTTGAAGTGTTATCCATAAACCAGTCAGGCAGAGGGCATATCCCCTCAATGGTACATGATCCGGAGAATCGTGGTGCAAGTGACACTACACCATTGTTTTTATTAGCAGTGGGAATGTTCAGGAAATTTAATGGAGATCCAACCTTTCTGGAAACTGCCGTTCAAAAAGCACTAACCTGGATGGAGTACCAAAGCCCTTCTGATGATTACCTCGTCGCACAACAACCAACCAGTGATTGGCGGGATGAACAATGGGTCCTTGGTTTTGGGCTATATGTTAATGCAGTAGTATACAGCTATCTGAAAATTTTAAATGATCATAACCGCGCAGAAGGCCTGAAGAAAGCAATGCAGCATTTTACAATTACTAAAAATGCTAATCCACATCATCTTCATGAGGGAATGGTGGTAAAAACCAAACCTTACTACGCAGTCTGGTCCTACAAAATTTATAGCAGCGAAAGATTTGATCTCCTGGGAAATAGTATTGCCATTTTATCGGGACTAGCCTCAGCGACCAGGGCCAAAAACATGGTAGACTGGATAGAAGCTGCATGCGAACAAATGAAAACAAAAGAGGAATTGGCAATTGATCTTGCCCCTAACTTCTTTCCTTTTATAAGACCTGGTGATCCGGATTGGAAAACAAGATATGCTGATTTCAACATGCCCGGAGATTACCACAATGGCGGAATCTGGCCTTTTATTTCTGCGCTTCATATTGCGGCACTCGTAACAACGGGGAAATATAAGTTAGCTAAAGAGAAGCTTTACACACTCACAGATTTAATCTCAATTGCAAGTAATAAAGAACTTAAATATGGATTCAACGAATGGTATAAAGCTCAAACCGGACAACCAATGGGACAAGATTGGCAAACATGGTCAGCATCACTTTACCTGTATGCTGTTGATTGTGTAGAAAAAAACTCGACCCCATTTTTTTCAGCCTGATCATCGTTCCCAGTGCTTATCGGCGCTTCAAACCAATAACTTCCGCTCATTTAATACAACTTCCACAATAGCATACAATTCCCGCTTTACTTCGCGGTATTCATGAATCAGATCTATAATATGGCATTCTAAATGAGCCTGCTTTCCTGCCAGTTCATCCGGACTTTCCTTCGGTAAACCTTCTGCAAGCAGTTCCAGTTTTTTTAGTTGCTGTTCCAATAATCCATCTACATGGTATTTTTCATTCATTAGTACTAACAACTTACTACCCAGTGAGGTCATTTTTTTTTTATAGTTATCACCTGCCAGCTGTAAAAAATGCTCTTCCATAATGCGGTTCAGAAAAACGACTTCGATATTAAAAAAATCCAGGTGAGTTTTCCATCGCCTTGCATTTATATAATATTCTAAAGCCTTTGCAGGTAGTTTAGTTAATGATTTCATCAGTTTATCTTTTACTATTATTGTCATAGTACTTCGGGTTGAAATGATATATTGAAGTTAAAAATCAGGATGTAAATTTTCAGGAATTATCAGTAGTGGGATTTTAATGTGTTTTGCCAAAGACCGGGTATGACTGCCTACCAATAAACGGTCAAGCATAGACATTTTTTCATGGACCATCACCACCATATCTATCTTATACTCATAACTTAGAAGCTGAAGCCCTTCATCAATATCTACATCCGTAATATGTCTCATATAGAACTTTGGATAATTAATTTCAGCAATCAATTTATCCAGAAATAAATGTTCTTTTTGATGGTGTTCCTCCTCATTTACCCATTCATCTTTGACGTTCGTGATCACTAAGTCTGCATCGTATCTAAATGCTAAACCGGTAAGCGCCCTGATCACCTCTATATGTTTATTATTAAAATCTGTCGCAAATGCAATCCTTTTTATAGAACTGAATTTTGTTTCCGCAGGGATAAGCAGAATTGGCACTTGCATATCATTGATCAGATGATGGCTGACAATCATGTTTTCCGCATGATCCCGGATTAATTTAGGGATCAAATCCGAAACCGTACCCACCTCATTTACACATGATATAACAGGTGGAGGCGCGGACTTTGTATCAGGGTCGTTTAGAAAATGTGTTTTAAGCTGATCAGCAAATAAAACCAATTGCTTAATAGTCGACTCTTTCATGGTAGAATACTCATACAAAGGCCAGCCAAGTTGTGTAATTGTAAACGCATGACATAGTATTAAATTAGCTTCTAAAGCCTTAGCAAGGTGCAAAGCATAGTAAGCTGCATTTTGTGCGGGTCCCGAGAAGTCTGTAGGAATCAGAATAGTTTTCATTTTTTTAATTGATTTACACCTTAAAATTTCTGATACCAATACCTTAATCATAGATACAAATTGGCTTTATTAAACACTAATTTAGGTAGCTTAAAAGAGTATTGGCTTGACAATGATCAAACTAGTGCATGATGCTCATCACTGCTTTCACAGCATACAATCTTATTCGACATCACTCAAAACGATGACAATCAACACCATAAAATCTATCTATTATTATTATTTTTAAGTTCCGAAAGTACCAAACATGAAAATCCCGGATCAACGCTGAAGGTTAAAATCATAGGCATGATGTTTCAAGATAGAACTGAGGCTGGCAGACTACTAGCTGGCAAACTCAAAAAATACCGGAGCGATCGCGGTGTTGTCCTGGCTGTACCAAGGGGTGGCATTCCCCTAGCCTATTTCGTTGCTTTAGAACTTGGCTTTCCAATAGAGGTGATCCTAACTAAAAAGATTGGACATCCCATGTACAAAGAATATGCTATTGGTGCCGCAAACCTTTCGGATTATTTTGTTGTACCCCACAAGGATGTTTCAGAAGCGTATATTGAAGGAGAACTGCTTGCTATCCGTACCCGGCTTAAAGAAATGTATAAAAAATTCATGGGAAATAAGACTCCTGAAAATATAGAAGGTAAAACAGTTATTATTATTGATGATGGAATGGCAACTGGCAATACAATATTGGGAACGTTACAACTGTTACGTAATGGACGCCCCGATAAAATTATTATTGGTGTTCCGGTATCATCCAGGGAGGCTGTCCAAAAATTATCGAAAGCGGTAGATGAAGTCGTAACGATATTGATCCCGGAAGCATTTTCCACTGTGGGCGCTTTTTACGAAAACTTCAATGAGGTCAGTGATCAAGAAGTGATATTTTACTTGGAAAAACTACGAAAAGCACGCCATAATAAATAGTTCATCCATGTACTGCTTCAAATACAGAACAACTCCTCCGATCTATTTAAACCTGATTCCCATCCCCTTTTACCTATACCCTCATTTTGTTTATTACAATTTTTTCACTTCTTTATCAGCAAAATATTTTACCTGTTGATAAAAATAAAGACAGCCTGAGTCTTGAATAATTTTTAACAACAATTGTATACTTTATATTACTGGTTGACAGATTGATAATTATCTTTAACATTTTTCAATGTGTTTTGGAAGATTAAACCTTCATTTTAAAAAACTATTAAATTTCTGTAAACTTGCAGCTTTAGGGATAAAAAATGGCAAGCTATGCTACACTTTCTGATCAGGAACTGGCAGACCTTTTAAGGCATGGCAATGAAACCGTTTTTAAAATTATCTACGACCGTTTCTGGAGTAAACTTTACTTCGTTGCCTCGAAACGATTAAATGATCCTGCTGAAGCAGAAGAAGCCGTTCAGGATATCTTTTTGAACCTCTGGAAAAATAGAGAAACCTTTCAGCTTAAAGTTAACTTTGAAAACTATCTGGCTGTAGCTATAAAATTTCAAGTGATTAAAAGAAGATCTAAACGTTTTAAGAGATCTATTATTGAGCAACAACTTGGAACTGAAGCTGAGTTGGAGAATTTTCAAAACCAAAATTACGACTGGAACCAATATGACTTAGAAGAGCTTCAAAACCGCTTAAGTAAAATCATAGACACTTTACCGCCAAAATGTAAATTGGTTTTTAACATGAGTAGAGATGAGAATTACACCAATAAAAAGATTGCTGCTGAACTAGGTATCTCTGAAAAAGCAGTAGAAAAACATGTAACACAAGCCCTAAAAGTGTTAAAAACCAAACTGGGTCTATCCCTGATATTTATCCTATTCCTCCATTAAAACAGATCCGCTCCGGAACACGAATTCAGAATAATCAAAAATAAATAAAATAAAAGGTAGGGTATAGTCCTACTCATGGGACTATGTTCCAAACTGCCCTAGAAATGGACGAACATAAAATAAATATGCTTTCCGATAAAATCGTTAAAGGAACCATCTCCGAACAGGAAATGGAAGAATTTAATGAATGGTATTCGACTTACGAAAATTTAGAACAAAACGTAACTACTGATAAAAACCAGGAAGCCTTAGCGGAACGCCTGTTTAAAAATATAATAACTGAAGCGAACCTCCCTGTTTCAAAACCGCGCAGCATTAAAATCTGGCCACGTATTGCCGTTGCGGCTTCATTTGCTCTGGTTTTTGGAATGAGTATATTTTATTACACAGCCAAACAAGCAGACCAAACGAGACAAATTGCTGATCTGAATAACATAAAACCAGGCGGAAACGGAGCGTTATTAACCTTAGCAAATGGCCGTACCATCAGACTGGATGCCGCTACAAAGGGAGAATTGGCCAATGAAGCAGGCGTTCGGATCACCAAAACTAAGGATGGTCAGATTCTATATGAAGTCGGAGAAATAACTTCCGCAAAAGATAAAATAAACACACTCTCTACTGCTAAAGGTGAAACCTATACCATTACCCTACCCGATCATACCAAAGTATACCTTAACTCAGCTTCCTCCCTTAGCTATCCGGCTTCATTTGCCACACTTAAGGAACGAAAAGTTGAACTTACCGGAGAAGCCTACTTTGAGGTATTCAAAGATAGTGCGCACCCTTTTATAGTGCGTACAGCGGATCAGGAAATCAAAGTATTGGGTACCCACTTCAATGTCAATTCTTATAAAGAAGATGGAAATACCAAAACTACTTTAATAGAAGGATCCGTTAAGATTGGTTTTTCATCCCGCACCAATGAAACAGAGGCAATTATTAAGCCTGGTGAACAAGCCTACATCAAAGCAAATAAAATCTATGTTGATCAGGTAAATGCTGAAGATGCCATAGCCTGGAAAAATGGCTACTTCAGATTCAACAATGAGACACTTGAGCAGGCCATGAATAAAATTGCCCGTTGGTATAATGTAACTATCGAATATAAAGATCCGACCATTAAAAACAGGAACGTTTATGGTTCATTGAGCCGATTTAGCAACATAGGCGTTGTATTAAACCTTCTCGAACTTACAGAAGCCCTAAAGTTTGAAATAGAAGGGAATAAAATCATCGTATTGAAAAAATAAAACAAATAACACCCCTCATAAAAACCAAATAACCAACCAACCCACCCACAAAATTTATTACGAATTAACAGATTAGAAATGTATAAAATTTATACCAAAATTTTGTGCAGGCAATTGCGCTGCATACACAAATCGCTATTAATAACGAGGTTAACCGCCTTTCTATTAATTGCTAGCCTACTCCAGGTTAGCGCGGCCTCCTTCGCTCAAAAGCTCACCATGAACCAAACTAAAGCATCTTTTGACGAGGTCTTTAGAGAAATCCGAAAACAAACCGGCTATGATGTGCTCTTGATTTCAAAAAAGATTAAAAGCACAGAACGTATAGACGTAAAATTCAACAACACCCCGCTTGAGCAAGTCATGGATGAATTGCTGAAAGGAAAAAACCTAAACTATACGATAGATAAAAAAACAGTGGTCATCAAAGAGAAAGAGAGCTCTTTTATTGATCGTGTAATTGATCGTTTCGCTACAATTGATGTAAAAGGAAAAGTAGTAAATGAAAACAATGAAGGTTTAGCCGGTGCTACAATTGCCGTAAAAGGCACATCACAGCTCACAAAAACGAATGCCAATGGTGATTTTCTACTGGCTGGTGTAGATGAGAATGTTACTTTGATTGTTTCCTATATCGGTTTTGAAAACAAGGAAATCAAAGCAGCCAGGGATTTGAAGGTCATTCGATTGACTTTACAGACCAGCAGTCTGAACGAAGTCAGCATTGTAACAACCGGATATCAGGACCTGAACAGAAAACTTTTTACAGGAGCAGCTACAAAACTTAAGGCCACAGACGCTGAACGTGCAGGTGTTCCCGACGTCAGCAGGATGTTAGAAGGTCGTGTGGCCGGTGTTTCCGTACAAAATGTTTCGGGCACTTTCGGAGCCGCCCCTAAAATCAGGGTAAGAGGTGCAACCTCCATCAATGGCGAAAATAAACCATTATGGGTAGTAGACGGGATCATATTGGAAGATGTAGTGAACATTTCCAATGAACAGCTCTCTACTGGTGATCCAAGTACTTTAATCGGCTCTTCTGTGGCCGGACTAAATCCTGATGATATCGAAAGCTTCGAGATATTAAAGGATGCCTCCGCAACAGCAATGTACGGTGCCCGTGCAATGAATGGGGTAATTGTGGTAACCACTAAAAAAGGTAAGAAAACAGATGGTAAACCCGTACTTTCCTACACAGGAAACTTCAGCACCTACTTAAAACCTTCTTATAATGAGTATGACATCATGAACTCAGCTGATCAGATGTCGGTATTTGCAGAAATGATGAACAAAGGTTGGTTAAATCATTCTGAGGTTTCCAGAGGTGCAAGTGGTGGTGTATTTTACAAGATGTACAATGAAATGTACCAATATGATGGCGCAACCGATCAGTTCAATTTAAGAAATGATGCACCAAACAGAAAGGAATTTTTAACACGATATGCCAACGGTAATACCGACTGGTTTGACCTCTTGTTTAAAAATTCGTTTATGCAGGAACACGCCCTAAGTGTAACCAGCGGAACGGACAAATCTAAATACTATATATCTACCAGTTACTTAGGTGATAATGGCTGGACCGTTGGAAACAGCGTAAAAAGATTTACAGGAAATGTGAGAGGTAACTTTGACTTATCTGATAAACTAAGCATTGAATTAATTACCCAGGGCTCGATCCGTAATCAATTTACACCAGGTTCCCTTGGAAGAAGAAGTAGTGCTGTTAGTGGTCAGTTTACCAGAGAATTTGACATCAACCCATTCACTTATGCCCTTAACACCAGTCGCACGCTTGCTGCTTTCGACGAACAGGGAAATAAAGAATTCTTTGTACAAAACTTTGCCCCTTTTAATATTCTCCACGAACTTGAAAATAATACCATGCAGCTTAAAATGCTGGATTTTAAACTTCAGGGTGGTTTAAAATATAAAATCATCAATGGCTTAAAATATTCCTTTGATGTTGCTTACCGCTATGTAAAAAGCGATAATGAGCACCGGATTAATGACAATTCCAATATGCCAATGGCCTATAGAGCGGCTGGTGATTCTTATGTGATCAATAACAATAAATTCCTGTATAAGGATCCGGATAACCCAAATGCTTTGCCAAGAGTAATATTACCTGCAGGTGGCTTTTACAATGTAAACAGCGACAATATGGAAAACTATTACATGAGGAACTCTTTGGAATGGAACAAAGAATACAATGGGGATCATTTGCTAAACGCATTCTTATCTACCGAAATGCGCTTTATTGACAGACAGCGCCGCGCTTTTGACGGCGTAGGTTATCAATATGACCGTGGTGGTGTGCCTTTTATCGACCCCGACTATTTTAAGAAAAGTGTAGAAAGTAACTTCTTCTATTACAACATGAATACCCAGAAAGAAAGATACCTTTCTTATTTAGGAAGAGTCGCCTATTCTTATAAAGGCAAGTATAGTATCAATGGTACCATGAGGTACGACGGATCCAACCTGCTTGGAGGTACAAGTACTGCCAGATGGTTACCAACCTGGAATATCAGTGGTGCCTGGAATATGGACAGGGAAGATTTCTTTGAAAAGCAAAATGTATTCAGCAGAGCTACTATTAGAGGTACTTACGGATTAACCGCCAGCATGGGCCCTGCAACCAATGCCAGTTTGATCCTAAACAATCAAAGTACAAAAAGACCATTTTTAAGTGATATTGAAACTGCATTGGTCATTGGTGGACTTAAAAACGCGGAACTGACCTGGGAAAAACAATTAGAAACCAATATTGGATTCGACCTGGGCTTTTTAAAGGACCGTTTAAGCCTGACAGTAGATTTGTATAAAAGAAATGGTTACGACCTGATTGGTGCAGTAAGAACATCAGGTATCGGTGGTCAGTTTATAAAATATGCCAACTATGCCGACATGAAATCTAAAGGTATTGAGGTCACAACAGGGGCTCAGATTTTGACAGGAACCGGTCTGAAATGGCGTTCTCAGCTGAATTTCGGCTATCATAAAGGTAAAATCACCAAACTGGAAAGTGTTCCCCTGATCTGGAACCTGATCGCGGCTGGTGGTGATGCCCTGGAAGGTTATCCGCAAAGAGGTTTGTTCTCTGTTCAATTTGATGGCTTAAATCCACAAACAGGTACTCCTACATTTGTTGGTGTAAATGGCGAACGTCATGTTAACAATGTTTATTTACAGGATGATAATATTTCTCATCTGAAATATGAAGGTCCTACAGATCCTTTGATGAATGGTGGTTTTTTCAACACTTTCTCTTACAAAAACTTCACTTTAAGCACCTTGCTGACCTTTAGTGCAGGAAACAAGATTAGGTTAAACCCTGCCTTCTCTGCAAGCTACAACGACCTTTCTTCTATGTCTAACGACTTTGTTGGCCGATGGATGCAAACTGGCGATGAACTTAAAACCAACATCCCCGGTATTGCGGATAAATTTGTAAACAGTAACCTGGGCTCTGATTATCCATATAATGTTTACAATTATACGGATGTAAGAGTTGCCGATGGAGGTTTTATCCGCCTGAAGCAAATCATGGTCAGCTATAATCTGCCAAAGCTTGTTGCTGGTAAAATTGGCGCAAACAACGCTACAGTTAGTATTGTAGGAAACAACCTCGCCTTATTATATGCTGATAAACGCTTAAATGGACAAGATCCTGAATTCTATACTTCGGGTGGAGTATCGCTTCCGGTTCCACGTCAATTTACGCTATCCTTAAAACTAGGTTTCTAAACACAGATCAACATGAATTTAAATAAAAACTTAAAATATATACTGGTTTTCACACTTGCGCTTTCTACTACAAGTTGCGAGAAATACCTGGACACGGTTCCTGATATGCGTTCGGAACTAAACTCTGTAGAAAAAGTAGCAGAACTCTTAACTTCTGCCTACCCAAAAGCTGAATACATCAGTTTTACTGAACCTGCCTCTGATAGTGCGGAAGACAAAGGTCCGAATGAAGGTACTGAAGATCCTACCAATACAGATCCGTATATGTGGCAGGAAGTAAGAGACAGAGCACAGGGTTCTACCGATTTTTACTGGAACGCCTGCTATACCGCAATTGCAGCAGCAAACGAGGCACTTAGTTATGTCGACAAAAATATGAACGACCCTAAAATCCGCCCTTATAGAGGCGAAGCTTTAGTTGCCCGTGCTTATGCGCATTTTATGTTAGTTACCCTATATGCGACAGCTTACGATATCAATGGCGCAAATAATGCACCTGGTGTACCTTATGTTACCGCTCCGGAAACTGTAGTTTTTCAGAAATACGACAGAGGAACTGTAAAATCTGTTTATGAACAAATACAACGTGACCTGGAAGAAGGTTTACCATTGATCAAAAACACGGCTTACAAAGTACAGAAATACCATTTTAACATTGCCGCAGCAAATGCTTTTGCTACCCGCTTCTATCTTTTCAAAGGCGATTACAATAAAGTGGTAGACCATGCGGATCATGTCTTTACTGGTGAAGTTGTAGAAACAAGCTTACGTCCATGGAGTACGGAGTATTTTGCGTTGACCCCACAGGATTTGCGCGCCAGATTTTCGCAAACAACTGAAAAATCGAACCTGCTGCTCATAGAAACCGTTTCATGGTGGTCTAGAAGAGGCTCCCAAAGATTTGGTTTCGGTCAGAAACTGGCCGACGAAATCTTTAACCGCAGTAACGCGACCGGCAGAACCTGGGCACATAAGCTATACACTTTTGGTGGTGCGCCACAATATACTATGGCTAAGTGGAAAGAACATTTCTCCCTGACCAGTGTAAATTCAAGTTCAGGTATTGGTTATACTATTTTACCTGCCTTTACTACGGATGAAACCCTATTAAACAGAGCTGAAGCCTATGTAAATCTGGGAAGTACAGATCTGGCGTTAAAAGACCTTAACAGCTTTATCAGTACCAGAATTGTGAATTTTAACCCTGTAACAGATGCCTTAACCTTAGATAAACTAAAAGGTTTTTACCGGAATACCAATGAAAAAGAGGTATTGATAAAAGGCATTCTTGATTTTAAGAAAATGGAATTTATTACCGAGGGCATGCGTTGGTTTGATATTTTAAGACATAAACTGACGGTAAAACACAACTTACTGGATATTAACGGGAAAGAAAAAACGGTTGAACTGTCTCCTACCGATCCGCGCAGATTGTTTCAGTTGCCAAAAGAAGTTATCCTTTCGGGAGTAGCACAAAATCCACGTTAAACCAGGCAGACCTAAAATAAACATTACTAAAAATATATTTTCTAATGAAAACATTGATAAACTATATAGCTATTCTGTGTCTGGCACTGGCTTCTTGTAAAAAAGAAGGCCCACTTAACGCCAATATGGACAACTTTAACATAGACTCCTTTAAACCCGGACCAACAGATGAATGGTTGACAAAGGAATACCTTGATCCATTCAACATTGAGGTGTTATATCGTTGGGACCGCTACCAGCTGTCTCTGGCTAAAGACTTAGTACCACCGCTGGAGAGCAAAGTTATTCCTGCTATGGAAACCGTAAAATCCATCTGGCTTAGCCCCTATTTAACCGTTGCCGGCAAAGAATTTATTAAACCTTATGCACCTAAACAAATTGTTCTAATTGGCAGTGCCGAATACAATAATGATGGGACCATCACCCTTGGAACTGCTGATGCAGGTAGAAGAATTAACCTGTTTATCATTAACAGTTTTCAGAAATCAAACACAGCCAATGTAGAACAAATGATGCATACCATTCACCATGAGTTTGGTCATATACTTCACCAGAACTCGCCAATCCCTGAAGATTTCCCAAGAATATCTCCGGAGTATGCAGCAAACTGGACCGCTAACGTAAATACAGCGAATGAGGCAAAAAGGCTCGGTTTTGTTTCCAGATATTCAAGAAGCAACGACAATGAGGATTTTGTGGAAATGATTGCTTTTCTGCTGGTAGAAGGTCAGGATTGGTTTGATGCCTATGTGAATACTGCCGGCGACCTCGGTAAGTCGAGATTAAGACAAAAAGAACAAATGATTGTAAACTACTTTAAAATGGCTTACAACATCAATTTCAGAAAGCTACAGACCGAGGTTAAAGCTTCTTTTGATAAAGAAACTGGCCGTATCACCTCCTTTGCCACCAACCTGTCCAGAAATACTTATAGTAAGATGACCGTGGCAAAAAGTGACGAAAATCAATCTACTGCCTTTACTAGTGCCTATACTGCTGCAGCGGCAGCTGTAAAAACAGCAAGTGCTTCGCTTACTGTAGCTGATCAGTTTGAGCTGAGGTTTGGCACATTGGTAGGAAAACCAATTGCAACCCTGGTGATGACTGTTAAAAATGGCAGTACAAATGAAGAGTGGTTTTACAACTACAAAGTAACAGTGGTTGGAGATAAGGTGACTTTCGTACCGGACAATACAATTACCGGAGTAGAAACGGACAAAGGGACAAAATACAGACTTCAAATGAAACCACTTTTGGATATCATTGAGCAAGCTTCAACAGCGTCATTCTTATCCCCTGAGCATTTAACAAAGGGCGGCTTTAAAGGCTCGGTTAATACTTCAAGCTATTTCTACGGATCACTAATCAGATAATTATTATGAAAATCAAAATATTAACCATACTCTGTTTAGCACTGGCATTAAGCAGTTGTAAAAAAGGATCCGAAGATTTATTGATCGACGGAAAAATGCCGGAATTAAGAGCACAAGAAAGTTTAAAAACCTACAGCGAAGCACTTACATCTACTAAGAATGGCTGGGCAGCCTACCTCTTTACTGAAGGTGGCGGTGGCTACGGTTTTTATATGGACTTTAATGACCAGGATCGCGTTAAAATGCTTGCTGAAATTGACGCTGGCACAGCTACGGAGTTAATGGAAAGCACTTATAGATTGAAAGCTGTAATGGGCCCCTCTTTATTATTCGACACCTATAACTACCTGCACTTACTGGCGGACCCAAATGGTGATGTGATCGGCGGAACCGCGGGTGTAGGTTTTAAATCTGATTTTGAATTCGAGTTTTCTGCGATAAAAGGAGATACAATTAAGCTTGTTGGAAAAAAGAGAAGAAGCGATCTGTTTTTAGTGAAACTAAATGCAGAACAACAAGATTTCTACTTAAAAGGAGGACTTAAACCTTTAACAGCAGAGTTAACAAACTATTTCAATGTCAATAAAAACCTTTACATCACAGGCAACAACGAGATCAGCAAAGTTCAATTCTCCGTAAATATGGCCCTGAATGTGAAGAAAGCATTTTTTACCTGGGTAGAAAATGGCCTGGTAAAAACAGCAGAAGCCCCTTTTGCCTATACCACAACTGGTATGTTCTTTAATAAACCGCTTGTTTTTAATGACATTGCATTCAAAACAATAACATGGGATAAAACAAAAAAACCGCTGATAGCAACAACCACAAACGGTAAGCAAATGGAGATTTTAAGAGGTGATCTTCCAATCATTCCATTGCATATTTTAATGGGTACTGATCGCTTTAAGTCCATTACCGTATTCTCTACACCATATCAGACCTGGTCGCCAGGCTTTGTAGACATGCGTGCTGCAATGGTTAGAACATTAGCACTTAACACGAGAAAACTCGGAAATATTAATTTCGTTTTCAATGCTGAAACAAACGAGATGAAGATTATGGTGACCACCATCAGAAGTATTCTTCCAACAGTTTCGGAATTTGTTTATAGCTATACTAAAACCGCTGATGGAACTTATGATTTTGAATTTGTGAATACAGAGGAAAGAACAGCTGTAATATTGAATGCAGTTTTACCATTAACAAAGATTTTTGCTGATCATAAGTTTAAATTGGACTACAAATTAGATCCGGTTCAAGGTCAGGTTGGTAGTATTACCAGTCTGGATGATCCGAATTTTTATACCTCAGGAGAATTGAAATAATCCGGAGGCCACTTAAAATTCCTTTAGCATCTGAGGGTAGAAAAATATATATTTTTCTACCCTTTTTACGTTATTGAAAACAACAGGCATTAGCAATAAGTCCCATTTCCCCCCTTAATTTGTCGTTTCGGCACATCCTCATGCATTTGGTATTACTGTACATTTCAACAAACTGATCTGAAAAACGTATGGCAACGCAAAAAGCACACACTTCAGAATTCAATAAATTTTTCATCGCTTTATTTCTTATCCGATTAGATGGCATATACATCATTCACCTGTTGGTTGTTTTTTTGATTTCTCCTCCTATTCTTTGCACTAATTCCTGTTCAAGGAGCATATCTGCGTGTCCTGAAGTTTCATCATATTCATAAACCGGGTAAGTAACGATATCCAAATCATTTGCAGAAATTGCCTCCCAACTTCCCCCCTGCCCCATAAAGATCTGCCCTACAAGAGCACCATGGTAAATAATCTTATATCCTCCAGCTTCCTGGGGGTGGATGTTTAAATCTAATTGTTCATTACCGTTTTTGATGACTATGTTAAATGGATCCATAATATTTTCTCTATAAATGTTATATTTTACCCGCTTTATTTCTACAATTAAACATGCTCACCGTTTATACGTTTAAACCGTTCTTCAAGAGCAGAACGCCAATCTTGAATCGCCCCCTCGAGGGTATCTCCACGTCCGAAAATACCAGTTTCGCGATCTGGTCCCGATAAGCAAAAGAAAGTTGTACCATCTAAATATACCCTGGGTTTTAACTTTTGTACTGCCTGATCATACCTGTTATAATCAATTTCGATTTTAGTATTGGGATTTATTGAATAATCTATTCCAGAAGGTAAGTCATCCGGATCCTTTGGATTTTGATTTTGCGTTTCCATGATCTTAGTTATTTAATGAAATTAAAGCTTAAGAAAGGGACGTATTATAAAGGATACTGAACAATTAACAGTTATATAAACACATTGTTTTTTGATGGCTTCTAAATTTAACTTTGCCTTTTATAGACCACTTATTTCTCCATAGCAAAATCCCGATTGTTTTTAACAACCGGGATTCCTTTTAATATTTTAACTTTTATTTACGACAACCTACTGTTTAAATTTCGGCTTCTTTTCTAACTTTTGGAAACTGCTGGAAAAGGCATGTAAATAACAGTTTACTCATTTTAAAATATCTTTTAGCTAGCCTCTTCATCGACCATACCGAACTGGATTAAGAGTGGAAACAGACCAAGGTGAGTAGTGGCACCCTGGTGGTTAACATCCCTGTCAAGTACCTCTATAAACATTTCTCTGGCTGCTTCAGTACGACCTAGACCTAGATAACCAAGACCAATCAAATAGCAACAATGAATGTAATTTTTTAAATTAAGGTCCTGATCAAAGACCAGTAAATCAGGAAGGGAAACCGCAAAATAATCAATCTCAATCTCATCATTCAGGTGTAGTTTACCAAACTGGATAAACCTTTCAAAAATCTCCTTTGCCTTATCACGCTCCTCCAGCTTTAACCAGGCTAATCCCTGATAGAAAATTTTATCCGGCTGAGGATCATTGTAAAATATCGCTTGTACCGGTTCTGTAGTTCCGGATGTGGCCTGTAAAAACTTTTGATCCGCCTGGTCCTTCAATCCCATTTTCTCGTACACACAACCTTCCAGATAATGAATATCATTTTCCTGTGCGCCATACAACTTTCCCTCTCCAAGATTGTGGGGATAATGCTTTGCCTCTGAAAGCAGCACTAATGCAGTTTGATACTCTCCCTCCATGAGTGCGGTTTTGGCGAGTTGGGTATGGCAAAGGAGGTACTGTCCGACTACCTTTCCTTCCCCTCCTTCCCAGGGATGAAACTGCCGGCTGGCAAGCAGCGCTTTAGCTTCCCGATAACCACTCAGGTGATTACATAACGTAATTTGTTCCAGGTATAAATCATCACGGTAACTAACCAGGTCAGGATACTTTTCCAACATAGCCAGGCGTCGCTCCGGAGCATACCCCATTTTCTTATACAGCTGATCCAGCTCCATGAACACCCGGGCATCTGCTATATCCAGGCTAAACGCTTTTTCTAGCGACTTAAGTGCAAGACCTGAGTCATCCAAATGATTGTGATAGGCCAGCGACAGGTTTCTATGTGCTGTAGGGAAAGTAGGATCTTCCTTCACCGAATTCTCCCAACACGTTACTGCTTCTTTAAATTGCTGTTTACCATACCAGAAATTACCCAAATAGTAATACGCCTTAGCATCTTTAGGATTGTGTTCGATAGCAGATAACAAGACATTGACATCTTCTATCCGGTGTGGAAAACAGAAGTCCGGGTCTGCATACTGTCCTTTCAAAAGGTACGCCTGCGCCGATTGTGGATCTCCACTCTTCAGTGCAAACGAGCCCAGGTAATAATAAACCATCGGATACATCGCTGCCTGTTGCTCATGGATATAGACAGACAAAAGCCCGGACGCCTCTTTATACAATCCCGCTTGCGCATATTCCAGCGCACAGGCTATATAGTTATGAACATCTTGTCGCATCAACTGTACAAGTTCGCTTAAAGATACTTCTGATGCACTTAAATCACCTGTTTCCAATTGTATAGTATACCTTTCATACAGACAGCCGAAATTGAAGGGATCAATTAACAGAGACTCTTCAAGAAAAGTCATCGCCTCTTTAAACCTGGCCATTTTATGTAGGATAGCCGTTTTAAGATGGCGTGCAGCAGGTGAATGGTAATTACGCAATAAAGATTTGTTGATCAGGTATAAGGCATCTTCGTAATCTCCCTTTTCTGAGGCAATCCCCGACAGCGCAAAAAAACCAGCATCCTGCCAGGCAGCATTCCAGGTTGATTTATAAATCGCTTCATAAGCTTCCTCTGCTTTTCCCTGCATTTTTAAAGACAGCCCCAAATTATAATAAGGTTCTCCATCATAGGGATTAGGATTGCGTAATGTTAACGTTTTTATGGCCGTACGAAAGAATTGTTCAGCTACCGCAAACTGTCCGCGTCTCATATTCCATAGTCCCATCGCATTGTTGCAACGGACATCTCCCGGCTCCATTTTCAGGGCTTCCGTATAATAATCTGTCGCCAGATAAGTGGCGTGACGGTATTGCTCGATATGCAAGCCATTGAGGAATAACTCTTCTACAGAGTCTATGTTTCCAGGTGCTTTCGCTGCTGTTGCAGCTGCTGGAATTTCCTTAGGATCCACCTTTTCATGTTCATAACTCACCAATAGTTTATGGTCGCAGGTTGCCACAAGAACACGAACACTTTCCAGAGAAACTTCGGTCTTCAAGGGTATGGTTTTCTCAAAAACCGAAGCGGGAGAAAGATCAAAGTAAGTAGTATCTTCCAGCACTTCATTGATAAACAAACTAACCACAGCCGAAGGAAAAGAAGCCGTAGCATAAACTTTTATGTCCAGTGTATTCCCGTCCAGTTCTACATTTAACATCGCTTCTTTAGTGGCATTTTTAACTGCACCTATCTTAGCATAAGGCATAAAATACTGCTCAAATGTTTTTTCCTCATTAGGCTGTAACCAGGAAAAATCAGGCTGATTGTCTGTGTAGACACCTGTCATCAGCTCAATATAAGGTCCATCTTCATCAGTCAGATTTCTATCCCAGGCTAGTCCAAACTCACCATTCCCCCAGGTCCATTGCTTTTTACCTGGTGCAATATGGTGATTGGCCACATGCAACATTCCAGCTTGTGTATCATGCTCATACCCTCCAATAAAATTATAGCTGGATCTGATAGCCATGTAAGAAGTGGGCACAGGAATATTTTTATAGCAGGAAATATCTGTTCCCGGTGAATAATCCTTTTTATAATAAGTACCGGTAGCAATTGGAAAATCAGAAACATCCCGCTTACCATGGTCAAAAACCGCATATACATCAGGTGGAAAAATCGACTGATAGTGATCATTTACCTTTACTGCAGGATTCGCCCACCACAAAAATGTTTCTGGGAATGGTGTCGGGTTATAAACCTTTCCTTTAACTTCCAGATAAGCTTTATCGGGATACAGGGTAAAACCTGCCATTCCTTTAGTTCGGAACATCAATTCCAACTCATTTACCCAAATGGTTTTACTACCGTCATCATATGATTCTATGGTGAAATCTATAGGATCAAATGTACTTGGACGATGGTGTTGTGGCCAGTTAAACTCTATTCCTCCTGAAATCCATGGGCCTGTTAAGCCTACCAAAGCTGGTTTTATCACTTGGTTGTAGTAGATAAAATCACGGTCACGCACTTTATCATAGGCTCTTTGGATTCTTCCACCAAGTTCGGGAAGCACCATTATTTTCAAATATTCATTTTCAATAAATACTGCGGTATACTCCTTATCGATCTTTTCATCAGAGATTTTTTCGATCACAGGGTTCGGGTATACTGCTCCTGTACTTCCCTGGTATACTCTTTTTTCTAAAAAAAGGGGATTCTTCTCTGGCTTACCTGTTTCGTAAGTAGGAATGATGACTTTCTCCACCCATGCGGTTACTTCCATAATATAATTCGTGCTTCTTTATTAGATAATAATATTAATTAATGAGGGCTGAAAACAGATTCCAGTTCTTCCAAAGTTTTCCCTTTGGTTTCTTTAACTCTTGCCCTGATAAAAAGGAAACCCATAATACAGATCCCCGAATAGAGGTAAAAAGTATTGTGCATTCCAATCGATTTGGCAAGGACAGGAAAAGTAAAAGTGAGTATAAAGTAAGCTGCCCATAAGCAGAGTATAGCAATGGATGATGCTGCCCCTCTCACATGATTCGGGAAAATTTCTGAAATCAGTACCCAGGTAACTGGTCCAAGGGAAATGGCGTATGTTCCTATGGCAGCCAGCAAAAACACACCTACCAAAGCAGAATGTACGGCTAGTAATTGTGCAATCACCACATATAAAATGGCCAGTGCCGCTGCACCGAACAACATGAGTGGCCTGCGGCCAATTTTATCCACCAGAAACATGGCCAGGATGGTGAAAAACAGATTTACACCTCCTATAAATACCGTTTGTAGCAACTGGTCATCTTTCGATGCACCAATACTGGCAAATATATTCGAAGGATAATTAAAGACTACATTGATCCCGCAAAGCTGCTGAAATACCGCGAGTACAATCCCGATGGTTACCGCTGGCAAAACGGCTTTCCCGAAAACGGCTGTATAACTGACCTTTTGATTTCCTTTTGCAGCAGATTTCATCATTTCCATCGCAGTAACGGAAAAATCGGCACCGCCTATTTTCTCCAGGACTTTCAGTCCTTTACTTTCTTTTCCGGTCTGAAGTAACCACCTTGGACTTTCCGGTAGCCAGATCACCCCGATAATAAACAGTGCAGAAGGTACAGCGCCAAGACCAAACATCCACCTCCAGGCATCAGGCCCACTATTACGGAGAGAATAATTGATCAGGTTGGTGATCAGAATCCCAAGTACAATGGTTAGTTGATTGATGCTCACCATTCTTCCTCGGTATTTTGCCGGAGAAACCTCGGCAATATACATAGGTGACAACAGGGAGGCCATACCTACTCCTATTCCCGCCACAAATCTGGAGAAAATAAAAACCCCCAGATCGGAAGCAAATGCCATTGCGAGAGAAGAAAGACCAAAAATAAGGGCCGCTAAAAATAGTCCTGGTCTGCGACCGTATTTATCGGCCACGCGGCCGGCTGTTAAGCAGCCGATGATAGCGCCAAGGGCCAATGACCCGGTTGCAAAGCCTTCCCAGTATTCATTTAATCCAAACTGATCCCGTAAAAAAGGTAATGCACCTGAAATTACGGCAAAGTCAAAACCAAACAGATATCCCCCTAATGCGGAGATAAAAGAGATAGACAAAAGGTACGAAGTTTTAAATTGTTGCATTGTAGGTTTAGGTTAACAAAACCAAATTTGAACTAATAAAAGCAACTATACAATAGAAATAATTATGAAAGGAATGGACAATATTACGGAATTATACATAAATTCAGCCCTAACAAAAGCCAGATGGAAAACGAAACAACTGAAATTAAAAAGAAAGAAGGTTTTAATGGTCAAAAAGCAATTGTCTTGCCCCGGTCTATCCTTGTCAAAACCTGTATTCCTAATCCCCTCCTGGCGGGAATCTACATTACAGATATCGGATTTTACCCTAAAGCAAAATTTCATTACAGAGAACGTAACTATGGGATAGATCAATACATCCTTATTTACTGTACTGATGGAAAGGGTGAAGTAAAAATTGAAGACACTTCTTATACCCTTAAAGCGGGAAATTTCATTGTCATACCTGCCGACAAATCACATGCCTATGGTTCCGATCAGAACACCCCCTGGACCATTTACTGGGCGCACTTCAAAGGCCACCTTGTTAAATCACTAATCAGATTGCTTCTTAAAAGACAGAAGAGTTATAAAGGACTTGTACAGTTCAATGAATCAAGGATAAAACTATTTGACGAAATCTACTTAAATCTGGAAAGAGGTTACAGTACCGATAACCTCTGCTATGTCAATATCAGTTTCTCTCATTTCCTTTCTTCCTTTATTTTTGATGAGAAATTCAATTATTCGGCTAAACAAAGTATAGTTAATCCCATTGATGTTTCCATTGAGTTTATGCAGAAAAACCTCCATACCACCTTTACACTGGAAGATATCGCAAAATCAGTTAATTTATCATCCTCCCATTTCTCGGCACTTTTCAAAGATCAAACAGGTTTTGCTCCGATTAAATATTTCAATCACATTAAAATACAGAAAGCCTGCCAATATCTTCAGTTCACAGACCTCCGGATCAAAGAGATTGCCTTAACGCTCGGTATAGATGACCAGTACTACTTTTCAAGAATGTTTTCTAAAATCATGGGCGTTTCTCCACAAGACTATAAATTAAAGAGAGAAACACTCCGGGAAACCAAGTTTTTATAAAAGCATAGTGGTTACTCTTCTATTTTTCTAAAAATCAATTTCATAGTTTCAGCATCAATGGAATTCATATCTATCAATTTTAATGACTTAACCATCTTCAACGTTCCTGTTTTGTAAAACTTGAAGTGAGCTGTTTCCAGATGTGATAGATAAGCCTGTTTATTGGCGTAGATTTCAATGATCCTGATCTGATTTGGATTTTCTTTAACAGACATCGGAAAAATTGCAATAACCCCGGGTTCAATTTTCATAGAAATCGCAGCTTCTTCTTTCAAAATGGTAGTGTAGGCTTCTAAATATTCGGGAATAATCTCGATTTCAGAAATACGCACCAACATATCTGGCGCAACGACAGTATTCTCCATTAGATTAGCCACATCAACCGATTCCCGTTGATCCCGGGCATTCATTGTAGTAGCATTTAAGGTTAAACAAAAAAGGAGGAAGTACTTTGTAAACTTATTCATCAGCTTTATTTTTATTCTATAATTCAAATTTCACTAGTATTGTTTGGATAGCCTGTAGATAGGATACAAATTTATTTAATAGTGTCCAATTTTTCGAAAATTATTGCAACTCGAACGTAACAGTTACAGCTCCAGAGGCTAATGCTGCAGCGTAACCTGACGTATCATCAACTTTCCCAATTCTCGAATAGCTGTAAGAGGTTGAAAATGATTTATAAAACAGCACCAAGGTCCCTGGACCATAAAGCATGATATCTCCGTTCTGTATCGAGCCGGGATTAGAAGCGTTTGACGGCAGATTATTCGGAAAACCGTAAAGTTTCTCATTCCCATTCAATTCGCTCATATTGATAGTAAGCGGCATCATAGCCTTAAAAGCATTTGCCGTTGCATTATCGTAAAGCGAGGCTGTAAAAACAGAAGAACCAACCGTAATTTTGACTTTATTCCTGGAAATCTGGTCGTTTATAATCGGGTCATTATCCTTACTACATCCTGCAAAGGAGTGTGTAAATGTTAGTGCGAATATTGCTGTTAAGAATTTTCTCATATTTTTATTCTATTTCAAAGATTGATGTCGCACTCCATTTCGTATAGAGGGTAACATTACTGTTTATGATATGGAGCGACGATAACGAGCTTTATTTGAGATTTTCTGTAAAAAACTTTTGCAGCTTGTCAAATGGGATTACATCAGGTTTATCATATAAATCAACGTGTACAGCATTGGGGATAATGATTAATTCTTTCGGTTCTAAAGCCGCTTTGTAGGCATCTTCGCTGAAATAACGGGAATGTGCTTTTTCGCCGGCGATTAAAAGTATTGGTCTCGGCGAAATCTCCTTGATGTAGGTCAGAATCGGCATGTTCATAAACGACACAGGATTGGTAATCGTCCAGGAACTGTTTGAGTTTAAGGAGCGTGGATGAAAGCCACGCTCTGTTTTGTAATAAGCAGCATATTCTTTTACAAATTGAGGAGCATCATCAGGTAAATTTTCCAATCCTTTTGGAGCTAATTCAGGAGCTCCATTTTTCGCATCTTTCCAACGTTGCTCGCCTATTTGTACTAATTGTTGTGTACGCTCTTCAGGTGTAGTGGCATCAAAATATCCTCTTGCGTTCACTCTCGACATATCATACATACTGGTAACAGCAACAGCTTTCACACGTTTATCAACAGCAGTAGCGTTTAATGCAAACCCTCCAAATCCACAAATACCGATGATACCTATTTTATTACGGTCGATATTCTTCTGTATACCCAAAAAATCTACTGCGGCACTGAAATCTTCGGTGTTTATATCAGGTGATGCTACATTGCGAGGTTCACCACTGCTCTCGCCTGTATAAGAGGGGTCAAAGGCAAGGGCAATAAAGCCCCGTTCTGCCATTTGGTTAGCATACAATCCTGAAGATTGTTCTTTTACCGCACCAAATGGACCGCTAATTGCAATAGCAGGCTGAGCCTCGTTACCTTGTTTTTTCGGAAGGTACAAATCGCCTGTAAGCATAATTCCGTAACGGTTTTTGAATCTTACTTTCTCACGGATAACGTTCTCGCTCAATTTAAAAGTATAGTGGTCTACTTGCGCTGTATTGTTTATCTTATGCGGTTTTTGTTTGCAGGCTTGCCCTAACATCATCAGGGATGCAACTACAATTATGGCTGTTCTTTTCATATTTTATATTTTCTTCTTTATTATTTTACCAACGTGAATGTTACTCTACTGAGAGCTATACCCTGGGGTTAAATACTTTTTATGACTTTTGCTGGAATGCCACCTACTATTGTATTATCGGGAACATCTTTTGAAACAACCGCTCCTGCGGCTACCACGGCATTTTCCCCAATGGTTACTCCGGGCAGTATGGTCGCATTTGCGCCAATCCACGCATTCTTTTTGATGTGGACATGCCCGACCACCAAAGAACTCCGGTCTTCAGGATTGATAGGATGTCCCTCTGACAACAAACTAACTTTGGGAGCTATCAGTACGCCGTCATCTATGGTAATACCTCCCAGATCCAAAAACACACAATCAAAATTGATAAATACATTTTTCCCTATTTTAGTGTGCTTTCCGTAGTTGATGTACAAGGGTGTAAAAACGGTTACAGTTTCGTCAATTTCATTTCCTGTAATCTGACTCAACAAACCTCTGATTTCTGAAGGCTCTGTAGAGTTGTTCATCGCTACGAGTAGTTTTTTCGTAGCATACGAAGCAGCTATCATTTTATAAGCTTCAGGATCATTGCCAGAAACAGTTTCACCATTTCTCAATCTGTTGAAAATATCTACTTTGTCTGTCATAATTCTTTATTTGACTTTGCTTTTTTTTAATAGTACAATACTACTCTCCTAATTAATGTGCACTACAAATCTCGTAATCATCTGTGTTTTATATTTATACAGAATACTGATTAATTTACCACTTTTACTGATTTTGACTAAAATGTATGGTACACAGGTTTAGCTTTGCTAAATTTGTATGGTATAACATTCAGTTATGGAACAGGTAGATAGAATAGATACAATAGGACAATACCACCAACTTGCAGGAATAGACACCCTGCATCCCTTAGTGAGTGTTGTGAACTTCAATGAAATACCCACAATACAACAGTTCAGGCGGTATATAGGGCTGTATGCAGTATTCTTGAAAAATATTAAGTGCGGAGATATGACGTATGGCTGCCAGCCTTATGATTATGAAGACGGCACATTGGTATTTGTATCCCCTGGACAGGTTTACGGTATAGACAGCAAGGGGGTAACGATAAAACCCTCGGGTTATGGATTACTTTTTCATCCCGCTTTGATTGCAGGGACTTCCTTGGGTAAGAACATTAAGGACTATAATTTCTTTTCCTATGAAGTGAATGAAGCACTTCACCTATCCAAAAAAGAAAGGAAGACAATTATTGATTGTTTGGAAAAGATTGCTGACGAAATTGACCAGAAAATAGACAAGCACAGTAAAGCGCTCATTGTTTCCAACATCGAGGTCTTGCTGAATTACTGTATGCGGTATTATGACCGCCAGTTCATCACAAGAAGCAACGTCAATAAAGATATTTTAGTAAGGTTTGAAAACCTGATGAATGATTATTTCCAATCCAACAAGGCGCAGGATCTGGGCTTTCCAAGCGTAGCCTGGTGTGCAGAACAACTGCACCTTTCTCCAAATTATTTCGGCGACCTTATCAAAAAGGAAACCGGAAATACAGCATTAGATTATATCCAATCAAGGCTGATTGAAGAAGGCAAAATCAGAATGTTTGATGCCACTAAATCAATTAATGATATATCGTTTCAATTGGGCTTTAAATACCAGCAGCATTTCACACGTTTATTCAAGCAAAAAACAGGTTTGACACCTAATGAATACCGTAGTTTGAATTAAGAATATTATGACATTATTCCTTGTTCACTGCTGCATACTCCTCACCGGTAACAGGTGTCATCATGGCTCCCGTAAATTCTCCTGAGATTTAGCAATCAGCTCAGGCAGGTTTACTACAAGTGAAAATAATAGTAAAAAGCAAATGGAAGCGGCCAGCACCAGGTAATTTGCCGCTTTCTGCACACCTTCCTGGGCTAAAGTATTTTTCCTGACCACAGCATTCATGTTCAGCTCTTCAATAACTCTTATTTGCAAACGAGCCTTATTAAGCGCTTCATGTTTAGCCGCAATATTTGTCACTGGGTCTATTATAGTCTTATAGGCTTGTGAGAGTGCTAACACAGCCTCCCGCTCCCCTTCTTCAGTAATATTGTTTCTTTCTTTCTCCAGTTCAACACTAAATTGATTTGCCGATATCTTAGATAGTGGTAATGCATTATCGTCAAGAATCTTTCTCATCACTCTCAGGTAGCTCAAACTTTCGTAATTATCCTTAATAATGCTTTTTGAACTTGAGGCTATCCTATTCATAATGTATAGGGAAACTCCACCGAAAGAAAGGACTACCAGGAACAACAATGCGAATGCAAGCCACAATTTTGTTTTCACTTTCATGTCTTTATCAATTAATGTGAACAGCTATATCATATTACCCACAAAAACTATGCTGACCTTTTAAGTTTAGACACTATCTTGAATAAATGGATCATATTACCGCTAACAATCGAAATATAGCACATCGAGGCCCCGACAAGAATGAGTTTTTAACACGAGATTATATTTCGGTTTTATAACCGATACCGAAGTTTGATGTTTCTTCCTATAGCTTTAAGTAATCCAGGATGGTCGTTTACAGTCGCATCAACCACATCCCAATCCCCCTTTGAGTTGCAAGCAAGCTGATACTCTATCTCATTCAGGTTAATTTGGATTTCATTGGTATCTTTTGTTATCCCCTTGGTTAAAACAAGGTAGGTATAGTCTTTTTCATCAAAAGTGATGCGCAAGGGTAAATTCATAATGCAAATATAGCATCAGTAATTTGCTTTTATTATGCTCACAGTGATATACCTATAAATAGTCAATCAAACTAACCCCATTGCAACGCTTAAACTTTCAATAATTCTTGTTTCCTCATTGTGTCCATCGGTTGATAATCTAAGCAATGGTAGTCCGATAGTTTCCAAAATATGATTCTTCTTCCTGTCCCTCTCCTTTTGCAATTCATTGTCATGGAATGAAACCCCATCCACCTCGATAGCCAATACAGGGGTTTTGTCAATTTTGTTGTACAGCAGAAAATCAATCCTTGAATTATTCCTGATGAACCTGATCTCATCATCGGAAAATGGTTGAAAATCCCGAATAAGGTCTCTAAGCCTATATTCTCTGACGATATCAATAGATGAAAATTGCGTGTTTTTTAACAATACACTCTCGTTCAACAGCTTATTAATAATAAGCTCCGCAGCAGATCCACTTACGTTCTTATTCGATAAAAGAAACTGTATAAAGACCTTATTGTACTCTTTATACAGAAGATCAAAAACAGAACAGATTCTACCTTTGACAATCGTTTCAGCCGGGTTTGTGGTATAACAGATATAGCGTATCAGGTCACCGATATTAGTTCCATGAGGAAGATCCATCAATGCCGGTTTTACTACAATAAATTCTTTAACAGCTCTTGATACAGCAACATTTACCAGGTTGGGTGATTCGGATTTTCACTATCGATCTCTTCTGATTGAATATCAAATGATACCCCACCACTTTTTTTCAATATTTCTTTAAAATAATTGATTACTGACTCCGTCTGACCATTATTCCTTTTTATATCACAGATTTCAATATTGGCATTGTTTTCAATCGGATAAGAACAACTGTCTCCATCTCGAAAAATCAAATAACGACCATAATTATCAATAGTATTATATCTCTTATCTAATTTTCCATTCTCATATATGCACACACCTTCTCGTCTCGATACAAGAGAATGGTATTGTACTTTGTCAGCTCCATAATTATAGCTCACCCCATTATTAAATGTGATACGATAACCATTGTCTGTACGAACAACCGTTGAAATATCTCTTTTGTATTCAAATTTTGCGGATGTTTTGTTTTTTAAGTATACTATGAACGGATCATCCATCAACCTCTTTTATTAAAGATATATAACTCAAAATTACTAATTTAATCCTTAAGAAAAGTAACCGCCACGCAAGTAATTGCTAAGAAAAACAGTTAAATTATTACACAATATATTTTAACTGAAAGCACGATCGTCACTTTGGATTTTTGAGTTTTATTATTCCATATACGCTCTGGCATTATATTTTTTGTAATTGGCAAAAAGCATGTAGCCACTAAATATTCCTTATTGTCGTCTTTAGGTAATTTACCGGTAGTGTATATGACTACTTTTAATGGATGGACACATGATAAATTTGGCAGCCGGTATATGCTTACTGTAGAGGCAATAGCGGGGCTGGTATTTGTAATTATTTTCTTCCTTATTCTAAAAGTTATGAGGAAAAAAAATCTAATTCCGGTAATTATTGAATCCTATGATGCAGTAAAGCAAACTTAAATAAAGAGCCGTTCTTCTTATTGAAAAACAGCTCTTAAACCTGGACCCTTTGTATCAGCTTTGTTTAACAAAGTTTAGGAACGTTGAGATTCCTCATAATTAGGGCCGTACATAGATGGCACTTTATTTCCTGTTACCCTAAGGTGCGAGATAAGCTCTCCGCGATGATGATACAAATGATTATAAAGAAATCCCCTGATCACCTGAATCTTCGGCATTGATGGCATAATTGGGTTGCCTCCTGCAGACATTGTCCAGTCATTCATATACTGTGATTCATCAGAGTTTTCTATTTCAGTCTTTGCCTTCGAAACATTTTCTTCAAACTTTTCCAGGATGTTAGCGGCTTTGCTAATATCTCCTTTGTCATATTTATAAGAACCCATATCAAATTCATCCTGGTTAAATGTAGGCCCATACCAGTTGTATACTTCGGCAATATGCGAAGCTAGCTGACCTACCGACCAAAGATGTGGCTGCGGACGGTATTCTAATGCACTGTCCGGAATCATGGTTAATAACTTTCTTGTGTTTTCTGCTTCATGCAGGAATTCACCAATTAATGCTTGTTTCATCATTTTTCTAGTAATTAATTCAACATAAAAATAAGGAATATTTCACTATGTTCATCCTGGAATCAATTAAAAAATAAGGTTTAACCCGCTTTACTTTTCATTCCGATGCAGTCATTTTAGAATTAAATATCATTAGTTTGTTTCCTTACGCACCAGGTGGTCATGCTTCTCATGTTCTGGACATTGGTAGTCTTAATGGGTTCATGCAGTTCGCCACCAAGTTTCTTGGTGAGGCGAAGCAGCATTTCCTGGTTGACCAAAAAACGCTCTGATCCATCAGGAAGGATATATCTGCCATTCCCAATAAATCTAACCAATGATTCAATTCCAATTTCTGAGGCAAGCCGGCAGAAAAAATATCCTCCGGGCCGCAGTACTTCCCACATGGAATTGAGCATAGCTTCGAAATGACTGAGGTTCTCCGCGAAATGAAGTACAGCACTGCTGATCACTAAATCAAAGCGCTCAGGCTTGAAGGATAGTTGCTCTACGGTGGAAACCATAAAGTTCTCATCTGGGATTACTTGTGGAAATGGACTTGCCAGGTTTTTAACAAAAGCAATAGCTTCCTGGCTACTATCTACGCCAAACACCTCAAAGCCGTTTCTTAAAAAATATAATAGATTTCTACCAGTGCCGCATCCTGCATCTAACACGGAACTGCAGTCATCATACGTGCCTTTAACCAGCTGATCGAACAAATAAATATCAATATTTCCAAGTGTTTCCTTTAAATTCTCCCTTTTCATCTGAGACCAAAGATAAAGACAAGGACTGATGGAAAGAAATTACATACTAAAATCATTCCATCTGAACAATAAAAAACAGACCTCAGTTCTCCCTGAATATTTTACACAACCATTAGTGATTGATTCGAATCCTTTGTAATATTATATTACTATTTTTAATAAATCAATTGAACGTATGTAAAACTTAGTGGAAGGCTTCAGGATCGGATTTTCAGTGATGTTGAAAAATCTGGACCATCTGTTCGCCGCTTCATCGCAGAATTAATAGAAATAAACTAAAAACAAAAAACATGAGAGCAATTAATCCATGGATCAACTTCAACGGCAATGCTGAGGAAGCATTCACTTTTTACAAATCAGTTTTTGGCGGCGAGTTTACAAAAATCATCCGTTTTAAAGACTTATCAGGCCCCGGGTTTCAGGTAGCTGAAGATGAGGCAAATAAAATAATGTACATCGGCTTGCCCCTAGGCAAAAACAATGTGTTAGTAGCCAACGATGTTCCCGATTTTTTGGGACGGATAAGCGAAAAGGAAAACCGGTCTAAAATATATGTGAATGCCGAAAGCCGTGAAGAAGCAGATAAAATATTTAGCGGACTATCAGCTGGCGCAGAAGTTGAAGGGCCCATTGACGACAGTCCATGGGGCACCTATGCCGGAATGTTCAGGGATAAATATGGTATTGAATGGATTGTAGAGTTTGACCCTGCTTATAACGGGTAAGGTTAACAGTGGACTTTCGTCAGCGCAGGCGTGCTACAGATATAGAAACTGTAGCACCCAATCAACTTGTGGGACAAAAAAACAACAAATACCAACAAGAAAAAAGGCTGAAAATCTGATTATTAAATCAGATTTTCAGCCTTTTACAATATCTTACTTATATCTATTTATCGATTCTTAGGAGCCTTATTTACGATACATAAAACACAATCAACTTAAAATAAGTTAATTAAAGAGAAAGGGCGATTACTTCTCCATCCTGAGGTATTATCAATTTATCTTTACATATATTGAATTCGACAGCTTCCTTACTTAAAGAGCTCCTGGTTGTACGACAATGATCCAGGGCATCCATATGTACAGCTATCACTTTCGCCTTACCACTTTCACCTATTAAAGCCATTGTCTGCGCTTCGTCCATGATGATTGCCGTATTTTCATACCCTTGGATACGCGCTCCTCCGGAATTAACAACAATATAGTCAGGATCAAACTTTTTGATATTTTTCTTAATATCTTCTGTCCAGATAGCGTCTCCAACAATATACACAGTGGGTTGGTTCTTTGCTTTTAATACAAAGCCGGACGTCTTGCCCATCATCTTCAATACCTCGCCGCTACCATGCTGCCCCTCTACCCGATGAATGCTTATATCGTTCCATAGCGTATTGTCCTCTAAAACGGCTGCATTATTAAAACCTTCCTTTTCGAAGAATTCCTTATCTGCAGGTTGGTGTAACAGTTCAATGGATTTATCCAGGATTTGACTAGCGGCCTTGTCAAAATGGTCATCATGTGTATGTGTCACTAATACCAAATCAACATTTTTAACGATTTCATTTATTGGCAGTTTCAGATCAACTGTTGGGTTTTTCTGGATGCCAGCCCAAGACTCTATTGCTCCTTTTGGAGATAGCATAGGATCTACTAAGATCTTTTTTCCGCCATACTCAATGATTAATGTTGCGTTTCTAACTAACTGGAGAATCGGTTTCGTACCCGAATTGCTCTGACCAAATGATATGGCAGCTGACAACGTTAGTGCTACTGCTAAAATTACTTTTTTCATGAATTTCTATTTTTGATTAATAATATCCCACCTCTAATAAGAATTTTGGAGTGATGAATGCATTACAAAGGTCGGAACAGTAAATTGTCTTTAACGTATCAAACACCTGCTAATAACTACCATTTTGATAACAGCATACTATCTTAGTAGTATCAGTAAAAGGCTATTAATGATAATATTCACTACCTTTGTGTACTAATAATAAAACATGAAAACGATCAAATTTCATAAAACTGAATGCGGAGTCGACTTCCTGCTAAATGTGTTAACAGAAAAAGATATTGACTACACTGATACAGGTACTTTTGATACTGACTATTTCGAGATTTTATTTTTTAAAGAAGCAAAGGGTGTACTAATTCTAAACCAGCAAGAAATCGAGTTGAAAGCAGGTTCGATTATCTTTATCTCACCGTTTCAAAAACGAAACTGGAGATTGGATCCCAACAATCTTCAGGTTACTACTTTGATTTTTCAAGAAGCCTTTTTAAATGACTTTTTTGCCGATAAGCTATTCACTTACCGATTATTGTACTTTTACCAGCTGGTACATCCTTTAAAAATGAATATTGATCAGGATGAAATGCTAAAATACTGCAACCTGTTGACAGAGATCAAAATGGAGCTATTGACTAGTGAGACCGATAGTGTCCATATTATTCGCTCCTTACTATACTATCTCCTACAGACTCTGAACCGCCGATATGCAAAGCAACATACACTTTCTTTGAAAAAAACAGGGAATAATCTGGCTTTTCAACTTAAGAATTTAGTAGAGATCCACATCAAGGAGGTGCAACGAATCAATGATTATGCTGAAATGTTGGGCATCAGCAGAATTTCACTGAACAAAGCGGTCAAAGCCCAATTCAACACTACAGCTACCCAATTGATAAAACAGCGACTTCTTTTTGAAATACAAAACTCGCTTCTTCATTCAAACAAAACTATTAATGAGATAGCTTACGAACTTAATTTTTCTGAACCGAACCATCTGATGAGATTCTTTAAAACTCAAACGGGTCAAACCACAACTGAGTTCATCAATAGCATGACTAGCATTCCTGGAAAACTAGAAATAAATCCTGCAAAAAATATCAATTAAGGACATAGTCTATTCTGTACTTTTCTATTTCTTTGCTTTGAAAATCTTCACTAACGTTGGCTTTATAAAAAGTATTATTCCGAACACGTAAGAAACAACAGCAATGGCCAGTCAAAATCTGACATATTTCTAAGTCTAATTGTTAAATAACAATTAAACGTTTATAACATAATTTAAAATCGTCCTGATCGAATTTGTTTGTAGTGCTGAAAGATGAGGATAAATAAACTATAGCTCTAAATAAGGCGCTAACCCTATTTCAAGAATACTAATTAATTCGGCATCCATATATTGATATTCATCAGGGATCTCCAATATAATGACCTGTTTGCTATTCAACAAAGAAGGATACTTCTGGTTTAACAATTGTTTATGATGCTTTTCCATTACGAAGATCAGATCAGCCCATTCAAGCAGCTTCTCATTTACTTTAATACGAGCTGAACTAGAGGTACCAGCAGAACGAATATTAAATCCACTAAGATTTTTAAAAATGTCTTCTGCTGTTCTACTACGCCATTGGTTGCGACTACAAATGAAAAGAAAATTGTTCGACATCTTAAGTAATTTATCAGGATCATCCCTTACCTTTTATGGAAACTCCATTAATTCCTTTGAGAAAGGAATTAATGGAGTTTTTTAAACAAAAGAAATTTACAAGACATGGCCAGAATTTATATTTAAAATAATAACCATATAAAACTTAAAGGAATTATTTCCCGATACACATAATGTAATTACATGTAAATCAATTAATTACAAATATAAAGCGACAAAAGAATAACTGATTTATCATCCGTGGTAATCTACCCCGTAATGTTGACAACTACTGTAAATATACTGTAATCAAATTAGTTATCTATATAAAATAGCCTAATATTTAAGAAAAGTGATCACCATACTTATAAAGCTCACAAACTACTCCAAATAACAACATTTCCCAGAGAAATACATACCACCCTGATTACATGCCATTTAGTCTAATTAAGTTCAAGAAAGATTTTACAGTTGGAATATCCATATGATGAAATTTCCTTTTCATAATTTTTACAGTAAAAGATATAAGCAATACTGTAAAATTGATAATTCAACACATCATTACGGTAAAACAGATAAAATTATAGATCTTTTTATACACCTCTTCCATGGTACTACCAAAATACAAACTTCATGATCCCCAAAAGCTTTTAGAAAAAATCCGTAAGAAAACCGATATTGCTGAGAAACAATAAATAATGGAAGAACCGGAAAAGAAAAACAGCACCCTGATAACCGGTGCGGCGATTGCATTGGTTGCCTCGCTGATAACAGGAACTTTCACCATTGCAGCCCAGCACTACTTCAACAATGAAGAGAAAAGAGTCCAGTTGTATCTTGATGAGAAGAAAGATTTTGTAGATGCATGTGATGAGTATATGAAACAGTACCGCCAATGGCGTGAACTGATGATATATGCTATTCAGAAGGATTCTGTTTCCAGCAAGCCCACAATGGAATTTGAAAACACACTTGAGTTCACACAAGCTTATCAGAAATGGCGTTCAGATTTTGATCTTGCGTATGGACGGATTTTCTTATTATCAAACAATGAATTTGGATTCAATACCATAAAAGTGTCCACTGTACTGCATAATTCGCTTAATGACTTCCTCCTCAATAAAAATCTTAGCCTGAGAGAAAAGCAAGATAAATTCTCCGTGCTTGAAAACTACTATTTTGCTTACTGGCTACAACCCGCCCAAGAAGAAATATTCAAATACAACTCGGGAGAAAGAGTTCAGAAAACGCTTCGCGAGTTTCAACAGGAACAACAGCAATTTCAGGTTGATGCGCAGAAAAACGACAGCATTAATCAGCAAATGCACAAAGGCCTTTCTCAGGCATTTGAATACCTTGAAAAACAAGATTCAATCAAAGGAAATACATCAAAAAGGAGAATGCCATCAAAAGCTGAACTGGATAGCCTGGTCAATTCATTTTCCCCCAATAACGCTAATCATTGACACCAACAAATAACATGAAAACACTTTGGATAACCTATGCCTGGGAAGACAATAAAGGAGGTGATGTCGAATTTATAGCGCAGGAACTGGAGCGCGCCGGAATCAGCATTAAACTTGATCGCTGGAATATAAAAGCGGGAAAAAGACTTTGGGAACAGATCGACTCATTTATCACTAAGGAAAGCCAGTGCGATGGATGGATGATTGTAGCAACGCAAAACAGTCTTGGCAGTGAGCCATGCAAAGAGGAAATAGCTTATGCCCTATCACGCGCCTTAGAAAACAGAGGTGAAATTTTTCCTATAATCGGTTTGTTCCCATCCTCAGTGGACACCAATTTAATTCCAGCGGCCATCAAAACCAGGCTTTATGTTAGTACTCAGGACGAGCACTGGAAGGAGCGCATTGTATCAGCGCTGGAAGATAGAAATCCCAATATTGCCAGAAAGCCACTGGAACCGTACTCCTTTGAATACCGAGGACCAATGTTCAATAAGCAGGTTATAGAAATCAGGCCAAGGGTCGGAACATGGGGACCATTTTATTGCGGCGTTCCCGTTGGTGAAAAAAATATAGTCAGACCTATAGTTAGAAAGGGCCCGAAAGGCCATGTCCCACCAATCGCTGGAATCGTAATTGGAGGTTTTGAGAAAGAAAGCATTGACAAGGAATGGTGGATGATCGGGCAAACAGGCGAAGTCACCCCAACAATGAGTTGTTTTTTCTATTTTGATGAGCTCCCGTCTGAATTAATATTTGGCTCGCTAGACATTGAATACAAAGTTGCGCTGAGTGTAGACCAACTTTTAAGCAATAAGTAATCAGCAGCATAACCCAAATCCCATAAATAAGCCATGTACCGTTTCAGAAACATAAATGCCCTGTTGGACGGCTTCCACGAACTGGAAAATCAGGAGATATACTTCGCAACTCCCGGGGAATTGAATGATCCGATGGAGGGCTATAGGGATATTATATGGAGCGGTGATCATATTGTTTGGGAAAACATGCTAAACCACTACCTCAGAACAGTGGAAAGAATCTATTTTTTGCTGATTTTGCTCGGAGAAAGCAAACCCATTGTCATGGATGATCTCCCTGAATATCCTCTTTCACCCACAGATTTACATAAAAGACTATTTGAAGACATCAGAAAACTATTTTTTCAGAATAATTTCATTAGCAGTCTGCCTGGTACCCTTAGTAAAAGGAGCAATCCGTTAAGAAGGGATGAACTGACCACCTATATCAGGCTAATTCATCCTTACGCCATAAATGCAGTGTCTCAGGTTTATTATAAAGAAGGACTGGCTGCTAAACCATTTTTTCAGGTAGATATGAAGACTTTAGAAGATTCATTTCTTAAACGAAATGTGTTCAAGCTAATCAATATGCTGGAAAAGAAAAAAAGTTCAAAAGTTAAAAATCTTGCTCAAACATTGTTTTCAGTCGGAAATCATATCCTGGAAGATACCTATCTCGCTAAACTCTATCAAACATCTGATTTCGAGATCCATTCCAACAAATTTTTCTTTCTGACAGAACTTCCACAAAACTTTGTTGCCCGGCTTGAAGTCTTAATGTTCCCTGACTGGTATTCCGCATCGTTCCTAAAGAACTGTAGTAACTCTGCAGTATGGGCACACTATGGAGACAACCATAAGGGTGCTTGCCTAATTTTTAAAGAAAAGATGGAGGATAA
>NZ_JAVTSB010000013.1:0-205105 GCF_032677645.1 Pedobacter gandavensis | reverse complement strand
CTTTTTTTATGAGAATCGGTGCAAGTTTTGGTTCCCCCGTAAAAGTAAAAAGGCCGTTAATCATGCGATTAACAGCCTTTTGTACGTTTTGATTTTGAATCTGGTGATCCCGCTGGGATTCACACCTAGTGTGAAAATCGGGGTTTATTCATTATCTGGGAGGTTTTTGAATTGGTACTAACCGAATCACTCACCTTTATTTTGTACGTTTAAGCAGCAAATGCAATACCTTAAATTTCAATATAAAAACTCTAATAAACAAATTGTAACCCTCAACTAAGACGTTGTTTATTCTGTTGTACTTTTAACTATTAGTTGGGTTCAACTAATACTCAGGTAGGAGCAAAATTATAGTGTCAGAATCTGTTCATGATTACGTCCTAATCTGTAGGAATCGTCCCAAGACATTTTTATTTTTAGGATTTTAGTTGGTCCTTCATAAAGAAAGATGAAAAACTGAGTTCCTTCTTGTGGGTTTAAAAACTCATAAGGGAATAACTCATCAAGGTCATCCGTATGCATACCGCTTAACTCTGAAAGTATTTCGACCTTTATATTATTTGCAATTGCCTTTCCCGCATTAAAAATTTTGATCTCTCGCTTCCCTTTTGGATGTTTTACAACGTTAGCTTTAATAAGAGCTTTGGCATTTTCATCCTGCTCTTCTGAAATCTTTTTAATTTGATGTTCATTAATAAAATGCTCTTGTCTCTTTAACCTCCTGTCGTGCAGTATGTAAGTTAATACAGATGCGATTAAAGCAAGTATGGAAATACAGAGACTCCAGTCAATCTTATTTAAACTTAATGTTTTTACTTCCTCTAAAAGCATCTTTTAGTTTTTTTGTGAAATCTTCTTTTAAATCAGTCGCAACTTCGTCTTTAATCTGTTCAATTCCTTTATCTATGTTATCTTGATTGAGTTCCACCAATTCATCATATCCATTAAGGTATTCACGGTTACATGTCATGCATTTTACATAGGTTTTGTCTTCATTGTAGTCAAATTGCTCCCCACCACACGTAATGCACCGCAGTTGGAGTTTAATCGAATAATCTTTTTTCATAACTCAATTTATTAAGGTTTAGATTTCAAATGAATAGTTTTTTAAGCTTTTTATATCAGGAATATTAACACTGCCATGTGGGTAATCTTCTGTAAAATAACTATAAGAAAAGCTATCTTGATTCACTGCTGATTTATTTATTGTCAGTTCATTGTTAAGATGAGCTATTCCAAGAGCAGCCATTTGAAAGTTAAATTCAGAAGAATTATACTGAGCAGTTATTCCATCCTTCAACTCCGTTATTAGTGATCCGCTGAACATAATTTGAGCATCTTTTAAGTTATTCTCATTATTATCAACCTGTAGCTTGTAAGTGAGCGTTCTTATGTCTTGTTCATTTTGTTGTTCTAATCTCCAATCTAAAACCGTAAATTTCATAAATGTCTAATTTTGAGGTATAACCAAAGTTAAACAAATTTAAGTCTTTGTAGTGAAATTATTATTTTGAATCTATTTCTTGTTGTTATTTCCTATGCTAGGAATTAGTAGAGGTTGCCGATCTGAATTATTATGGAGAATCATCAGTTAATACATTCTGTTTCCACTACTGCTTAGTAGTGGTTTTTTTACTTTTTGCGAATTGTCTGCTAGATATTGTCATTTCTTTTTGTAGAAACCCGAAATGTGAAGACAATTGACGTCGAATGGCCTTTGAATCCAAGCCTTGGCGAATTATTCCTTCTGCGTTGGTGTATTCTTTTTTTGCTGCATTTTGGACATAGGTAATGAAGTTTCTTTTGCCAAAATGTGAGTATTTTTCATACAGTTGTTTCCTATATATTTTATCGCTCTTTGATTTTTGTCCATAAGCCATCATCATAGTTTTAAGTATCCTACCCTTTGCTTTACGGAAGTACCTAGATAAACTCGATGATCTTACATAAGTGCTTTTTCCATTGAATTCAAAGCCTAAATATTGAAGGTTCTTATAATATTTTTGCTCATCACTTACTGTAGTTTTACGTGGGGCAGGATGTTTTACATCAAAGGCTCTAATTTCATCCTTGCTATTTGGACGGAATTCAATGATTTCACTTTTTTTTGCTTGAATAGTTAAACGATAAGTATTTTTGATCCCATCAATGATTTCCTTAAGCAAGTACGACCTGTCTTTACTTTGACAAATGATTAGCAGGTCATCGCAATACCTATAATACTTGAAGCCCATTACTGATCCTAAGTTGTTAAGCCAACGATCAAAATCAATTAGATATATGTTTGATAACACTGAACTCAAAGGCGATCCTTGTGGTATTCCTTTAAAGGAAAGTGTGCCGTCTTTCTCCTTTTTAGGTTTGTTTCGGATCACCAAATCTCTTTTTCTAAGCAAATCAAATTTTTGATGATACGAGTTGCCATTTATATCTCCAGGAATTAAGTCTAATAGGTTCTTTTTGCGGTCAGGTTTACTCTTTCGGATATTAAAATGCTGGAGCAGGCTAACCTTGTTCACGTATGAATAGTTGGTTTGTGAGCGGTATATTTTGTACTGATCAATGGGGAGTTCTTCTAGCCCCAATATTTTGCACCATTTTTCTTTTAAAATTGTATGGTCGATGTTGTCAAAATATCCTTTGATATCAAGGGCAATAGCAGTGCATTTGCCATGTGATTTCACTAAGTCATTAACAGTGTTAAAAGCCTTTTTCGCAAATTGTATATTGCAATCCCCATTTAGGTCAGAGCGATAAGCTAGGATGCAGTCATCGAATCTATTATCTTTAATATAGACTTGGTACTGTTCTGTTAATGCAAAGGAATAAAAGCTGTAAATGTAAGAATCAAAGTGAGAAGCAAATGATATAGGCCTGATTTTGGTTTCCAGATCATTTGTGTCCTGTGTTTCATTGTACTTGAAACGTGGGGTTTTGGTAAGTATTTTTACCAATGGAGCAAAGGAATATGTAGCCACACTTTTGAGGCTGGGATCACTAACCAAATCCTTTATTTTATTGTTTGACTTTACAAAGTCAAACATATCATCAAAATGTTTATAGGTCTTCGGTTTTTTGTGTTTTAGGATCTTCTCATAGAAAGCCTGCCATAGTTCTTCTGTATACATTCAACTAGATAGTAAATGTTAAAGGGACATTAGTCAAAGACAAAATCAGTTTTTAACGACTTTGACTAATGCACAATGTATTTCATTGCTTGGTAAATGACCGTCTTAATCATTTTAGGACTTGAACCCATACGTACCCGAATCCACACTTGGCCAATCATCCGAACTTATCGAACGAATGTGACACTACAACATTGAATGAAAACACTCCATTCAACCTATCCCGAAACCGAGATTCAACCACTGATAGATGAATCACCGCATCAAAGAACCTTTCTATACATGCTTTCACACAGATCGGCGTATTCTGATTTCTCAGTAAGACTTCTTAAACAAATATGTTATGTGTATCTACAATTACATGCTACAGGGTATATTGGTTCTGGTGTATCTCATCCTGAGGATGGTTCTCCTGAATCTATATGGTACTGTTAAACTGCAATTAAATTTGGAAGGCATCCAAATTCTTAGTAACTTAAACATACAACCCCCTCATCTTTATGAAAGGCGTACAGGGATACACAAGTATATTGCCAGCAGACCTTTTGATGACATACTGTCTGATTTCTTGACCGATTTATTAATGACTTCTGCCACTGTCATCTCAATCTGAATACCTGTCAGTGTTCTATAGGGCTTTTTCTTGGTCAATGTTCAGGACTAAGGTACTTTTACTCTCATGATATATTCAGCAATATTTTATGCAAGTCAAACCCAAAACGGTTCATTTGGTATATGGGAACAGAAATAATGAGGGGATGATCTAAGCAGATCGAGTCCTTCTGTTTTTTAGAGAAAAGGAATTGAACAGTAGCCTTATTCTATGCCCATTTACAAGGTAATAGAACATAGCGTCCTGGGTGGAACCCTACCTTTCTGGATGCTTTATTTAAGAAGAAAGATAAAGAAAGGTGTTTTTGCACAAGAGTTTTCCCGCGCATTTTCGGCTTGCAAAAACACCTTAGCCCAAGGCCACCACGCAGTTTTTGCGGGGGTGGTTACGGAAAAGACCGTGGGCTTGAAGAAAAGGGAGTGGTTCAATCATCGATCAGCATACTTTTTAAACTTTCAATTTCCGGATGCTGGTAGGCTAATGTCCCGTGTTGAAAGTCAAACAGCTTTTCCATCAGAATGACTTTTTCATACGGGATATCTTGTGTGCTTTCTGGCAGTATTCTACGGTAATTGTGGAAGGTGTTTAGTGAAATGTTTAACAGGTCTGGCAGAATCTGCATCGCTTTACGGTATTGCCATACATTGAGATTGAATAGATACTCATCGATCTTGTATTTTCTAGTTTGCTTTTTCATGACGTCATGTATTAAGTTCGGTTATCATTTATGGGTTTAGTTTACTGTTGTAGTGGTGTTATTAATAAAGAATACGGTCTGGCTGCTGTCAATCAGATAGATAACCTCAATTAGTTTTTCTATGTACTCTTTGACAACCACCATTGCACTTCCGTCTTCTAAAACCTCATCAATAGTGGGCTGTCTGTAAGCATATTCCACTATCCGGCTAAATATCAACCGCCATTCATTTAAGCTCATAAAGCTGAAAAAGTCTTTAAAAAAGCACTGGGTGTTTTTGATTTCCTTATCCGAAAGTGTTTTAAAGTGAGTGGTAATAAGCGTGCTGTAGTACCTGTTAAGGTCTATTTCGCAGGGAGTAAGTGTGCATGGATCACAATGCAAGGAGAACTTTGCATCTCTACAAAAAAAGATGTGACCTGCCTCGAGTAATTTCAGCAAGCACCTGTAATTGTAAAAGTATTCTTCACTTTTTCCATACTGTTGGTTGGTACATGCTGATTTGATCAGCAGTAGGATTTCAGCGCGAAAGGCTTCAATGTCTATTTCCTGTCTGCAAAAATCTGAAATGAATACGTGTGGGTTTAGGATCTGCTTATCTGTAAGCTGATTGTACCGGAGTTTGTTTCTGTTGCTCATAATTTTGAAATTAATGAGCCTTGGAGATGCAGAAATAGGTGCGGAACTGCATCTCGTGGTTGCATAAAAGTTTCTGAAGCCTTACGTATCACAAGTGTACAGCAGTCCCGCACCTATTTTAGGAATACGCTAATATAGCATATTAGTAAATAGGTTAGGTATTCTGCTGTCTTGCGCTACGGCTTCAGATAATGCAACCGCAAGACTCTAAGTGTTTTAATGTTAGTTTATTTACATTTTTATTTGATTAATACCCTAAGGTAAGTATATAAAGTTTATGCTCCAAATAAAAATACTCTTTTTATGGAGTGTGTTAATGTGGAGTATTTGCTTTACTTTATTTCATGGCAAACAGCGATCTTTTAACAAGTGAAAACGAGCTAAAGAAAATAGGATTAAGACTTAAAAGCCTTAGGAAATCAAAGGGTTATACCAGTCCAGATAAGTTTTCTTATGAACACAATCTAAATCGTTCCCAATATGGTAAGTATGAAGCTGGGAGTGCTAATATCACTATAGCTACATTGATTAATATTCTGAATTGTTTTGGAGTAAGCTTAACTGAATTTTTTAATGAAGATTATGATAATCCAGCTAAGTAGGGTAGCGGGAATGATCTCGGACAATTCCCGCTTGATCTAAATTAATGCCTTCATATAAAATGCTCTTATGGGTTTAGATCTAATAGAGTATTCATGAAATATATTCTTCCTTCTGGTAAGGACCTTACGATAATATTATGACTAGTAAAATATCCTTAGACCAACTCAAAATTTTAGATGTAATTAAAGATTATCAGGAGACAGTAAGCAAGGCGGTTAACATCTTTAAATGTAAATACAAAGTTAATGACCTTCTAGAAGGTTGGTATAACAGAGTTTATCAGCAGACTGGTAAATTAATAGAAGAAGGGGTTTATTTTTATGCCTTCCATGGAATAGGTTTGGAGGTTCAGTTTAAAGACAAAATTGTAGATTTTGATTTTGCATTCTTTCCTGAACCTAGACACGACGGGTTTGATTTATGGAGACTAACAATATTCATACAAAATCAACGAAATAAGTATCCTGAATATAAGGATAAAGAAGATATTGAGAGGGAGTTTAATCAATTGATTGTAAATAAGGTGATAGTGAATCCAATACTTGAATATCCAACAACACTTTATTTCTTAAAAAGTACGCTTGAACTAGAGGCGCTTGATTAGAAAAAATGATTTGTCTCTTTTTAGTGTTTTCTGCTCCATGAAATTTGATGATTGGAGTTACGTAGTTCTTATGAGATTCGAATTCCAAATGCACCTAAAGCCTGCAATGTCCTTATATGTTTAGTAACCAAAGTGTTTAAGTGTAATGTTGATTAGGTAACTAAGTGATAGGCTGGCTAAGCAGCCTACTAGTTTGGTTCTGTCCAGACGATATACGGAAATCCGCTTCTAGACCTCACATCCGGTTACAAAAATCTGTTTGTTTTGTAATCGGCAAGTTGTGCTTTTGGGTACCCAAAAACTCCCTTGCCTTTATTTATTCTAGCCCGAAAAGGCTAGAATAAATAAAGGAGAGAAAACCCCTGCGCAACTTGGGTTTCTAAAAGCCACTCAAAAAAACTAAAAAAGACAGGAAGGCAGTTTGGGCGGATCAGCCAGTTTAACGAATTGTTAGTGGTATTTCTCTCTTAATAAAGCCATATCGGCACCAACCTTAATATCCAATATTTTAGCATAGTGTTGGGTCGTTCTGATATTGGTATGTCCAAGCATCTTCGATACGCTTTCAATTGGCACCCCATTTAAAAGCGTTACGGTAGTTGCAAAAGTATGGCGGGCAATGTGGGAGGTTAGTTTCTTCTCAATTCCGCAGAGATCCGCTATTTCTTTCAAATACTCGTTTAATTTTTGGTTGCTGGGTACAGGAAGTAGATTCCCTTTATTTATGCAGACTTTATTTGTTGCATACCGATCCATAATCTTAACTGCGGTTGGCAGTAGGGGGATTGCAGATCTGGTTTTTGTCTTTTGCCTGTTGGTGAAAATCCAGCGTTCCCCGTCATTTCCTTTTTGGATATGCTCCTGTTTCAATTTAAAGACATCCACGTAGGCCAGTCCGGTAAAACAGCAAAAGACAAAGACGTCACGCACCTGCCTTAATCTTTCAGATAGAAACTCTTTTCCGGCGATCTGTTCCAGTTCCTCTTGATTAAGGTAGTAACGGTCAACATTCTTAGTTTTGCCTTTGTAACCTAGAAAATGATCTTTTTCCACCCAGCCATTTTCCAAACCAATGCGCAGGATCTTTCCTAAATTCTTGACGTTTTTAACCACATAGTTATTCTCGCAGTTTTTATCAGATCTTAAATAATAGTCAAAGTCATTCAGGAAGGCTTGATCTACTCTTTTAATATCCATATCCGCCAGCTCGTATTTTGAAGGCATAAAAGCTGATAAGTGTTTTTCTAAGACCTTATAGCGGTTCAATGTGCCCTGTACGTAACCTTTACCCACCAAGGACTGCATCTTTTGGTTATGATCTTTGACGGCCTCTAGTAAAGTATGCGAGCCATCCATTTTGCCCAGATACCTGCATTTAATGGCTTCCGAGGTTATCCCGAGACCGAAACCAACCAACTCCTGATGTGCCTGATAAACGGAATTTTGCAGTTGATCCAAATAGGAATTAAGCATCTTCACATCTTCTTTAGTTCCGATTAGTCGGCTGGATCGCTTACTCCAACGGCTTGGGTTGCAATCCCTGCTGGTCGCGATTTCTGCACGTTTACCATCAACCGTAATTCTCATGTAAATAGGGGTGTTGCCGCTGATGTAGTTCTTTTGCTTTTTCAGATAAAAAAGCAGGCTGAAGTTCGTTTTCATCATTTAATGATTAAGGGTGAAACAAAAATAGCTTTGCAGTTTAACGATTACAAGATGTTCAGTTTGTAACTACCTGTTCAGTAGTTGAATATGTCTCATTCGGTGAGTAGGGCAAATTTTCCAAACGACTCACCGAATCGCTCACTTTTTTTATGAGAATCGGTGCAAGTTTTGGTACCCCCGTAAAAGTAAAAAGGCCGTTAATCATGCGATTAACAGCCTTTTGTACGTTTTGATTTTGAATCTTGTGATCCCGCTGGGATTCGAACCCAGGACCACTACATTAAAAGTGTAATGCTCTACCAGCTGAGCTACGGAATCAAAGCTTTTATTTTAGCTTTACTCTAAGCGTTTCCGTTTAAAGTGATGCAAATATAGGGTTACGATATATATACTGCAAATTAATATCCCATAAATTCTATACTGCACTGATATTAAGCGAGATTATTTATTCTGAGCACCATTTGCACCCTTTTTTACTGGCTAAAACAAGCCTGAAAGGCCCTGATAAGTATTAAAAAAGGACGTTTGAACTTAGAAAACCAGCCATCTGACCTAAAGAAAGACAACTGCTTGGTTTCTGGATAGCAATCAGAGACCTAAAAAGGCTTCCAGATTCCTAATATTTTTTCTACGGTATAATCTTTTACTTGCTCTTCACTGAGTTGTTTAGACCAGGTTACTCTTTTTCCTGACTGATAACCTGCACCGGTACTTGATTAATACCGTAAAAAGCAGCAGCGTCATTTGATTAAAATACAACCAGTACTAAATTGTCCAAAACTGGTACTGTATTGTCCAGACCGCTTAATCCATGATCAGACGTGTAAAAATCACTTATGAAAGTGACAATAACAGTTAAGTTTTAACCTCAAACAAATGGTAGGTTTAGCCCAAAGATGAACCACATGAAAAAACCAGTTATTATATTTGCCTTAATGGCGACGTGTTCTTTAGGTGCAACTGCCCAGAATGAAGCTATTAAATCCCAAAACACCATACCTATTTCTGGTACAGACAGCAAACCTGCGGTGATATGGAAAGCCAGTCATGTGGTACCAACAATCAATCAGCTGAATGCCCTTAAAAACGAATTTATTGCCTTTATTCACTTCGGACCAAACACCTTTACCCGCATGGAATGGGGCAATGGCAAAGAAGACCCTAAAGTTTTTGATTTAAAAGAGCTCCATACTGATCAGTGGTGCGAAGCAATGAAATCAGCAGGAATGAAAATGGTCATTCTTACGGTAAAACACCATGATGGATTTGTACTTTGGCAAAGCCGATATACCCCTCATGGAATCATGTCGACCGGTTTCCAGAATGGACAGGGTGATATATTGAAAGCGCTTTCAGCATCCGCCAAAAAATATGGCCTGAAACTGGGCGTCTATTTATCTCCGGCAGATTTGTTCCAAATCGAAAGTCCTACCGGTTTATACGGAAATTTAAGTCCGGTTACCAAACGTACGATTCCCCGTCAGGTTGCCGGCAGACCCTTTGCCAACAAAACCAAATTCCAATTTGAGGTTGATGATTATAATGAGTATTTCCTGAACCAGCTGTTCGAAATTCTTACGGAATATGGACAAATAGATGAAGTTTGGTTTGATGGAGCACATCCAAAAACCAAGGGTGGCCAGACCTACAATTATACGGCATGGAAAAAGCTGATTCATACTTTGGCTCCTAAAGCCGTTATATTTGGCAAAGAAGATATCCGTTGGTGTGGTAATGAAGCCGGGGCCACAAGAGCTACAGAATGGAATGTAATCCCTTTTGTGGAAAACCCGAATACCGCAATCAACTTTCCTGATTTAACACCAGATGATTTGGGTAGCAGGGAACAATTATACAAAGCGAAATACTTACATTATCAACAGGCAGAAACCAACACCTCGATACGCGAAGGCTGGTTTTATCGTGATGATGAAAAGCAAAAAGTCCGGAGTACTGACGATGTGTTTGATATATATGAAAGAGCAGTTGGTGGTAATTCTACTTTCCTGCTTAATATTCCACCAAACCGGGAAGGTAAGTTCTCCCCTGCCGATGTGAAAGTATTGGCGGAAGTCGGGAAACGCATCCAGGAGACCTATGGTAAGAACTTATTTGCCCATGCGAAAGGATCAAAAGAAGTGCTGGATAATCGCATTGAAACCTATAAGCTACTCAATGGCGCGCAAAAAACTTTAGAGATAAGCACCCCTGCCCCGGTTAAGATAAACAGAATTGTTTTGCAGGAGGCGGTCTCCAATCAGGGTGAACGCGTAGAACAGCATATCTTTGAGGCCTGGTTAAACAACAAATGGCAACAAATTGCCTCAGCAACAAATATTGGCTACAAACGCATCCTGCGTTTTCCAGATGTTACGGCCTCTAAATTCAGGTTAAAAGTACTTTCTTCCAGAGCAAACCCTGCAATTGCAACAATCGAAGCCCATTATTACCACACCAGACCAGCTCAATTACAACTGGTTAGAGATGCCAATGGTTTATTAACCATCGCTGCTAGTCAGCATGAATTTGGATGGAAACCTCACGGACAAAATGCTACCGAAAACCTGGGAACCGGTACTCAGATTTATTATACTACAAACGGAACCGAACCAACCAGTTCATCGACAAAATATACTGCTCCCTTTACTGTAACCAAGGGCGAAGTCAAAGCAATTGCCATCGCTGATAAAGAAAAAGGAAGTGTTGCCTCCGCCACATTTGGCTTAATAAAAAACAACTGGAAACTAGTAAACGCAAGTACAGACGTAAACCCAAAAAATACAGCATCAATGGCTTTTGACGCCAAAGGACAAACGTACTGGCTTTCTGAAGCTAATGATGGACAAGCTAAAATCGCACTTGATTTAGGTGATATACAACAATTAACAGCCTTTGTCTATACACCGCCAAAAGAATTCTTAGCGGGAATGATGGAAAAAGGCGTGTTGCAAATCAGCAAAGACGGCAAAAATTGGGAAACCGTAGCGCAGTTTGAATTTGGCAACCTGATCAATGATCCAAGTGCCAGAACCCATTACCTGAAGCAACCTGTTTCAGCCAGATACGTACAAATACAGGCCACAAACATTGCCGGAAACAAACAATCCTTAGCTATTGCAGAACTTGATTTTCTAACAAAATAAACAAGGAGTTCCTTTAAAATCATAATGAGGCTGTTTTAAAAAGCAGCCTCATTATTAAAACACTTTTGCCTCTGAATTTTGTTTATCGATACACCGGAATAATTTATATTCAGTCAATCTTTTAAACAAACCAGATGAAGTACATTTTTACCTTTATCCTCTTGGGATGCAACCTGATCTACACTGCTGCACAATCGCAGCAGTATCTGGGATCAAAAACCCTCTACAAACCTCTTCAGGAGATATACACCAAAGTTCCTGCCGGATATAAACCGGTATTTCTGAACCATCTTGGCCGCCATGGGGCCAGAAATTTAACTAAAGATGTTGCCAGATCTTTGGCCTGGAGCCTGGTTTTTAAAGCCGATAGCGCTAAAGGATTAAATCAACGCGGACAGCAACTAAAAGCAGCATTGGTGTTGCTACAAAAAGTAGAGCTCAAACACCTGGAGTCTATTTCCGAAATCGGAAAACAGGAATTAATGGCAATCGGAGAACGAGCCTATCAAAAAGCCCCCTTGTTTTTTGCGCAAAACCAAACTGTATTAGTGAGCACCACCAGTAAAGAACGGACAAAACAGAGTGCAATGGCCTTTTTGGAGGGGATCTCAACAGTGACACAACAAAAGATGGCAAGCATAAAATGGAACGAAAAAGACGATATCAACCTCAGATTCTTTGACTTATCAAAACCTTATTTGTCATTTAAAGCCACAGGCCCATGGCATTCCAGCTATGATCAGCTGGCTAAAGCACTTAAACTAGAAGCCTTATCCAACTGCTTCTTTAATACCTTTTTCCAGGCCGACTATGCTAAACGCATCAATTCCAAAGACAAGATCCGCTTCACAGACGACCTCTACGGCTTTTACAGCATCATCCCAGCCATACATCAGGAGATCCTGGATAATGGTCTCAGCGATAAGGATATTGATTTAAAAGCCTTTTTTAAATCAGAATACTTAGCCATTTTGTGCGAGTTAAATGATGCCGATAATTTCCTTAAAAAAGGCCCCGGAACCAACAACAATGGCATTCAGGTTAACGTTGCAGCACCCTTATTAGCCGATTTTATCAATACTACAGATGCTTTTCTAAAAGCTAAACCTTACAGTTCAGTACTTCGCTTCGGACATGCCGAAACCCTTGCCCCTTTTGCAGCCATCCTGAATCTAAATGGTGCTTCAACAGCTACGAAAGACATCCGTACCTTCAACCGTCTCTGGAAAGCACAAAACATCATTCCATTCAGTGCAAACATCCAGATGCTGGTTTATAAAAACCCTGTAAAAGACGGTTATCTGGTCAAATTCCTCCTAAATGAAAAGGAAACAGGTATCCGCGGATTAAACACAAAGACCTTCCCTTACTATCCATATAAAGAAGTACGTGCGTTTTATCTGAAAAAACTAAAGTCTCTCGGACTGGATTTAAACAGTAATATGGAAGAATTCCTGAATCATATTAAATAAATTAACTCCTATATTTGATTTCACATTCTAAATCATTTTTAACAAAAACACACATGAAAAGATACCTTTTTATACTCTTTTTATTCATCTCCTTTTCAGGAAGCGCACAAACGCTGGCCAATTACAAATATGTAGTGGTTCCGGAAAAATTCCCTTTCTTTAAAACAGCTAACCTTTACGGATTAAATGACCTTGCCAAATTTTTGGTCGAACAGAAAGGCTTTACGCCCTATTTCGACAATGCAGAACTTCCTGCAGAAATCGCAAACAACAAATGTAAAGCGCTAAATCTGGAGATATTAGAGAGAAAAACCATGTTTACGACCAATCTTACCGTAGTATTAAAGGATTGTCAGGGCAATATTCTATTCAAAAGTAAAGAAGGAAAAAGCAGAGAAAAAGAGTATAAAACCTCTTATAATTTTGCCCTAAGAGATGCTTTTACATCATTAGACACCCTGACTTTTGTACCTGGTACTATCCCAACTACGATACAAACCCCTCAGCAAACGCCTGTAGCCATCGCTCCTGTGAAATCTGAGCTGGTTGTTGCGGCCGGAACTTTATACGCGCAACCTATCGCTAATGGCTTTCAATTGATCAATACAGAACCTAAAGTGATGCTCACCTTATTGGCCACTACAGTGCCCGATTATTTCATCGCGAGCAACGCAACTGCCCATGGCATCGTCTTCAAAAAAAATGGAGAATGGCAGTTTGAGTACTATCAGGGCAATAAACTGGTTACTGAGCAGTTACTGATTAAATTCTAATCACCTTCAAAAATAGGGTTATTTCGCAAGAAATAACCCCTATATAACCTCTATACCAACATTTCATTCAAATTATAGAGTGTTTGTTCTATATTGATCGATTATAGAGTAAACACTCTATAATGACTGATTATAGAGTGTTTACTCTATATTTTGCAATTATAGAACAAACACTCTATATTTATAGTTTATTTAAGCCTAAACTATGAAAACGCAAGCGGTCATTACCGGAGATATCATCAACTTCACCAAGCTATCTGCAATCAAAAGAAAACAACTGATTAAGGATACAGACAAGCTGTTAAAGGCCTGGAGTAAAGCGCAGAAGAACGCGGAGATATTCAGGGGTGATAGTTATCAGGTGCTATTCGAGGAAGTAGAGGAAGCCATTACTAAAAGCATACAACTGGTCTGCTGGTTTAAGAAACACTCCGATGAAGCCGCTAAAATCCATTTAAGCACCCGTATTTCTGTAGGGATTGGCGAAGTATCCTATCATGGTAAAAATGTATTAAATTCTGACGGAGAAGCATTTCATCTTTCCGGGAGGAACTTTGATACCATGAAAGATGATGAATTTCTATCTATTCACACAAACGACGAATTAAAGAACGAAGGGATTAAAATAATACTTAACTTCGTAAATAAATATATACATAAATGGACAAAAGGACAGTCTGAGGTAATTTATTTACTTCTGGAAGGCAAAACACAGCAAGAGATCGCAATTATCCTTTCGCTGTCTCAGCCCTCTGTAAACAGCAGGCTTAAATCTGCTGGCTGGAAAGAATTTGAACCATCTATAAAGTATATTGCAGACTTAGTCAAACAGGAATAATGGAGATAAATTTACTACTCAGATTGATCTTTGCACATTTGCTAACCGATTTTGTGTTTCAACCCAAAAGCTGGGTTACCGACCGGGAGCAGAGACATGGAAAATCCGCTAAACTTTACCTACACGTATTTGTAACTACTATTGTTGCCTACCTCCTCTCGGGGTTATATACCAACTGGCTGATTCCGGCAGTTATTTTTTCCTCTCATTTACTCATTGATTACCTCAAATCAAAAGCAAATAAAGACCGGTTCAGTTATTTTATTATCGACCAGATGGCCCACCTGCTGGTCATTCTTTTCCTTTGGCTAGCTATTGAAAACAAATGGAGCGCTACACAAAGTGCCATCGCGACGTTGATTAACAATCAGAATTTCTGGATTATAGCAGGGGGATACCTGTTTGTGAGCCTTCCTTTAGGCATTATTATCGGAAAAGCCACCCAAAAATGGCGGGATCAAATCAGTCTGGAGAAAGAAAGGTCGGCTGCAGCGCTAGCCAGCCTGCCACCAGATACATCTGAAACTGAAAACACAGCAATTCAAATCATCAGAAGCTCCGAAGAACAGGAATTGGGACTCGCAAATGCAGGGAAATGGATCGGAATTTGCGAAAGGATATTGATCCTCACCTTCGTGATCATGGGGCAGTATACGGCCATTGGCTTCCTGATGACGGCAAAATCCATCTTAAGATTTTCTGAAAAAGAGACCAACACCCAGCTCAAAACGGAATACGTATTGGTAGGAACACTGGTCAGTTTTGCTTCTTCTGCTATGATTGGAGTGCTCATTCAGCTGGCCATCACATAATATTATCCCGGCTAAAGGCAACTAAGCCCCTGCGAACAACGATTTTTGCTTACTTTTACACAAAAAATTGAGTAATTATGCCTTTTACAGCCTTAGGTCTGTCGCCTGCTTTATTAAAAGCACTTGCAGATCAGAATTTCACAGCGCCCACTCCTATTCAACAAACAGCTATTCCAGCTATATTAGATAAAAAAGACGTTTTAGGTATTGCCAAAACCGGCTCAGGAAAAACAGCCAGTTATGTGTTGCCGCTTTTAATGAACTTACAACAAACTATCGGGGTAAAAAACCGCCATGCAAATGTGTTGGTATTGGTGCCTACGCGTGAACTGGCAGAACAGGTAAAAGACGTATTCAAGAAATTTAGTCCGGCCTTACTTAAACCTGTTAAAACTTTAGCAGTATACGGTGGCGTCTCTATTAACCCTCAAATGATGGGCATGCAGGGCGTAAACGTATTGGTGGCTACACCGGGCAGGTTATTGGAACTAGTAGACAATAATGCCGTACACCTGTCTGATATCGAAACTCTGGTACTCGATGAAGCAGACAAAATGCTCAACTTAGGTTTTAAAGAAGAGGTAAACAAAATCTTTGCTTTGTTACCTAAAAAACGTCAAAACTTACTGTTTTCAGCAACGCTAAGTCCTGATATTGAAAACATCAACCAGATTCTGCTAAATGATCCTGTAGTCATTAAATTAGAAGCAGAGGAAGATACCTTAGACACGATTAATCAACTGGCTTATATCGTCTCTGAAGAGAAAAAAGGACCGTTTTTACGTTACCTGATCAACCACCATGATATGAAACAAGTATTGGTGTTTACCTCTTCAACGCATCAGGCGGATGCCGTAGTTAACAAGCTTAAAAAGAATAACATTGATGCAAAGGCGATCCATAGCAAGAAAAGCCAGGGTTCCAGAACAGAATCTTTGTACCTGTTTAAAGCAGGAAAACTAAGGGTGTTGGTGGCTACAGACTTAATGGCCAGAGGGATCGACATTAATTTCCTTCCTTATGTCATCAATTACGAACTACCAAGATCACCAAAAGATTATGTCCACCGTATCGGTAGAACGGGTCGTGCAGAAGCCGCAGGAGACGCGATTTCCTTAGTTAGTAAAGATGATTTGCACCACTTTGAAGTGATCCAGAAAAAGATGGGTAAAAAAGTAACCTTAATCGACGGCGAAAACATCATCTAATCCTAAAATATAGAAAACCCTTGCCATCACACCAGATCGCAAGGGTTTTGTTTTTTATTTCAGCCAGGAAACCTGTTGGTCAGGTTCATGAGCAGCACCAATAATATCTTTATACAAGTCTGGTCTTCTGGCCTGGATATAACGGTAACCTCCGGCCATCGTTAAGGGCTCTGGTGTCAATTCCGCAATCACGAATTCATTATCCAGCGTACGACATTCGGTCATCACTGCTCCAAAAGGGTCAACAATCATCGAACAACCGTTTTTAAGCTGATCATCATCCATACCAATTGGATTAGAAAACACCGCATAAATCGCATTGTCATAGGCACGGGCAGGAAGCCATTTCATCAACCATTCACGGCCTTTTAACCCATCAAATTCAGCGCGCAAAATCTCCTGATTGGCCGTTTTATCCTTCCAAAGGTCCGCGTCTACGAAACCTGCACCTGGTCTGGTCGAAGGTGTACACATGGTCACATGCGGCATAAAGATAACCTGCGCACCTAACAACCGCGTTGCCCTCACATTCTCCACAATATTATTGTCGTAGCAAATCAGGATACCACATTTCCAGCCATACAAATCAAACACGGTAAACTCATTTCCTGGTGTCAGATGAGGGTTGATAAAGGGATGCAGTTTACGGTGCTTCGCAATCAGACCGGTATGATCCACACCTACGTAAGCCTTGAACAGCTTATCGTCTGCATCTTTTTCAAATAAGCCCGCCAGAATTGCAATTTTGTACTTAGTGGCAATTTCAATTAATTTCAAAATGGAAGGCCCATCGGGGATAAATTCTGCCAGTTCCAACATTTCTTGTTTAGAAAGCGACCGGGCAAAAGTGTAACCGGTTATCGAGCATTCATGGAAGGCAATCGCCTCCGCTCCTTTTGCTGCGGCATCCTTAGCGAGCAGCTCAATTTGTCTGAGGTTATAGGCTTTATCTCCGCTTCGGTTTTCAAACTGCGCAGAGGCTATTTTAATGTTTTTCATCTTTAGGGTAGTTTATATTCAAAATTACCAGTCCCTGCTGCTAAATTTTTGTATAAAACCGACAAAATTAAAGCGTAAAATAACAGGATTTAAGCCCTAAAATAACGGTATATCAGCAGTAAAAAAATAGCATATCTAATCAGTTATTTAGCCGACCGGCATCAGATTAATCGCCAAAAGCCGGGCGTTATCCTTGTAATCACCAGGGGTAAGTCCGGTCATTCGCTTAAAACTGTTGTTCAGATGCGCCTGATCGTAATATCCGGAGGCATAAATCAGTTCCCCGATTTTCTCCTGGTCAGGTTGTTTTTGCAGGAGTTTCAGTAAATGCTGAAACTTAATGGTATCTGCGAATCTTTTGGGTGAAGTCCCGATATATTCCCGGAACTTACGCTCCAACTGTCTTTCGGTAACCGGTACTTTTTCCAGAATGTCGGCTATAGTAAGTATGCCCTGATGTTGATAAATCGCACCCAGGGTCAAAGCAATTTCCGCGGTTAAATCGCTAAATCCAGACAAGCGTTTCCATAAGAACTTTTCAATGATACCAATGGCAGTATCAATTGATAAAGCTGCCAGGACTTGATCTTCCAGATCCCGGGCTTCCTGACCGAATAAATCTACCAGTGCCAACGTACAATCTTTCAACTCATCAGCCCGAATATGGAAATGCGTAAACAAAGCATGTGGCTGTAAAACCACTACAATCATGTTTAGTTCGCCAGAGGAAGCAATGGTATTGTACCGACTGAGTTGTCCGTATACAAAGCTACCTGGTTGGAGCCTCGGCTTCAAATCAGCTTCATTCCATTGCAACAAAGGTTCTTTCAAATGAAAAACCAAACCTGGATTGCCATCCGAAAACATGCGGTAATACTGCTGTTTATCAGCCGTCCGACTTAAAATCAGATAATGTTTAACCAGGCCCTTAATTGCAGTTTGAGGAGGCAATTGCATATCCGATAAAGGTATAGATAATAACCAGTAACAGAAAACGCCCCGAAAAAGCAAAATTTCGGGGCGTTTTCTGAAGGAAGAGTTGATCCTTGTGCTTATTTCCAGCCTCCACCTAAATCTCTGTAGAAATGAACCACTGCATTCAGTTGTTCTTTCTTCGTTTCAATCAGTTCGAGTTTCGACTCTAAAGCGTCTCTTTGCGTCATCAACACCTCAAAATAATCTACTCTGGCCGACTTAAACAAATCATTTGAAACTACAATTGATCTGTTCAGTGCCGCAACCTGTTGAGATTTCATATCATAACTTTTCTCCAGATTATTCATTTTGGAAAGCTGCGTAGCCACCTCCAGGTAAGCATTTAGAATACTGCGTTCGTAGTTATACATTGCCTGGAGTTGTCTGGCATTGGCAGTACTAAACTCTGCTTTAATCGCATTTCTGTTGATCAAAGGGCCGGCAACATCACCTGCAAGCGCATAAAGCACGGATTCTGGAAACTTGAGGAAATAGCTTGGTTTAAAAGCCTGCAAGCCTATGGCAGCCGAAATGTCAAGTGTTGGATAAAACTCCGCACGTGCTACTTTGACATCCAGTTTTGCTGCGCTAAGTTCCAGTTCTGCCTGTTTAATATCCGGACGATTGGCCAGCAATTGCGCAGGAACTCCGGACTTGACTACCGGAGGAAGCAAACTTAAAAAATCAGTTCGATCTCTTTTGATCTCCTGTGGATATTGACCCAGCAAGAAGTTAATCCTGTTTTCCGTTTCTTTAGTCTTTTGAAGCAGATCAAATTCTAAACTTTTTGACATCAACACTTCTGCCTGGAATTTTTGAACTGCCAGTTCCGTAGCTCTTGCTGCTTCTTTTTGAACTTTTACGATTTCTAAGGCATTCTTTTGCAACTGGATGTTCTGTTTTACAATTTCCAGCTGACTATCTAAAGCCAACAGTTCATAATACGAATCTGCAACTTCGGCGATCAGATTGGTCAGGGCAAAATTCCTGCCTTCTACAGAAGACAAATACCTGCTCACAGCAGCTTGTTTTGAATTCCTTAACTTTTTCCAGACATCAACCTCCCAATGCGCATAAGCAGCTAAATTATAATCCATCAAAGGATCAGGCATCTCTTTGCCAGGGGCGATTTCCGTACTGGCATCACCTGCGCCCTGGCTCGTATACCGGGCTACTTTCTCTACACCTGTTCCGCCACGAAAGCCAACAGTTGGCAACAATGCGCCCTTTTTAATCCGGATATCATTCCTCGCGATTTCAATTTCCTGCAAAGTGATTTTCAACTCCTGGTTGTTTTTCAAGGCCGTATCAATCAAATTGATCAGATTTTGATCCTTAAAGAAAGTCTGCCATGGCAGCGCCGCTACATTGCTGCTATCCTTACTTTCCTGCTCCTTAGCAAAAGACCCCGGAACAGCCGTATTTGCTGTATTTGTGGTCATTAAAGGCACCTTGCAGCTAGACGCTGCAAGGCAAATACTCAAGGCAACCGTGCATTGAGCTAACTTAGATTTATACATTATGATCAATTTCTTCGGTTAATGGATTTTCTTCTTCATTTTTAACAAGCTTGTGTTTTTCAGCGATTCTGCCGAATATATAATACAAGCCGGGGATGATTAAAACACCGCAAATGGTTCCTAAAAGCATCCCGCCGGCAGCCGCAGAACCAATGGTCCGGTTACCGATTTTACCTGGCCCGTTGGCAAAAACCAATGGAATCAAACCTGCAATAAAGGCAAATGAAGTCATCAGAATCGGGCGGAATCGCACTGCTGCACCTTCCATTGCCGCTTGAAGTACCGTTGCACCGGCACGGTGTTTCTGTACCGCAAACTCTACAATCAGCACCGCGTTCTTACCCAGTAACCCAATGAGCATCACGAAAGCTACCTGCGCATAAATGTTATTTTCTAATCCGCATATTTTCAACAATAGAAAAGCGCCGAAAATCCCACATGGCAACGACAGAATCACTGTTAATGGTAAAATAAAACTCTCATACTGTGCCGCAAGAATCAGATATACAAAGCCCAGACAGATCAGGAAGATATAAATCGCTTCATTGCCACGCGATACCTCATCTTTGGAGATACCGGCCCAATCTATACTGAAACCCCTTGGCAAAGTCTTTTCTGCCACCTCGTTGATCACATTGATCGCCGCACCACTACTATATCCCGGAGCTGCAGAACCACTGATTTCAGCCGCGTTATACATATTATGTCGGGTAATTTCCGACAAACCATAGACCTTTTCCATCTTCATGAAAGCAGAAAAAGGCACCATTTCGTCCCGGTTGTTTTTTACATACAATTTCAGGATATCTTCCGGTAAAGCCCTGTACTGAGGTAAGGCCTGCACCATCACCTTATACTGACGGTCGTATTTGATAAAATTGGTCTCGTAATTACTTCCCACCAGGGTCGAAAGCGTGTTCATCGCATTCTCAATCGTCACCCCTTTTTGTTGGGCAATATCATTGTCAACACGCAACATATATTGAGGGAAAGCCGCACTGTAAAAGGTAAATACCGAAGATAATTCCGGACGTTTACTCAATTCCTTGACGAAATTCTTACTCACCGTCTCCATCTTTTTAAAGTCGCCGGAACCTGCCTTATCCAATAGACGCAATTCGAAACCACCGGCAGCACCATATCCAGGCACGGCTGGCGGCTGAAAGAACTCAATCGTAGCACCGGAAATCCCTTCGGATTTTTCTTCCAGCTCTTTCATGATTTCTTCTACCCCGTTTTTACGTTCGTCCCAGCTTTTCAGGTTAATCAAACAAGTTCCGGAGTTTGCACTGGTTCCTTCCGTCAGGATTTCGTAACCTGCAAGAGCCGAAACCGACTGTACCCCTTCTACACCTTCCGCAATTTTCTGCAACCTTTCTGCGATCTCATTGGTACGTTCTAAAGAAGAACCCGGAGGGGTCTGGATGATGGCATAAAACATTCCCTGATCCTCATTCGGAATAAATCCGGAAGGAAGGCTGTTGTTTAATACATACGTACCGGCACAAAAAGCAATTAAAACCCCGAAAGTAATTACCCTGCGGTTTACAATTGCGCCCAGCACTTTTTGATACTTTCCGGAGAGTTTATCGAAACCACTGTTAAATCCAGCCAGCAACTTATCCAGCGCATTTTGTTTCTTTTGTTTTCCATGGTGATTCTTCAACAGGATGGCACAAAGCGCAGGCGTTAGCGTTAAAGCCACGATCCCGGAAAGGATAATCGCGGTAGCCATGGTAATCGAAAACTGGCGGTAGAAAATCCCTACCGGGCCCGACATAAAAGCAACCGGGATAAATACAGCAGCCATCAAAAAGGTAATCGCAATAATGGCCCCACTAATCTCGTGCATCACTTTTTTAGTCGCCTTACGGGCGGATATATGGTGCTCCTGCATTTTCGCGTGGACGGCCTCAATCACTACGATGGCATCATCTACCACCACACCAATGGCCAGAACCAACGCAAATAAAGTCACGAGGTTGATCGTAATCCCGAAAAACTGCATGAACATAAAGGTTCCGATCAGCGATACCGGAACCGCAATTGCCGGAATTAAAGTAGAACGCCAGTCTCCAAGAAACAGAAACACGACCAATCCAACGAGAATAAAGGCCTCTACCAGCGTATGAATCACTTTTTCAATGGAAGCATCCAGGAATTTAGAGACGTCATAACTGATCTCATAATCCACACCTTTAGGAAAAGAGGTTTTCTTGATCTCCTCCATTTTGGCTTTAATGTCCTTAATTACCTGACTCGCATTGCTACCATAACTTTGTTTCACCGTAATTGCAGCGGAAGGTTTGCCATTCAGATTCGAGTAAATATCATACATCGAACTACCAAACTCTATATTGGCCACATCTTTCAGGCGAAGAATCTCTCCTTTTGAGGTAGAGCGCAGAATAATGTCTCCGTAAGCTTCTTTCGTAGTAAAACGTCCCGGATATTTCAATACATATTCAAAGGATTGTGATCTTTTTCCAGAACTTTCACCCGTTTTTCCTGGCGAAGCTTCTAAACTTTGTTGGTTTAAAGCTTCTAAAACCTCATCTGCGGAGATTTTATAGGCCAGCATCCGGTCTGGTTTTAGCCAGATCCGCATAGCATATTCCCGGTTACCCAGAATATCTGCTACACCAACACCATCCACCCTTTTCAATTCTGACAGTACGTTAATGTCTGCAAAATTGAACAGGAATTTCTGATCCATTTTTGGATCCTTGCTATACAAATTGATGTACATCAGCATATTTGATTCTTCACGGGTGATTTTTACACCTTCACGTACCACCAATGGTGGCAGTTTATTGATCACCGAAGCCACACGATTCTGAATATTTACGGAAGCCTGATTGGGATCCGTGCCCAGGTTAAAGATCACCTGAATGGTTGCTTCACCATCATTACCGGCATCAGAAGCCATATATTTCATCCCCGGAACGCCATTAATTGCTCTTTCCAATGGGATAATAACCGATTTGATCATCAATTCGCCGTTTGCTCCAGGGTATTCGGCCGTGATATTCACCTTTGGTGGTGAAATAGAGGGGAATTGTGTAACCGGCAAATGGCTCAATGCCAAAGCACCCAGAAACACAATAATGAGCGATATAACTATAGAAAGGACTGGCCTTTGTATAAACTTATTAAACATTTACTTAATTTTAAGGAGGTACAGAACTAGACTGATCTTAGGATTACTGAAAAAACGATTACTCTGCTTTTAATCTCAAATGAGAAATAACAGCTTTAGGTTCCAGGAATTTATACCTGATTTTTTCATCTTCCTTAACCTTCTGAACACCTTCTAAAAGGATCTTATCAGTTTCCGAAATACCGCTTCCTACCACGTATAAATCAGGCATTTCACTGGCAACGGTGATGTTTCTGGAATGGATTACATCATCCTTTCCAACTACAAAAACATACATCTTGTCCTGAATTTCGTAAGTTGCTTTTTGCGGAATGATCAATGCATTGCGCAAGGGAACCGTCATCAGGATTTTGCCGGTCTGGCCATTCCTTAACAGTTTACCCGCATTTGGAAACCTTGCCCTGAAAGCAATATTTCCGGTTTCGCTATTGAACTCACTTTCAATCACCTCCACATTTCCCTTATCCTTCAGAACCTCACTATTGGCCAGCAAGAGGCTCACCTGCTTGTCGCCACGGTCTTTTGTATTCGTTTGATAAGCTAAATATTCTGGTTCTGAAACATTAAAATAGGCAAACACCTGACTGTTATCCGACAGGCTGGTGAGGAGTTCTCCTTCATCAATCAGACTACCTAATTTCTGTGGAATGCGGTCAATGGTTCCGTCAAACGGAGCCTTGATCTCGGTAAATGACAAATGGAGTCTGGCCAGGGAAGCTTCGGCTTTAGCGCCATCCAGTTTAGCCTGTGCCATGGCTTGCTCATTTTTGGAAACTACATTTTTATCGGCCAGGGTTTTCACATTTTGCAATTCTATCTGCGCCGCTTTTACTTCTGCCTGAGCTTTCAACAATTCAGCTTCATAGAATTTCGGCATGATGCGGAACAACAGTTGTCCGGCTTTAACCGACTGTCCTTCATCAACATAAATATTTTGCAAATATCCTTTTTCTTGTGCGCGGATCTCAATATTTCTAACCGAGCGGATTTGAGAAACGTATTCTTTGGTAAAGGAAGTATCAGTTTTTAGCGGACTGGTAATGGTAAACTGACTTTCTTCTTTTTTTTCTTCTTTTTTGGTGTTGCAGCTTGTAAGGTTCAACAAGGCAACAGCGCCCGTTAACACGAGTATTTTCTTCATGATTGTAACTAGATATTAAGCGAATAAACAGCTGAAATTCAAAGATTCCAGGGAAAAGAAAAAGACATCTTTAGCAGAGGCGGAAGGATTTAAAAATCCTGCCACAAGTTCCCGTCGAACAAAGCGGCAAAGGCCGCATCTGTTTAGCAACTGGTTATAAAAGATGTCGTTTTATTGCTCAAATTCTCAGTACTCTTTGTCTGATATAAATAGGAGAAGAATTGCCCGAAAATGGCTGAAAGGTTTGATAATGCTGATGCGAATAGTCGGCGGATAAAAGTGGATAAAAAGTCAGATACCAGGTGTCCAGGAGGTAATATTGCTGGTGTACATTCCTGCATGGAACATCTTCCGCCATGAAATGCTCCTCGTCCAGGTCTAAATCTCCCTCTTCAATCACGGTCATATCCAAACCTGCACCGGTAAGTTTTGCCTGTTCGCTTTTCGCAAGCCGCTGATTGCAAGGGAAATCCTTACGGTCCTGATCCGTCCCTGCATGAAGATAATGCCCTCCACATAGCAGGAAGGTAAAAAGGGACACGAAAAACACGACTATTTTCATTTTCGTCGCAAAAGTAATCAAAGAATTGAAAGAAAAAAATCAATAATACAGATCGTGACTTTTCCAGGTATTTACAGCCTGGATTCGACATGCGATCAAGATGCGTTCCATATGCGGATTCATCATCTTCATCATCCAACCATGGTTGCTTAATGGTTCATTAATCCCTGATAGGTCTAATTGACCTTTTAACCATGAATTGAGGATGACCAGAGATTGTATTTAGATTTAATATGTCTTGAACTTTTATCAAAATCAACAAGAGCAGAAGCCGAAAGAATGACTACATTAACCCCCGATAACAAGCTGCTTATCAATAAACAACAACGCTATGGGAAGTTTACAAAATGGACTGTTTGGTGGATTTAACGGCCGGGTAGGCAACTTAGTCGGTTACATGCTGAACGGTAAAAACGTTATCAGGACGATTGGTCATAGTACTAAGCGCCTCAGCCCTGCCAGAAAGGTCAATTGCGACCGCATGACCATCGTAAACAAATTCTTACGCCCCATCAGTTCTTTTATTAAAGTAGGCTTTAGGCTAAAAGTGGTAGGTACCGATAGAAACTTCTATAATGAAGCTGTTTCCTACAATAAAAAACACGCTGTAACAGGTGTATATCCTGATGCTGAACTTGATTATCCTAAGGCCATGCTGAGTATGGGAACGTTGTTGAAAGCAGAAAAACCGTCCATACAGCATGTAGGAGCAGAAATTGAATTCAGCTGGGAAGTCCCTGCCGATCTGCCCTGGAAAAATCAAAAAGACCGGGCAATGGTATTACTCTACTGGCCGGATCAGAATCAGCAGACGCATATCCTCAGTGGTTCCCATAGAAAAGATGGAAAGCAAAGGGTACAGATTGACCAAAATCTGGCAAATGAACGCGTAGTGGCCTACATTTCCTTTATCAATGATGATGCAACAGAAATTTCAGATAGTGTTTATGCGGGAAGTATCACAAAGCAAGCGCAAAAATCTACGCCTGAAATAGAAAAATTAGATTTCAACTCAAATAAAGCCGTTATAAAGGTTCCCAAAGCCCCGGTACCTCCTAAATCTGATCCTTTATCCGGAGATAAACCGGATTCGCTTAAAAACGCTAAATCCAATTGGATCCGGAATGTCGCAGCTGACACCCAAAAACCGGATGATCCGCCAGGGAATACCACAAGAAGCCAAAATAAAATCACCAACAGGAAGGCAAGTTAGCGCGTTTTAAGTAGATAAAATTCCTTATTGTAGCCTTAAACTCCCCGGGGTTTCATAGGTTTGTGCAATCAATCGCCATCCTATGGAAAACAAAATATCAGCAGCAGATTTAATCATCAATCAAGATGGCAGTATTTACCATCTAAACTTATTGCCGGAAGATCTGGCGCAAACCGTCATTACTGTAGGCGATCCTGACCGTGTTTCGGAGATATCCAAACATTTTGACCGTATAGAACTTAAAAAAGGAAAACGCGAATTTATCACGCATACCGGTTACCTTGGGCAGCGTAGAATCACGGTGATCTCAACAGGAATCGGAACAGACAATATAGACATTGTATTCAATGAGCTGGATGCTCTGGTTAACATCGATTTCCAAACCAGAATGGTAAAAAAAGACCTGACTTCTCTGGACATCATCCGTATTGGAACCTCAGGAGCCATTCAGCCCGATATACCGATGGGAACCATCCTCGCTTCTTCTTATGGCCTGGGCTTAGATGCCTTGATGCAATACTATGTCCATGAACTTTCTGTAGACGAACGTCCGATTTTGGATGCTTTTCATACCCATTGCGCCCATATTAAAGGGATTCACCCCTATTTAACCGCTGCCGACAATAGCCTGTTGAACACCATTGGCGCAGACATGGTGCATGGAATTACCATTACCGCGCCCGGTTTTTATGCACCACAAGGCCGTCAGGTACGTGCTAAAAACAGCATCCCGAATTTCATTGCTTTACTGAACAGTTTTCAGCATGGAAAACACAGGATCACGAACCTGGAAATGGAAACTGCCGGAATCTATGCCCTGGCCAAAGTACTCGGTCATAAAGCATTATCTGTGAATGCGATACTAGCCAGCAGGGTTAACTTTGAGTTTAGCAAAACAGCCGACAAAGTAGTTGATCAGGCCATCCGTATGGTACTCGATAAACTCGGTTAATCAAGCCCTGTTTTAGCCGTATTAATACTAAAGGATTTTAAAGAAATTCAAACAAAACAGGCCTTTCTATGTTCCATTGATAGATCTAGAAAGAATAGTTATGTTTGAATTACTAAAAAATAAAGTAGGAATTATAGCTGCAACATCATTGTTAAGTGCGTACGATACAGAAGAATTAGATGCAGGAAAAAGATTTATTGCCATCCTTGCTGGTGCATATATCTTTCAAAAAGGAATCAGAGCCATTTCAAAACATCCTTTAATAGGGATACAGGAAGCAGTGCTTGGTGGGGTACTCTTATACACCGGTACGGTGGGGATTCATAAAAAAATCGTTAAAAAACCAAGGGAGCTTTCCGACATCAGAAGAAACCAGATTCAGGGAAATGACCCAAGATCTTCGGTGCCTGCATTCGTATAAAAAAAGCTGGTAAAGTGTACAAGGCCGGAGGACCCGGCCGTACGTCCTAAAATGAATATGACATCGTCATTTTTTTGATTGAACCGACATAAAGACTTATTGCCCCGTCATGATATGAAGCTCAGCAAAATATCTTAAATAAAAAAACGGTTCTGCTAAACTAATTGAAATACTTTAGCAGAACCGTCATTTTACAAAACAAAATCTATATTTCTAACAAATCAGTTGTGAGATACAACTTCAGTTACTAAATTTGTTTTGCACGTTTTGTGGGTTTTGAAGACATGTAGAAAATCAATTGACCACCTTTTAAAATATCTGAGTGTTTAATCAAATTATTAGTAATCGGCACGCCGTTTAGCATTACTTTTTGCACGTAAACATTTTTGTCACTTTGGTTGATCGCCTGAATGTTCAACGTATTTCCAGCTTCCAGATGAAGCGTTGCAGATTTCACTGCCGGACTACCCAATGAGTAATCTTCAGATCCCGGAGATACCGGATAAAATCCCAGTGAAGAAAACATATACCAGGCACTCATTTGTCCGCAATCATCATTGCCACCTAAACCATCCGGAGTAGGTTTATATTGCATCTTTAAAATCTTTCTCACCCGCTCCTGCGTCTTCCATGGTTGTCCAGCCCAGTTGTACAGGTAAGCAACATGGTGTGCCGGCTCATTACCATGTACATATCCGCCAATAATCCCTTCCCTGGTAATGTCTTCTGTATCCGCAAAAAACTCATCCGGCAGGTGCATATTGAACAAACTATCTATCCTTGCCGCAAATTTCTGCTTCCCACCCATTGTAGCCATCAAAGCTTCCGGATCATGGGGCACAAAGAAACTGTAATTCCAGGTATTCCCTTCTATAAAACCCTGTCCGTGCGTACTCAACACATCAAATTCCTTTTTGAAAAAACCATCTGCCAGTCTTGGACGCATAAAGCCGATCCGCTCATCATAAACGTTTTTCCAGTTTCCGGAGCGTTTCATAAATTCTTCATATACCGGCTGATTGTTTAGTTTTTTAGCGATCTGCGCGATACACCAATCGTCATAAGCATACTCTAAAGTATTAGAAACCGAAGTTCCGCTGTCTTCAGCAGGAATATAACCCATTTCTATGTATTTTCCAATCCCCTCATAATTCCGGTGATTGGCAGTCGCGATACAGGCAGCTAATGCTTTTTGAGCATCACCATCATAAACCCCTTTGATAATCGCGTCAGCCACTACAGAAACGCTGTGGTAACCACTCATACACCAGTTTTCATTCGCATAATGCGACCAGATGGGTAACATTTTCAAGGAACTCTGCTCATAATGAGCCATCATCGACTTCACCATGTCATTGTTGTGCGAAGGCTGAATCAGGTTAAAGAAAGGATGTAAAGCCCGATACGTATCCCATAAAGAAAAAGTAGTGTAATTGGTAAAACCATCTGCCTGATGTACGTTTTGATCTAAACCTTTGTACTGTCCGTTTACGTCTCCATAAGTTGTTGGGTTGATAAAGGCATGGTACATGGCGGTGTAAAAATTCACTTTGTCATCTTCCGCGGCAGCGATATCGATTTTGTTCAGTTCCTTGTTCCAATCGGCTTTTGCCTGTGCTTTTACGCCATCAAAATTCCAACCCGGAACTTCTGTATTCATGTTTTCTAAGGCATTGGCCTGACTAACCGGCGACAGTGCGAATTTCACCTGCACTTGTTCCTGGTCTTTGGTATCAAAATCGAAGTGCATCCGGATTCGTTTTCCGGCAATTTCAGGGAAGTTGTTGTTCTGGTCAAACTTTCTCCAGAAACCACCATACACCTGTTTCTTGTCGTAATTCTTTTGTCCGTAGCTTTTAAAAGGCTTCGAGAAAGTCATGGCGAAATAAACCGTCCGGGTTCTCGCCCATCCGTTGGTTTGTCGGTAGCCGGTGAGCAGCGTATCATTAACGACGCGAACATAAGTCCAGACTGTTTTCTCGTCATAATTATAAATCCCTGACATCAGATCCAGAATAATGTGCGACTGGTCAGATTTCGGAAAAGTATAACGGTGCATCCCCACCCTTTTACTCGCCGTTAATTCAGCTTCAATCTGATGGTCGTCTAGTTTCACTTTGTAATATCCGGCTTCCGCCTTTTCATTGGCATGGGAAAATGCAGAGCGAAATCCGCTGCCGGGAACGTCTGCCGTACCCGGATTCATTTTTAACGTCCCTTGGGTAGGCATCACCAGAAAATCACCCAAATCCGAGTGACCGGTGCCGCTAAAATGGGTATGGCTAAATCCAACAATCGATTTGTCTTCATATTTATAGCCCGCACAATACTTATAGATATCACCGTTATACTTGCCATTGAGCTCGTAAGAAAGGGTATCCGTATCCGGACTCAGCTGCACAGAACCGAAGGGAACAGTGGCACCCGGATAAGTGTGGCCCATTTTCTGGGTGCCGATAATCGGTTTTACATACTTTGCCAAATCCTTTTGTGCCTGCGCAGAAAGGGCTGGAAGCAGTATACAAAACAATAATGCTTTTTTCATTTGTTTAAAGTTGAGGTTTTTTTTATAAGGTACTAAGGTATAAATAATTGGCAAAGAATCAGCTTTGCTATACTGCTATAACGTTTAATCTAAACTTTACCCTTTTATCCTTTTTACAAGCAACTGACGGCTTATATGAGAATGTATGGGTAAAAACCGCTATTTTTGCCACCAGAATAAATTAGAATGAGTAAACTCGGTAGAATATTGGTAGCCATGAGTGGCGGAGTAGATAGTTCAGTGGCAGCAGTGATGTTGCACGAACAAGGATATGAAGTAATCGGATTAACCATGAAGACATGGGACTATGCGACCTCAGGTACCAGCGGTAAGGAGACCGGATGTTGCAGTCTGGACAGCATCAATGATGCGCGTACATTGGCAGTAAATTACGGATTTCCACACTATATATTAGACATCAGGGATGAGTTCGGTGACTATGTAATTGATAACTTCGTAGATGAATATCTTGCAGGTCGTACCCCTAACCCTTGTGTTTTATGCAACACCCACATCAAATGGGAGGCATTATTAAAACGTGCAAACAAACTGGATTGTGAATTTATTGCAACCGGTCACTATGCAAACGTTAGACAGCACGACAACGGCCGTCACGTAATTTCTAAAGGATTAGACGAGAATAAAGATCAGTCTTATGTACTTTGGGGCGTTTCTCAGGAAAACCTGGCGCGTACTAAATTCCCATTGGGATCTTTCGCAAAAGCGGATATCAGACAAATGGCTTTAGACATGGGACAGGAAGAACTGGCTAAGAAAAGCGAAAGTTATGAGATCTGTTTTGTACCGGATAATGATTACCGTGCTTTCTTGAAGCATAAAGTTGGTGATTTAGAAGGTCGTGTGGCAGGTGGTAACTTCATTACCAGCGATGGTATGGTGGTTGGCCAGCATAAAGGATATCCTTTCTACACGATCGGACAGCGTAAAGGTCTAGGTATCGCTTTTGGTGAGCCGATGTTTGTGACGCAGATCCTTCCGGAAAGCAATACCGTTATGTTAGGTAGAGCCGATGAACTGGAACGTCATGAAGCCCTGGTTAGAAATGTAAACCTGATTAAGTATGAGAATATTTTAGAGCCAATGGAAGATGTGGTGACTAAAATCAGATATAAAGATGCAGGAACCCTAAGCACTATTGTTCAGGAAAACGATAAGATCAAAGTAGTATTTGATCATGCTGTTTCCGCAATAGCACCGGGTCAGTCCGCAGTATTCTACGAAGGAAACGACCTTCTTGGAGGCGGTTTCCTTTGTTAATAAATTTATTAGTGATCTAATTGATCTGAAATGGTATAAGGTGCAGCTGTTTTAATACGCTTGCCCTTATATCTTTCAAAGTAATAATCCAGTCTACCCAGATTAATTCCTGCAAATCCAACCTGATTAATCGTTGTCATCTTTCCATCCAGATTCAGAATATCTTCCGGTTGATCCATAAACGTATGGGTATGTCCGCCGATAATTAAATCTATATTTCTGGTGTTCTTAGCGAGTACCTGATCAGAATCTCTGTCGGTTGTGTATTTATATCCCAGATGTGATAAGCAGATCACTAAATCGCATTTTAGATCATTTTTAAGTAGACTAGCCGTCTCATTTGCCGTTTTCACCGGATCTAAAAACACGGTATCTCCATAGTTTCTATCGCCAACCAATCCTGCTAATTTAATTCCGATCCCGAATACCCCAATCTTTATCCCTTGTTTTTTAAAAACCTGATACGGCAAGGTAGATTTGTTCAGTAAGGTATTGGAGAAATCATAATTGCTACATAAAATCGGGAAATTGGCATGCGGCAATTGCTTGTGAAATCCTTCCAAACCATTGTCGAAATCATGGTTACCCATTGTTGCTGCGTCATAATTCATTTCAGACATCAGTTTAATTTCCAGTTCTCCGCCATATTTATTGAAATATGGGGTGCCCTGAAAAATATCGCCTGCATCAAAAAGCAAGACGTTTTTTTCCTGTGCGCGAATAGATTTGATCAGCGCAGCACGTCTGGCTGTCCCGCCTAAACCCGCGTATTTTGAACCGTCCATCGGAAAAGGTTCTACCCTGCTGTGCACATCATTGGTATGTAGGATAGTCAGTTTCACCAGGTCACCGGCGGCGATGGCCTCCAAAGCGTTTAAGTTTAATGCAGCAGCTGCTGCGGCAATCCCTCCTGTTTTAAGGAAGTTTCTACGGTTAATCTTTAGTAATTCTTCCATCTAATTTTGGATTTATTGTTTTCCCGGCAGCCTGGTTTTCTTTAATATAAGTAATGAGTGCATCGCGCATTCTGATACCCATAATCTTTTTCTCTATCGGATTTTTAAAACTCTGTACATTATCTCCGCCTTCCGCTACATAATCAGAGGTTAAGATTTTGTAGTTTTTAGTCGGGTCTAATGGTTTTCCGTTGATCATCACCTCAGTTGGCTTATCGTCTACGATTTTCATCCTTAAACCAGCAACTGGTTGTCCACCGGTTTTGGCAATGTACTCCAACAAATTTTGCACATCTGCCGGACTCAGCACGTAAACCATCATTTCATTCTCAAAAGGCATCACTTCAAAAACATTAGACAGCTTAATATCGCCTTTAGGAAGGGCAACGCGAATCCCACCATTGGTAGAAGGCATGGCAAAATCTATTGTCGGGTCGTATTTTAGCGCTTCATGGAACAAAGCATCAGAGAAGAAATTTCTCAGCAGGTTTTCAGCAACAGGCTTATCGTCTTTTTTGTCCAGCTTTTCCATCAGTACGTCGGCATGGCCGATTACCGTGTTCATCTCCTGATCCATTTTAACTTTATAAGGCAGATAAGTTTTGATCAGCGTACTATCTACCGGCTGAGTGCTGTTCATATTATATTCCGTCCGGTTACTTTTCACCAGCGTATAATGTGAGCTACAGGAAAGCATCAGGGGTATGGCACCTAAAATCAGGTATTTTTTGATTGAATGAATGTCTTTCATATGGATTTGAAAGCACAAAGGTAAAATAAAAAAAACACTTACAATTGTTCCTGATTTTTTGCTTATTTGTAAAATATGAAACGCTTCAACTCTCTTTTAGGCGCTGCCAGCCTATTTCTGGCCCTCTGTACATTAACGCCTGTTTCCGCTTTTAGTCAGGAAAACCAATTGAACAGAATAAAATTAACCTGGGATTCTTATGCGGAGGTGAAGGACTCAAAACGACCCTATATTGCCTATACGGCCCATCAAACCACCCATAAATACCGGGCTACGCAGAAAGGAACTCAACTCTCCCTGAAATTCATGGTGGGCGTTGCCTTAGACAGGAAGCAATCAGTGGTAGACTTCAGCAGGTTATCGGCCCTTGATGAGGAAGCTAAAAAGAACTTGTTAAATCATGAGCAAGGCCATTCAGACCTTGCAGTGCTCTATGGTCGCATACTGTATAAGAATTTATCGAAACGCCTGTATAGCATCAAAAACTATCAACAGGAAGTCAAAAAGGTTTATGACGACACGATGAAAGAGCTCGGAGAAATCCATTTCCGATATGATATGGAAACCGCTCATGGAGAAGAAAAGGAATTGCAGGACAAATGGGATTTGTATTTTAAAAAGGAGTTAAAAGGGTAACATTTTTAGGAAACAACTGGCTTTTAGCTTGGCGATAACGGTCAAAACTTGTTAGAATCGTAATAATTTGGTATTCTTGAGGCTACACAACACCACAAAAGAAACCCAATCATTTCATTCAACCGAAACCTTTTAAATGAACGCTAAAACGTTAAGTCCAGAATTATTAAAAACCAAAGAACACTTTCACATCCTTGATGGTCTACGGGGAGTAGCCGCAGTAGCCATTGTCATTTTCCATTTCATGGAAGTAGTCTTTCTTCCTGCAAAGAATTTCATCGGTCATGGCTTCCTGGCCGTCGACTTTTTCTTTTGCTTATCAGGATTTGTCATTGGCTATGCTTATGACGACCGGATCGGCAAAATGGGCATTTTAGCCTTTTTAAAAGCAAGACTGATCAGACTCCACCCTCTGGTGGTTTTAGGATCGGTTTTAGGCCTGCTCGCTTTTCTATTTGACCCCTTCGGTATGCATCCTGAAATCTATAGTGCCGGTAGAATTGCAGTCATCTTTTTAAGCTCTGTTTTATTGATTCCTTTTCCGGTAGTCTCAGAAAGGTATTTCAATTTATTCGCCTTTAATGCGCCTGCCTGGTCTTTATTCTGGGAATATGTAGCCAACATTGTTTATGCATTAGCCCTGTACAGAGCGACACGTAACGTGTTATTGATCTTAACCCTTGTGGCAGCTGCTGCTATTTGTTACATCGGCTATACCAGCGGAAACCTGCTTGGCGGCTGGAGTGGCGAAACCTTCTGGCATGGTTCTGCGCGTATCTCCTACTCGTTTTTAGCCGGATTACTGATCTTCCGTTCTAAATGGATCATCAAATCAAACCTGGGTTTTGTAGGCTTAAGCGTATTACTTTTACTGGCTTTCCTGATGCCGGACAGCAAATGGAACTGGATCACTGAACCAATGATTGTATTGCTATATTTCCCATTATTGATCTCTTTGGGTGCCGGAGCTAAACTACAGGAAGGCGTTAAAAAACTATGTATTTTCTCAGGAAACATCTCCTATCCATTATACATGACGCATTATATGGTGCTTTGGCTTTTTGCCGACTATTACTTTAGTCATAAGCCAGATACCACTCAATTGTTTTTTATCATTACTGCAGGCACCGCTTTACTAGTTGGTTTCGCCTATGTAGTGATGAAGGTTTACGATATTCCGGTTAGAAGGTATTTCCTTGCCAAATTGAAAAAAGCATAGGACCCTGTCGTTATCCACCTGGCTGATCGTAGGAAAGCCATAAAGCAAGTCCTACAGGAAAACGTCCTTAATCGCTTATTTAGCGGAAGGACGTTTTTTTGTGGCCGTTAAATCCTCCATATTTATAACTTAGCCGAAAATTTAGTTATGCCTGAACCTATTGAACCACAATACTGGCAATCATTTAAAGCCGGAAATGCTGATGCTTTCGAGTACCTATACCGCACTTATTCTGCGGGTTTATACAACTATGGTTCAAAATTCAGTAAAGACAAAGACTTGATTAAAGAGTGTATTCAGGATCTTTTTGTAGGCATCTGGACCAGAAGGTCTACGCTTGGAAACCCTGATCACCTCAAAAACTATCTTTATAAATCATTTCGTCATTTACTTTTCAAAAAGGCTTTTCAGTTGCAGAATTTTGAGGTTTATGATGAAGAAACTGATAATTACTCATTCCAGGTCAGCTTAAATGTAGAAGAAGCTATTATTGATGGCGAGCATCGCAGCAAAGTAACCGAACAGCTCAATCTGGCCATGTCTAAACTTACTGCCCGACAAAGGGAAGCGGTATTTCTAAGATTTTATGAACAGTTGAGTTACGAAGAAATTGCAGAGGTGATGGACATTTCAGTGAAAGCGAGCTATAAAATCATGGCCAGAGCATTAGGCTTCCTGAAAGACAACCTGTCGAAAGACGATTTAATGCTATTGTCTTTACTACTTCATTTGAGATTATTAAACTAACCGGTTAAACCTATTCATCTGATCTATTGAAATTATTCATCTGAATGAATAAAATTATCGAACTGATTATCAGATTAATAACTAATATTTTGAATTTTTATTTATTCTGGTGGGGTAATCTGCTTCATTCTCAGCTAATAGGATCAAAAGCAGTAATATGAAGAAACAAATTAGCGCGTACGAGACCTATACCTTAGCAGAGCTGATCAATGATCAGGACTTCCTGTTATGGGTCCTGCATCCCGATGAAAAGTCAGACCTCCATTGGCAAAGCATTGAAAACACCTACCCCAAGCTCCAGCGCTCTATTTCTGAGGCAAGAGCAATCGTTCAATCCATGCGTTTCGAAAAGGACGTTTTAGCAAAAAAAGAACAGGATGAACTCTGGAATACCATCCAGTCGAAAACGACTTTACTTAAAACACCAGTCCGCAAACTTTGGTATCGTTATGCTGTTGCGGCAGTCTTAGCCGGAGCTTTACTAGGTATCGGCATCCTTTACCAGGTGAACCAACCTATCGCCATCAATACGCCTTATGGTCAATTGAAAACGATCACTTTGCCTGACGGCTCTTTGGTGACCTTAAACGCCAATTCTACGATAAAGTATGATAAAGACTGGAGTAAAAATGAGATCAGAGAAGTCTGGATCGAAGGTGAAGCCTTTTTAAAGGTAAAGCATTTACATACTTCAGGGAAAATAGCAGAACGCGAACGTTTTGTGGTACATACCGGCGATGTCAATGTTGAAGTACTAGGCACTTCCTTTAACGTGAACGACAGACGCGGACGTACGGAAGTGGCTTTGTTGGAAGGTAAAATCAGCCTGGGCTTAAATGGCGCTACTGCTAAACCGCTCATCCTTGCTCCCGGTGATATCGCAGAATTTGAACATGGTAAACTGATTAAAAAACCGATCAATGTAGCGGAATATGCTTCCTGGAAGGATGGAAGGTTGTATTTCAAAGATGTTCCTTTAGCTAAAATCTTCAATGATATAGAAGATATTTATGGGTATAAAGTAGTGGTCGACAATCCGGAGATTCTGAAGAAAACAATTTCAGGATCATTGAGCACTCAAAATGAGCAGGTTTTATTTAAGGCCCTCGGGATGACTTTAAACCTCAACATTACCCCAAATCAAGATACTAAGGAACTAATGATTACGACTAAATAACGCAAAACAATGAGCAACCTAAAAACCGGCCTGATCAGCTTAACCTGCGTCATGATGTTACATCAGTTCGCAATAGCAAGAGAATCCCAAACCACAGGGAAAGAAATATTGACCAAAACCACAGCAAAACAAGAAATTACTAAAACAGCAAAACAAGCACCCTTAGAAAAACAACTACTAACCAAAGTTCTAACCGAATTAACCGCTCAATATAAAATCAACTTCTTATATGAGGAAGTCAACCTGAAACAAAAAACAGTCAATTATAATGCGGCTGAGTATAAGGGAAAATCAATTTCTGAGATTCTCAACAGCTTATTATTGCCCTTAAACTTATCCTGGTATAAAGTAGATGCCCGAAACTATTCCATATTTATCACACCAAAAAAGACAGAGGCCTCCGGTAAAGGCAAGGGAATGGGCGCTAATCTTCCGGATTCCCTGAAACTGGAAAAGGTTACAGGTTCCGTATTGGATGAAAACGGCAAACCTTTGGAATATACCACCGTTACTTTATTGGTAGCACTGGATTCTGCTTTCGTGATCAATTCCCTGACCGATTTAGCCGGTGTTTTTACTTTTCCGACCGTTAAAACGGGAACGTATAAAATCAAAGTTTCTTCGATGGGTCACCAGGCCTATATCAGTAACGCTTTTAAAGTGGGCGGCGGTGCGCCAGCGGTTGCTATAGCGCCTATAGCGATGAAGGTTTCCGATAAAACCTTAAAAGAAGTACAGGTTACCGCGAGTAAACCAATTGTAGAAACTAAAAGTGACCGCTTTATTTTCAATGTAGAAAACAGTGCGATGGCAGTAGGTAACTCCCTTCAAGTATTAAAATCCGCTCCTTTTGTACGTGTTTCTGCCGATAATGTATTGAGCCTTCAAGGTAAGAAAACCATGGTTTTGATCGATAATAAGCCAGTTCCTGATGCAGCACTAGAGAATATCTTATTGACCATGCCCGCCGGAAACATCCTTAAAGTGGAACTGATCACACAACCTTCCGCAAGGTACGACGCTTCTTATGGGGCAGTAATCAATATCATTACCAAAAAAACTCAGGTGGAAGGCATCACCGGAAACTTGCGCCTGGATGGTTCTTCCGGGAATTATGCCACCGGTAGCGTCAATGCAGGGGCGACTTACAAAAATAAAAACCTCACCATTTATGCCAACGGTGGTGTAAATAAAGGCGACAATTATTTCAGTATTGAATCAGAAAGGTTTCAGGATCCAACTGATCCCTCCTATTTTTTAACCAATAACTGGACCCGTTTATCTCACAATCTGATGTACACGTTTCAGACCAATATGGAGTTAGAGCTGGATAAAAACCAAACTGTAGGGCTGTTTGTAGACATAAGTGATGTGCAATTTAAAGGTCCATGGACCACCAACAACAGTTTTGGCCGCAAAAACGGGAAGCTTGATTCCGTGCTGTTCACCGATGGCGCTTTCAATCAGAAAGGGCAATCACAGACTTATAACCTGAATTACCACTTACTTTCCGATTCCGGGAAAAATGAACTGACCGTTCTTGGTACTTATACCCCATGGCAGCGGAATCTTTTACAGTCCTTCCCTTCCACCTTGTATAATGGGGAGGGAGAGATTATTAAAAACCTTCCGCTTTACCAGACCCGTAATCAAGGTAATATTGATGTTTACATTGCACAGCTCGACTATACCCATCTGTTTAAAAAGGATTGGTCGCTGGAAACCGGACTGAAACATCAGCAAACCAACTCTAAAACATTGGTAGTCTATGAAGATTATAAAACAGGCGAATTACAGATAGACCCAAACTTTTCAAATGACAATAACTTGAAGGAATCAATCTCCGGGATGTATGGGATTTTAACGAAGGACTGGGAAAATGATAAGCTTCAGGTAGGATTACGCGCTGAAATATCCAGTGTAAATTTTGTGGACAATTTCAAACAGGATAAGGTTAATTTTTTCCCAACCTTGTTGTATCAACATACCATCAATAAGGACCTGAATTTTTCAGGGTCCTATAAGAAAATCATCAACAGACCGCGCTATACGGAAATGGTTCCTTACTCGGTGTTTCTCAATAGATATAATATTGAACAGGGAAATCCGGAATTGAAACCACAATTCGACAATGTCTATACCTTCACCGCAAACATTAAGAAGTTAAATCTATCGCTTAGTTATACGGACACGAAAGGCATGATTGGCTTGTTCCCTTCTAAGCAGGATTACAGTACAAAGGTCACCTATTTCAAACGCCAGAATCTTAAAAAAGCTACCAGTATCGCGCTTAATGTGTTTTTCCCTTACCGGATCAACGAATGGTGGGAAACCATGAATAGCGGCACACCTATCGGACGTAACAGCGCAGAAGGTATTGTACTGGAGAAAAATCACAAGCTTGCCGCTTTCTATTCTGATTTTAGAACGGCTCATATTTTCAAAATCACCAAGGATTTGAAGCTACAGATAGATGGTTATTACTGGACAAAATACACCCAGGATTTAGGCAGCTATCAAGGGAATAAAAATATCGATGCCTCCCTGTTGGTAAACCTGTGGAAAGGAAGCGGACAATTTAGACTGGGCGGCAGCGAACTGGTCTTTAAAAGAAATGACTATTTGCTGGAACGTGATTACGGAACTTTTAAATCGGCAGAACGGATTCACACCGATAGCAGGCGACTGCTGGTTGGCTTTACTTACAAGTTTGGAAAATCACGTATCGCGAAACCTAATTCAAAACTAGGTAACGCAGATGCGATGAAAAGACTGTAGCAGAAGTAATGAAAAGACTACAAAAGCTTTAAAAACGCGATAAGAATCACCGAAATAATAGCGCCTCTCCCTAAAGCCATCAGCATCGTTCTGATGGCTTTTTTGCTTTCTATAGCGATCATGCTTGCCGGTATGATGATCGTTGATCCTGAGCGTCCTTTTTATTGGCCTTTGGCGTCATGCCTACAGTTTTTTGCGCTTGTTTATTTATTCCTGACATAAAATCTCTACGCTTAATTATTATTACAAAAAACGATAGGTATGCTTTGCTGGAAAGTAGCGAAATACAGCAGATTCTCCTTTGTTATGTAGATTTTCAGCACACGAGAACCAAAGCTGTGATTTACGATGAAAAAAATCATTTTAGCAATTATGAAAAGAATACTAATTAAGAGAAATTCAGGCAAACGTTTGCGCAGATAATTATTTCACTATCGATTTCACTTGATTTAACAGGTATTCGCCCAATTCTGTAGCGCCTCTGTCATAATTGGAGAGCACAACAATCACATATTCGCTATCAGGAAAAATATAGGTTACCGCATTCACTCCGGGTGCGCCACCAGCATGTCCCACTACTTGTTTTGCTGCGGAACCTGACAACTGAAAACCATAACCGTAGCTTTTCCCTAGTTCATCTTTAAACATTTTGCTCTTAGAAGAATCGGTCAATAGCTTCTCAGATAACAGAGCGACTCCGAATTTATGGAGATCCTCCACTGTAGAATAACCCCCACCTGCTGGAGAACCTGTGGTGAAGGCAGAGTTTGAAACCACCTCATAGGAACCATCAATTTTAGGGAGATACCCTACCGCCTGTTGCGTCTTGGTTCCTCCATCAGGGTTAGCTAGTCCTGGCTCTTTTCCTCCGAAAGTGCGCAAGGCGGAGGCTTCCATTCCGGCAGGCTTGTAGATATTTTCCTGTACGTAATCGAAGTAGTTTTGCCCCGACACCTTTTCAATGATCGCGCCCAACAGCAGCATTCCAGAATTACTATAAGTCCATGATGTCCCTGGTTCGAACTCTAGTTTGCTCAGTTTTACATAGGGTTTATAGCCATCTAATGCTCGAAACAGAGCAACAGGACTTTCCAGAAACTTCTCCGTAAAGAAGTCGCCAACGCCCGCACTATGGTTCAATAAATGGCTTACTTTGATCTGATCCGCGAGTGTTGCAGGAAGCCAGGTACTATCCAGAAACTTAGACACCGGATCATTCAAATTGATCTTTCCCTGTTCTACCAGCTGCATGATCCCTACTGCGGTAAACATCTTGTTCATCGAGCCCAGATTGAATTTTGTAGTTAAGGTATTCTTGATTCCATCTGCTTTTATGGCAGATCCACTGGCGGATTCATACAAAATACGATCCCCTTTAGCTAAAAGAACCGCGCCGGAGAAAACTCCTTTTTGAGCTAAACGCTTTACAGTCTGGTCTAAATCTGCAACAAGCGCTTCCGCATTGCTTACTTTTTTAATCGGATCCTGGCTATAAACAACTCTGTTGTTAAAGAGCTTTATCTTACCATCCTGATCAAGCTTTAAACTAAACTCAAGCTCATTATTTAAATCTTCACTGGCATACTGATATTCTCCAAAAAAAGCCCTGGCATTAAAATACAGGCGTTTGTGAAATTTAACACCGCCAGTAGCGCGAAAGGCATTTTTAGCACGGAACAGGAATTTATCCTGCGTAGAAGATTTGAGTGCTGCAGAAAAATTAGCATTTACAAAGTTTGTCAAGGTTTCCAGGGAATTGGAGTTAAGGGCCGCCACCAATTGCTCCGCTTTCTGATCTAACATGGTACTCACCTCGGTATTGGTAAGCGCTGGCATCTTCTCCGGAGTATAGTCCGGAACTTTTGTCCAGAGCTCCTGCCCTACTTTTAAAGCGGAAACCTCATGATGGCTGTTTTTTAAAAAGCTGAGGTTATAACCGCCTTTAGGGTCGGAAAAACTAGTATCAGATTGTTGATCCAGCACCAGCTCCTTGCCATCCCATTCTTTTACCTGTGTCAGTTTGTTCGCTGACACCTTCATTTGAAGATATAATTCTTTAACCTGAGGGTGCTGGTAATAACCATCCGCAGTTTTTAGGGGCTTAAAGGAACGTTTTTCCTGTGCAAGAGCAGCAGAGAAGCAGGTAAACGTTAAAGGAAGGAGCATAAAAATAGTGTAGAACGGTTTTTTATAAATCATATCATCATCTATGGAGTTAAACAGCTAACTTCCTTATTTAGATATGAATATAGTAATTAAAACTATTTTAGGTATTGATATTTCTTCAGGAGATCTCTACTTTCGGCTATACCAAGGTTCATCGTTTTAAAGGCGGTGATGATGTAGACCGCAAAAAGCAGTAATATCCATCTTTTCTTCGATTGCCGAAGCCATGTGGTCTATGATTTCCAATTGTACATCCAGGTAAACAAAGCCTTTACGCTGCACAAACTGCTTGATTTCTGTTAATTGTTCCTGACTAAGCTCCATATTTTTAAAAGGATAAAACTTTGATATACGCTTTGTTATGCTAATCCTGTAAATCTCTTCCTGATGTACAATATCCGGGAAATTACAGAAGGATGGTTCAATACTGATTTCTGCGGGTTGCTCTTTGATCCCTTTCCTATCAAAATGAGGGCTTAAGGTTTAATAACAACTGTAGGTTCTGAATGAAGTCTCTGGCTTCCTGCAGTTTATTAACCACCTCCTTCTCCCCTTCCGGCGATAAAGAATAGTATTTACGCAATCTGTTGTCCACTACTTCTGTGCTGGTCTCCAATAAACCTTCTGCTTCCAGTTTATGTAATGCGGGATATAATGCACCTTCTTTTAACAACAACTCACCCTGTGTAATTGACTTGACTTTGTGGGTGATCTCATAGCCATACATCCGTTCGTTCTCCGATAATAGGTTGAGAATAATCGTTTGTAAGGTTCCTTTGAATAATTCGTTATTGACTGCCATACTCAAATATAGTATATTTCTTACACACCTAAGAAACTTAGGTATGTAAATTTTAACGTATAATCCTGATGAAATGGCTATCACTACGAATACCTTCCTTCAATATGTTTTAAAATTTACAATACTTTTCAAACTATAATTCTAAATTGAAGTTTTGTATCAAAGGAATTGACATGAAAACAAAAGTTCAAATTGCTATACTAGACGATTATCAAAATGTTGCACTGACTTACGGAGCCTGGTCAGAAATAGAGGAGCTTGCAGAGATTACCGTTTTTAATGACCACCTCAGTGGAACCGGGGAGCTCGTTGAGCGACTGAAACCTTTCCAGATCATTGCGGTGATGCGGGAACGGACGCCGATGACACGGGAAATCCTTTCTCAACTGACAAACCTGAAACTGATTATTTCCACCGGTCAGCGGAATGCTTCTATAGATATGAAAGCGGCAGAAGAGTTCGGTATTACCGTTTCTCCAACCAGATATATCTCTAATGGCGCACCTGAACTGACCTGGGCCCTGTTAATGGCCTTGTCAAAACACCTGGTCCGGGAGTCTGAGAATGTCCGCACAGGCGGCTGGCAAACGGAGATCGGCGTAGATTTGAAAGGAAAAACCATTGGTATTGTCGGACTGGGGAACATTGGCAGCGCAATTGCCCGTTACGCCAAAGCATTTGAAATGGATGTTATCGCATGGAGCGAAAACCTGACGGAAGAAAAAGCGAGCGCTCAGGGTGCCAGATTAGTGAGCAAGGAAGAGTTGTTTTTTACAGCTGATTTTGTAACGGTACATCTGATCCTGAGTTCAAGAAGCAAAGACATCATTGGCGGAAAAGAACTTGACCTGATGAAGCCATCTGCATTCTTTATCAATACTTCCAGAGGTCCACTGGTAAACGAGAAGGCTTTGATTGAGGTGCTAAAGAAGAAAAAGATCGCTGGTGCAGGTCTGGATGTATATGATCTGGAACCATTGCCAAGTCAACATCCTTTCAGGACCTTACCAAATGTATTAGCCACACCACATATTGGCTATGTTACAGAAAACACTTATGAGGTGTTTTATGAGGATATCAAAAGAAACATAGAAACATGGCTGGGCGGGTAATTATATAGCGCCCTACCCAATTATAGCACACTACCTGCGTCGTCCATGAACGGGAAGGCAGATCGCTATCAGACAAACGATGAGCACAAAACTAAATTCCATTCCGTTTCTTCCCGGGCCTACTACATACCAGCCATCCGGATAATGAACCAGTACAATACCAATTAACAAAACCATGATGAATATCGGAACAACATATTTCAGGAATTTCCCAAACAGGATCAATAGAGAACCCAGGATCTCAAAACCCATCAATGCCCAGGCCAGGTAAACGCCAAAAGGAGCAAAACCGACCTTATTCAGGTAATGCTCTCCAAAGTCGTTTACTGTATGATTGAGAACGCCATGTAAACTATGAGATAAAAAAATCGTTGCAATCGCTATACGAATCAGTAACAAGGGATTGAGGCGGTTAATTGTTTTCATAATTAAATATATAAGTTTCTAAGGAGAGCAACAAATTTATAGCCCATCTTCTTACTCCCGGCTTAACTGATCCTGGAGAATTTCCTTATTTTAGGGCCCCTAAACTTTTAAATACACCATGAAAATAAAAGCAATTATTACCGGAGCAACAGGCATGGTTGGCGAAGGCGTACTGTTAACCTCCCTGGAACATCCGGATGTAGCAGAGGTTTTGGTGATCAATAGAAAACCCGGCGGACTGAGCCATCCGAAACTAAAAGAGATCATTCATAAAGACTTTTTCAATCTGGCAGCATTGGATTCTCAGCTGGAAGGTTACAACGCCTGTTTCTTTTGCCTTGGAATTTCTTCTGTTGGCATCAGTAAGGAAGAATACCAGCACATCACCTACGACCTTACTTTAGCGACAGGCAAACACCTGGCTGGCATCAATCCGGAAATGACCTTTTGCTATGTTTCCGGTGCAAGTACAGACAGTACGGAGCAAGGAAAGGTTGCCTGGGCAAGGGTTAAAGGAGCAACGGAAAACGCCCTGATCAGACTTTTCAAAAACGCTTATATGTTCCGTCCCGGCTTTATGAAAGCAGTACCCGGACAAAAAAACATCAAAAGCATTTATAAATACATAGCCTGGATGTACCCTATCGGCCGTAAGTTTTTCCCTGCCGGATTTTGCACCTTAGAAGAAGTGGGTCTGGCGATGATCAATTCCGTAAAAAAAGGATACCCAAAGCAGGTTTTAGAAGTGAAGGATATTGTGACCTTATCAAAAGCCTGAGTTGCGTAACTAAACAATTTGAGGAGTTTTTTTGTTGGAACAGTAATTGCGCATTGTTTTACGAATCAAATACTAGCTTTGCTGCAATCGGGTAAGGCATTATCAGAAATACCTCAAGGGTTTACATGCATTTATTAATTTAAGTAAATTGAAGATTAAGCAATTCTCCAAAGTAAGCGTAGTATTAGTGGTCCTGACTGCCTCCGGGTTAGCAAAAGGGTATGGACAAACTTCATCGGTTCAGGATTCGTTGAAGAAAGAGCGGGTAAATCTGAACCAGGATAGTATCCAGAACGCATTCGACATCGGTGATTTAATACACCATATCTTCCGTCCGGGCAAGCCTCAAAAGCCTGTTCAGCAAAAATCAGGCATTACGCCTATGCCTAGTATTGCCTACAATCCAAGTATTGGCGCACAGATTGGCCTAAAAGCAGTAGCAGGAAGAGTACTTGGTCATGAGCCAAACACGCTGATGTCTATTGCCGCAACTTCGGCCTCTATTACCACCAAAGGCATCATTTACTTTTACCTGAGTCATAATATATATACGCCGGGAAACCGCTGGAACTTCCAGGGAAGTCTGGTTGCTGCAAAAACGGTAAATCCGGATTTTGGCTTCGGAATCGGTGCTGACGTAACCGGAACACCGGAAGAAATTATCATGGCTAATCCAGATCGGAAAGGCTATGTGATTCATGGCGAGTATTACAATTTCAGGGAAAAGGTGTACAAACAAGTGATGGATCACCTTTTTGTAGGTGCCGGAGTTTCTATTGACATCCGAAGACAACTGGAGGACAGAGATCATCCCGACAACCTCACTCCTTACCATATTTACAGTACTGAACGCGGGTTTAAAACAGATCATTACCTGGCGAATGGCTTTCTATTTAACCTGCAATACACCACTCGTGACCATCAGAACCGCGCTTATAAAGGAATGTATGCCGATGCGGGAGTCCGGGTAAACCAAACCTGGATCGGGAGTACGAAAAATGCAGTACAAATCACCACCGACTTCAGAAAATACTGGAGCTTATCTTCCAGAAATCCGGAGCATGTGATCGCTTTTTGGAACTGGGGATCTTACCTGGTTAGTGGAACATTACCTTACCTGGAATTGCCTGGAACAGGGAAAGACCCGAGTTTCCGGAGTGGCAGAGGATATACCGTAGGCTACTTTAAAGGAACCGATTACTTTTATTCGGAAGTAGAATACCGCTTTCCGATTACCAAAAACAAGTTTTTAAGCGGGGTAACTTTCTTTAACATTCAAACGACGAATGACGATTCTGGAACTAAGATCTTTCAGAAATGGCAGCCTGCCGGTGGCGCAGGTCTGCGGATTCTCTTTAACAAAGCAACAAGGACTAATCTATGTGTCGACTATGCATTCGGTAATTTTGGTGCTAAAGGTCTGTTCCTTGGTTTAAATGAAGCATTTTAAACCGGTTTTTGATTAACACCTAAACGATAAAACAAAAACCGGTAGGTCTGACCTAAATTGTCAGAGCTTGAAAAAGATCTTCTTCCGGTATAAGAAATAGCAAATGCCCCATTCTGCGGCAAAGGTAGTCAGGGCAGCGATCACTAAAAACCAGTTGTGCGATAAACCCAGCAAAGTTTCCATCGGATTGAATACCATGATCACATAACCGTTGAACCAGTTACGTCCTACGATCTCGAAAAACAAGTAAATGAAAATCGAGTTCATACCCACAACCTGAAAAAACAATAATCCTTTCTGGTGCTTTCGGAGGTCTATCCACCAATAGCACAAGGCGACCATCCAGCAGCAAAATCCGAGAGAAACCAATACAAAGGAGCTGCTGGCAATCGGTTTAATAATCAGCGTTATTTCAAAAAAATCAAGCGCATACCCTGTTAATACTAAGGCCAGTCCAGCGGGCAACAGCCAGGTTAAGGGGGTTTTGTACTGCATAAACAACTTCCCTACGATGACACCGGCAAGTGTATGTACTGCGGTAGGCAACCAGTTGATAAAAACATAATGATTTCCTTCCTGTTGAAATAAGAGGTAATCAATATAGCTGCCGATATTCCGGCCATCGCTAAAGCCCTCAACATATCCGGGAATATTCCAGAACCGGTAAAGGAACTCCGTGAATACTAAAATACCAATGGCGGCCAGCAGCTGATATTTGATTTTAAAATCAAATAGTAAAAAAGCAATGATGGTGGTAAAGGCAAGTTGGGTTAAAATATCGGTGACATCCAATGCGTTTAAGGATAACCAGTCGGGGCTGTGTATTCTTTTTATAATCCCCCAGCACAGCAGCAAAGCACTCCGTTTTAAAATCTTCAAAAAGCGATCATTCCAGGGCATCCCCTGCTCCTTTTGCCGGGTTAAGGAATACGTCATGGCGATACCGGCCATAAACATAAAAGCGGGTTGAATCAGATCCCAGAAATGTATTCCGCGCCAGTCGTTATGAAAAAACTGAGCCATCAGCGAAGCGGCGAAACTTCCTTTTTGACATAAATGCAGGAGATAAACATAGAGTTCGGTGCTTTCCAACGCTAATAAGACCATGATCAGGCCCCGCATAAAATCAAGAGATAACAAGCGTTTAGTCGGCGTAATTGTAATGTGGCTCATTTAGTTTAAGAGGTTAAAGGAATTAAATAATTCTAAAAGTTAAAAACTTTTAAAGAAGTTTAAGATTTTATGGAAAAAAAAGCTGGATCACAGATCCAGCTTTTTTTTAAAGTAAATTGAAACTTTTAATACATATTAAGGTTTATTAAAAGCAGTGACCACAATAGTCCAGGTCTTTTTTGACCCGTTAGCGGCAGTCACCTCATATTGCTGTGGAACGGTCAGATTGGTAGGATCTCCCAATTTTGAGCTTCCTGCCACTGGCTTAATCGTTGCGGCAGTAGAGATATCCATATACAGCCATAAGTTATTCTGCAAGACTTTTGCACGTTCTGCGGCATTGAAACTACCACTGGCTGCAGGTACGGTAATGGTCAGTTTAAGCGTTGAATTCGGCTCATCCACAGTTTTTACCACATCCAGTTTTTTAATCACCACGATCGGTTGTCCGCCAAATTGTTCTGGTCCATTATAGCGGTACTCCACATATACGTTATCGATATTGGTACCATCCCATTCAGGATACTCCGGAAGGCCCTTTTTCAAACAGGAAGTCAGCATTGTGCTTACTAATACCAGACACAGCTCTGGAAAATAGCCAGCAATCCTGTTCAATACACAGCACTCTGCTCCAATAAACGTAAGTCCTCCTCCTGCGAAAACAATAAATTATCGCATTTGTTATAGGGGGAAACAAAATCTTACGTTATGAAAAAACTAATTTATCTATGTGCAATTTCTGCAACTGCATTTGCATTTCAGGGGTGTAACAGTAGTACGAAAGATGCCAGACAAACGGCTGATAGTTTAAATATGGTGAAAGACACCACTTCAAATGAAAATCTGACCGGAGGAATCGCAGTGGAACCTACAGATTCTGAGTTTGCCACAAAAGCTGCGGTTGGCGGCATGGCCGAAGTAGAATTTGGGAAACTGGCCCTCAGTAAAACAGAAAATCCACAACTGAAAGAGTTTGCAACCATGATGGTAACCGACCATGGGAAAGCCAATGAAGAATTAATAGCGATTGCAAAGCTTAAAAACATTACGCTGCCGAACGGTTTAGATGAAGCACATCAGAAAAAGATGACGGAGCTGAGTCAGAAAACAGGTAAAGACTTTGATCAGGCTTATACAGCGGCTATGGTGGATGGCCATAAATCTACGCTTGAGCTCATGAAAAATGAAGCAAAGGATGGTATGGATGCAGACCTGAAGTCCTTTGCCACCAAAACAGAAGTGACGGTTCAGAAGCACCTTGACATGATTAATGACATCAATAAGCGAATGAAATAAGCAAATCCAGCAGCTGATTGGCAAGGTGCAATAAGCACCTTGCCTTTAATTCTACACCTTGAAAACTCAGTCCTAAGGCATGACATTGTGTCTGACCTTATTTTCTAAAGTACTAATAATCAAATAAAATACAAATATCAACTAATCTATTACATCAACAGCAAACCTGATCCTTATCAAACTAAGGTCATGTCTTTTTCCCGCCTGCCAGTGTCCCTTAAATCTAAACACCTTTAGCAAATTCCAATCCTAATATTTGAAACTGGAGCTCGTCTTTAAATCCGCTGACTAGACTTCCTGACAATCAATTTCGGCTTGATATTTACCGTTTTCTTGATCACCGCTCCTGAGTTGTCGAGTTCCTGAAAATGAAGATCTCCAATCGTTTTACCCATTTCTATACTGAACTGATCTATTGTTGTGATCGAAGGACTAGTGATTTCTGTAAAAGGCTCATTAGAATACCCACAGATCCCGAGTTCTTCCGGAATGCGGATTCCCTTCGCTGTAGCGGCTTCTAACACCCCTAAAGCGGCAAAATCTGAGGTTGAAGCGAAAATTGCGTCAGGAGGACTGGCCATTTCTAACAGTTTAGCCGTAGCTATTGCCCCCAGTTCTTTAGTCCAGGCATTCGTATACATCAACTCTTCCAATATCGGAAAGCCGTGATCTTTGAGCGCAGCCAGGTAACCTTCCTTCCGTTCCCTGAAAATAGGAAGCTCCTGAGGGCCTTCTAAAAGTGCGATTCTGCGGTATCCTTGTTCAATTAAGTGCTTTACAGCCTCATAAGAGGCCTTATGATTGTCGTTCACCACCTTAAATGTTTCCAGATCCTCGAGTACCCGGTCAAACTGAATCAGTTGTATATTACGGTCTAAGACCTGTTGCAGGTGGTCTGAACTTCCTTGTTCTGCCGCAATGGAGATCACAATCCCGCTCACATTCTGGTTCACTAAAGCATTCACACCGGCTACTTCACGCGCATGTAACTCGTTTGACTGGCAGATGACCAGGTTATACCCTTTCTTAAAAGTGACTTCTTCTAATCCGGCAATGATGTTCGAAAAGAAATACTGATTGATGCGGGGAACGACTACGCCAATTGTCGGATTACTGCCTTTACGCAGGTTTGAAGCCATCGCATTTTGCTGATAGTTCATCTCGGCAGCAGTTTTTAGGATCAATGCTTTCGTTTCCGCATTAATTTTATCGCTATTACTCAATGCTCTGGACACAGAAGATGCCGCTAAATTGAGCTTTTGAGCAATATCGTATATAGTTGTTCTTTTCTGAGACTTCATATCAGGAGTAAAAATACAAAAATACTTTAGGCAATCGATTGCAATTATAAAACTTTCTACTAAATTCGTTTTCTGATAACCAAATATTCATTCCATAAAATCCATTAGCACAACATTATATGTTATTACTGGGAATAGACATTGGCACTTCTTCCATTAAAGTGGCCATCGTAGACGCGCAAACGCAAAAAATCATCGTTACCGCGCAATATCCGGAGGAAGAAGCGACCATTTACGCCCCCCATCCGGGATGGGCGGAACAAGATCCGGAGCTTTGGTGGGCACATACCCAACAGGCTTTTGCCTTATGCAAGCAGAAAGCGAATTTCGACTCCCTTGACATTGCTGCCATTGGTATTGCGTATCAAATGCATGGATTGGTATTGGTAGATAAAGACCAAAAGCTGTTGAGAAACAGTATTATCTGGTGTGATAGCAGAGCGGTAGCCCTTGGAAACGAAGCTTATGATCAGTTAGGCCATGAATATTGCCTGAGCCATTTATTGAATTCTCCGGGTAATTTTACCGCTTCCAAGCTGGCCTGGGTCAAAGAAAATGAACCGGAATGTTATGCTAAAATCGATAAAGTGATGCTTCCAGGTGATTTTATCGCCATGAAACTCTGTTCGAGCATGACCACCAGTATTTCTGCTTTATCAGAAGGTGTTTTCTGGGATTTCCAGTCGGACAGCCTATCAGATGCTTTGATGAATCACTACGGTTTTGACCGGGAATTGATCCCTGAAATCAAGCCTGTATTTTCAGAACACGGTCAGGTAAGCGCTGTTGCTGCACATTTACTGGGCTTAAAACCAGGTATTCCGGTGAGTTACAAATCCGGAGATCAGCCCAATAACGCATTATCCCTGAATGTTTTAGCACCCGGAGAAGTGGCCGCCACTGCAGGTACTTCCGGAGTAATTTATGGCGTAAGCGACCAGCTGGCTTATGATCCTCAATCCAGGGTAAACACCTTTGCCCATGTGAACTATACTGAACACCAAAAAAGATTAGGTATCCTACTCTGTATCAACGGAACAGGCAGTATGAACCGCTGGGCAAAAAGCCTGCTGGCCCCCGCTGCTACGTATCAGGAGATCAATACCGCAGCAAGCAAAATCGCTATTGGCGCAGACGGACTACGGATATTACCCTTTGGAAATGGCGCAGAACGGATGCTAAACAACAAAATTGTTGGCGCTCATTTAGAAAACATAGATTTTAACCTACACAGTACCCCTCATATCTTCCGTGCAGTACAGGAAGGAATTGCTTTTGCCTTTCGCTATGGACTGGATATTATGCGGAGCAATGGCCTTCAACCCAAGGTGATCAGGGCCGGAAAAGCGAACCTTTTCTTAAGCGGGTTGTTCCTCGAAGCCTTCGTAAACAGCACCGGTGTTCCGGTAGAACTGTACGACAATGATGGTAGTGTAGGTGCCGCTTTAGGTGCTGGCATCGGAGCAGGAATCTATACTGACTCCGCAGCTGCTTTTAGCAATATCAAACCGATTCAGTTGGTAGAACCAGACACCAGACTGAACTATGAAACCGTATATCAGGACTGGCTACAGATCCTAAAGTTAAAGATTAACTAAAATAACATATATAGCTATATAACAATAAAATAACATCATCATATTAATTAAGATTAACCTAATAATTACAGAACCACAATGACAACAGTAACGACAGGAGAAAAGGAATTTTTTAAAGGAATCGGGCAAGTAAAGTTCGAAGGATTAAACTCAGATAACCCACTGGCTTTTCGCTGGTACGACGAAAATAGAATCATTGCCGGAAAGACAATGAAAGAACATTTGCGCTTTGCCTGCGCCTACTGGCACTCTTTTGTGGCCACAGGCGGAGATCCATTTGGAGAGCCAACAATCCTACATCCATGGAATGAAAAAGCAGATGCGGTAGAACGCGCAAAAGACAAAATGGATGCGGCTTTTGAATTTATCACTAAAATGAACCTGCCTTATTACTGCTTCCACGACGTGGATCTGGTAGATTACACGAATGATATTCATGAAAATGAAAGACGTTTGCAAGCCATTGTAGACTATGCCAAACAAAAACAAGCCGCCAGTGGCGTAAAATTGCTTTGGGGAACAGCTAACCTGTTTTCTCACCGTCGCTATATGAATGGCGCGGCTACCAATCCTGATTTCCAGGTGTTGGCACATGGTGCTGCCCAGGTAAAATCGGCTTTAGATGCTACAATCGCCCTTGGCGGCGAGAATTACGTGTTCTGGGGTGGTCGCGAAGGTTATATGAGTTTGCTGAACACCAATATGAAACGTGAACAGGAACATATGGCTAAGTTCTTACACGCGGCTAAAGATTACGCCAGAAAACAAGGCTTTAAAGGAACGTTCTTTATTGAACCTAAACCATGTGAACCTTCTAAACATCAATATGATTACGATTCTGCAACGGTGAGTAACTTCCTGAGACAATATGGTTTAATGGATGATTTTAAACTGAATATTGAAGTGAATCATGCTACGCTTGCCGGTCATACTTTCCAACATGAGCTACAAGTGGCTGCCGATGCCGGTTTACTGGGCTCTATGGACGCCAACAGAGGCGATTATCAGAATGGCTGGGATACCGATCAGTTCCCAAACAACATCAATGAGCTCACAGAAGCGATGTTAATCGTTCTGGAAGCCAATGGATTGCAAGGCGGAGGAATCAATTTTGATGCTAAAATCAGAAGAAACTCCACTGACCCTGCGGATCTGTTTTACGCACATATCGGCGGAATGGACACTTTTGCAAGGGCCTTGGTTACTGCGGATCAGGTGCTTCAAAACTCTGATTACCTGAAAATCAGAACAAACCGTTATGCCTCATTTGATGAAGGTGCAGGAAAAGACTTTGAAAACGGAAAACTGAACCTGGAAGATCTACGCAATTATGCGATTGAAAAAGGCGAGCCAAAAACGATAAGCGGTCAGCAGGAACTCTTAGAAAACATCATTAACAGATTCATTTAAAACAAAATAACTAAACTTACATGAACTCATTGAGTACGTACGACTATGTCGTTTTTCTGGTTTATTTTCTGATTGTTTCGATTTACGGATGGACGGTTTATAAGAAGAAAAATGCCCATAAAGAGAATTCTAAAGATTTCTTTCTGGCGAAAGACTCCTTAACCTGGTGGGCAATTGGAGCCTCTCTAATCGCTTCAAATATCTCAGCCGAGCAATTTATCGGAATGAGTGGCTCTGGCTTTACTATGGGCCTTGCAATCGCTACTTACGAATGGATGGCTGCCGCAACCTTAATCATTGTTGCTATATTCTTCATTCCGGTGTATTTGAAAAACAAAATCTATACCATGCCCCAATTTCTTGGGCAACGTTACAACAGTACAGTTGCCATGATTATGGCGGTATTCTGGCTGTTGCTGTACGTGGTGGTTAACTTAACCTCCATCCTCTACCTTGGTGCATTGGCCATCAACAGCATTTCGGGCATCAATACCACGGCCTGTATGTATGTGCTTGCTGTTTTTGCCATCATCATCACCCTTGGTGGGATGAAAGTAATTGGCTACACGGATGTAATCCAGGTTTTCTTTTTAATCTTAGGTGGTCTGGCCACGACTTACCTGGCGCTGGAACTGGTAGCGACTCATTTTGGCAGCTCCGGTGTGTTAAACGGCCTGGCGATGGTGAAAGAAAAGGCATCAGATCATTTTCACATGGTTTTCAAACAGGAAAACCCGCATTACATGGATCTTCCCGGCTTAACAGTTTTGATTGGCGGTATGTGGATTGTGAACCTGAACTACTGGGGTTGTAATCAGTACATCACGCAAAGGGCGCTGGGTGCGGATTTAAAAACCGCCAGATCTGGTTTGCTATTTGCTGCCTTCCTGAAATTACTGATGCCGATTATCGTGGTATTGCCGGGTATTGCCGCTTACGTGCTTTACAAAGAAGGTTATGGTAATTTCCATACCGCCATGATGAAAAACGGTGAACTGAATGCAGATTCCGCCTATCCGGTCTTACTAAACCTGCTTCCTGCCGGACTAAAAGGACTTTCCTTTGCCGCTTTAACCGCAGCAATTGTGGCTTCCTTAGCTGGAAAAGCAAATAGTATTGCCACTATTTTTACCCTGGATATCTACAAAAAAGTGATTCGTAAGGATGCCAACGAACACAAACAAGTAGTGGTGGGTAGAATTACGGTTGTTGTAGCGATGTTACTGGCCATAGTGATTGCCCCACAATTGGGCATTGACAAAAAAGGTGGTTTCCAGTTTATTCAGGAATATACCGGTTTCGTTTCCCCGGGTATTTTTGCGATGTTCTTACTGGGCTTTTTCTGGAAAAGAACCACTTCCAATGCGGCATTGTTCGCTACAATTGGCGGTTTCTTGTTATCAGTAGGGTTTAAAGCCTTGCCTAACTTCTGTAATCTGGAAGGATTGAGCAGCTGGGGATTCGCTAAACTAGCCCAGCAAAAAGATGGCAGTATGCTCTATGAGATTCCTTTTCTGGATCGAATGGGCTTTGTTTTTCTCATTTGCGTGGTCTCGATGGTGATCATCAGCTTATTTGAAAACAGAAAGGGTGTTAACCCTAAAGGATTAGATGTAGACCGTAGTATGTTTAAAACCAATGCTGGTTTTACTGCTGGTGCATTGATCATTATCGGGATTATTATTGCCCTTTACAGTATTTTCTGGTAGCTAATTCCTACACGCTCCTCACCGGGATATTTTCGATAAGGTTTTTCTTATGGAAGTATCCCGGTTTTTTTATGGCTAAACAACAACTGGTACTGTGCGGCTACATCCTGGCTATGGTGGTGCTGGTTGGCGAGGAGTTGAAGAAGGGCTGGCGGGGAGTTGAAGAAGGGTTATCAGGCTTTATCCCTAAGCAATCCCTGAGGAGACCCTCGCCAAGCCTTAATCAACCAGCAGCAGTATATTATGGCTATACGAACGATCTACCTGTTAATTCCGAAAACATTTTAGGGTAAACTGGTGTTAGCTATGGATCCGGATTCTTTGAAAAGAAAATTGAAGTTAGTCTATCTCTTTCGTTTTCTTCTTAAAATTATCCTTATTTTGGAATAAATCTACTGAATGAATCCGCTACCTAACCTGATGCCTTTACCAACCTTAGTTCGCTTATTTTCTGTGAAATGCGCTGTTAAATTTAAACCTGCTCCGCTTGTTTTATTTTTACTCTTATGCTGCAATAGTCCTGTGCTCTTTGCTCAGGATACGGTGTCGGGCCTTGCCCCTAAACCTTCCCTACAAACCCGGTCAACAGAAGAAAAACCGGCAGGTCTGATCATAGAAAAGGGTTTGAAGTTCAATATCCTTACCTTTTCACTGAGCAGCAGGAATGCCCAAAACGACAATAACATTTTTGTCAATTACCTTGATCAAAAGAAATCCAGTTGGTCTGTTCGTGCGGATGGAGGTTACATTATCAAAAAGAACCTCGGTGTTGGTTTGGGCTTATCCTACGGACAATCCAAAGAAAACAACCTGATTAAGAACGGGGATGGTAATTTAACCAGTAATCAAAGCTTTTCGAACAATTACGGCGTTCGTCCCTTCATCAAGAATTTCATCCCCCTGGATAACAAAAACAGGTTTTACATTGTGAACCAGACGGAAATCCAATTGTTATTTGACCGCTCTATCAAAGAAAGCGTGGTAGATGAAATCCTGACCAGAACCTATACTTCAAAAGATACTTATGGTGTTGGATTAAGACCGGGATTGATGGTTTTTATTGTGAAAAACTTCGCATTTGAAACTACTGTAGATATTTTTGGGATCAATACCAGCATAGAACGCGGCCATACGACCGGAAAGCCGGATTCCAGGGTAACTACTACGGATATGAATTTTAAAGTCAATATCCTGAAAATCGGTTTTGGTTTCTCTACTTATTTTTAAAAGACATGTTAAAATATAAATCTCTACTTTTTGTCTTTGCCGGAACGTTATTACTCAGCTCGGGATGCGTAAAGGAAACGTACTTTGGAAAATCTACGTTTAAAAAAATCCTTTATTTGACTGTTTCCAATGAGACAGGAACCACTGCTATCAACCAGGACAGCCTGATCATCCGACTAAATGTGGATGCAAATGCGGATCTGACGAAGTTGTTTGTAGATTCAGTGCAGCTGTCTACCTATGCAGAATTGACCCCGGGAGTTCGTGTTCCACAAGATTTCAGTAAACCTGTTCCTTATACGGTGACCGCAGAAGACGGCAGTAAGGCGGTTTATACGGTTATGGTGACTAAGCAATCTGCAAACCCACAAATCAGCAATTCTAATTTTAACGAATGGTATACGCCAGCCGGGAAGAACTATAAACAACCTGGTTTGAACGCCAGCACCGAATGGGCAACCGGGAATGATGGCGTGGTGAGTCTTTCTACCGCCAATACTACCCCTATTGAAATTGCTGCCGGAGATCTTGCCGCACAGATGGTCACCAAAGATCTGGGTGTTTTAGCGCAGTTAACCGGTCAGCGGATGGGTGCCGGAACCTTGTTTACCGGCACATTTAAGCTGGATCTCGCCAATCCTTTAAATTCTGCAAAATTTGGGATTGCCTATACCTCTAGACCTAAAAGCTTTACGGTTAGCTATAAATATGCCCCGGGCACAGTTTATAAAAACGGAAACGGTCAGACTTTGAATAAACTGGACAGCTGCGATATTTACCTGTTGTTAGAAAACAGGGACGGACAAGTGGTTAAAAGGGCTGCTACCGCCTGGTTTAGGTCTCCGGATAAGGTGGATAACCTGACGAAAATCACGATTCCATTGGTTTATGGCACTTTACCTGTTGGCAGCCCGGGCTACCAGCTTCCGACAAATGGGCTGTTTGCTGAGGCAAATGATCCGGTTACACATATCAGCATTATCTTTTCTTCGAGTGCTTCCGGCGCTAAATATGAAGGCGCGGTGAATAGCACACTGGTGGTCGATAATCTGGTGTTGAATTATTAAGTGCCGGCTTTAACCGCTTTGATCATTAAGAATATCGGTCTTTTGTTTTCAGCTTCCATTTCCGGCCAGGCCGCTATGGCTTCTTTGGAAGGCTTTGGCTCCGATACCTGTTGAATCACAAATCCCGCAGCAATCAAGGCATTGAAGATGTTTTCCAGTGTTCTGTGGTATTTTACCACGGTATGTCCGAGAAAGCTGGTTTGTCTGATCCCTTGCTCCTGATATTGGTCTACCGGCCAATGCAGGATTTCTCCTTTTTCATTTCTTATCCAATCTTGTTCTGCTCTTGCGGTAAAGATGGGATGCTCCTGAGAAAAGACAAGGGTTCCGCCGGGTTTAAGACAGTAGTTGATCTTTTGAAGGATAGATTGAAAATCTTTCACATAATGAAAAGCCAAAGAACTCATGACTACATCAAACTCTTCTTTTGAAAAGTCGATATCTTCAATGGCTTGTTGGAGGTATTTAATCTGGAGACCTTCAGATTTTGCTTTGGCGATATTCAACATCTTCTCCGACAGGTCTACGCCTACCACCAGATCTGCCCCTTGTTCTTTGGCGTAAATACAATGCCAGCCGAAGCCGCAGCCGAGGTCAAGCAGGTTTTTCCCTGTAAAATCAGGCAGCATCTTTTGTAGCACATGCCACTCTCCGGCAGCATTTAATCCACCAACTGAGCGTGGCATTTGTCCGTAATTCTCGAAAAAATCAGGATCATCGTATTTGTTTTCTCTCATAGGTCTTTTTTAGTTTTACCAGCCAATTCCATAATCTTCGCCATGATTGCTGGAACCGCCCCATAGACTGCCATGTTTCCAGTCAAAGTAAATCGCATTAATCGGGCCACTTGTTCTGGCGCCAAAGCTCAATATATAGCCCATTTTTTGCAGCGCTTCAGAGGTTGCAGCCGGGGTACTGTTGTGGAGTAAGATTTGTCCGGGTTTAGGCATCCTATCTTCGGTTTTTGTTCCACCTAAAGATAGCCAAAGTTGGTTGGTATTGATATTTGCCGCTTCGGAGGCTTGTTGTACGTTCATTCCAAACTCCGTTACATTCAGGAAAAACTGCAACAGATTCTGATCCTGGGTATCTCCGCCCTGCACAGCAGAAGCCAGAAAAGGTTTTCCGTCTTTTAGTGCCAGGGAAGGTGATAAAGTAACGCGTGGTCTTTTTCCGGGAGCAACGACATTAAAAGGGTTCAAAGTGCTATCTAACACAAAACTCTGCATCCGCTGGCTCATCCCAATCCCTGTTTCGCCTGCGATACAAGCCGGAAGCCATCCGCCACTTGGCGTAACCGACACTACCCAGCCTTCCTTGTCTGCGGCTTCAATAGAGGTGGTTCCCAACAATAATCTTTCCTGATACACCTCATCCGGACTAGTGTTTAGTTTGCCTAGGTCGTGTTTTGGAGCAAAATTGCGTTTGGTAGTATCCATTTCATAACCTCTTTTCTGAAGAAGATTTAAGTAAGGATTGGTTTTCCCTTCGAAGGGATATGGATTGCCCGGGCCGATGTTTGGATCGTTTTTATCGAATTGAATGAGTTTAGCGCGTTGTTTTGCATAATCCTTGCTAAGTAAACCTTTAATCGGCCCTTTGGGTTTTGTTAAAGGGTCCCCGTAATAGAAATCACGGTCGGCAAAGGAAAGATTCATTGCCTGGTATATCGTATGAATGTATTTCGGACTATTATAACCCATGGCTTTCAGGTCGAAATTCTCCAGGATATTTAGCGCCTGTAGCATCACAGGACCTTGCGTCCATTGTTGCAATTTATAGACGTCGATGCCTTTATAGTTCACTTGTAAAGCCGCTTCTTCCAGTGGTTTCCATTTGGCAAGGTCTTCCATGGTGATCAGTCCGCCTTGCTCCTGTGCGCCACGTACGAACTCTTTCGCGATGTCGCCTTTATAAAAACGGTCGTAAGCCGCCATTAAGGCTTCTTTTCTCGTTTCCCCTTGTTTCAAGGCTTTACTTTCCGCCTCTACCATTTTTGTCAACGTGGCGAGCAGGTCTTTTTGTACAAAGATCTCTCCTGCTTCCGGTGCTTCTCTTTTTTCTCCCGGATGAGTCAGAAATACTTTTTTACTATATGGCCATTTATTGATGTGTTCTTTCCCTTTTTCGATGCTGTTGGCTGCCTGAGCTTCAATTGGGTAACCCGCAGCCATTTCCATGGCCGGTGCCAGCACTTCTTTTAGGCTCAGTTTTCCAAAATTGACCAGCATATAGATTAAGCCACCCGGCGTACCTGGTGTTGTTGCCGCCAATGGTCCGTATTCAGGTGGAAAATTATAGCCTTTACTTTTAAAGAATTCTACGGTAGCTCCCGTTGGCGCTACGCCCATCGCATTAATCGCAATCACTTTTTTCGTCTTCGGGTTGTAGATCAGCGCTTGCGTTTCCCCTCCCCAGCTCAGGGTATCCCACATGGTGCAGGTAGCGGCCAACATCGCGCAAGCGGCATCAACAGCGTTTCCACCTTTTTGAAAAGTCATGGCACCAGCGGTAGCGGCTAAAGGTTTCCCTGTAATCGCCATCCAATTGCGGCCATGCAAGACAGGTTTTTGGGTTTGTTGTGCCGCTACAGGTAAGATAGCGGTCGCAGAAAGACAGAGGACAGAAAATAAGTGTTTCATATCAATAGAATCAGGCTTTAAAACTACTTATTTTCAAAAACTACTCAAAGGACAATATCAATGAGGCTGTCACAATCTGGCTACCTGCTTTCCGCTGCGTTTTCTACAGTGCCGATTGCAGCTTTTCTTTCTTTCGCTTTTTTGAGGAATCGCAAAAGCAATAAGCCAATCGCTAAAGCGATAAATCCCTGGATCATGACGGTATCCGGGGTGCCTATCAATTGAGAAAGACTCCCGATCAGTAAACCTCCTAAAGGCTGCATCCCAAAGAATGCCATCGCATAAAAGCTAATGACCCTTCCGCGCATGGCCGGATCTACGGTAGTCTGGATGAGGGTATTGCTAATGGTAATCTGCGACATCATTCCAAATCCAGAGACCGTGGCAAAAACCAAAGCGATGGGGTAATAGGTGGTATGGGAGAATAAAACCAGTCCGGCGCCAAAAATAAGCGTATTAATGGCCAGGATCTTTCTTAAGTTTCTCCCGGGTTTTAACGAAGCCAGGAAAATAGCGCCACAGAATGCACCCAGTCCGATGACACTGTCGATCACCCCGAAGGTGGAGGCTGTACCTTTAAAAATGTCTTTGGCATACACCGGAATCAGCGTACTGAAGGGTAAGACCAGTAAACTCATCAGCGCCAGCATCATCAGCACAAATGATATGGAAGGTGTTCTTTTGATATACTGGAAACCTTCTTTAAGTTCTCCAAATATATTCTTGGTATGTGGAACGATGTTGAATTTTGGTAACCTCATCATCAATAGAGAACCGATCACGGCAATGAAACTAATCGCATTGAGGCCAAAGCAGACGTCTTCTCCGAATTTTTCCAGCGCGATACCGGCAATCCCCGGACCAATCAGTCTGGAAAGGTTCACCATGGAAGAGTTTAAAGCAAGTGCATTGGGTAAATCTGATTTGTCTTCTACCATTTCGTAGACCAGAGATTGTCTTGCTGGCACATCAAAAGCATTAATTAAGCCCAGCAAAGCACTCAAAGCAATGATCTCCCAAACTGAATAATCCTTAAAGAAGATCAGCATGGTGAGGAGTATCGCCTGGATCATGGAGGCCACTTGCGTGATCAGTAACACTTTGTATCGGTTGTACCTATCGGCTGTGACACCCCCAATAAAAGAAAAGATGAAGGAAGGAAAGAGACTGGCGAAAAGCGTGAGTCCCAGCATAAAATTAGAATGTGTTTTTTCGTAGATCACCCAGCTAACAGCAGTCTTTTGCATCCATGTCCCAATTAAAGAAATAGACTGTCCTGTAAAATACAATCTATAATTACGGCTTTTGAAGGCGTTAAAGGTGCTAATATTCATAATTGTGCAGGAACCGCTGGATCGAAAATGGTCTAATCGGACGAGGTTAAAAACAGGACAGAAATTGAGCCAAAAATCGATCGGCTACCTGATTAAAAAATCAGGGCTAAAAAAAGAAACCCTTTTGATCATCTCAAAAGGGTTTCTTTTATACTATATTTTCTTACTCTATTTCCAGAGGCTCATTGTCTAAGCCGATCACTTTATAAGTGACTTTGTTGTCACTGATTAGTTTTTCATAATAAACGCCATCCGGACTTACATAATAAGTTGCTCCTTTTATCAGTATTTCTCTGGAATCTTCAGGTAGTTGATCTACCAGATCTCCAATCTGAACAGCAGGGTTCACATACACTTCTTTTCCATCGGTATTCAAAACACCATCTTTACCAGCGACTACGAATACTTGTTTTCCGTCTGCATTTTGAGCATTGGAGTAATAAACACCTTTACTTTCGTAATAAGTTTGTCCATTAATCACCACTTCTTTTGCATCAGTTGGCAGTGTAGGAACTTCTGCACCTACCGGTGGCACCACCACTTTATACTCTTTATCGTATTGTTTGTAGAACAATCCATCAGAGAAATAAAAACGGTCAGAACCATAGTAAACAGGATAATATCCAAACGGCAAGACATTAATACTTAAGCCAATATACGGTCTGTAATAGTTGTAATAACTATAGTGAGGTCTGTAATATGGCCTGTAATGCGGTCTGTAGTTTGGACGATAATCAGGCCTGTAGTTAGGTCTGTAATTTGGACGGTAACTACCTCCAGGTCTGTTTGGCCTGTAGCTATTGTTCGGTCTGTTTACAGAAGGTCTGTCATTTATAGATGGCCTGTTACCTACAGAAGGCCTGTTATTTATAGAGGGTCTATCTGAAACAGACGGTCTGTTTCCAGTGGAAGGCCTGTTTCCTGCAGAAGGCGTACTTATAGATGGTCTGTTTCCAGAGGAAGGTCTGTTTATAGAAGGCCTTGCACCGCCAGATGAAGGTCTGCTTACTGATGGTCTGGCTGCACCGCCTCCACCTGATGGCCTCTCGCCTCTTTGGGCAGAAACATCTGTTGCTGTGATTCCGCTTGCTAATAAAACGGCACCTGCAACGACGAACGATTTAAACCATGAACTTTTCATATATTTTCAATTTTTAACAGTTGGACTTACTATTGACAAAAAGGATTATTCTATATACAAAGAAACGAAAAAGCTGACCTACAAATGATAAAACTGCTTTATTTTTAGTATTTTGAATGCATTACAACTTTTTATCATAGACCAACTTAGCCATGCCGATCCTTTGGAAATATTTTAAAGAACAGAAATGGTGGGTACTTTTAGCGCTCTTCCTCGCGGCGATTGCCCAGCTACTCAGTCTTACTGACCCTATTATTTTTGGAAAGATCATCGACGAATATGCCGGCAATCCAGGTAATAAGAGCCAGGATGAACTGGTAAAAGGCGTTTTGTACTGGCTGAGTATCGCGATAGCCGTTGCCATTGCAGCCAGGCTTGCCAAAGCTTTTCAGGAATACTACACCCGACTGGCCGTACAGCAATTTGGCATGCAGATCTTCAATGATGGCATCCGGCAAACCTTGCGCCTCTCCTTTCAGGAATTTGAGGAAAGCCATAGTGGCGAAACCTTATCTATCCTTCAAAAAGTAAAAACTGATACCGAACGTTTTGTCAATTCTTTCATAAATATTCTCTTTTCCTCCTTTGTAGGTATGGGCTTTCTCATTTGGTATTCCATCACCAAGAACTGGATGCTGGTCCCGGTATTTGTGGTCGGGATCCTGGTTTTGGGCTCGCTCACCGGATTATTGAGTAAGAAAATCAAAATGGTACAGCGCTCTATCAATAGAGAAACCAATAAAATGGCGGGTGTGATTACAGAATCGCTTAGAAATATTGAGCTGGTGAAAAGTCTGGGGCTCACCTTTCCGGAAATCCGCCGGTTAAAACTACAGACGCAAAAGATTTACGATCTGGAGATGACGAAAACCAAAAGGGTGCGAACGCTTTCTTTTTTACAGGGAACCACGCTCAATGTGCTCAAGCAATCTATTCTGTTCATTTTGCTCTGGCTGATCTTTAGGAATAAGTTGAGCACTGGCGAGCTGATTACCATGCAGTTTATTTCGACCTCTATCTTTGGTCCCTTACAAGATCTTGGCAGTATCATTCTCAGTTATCGGGAAGTTGAAGCTTCGGTTCATAGCTTTGATCAATTGATGCGTAAACCAGTGGAACGTAAGCCAGATTCTCCGAAACAGACCGGGCCTTTACAAAACCTTTCATTTGATCAAGTGGTTTTTCGCCATAAGACGGCACAGACGAATGCGATTGACGATATTTCTTTTCATGTCAATACCGGAGAAACGATTGCTTTTGTTGGCCCTTCCGGCTCAGGGAAATCGACGCTGGTTAAACTACTGGTGGGTTTATACCGGCCGGTTTCGGGTGCGATACTGTTTAATAATATCCCTTCAACGGAGATCCGTTACAATGAACTCCGCCGACAAATCGGTTTTGTAACACAGGATACTCAACTTTTTGCAGGCACGATTAAAGAGAATCTTTTGTTTGTCAAAGGAGACGCTACGGAAGAAGAATTGCTGTTGGCCCTGGATAAAGCTTCCTGTACCAACCTCCTGGCAAAATCCGAAAAAGGAATGGATACCCTATTGGGAGAAGGTGGATTGAAACTCTCCGGAGGAGAAAAACAAAGAATTTCGATTGCGAGGGCTTTATTGAGAAATCCAAGATTACTCATTTTCGACGAGGCTACTTCCGCTCTGGATTCTTTAACCGAAGAAGAGATTACTTCTACCATACGCGACCTCTCGATGAGCAGGGAGCGGATTACGGTGGTTATTGCGCATCGCTTATCGACGATTATGCATGCCGATGTGATCTATGTTTTAGAGAAAGGAAAGATCTCTGAGTCGGGTTCTCATGCAGAACTGCTGGAGCAGAAAGGATTATATTATGCCATGTGGCGACAACAAGTTGGAGAAAGAAAGTGATATTTTTCTATTTTTGTCCATGATACACGCCAATTTACTGCTGATCCTCGCCTTGTTCTTTGCAATGGCACTCCTCTATTTGTTGAGTCAACGATGGAAAATTTCCTATCCTATTTTCCTGGTTATCGGAGGATTGGGCATCAGTTTTATCCCTGGCATCCCTGCAATAAGCATTGACCCTGATATTGTATTCCTGATATTCTTACCACCCCTACTATTTGAAGCCGCCTGGTACACTTCCTGGAACGAGTTCTGGAAATGGAAAAGATCGATATTATTACTGGGTTTTGGCCTGGTGCTGATTACTTCTATGGCCATCGCTTACTTTTCTGTAAGTATCATTCCGGGCTTTACACTTGCTTTAGGCTTTTTATTAGGTGGGATCATTTCTCCGCCAGATGCGGTAGCAGCCACTTCGGTATTGAAGGGTGTAAATATGCCAAAAAGAGGTTTAACGATGTTGGAGGGCGAAAGTCTGGTCAATGACGCAGCTTCGCTTACTGTTTTCAGATTTGCATTGGCTTCTATCCTGACTGGTCAGTTTGTTTTCCAAAAAGCGGCAACAGACTTTGTGGTACTGGCTGTTATGGGTGTATTTGTTGGCCTGGTCATCGCACACATATTGTATCTGGTATTGAGGTATTGGGCAAAATCATCGAGCATCACCACGCCAATCACTTTAATTGCGCCTTATCTAATGTATATTGTTGCGGAGGAATTCCACTGGTCGGGCGTTTTAGCTGTAGTAAGTGGTGGTTTATTTCTGTCCTTCCGTTCCAACGATTTTCTAAATTACCATACCAGAATACAAACCAAGGAAGTATGGGCAACTGTAGGTTTTCTTTTGAACGGTTTTGTTTTCATCCTGATTGGACTGGAATTACCGGTAATCGTGGCCGCATTAGATGGTTATTCTATTAAGGAGGCCGTTCATTACGGATTAATCATTAGTGGAATTGTGATCGTTGCCCGGATCATTCTGGTTTATGTGGTTACTTTCCTACCTAGATTATTGAGTCCGAAAATCCGTGCCTCGGAGAAAAGCCCGGGATTAAAGCTGCCTTTCATTATTGGTTGGGCAGGAATGCGTGGCGTAGTTTCTTTGGCTTCCGCCTTAGCCATTCCTTTGACTTTAGACAATGGCGAGGCTTTTCCGCATAGAAATCTGATCTTGTTCATCACTTTCATTGTGATTTTGGTAACCTTAGTATTCCAGGGACTTACCCTTCCTATCTTCCTGAGGTTATTAAAAGTAGAAGAAACAGACGACCATGTTCCTTTTGATCTACAAAAAGAAGCGATCAGATTGCAACTTGCCAAAGAATCTGTGACTTTCCTGAACAATAAATACCATCAGGAAATGAAGGAATATGAAACTATTGCGAGAATCAAGGAACAACTGGAACGCAGTATCAATGCAACAGAACAGACTTTGACTGAGCAAAGACAACAGGTCGCTTCTGTAAGAAAGCTATACGGTAAGATTATGCTGGATCTGATCACCATGAGAAGAACCGAGCTGAATAAATTGCGCGCCACAAAACAGTATGATGATGAGGTGATTCGTGACCTGGAAAGCAGTCTGGATTTAGAAGAAGCGCGTTTGTATAAACAGTAAAACTGTCCTGATAGATATTTATTTTAAGGAACTATGCTATTTTTAATAGCTAAATATAGGTGTTTACCATACAAGACGACGATATAGCCGTAAATCAATTTCCGAACTGCGTTTATAAGAAATCTTCTTTTGCAATTACGTTTTTAAGGATGGAGATCAATTCATAAGCTATAAATAATAGATAGGCTTAGATTTTCATAATTATGGATAGCTTTGCAAAATATGATCAAAATACCTGCACTAAGCGTTCTATTGTGCCTTTTTAGCCTATCCACTACTGCTCAAGATTCAAAAATAAGCTTACATCAAAATATAACCAATGCGCTTGCAAAAGAAAAATTAACCGGAGCGGTCTGGTCTACAGTAGATTCCCTTGGCCGCATTTCGACAGATGCCAGCGGTCTTAAAAATGCAGCTACAAAACAAGTATTGTCTATCTCCGACAAGGTTCAGGTCGGTTCCATCAGCAAAACACTGATTGCGACTGGTATTTTCAGGCTGGTTACCATGAATAAATTGAGTCTGGATATGCCTGTAGCGGAAATTTTAACGGATATTCGGTTTAAAAACCCCTGGTCTGCGAGTCGCCCGGTAACCGTTAGACATTTATTAGACCATACTTCCGGACTGGAAAACCAGCGTTTTTGGCAACTGTTTTCCGGAGAAGTGACACCAAACACACCTTTAGCTAATAATTTTAGCAAAGACCTTTCCGTTTTGGAGATCCACAGTCGCCCGGGTTCTCAGTTTGTCTATTCTAACATGGGTTATACCTTGTTAGGGATGGTCATAGAGGCTATTACCAGACAACGCTACGAAGAGTATCTGGATACTTATGTCTTAAAACCGATTGGTATGGCGGAAAGCACTTTCGGCTTTGTAACGCAGGTTGGTAAAAATGCTGATCCGCGCCTGGCCATGGGACATCTTGATCAAATGAAAACTCAGGCAGCAACAGCCATTTACCTCCGACCTGCCGGCCAGTTTACCACTACGGCTTATGATATGGGGATTTTCCTGAAGTTTCTAATGACTAATGGCAATCTCCGCGGGTACTCATTTATTCGCAAAGATCTGTTGGCTGCTATGGGGAATCCTGATTCAGAAACCGAGTCTAAGCAACACGGTTTAGCAGTTGGTTATGCCGAAGGTTTGATGACAAGAGACCGTCACCAGGTAATTGGCCTGGCTCATGCCGGGAATGCGCCTGGCTATCATGCGATGATATACCTCTTCCCTAAAGAAAAGAAAGCTTTCTTTATTGCTCATAATATGGATGCTGAAACTGCAGATTACGAGGTGTTCAATAAGATTTTGCTCCAGTCTTTAAACTTAAAAAAGCAAAAGACCAGCGCTACAGGCCCCATGCCTGTGGATATTCAAAATTGGGCAGGAAATTATGTTGCTGTTAGAGATGCGTTTAAATTGATGGCTTATGTAGATCTGCTTACAGGATTTGTCACTGTTATTCCTAAAAATGATCATTTGGTTTTCAGCCAGCTGCAAAAAGAAACTAAAATATTGAAGCCAACACATTATCATTTATTTAAATCTGATGATAAGATCTGGGATGCTCAGGTGTTCTATACCGATTCTACGCAAAACAGACGCATTACCGATGGCTTTAAAACGTATAAAAAGATCAGTTCCCTGTATTTATGGACCATGTATATGAGTCTGATCTTTGGCTTAATAGGTATAATCTATCTTTTTGTCGCAGGCTTGATCAAATTGTTATCCAATAGAAAGCGCTTTTTACAACAGCCCATTGCAATTCCTTTCCTTTGTATTCTGGCTTTGTTACTTCTTGTACCCCTGTTTCTGATGCAAGATTTTACCTCCTTAGGGGATGTAACTGCTGCGAGTGTTAGTCTGGCGGTGGTCACAGCAATTCTTCCGCTTGGTTTATTATTTGGGTTATGGAGATGTATCAAAAGAAAACATGATGAAACCTGGAATGGTGTTGCAGTTATCGCTTTGATTTTCTCTTTACAGTGGGTGGCAGTGCTGATCTATTGGGGAATGATCCCGATGCTGTTATGGAATTAACCCGACAATAGTTTGGCAGGTATGATGTTACTACCTGTGTTACCTGCCATAAGAGGACTTTTTAAAATAAATAGACCTAAAAACAGGAATTTTAGGCAAACTGAAACAGCAGTTACATTTATGTTGTTTAAAAAAACTGCATCAAATCACACAGTTAATTTTTAGTTTGACAATCAACGATTTATACACAAAGAACCGTTTAAAAGCGACTTTTATTCGTAACATTTCAGCTACTTTATGTTGAGTTTGTTCCGGCAAATAAAGAGTTTGGCATCATTTTTACAGGTTACCAAGTGTAAACAATATTCAAAATTATGAAAAAGATATTTTCAGTAGCGGCATTAGCGATTTTATTATCTGCATGTTCAAATAATGCCAAAGAGGAGGCGATGATCAAACAACAAGCGATTGTTGCTGTAAAAGATAGTCTGAGATTGGATAGTTTCAAAAGAGCTGATGCACTTGAAAAAGAGAAAATTGCACAGGTAAAAGAAGAAGAAATTAAAACTGCACGTTTAAGAGAAGAAAAAAGAACACTTCTTTTAGCCGAGCGTAATGATGCTGCAGAAAGAAGATCTAATTCTTCTTCGTCGTCATCAAATACAGTAGCTGCTCCTGCTAAGAAAAAAGGATGGAGTCAGGCAGCTAAAGGTGCCGCAATTGGTGCTGGTGCCGGAGCTATCGGTGGTATCCTGGTAGACAAAAACAATGCTAGAGGTGCCATTATCGGTGGTGTTGTTGGTGCAGGAACAGGATATGTGATTGGTAGAGGTCAGGATAGAAAATCAGGTAGAGTACAGCCTAAAAACTAGTACTAACCCCATTAGGATATAAAAATTACTAGATTTGTACTTTAGTTAATTTGAAGGAGGAAGGTCGCGAAAGCTTCCTTCCTCTTTTTTTTAAACCATTCTTGTAAAGGAATAAGCGGCAACGTTGGTATAGCTGTAGCTTTATGTAGTTTAGTAACTACTCCACAAATAATACTGCTGGCTTCATCATCTTTACCAGCTAATACCATTTCCTTTAAAGAACCTTGGCCAGTTGCCCTCTCCATCAGTAATGCATCCGGAGCATGCTTCAAAACCCTGACTGCGCCATGCCCGTCCCAATGTACCATCAAAAAGGAGCCCCGACGCTCTTCCTCCGCAATCCCGATTTTCAGCATCGCAGGAATCCCCTCATACAGCACAGGTTGAAGCAGAGCAGAGTTTGTTGAAAAAGCCTCGCCATCCGCCTGTAAGTTCCAGCTTTGCTTTTGCTATGGATAATTCCTTGCTATTGCAAATCATCATGCTTTTTAGCCAGCGACTTGATCACTGCCATTACATCTTCTTCACCAAGGCCTTCTTTTTGTGCCTGCTGGAAACTATTAAACAAAGGATCAATTAATGGCGCCACTAATCCGGCTTCTTTAGCCAGTCTAAGGTCTTTAACCAGATGTTTCAATGCAAAAGCAGCTGGATACTCCTCATTTAGAATCGAGGGTGTTTTGAGTTTTGTGATGCCATTTCCACAAGCCCCTTCATTGATAATCGTCAACATATCACTTTTGCTAACGCCGTTCTTTTCGGCAAACAGTACCGTTTCTGCAAGTCCCTGCAAGTTTAGTCCCAGCAAATAATTGATAGCCAACTTAGCAGAACTGCCTACTCCTGCCCCTCCAACATGGATAGACAACTTTCCTAAAGCTTCAAAAGCAGGTTTTGCTTTTTCGTAGGCAGTAGCAGCTCCACCAACAAGGATAATCAAGGTGCCGTCTTGTGCAGGTTTAACGCTGCCAGATACCGGTGCTTCCAGAAAATCCAGTCCAGCCTTTTCGCAGGCTTCCGATAAATATCTAGAAGTATCCGGTGAAACCGTACTCATATCAATGATCATTTTCCCTTCAGCAGCTTTAGTTATTAAACCATGATCTCCTTCAAAAACGGCTTTCACTGCCTGATCATCCGCCAACATCGTAAATACGATATCACAGGTTTCCAGTAATGATTGCGGATTTGGAGCACTTGTAGCACCATGGGCGATCAATTCTTCTTCTTTTTGTTTCGTACGGTTGAAAACAACCACATCAAACCCAGCCTTTAGTAAGTTCTTTACCATTGGGGTTCCCATATTTCCAAGACCTATCCAGCCTAATTTTAATCTACTCATGAAGTATGTTTGCTCTAATTTAATGGCCTAAATTAAGCAATTTAGCAAGGTTGGCCAATATCATCCAGATTGCTTTGCTCCTATTAAAGAAAAGCAATCTGGATGATGTTAGATGTAAAGTTCATTTACTAAATGCTGATTACTTTTGATGATAATCAAAATTCACCATCCATTGGATGCCAAACTGATCGGTCAGCATGCCAAAATAGGCACCCCAGAAAGCTTTTTCTAAAGGCATCACCACATTTGCCCCGGGAGAAAGCGCAGCAAAAAGACTATCGGCCTCTGCTTCGCTATCCGCACTGATACTGATAGAAAAATTATCACCGATGTTGAGCGTCTGCCCCATCGAAGCAAGTGCGTCAGTGCCCATCAATACGTTTCCATTGCCAATCGGGAAAGCAATGTGCATGATCTTCTCTTTATCTTCTTCAGACATATTATCTCCATAAGGAGTGTCTTTAAAGCGCTGAACCATCATAAACTCTCCGCCAAATACAGATTTATAAAAGTTAAATGCCTCTTCCGTATTTCCCTGGAAGTTTAAGTAAGGATTAATAGTTGCCATGGTTATGTTTTTAGGGTTCGGTAGTACTGGTTAATACTATCTAAATATATTCAGTTAATTCTACAATTCAAATTTAAGCATCTGCAAGCCTGGCATTGATGCTATTTCTCCCCTTACTTCTATTATCAGTAAAATGTAATATCCTGATAAAATCTTCCAATTATTAGGCCCTCAGTTTTAAAGTTGTACTTTTGATGCAACTTTAAAAAACCACTATGCTTAGTACAACAGAAATAGGCTTAATCAAGGCCACAGTCCCAATTTTAAGAGAACATGGTCTATTGTTAACGCAACATTTTTATAAAAGAATGTTCCAACATAACCCGGAATTAAGGAATACCTTCAACATGGGAAATCAGCAAAACGGAACACAGCAAACGGCATTAGCACTTGCTGTTCTTGCGTATGCGGAGAACATTGAAAACCCGGGCGTACTCCTACCTGTACTTCAAAGAATCGGTGATAAACATACCAGTTTACAAATTACCGCAGAACAATACGACATCGTAGGAAAACATTTACTGGCTTCTATCGGAGAAGTTCTTGGCGATGCGGCTAGTCCTGATTTGATTACCGCATGGGCTAAAGCTTATACGCAGCTGGCAGATTTAATGATCAATCTTGAAAAGTCTATATACTTACAGAAAGCATCCGCAAAAGGCGCCTGGACGGGATGGAGAAAATTCATCATTGATAAAAAAGTGCCTGAATCTGATGAAATTACGTCCTTTTACTTACGTCCGGAAGATGGACTTGAAGTAACGGAACACCAACCGGGTCAATATTTAAGCGTTAAAGTGTTTATAACGGCTTTAGGAATTTACCAGCCGCGTCAATATAGCATCTCTTCTGCACCAAATTCTAGCTACTACCGCATTTCAGTAAAAAGAGAACCTGGAAATGAGGAGAAAGAAAGTGGAACCGTATCTAACTACCTACATAATCAAATTGAGGAAGGCGCGGTAATCGAAGCAACCACCCCTGCCGGAGATTTTGTATTAAACACCAACCAAACCACGCCTCTGGTACTTTTAAGCGGCGGTGTAGGCCAAACACCATTCGTTTCAATTCTGGATTTTCTAACCAAATCCGATCAGCAGCGCCAGGTAAAATGGGCACATGCTTGTCGCTCGGAAAGCGTACATGCCTTCCGTGATCAGATTAACACCTGGCAAGCAGCACACGATTGGTTTGAACATATTGTTTTCTATGAAAATATGGAATCTGGATCAAAAGAAAATCAGTTGTCAAATGATAGTCGCGCAGGGCGATTGGATGTTGCTGAAATCAGCGAAATGATCCTGATACCAGAAGCAGAATACTATCTTTGCGGCCCCAAACCATTTATTGAAAAAACAATGAACGACCTGTCGGCTTTAGGCGTAGATCGTAAAAAGTTATTCTTTGAAGAATTTGGCCCACAGACGATTCAAATGAATTAATTGCCATATTATGAAACTGAACCAATTTACCGATTACGGATTGAGAATCCTGATGTATATGAGTTGCAAGCCAGCAAACCTGCCGGCAACAACCATTACTGAGCTGGCAGACCAGTTCGGGATCTCCAGAAATCACCTGGTTAAAGTGGTTCAGTTTCTTTCTAATCAAAACATTATTGATGCCCAAAGAGGCCGGGGCGGCGGTTTACGCCTGTTCGATTCTGCGGAAACGTATCGGATTGGAAAGTTGGTTCGCCTGCTGGAGCAGGATGAAGAACTGATCAATTGCGAAAGCCCGCTATGTATCCTTGCCGGAAACTGCGGACTAAAAGGAATATTGAATGGGGCGCAAAACGCGTTGTACCAATACCTGGATCAATATACCCTGGTTGACATCAGTAAACCTTCAGTCAGCAAAACGCTGCAAACCCTATTCAATAATCCTCCTGATCAAAAGATATAATTTATTTTTTCAACTAGCTTAGTTTCCAGTCAGGACGTTCGAAATGGCAGGTATAGCCATAAGGCAGTTTTTGCAAATAGTCCTGATGGTCTTCTTCTGCATTCCAGAAATCAGTTTCCGGAACAATTTCCGTCACAAATTTACCAGGCCATTTACCAGAAGCCTCCAATTCTGCGATTAAAGCTGTTGCAGTTTCCTGCTGTGCCTCATCCACAAAAAAGATCGCTGAACGGTAAGAAGTACCGATGTCGTTTCCTTGTCTGTTTTTTGTTGTAGGATCGTGAATCTGAAAGAAATATTCCAAAAGACCACGGTATGTTAGTATTGAAGGGTCAAATATAATCTCTATTCCTTCGGCATGCGTTCCATGGTTTTGGTAAGTTGCATTAGGAACATCACCACCGGTATATCCTACAACTGTTGAAATTACACCTGGCTGGTGGCGAAATAATTCTTCTACCCCCCAAAAGCAACCGCCTGCGAGAATGGCTTTTTCAGTATTCATATAGTTTTCGTTTTAATGGGATAAAGGTATTAAATTTTTCAGCTCCCCGATTCGGTCATTGTTAACCTTCTATCATTTTTGAACGATTAGTTGTTAAGCTAATTCTTTCTAAATACATTTATAAGCTTTCCTGAATTTTTAACGCTAATAGCTCTTCACAAGGGGCGACATATTAAGAACTATGCTTAACATTTATACCGCTACAGCAAATGATTTCCAGGTGATCCAGAAGATCGCCAACAAAACATGGCCAGCTACATTTGGCGCCATCTTATCCCCTCAACAAATCAGCTATATGCTGGAAATGATGTACAGTACCGCTGCTTTAACCGAGCAGGTAGCCCAAAAAGGCCATCATTTCTTATTGGTAAAAGATGAAACAGATGATTTAGGATATGCCTCTTATGAATTGAATTATAAAGGTTTACCGACAACAAAAATCCACAAAATCTATTTACTTCCTGAAGCTCAGGGCAAGGGTGTCGGTAAATTACTGATGAAAACCATCTCAGAAATCGCCAAAGACAATAAAAACACCGCCTTGTCTCTGAACGTAAACCGTGACAATTCTGCCTTCCAGTTTTACAAAAACATAGGCTTTGAACAAGTCGGAGAAGAGAATATCGACATTGGCGATGGCTTCTTAATGGAAGATTATATCATGGAAAAACAACTAGCATAACCCACTTTTGGAATATTTCAAAAAACTCTTAGCGCTATTAAAGATTGAACGCGAAGAAGACTTAAGGTCTTACTTAAAATTAACAGAATCTTCTTCCGTAACTACCCGTAGAGCAAACGGATTATCCTGGTACCCGATAGCTATCAGAGGTTCAGAGATGAGCCGCGGTGATTATTTAACTGTAGAGGTTGAACGGACTACACATCAGGAGCTTGCGCATCAGCTACGCTTTGGTGCTTCGGCAGTTTTGTTCTCTAATCATGATCCAAAAGATCGTGTAGAAGGAACCATTACCCATCAAAGTGGCAACCGCTTAAAGATCACTTTAAAGACGGATGAACTACCAGAATGGACTCGTGACGGCAAGCTGGGTATAGATGTGTTGTTCGATAACAACAGCTATGATGAAATGCAAAACGCATTGAAACAGGCTGCTACAGGATTGGAAAAATCAGAAGACAGTCGGTTGATCAAGATACTGACCGGTGAGGCCAGTCCTACTTTTTCTAATCAGGCAGCTCATTATACCATTCCAAAATTAAACACGGTACAACAACAGGCTGTAGATAAAATTCTTGCTGCGCAGGAATTGGCTATTGTCCATGGGCCTCCGGGAACAGGAAAAACGACTACACTTGTACAAGCTATAAAAGCGTTAATCAAGCAAGATCATAAACAGATTCTTGTGGTTGCGCCCAGCAATACTGCGGTAGACTTACTCACAGAAAAACTGGATGAAGAAGGTTTGAATGTATTGCGTATTGGAAATCCGGCCAGAGTATCAGAAAAGCTGTTGTCTTTAACCCTGGATGGAAAGCTGTCGGAACACGACAGTATGAAACAAATCCGTGCCTTAAAGAAACAGGCCAATGAGTATAAAAACATGGCCCATAAATACAAGCGGAATTTTGGGCGTGCGGAAAAAGAACAGCGTAAAGCACTCTTTGATGAAGCATATAAAATCATGAAAGAAGTAGGCAATACCGAGCAATATATGATCGATGATCTGCTCAGTAAAGCACAGGTAGTGACCGCTACGCTGGTTGGCGCCAACCATTATACCATTCGCGGGCTTAAATTCCACACGGTGGTGATTGATGAAGCCGGACAAGCTTTAGAGCCCGCCTGCTGGATTCCGATCCTGAAAGCGCATAAAGTTATATTTGCCGGTGATCATTGTCAGCTTTCACCAACGATAAAGTCCAACGAAGCCGCCAGAGCAGGCCTCAGTACTACTTTGCTAGAAAAAACGACCGCATTACACCCGGAAGCAGTAACGCTTTTAGAAGAGCAATACCGTATGCATGAGACCATCATGAGTTATTCATCTCAGGTATTTTATGAAAACAAATTGAAAGCGCACGATTCAGTAGCGAAACACGTGTTGTTTTCCGAAGAAGCACCATTGGCATTCTTAGATACTGCGGGTTGTGGCTTTGAAGAGAAATCTGAAGGCACCAGTACCACCAATCCAGAAGAAGCGACATTCTTATTTAAACACCTGAGCCAACTCGTTAACACACTTGGCACCCATTATACCGCTGAAAACTTTCCTACCATTGCAGTGATATCGCCTTATAAACAGCAGGTTTTACTGATGAAGGAATTGATGTTACATTCGCCAGAACTGATGGCTTATGCAAATAAAATCACGGTGAATACTATTGATAGTTTCCAGGGACAAGAACGCGATATGGTCTATATCAGTATGACCAGGAGCAATAATGAAGGCAGTATAGGCTTCCTTTCCGATGTCCGGAGGATGAATGTAGCCATGACCCGAGCCAGAAAGAAACTCGTGGTCATTGGTGACAGTGCCACTTTATCCCGCCTTCCTTTTTACGCTGATTTCATCAGCTATGCAGAAGCAGTTAATGCTTACCAAAGCGCCTGGGAGTTTGCAGATCTTTAATCTGCAAACTTCTTCATCATTGTTCCGTTTTCGCGCAGGCGACCATACCAGGAAAATGCCTCTTCTAACAAATGCGGTGTTTGTCCGCCTCGCACACAGGCTCTTTCATAGTAATCCAGCAATTCTGCTTTGTAATCCGGATGGGCACAGTTTTCGATGACCAGTTTAGCGCGTTGTCTGGGCGCCAAACCGCGTAAATCTGCCAATCCCTGTTCCGTTACAATCACATCCACGTCATGCTCCGTATGGTCAACATGGGAAACCATCGGAACAATCCGTGAGATGGTATTAGATTTTGCGGAGGATTGCGTCACAAAGACACTCAGGTAAGCATTACGGGCGAAATCACCGGAGCCCCCTATTCCATTCATCATATCTGTTCCGGCCACATGGGTGGAATTTACGTTGCCATAGATATCGCATTCCAATGCGGTGTTCATGGTAATTACGCCAAGGCGACGAATCACCTCTCCGGCATTGCTAATCTCCTGCGGACGCAGGACTACCTTATCTTTATATTTTTCGAAATCGTTGAATATCTTTTGATAGTATTCTTCTGAAACCGTGATCGAAGATCCGGAAGCAAAAGTCATTTTCCCGGAGTCCAGCAAATCAAATGTACTGTCTTGCAAGACTTCCGAATACATGGTCAGGTTTTCAAAATCCCCATCCATAAAACCATGCAATACTGCATTGGCTACCTTACCTATACCTGCTTGTAATGGAAGTAATGATTTCGACAGATTTCCTTTCGCTACCTCTGCAGAGAAGAAGTTCACCAGGTGTTTAGCGATGGCTTTAGTTGCCTCATCTGGTGGCGCAATTTCTGCCGGACTATCCGTTTTATTGGTGATCACCACCCCCACAATCTTTTTAGGATCTATGTAAATGGAAGTGCGACCGATGCGATCTGCAACCGATACAATCGGGATCTCAGAACGGTTCGGATACTGCCCGGCAGAAAACATATCGTGCAATCCACAAACGGAAAAAGGAACCGCCAGATTAACCTCTATAATGATCTGATCTGCCAATGCAGCAAAAGAAGCCGAATTACCTACAGATGTGGTCGGTATGATACTCCCGTCTGCCTCAATCCGCGTGGCTTCCAATACGGCGATATCGATTTTAGGAAAGTGGTTTGACTTCAAAAGTGACACGGTTTCTCCCAAATGCTGGTCGATAAATAAGACTTCTCCTTTATTAATTGCCTTTCGCAGAATAGGGTCTACCTGGAAAGGAAGACGTAAAGAAAGGGCGTCTGCTTCGGCCAAAGCACCATCGGTACCATGTCCCAGAGAAGCGCCGGTCATTAAGGTGATTTTAAGCGGTTCTGTTTTTGCGCGTTCTGCTAATGCAGCTAATACGGCTTTACTATCGCCGGCTTTGGTGAACCCACTGGAAGCCACCACCATCCTATCCTTAAAGAGCTTTGCGGCTTCTTCTGAGCTCATTATTTTAGAAATAACATCCTCCCTCAGTATTCTATCTGCGTACATACATTTGGTTTAAAACACAAATCTATCCGCAATAATCAGCCAAAAGGTATCCTATCCGGCCAATTGCATATCTTATTATGCCAGCATAGTATCTAAGCCTAAGACCCCTTTCATTTTCACATATTCGGATGGTCTAACGCCCAGTGTTTTATAAAAAGTGGTGCTAAAAGTAGGAATACTATTGTAACCGACCATGGAGGCGACTTCCTTCACAGACATTTTATCCTCCAGCAACAGCTGTACTGCGAGCATCATTCTTTGAATACTAAGATATTGGATAAACGACATACCTACATCACCCTGAAAAAGACGGGAAAGACTTCTTTCACTCAGTCCGAATTTGCTGGCCAATGCAGGGAATACGATGGCCTCTGCCAGGTTTTCAGCCATATATTTGATGACTGAATCCAGTCGTTTGTCCTTCGCATAAGGTAGCGCCAGGGGTAATTTATACAAGCTCACCTCTGGTAAAATCGCCTTTAAGGCCAGTGCAAAGCGATAAGAACTTGTGTCGGTCTGGTCGATATCTCCACTCCAGCGGTTGCTGAATATGATCATTTGCAACAGTAAATCATTGACCGGGTAAATCCCTTTTTGCGCATAAAAGGCGTTTTCATTGGCCTCTACCGGGAAATAGAGGTTCCTCATCGTCACATCTGCAGAACTTGGATGAATGCTGTGTACCACCCCAGGCGGAATCCACATATAATGCCTGGCCGGTAAGAAATACGTCTTTTGCTCCGTACTCACATGCACCACTCCCCCCTCTGTGTACAGAAACTGCCCTTTAAGGTGCTTATGGGCGGAAATATCCTGTTCTCCCATGAGGTCGTGCATACAATAGATGGTTTCCGGAGCCTTATCAACCTCTGTTAAATAGTAATCTTTATGAATATTAGCCATGGCGGAAATGAATAAACATTTGACCAGCAAAGATAATCAAGCCAACTTGAATCATTGCAACTTTGTAATGAAAATTCTACACAATGAAAAAGCTCCCCCTTATTGCAAGGGAATCATTTAATGCCTTGATCTGTCAACAGAGAAGTATCCTCGGCACCTTACTATTAACAGGAACTATCATGATCCCTGTTAAAGCACAACACCTTTTAACGCTACCACAAGCCTTACTCATCGCTGCTGAACACAATAAATCGGTTCATAAATCCAGAGTGCAACAGGAAATTGCGGCAGGAGAAACAAGAGTAAAAGAAGAAATGAAGCTTCCGGATCTGGATTTCCACGCTTCTTATGCCCGAATCACCGACATTACCGAGTATAAGCATGGCTTGAGTGGCAAAATGGTTACTGCCACCATCCCGGAGCAGGCGGACCTGACTTCCTCGGCCAGTATGACAATCTACAATGGCGGACAGCTGAAATACAGCATCAGGAAAGCCAGACAGGAACAGGAAATCAGCGTTCTGAATGTTCAGAAGACCGTAAACGACATACAGATTGAAGTGGTAGCCACTTATCTGGGGGTGTTTAAATTGATGGAATTCCAGCAACTGATTTTAGAAAACATCAAGGAAGAAGAAGATCGTTTAAAGGAAGTCAGGGCCTTTAAAGCACATGGAACGGTAACGGGTAATGAGGTATTAAGGGCCGAATTACAGTTATCCGATATGCAATTACGCTTGCTATCCAACAAAAGAAACATCGCTATTGGCCTTCACAACTTGCAAACGCTACTGGAATTACCTGAAGAAAACAATTTGAAACTGGACACTAGTTCACTAATAAACAACTCATTGATTATTGGTAATTATCATGAATACCTGCAAGCTGGTTTACAAAAAGAAGAAATGGGAATTGCCAAAAAGCAGGAGGCTATTCGGCTGACAGAACATCGGCTGGCGAATAGCAGTTACTTCCCAAAACTCTCTTTATTTGGCTCTTATGGCTATAATTATCCCAATTACTTGTTCTTTCCGGCAAATAACAAAGGCTATACTTTGGGTAAAATCGGGATAGAAGCCAATTTCAGCCTTTCTAATTTGTACAAGAATAAAAGCAAAATGAAGCTGGCAGAGCAAAGAATTGAAGAAGAAAAGACAAATACTGAAATTCTGAGGAATCAGATCAGCGACGCTGTTTTCAGACAATACACCCAATACCAGGAGATTATAGATCAGTTACCGGTTACGGAGAAAGCAAAAAGACTAGCTACTGAAAACTATAGGATCATCAAATTGAAATACCTGAATCAGCTGGCCCTGGTTACCGACATGCTGGATGCAGACAATGCCTTACTCCAGGCAAAATACAATGTTGTATCCACGCGTATTGACGCCCTAATGAAACATTACGAATTGCGTTACGCAGCAGGACAATTATAAATCAGCACCTTACCATGAGTACATCAAAAGCGCCTGCACCGCATGGCCCCTTCCACACCTTATTTACGATTCTTGCCAGTTTAATTGCTGCTGGAGGCCTGATTATGGGCGTGTGGTTTTTCATATTTTACAACAACAATGAGGAAACTAATGACGCACAAATTGATCAGTATGTGACACCTGTAGTGACTCGGATTACCGGCTATGTACAAGAAGTAAAATACGTAGAAAACCAGTTTGTACGTAAGGGCGACACCTTAATTGTCATCGACAACAGAGAATATCAGGCCCATCTGGACATGGCTTTGTCCGAAATTGAAAACGCAAAAGAGAGCGTTAGTGTATTGCAAAGAAACGTAGCGACCACCAGAAGTAATACTGCGGTTCAACAATCTCAGCTGGATGCGGCAAAATCACAGGTCTGGAAAGCGGAAGAAGAATATAAGCGTTATGCTGCTCTTTTAAAAGAAGATGCGGCGACGAAACAACAGCTGGAAACGATGAAGTCAAATTATGACTCCGCCAAAGCTCATTATCAGGAAATTCTGCATAGTTTGCAGTCCACCGCCCTGAGTACTTCAGAAGCTTCTTCCCGCGTACCGGTAGCGAAAACAGTGATCGGTGGCAAGAAGGCAGCGGTAGACAATGCGACCTTGTATCTATCTTACACCATTTTAACCGCCCCTTATGATGGTTGGGTGGGCAAAAAAACCATTCAACCCGGACAGCTAGTCAAAGAAGGACAAACCCTGGTTTCTGTGGTGAGCCAGGAGAAATGGATTACGGCGAATTATAAAGAAACGCAGGTGGGACAGCTGGTAATTGGTCAGCCGGTTACTTTTAAAGCAGATGCCAGCGGCGATCAGGTGTTTAGTGGTGTTGTAGAATCATTCTCTCCGGCAAGTGGAGCAAGGTTTTCTATGCTTCCTCCAGATAATGCAACCGGTAATTTTGTTAAAATTGAACAGCGTATTCCAGTCCGTATAAAACTAACAGCATCCCCAAAGGACACTGAATTTTTACGCGCAGGGATGAACGTAGTTGTGGTTGCTAATCATCAGAAATAACGGAGATGGCTACTGTATTTAAACCCTGGATGCCTGATTGGGCCATAAAAGCCGTGCTCATCTTTTGTATGTTGCATTCCATGGTGTTATTGGGATTGTACACCTCCAATATGACTTATTCTGCCAGCTTCCTGGACGTGGAGGTCGAGGATTTGCAATATGCGATGAGTGTCACTTACGGCACTTTTTTGGCCACCATCCTGATTGAAAGTAGAATATTTAAATTCTTTCCTACCCGGAATTACTTTATAGCGATCTATTTTCTGGCCGCAGTCACCTTTATCATTTCCGCCTATACACATGATTATGTACTATTTATTATGCTGAGAATGATGGAAGGTGTGTTAATGGCCTTGCCCTGGATTCCATTGAGGCTCTTGCTCCTCAGTAGATTCAAATCTAAAAACGCCACCATCGTAGTCTTTTCTCTTACCTATGGCACTTTGCTGATCGCCTCCCCTTTTATCATGAACATTGTGGTCTGGTTGTTAGAAAATTACGACTGGAAATATATGGCTTATGGCTCTGCATTTTTCCAGTTTGTTTGTGTGGCATTGGTACTGATCACTTTCAACGGTCAGCGTTTTCATAAGAAAACACCACTCTATCAAGTGGACTGGGCAAGTTTTGTGTTGGTACATACCGCGATTCTTTGTGGTGCATTTGTATTGGTCTATGGCGAAAAGAAATATTGGTTCCAATCCGCTGAAATCATCCTTGCTACAGCTATAACAGCGGTTAGTTCGGGTTTATTCCTGGTGAGGCAGTTGTTGGTGAAGCGCCCTTGCTTCGATCTGAGGGTTTTCCGCTATGCGAATCTTCGAACTGGTTTAGTTTTATTTGTACTCTTTTATATTTCCAGAGCGAGTTTAAATATTTGTCATAGTACGATGAGTCAGGTCTGGAACTGGGAGCCGGTACGAGTCGCGCATATTCAGTATCTGAATGCGCTGGGTGATCTTATCGGGATATTCATTGCAGCAATCCTGCTTTCACGTGCAGTGGCAACCAGGTATATTTTCATTCTCGGATTTAGCCTGATGGCGATTTATCATTTATGGTTCACTTTTCTCTTTGTCCCCGATGTGTCTTTAAAGGACATTGTATTACCCTATATCCTCCAGGGGGTCGCTGTGGGCGTTTTATTCGTACCCTTGGTGCTTTTTACAGTTTCGGCTGTTCCAGCGCAGCTTGCCCCCTTTTCCGGCACTGTTGGCGTGACTGGCAGATTCTGGGGCAGTACAATTGGTTTTTGCCTGATGCAAAATGCACAGGTATTTCTGGAACAGAAACATTATAGCAAGTTCAGGGAGAACATCGTTCCGGAGCGCCCTGAGATTCAGGAACAGCTGAGTAGCTATGTGCAGAAGTTCCAAAGCAAAGGCTTTAGTCTGGATGAGGCCAGTAAGCTAGCCATGCAGCAGCTTACTGCAAACTTTAAAAAGCAGGGTATTTTACTGTCCAACATGGAGATTTTTACCGCAATTGGCTTGGGGTTGGTTGTTTTGGTGGTGCTGCTGATCTTTAATCGCCATCTGAGACAGTCTTTCGACATCTTCAGAAATAGGATCTGGGGCAGTTAACAGGGTTATTTTTGCGATTTCAACAGATTGGATTGCTTAACAAGGGCTTTATTCCATTGTTTTGTGGATTGCTGCTAAAATAAATATCAAATTAATTACCTTATCGAAAACGACAGAAATATTTGATTATTAAAGCAATACCGATAATTAAACAAAAGGAAACCAGAATCCGCAGAAAATTAACACAACTTTTTTTCAAATTAATTAGCAACTTAATTTTATTTTTCTACCTTTGCACTCCCGAAACAAGGGAACATAAATGATTCCGTAGCTCAGCTGGTAGAGCATTACACTTTTAATGTAGTGGTCCTGGGTTCGAATCCCAGCGGGATCACAGAAAGGCTTAGAGAAATCTAAGCCTTTTTCGTTTTAACCCTGTTTATCCTACGATAAACAGGGTTTTCAATTTTAAAGGGTCGCCAAAACTTACTCGAAATCCAGTAATAATCGGTGAGTAAATTGAAGTTCCCCCGACTCACCGAATAAACTCGTAACTTTATGACATACAGAAAGTTCATTCATTAAACGACTTGACGTCCATTAACTGCAAGGCTACATTTTTTTAACCTTAAATCAGTTGATTATGAAAACGAATTTCAGTATGCTCTTCTACTTGAAAAAGCAAAAAAACTATGCTTGCGGTGATGCCCCTATCTATTTAAGGATTACAGTAGAAAGAAATCGTGTGGAAATTACTACAGGACAAGAATGCAAACCGGAATGCTGGAATCCCAAAACCGGACGATTAACCGGAACTAAAGAAGATATAAAAAGGTCTAATGCCTATCTGGACGGCTTACAGGCAATGGTTTATTGGCCATATAAAGAATTAATTTATGCTTGATTTATTTCCGATCTAGAAATAGGCACAGGTTGGCTACAGGCTAAAATAAAAAATAGTGTAATAAAAACCATTAATGGCGATAAGAGAGTGAGAGGTTTTTTCATTTAAATATTTGATTTTTTCAAATACATATTACTTTATTTAACACAAAAAGTATAATATTGCCTATATTTCATTTTATGAAGCTATTCATATTCATATTCTTTATTTATGCCAATCAGCTTTATGCACAGGATGTTGTACAGGTCAAAGTAGTCGACAGCCTGAGCAGGAAAGGAGTAGATGGCGTAACCCTTAGCATAAACGGAAAGGTAGTGGGCCAAAGTGATAAGAATGGCTCTTTTACTGTAGAGTTAAGTGAAACAAACAAAACAGACATCCTTACTTTTAGTAGCATTCGTTATTTTCCTAAAAAAATAGCTGTTAGAGACCTCCTTAATGGGATGGTAATTTACCTTTCTGAAAATGCAAGACAACTTAGTACTGTAACCATCTCCAAACGAAAATCCAAACCCAAATGGCTTTACGAAAAAAATCGAAATAACAATTCTTTTTCTAATGCTTACTCAATCGGTTTCAGGGAAATTGCCAAGGGCTTTGTGGCAGCCAAAGCAGGACTATGGCTAAAGCGAGTAAAACTGCCTAAATATTATTGTGAAAATGTGGTCATTCGTTACCGATCAAGGTTTATCCTGCATATATATGATGTGGATACCGCCACGGGCGGACCAGGCCGGGAACTGTTCAATAGGGAAATTTACCTGAACCAAGGTGAGTACAGACCTATTATTCCTCGTGAAACTCCCAATTCACGGTACTATGAATATCCTTCTCGGGACGATGTCATAGACTTATCTAAATTTGCTATTGTCACTCCCAACAAAATATTCTTTGTCGGTATTGAAAGATTACGCATTCCCTTTAATGAGGTCCTAATAGATCTAACAGGAGATTGGAACTCATTTGATTCCCGGAGTCTATCACGCAATAAATCGAGCTACTATATGCGTATTAGTTATTTACCTTTCATTTCTGCCAATTTTTTCTCAAAATGGAATCAAGTGGATCCAAAATATGTCATGAACTGGTGCAGGGACACGGAGGGTAAATGGACAAAACAGTATAAATGGACTCATGACTCTATTTCGGGTGAATCGCTTGAGGCAAAAACTGAAATTTTGATAGATGTTGAAATGGTAGACTGAATATAAATGATGAAACGATATTTACATCCCCTCTATTTACTTTTTGTAGTTTGTTACTTGCCCTGTTATGCGCAACAAACCATAAAGGTGATTGACGGGCAAACTAACAGGCCCGTACCCTATGCCACGGTTTCCTTTTTCTTGAAGAACGTTGCCTATGCTACTGATAAAGAAGGCCTGCTACAGGTTCATGCAGACTTGGCGCTGAAGCAAGGTGATAGCCTTTGCATCTCCCGAATGGGTTATCAGGTAAAAAAAACTGTGTTTACTGTTTCAGATGGCACAATTACTCTAAACGTTCAGAAAGCGCTTGCCGAATCGAAGAAAAGCCAGATTGGAGCAAAAGACATTCTCAACGAAGTGGAACCCGATTCTATTGACCGCTTTGCAGGTATGGAAACTGGAATAGATTCTGCTAACTACCTGCAATTGGCACAAAAGTTCTACCTGAAGCAGGCTGGAGCCGTACTGAATGAGGTTACCTTGTACCAGCACATTCTCATTGAGGACTACCCGAAAGCAGTTCCGGCATATGAACGTCCGAAAAAATTGGGGAGGAAATTGCATTTCAGGCTTCGCTTCTATGATGTGGACAGCCTGACCGGGAAGCCTGGCAATGAGCTTAATGACAGGCTTGTGGAAGTTGCTGGCAGTTTTGAAAAAACCATTAGGGTAGATTTAGGCCAGTATAAAATTTTTGTACCCGGGAAATATTTTTTTGTAGCCGTAGAATGGGTTCGCAACAGGGCAAATGGCGTGCTACTTGAGGCAGAGATACAAACGAAACCGTCTGACATTGGATATGGAATAGAGTATTTTCTTAAATATATGCCGTCGGTTGCTATGTCACCAAGACTAAGTATAAATCAGAACATTTGGAAACTAAACCTAAGGAACCAGTGGCAGCCCTATACCTATTTTGCACCAGAGTTTACAGACTTGGCCATAATGGTAAAGCTTAATTATTTGAAATAATATGTAGTTTCATTTTTGGCCTTATAATTTAGTAACTCACTGTTATACTCAAATAAACTATGCAGCTGAATACCAATACATAAGGATGCTCAACAAGAGTCAACTTATTTGTAACTGTTTAGAATGATGAGCAGAAAATTCTAAAAGAAAAACTTTAGAAAAGACAATCAAGTAAAATGACCTGAGAATAAGAATTAAAGAAAATTGAACCTTATCTTTTTTAATAAACGAAATTCTAGTCGTATATTTATAGAATACCAATTGCAGTTAAAACGTATAAAAAAGTGGTGAGTGATTAGGTGAGTCACTTTTAAAAACCACACTAAATACTATTTAAACGCTGATTTCAGGACTAGATTCTGATTCCAGCGGGATCACAGAAAGGCTTAGAGAAATCTAAGCCTTTTTCGTTTTAACCCTATTTATCCTACGATAAACAGGGTTTTTCAATTTTAAAGGGTCGCCAAAACTTACCCGAAATCCAGTAATAATCGGTGAGTTATTCGGTGAGTAAAGTATAGTTCTCCCCGACTCACCGAATAAACAAGTTAACATCCATTAACCGTTCTAATTAACAAGTCCAACCGCAACTAGTTTCGGCTAATCACCACAGAACTTTTCTTTCCACCAATTTGTTAGTATCCCAGATGACTAAGCAACGCCACCCCTCTTACCTGGATTTTGATCTCGAAAGCTACCCCTGGAAAGCAGATATAAATTACCGGGCAAATCCGGAAGCTTACCGCGTCGGCAAAGGAGAACAGGGTGTGCTGATTTGCGAGCCTTATAAAACAGAAATCGGACAACATTGGAGGTTCAGAACACCTGACATTGCGAAAGAAAGCAGCAAAATGATCTTCAGGCTTTTTAAAAAATACCTTCAGCAAAAAGACTTTGTCGGCATGGACCTGGCCAGGAAATACCTGCAAATGGGTTACACCCGTGCCAGGCGTTACGCCAATTATAAAGGCGGCAAAAAATACGACAAACAAAATGGTTTTACTCAGCGGGAACGCGGAACAGGCGATCCTGAAAAAGCAGAGTCAGCCACCATCTTCTATAAAAAATGGAAAGCAGCCGAAGCCAACCCGATATACACAATAGATTTTTGCATCCATTCATAGTTGATTTAAAACAATTTCCAATCTGGCATTGTTCAACAAAATAGATAAAATATCTCCTTCATGGTGAATTTAAAGTCAGACATGAATCAGGAAATATCATCATTAAATTATTACTTAAATACAACACCATTTCCAAGCCGATGCAAGAACTCACTCCTTCCAGAAAGAAGCCTGTTTTTTCGAAACTTTTTCTGATTTTTGGCCTAGCAATTTTATTATGCGCTGAAGGATATTTCGGGTACAAGTTACACCAGCTTTCAGAACAGCAGGAACAGATTAAAGAAGAATACTCCAATATCAATAACATTAGCTCCGGGCTGTTCTCTGTAGAGGAATGGCGGGACAAAGTAGCAGCGATTGTAAGTCACCAGATCCGTGATTTCACACTCAGTCCTGAACAAAAGAAAGACCTTCATAAGGAAGTTGAGCAAATCATCATCGCACTTATTGATAAGGCCGAAGCGCTAATTAATAAGCCAAAAAAAACGATAGACGGAAAGATTAAGAAGTTTTTGGTTAAAAACTTTGTAAACACAGACAACTTCAGAGAAAAGGCTCCTTCTCTAGCCAAGGAAATCATTACCAAAGTTTACAACCCGACAAATAAAAAACAGCTCAGCAAAATGGTAATGTCCAAGTTTGATGCCATTAAAAGGGCGGAATATCTGGACAGTACTTTCGCCGCTACAAAGTCTGCAAATGAAAAAATCTATAAAAAATATCAAGCCTCCTCAAATGAAGAATTAAACAAGAAACTTATTTCCTCACTCTCAACGATCAGAACTGAAACCTACAATTACTCATTTGCAATGCTGGGTTGCATCATCATCGTTTTGTCGTTTTGGTGGATGTTAAGAAAACGGGCTGATCTATATGCCACTTTATTCATCATGTCATTAATGTTCGCATTTATTCTTCTTTTTATAGGACTAACAGCCTCTATGATTGAAGTGGATGCACGCATCAAAGCTGTGGATTTCGTGATCCTGGGCGAACATGTCCGCTTTGAGAATCAAGTATTGTTCTTTCAGAGCAAGAGTATTTTAGACGTGGTCAGGGTATTGATTACACAGCCTGCTGTAGATGCGGTACTGGTGGGGATTTTAATATTGATCTTCAGCATTCTCTTCCCTGTCTTGAAGCTTAGTGCTACCGGTATTCATCTGCTAAGCAAAAAGAAAATCGCCAGGAACAAGATCATCAGATATTTTGCCTTTCAATCAGGTAAATGGAGCATGGCTGATGTCATCGTCATCGCTATACTGATGGTTTACATTGGATTAAACGGACTACTAGACAGCCAATTAAAAAGTCTGAATATAAAAAGTGATGATTTAAATGTTATTACCACCAACAATACTGCGCTCCAGCCAGGATTTATAATATTCATCAGCTTTGTATTATACGGCCTTATTTTGTCGACCATACTAAAATTCATTTCCCCACATGAAAGTCATTAGAAAACCAATCCTGTCTAACGCCTTGCTTATTATTGGCTTGAGTCTACTTCTTTGCGCAGAAGCTTGGTTTGGTTATCATGTAGCTGCCCTTTCCAGCCAGCAACAGGAGGTAAAAACAGACTATAGTGTTGCCAACAACATCACCTTTGGTATATTATCTGTAGACCAGTGGCGAGAGAAAATGGCAGCTGTGGTGGACAAAAAAGTCAATGAATTTAATATGACAGCATCGCATAAAAAAGAGCTTCAGAAGAAGGTTGCAAAACAATTAAACGAGCTTGTAGACAAGGCGGTGGCTGAGGTCAATAAGCCTCAGAAGAGCATTGGTGGCAAACTCAAAAAACTGGCCTTTAACGCTGTGGTTGACCCGGATGAAATCAAGTCTGAGGTACCTGCTTTCGCTGCAACCATAGTGGAGAGAATCAATAAACCGACAAGTAAGAAAAGGCTAAAAAGCATCGTCAGCAGTAAGGTTGACCAATTAGAAAAGGAAACTTACGACAACACCGAACCTGCCAGCGTTATCGTAAAAAGAAACATCTATAAAAAATACCACGTCAATAATACAACAGACTTTGAGAAAACAATCAAATTAAAGCTAAGCACTATCCAAACACTGCTGTATAATTACACCTATGCGATGATAAGCTGTTTATTACTGACCCTGAGTCTATGGTTTTTCCTTAAAAAGCAGGTTCAACTTCATACTGCACTATATATTCTTTCTCTCTTATTTGCCTTTTTGCTCTTGTTAGTAGGTATTACGGCTTCCATCATAGAGGTTGACGCACGCATCCAGTCCTTAAACTTCACATTGCTGAGCGAGAAATTAGCTTTTAACAACCAGGTATTATTTTTTCAGAGTAAGAGTATACTTGGCATAGTTGAGGCATTAGTCATCCAGCCTAAACCTGATTCAGTAATAGTTGGCCTACTCATCTTGCTCTTCGTTATCATTCTACCGGTACTTCGAATGATGGGTAAAGGTATTCTTATATGGGGAAGGGAAAAATACGCCTTTAATAAATTGGTCCGGTTTTTAGCCTTAGACTTAGGCAAATGGGATATGGCCGATGTAATGGTTGTCGGTATTGCGATGACTTATATTGGCTTAAATGGGATCTTACAAAGTCAGCTCTCTGATTTAAATATTCAGGAGGAGTTACTTTCTACGGTCACACAAAACAACACTTCTTTACAACCAGGCTATTATATTTTTGTCGCCTACGTGGTCTATGTATCAGTTTTGTCCCTGATTTTAAAGCGGATAAAGCCGATAGAAAAATAATATGATTGAATAACTAAATCCTGAATTAATAATATGAGCTATAATAACAAATGCTCAACAAACGTCACATATCCAACTACTGAACAGTTATTTACAAAATAAAACTCTTATAAGCATTAAACTGCAAAGCTAATTTTGTTTCCGCCTTAATCACGGAATGATGAAAACCGCTTATCGCATTCTGATTTCGTGTAAAAAAGTAACAAAAAATTAGCTACTTTGCGGGCTTTTTGGACCGAAGCCACAACTAAAAAACAAGAGTTTGAATAAAAAGATAAGAGATATCCTCACCATAGGCTTTGCCCTATTCGCCATGTTCTTTGGAGCAGGCAATTTATTACTACCTCCCTACATTGGTATACAGATTGGAGACCATGTCTGGATCACCATATTGGCATTCGGACTTACTGGCATTTTATTACCCTTCCTCGGCATCCTTTCCGTCGTCATTGCTGGTGACAAATTTGAAGACCTGGCAGCTAAGATTCACCCACTCTTGTCGCCTATTTTAGGAACCGTTATCATGCTTTGCATCGGTCCCCTGATTGCCATTCCGCGCACAGCAGCTACCACTTATGAAGTGGGTATTTTACCATCCTTTCCAGGGTCCAGTCCAATCTGGACTTCTCTGATCTTTTTTATCCTGACCTGGCTTTTAACCATCCGACCTTCACGCGTAGTAGATATTATTGGCAATATACTGACCCCTTTACTCTTAGTTTTACTAATCACATTAATACTGACCGGTATATTCTCACCAGTTGATAGCTATAAAGAATCCGCACTAAGCAGTGCTCAATCGTTCACCTTAGGTTTTATTGAAGGCTATCAAACCTTAGATGTCCTGGCCTCCGTTATCTTCGCCGGGATTATTATTGCGGCTTCCAAAGCAAAAGGTTATCAGAACACCAAGTCAAAAATGCAGGTGGTGATAACCGCTGGTGCACTTTCATCCACTTTCTTATTTATTATCTACGGAGGACTCATCTACCTGGGCGCTACTTCCGGAATATCAGCCACTTCAATCAAGCGATCTGAACTATTGATGCACATCTCCCATTCCATTTTAGGGCCATATGGGAACATTGGTATTGCGATCTCTATTGCACTTGCCTGTTTGACGACTTCGATTGCGCTGGTAGCAGCTTTTGGAACCTTCTTTTCCTCACTCAGCAATGGAAAACTGGGTTATAAACTATTGGTTACCACTTGTTGTATAGCCTCTTTTGTGCTTTCGATTACCGGAGTAGATAACATCATCACCTTCGCCTATCCGATTCTAAGTTTCGTTTATCCGATTGCGATCACCCTGGTTCTATATTCCGTTTTCTTTGGCCGCATCGTCAAAAACCGAAAACCATATCTTTATGCCTTACTGGCTTCAACGGTCATAGCGGTGTTTTATTTACTTAAACACTTCTCGCTACTTAGCGAAAGCAACCTGGAGGTATTAAATTATATCCCCCTCTTTCAGTTTGAATTAGGATGGGTTATCCCTTCCGCGATTTGTTTCTTTACAACCTGGGCAATCAATGGTTCAGCGAATCAGGTAAAAATTTAATCGGGAAAGAAGTCCATAGCTGTTACAGCTATGGACTTCCCAAAAAACAAACTATGGTTTTTGAAAAACCCGAACATCTTACACCCACCCAGCCATCAATACCATTGCCAATCTCATAGGTCCAGTCGACAGTCTTTAGTGACAGCTTCATTCCCGGATAACTTTCCGATGTCACATAGCCTTCATTGCCATTGTCCACATTGTGATGACCATCTTTCACATAGACGAACAATCGATAAGCGCAACTCATGAAAATCTCGCCAAGGGACGTAGAGATCAGCCGCTACCGACTCAGGAATTAAAGAAAAACCCTCAACTCAGTTAATTAGAATAATTCTAAATAAATTTTGATTATAACGAAATAGATGCAATATTTGTCGTCGAATAGAATTAATCTAAATAAGAATTATGAGTGCACTTCGACTTTTAAAACTAATAACCCTGTTTTCCCTGGGCTCCATTACCGCTATTGCCCAGCAAAACAATACTATCAAAGGAAAAGTAATCACAGCCGATGGACAGGCCGCAGCTTATGTGAGTGTTGGTCTAAAAGGCAAAGGAATCGCAGTCACTACTGATGACAAAGGAGCATATAGCTTTTTAAAAATAAAAGATGGTCACTATACCATTCGGGTTTCCGCCATTGGTTTAAAGAGCGCAGAAAAATCAGCAACTGTCTCGGGTAATCAAACAGTCTACATAAATTTCAGTTTATCAGAAAGTGCCGATCAATTAAAAGAAGTTGTTGTTTCCAGCAACAAAAGAAAATACAAGGTTGATGCTCCTTCCTCCTCTTTAAGATTGGATGAACCATTATTGGAAATTCCGCAAAACATTCAAATCATTACTGCTGCAACACTTGCCGACCAGCAAATTACCAGTATGAGTGATGGTGTAATCAGAAATGTAAGTGGCGTAACCCGATTAGAACATTGGGGAGATTTGTATACCCGTGTAAATACCCGCGGTGCAAGGGCAGCAGCTTTTAGAAACGGGATAAATTTAACTTCCGACTGGGGACCACTTACTGAAGACATGAGCTTTGTGGATCATATTGAATTTGTGAAAGGTCCATCTGGCTTTATGATGTCTAATGGCGAACCGAGTGGTATTTACAATGTAGTCACTAAAAAACCTACGGGAAAAGATTTTAATGGTGAAGCCACTTTTACCTTAGGTAGTTATGATATGTACCGCAGCACGCTTGATCTGGATGGGAAATTGAACAAATCCGGAAAGTTGTTATACCGGTTAAACTTAATGGGACAAAGTAAAAACTCCCACCGTGCAAATGAGTATAACGACCGCTATAGCATTGCTCCTGTCATCAGCTATCAAATTGATGATCAAACCCTGATCACTGCTGAATACAATTACCAACATGTTAAATTATCTGATCTTGGTTCAGCTTACGTTTTTGCTCCGGATGGCTATGCAACACTTCCTCGAAACTTTAGCATGTCTGAACCTGGCTTAGAACCAAGTATTGCAAAAGAACATAGTTTGTTTTTAAACATGCAACACCATTTCAATCCGAACTGGAAGCTGACTACACAATTAGCTTATGTAGATTTCAATCAGAAATCAAGCGACATATGGCCTGCCTCAGTAGCGGCCAATGGCGATATCATCCGTGATCTTTACCTATTTGACGCAGCATTGAAATACAAATTTGGTCAGGTATTTTTAAATGGTCAGGCTACAACCGGAAGGATCACACACCGTATTCTGGCTGGCTTAGATGTAGGTGACAAAGAGCGTTATTATGACTTCGGACAATCCTTTCCTCTTGACAATGCCACGAAACCGTTTAACATTTACAATCCCGTATATGGCGCTCCTGCGAATGGAATCCCTCAGTTTGACCGTAGCAAAAGCTTATACCAAAGAGGCGCAAATAGTCGCGTAAACCAATCCTACACCGGCTTGTACCTACAAGACGAGCTTGGTTTTCTGGAAAACAGAATTCGCTTAACACTGGCAGGAAGATACACCTTCGTCAAACAAGCTGAATACGGCGTAGCAACGGAGGACAAAAAATTCACGCCAAGGGTTGGTTTAAGTGTATCTGTTGATCAGCAGACTTCTATTTATGGTCTATTTGACCAGACCTTCATTCCACAAACAGGCGCTATCAAAAGTGGCGCACAACCTAAGCCTATTACCGGAAACAACATCGAATTCGGAATTAAAAAAGATTGGTTTGATGGCCGTTGGAACACCACTATTGCGGCCTACCGCATCCTTAAAAACAATGAATTATCACCAGATCCAACCAGTACGCCTGCCTCCCCATTCTCCTTACAATTGGGACAAAGCAGAACAAAAGGTATCGAATTCGACTTACGTGGAGAGATTCTGCCGGGATTAAACCTGATCGCAAACTATGCCCTTACAGATTCGAGAGTCAGTAAAGCAACAGAAGTTTATGGGGTAGTTATTCCTGTTGGCACTAAAATAGCAGGTTATGCTAAACATAATGCCAATGCCTGGTTAAGCTATAAAATTCAACAAGGCGCATTAAAAGGTGCCGGAGTATCCGGTGGTTTCAGTTACCTGGCCAAACGCAGCTCCTGGTCATGGGGAGGTTCTGGAACTCAGGAAATGCCCAACTATTTTAAACTAGATGGTGGTGTGTTCTGGGAAAAGGAAAAAATCCGCTTAACGGCTAATGTCTTTAACATGCTGGACAAATATCTATATAGTGGCGCTTCTTATGGCAGTTATTATTACTGGCAATCGGAAGCCCCAAGAAATTTCAGACTAAGCATTGCTTACAAATTTTAATCTAATCAATGTTGAATAACAAAAAAAACAAGTTCAAATATTGGACAGGACAGTTACACTTATGGCTCGGATTAATTTCCGGGCTATTTGTGTGTTTTTTAGGGATTACCGGTTGTATATTGGCCTTTGAACGTGAAATAGAAAACATTACCCAACCTTATCGCTTTGCAAAAGTAGAACAACGTGCTAAGATAGCCCCCTCTTTGCTTAAAAAAATTGCTGATAAAGCCCTGCCTGGCAAACATGCCCATAGCGTGGGCTACCAGACCGGAAAATCCTCCCAGGTGGTTTATTTTGCGGAAAATCCAGCTTACTATTGGATCGTGTTTCTGAACCCTTATACCGGTGAGGTTCTGAAGGTTAAAAATATGGATGACGACTTTTTCAGAATTATTATCATGGGCCATTATTACCTTTGGCTTCCTCCTGATATCGGTCAACCCATCCTCGCTACCTCCACCTTAATGTTTCTTTTTTTGCTGATTTCAGGGCTGGTCTTATGGTGGCCAAAAAACAAAGCTGCCAGCAAAAAAAGATTCAGCATTAAGTGGAATGCAAAATGGAAGCGGGTCAATTATGACTTACATAATGTATTGGGCTTTTACATGACCTGGATTCTAATTTTCATAGCCGTAACCGGTCTGATCATGGGATTTCAATGGTTCGCAAAATCAGTTTACTGGATTTCCTCGGGAGGAGAACCGATGAAACAGTTTGTGGAAAGCTATTCAGACACGACGCTCGTAAATTCCGCAAAAGGCAAAAAACCAGCAATGGACGTCTTATGGGCAAAAACCATGAATAGCTTGCCCGGCTATAGCGGAGGTATTGAAGTACATGTACCCGAAAATGCCAAATCGGCTATAGAAGTAGCCATCAATCCGGATACTGACACCTTCTGGAAGGCCGATTACCTTTACTATGATCAACACTCCTTAAAAGAAATGGAAGTAACCCATAGTTATGGAAAGCTAAAAAACGCCAGTGTAGCAGATAAAATAACGCGGATGAACTACGACATCCATATTGGTGCTATTGCAGGAATACCGGGTAAGATCATTGCCTTTCTGGCTAGTTTAATTGCCGCAAGTTTACCCATCACAGGGTTTATGATTTGGCTTGGCCGTAAAAGAAAAAAGCAATAACACAAAAAAAGCCCCCGGAATTCAAACGATTTCCGGGGGCTTTCCATTGATCCGTATGGCTTTTTCATTCCCCATACAGCTAATCATATGAATCAACGTTCAAATTAGAAACCAGGGTTATTTGGCATCAAAGCCGGATTAACACTGATTTCCTGCTGAGGTACGGGGAATAACAATTGTTTTTCACTAAAAGTAGCACCAAAAACAGTTTTATGTCCTACAAAGTTATCCCAGTTTCCGGTAACATCATTATGCACCTTTCTTGTGCGGATCATATCAAACCACATTTTGTTTTCAAAACATAGTTCATAATACCTTTGCGCCCATACCTCCTCTTCAAATGCAGTTTGAGATAATGCAGCGATAGGACCAAGTTTTGCACGCAATCTGATGTCATTTACATACTGAATCGCATTAGGATTTGGCGCGCCTTCTGCTCTGTTAGCTGCTTCTGCATACATCAACTGCACATCCGCCAGACGATATAAGGTATAATTAAGATCCGATTTCACCGTACTCACTACCGCTGTAGAATCGAAAAACTTATAAATATACGCCTGTCTGAAATTAACGGTTACCCCTGTTTTTAAATTAGGATAGCTTCTAAAGAAAAATTGTCTTTCTTCCGCTCTTTTGTCACCTACCGCATACGATTTAACAAACTGAGGAGTTGGATAAACAGAACCATATTCATCAGAATATTTAGAAATACCGGAGAAATTAGGAAGGGTCAATGGCGTAAGTGGATTTGATGAAGGAACAGCGGCAGCGTATTGTACCTGAAAAATAAACTCGCCATTGTTTTTATTAGCAGGCTTAATCATATCCTTATATTCAGGGAATAATTTATAGCCACCTTTCTCTATCACCTCTAAAGAGCGTTTTGCAGATTCCCCGTAAAATTGATTTCCACCATTGATTGCTGCACCAGCATACGTTAAATACACATCTGCCAATATTGATTTTACAGCACCCATGGATACCTGTCCGGTAGCATCTTTCCAGGCAAGCGTTGATTTTTCCGCTTCTAACAGGTCAGGAATGATGATACTATCATAAATTTCCTTTGCGGAGGTACGTGGAACTTTCAGACTGCTAATGTCTTTTGGCGTTTCCGTTACTTTTGGAACAGCACCATACATCCGTACCAGGTAGAAGTAATACAATGCTCTTAAAGTATGTACTTCAGCCATCATATTCGTCTTTTCAGCAGCTGTTAAGCCCGGAGCATTAATTGCTGGTATTTTTTGAATTGCAAGGTTACAGGCACCGATACCCAGGTAAAGTTGTCTCCACCAGGTATCAAAATAAAAGGAGGTGGAATTGTAAGAAAGGTTAGAGAAATTCACAAATCCGGTTTGTCCAAGATCACTATTTGCCTTGCCAGTCATAAATTCCATCAGATTATAGGTGTTACCGCCATAAGAGGAAGGCTGACCCGCTAATAATCCCTGCAAATTTTGATACCCTGAATTCGCAAATGCCCTCGCCACAAGTTCACTGGACAGGTCGGAATCAGGAGTTAAAAAATAAGTAGGCTTTTCTTCCAGGAATTTTTTGCAGGAGCAGGTAAGCAATATGCATGCTACCAATATTATATTTTTTATCGTTTTCATATGAATAAGTTTTAGAATGATACCTGTAAACCAAGATTCCATACACGTGGACGAGGATTTGAGAAGAAATCCAGATTCTGAGAAAATGCTGTATTAGAACCATATCCTGAATTAAACGTATCAACTTCAGGATCATACCCTGTGTATTTCGTAATGATAAACAGGTTCTGAACACTTGCATAAACCCGTAGGCGACTCAGGTGTAATTTACTAATGGCAGTTGCAGGCAAACTATAACCCAGAATAAAGTTCTGTCCACGGATAAATGAACCATCTTCAACCCACCAGGTATCAAAATGAGAATCCTGAGCAAATCTAAAATTACGAATCTGAGAAACACTGGTATTTTGATTGGTCGGCGTCCAGGCGTTTAATACTGTTGCAAGACTATTAGAAAGACCTTGTCTGTCTTCCACGGAGTGCTTAAAGTTAGCCGCAGTATTTACCCCTTGCACAAAACGGATATCGAATGCAAAATCCCAGTTTTTGTATTTAAAATTACTACTGAAATTTCCAGTCCATTTTGGATAAGCCTGACCAATGATGCTGTAATTATTACTACCATCAGCATTGTAAAGGTATTTTCTATCGCCAGGTTTTAGATTGTGTTTGGCAGCCTCAGCACCTTCCGATTCGCTGTAAGTTCCAAGACGGGTCATTCCATAAAAAGAGCCAATAGGCTGACCAACTCTGATCACGTAATTCTCGCCAAGGAAGTTTGGGCCAGGAAAGATATCGGCGTTGCCATCATTCAGCTTCAACACTTCATTTTTATTGGTGGAGAACAGGAAAGTTGTAGACCACTCAAAGTCATCATTTTTAACATTGACTGTATTCAAGGTTAACTCCACTCCTGAGTTTCTTACCGAGCCTACATTTTTGTAAACATTGGCATTTACCATACCAGCCGACCATGGAATCGGGGCTTGAAGTAACAGGTCTTTCGTTACCCTGTTGTAATAATCGAAAGTCATGTTAATGCGGTTGTCAAATAAACCCAATTCCAATCCTGCGTCTGCTTGAATCGACCTTTCCCATTTTAAATCCGGATTACCAATATAGCTAGGCAATAAAGTAGACTGGGCAGCACCATTTAATACCGTTGTATTAGGTTGAATCTGCGCCAGAGAACGACCCTGTCCTATTTCCTGATTACCCGAGGTTCCATAACTACCTCTTATTTTCAAATTGGTAATTGACTTATTGTTCTTCAGGAAGTCTTCCTCCGAAATCCGCCATGCAGCGCCTACAGAAGGGAAGAATGCGTATTTATTGTTCTTTCCAAAACGGGAAGATCCATCATAACGACCTGTTGCTGTAAATAAATATTTGTCGTCTATATTATAGGTAAGTCTTCCATAAAAGGAAGCAAGAGAAGAAAGATCGTCCTGAGATTCATTTGCCGTTCTAACCGCCCCAGCCTGCTGATAATGCCATTGAAAGATATCATCAATAAACGATTGTGTTTCGGAACGCACTCTTTCATAGCCACTTCTCTGGAAGGAAATCCCGGCTAAAGCTGTTAATTTTTGCCTGTCATTGATTTTCTTATTCCAGGTCAGATAATTTTCAGTTTGCCAGTAGTAATTCATGTAAGCATTGATATTGGCAACACCACCCTGATCCTGAGATAAATGCGGTAAATTTAAAGAGGAATAAGCATTATTCTTTTGTGAGCTCAGGTTATAACCGAAATCCGTTTTAAAATCAAGTTCAGGACTCAGGTGTACCAAGGCATACACGTTTCCAAGTGCTTGCAGGTTATTGTTAATGGTGTACTTTTCGTTGGCAATATGCACAGGATTCGGAGCGCCTTCCAAGCCTTCAATATCAAAGTTTCCTCCCCATGTTCCATCAGCATATTTTACCGGAACGATTGGTACCTCTTCTGTTACGGCACGGGGAACATTTAAACTACCATTTCCGTCAGTTACCAAACGTTGAGCGCTTCTCATCAGGTTGATACTTCCACCTACTTTTAACCAGTCTTTCAGGTTATTATCCATGGTCATTTTCATCGAGTAACGGTTGAAATATGACGTAGGCGCCAGGCCGTTCTGATCCAGATAACCTAAAGATAAACTGTACACTGATTTCTCATTACCTCCTGATATGTTTAACTGGTGACTTTGCGAAAAAGCCGGTTTGTAAGTTTCCTTTTCCCAGTTGGTATCATAAATAGGCTTATCATTTGCATCAAAAAGCTTTGGGAAATTGATATGATTTAATGCTACAGGAGGAGCCCAAACGGCACCTGCCGGATCAAATTTCTGCCCATTGGCATAAGCTTCATTGTATACTTTTACAAATTCAGCTGAATTAAGTGTCCGAAGGTGTCTATACAACTCACTTACATTCACGTTATTTTCATAAGTTATCGTTGCAGCACCTATTTTTCCGCGTTTGGTACTGATGATAATTACACCATTTGCACCTCTGGATCCATAAATAGCCGTTGATGACGCATCTTTTAGTACTTCTAAGGAAGCCACATCGAGCGGGTTAACAGAGTTTGGATCTACTCCAACCACCCCGTCAATTACATACAAAGGGTCTATATTAGAGTTGATGGAACCAATCCCCCTGATTCTCACTTTTGCAGCAGCACCCGGAGCAGTACTGTTAATACTAACATCCACACCGGCAACCTTCCCCTGCAAAGCCTGGGAGATATTGGCAACAGGTTTATCATTTAACTGATCACCTTTTACTGTAGCCACAGCACCAGTCAGGTCTGATTTCTTGACCGTACCGTAACCGATCACCACAACTTCATCTAAGCCGCTGGAAGATTCTACCAACTGGACATTGATGGTTTTTCTACTGCCAACTTTAATCTCCTGCGTGGTATAACCTGTATAAGAGAAGACCAAAACATCACTTTCAGACTTTACATCAATGGTATAATTGCCGGCAGCATTAACAGAAGTCGCAACTTTAGTCCCTTTGATCTGAACACTCACACCTGGTAAAGGGGCGTTATCTTTTGCGTCACTAACTTTGCCCATAATCTTGAGCTGGGCCATCGCATGAAAGGACAGCAAGACGAATATGACTGTATAAGTTAATTTTTTCATCATAATTTTAGTTTTAAATTGGTTTAGTTTTTAGAAAGGAATTTCTGGTATCAGGCAGACATTAAACGGTTTAGTCATGGAGGCAAATAGCCGAAGTCCACAAAAACCATTTTCAGTTGCAGACGGTTAGGAAAAATATAACGCATACGCATAGTATTGAGATTGAATTAGACAAAATCATTTATTTGGCCTGGCATTCCAGACCTGATTTACTCGAAAAAAACGCTGCACTTATCAGATAATTGATTTCTTATCTAAAGCCTCCCACTATTCCCTCGCTTGTTTGGAATAAATATTTCTCCCACCAATATTTCTATCTGTTAGTTTTTGATCAGAAAAATTGATAGTACTTGTAGTCGAATCAGTAGTCCTTGCACTGGAAGCAATATTATCCCTACACACATTGGCGTTTATACATCCCAACAATAAGGCAAGTACGGATCTATACTTCATTGGTTTTGGTTTAATTTGGTTTAGCTCGTCGGAGTTTTTTAAACTCCAAATGTTTGTATACACATATTTACAATTTTTTATTCAAAATAAACTCCATTATTGAAAATAAAAAACTAAAAATCAGCATTAAACCACTGAGTGCTAAACAGAAATCAAATGAACATGTTGATACATTGAATACAGGACCCAGGACTTTCCTCGCTTTACAAAATGGCTTTCCGGGCACCTAATACCGCTTTACCGGGGATAAATCGTAGGGATGGTTAGGGTCTATCCCATTTTTTCAGCAATGTATTTGCTTCCTGAGAAGTGATCGGGAGAACCGTTCCATGACGGGGATGGAAGTTCATTTTTATTTCCTGATCAACTATGGTAAAGTTTTTCAAGTCTTTTGTCCGGGTAAATTGGTACCTGCCTTTCGTATAAACATCATACATCAGAATATATCCTTTTCCGTTATTGAGTTTGAATACACCGGCGCCTTCCACAGGATCCTTTGTCTGTTGCACATCCCCTTCCCTCAGGACATACCCTTCTTTTAGCTGATCCGAAACGGCCACACGAATACCCAATCCTTCCCCTTCCGTTTTAAAGAATAAATGGTATTTCCCCTGATCGAGAATGATATCTCCGTCAATGCAGGCCCCATTAGCCGGACTAAAGAAAAGTTGTTTAGGTTCAGTTTCCAGATTTGTAAAATCTTTATTGGCATAAGCCCAGTAGATCTTATCCGGTTCTGCACCGTGTTTCATCGACCAATAGATCATATATTTACCCGCTTTCTGATCATATATCGTTTGAGGCGCCCATACCCTCAATAAATTTTCCTGACCCTCAAAACGTTCTTGAATATCAACGACAGCCGAAGTCCAGTGGATCAGATCATTTGATTTCAGCAAGACCATCGCCCGGTTCGAGTCCCAACCTTTAGCAGACACCATATCAGTAACCACCATAAAGAAGGTTTTACCATCTGCGCCTCGTAAAATATGGGGATCGCGTACCCCTCCTGTGGAACTAATGGCAGCAGAGCTGATCACTGGCTGATCATTATTTAGGGCCCTGTAGGTATAACCGTCATAGCTAATTGCAAAACGGATAGACTCTTCTAAGCCACTATTACCAGTAAAATATGTAAATAGATAAGCGGTATTTTTTGTTTTTTGAGCGAGTGCAGGCCAGCCTGCCAGCAAAAAAACGATGCAGCTCAGTAATAATTTATGGTGATTCGGGTTAAATTTCAAATTGCTATTTATAACTATAAAAAGGATTTAACGACCTACTCTATCTTGTTGATCTTTTTCAATTCATCTTTGTAATCCGTGTGACGTTGATAATAGATAGAATAGAAGTACACGTCCGGATTAATATTGAACTTGAAAATACTGTTATTAATTGCGCTAAACGGTGCTACGAAAGTTACATTTATTTTTAAGATTACTAAAGACCTATCCTGTTAAATCAAAGACTTGCAAAATCCCGGACCAAATAGCGGAAGCCCCCTTGAATTCCTTAGTTTGTCCGTACTTATTTTAATCAGTTCTGCTTAGCTTACCAGGACTCTGTATCATCGTTTGCAGGCAATTTAGCCCAACAAGGCCCTAGAAGATCCCAGCAAAAACTGCAACAAAACTCACAATTGTATCATTTCTTCTTAGCGTGCACACTCCCTCCCAGCTAATTAAATTAAAAGCAAAAAGTCCTTCAGGATATCTGAAGGACTTTTTGCTTTTAATTTATTTTAATACTCAAACCTTTTATCGTTTGCCAACCTTCCTTGTCGGTTAGCCGGATCATAAAATGATAGTCCCCAGGGTCTACATCTGTGGGAACCTCAATCTCCGCAGTTACCTGATAAGTTTTCAATCCGGCAGGAATAGCCACATTCTGAATCAGCAAAAACGGTTTTACTGCCTGTTTAACGGGTAACATCTCGCAGGCTACCAACTCCGTACTGTGCGTATGATGGTCAAAATTATGATGAATATCGACGTTTAACGAGCCCAATTGTTTGTTGTCACTAACTAAGGCTTTAAACAGGAAATTCTCACCTCTTTTGATCACCGCACATTGTCCGGGAAAGGCATCCGGAAAGTCCAGGCTGATCTCCGGATAAACCGTATCCACAGGTTCCGCCTTCTCTTTACTACAATTGCTAAGAAAAACCATTAGCAATAAACAGCTGAATAATAAACTAATGCGCTTCATTTTATTTATAATCTAAAGTGATCGGAATAACCTTGAACACACTTCTGTTATAGCTGGTATTCTTATAAATAATAACCAGGTTGTACTGACCAGATTCCCAGGCTTTCCCGGCATTGATTGCATTAGGAATAGGCTCATTGCCATCTTTTTCCGCTCCAATCACAATCTTTTCTCCGCCATACACCCCATTCACCTGTTTCAAAGTAGTGATTTTTGAAGCCGCTGGAAGATCCTTATGCTCCACCCTGGAGATCACCACTGCCTTCGTAAAATCAAGCTTATCAATAGATTCAGGGTAATAATTAGCGCTTTTCTTAATCAGTAAAGTATACAGAATCCCGTCTCCTTTAATCCCGGAAATCCGTGCATGAGCAGTCAGTTCGTCGCCCTTCTTAAAAATCAGCTCCTTTTCTTTCCAGGTATCCATCGAATAAATGATAGTTTCATTGCGGGAAATCATATCGCGGCCAATTTCAGGATCTACCGGCATATTTGCAGGATCGGTAATGGTAATTTCTTCCTTAATTTCTAGCTTAGTTCCATTTTCATCTAACACGATAAATAGGAAATCATATTTACCCTCCGGCGCATCTGCGGGCATAGTAAAATGCTTATGCACATTGGTGTTATTTGTTCCAATGTATTCCTTCCAGTCGAACTCTAATTTCCAGTTCGCGGTATAGGTTTGGCCGGCTTTCTGCAAAATTCTCAGCTGAACGGCCTTAATTTTACTGGCCGCAGTTACATCCGCATTAAAATGGAAATCTCTTCCTTTAAGCGCTTGTTTGTTATTTGCCGTCCCAATTTCGATGTTTTTGGCAGTCGGAACAGCAAGTTCTACGACGGGTTGATCCTTTTTACATGCCGAAAAAGCAGCAATAAAAAACAATAGGAAGTACGCCATTTTTGGCATTTTCAGTTGTAATCGTGTGTTTGTGTTTAACATTTTGTTTGTGTTTATTTATTTATATAATTGATTATTTAAAGAGATAATATCGATACCCGGAAGAGACGTTAAAGTCTACCTGATAAGATTTCAAAAACGATCTGATTAGACTTTAAAGATGATTCGATGGGATTTTAAAAGGGATTTTTAAAGAGATAATAAGGTTACGACCCGCCTCAGGGAGGCCAATTAAACGGTAAAAACTGGTATGATTCAAGTATCTGGTATTCATCAGATTTTGCGCCTGTAAGCTGATCAACACCGACTGCTTATTCAGGAAAACTTCCGTACCAAATTGAAGATTGATCAAACCATAGCCCGGGGTTTTCTTTTCTGGGGGCACAATGTTATCCTGCTTCGCAGTAAGTCTATAGTCAATTGAAAACCATGACTTTTGAAAGCGCTCGCTAAATACCGGAGACCAGGTCAGATTAAACAAGGCAGAAGCCGGAGGGGAAAACGGAAGCGTATAGCCCTTCTTATCACCTGAAAGCTGTTTTGCATATAAATACTCCCCTAAAAACGCGGTACTCAGGCTTTTGGATAAAGCTAGTTTCAATTCCAGCTCTCCCCCATAACGAACTACCTTGCTCTGGGCATATTGAAAAATCTGATTCCCTGCACCATGGAAATAATCGTGTCCGGCGGTCGGGTTTAAATAAATGTAGTTCGGGAAATAGTTGTAAAATGGACTAACCAGAACAGACCATTTATCGGCCGTCCAGCCCAGGCTTAGATCTGCCTGGTACGATTGCTCCGGATTAAGCGTCGGATCTCCTTTTTCATAACTGAAATAGTGATAATTAACCCCATTTGCACCAAGCTCCTTCGCTATTGGCATGCGGAAACTCTTACCAACATTAACTTTCAGCGAAAACTCCTCCAGGTTATAATTCAGTCCGGCCGACCAAACCAGGCTATTAAATGCCCTGTTCAGATCTTCCGACCGAACCAGTTTTTCAGCAAACTTAGCTTCTCCAACAACGCGCTCAGAATCGAACCAATCGGTGTATTTAAACATCCGGATATGGCTAAAATCATACCTTAAAGCGCCATGCAACAGCAGGTTTTCTTTTAATCTGTATTTATCATAGACAAAAGCCCCGGCCATCAGCTGCTTAAAAGAGGGCACTAAAAAAGTCCAGCCGTTAATGGCGTTCTGCTGAAATTCGGAATTGATCCCTGCGCTGATCTGGTGTTTCCCAACAAAGAATTCGTCTCTTAGGTTGAGGCTATACACCTGTTTATCAAATTCCCGCTCCAGATTCGGAGAAATGAATAAGTGATCCGGATATACCGCCGGCATATAGCCATGGTTCACATATTGGCTAAACTCTTGTCTGAAATTACGTTGATATCCCAGGTCCAGCGCTATTTTATGGCTGTTAACCAGCAACTCAGTTCGGTTAATCAGCTTAAAATGGTTTACCTCCTGACTGGGCATCTGAATATCCCTGCTCGAAGCATCATGCATTTCGGTATCTACATTTCTAGGCTCCAAACCATGTGCATTGGCAAAAAAGCCGCTTTTGCTATAGACATTGCTCCATGCAAACACCGATTTAAACCCTTTTCCTACATAACCTGTCGTAAAATGCAGCGCGGTTTCCCTTCCGGCAGTATTTCGTAATTGTCCGTTATGCAGTTTTACGGCATAATCATACACAAAAACAGTGTCGGCAGGTACGCGGTAATCTCCGTAATTCTGATAAGTTAAGCGGCTATCAAAAAACCAATGTTCCTTCCGACCATACAAATTTACAGAGCTGCCATACAAATTATTGTTGCTTTTGGCGATCAGATTTACCGATCCACCTATAGAATTAGCCCTTGGTATTGGCTGAGGTTTAACATTGATCACTCCGGCAATCGCGTCAGAACCATACATAAAGGAAGCTGCACCCTTCAAAAGCTCAACTTCGCCGGCAGCGAACTGATCGATTTCCAGCCCATGATCGGCACCCCATTGCTGCCCCTCATGTTTCAAACCCTGATCAACTACTACCACCCGGTTAAACCCTAATCCACGGATAAGCGGTTTCGACTGTCCGGAACCTATTCCAATGGTTTTAATCCCCGGCAAACGCTCCAGGGATTGCATTAAACTTCCCCCCAGGTTACGCTGTATAAAATCCGCGCTTACAATTTCCAGGTTTAAAGACTCATCTTGTTTACGCAATTGCGATCTCCGGTCTTTAATCATTACTTCTTTAAGCTGAAGCCCTTTAGGCTGCAGCTCATTAGACCTCAAATCCTTAAACTTCAGACTCTTAAACTGCTTTACCGAATCTTTTCCTAAAGACAACTTAGTACTATCGGGAACCGGATGTTTGTGCTGTCCAAAAACAAGACAGCTACTTAATAAAAGGCAAAAAAACAGCGTATAGAATTTCATCATTTGATTATAAATGCTGGAAAAAATAAGGATACACAGAGCCTTGCGGGCCAATTAAAAGGCCGCAGAAATTCATCATCCTGGTTAAGAAATATTTAGATAAAATGGAAGCCGCTCAAAAGCGGGAGATTAATTAAAGGCTACAGGGTGGCCCTTTATTGGTAAAACCTTGAATGGTGATTTTAGAAAATCCAGTCAGTAAATGGCTGGTTCTTATAACCACCTGAGAAAAAACCGGGGCTAGAACAAACAGATCATTTGAAAATATCTGTTTACTTTGGATATGGAGGTAGTAATCGCAAACTGCACATTTATCTACAAGCTGTAACTGCTCATCTTGCCCATGTTGCTCCTGTTCTCCATCCTGCTGCTGATCCTTTTGTTGCTTTTGCTTTTGCTGATGCTCCCCTTGTTGCTTTTGCCGTTGATCCCCTTGTTGCGCCTGATGGCTCTCAAAAGTATGCGTATGTAAAACCTGTGCGGCAGAAATAAATACAAACAGCAAGACCAGCAGAAAGGAAGTCCCCTGCTTAAATTTCATGCTGATATGTTTTCTGTTTACCTTCACAACTGCAGCAAAGTTGCATTAATAACACATAACAAACAAGACAAATGCAACAAAGTTGCCAACAAAGCACTAAAAGAATTTACTAAAGCGCAGAGATTGGCTTTCTACCCTAACGTCACAAAACATAAAACCCTGCAAATCAAATGAATTGCAGGGTTACATATCAAACTCTTTATCTGATTATAGAAAAGCCGAAAGAGAAACCGGAATTTAACCTTTACTGAATTCCATTGCAGCTTCATCAATAAATCCAGCCACTTCTACTGGCATAGAAGCCAATGAGGCATGACTTGCCGCTAGTGTAATTATCTTTTTTGCACCTATTCTTGAAGACATCCATTCTTGATTCTCCGGTGCAATCATTCTGTCTTCGCTTGAAATCTGGTAATAGGATGGCTTGTGTTTCCAGGCAGGCTCCGTAATTGTATCGCCAAAAGTACTTGCAAGCGGTGCCTTTTGTATAATTCCCAACACCAGTCCTTCTGTTGGTGTCAAATCCTGACAAAAACTTTCATGATATAACGCTGGCTTAACCCACAAATAGCCATCAGAATCAGGTGCAAGATTTGCGACCGCAACCGGTGGGTGTTGTTGCGTAATACTGCCCGGACTTTCGCCAGCATCTGGTGCAAATGCAGCGATATAGACTAAACCAATCACATTTGGCTGGTTACCAGCCTCGGTAATTACAGCACCACCATAAGAATGACCAACCAATAACACCGGTCCATCCTGCTGTGCAATCATCTTCCGTGTACGCTCCACATCGTCTGCAAGCGACGTGAGTGGCATTTCAACAGCATGAATCACTTCATACCCTTTATTTAAAAGCTCCACAATAACTTTACTCCAATGTGCAGCCCCACCTCAAAAACCATGTACAAGGATGATACTTAATTTTGTTTTCATACTAGCTGTGTTTTCATACTAGCTGTTTTAACCATAAGACACTGACAATCAAGAAAACAAACATCAAAACACTGTAAATTGTTCTGGCAAGATCCAGACTTAGCCATTAACAACTCAATGCCTTCACCTTTTTTATTGGACACAAAGTCGATAAAACAGTCAGCACTCCTGCTACAAGGCCGATCACCAGCGATGACATCGTCGCGTTAAAACCATAACCCTCCGGTACATTCAGTTGAACCAAGCCCATCACCAGGATATTTACCGAGAAAGAAATCGCCCCGTTAATCCCTGCCATGGTAAACATAAACTTGTTTTTTGCCAGATCATCCGGCAGCACAAAACCTGCTTTCCCTTCTTCCGACAATACAATTGTCTTTTTTAGAATATCGTAGGTAATGATAAAAGGCAGGAAAAGCGCCATCGGCAATAAGAACCGCGCCATACAATACTCTCCCTGAAATAAATACACAGGGCCTAAATTCCTCAAAGTAAGGTAAGGAATCAGGGTATTAAAAAATAAATTAGGGACAACATAAATCAGTAGTCTCTTTTGAACAAACTTCCTGAATACCATATTCTCTTGTGTTTTCATTTTAAGCATAAGCAACCATTACTTCACCCGACAACAATTCTAAGGCATGATCCCGAATCTCTTCCGCTTCTTTTTTACTCAAAAAAGCATCATTAGAGAAAAAGGTAAAATCCATTCTTCCTTTAAAAGTACTCACCACTAAGGTGTTTGCATTGCGCCAGGGAAAGCCTACCGTCGGACTATAAAGCGTTTCCACCTCAAAAGAATTGTAGTTTTCCGCAATCCCTAGTCGCCCCATATTGGACAGCGTCAGGTCATGTGCCCCATCCGTCGAACGCAGGTATTTCACCATCTTTTGCACGGAACCATGGAAATATTCGCTCATCACCAATAACTCATGAACTTTCATGGCCTCGATTTTAGTCGTCAATTCTTCCTTTAGATTTTTCGCTTTAGTCCAGAAATCTTTCTCTTTTGACAATGACAGTTCCGCAATGGGTGCAAAAGCAAACATCGCGTCCTCTCTGATCTCTGTAACGAACTTCCGCACATCCACCGGACAGATCACCTTTCCATGTGCTTTAGCCCCTCTTACCGCCTTAAAAGCTTCCATATAGGCCACACATAAAGCGGCATGCATGGTCACACCACCTGCTTTACACCCGGACACCAACGCTTTGGTTTCCTCAGGCTCCAGCTTCCAATGCAGCATATATCCCGAGCCTTCCGGATGTTTCCTACTCGTAGATTTGAAAAGAAAAAATACTTTTGCTAACACAGAGAACAGCTTCGCTTTAACCACCTTTGTCCTGGTGCTTACAAACGTATCTGCCAGCAACTCCTCAATAGAATTAAATGGCGGATAAGGAATCAGCGACTTTTCCGGATGGTCCAAAAGCATCAGCATTTCCGACATCAGTGCCACAAAGGTTGTCCCGTCACAAATGCAATGCGGACAAACCAGCAGCAGTTCCGAAACCTCCGCTCCTTTTAACCAGACCACTCTTGCCATCGGCATATTTACCTGATCAAAAAGTTTTCGCCATTCTACTTCCGACTCCTCCTTCCACTGCTCCTCGTCTGTTCTTTCCAAAACGCGGACAGGGATCGCCTTCATATCTGTAATCAGCTCAAAATAAGGCACACCTACCTGATCTTCCTTTAAATTACTACGCAACAAAGGATGTTTCTGCTGGATTTTACTCAAAGCAACAGACAGGTTTTCCGAAGAAAAGCCTCCCCTTATTTTCACTGCAAAAACACAGTTTAATGGCGTAGATCCATCTACATACATGATTCTCTCGCCAATGATCAGTTTTCTTTTCATCATTTTTTAAGTTCAGGTTTAATCTGTTTGCTGATGATTTCCATGAGTTTCGCTTGAATCGCAAGCCCTTCTTCATAAGGAATAAAACCCTCACTCGCAATGAAAGTAAAGTCCATTTGTCCGCGGTAAGTAGAAGTAACCAACGTAGTCGTATTGCCTAAAGGGCCGATTACTGAAGGACTAAAGATCGTTTCCAGCTCAAAATTTTGATACTCATGCGGGATGTTTACCTTCCCCAGATTAGAGAACATGCAGTCATTGCTGGACTTTCCATACTTTAAAAAGTTAGTGAAATTATCCATCGATGCATGTGATTCTTCCATCATCATAATGTTTTCATAAGCATCCAGCTTTGCCGTTTTCTTATTGATATCTTCCTGCATCTTCCTCGCGTTGCTGAAAAAGTCCAGCTCCAGGTCCGCAGAAACCACGAACATTAAGCCAAAGGCGAAAATATTGTCGGTTTTTATCCTTGGTGCAAACCTCCGGATATCTACCGGACAGGAAATCTTATTGTGGAAATTCTCTTTTCTTACCGCTTTAAAGGCCGCTAATACCGCTGCACAAAGCACCGTATTCACCGTTACCCCTTCTGCTTTACACTTGATCATCAAATGATCACTCAGCTCCTTTTGCAGTTTCCAGTGGATCATGTAATCCTTTTTACGTTCTACCAGCTTTTTCTTCACCGGAATCAACCAGAGCGCAAAAGTGGCCACACGACCAATCAGCTTCGCTTTCACGCGCTTTTTCCGGTCTTTCAGCACCTCCGCAGGTATGATATCGTTGACATCAAGGATCGGATCTTCCTTTCCGATATCTACAGCACCATCGTCTAGTAACCTTAGAAATTCCGACAAGATCGCCATCGCAGAACCACCGTCGCAAAGGCAATGGTGGATCACCAGAATCAGCTCCGAAGCTTCCGCCCCTTTGATCCAGACTAATCTCATCAAAGGCCCCTTGCGGGTATCAAAAACAGTGGCCCATTCCTGAGTAGTTTCTAAACGCCAATCGTCATCGCCTAAGCGTTCTGTAGTCCGGACAGGGATCGTTAATCCTTCTTTAACCACAAACCAGGGCATGCCGTCGGCATCATCTTCCACAGCTGCGTTTAATAAAGGATGCTTTTCCTGGAGCTTTTTTAAAGCATGGTGGATGCTTTCCTCCGCAAATACGCCTTTAATTTTTACCGGAATGACCGCATTAAAAGGTGCTTCACCGTTTCCGTGAAGCATCCTTTCTGCAAATAAAAGTTTTCTTTTCATCGCCATAGCTTAGTTTAAAGCAACAATACTATGTTCTGTAGCCGCAAATTCTTCCAGCAGCTCCACCGCTTTGTCATTTCCACCGGCAGCAAGAAAAGTCTCTTTAATCCTTAAAGCAGCGTTTCTATACTGCGGATTTTCCAACAGTTCAAATATGGCTTTCTTTAGATCTTCAATTCTTAGTCTTTTATAGCGGATTTTAAGGCCACAACCAGCATTTTCAATCAGCTTTGCGGTGTGAAAATGGTCGTAAGCGATCGGTGTAATCAACATCGGCAAGCCGTTAATGAAAGTATCATTCACCGTATTAAAACCTCCGTGACAAATCACCACATCCATTTTAGGCATCAATTCTGCCTGAGGAACAAAGCCGCTCACGATAAAGTTATCCGGCCATTTCTCAAAAATATCAGGGTTTGTTGCCGCTACAATCGTTAAAGGTGCATCCGCAAAAGCATCGATCAGCTTCTGGAAAAACGCAGCTCTGATATCCACCAGCAAAGTGCCCAGCGATACAAAGACCTTAGGTGTAGTTGCTTTTTCTAAGCGCTCCCAGTCGAAAGCCACATTATTTGGCCTGCCTTTTACCGGTCCAACAAATTTCATGTGTGGCATCGGGTCTGTTAAACCAGCAAATTCCAGGGAAGTAAACACCAGGTTCATTTTACGGGAATGGATCACAATATCGTCTCCATAAACCCCAAATTCCTGCTGTAATCCTTTCACTAAATTCTCCTGCCATTCAAATATTTTAGGTGCAGAATTGGCGGTATCCCCCATAACATCCGGCGGAACCGGCGTAGTCGTTACACAAGGAATCCCTTTTATATGGGCACATAGCGCACCTGCAAAAGTGATACAATCGTTCACAATCACATCTGGCTGCCAGGCATCTACAAAATTCCCTAAACCCTTCATCATGATGCGGGCAATCGGTACATACGTTTCTTCCAGGGCCAGTTTCATCACTTCAGGACCAGAACAGGAAGGTCCATCATCCTGACGTTTCAATATCTTTTGCAACTCTTCCTGATATTCGACAAGATCTGCTTCAGGGTAAATATATTCACCTCCTTCTGGCACATGAGTAGCGGCAAGTGGGATGATACCCAGCCATTTCACCTCATGACCTTTGGCAATTAAGCTGGCGCCAATACTTAGCGTCGGACTGATATGACCAAAAAACGGGGGTACGACAAATAAAAACTTTGACATAATTTCTTCTTTAATTATTGGAGACTAATTGTTTGACAGTCAATTCTTTGAAATTCGACTCCTTAACACTCAACGCGATCAACAGGTCTGCGGCGGTTTCTGTACCACCGGCCTCGCGGAATGAGTCGCCAATCAGCATTGCTGCCTCCTTATAGCTCGTATGGTTTAAAATTTCTTTTACTGATTCTTTCAGGTGTTTTGCTTTGAAACGGTTAAAATTCAACCGCAATCCAGCCCCAACACGCACTACTCTACCTGCCACATGCGACTGATCATAAGCGATTGGCACCACTACCATGGGTAATCCTGCGGTTAAAGTCTCGCAGACCGTATTGTGGCCACCATGACAAACCACAGCATCCAGATGTGGCAGTAATTCCAACTGCGGAACATTGCGCTGCACGATGAAGTTATCCGGCCATTCCTCGAATAAATCGGGGTCTGAAACCACTACAACCGTCATTTCCGCTTCGCCAAAGGCTTCAATCACCTTGCTGAAAAAGCTTTTCTTATGCTCATGATCAAAGGTAGTACCGATACTCACCAACAACTTCGGTTTTCCATTTCCTTGTTCCAGTTTCTCCCAATCAAAAGCAGTTTTTTCTGCTCTTTGGTGGATTACCGGTCCTACAAAACGGTATTGTTCAGGTAAGGTCATCTCTCCAAAAAACGCTTTAGAGGTTAAAACCATGGTTAGCAGCTCAGAACAGGCAATCGAATCTGCGCTGTTAATCCCAAATTCCTTTTGCAGGGCGATGATCTGATTCACCTCCCATTCGTGGATTTTCGGCAGCTCGTCCATCACTTTAATAGCCGCAGGAGCAGTTACAGAAGTGGTATATGGAATCCCTTTGTTTGTAGCGGCAATAGAACCGGCAAACATCTGGTGGTCCGTAATGATCAAATCCGGATTAAACTGATCCAACAGCACCATAATCCCTTCATAACTATGTCTGTTCAATGGAATCAAGACCTCTTCATACAGGAATTTGATACTATCAATTCCGTATACAATCTTTTTCTTAATGATATCCAGGTACTTTTCACTATCCTGCTTTTGCGTATCATTTTCTGCATATTCAATCAGCAACAGCTGGCCTCCTTTTGGAAGTCTGGCTTCCAGAGAGCGATCTAAACTAATCCAGGCTACCTCATGTCCGCGTTGCAACAAAACAGCGCCGATGCTTAGTGTCGGATTAATATGTCCCGTCAATGGCGGAACTATAAATACAAATCTTGCCATAGGGCGATTTCTTTAATTCTTAAAAAATGTTTCCATTAGATTTCCAATGCTGACCGGTTGCTGGATGGGCACATTATGATCTCCATCTACCACCAACATTTCTACCTTTTTAATCTTAGCTTTCAGTCGTTTACCAGCCTCCAGACAATTAGATTCTTTACCATATAAAAGCAATGCTTCCTGTGGAATCGCAGTGATTTCATCTTTAGTAAAGAACTCTCTTTCCTTGATCATATCGCTCTTGATCGTCGTTTCATGAAAAAGATATTCGTACATCCGGTGGTTGCGTTCCATCTGGCGCTTACCCATTTTTACCTTCGTGGTATCGGTGAAATTGGTAACGTAATGTTCCAGAAATTCCCGGCTATACTCATCAATGATGTCTCTTGTTTTATCGTCGCTTGGATCAGGTGCTTCAATGATAGCCAGCTTTTTCACCCTATCTGGAAAACGTGCTGCCATCTTTAAAGCGATCAATCCGCCGAAGCTGTAACCTGCCAGATGAACCGATTTCAGGTTCAGCTGATCCAGTAAATCCGAAAGGTCATCCGTCATACAATCTAAATCATAACCATCTGTTGACCTATCACTTAAACCATGGCTCTTCAAATCATACATCACCACATGAAAGTGTTTTGCAAGGATCGGCGCAATGTTAAAGTAGTACACAGAAAGGTTGCTAAACATGCCATGAACCAGCACCAGCGTCTCTGCTGCTGCTGGATTCAATTCCTGAATATGTACGCCCCGGTTTTTTACGGTGATTACTGGCATTCCTCGATATAGTTAACGATTGTTCCCAGATTCAGGTTGATCAATTGATCAAGATCCATGTTAGAAAGCCATCCTGTGAAATCAATCTGCGCTCCGAAATGTATCTTTATTTTCTCTGAAAAAGACACGATTTCTATGCTATCCATTTCCAGATCTTTGGTGAAAGAGCTTTCCATAGTAATGTCCATTTCTTCCACAAACTCTTCCCCAATCACTTCTGTGATAAATTGAGTCATCAGGTCAAAGATTTCGTTGCTGTTTAGTTTCGTAGTTGAGATTATAGTGTCCATCCGATTATATAGTTGTTGTGTTTAATAGTTTTTATGATGATTTCGTTGATTCTTAATTCTTCGCCATTGATTTCTTCAATCACATAGGCTTTTGGATTCCCTTGCAGGCCTTTCCCAAGGTATTTGCCATAAGCTTCTTTGGCTACCCAAAAGCGGGTCGACCATTCGGCCTGGTCTTTACCAGCTAATAATTCCAGTTCCTGGTCCGTGAAAACCAGACTGCAAAAGCCTTCCGACCGCTCCTCAATACGCTCGATATCGATGCCTACAGCCCGGTCATAGCGCGCAATACCTACTGCATCTGTCCCTTTATGCGCTATCGAAATGTGGATTCCGGCTGTCATATCGCCTTCCAGGAAGGGTTTACGGACTTCGTCCGATTTAATTTCAAATGCAATGGGATAGCAAGCCTCGTTTTTAGTCTGGTTTAACAGATTTCTAACCGCGTCTTTTACCGCCACCCGGCTGATCATCCATTCTTTCCTTTTATTCGGTAACAAAGAGTTGTGGTGTTTCTTTTCATCCTGATTGAAGTAACGTTTCAGGATAAAATCCCAGGAAACGACACGGCTATAAGCGTTGTGGAACAGGAAAATGCCCGGCGCCACCTCTTCCGATAAACGGTTGTGGAGTGGCGACATCGATACCCGCCATAGCGCTTCATCGATCTCCAGGCGCCTGTTTTGCCAGCCTGTAATGATAGCCCAGATCTTATTGTCTCTTTTCATGACAATATCTCCGGTGGCAAATTCATCGTTCATGTCGGTCAGTACACAAGTACATTCAAAAGTTCCCTGCTGATCACTCATTTCCCCGAAAAACTCGATATCCTGTATTTTCACAGGGAAAGCAATCCGGTCTTTGGTTAGAAAAAGTTGTAACCAAAGGCCAAAGAGTTGTCCGGCATTGTCCAGTAATGAACCTTTACCAGTGCTGCCTTCAATGAGGCCAATAATACCCTTTTCCCCTACTTTGATCAGTTTTCTGATCCCTTGATACCCTGGCCCATGGAACATATGTTCTTCATAAATCCGGGCTTCTGTACGGTCAATATTTAAAGATTTACCGACATCGAAAGTCCGCTCCGGTGCTGCTTTCAACTCCCGGGTAAGCAATACTTCTGCATTTGCAAAACGTTCTAAGTTGAGGTATACCAGATGTTCTGACTTCCATTCGCCGGTTACCGTTTCTCTGAAAGGTTTAGAAACATTCATCCACTGGAACACTTTGATGTTCATTAAGCGGTGTACATGAGTGCCCGGCAATTGTTCTGCAGCAATTTCACCAAACATTTCGAAAATCATGGTCATCGGAATTACCGGGTCCATATCTTCTACACAATGCCAGCCTTTTGGTTGTCTCAATAAAGAGTGATCAATCAGGTAAGGGCTGTTTTCCAGGGTAATATCCAGTTTTTTAGAGAAAGGAAGCTTTCCTTTGTTCATCGCAGCGGATGCCTCGTCAATTGCTTTGATTCCAGGGTAAAAGTCCGTACTTAAAGTCGCTGTGACCACAGGCTTAGTAACCACAGATTGCCCCCTGTTCTGGAAAAAATGTAGCATTTCCGACTGGATTCCAATCATTTCTTCTACATTTTCCTGAAAAGCCCGCATCAGCGGATGTGCCTGATCTTCTAAAACAGCGACTTTAGCAAAACTGCTTTTTTGAGTGATGGCCAGATTTTTCAACCCCTCCAATCCAGCAATCAGCGGTAAGCCCAGTTGCAGTTTAATTCCTTTCCGAACCGGCATTTCCGTTTTTCCATAGCCCATAAAAACCATTCCGGCTTCTTTACCTTCGACAAATAAAGCGGCCAATACCCGCTGTAATTGCGCAATACCAGACCTCAAAGGCACATTTGCAGAAATCGTGCTACACCCTTTACCCTTCAAAGTATCGTCGATGAAACCGATTAGTCCACCAGAACCTACCTGAATAAACATTCTGGCACCTTCTTCATATAACCGTTCTGTTAACTCGCGGAAACGAACCGGTTTAATCAGATGTTCTACGCTCAGTTCTCTAATGGCCTCAAAACCTTCCGGATATAACTCCAAAGTAGTGGCAGACCTTAACGGAAATTTGGTTTTACGGAATTCCATCTGACTCATTCCTTCGAGCATGATATCCAGTTTATCCGCCACAAATGGCGAGTGAAAACCAGACTGGAAAGGCAATACCTGATGGAAAATCTGTTTCGCCTTTAAAATGGGCACTAGAATTTCCAGTGCCGGGTTGCTGCCACACAGAATGACCTGCTGTGGACAATTATCATTAGAAAGGTATAAGTTTTCAATGTCCTCAATAATCGGCTGAAGCTGCTCTATTCCACAACCAACCGCGATAAACCTCGAATCTTTAAGTTCAAAAGTCTCCGGATTGAGGAAATTAAGCAAGTGTAACACCGAAGATTCTGCGGCAAGTTCCGAAGACCTTGCAGCCAGCCACTCGCCCAAACTATGTCCGGCATTCATTTCCGGCAATATGCCCAATTGCTTCAATGCTGTATCCAGCACGCTACTTTTATTTAATATTTTAAGCGCCTCATTTAACAGGCCTTCTCCTTTAGTATTGTTGTCCTGAGGGATGTTAAAGTACTCCGCAACCGTGTTTACTTCGCCACCAGCGAGGCCGTCTAATCCCGGAAATACAAAAGCGATCTTGCCGCCATTGCTTAATAAAGGCGCATTGCTATACCAAATATCCTGTTTATTGCGCCAGGGCATATTTTTAGCAGCAATCTTCAAGGCCTTTTTTAATCTTTCCGGAGTCGGGTTAAACACCGCAATGCGGAATGGCCCCTCACCAGGTTCAGCCTGTTTGTTTTCTAAAGCGATCAATAATTCTTCATGCGTATTGCGGGCAAGTAATAATACCTCATCAGGCAAATTCTCTACCTTCAAAACAGAACTTTTCTCTGTGGCTTCCGGTGCTTCAAAAGCTTCCAGCACCACATGTGCATTGATTCCGCCAAAACCAAAGGCATTTACCCCTGCAATCTTCGGCAAGCCCGAATCTGCCCAGTTTTGTGCTTCCTGAACAGCAGAGAAACGACTGTCTTTCAGTTGCTCCAAAGGCTGATTACAATGCAAAGTTGGCGGGATAACCCCATGATACAAAGCCAGTGAGGCTTTGATCAAACCTGCAATTCCTGCTGCCGGCATCGCATGACCGATATTCGATTTCACCGTCCCGATTCCTGCTTTAGGCAGTGTGGCGTCATTTCCAAAAAACTGCGTCAGGGTCTCTATTTCTGTTTTATCACCTAAAACTGTTCCAGTACCATGCGCTTCAATATATCCGATATTTTGAGGTTCCAGACCTGAATTTCCCCAGGCTTGCTGGATGGCTTTTAGCTGTCCTTTTACCGAAGGGCTCATCACACTTGTACCACTTCCGTCACTGCTTACACCTACTCCTTTTAATACCGAATAAATCTTATTTTGATCTCTGATTGCATCTTCAAGGCGCTTTAGCACCACAAATCCACAACCTTCACCGATAATCAATCCATCGGCCTGCGCATCAAAAGGACTAATTTGTCCCTTTTTAGACAAGGCACCCAGCTGACTAAAAATACTCCAGAAGGCCGCATTTTGTCCAACGTGAACACCACCGGCAATGACCATATCGCAGCGACCGCTATTCAGTTCCTGTATCGCATGATCTACCGCAATCAAAGAACTGGCACAAGCGGCATCCAACGTATAGGCAATACCGCCAAGATTCAACCTGTTGGCCACTAAAGAAGCGACCAGATTCGGGATTAATCCCATTGCCGTATCCGGACCAAAACGGCCTTTACGCGATTGGTATTCTTTCTTCACCTGATCGATTTCAGAAGCCGATAAATTTGGCATCAAATCTTTCAACAGGCTCACAATTTGCTCCCCTGTTCTCACGATTTCAATGGCACGGGTGGCACCAGGGCCAGCATAATTCCCTTTACCGATGATAATTCCTGTTTTCTCCAGGGAGTAATTCTGCTCAAATACACCCGCATCGCCCAGTGCTTTATGCACCAGGCTCAGGGTTAATAAGTGATCAGGTTCTGTACCTTCTACTGCCAGGGGGAGAATCCCGAAATCCGAGGGGTTAAACTCGAAATCAGGTATAAAACCACCACGGTTGCAGTAAAAACGATCTACACCGGATGCTGCTGCATTAAAATGTATCGGATCAATGCGATCCGCAGGAACTTCCTGCGTCGCATCTACCTTGTTAATGATATTGTGCCAGAACGCCTCTACATCTACCGCACCAGGAAAGATGCAGGACATGCCTACAATGGCTACCTCAGTTTTTTTCATCATTACCAGTTATTTCCAGCCATGATGAGTACCTGAGACTCATTTCCGTACTTCAACTCATTCAGGAACGACTCCATTCCTTCCTGCAATGGAATCATAGAAATCCCTCTGCGCTCGTATTCTTTCTCTAAAGAAGCGGATACCATACCGGCACCTTTCCATGGCCCCCAGTTGATGGCGGTCACTTTTCCTTTGATTTTTGCTTTTAAAGCCCAGGCATACCTGTCCATCACACTGTTGGCAGCGGCATAATCCGTTTGCCCACGGTTTCCGTAGACAGAAGCAATACTGGAGAAAAAGATCACAAACTGCGTGTCTGCTTTCAATTGCTCTGCAAGCACCCTTAAAGGCGTCACTTTAGTTTCAAATACTCTCTTGAAAGATTCCAGACTCTTATCATGGAATAGTTTATCTTCTAATAAACCAGCACCATGAACTACCCCATCGATTCTACCGTATTGCTCATACACCTCAGCGATCAGCTGACTCAGTTTAGCTTCGTCGCGCAGGTCTAAGGCATAATAAGTAACGATTGAACCGCTCATTTCTAAAGCAGTCATGGTTTGTAAGGCCTGGTTGTTTTTATAAATCCTCGAAGTTTCCTGTTCGATCTCTGTTGGTTTTTTGAACTCGCCAAGTTTGATCAGGTAGGCCCTGATTTCTTCTTTTGTTTTCATAAAAGAGAACTGCTCTAATCCATTGGAACGTGGATCAGGAGAACGACCTACCAGAATATAACGACAAGGGTAATCTTTAGCAAAACGCATCGTCAGCTCGGCTGTAATGCCCTGTGCACCGCCAAGAACCATGACCACCGCTTCTTTATCCAGCTGGATTTGTGCCTCAGCAGCGCCGATCACCAATTGCTCCGGAATCAGCTCCAGGGTTTGTCGGCCATGCTCATTATAAATCACCTCCGAAGGTAAATCAGGGTTCAACACTTCATTTAAACTCAGCGCTGCCACCTCTTCAGCAGTTAACTTAGTAGTTAAGCTCAACACTCTGAACTTAGTAGTATCGTACTCTTTATCCAGACTTTTAAACAGTCCGGAATATCCCTGAAAGCGTCTTAATTCAGTCGCATCAACAGTTTCATTTAAATGACCTTTCGTATCCGAAATCACATAAACCCATTTTACTTCTGTCAGATCCAGTTGCTTGATCTGGCTAATGCAATCCAGCATCTCCGTCTGATTTGGAGAACTGAACATATTCAGCATCAAATATCCCTGATACCCTTTCAGGGGATCTGTTGCCGAAACAATATCTACAATTGCACCTTGTTTTTCAAAGGCCGCTTTGATGGCAGCAGCTTGCGGTCCCTGATCGTCAGTAACTGCAAAACGCATTCCTTTAAGATCTACTTTTGTTTTATCAGATAATTCAGATGGGGCCAGTTCAAAGCGAAGTCTAGATAAAATTTCTTTACTTTTTGAGCTGATTGCACTTTCTTCAATGATCTTTTTTGCTTCAGAAACCGGTTCAAAACTTTCAGATTCTATATCAGCAATCCAGTTTACCAATCCGTTCAGGGTTTTGATAGCAGCCAGTTTTTCCATCAGGTCATCTGCCGCATCTTCTCCCTCACTGAATCCTATTTTTGTTTTCAACTCCCCGATAATCTCCATTCTTTTAATAGAATCGATACTTAAATCAGCTTCCAGATCCAGGTCCATACCCAACATATCTTCCGGATAACCGGTTTTCTCGCTTACCACCTGTAGAATCGCTGATTTGATTAAGGCTGGAGTTAATTTAGCAACCGCATTTTGCGCCGTACCGTTTTGTGAGCCGTTTGTACCGTTTTGCAAGGTGCCGTTTTGCAGGATAATGTTGCCGTTTTCTGCACCTGTAGCTACATTTACAGCAGTTTCATTAATCGTCGGATTGTTTTCTTTAATCCAGTTCACCAGGCCGTTCAGGGTTTTAATTCCTGCCAGCTCTTCCATAAAGGTATCTTCGTTTTTATCACCACCGCTAAAACCACCTAATTCTGTGCGTAGCGCCCCGATAATTTCCATGCGTTTGATCGAATCGATACTCAAATCAGCTTCCAGATCCATTTCCATGCCCAGCATTTCCTGCGGATAACCGGTTTTATCGCTCACAATCTGCATTAACACCATTTTCACATCAATCTGTATATGAATGGCTTTGGTTACCCCTTGCCCTTGTACCGAAGAAGTCGAAAGCATTTGAGCTGGTGCAGCAATCCCCTGAGCCGGTGCAGCAATCCCTTGTGCCGAAGCAGAAAACGATTGTACCGATGGATTTTGAAACACCTGCTGAACCATTGGTTCCGGTCTTGACTGCTGATAATTCACAGGATTTTGCCCTAAAAAGGTCAACATTACATCACGTTGCGCCTGAATCATCATTTTCATGCTATTCAGGTATTCCTGCATCATTTGTTCCGCTGCATTTGAAGGAGCGTTATAGTTTGCAGTTAATTGTTCTTTATTTTTCAATTTCAGTGGTTCTATAATTGGTAAGGCGCCATAAGCTGGCAGCTTTCCGACCGTTGGCACAGCATGTTGTCCATTCACAGACCAAACGGTAGGGCTTTTTTTGTATTTCAGGACTTCATCAAGGTTTAACAACTTCGCTTCGCGACCATCAAAAAGCTTCTCCATTTTCACATCGCGACCGGTTGCCACATAAGCAGCAATGGTGCAAAGCAAATGCGTGATCTTGTTGTGGCCGTTATGCTCTGCGTATAATAGCAGCTCATCTTTAGCAATACAAGCCTTTACTAATGAACTAAGTACCTTTCCGGGGCCTACTTCAATGAAAATACGCGCACCATCAGCATACATTTGTTGTACCTGCTCTACAAAGCGAACTGGTTTTACCAGGTGATCTGTTAATCTTTCTTTTACTGCGATTGCAGTTTGAGGGTAAACTTCGGCAGTCGTATTAGACCATACCGGTAAATTCAGGTCCTTAAAATCAACCGCATCCAACACTTCCTTGTAAATCCCTTTAGATTTAGCAACCATCGGACTGTGGAAAGCACAGGCAACTTCTAAAGGTCTGAAAGAGATTTTTTCTGCTTTCAGGCTTTCCGAAAGCTTTGTAATTGCCGGAGTTGTACCTGCAATCACCAGTTGAGTCGGTGAGTTAAAATTAACTGGGTAAACATCTTCTAAACCTTCGATTAGCTTTAAAAGCAGCTCCTGATTACCATTCACAGCGATCATTGCTCCGGTATCTTCACCTTCTACCGCGTCGAGAATTGCTTTGGCGCGTTGCTCACTCAGGTAAACCAGCTGATCTTCCTCAAAAGCACCTGCAAAACAAAGTGCCGGCAATTCGCCATAGCTATGTCCGGCAACCATATCCGGCTCAACCCCTAAATCTTTCAGGAAATTGGCCAGCGCCAGGTCTACAATACCCAATAGCGGTTGTGCCATGCGGGTATCTTTGATCCGTTCTTTTTGCGCTTTCAAAGCAGTTTCATCAAAAACAGCATTTGGAAAAAGTACTTGTTCCAGTGCTGGTTTTCCTTTTAAAAGCTTGCGCATCGCAGGGAAAAGCACAAAAAGGTCTCTGGCCATATTGATTCGCTGACTTCCTTGTCCGGGGAACATAAAGGCAACTTTACCAGCTTTCTTCTTGGTAATGTACAGATCCATGCTCTCCACTCCTGATAAAGCCAGGTCAATTTTCATGATCAGGTCTTCAGGATTGTCGGCCACCATACTAAACTGTACTGGCTTTTCATTTTCTACTGCCAAACTGTAGGCGATATCTTTTATAGCGATGCTGTCGTTCACGTCCAGCAAAGTTTTCACGGTAATCAGCCTTGCTTTCGCTTCCTCATAGGTAGTTCCTCTGAAAACAAAAAGCTCGGAAGGCCATGATTTCATTGCCGAAGCATGGTTAGCCACAGGGTTGCTGCTGGAGATCACCGCATGGAAATTTGTACCGCCAAAACCGAAGGCACTTACCCCGGCATAGCGTTTCTCTTCCATCCAAAGACCTGCTTCCGTATGAAAAGCAAAAGGACTTGTTTTACCGTTATAATAACTGTTAGGTGTTTTTAAATTGATGGTTGGCGGTTTAATACCGTAATAAGTCGACAAAGTCGCTTTGATTAAACCGGCTAAACCTGCGGCACATTTCGTATGTCCGATTTGTGTTTTTACTGACCCCAGGTGTGTCTGACTGGCAGTTGCACCGGATTGATTGAGCATGTCGGTTAGCGCGCTCAATTCCGTTCTGTCGCCAACAACCGTTCCTGTTCCATGTGCTTCTACCAATCCAAGTACGGATGGCGAAACTCCCGCCTGGTTGTAAGCACGTTCCAGAGCTTTCACTTGTCCGGATTTACGGGGTGCTGTTAAGCCAAGACTTTTACCGTCGCTCGATCCGCCAATCCCTTCAATCACCGCATAAACCGTATCTCCATCTCTGATGGCATCTTCTTCTCTTTTCAAAACCAACATTGCCACGCCTTCACCAAGCGCAATACCATCGGCTTCGGCATCAAAAGTGGCACATCTTCCTTTGCGGGAAAGTGCATGGGTACTCGAAAACATCAGGTAATCATTGATCCCATTGTGTAAATCTGAACCACCTGCAAGCACCATATCCGATTTCTCGAGGAACAATTCCTGACAAGCCAGATCCAAAGCTGCTAAGGAAGAAGCACATGCCGCATCAACGGTAAAGTTCCTTCCGCCAAGATTTAAGCGGTTGGTAATCCTGCCGGAGATCACGTTTGCGAGGATTCCAGGGAAGGAATCTTCTGTCATTTTAGGCAAGGCTGCATCCAGTTCTTCCGGCATTTCGCCGAATACCTGTTTGTAAAAACACCTGAAACTGTAGCTGTTGGCCAGGTCGTTTCCTCCTTCTGCACCGATAATTACCGATACATTTTCTGCGTTGAAACTGCCTTCTTTGTAACCGGCATGCTCCATAGCCTGCCTCGCCACCATTAAACTCAATAGCTGTGTTGGCTCAATTGCCGCCAGCGACTGAGGTGGGATTCCGTACTCCAATGGATCAAAATCGATCTTTGGAATAAAACCACCCCATTTAGAATGCGACATTTCACCTGCGGTAGAGGTCGGGTCGTAGTATAATTCTTTGTTCCAACGCTCGTCCGGAACTTCTGTTACTGCATCTTTTCCAAGCACAATATTGCGCCAGTATTCCTCCAGGTTTTTTGCCCCGGGGAAAATACAGGCCATGCCTACGATGGCAACGTTAAGTGATTTTTCTGTAGCTTCCGGAGGTGTTCCAAGTTGTGCTTGTTCCACAAAATGGTAATTCCCATCTACTACGTCCTTATGCAAATCAAGTATGGAGACGATTTTATGGCACATAGACGCAATCTGGCCGATCATGTACATACCCAGATCGAGCTGTTCCTGTTCATTGATCGTCACTAATTGATCACCCCTGCGCTCAATTCCTTTCGCTGCAATGCGCAAACGCCCTACATTGAGGGTTTCCAGTTTAGCCCAGATCTCTTTTTTATCGACACCTTCTTTCTGAAGTTTTTCTTTTTCTGTGTTGAAGAACTCCGCAAATGGCGAGTTTAAACATCTGGTTTCATGACCAGGAGCCGTTTCCAGCAATACCGTATCATTTGATATACGTGCTTGTTCCTGGAATTTATCCTGAATGGCACCAGTACTTACAGCTTCTTTAGTATATAAATAGGAAGTCCCCATTAACACCCCTATTTTGACCCCTTTAGCGGCTAAAGGTGCAGCCATTACCGCGATAAAAGCAGTTGATAAGGCATCATGAATCCCTCCGGCAAAAAACACACTGATTTGCTCCGGATGATCTTCTTTTAACAGGCGTTCGATCTGTTTTTCCCAAAGCACCATGCTAGATAGCGGACCAACGTGCCCACCGCATTCTCTGCCTTCAAAAACAAATCTTTTAGCGCCTTCTTTCAGGAACATGTCCAATAAAGACGCTGAAGGCACATGTAAGAAGGTTTTAATCCCTAATTTCTCTAATGGTTTAGCTTGCGAAGGTCTGCCACCGGCGATTAAAACTACCGGAGGAAGGTGTGTTTTGATGTATTCCATCTGCTCATCCCTCAATTCCTGAGGGGCAAAACCAAGTACACCAACTCCCCAGGTTTTAGTCCCGGCAAGCTTTTTAGTGTCAATGATCAGGTTCTCCGCAACTTTTCCTTTTAACAGGGAAAGCGCGATAAAAGGAAGTGCCCCTGCGGAAGCCACAGCATCAGCAAAAGGAGCTACATCGCTAACTCTGGTCATCGGTCCCTGTGCAATCGGATAAGTGATATTGAGGTCTTTAGCCAGTGGGTTATCTACACTAATTACATTCAGCGATTTGGCCTGATTTAGGTGACCAAAAATCGCCTCCTTCATGCCAAACACAAGTTTATCTAGTTTTTTATAGCGTTCAGAAAGGTCTGTTGCAAGCGCGATATCTTGTCCCAGGGGTAGAAAACTCTGCGCCAGATCGAAATCAATAAAGTACTGCTCCAGATCTTTTTCGGTTGCCTGATCGGCCAGTACCGGAGAATTTGGACGTACCAATACACGAAAATTACCGATCAATCTGGTTTCATTTCCGCTTAATTTTTCACACACCAGTTTAATTGCCTTCGGAGCAGTACATTCCGGAAACAATGCCAGCTGACTATCCAGGACTACCCCTGTTGCGCCAGCAGCAACCAATGCAGCAGCAGTGTGTATACCTACACCACCTTGAACATAGATAGCTATGCCTTTTATTTCTTTTATAATGCGCTGAAAAAGGACATATGACGATTCATAGCCAACTTTTCCGGCACCTTCATTGCCTTTAATAATGATACCGGCAGCACCTTCAGCTTTCGCTTTACGGGCTTCATCAATATCATGAACCTGATAAAATAGCTTCTGCTGCTTCGTCAGGGTGAATTTTTTGCCATACGGCAAGATAATCATAGTCACCTGTGCAGGTAAAATGATGTCATTAAGATCCTCAGAAACCAGGCATACGCCAAATTCTTTCGAAGACCTTTGTGCCAATTGTTCAAGTGCATCAGCAGCCTTAGCCCTATCTCTACCGAGATGGAGTACAGGAAAAGCTTTAGCATCTGAGAGTGAGAGAGCGAGATTCACATCGGGCCTTTCAAACGGAGTTAGTCCAATAATTAAGGGTGTTTTCATATTTTGAGGGATGATTGTGGATTCAATTTTCGAGCAATTCTACAACTTTTAAGAGTGGAAGTTCGTAGAAACAGGATTTTTGAAGAGAAAACGCCTTGATTTTTACTCAAAGTAGCTCTATGTCAAATATTTTTATACGTTTTCAACCAAATAAATAAGCGATATTCTGAAAACGTAATAAAAAGTCATAATCCTATGCTTTTGTACGAGCAAAACTACTACTATATTCAGGTAGCGCTTCAAAAACAAGGAAAATGAACAAAAAGAATAAGCGTAAAAATGCGAAACAAGGAAATACAGCGGGATAACTTAATGAAAAATTAAAACAATAGGACTGTTTAAAATTGGTGTAATTTGTTTATGCTTTAAATACACAAACAAGGAATAAATTGGCTGAATTTCTATTGCCCCATGGGCCAAAATTTATGATCTTTATCTAAAAAGATAATGTGGAACACATCATCTTCAACATATCCGGCAACCACCTCTTTACTTTTGCCGGTAATATGCATCACTGCCCAGATTTCAGCTGTGATATGTTTAGGTTGTGTAAATCCAGACCTCGGTGGATAACCAACTTTAGTATAACGCTTTATATAGGAATTTCGCAAGGCTTCCTGACAGGAAAATTGCCCCACAAATTGCAAACGTGTCATTAATGTTGATAAATGCCCTAGCTTTTCCCATTGTTCCCAAGTCTGGCCTTCGGAAACAGTAATTAGCTCTAGTGCGAACGTTATTTTCCTATCATGCTTAACATTTGCCTCCCTTTTACCCTGTTCTCTTAGATAAGCCGGATCAGACCGATCTGACCTTTTGCTAGGCATATAGCAAATCGGTTAATTTTTCAGTAATCTTGAAACTATCAGCTGCACCAAAAGTATTATCCAAATATTTCTTTCCAAAGTCCGACGAATTACGAACCACATTTGCGCTAAAGTCCGATAGCGAATAAAGTACCGATACCCCAAATTGATCTTTCTCCGTAAACCAAATCTGATCTCTTCTCAATAAAGACTTATCCATCAAACAAATATCCTGAGCTGTAAAAATGAGCTGTGCATTTCTTCTATTATACTCCTGGAAAAGCGCCAGCACCTTAATACTAAGATTAGCATGTAATTTACAGTCAAATTCATCAATCAATAACACCCCGCCATTTCTTAATGTATCGTATATCGGGCCAAGAATGTGTATTAGTTTTTTAGTTCCGTCAGATTCCAAGTTAATATTAAAAGGAATGGAGTCAATCAGCAGGTTATTTTCATCGTATTTTTTATGATAAGTTACGATTTCCCCTTCTTCCTCACCGGCCTCTATATTTGCTATTTCCAGGTATTTTAAAACATAGGCTGCCCAGGCTTTAAACTCTGGATTTTTCTTCAGTAAATCCGCAGTAAAGTCCCTGTAATAATCGTCATCAAGTCCGTTAATTACAGCGGCATTCATAAACCAGGATAAAACATGCTTTGATACTGGTTGATTGTACTGCGCCAGGTGGCTCAGAAACAACACATTTTCATTTACTTCTGATTTATATTTCTCCCCTTCAGCAAATGACTCTTTGTTAATCTCAAAAGACTGTTTATCTCTTATGAATAATGGGATTTCCCGATCAAGCTTCCTGTATAACCATTCTTTTTGAATATTATGTCCAAATATTTCAACCCCGTATCGATAAATGTATTCATCCTTTACAAAAGTCACTTCAAGACTGGTGTTCTCCTTCTCAGACAATGAATTAAGTTTAAACTGAAAATCTCTGGAACGTTTCTCCCTATCCTTCCTAAGAGAATCACTGAATGAATTGAAGACAAGGCTACTCAGCATTCCAAAAGCCCTGATAAAATTACTTTTACCACTACCATTAGCACCATAGATAGCCGCAGTTTTCAATAAGCTAAATCCTCTGTCTGTTTTAATAACATTGTTATTTTCCAGTTCTTTGAATGATTTTACCTGCGTCATTAAAAACTTCGTTTCCTCCTTGAAGGAAAATATGTTCTTGATTTTTAATTCTATGATCATAACGAGTATTTTGGAATAACAAATATACCAATTTATCACACCAAATTACCATTATATGGTAATTATAAAAATTAACTCGGAATTTCCAACAGAATAACAAGATAAATAAAGCAATAAAATGGTTTAATTATTAGAATTTTGAACCATATCCACTGTCATTTAAGAACTTTTCAAAGTCTTTGATGTGCAGGATATCTGATATCGCCTTCTTTTTATCGCTTGCCTTTGCATAATACGCTTCCGTTATTTTATATCCAATCCAATAGCCCAGATCTGGCGGATATCCATTTTTAGGCTTATAATTGTACATCCAATCATGGCTATCTTCCCGATCATCCATGATTGCTTTAAACTCATCCCACAATTTCGCTTCATTGGCATTACCATAATGATGGGTTCCTCTGTTTGGACCGCCTCCAGAAATAAGTTCTCCTATAAAATCAGCACTGCCCTCATTAATACAAGCAGCAAGTAGATTCATGTTTTTCTTTGGAATACTATCTTGTTGATAGTGTATCAGCTCATGAGCAACCATATACGGTACATCTGCCGATTGAATCATTTCTGCTCCGATGATTAATCCTTTAGGATTGGAATGCCCTCCTGAATTAAACCGTCCAATTACAAAGTACACATTGGGAAAGACTGCTTTAGGGTATAAATACTTCAGCGCCAGGAACGCTGCCCTGGACTGCTTCTCGTGCTCAGCCATTTTCAGGCTATTTTCTCTGGCTTTTACATATTCAAGCTTTCGTTCCCGAACTGTATTTAGCAATGAGGCTGGATTTTCTATTCTGCCCTTTATAAAAGCCTGAAGGCCTGGAGAACCTGGTTTAACATAAAGCTCATCAAAAGGATTAATTTGAGATTCAGGGTCTGATTTATCGAAGGCAGTCCAAAAATTAGTAATATCCGTTGTAATGAAGAGGGCCTTCAAGGGGTCAGAAACAGATTGTGCAAAGGAACAATTGCACAGGATAATGAGGAAAAATGAAGTTAGTAAAGCTTTATTCATAAGATTCGACAACCCTAAGATAAGGGAAAAGAACCGAATAAACCGATCAACTTTATACAGCTGTATAACTGCATTTGTTAGTTTTAAAGTTGATCGGAAAATCAGATCGGAAAAGCGCAGCATTTCCGGGAATCAGAAATAAGTATGAACCCCAATTTTTACATCACGGGTTCCTTTTTCAGCGCATTAAATTCCTGTTGCTGAAACTGTTGTTGTTGTTGCTCCATAAACTCATTCCTGGCAATGCTTGCGGTTTTATGATCACCGGTATGACTCCATCCTGGTGGCATAAAAATATACAGGAACTTATTCTTAAGCCCCGGTGCGTTGTAAACATCTTTCAACAAACAAGCGAACTCCCCAAAATAACTATCCAGAAAGCTGTTAGGTTTCATTTCTCTGGTAATCCCATATTCGATAGGCATATCGCCTACTTCTGGCTGATAAGTACCAAAAACACGATCCCAGATGTTCAGCAGATTGCAAAAGTTAGTATCCATATACAACGGATTTTTAGCGTGGTGTACCCTGTGGTGCGAAGGTGTCAGGATGTATTTATACATAAAACCTAATTTACCTTTTTTCATCAGGTGTTCCCCGATATGAATAAACCCGCCATAAAAACCATCAATAAACATGATCACAAACAGCATTGGTGGATTAACACCCAATAAAATGCAAACCGTAGTTCTGATCACATCGGCATAAGGTCCTTCGAGGAAAAAGTGAGCATAGGACACCGAAAGATTCATGGCCTGCGGAGCGTGATGGGTAGAATGCAGGCACCAGAACAAACGTACTTTATGCCCCAGATAATGATAGATAAAGTGGCCAAATTCCCAGACAATATATCCGTAGATAAACCAGTACCAGGTAAAAGTGGTCTTAAATATCGCATAGGGTTCAAAGAGTCCGATACAAAATACAATTGCTGCGATGGAGATAAACCGACCCACAAAAGAGTTCAGCACATACGAGAAGAAGGAAACCTTATAATCGATTGCGTTAAACTTCCTCATCACTAAGGCCGTTAAAATCTCAATCACCAGTACAATCGGGAAAAGCGGACCAATGATAGACGTAAAACCCTTGTAGGTTAAAAAGCTACTGTAATCGCCGGAGTTAATGATTTTAATGAAATTACCGATACCGAAGAAGCCGATAATCCAATCATAAATTGCCTGAAAAAAATCCATCATAATATATTTGGTTAGTATGTATTATTCATGAAAGAGGGATCTTTCATTGTTTGTATATACATAGATACTAATGTTTTTCCGAAAAGCCTAGTTGCTAACAATAAAAAACACACAGAAAAACATAATCTATCAGAAAATGAGGTAAAATAGCGTTTTACTTAAAGTATTGCATTACAACTATTTCAGGTATATTCAGGAGGAACAAAACTCCGTTAAAAGGAAGTTTGGTTAAGAACCGGAATGGGTAGCCGAATTGATTTCCGGTGTAAACTCCGCAAAGATATCAGCCTTATATTTCGCGGACACCGGGATGAGTATTAACCTATGGGTTTCTATTTCAATTTGTGGTTGTGTGTACTTCATTTGATCATTTTTAACAAATAACTCCAAAGCTAGTGCTTACCAATTCAGGAGCAAACCCTACCCTATCTCCAAATAAAAACTTAATTCTAATCATACATTAAACAGAAAAACCGGGATATCCCGGTTTTTCTGTTTAATCTTATTACCTGGTCAATTCTTTTATGGCGACTGCCAGTTCTGTATCCACCCCTTTTCTAAAGTCTGCAATCGTTGGTATAACCAGTTTATCTGGCTGCACCCCTTTCCCTACAAAATCCTCCCCATTACCAAGCATATCTCTTTTCGTACAAATACGCGCAGATAAATTCCCTGGCAAACTGATTATTAAAGGCTGTCCGGAACTACCTCCACTTGCTTCCCCGATAATCAAACCACGGTTAAGAGATTTGAATGCGCCAGCAAAGTCCTCTGCGGCAGAAAAACTCCTTGCACTGGTTAATACAACTACCGGCTTATCATAAAAAAACTTTTCATTAGGCTTTAAAAAGCTATTACGACCAAAAAAGCCCTGGGTAATCCCCCACGCTCTATAACTCGGTTTATACGCCCTGGTGTACCAGGAATGGATAGGTTCTGTATTTTTGGTGAGATAGCCTAAAATTTCCCAACCTACAGAAGAGTCTCCGCCCCCATTGTTTCTCACATCAAAAATGATAGCATTTGCTTTAGAGATTTCAGGATATCTGGTTGCAAAAGCCCTGGCAGCGGAATCCGTACCAAAGCTATTCAAGGATATCAGCGCGATATTCCCCTTTAACATTTTAAATTCAAAAGGGGCAGTTGCCATATACTTCCAGCGCTCCGCTGTATTTACGCGCGAAACACTGTGTTTCTTTGTTACGCCCTTTTCATCACGCAGTTCCAGTTCGACCGGTTTATTTACAGCTCCATCAAACAGGGAAAAATCGTATGCTAAGGAGTTTTGATTCTGAAGCGTGGATGCACTCTGGTACGGAATCACATACCGGCGGGCATATTCCTTAACAGGCAAACCATCCACAGTAATTACTTCCTGACCCACTTTTATACCCTTTTTGCCCAATGTCGGATCATAAACAGCGATCACTATCACCCTATCCTCAATTAATCTGGTACGCAACAATGGTCTTCCGTAGAACTCATTTATCAATTCTTTTGGTACCATGACGTTCGTATGTCCATCTTTTAGATGGGCACAAAACTCCGTCATCAGTTTATAATACTCCGCAGTTGACTTTGTGCTTTTTACTTTTGGCAGGTAAGCTAAATAAAGAGAGTCAAAATTTAAATCGGGCACTAAATCAAAGTTTACAAAATTGTATTTCGCTTCTGACCAGAACTTTGATAAGCCTGCTACCTTTTCATCGGCTGAGATATTCTCCTGATAAGGCGTTTTTAATGCTTTGGAATCCCAAAAACCTGCCTGATTAATAAATGTTTTATCCAACTTCTCCTTTTTCAGTGCATTATTTTTAACATCCTGGAGAATCACCTTCCATTCCGGGTCATTGTGTAAAGAAAGGAGGTCAGTATCTTTTTCAATACCCGTTATATTCGAGAAATCATCGTTAGATATCGCCTTTTTAAGACAGGAAAAAGCAAAAGCATGATCTCCTGACAGCGCGAAATAGCATGCCATATTGTAGTTAGAAGTCTCTGCTTGTCCTTTTTGAATTTTGTCTCGTAATGCCTGCGCCAATAAGGTATCATTAACCGACTTTTGGGCATAGCCAACAGTAAAAGTCGACGCAAGGATTAAAAAAAGAAAAGGAAGTCCAGTTCTGTACATTGTAAATAGTTTAATAAGTCTGATCGTCTAAGTTAACTAAAAACAGCTAAATTATTTCAACAACAGCACAATAATACGGTTAAAGAAAAAGACCAGCAATATGCCGGTCTTTTTCTTTTACAATTGCAATGTGATCTAATTCCGTTAAACCATTACTCAGGCGCTTTCCCGTTTTTATAAAACTTAACATCCCGCCACTGTACAATTGCTTTACCCGTTTTCATCGTACCGTAACAGCCATATTTCATATAATTAGTAGCGTTTTCGCCATCTACTTTTTCAAACTTTTTAACACCATCTATGTACACGATCATTTTATCACCATAATCTGCTTGTAAATGTATCACATTGATATGGACTTCCTTATTGTGAACCCCTGTTGCTAAAACAAAGCTATTAGAGATTTTCAAGGTTCCACCGTTCTCCGCAAATCCGCGAATCATCATCTGAGTTGCATTTTCGGAAGTGCTCCCAAAAATCTGCACCAGACTTTCGTCGTTAAGCGGAGCATCAAATTTCAAATAACCCGAGAACTGCCGGCTTCCCGTGCTATAATTATCCTCTACCCTAATCTCTGAACGATTTGATTTGTTATTTAAAATCTGAAATGTTTCTGTTAAAGTATTACTATCAAAGCGGTAATCTGCACATATCACTGGTGTACATGCTGATTTATAAGCCGACCAGCCATAAGTTTGCAACCCAGCCTCATTATCCAGATGAATCTTTTTAACTGGCGTATATAGCGCCCAGTCTGCACCAAGGAAAGCATTCGCTACAATTTCGGTGACTGCCTTATATGGTGTATAGAACACATCGATGCTACCGGCAGGCTGAAATGAAGTACGATATTCGAAGGTATTACCCGATTTGAAATTGGTTAAAGTAGTGTTATCCGATAACTCAGCTACAGCTACCGTTTGTAAGGCATCTGCTGCATCCGTATATTTAAAATCCATCCCGGTCATTTCCGATCCTGCACCATTCCAATTGATCAAAACTGCTTTTTTGCCTTCATTGAAAACCGCATCTTTAATGGCTCTATGCACCAATCCAGCCTCATACTTGTCGCCATAAGCATGTCCGCTTACCGTAGTCTTTTCCGAAGAATTTCCTTTGGTGTCTATTGCAACAACAGAAAAAGTATAGTCGCCTTCCTTTAATCCCTCCAGAATGAGATCCGCATTGTCCATACCTTTACTAAAGGGAAGTTCCTTCGATTCCTGATCACCACTGCCCCAGCTGATCTTAAATTTTTGCAGTTCTACATTAACCGGTGCTTTCCAGGAAAGCTTAATCCGGTTTCTACCTGGGTAGCTCATCAAATCTCCTGCTTTCTCAACCACTACCGGCTGCTCAATATCAACTACACTTTTCTTTCTACAGGAAAAGCTAAAAGAGACAATTAACACCAAAAGGAGTAAATAAATTAAATAACTTGATTTCATCATATAGCTGTTATAATTATTTGTTAACTATAAAGTTATAAATGCTGATTCAAGAAAAAATCTACCTAATTAGCCGTATTCTCAAGCAGATTGGCAACAATTTGCTAGCTCCTTATTAGTTTATAGCAAAAGTCATTTAACCCAAAAGCTATAAAAAGCATTTCCATCACAGCAACTCTTCACAAGCAAAACTGAAATAATCTTCCTCATTTATGATCAGGTGATCTACAATATGGATACCTAATAAATCTGCAACATTTTTCAGGTTCTCTGTAAAAGTAATATCCGCCTCACTAGGGGTTAAATTCATGGTGGGGTGATTATGACAAACTATAAGCCCCGTTGCGGCTGATTTAATGGCCGCGGCAAAGATCACCCTCGGATCGGCAACCACCCCGGTCAATCCACCTGTAGAAACATTTAAGATCCCCAATACGGCATTGCTTCTGTTTAAATAAATCACTTTAAACTCTTCAATCAGACCAATCTGATCCAGATTCCAGTGTTGCTTAAACATTTCGTAAATCTCTTCGGTACACTTTAAAACAGGCCGGTCGCTTGCTTTCACCTTAGGTCTGTAGTTCAATTCAATTTCTGATATTTTATATAAAGCACTTTTCATTTTCGGCCTCCAGTTTAGGTTAATGATGATTTGGGATAAATTAATTTCAGCTGATCTACAGAAGGCAGTAAAGCCTTTTGCAGTTCCATGATGCTTAAGAAAGAGCTTTTCAAAAGCAAGTCCGGATCATATTCTTTCTTTAAAAGATGTATGCAGTTCATCAATTGAATTAAATCAAACTGCAAATCATGGATAAAATCGTAATCGTATTCTTCAAAGTTGTCGATCTCTATTATTGTTTTATTGTCTTCTATTCTGACCATATCGGAAAAGTTTAGGAAAATGAAATGTTATGGAATTATCAACCGAAAAAAATCCGATACATTAAACCGGAGCCGGAGCTTTAGTTCCGGATCGCTGATGCCCGACAGAAAGCCGGCTTAAACTTGAAGTAGAATAGATTTGTCTTTTTTCAGGGTTCATGGCTCATCAATTTTAAATGAGCCTTTTGAACAAGCAAACACAAATAAATGTGAGGACTGCACACCATCCACATGGTATAAAGTTTCTGACGCCTTACGCGAAATGGAATTACAGCAGCCCTCACATCCATTTTTACAGGACGTGTAAATATAGGTGCCCTAAAGCACAAATGTGGGTATTTTCTGCTGTCTTAATTCGCTGCGTCAGAAATTTTGCGGATAAGACTCTTAATAATACTTAACTACAAGACTAATATTATTAATTATTTTAACAAAAACAAATCTATTAAAATTATTTTGAAGAATAAATTTAACAAAAGTCAATCCTTATTTAATTCACATGATAACAAGGACAATAACGTAGTCCTAACAGCTTCTAATCTCCAGATTCTCCCACCTCCGTTCCGGATACTCCCTATGTGCGGACTTATCCTCTTCATCATCCAACCATGGTTACTTAATGGTTGATTAATCCCTCATAGGTCTAATTGACCTTTCAACCATGAATTGAGGATGACCAGAGCTTGTATTTAGATTGAATATGTCTTGAACTTTTATCAAAATCAACAAGAGCAGAAGCCGAAAGAATGACTACATTAACCACCGGTAACAAGCTGCTTATCAATAAACAATAACGCTATGGGAAGTTTACAAAACGGATTATTTGGTGGTTTTAACGGCCGGGTAGGCAATTTAGTCGGTTATATGCTGAACGGTAAAAACGTTGTCAGAACGATTGGTCATAGTACTAAGCGCCTCAGTCCTGCCAGGAAGGTCAATTGCGACCGCATGACCATCGTAAACAAATTCTTAAGCCCCATCAGTTCTTTTATTAAAGTCGGGTTCCGGCTAAAAGTGGTAGGTACCGACAGAAATTTCTATAACGAAGCCGTTTCCTATAATAAAAAGTACGCGGTAACTGGTGTATATCCTGAAGCAGAGCTGGATTATCCTAAGGCCATGCTGAGTATGGGAACGTTGTTAAAAGCAGAAAAACCGTCCATACAGCTTGTAGAGACGGCAATTGAATTCAGCTGGGAAGTCCCTGCAGATCTACCCTGGCGTAATCGAAACGACCGGGCCATGGTGTTGCTCTACTGGCCGGATCAGCAGAAGCATACGCATATCCTTAGCGGGGTCCATAGAAAGGATGGAAAACAAAGCGTTCAGATTGATGCGAACCTTGCGAACGAACGCGTTGTGGCCTATATTTCTTTTGTTAGTGAAGATGCAACGGAAATTTCAGACAGTGTTTATGCTGGTAGTATCGCTAAAAAGGAAACCATTGCTGCAAAGGAAGTCCACAAAATCACAGCAGAGGCAACTGAGGTCATCAAATATAAAACCTTGAAACCACAGGTAAAAACTAATAAAAACACCGGAACGCCAAAAAAACGAGATCTGCCTACGCTATTTAAAACGAATACGGATCAGCAGCCCCCCTTTTCCAGGCCTGGCACTTTCCATAAGCAGATTAACGATAATTTTTCGCCAACCTGATCCTGATTTAATTCCTGACACCTTATTTGAGAAAAGGAGCTTATCACAATTTGTGATAAGCTATGCTGAGGATACAATAAACCCGCTTTTTACAGAATTTCGAGCTCCATAACATGGGATTACCGATAAAATCTGGCCAATTGGCTTAGATTAATGGCCGTTATTTCCTTAATCTCTTTATAAAAATCATCGTTTTCTCTTATTTTCTTCCTGTATGGTATTTAAAGCATGCAGAAATCACGCGAAGATGTCATTGCAACAAGGGTGAGAGGAGCTTATCACAAATTGTGATAAGCTAGTTCCAGACAGCAATAAACCCGCTTTTGGAGGTTTTTAAGCTCTGAATCATTAGATTATTGAGCATAATCAGTCGAAATTTCTGTTGATTTATCGTGGTTGTTAACCCGTTACTTCTGAGCAAGCCTTATTAGCCGTTTAATTCCCCTTCCACAGCATTTAAAACGTAGAGAATTCTGGTAACTTCAGAAGTTTAACAAGGCTCAAAGGAGCTTATCACAATTTGTGATAAGCTAAGGGCTTAGTCTATTTTAGCACTTCTTAGTCTTAATGAATTCAGGATCACGGACACGGAGCTAAAACTCATGGCCAGGGCTGCAATCATTGGAGAAAGTAAGATTCCAAAGAACGGATACAAAAGTCCTGCTGCTACGGGAATGCCTAGTACATTATAGCCCAATGCAAAAAACAGGTTTCCTTTGATGTTGCCCATTACTTTATGGCTCAACAGTCTGGCTTTTGCGATCCCGTTTAAATCTCCTTTTACTAAGGTAATTGCTGCACTTTCTATGGCTACATCCGTTCCGGTTCCCATGGCAATGCCAATATCTGCCTGCGATAAAGCCGGGGCGTCATTGATCCCGTCGCCCGCCATAGCCACCATTTTACCCGCAGCCTGTAGTTTTTTGATCTCGTTTAGCTTATCTTCCGGCAGCATTTGCGCTTTAAAACCATCAAGATTCAGGGTTTCACTCAAGCCCTTTGCGGTATCTTCATTATCGCCGGTAAACATGACAACCTGTAAACCTTCTTCCTGAAGTTTAGCAATCGCTCCTGCGCTGGAAGCTTTAATCCGATCAGTGATCACCACAAAACCTATGGCAAGCTTTCCAACAGATAAATAAGAAACCGTTTTACCGAGCTTTTGTGCGGTCTTAACCTGTTGGGCCAATTCAGGACTGATTTCTGCACCTACATGCTCCATTAACTTCTGATTGCCTAGCGCAAGGTCTTCTTTATCAAGTTTACCGATCACCCCCTTACCTGTTACCGCTTCAAAGTGCTGGATGGCTTGCATAGCGACCTTCTTTTCCTCGCCATAACGTAGTGTTGCCTCTGCTAATGGATGTTCACTGCTTTTGTTTAAGGCCACAATTCTTTCCAGCACCTCCTGTTCCGTAAAATCTTTGTTTACACTAATGACCGCTTCTACGGATGGTTTTCCTTCGGTAACGGTTCCGGTTTTATCAATGATCACAATATCTATTTTATTCATTTTCTCCAGAGATTCCGCATTTTTGATGAGGATACCAGACTGGGCGCCCTTCCCTACTCCAACCATCACAGACATCGGTGTGGCAAGCCCCAGGGCACATGGACAGGCGATAATCAGCACTGCAATTGCATTTACAAAAGCGTAAACATAAGAAGGTTCCGGCCCGTATATGGCCCATACTGCAAAAGTAGCCAGGGCAATCAGTACCACAACCGGCACAAAATATCCGGAGATTTTATCTGCCAGTTTCTGAATAGGTGCTTTAGAGCGACTTGCAGAATTCACCATTTCAATGATCTGAGACAATAGTGTTTCTGAGCCTACCTTTTCTGCCAGCATCACAAATGTTTTATTGCCATTGATGGTGCCGGAGCTTACTTTATCGCCGGGTTTTTTCTCCACCGGCACAGGCTCCCCGGTAATCATGGATTCATCAATGGTTACTTCTCCGGTTTCGATACTGCCATCTACCGGAACCTTCTCCCCTGGTTTTACCCGCAGCAAATCTCCTTTCTGAATGTCGTCAATAGAAACGGTCGTTTCCTTATCTCCGATTACCTGTGTAGCGGTATTGGGGGCTAATTTTAAGAGTTCTTTGATGGCGCTATTGGTTTTCCCATGCGCTCTGGCTTCTAAAAGCTGTCCGAGTAATACCAGGGTTAGTATTACTGTTGCCGCTTCAAAATACACGTAAACGGTGCCATGATGGGTTTTAAACTGATCCGGAAAAACGTCCGGAAATAGCAGGGCAACAATACTAAAGAGCCAGGCTACCCCCGCACCAATACCAATCAGGGTAAACATATTGAGATTCCAGGTGACCATAGATTTCCAGGCGCGTTCAAAGAACATCCAGGTGGCATAAAATACCACTGGCAGGGAGAACGCAAACTGCACCCAATTCCAATACTTAAGATCCATGAGTTTAAAAAGCGGGTTATTAGGCACCATTTCGGTCATGGCGATGATAAAAATAGGAATTGTAAAAACCGCAGCGATCTTGAATTTTCGCAACAGTTGTTCATAGGTATGGTCCTCTTCCTCCAGGTCCAGGCCCATGGGTACCAAATCCATCCCACATATCGGACAAGCACCTGGTTTATCTTTGATGATTTCCGGATGCATTGGACAAGTAAATTGACTGGCTTTTTGTAAGGTTGGTTGTTTCAGCAGATCCATTCCACATACCGGACAGCTCCCCGGCTTATTATAGGTTTTATCTCCTTCACAGTGCATAGGACAATAATATAGGCCTGGCCCATGGTCTTTGGGAGTCGTTTTAGGCACGTTTACCGGCCCAGCCGGGTGTTTATGAGTTTGTGGAGCGGCATGGCCTTTCATTTCAATCCTATAATCACCTGCCATGGACAATGCTTCCTGCATTTTTTCGGTTGCGATGTGTTTATCCATCGTAATCTCTGCTTCGGCAGGTTCTAAAGTTACTGTAGCAGAAATTCCATCAATTTCATTCAGCGTTTTTTCAACTTTAGCACGACAACCCTGACAGGTCATTCCGGTGATTTGATAGATATGCTTCATATATAGGCGTAATTTTGGATCATTTATACGTAAACTGTATACTTAACACCCGATTTACTTTAAAGTTTCCTGTATAGAAATCGTCTTATACCAGAAAAGCCCCAATAGGAGGCTTTTCTGGTATAATATTCGATATTTATTGTGGAAATACGATGTCTGAAATTTGATTACCAGCCTTTTTAACTTCTTTTTTAAGCTTTCCGGTTTTATCAAAAATGTAAAGGTTACTATATGGATCGCCACCGGAAAATATATCCGGACTATCGGCAATATAAAGATCTCCGTTTTTTGGGTTTACTTTCCAGCAGGTGGCAAATAGGATTCCTGCAGCTGCATGATCTACAAACTCTTCTACCTTTTTGGTGAGGGTATTAAATCTGCAAATCACACCGCGGGAGGTTTCCTGCCAGTATAAATACTCGTCTTTTCCACCAGAGGTTAGCACTCCGTTTGCAGGCACTTTGAATTTAGCCTCAAGTTCTACGGAGTCTATCCCGTTGTTGCTTTTATCTAGTTTCACAAATTTGGCTTTGTTAGTTGCGCTTCCCTGTACACCTACCCAGTAATTATTATCCAGGCTTTTAACTACGCCAGATACATTCTCTTTGTAACTATTGACAACGATTACCTTACCATTTTCTACTTTGATCAGTTGTTTCCCGGCAGCAGTAACCAAGGTCTGATTAACGGTGTTTATTGGAATTAAGGTAACCTCTTTACTTCCTTCCAGTAGGGTTGAACTGATCGTTTTATTGGTCAGATCTACTGGATACAGTCCTGTTTTTCTACGGTTGGTTACATTTACATAACCGGTTTTTCCATCCGTTGTGGCGAAATAAGTAACATCACTGACCCCGGATTTACTGACCACATAATTTAACTTCATGGTTTGTGCGTCTACGACAGTCAGGAAATTTGGTCCCGAAGAAGAAGTGATATAGTATTGATTATTGAAGTGGTACAGATTGTTTGCTTCCGGTGATAAGAATGAGCCAGGATTGGCCCTCGCAAAAATATTAGTTTGAATCGTTCCGTCCTCATCCAGATGCGATATGCTTGAGTTCCCCATTCCGGTTTCATCGGTATAACTTAACAGTAAAACGCCTTCGCCATAAGGCCCGGTTACTTTTACACGGTAATTGAGGGTTGTTTTCCCTTTTTCATTTTCTACGGTAAACCCGATATTATAAATACCTGGATCAGCTTTTTTAAAGGTGTATGTGGCAGTGTTGGCCACTTCCTTCCCGTTTTCTATCCATTGATATCGGTTTGCTTTTCCAGTGATTTGTGGTGAAAGGAGGAGCTCCTTATCCATCTTCAAGATAATGAGGCTATCGCTGGCCGTTTGGTAGGCTAATGTTGCGATTTCTGTTTGTTCTTTTTTGCAGGATACGGCAAGTATCGCTATGCAGAACATGGCTACTATGGTTTGTTTTATTTTCATCTTCTGTAGTTAAACCACAGCAAACGGAATTATTAAAAATGGGTATACCCCAAAGAGGTATCCTCATTCCAGCTTCAATCCCCGAAAGCTATGAATCATAAATGCAAAAGGCAGGTCTTCTGACTTGCTCCCCTAAGTACGATCTTCCCATTTTTTCAAAACAGTGACCTTGTTAAATGTACCTCGGTTAAGGAGCTTACAGCTGCGGGACAGTTCTGGATTTACACCAGATTCCCTTTTAATCCCGGTTGCGACACCGGGAACCAAAAGCGGCGCAAAGATATAAATCTATTGAATAGTTAAGGTATTTATGTTTTGTACCCAGATGAAAATATGACTACCTTGGGTTAAAAATTAATTGCCTCTATGGATACCCGTCAAATTAACATCTTATACCGAGAAGAAACACTAGGCATCCGAACTTACCGGATAAAATTCATCGCTGAAATCACACATAAAGGCCTCAATGATTATAAACTACTTTCATCTGATGAACCTGGTGTATTACAAAGTAAGGTCAATACTCATGTTGCTAAACTCGAAGAGAAATGGCAAAGAGTAATTCAACGAAATCACATATTTAGAACCAAGGAAGAGATCCAAAGAAATGTAGATTTAAGAAATAGAGAGGCTCAGGAAGCGGTACAAATGGTCGACAACATTTTGCACCATACGCTTGATATAGATGACACCATTAATTGGGAACAATTAAAAGACAAATCAAGATTCAAAGCCCCTTATCCAGAAGACGAGCTCCCAAAATTGATCTCCGCTATTCCCCTACCTAGAAAGCCTGTATTTTCATCCTACCCAGTTGAACCAAATGCTGTAAATTTTCAGGCTAAACTTACTTTCCTTGATGGAATACTTAAGTCAAAAAAAGATGCAAAGCTTCAACAGGCACAAAACCTATATGAGGATTCATTAAATAACTGGAGACAGAGGTGCGCAATTATTGACAAGGAAAACCTTAGATTAAAGACCCTGTTTGAAAATGATCAGTTAAAGTATGAAAAAGACGTTAAGTATTTTAAGGAAAAAATAGCCCTTAAAGTAAACGAATGGCAGCATGAAAAAGCTGCTTTCCTGAAAAACCGTGAAGATTCAAACTATAAAATTGCACTTCTTAAAGAGGCCTATTTTAAATGTGATAGTAATGCAGTAATTGACTACTGTGATTTAGTACTGAATAACTCAGTCTACTATGATGAGTTTCCTAAGAGTTTTGAATTAGATTACATACCTGAAACTAAGATATTGATTGTCGAGTATTCCCTCCCATCAATGGATCAATTACCATTAATTAGTGATGTTAAAATTGTTAAAGGAGAAGCGAAAGAAACTTTGATTTCAGAAACACAGCTTCACAAGATCTTTGATTCAACAATGTACAAAATAACATTGAGGACATTGCATGAACTTTTTGAGGCCGATTCTGCCAATGCAATTGAAGCGATTTCATTTAACGGCTGGATTAATTCAATTAACAGGGCAACCGGTATAAGGGAAAACAATTGTATCCTAACAATTCAAGCTAAAAAAGACGAGTTTACACTGATAGATTTAAGACATGTAGATCCAAAAACATGCTTTAAGAACTTAAAAGGCATAGGAAGCAGCAAACTCAGCGGGATGACGGCTGTAGCCCCTATTCTTCAAATTAATAAAAATGACAGCAGATTTGTCAACTCATACGATGTTGCTGATTCCTTAAATAGCACTACAAATTTGGCTGCTATGGACTGGGAAGATTTTGAACATTTAATCAGAGAAGTGTTTGGCAAAGAATTTAGTTCGAATGGAGGTGAAGTTAAAGTAACCCAAGCCAGTAGAGACGGTGGTGTTGATGCAATAGCATTTGATCCGGATCCTATACGTGGTGGTAAAATTGTCATTCAAGCAAAACGATATACAAATACGGTGGGTGTTTCTGCAGTAAGAGATTTATACGGAACTGTCATGAATGAAGGTGCTACAAAAGGGATTTTAGTAACTACAGCAGACTACGGTCCTGATGCCTATGAATTTGTAAAAGGAAAACCTTTAACATTAATGAACGGTGCGAATTTATTATACCTACTTGAAAAACATGGGCACCAAGCTAGAATTGATCTTAAAGAAGCGAAACTAGCTTCTAAATAATCAACCAAATTAGGAACTGATGCTTATCAACCTTATTGTTGATAAGCATCAGTTTTTTTATTTCCAGTATTTACGTGCTAAAGTTTTAGAGAAATCAATGGCCTGATCAGAAAACACTGGCGGATGTTGCTTGTCCTTTTTTGCAGCCTTGTTGTACAAGGTGATAAAGTAAAATGGGTTCTGTACGTTTTCAATCAGCTCTTTGCTATAGCCGTTGCGTACGATAATATCGGCCATATAATAACCGGGATTATGGCCGCTTGTATAATTGAATAGTTTGCGGTAATCTTTTACGGTCTTAAATTTTAAGCCTTTTGATTGCGCCATCAATTGCATCGAAGAATCTAACTGCATCACAATACTATCTGGCTTATTTAACAGCAATTCCTCAAAATGATACTCATAAACGATATCCTTCGATTTATCAAATGAATACTTTTTATCGATCATATCTGCGCTACCTTCATTTAAAATGACTTGCAAGGCATATAAAATTCCTGCCTCTGATGGATCAGTAGCTTTCAGCTCTCTTGGTTTACGGAGGACGTGGTGAAGTTCATGAGCACCTACAATACCGTATTTCAATTTATCCTGATTGTACACGTTCCAAAGGGTAAAGACAACCGTTCCATGGTGCACCAAGGCATCATTATCGATACCAATAATGAAAATTTTGGTGTCTGGTGTTTTCTGGTGTAAACGCTTTGGAAGCCATTGCCAGCAGTATAAATACATGCTGTCTAAATAAGCAGGTTTATCTAATCCAGCTGCATATTCCTTGAGTTCCTTTTCATGGACTCTGTATTGGTTGATTTTATAAACCAGCCAATTATTCAACTTATCGTCTACTAGTTTTTGTACACGTGCCTCGTTTTTTGGGTTATACACCATATTCAGCGTTTTACGGTAGCTATCCAGAAACTGTTCACTAAAATCCTGATTTTCGATATAGGTTTTGTTTCCTTCCAGTGCTAAAAAGGTCTTCCAGTCTTCGCGGGACAAGGTATCCCCTTGCTTCAATCTATCGGTGATTTTCCAGAACGCATTTAAGGAATTGAGGTCGATTTGCTGGGCTTTAGCTGGTTTTCCTAAACAGAAAAACAAGAAGAGAATCAGGCTTAAGGTCTTTAGAAGATGTTTCATATGAACATAGACCGTCAGGGAAGAGTTTTATTACAGGATGGGTGTAATTTCCTGTTAATAAAGACAAAAGAACCAGGTGATTCGTATTACATCAGCACTTTTTGCTCCAGGTAGTCTGACATACCATTTGCTAGAAATGCAGAAAATGCTTCATTTGAATTTTCGTTTTCACAGGTTATAATTACATTAATATAAGCTTCCATATCATAATTATTGATGATCTGTGCAAAAACCGGAGGGCAGTTATTTTTCATCATGATTGTACCCATGATAATCCGACAAACCCTTCCATTTCCGTCAGCGAAAGGGTGTATATCATTTAAAAATTTATTATGGAAGTAAGATAATGCAGTGATCAAGTGATTATTATCAGTGGTATTATCAATAGTAGCGAATTTCTGATTGAATAGTTCAATATATGAAGCCATTATAAGTTCCAAATTATAATGGGGATTATACTCCCTATTACGAAAAAATGGTTCTCTATAACCAATCACTTGATAATTTCTATAATTGCCAACAAGCTCTGGTTTATAATCCCCGTTCCATGAGAGTGTATTTCCCATTAAGTTTTTATGAATTTCCTTAATTGAATCTTCTGTTAATTCAAAGTTTTCATACCTACTTATAATATCTTGAAGAACATCTTTGTGATTACCTATTTGCAGCAAACTGATCAACTTTTCCTTCTGAACAAATTCATCATTCAGGAACTTAATAGTAGCTCCATATTCTAATTTAGGATCCTCAATTCTTGATGAAAAAAAAGAAAAATCATTAATGATGTTCTTTTTAAAATCATCACTCCAATCTTTCTTAGGAAATTTAATTTGAAATGCCAGGAGGGCCTGATTAAATCTATTCAAATAGTTAGCTAACACGCTGTCTAATCTTTATAGGTCAAAAACAGCACCTGAATCCACCTTTTAATATCAGAAGGATAAGCAAATAAGTTATTATTCTCGTCCTTAACTAAAGTCTTTCCGAAGAAAAATCTATTGAAATCTGTTTTGAAAGATTCGGGAATATCTACAATAGGCACCAACTCTTTCACAGTGGAAAGATGCTGAAGTACAGAAATATCTGATCTATTGATTAACATAATTCGATTAATTAGAATAATTACACTATTGTATCTTAATAGTAATTAAGATACAAATTTACACAAAATTTTCAATACATTTTTTTCAAATCCCCCACTAAATAGCTAATGAACATATCCTAAAGAGATTTCTCCTAATACCACAAAGCGCCCGGATCATGACGATCGGGCGCTTTATTCGGTCAGCTCAACAAAAAAGCTGTAATCAATTTAACTTATCCTTATTTAGAAAGGGTACTTTTAACAGCGTACTCCTTGCTAATCTCCTCATCGGAAAGCATTTTCTTGAATACTTTCAAATCATCCACCTCACCAGAAAAACCGTTTTTCATACTACCAAGTGTCTGTAATGGAAACACCAGGGTTTCTACTTTTAACATATTTGCTTTGGTATCCGGGAACAAGATTTCCTTGCCCATCATCTTCTCCATGATTTTCCCATTAACATACAATGACGTTCCTTTATGATCACCTGTAATCGTCACATACGTCCAGGTGTTTAAAGGCAGCTTATATTTGAATTCATAATCCATTCCTTCTCTGGAGAAACCTACATTTTGTGATTTTGTAGAAGATTTAAACACACCATTTCCAGAGCCAAATAAAACGCGCTCACCAACAGAACTGCTGTCTGGTTTTAGCCAAAAAGAAACCGTATAACCGTAACCAATCTCTTTAAGAGGCAACTGCACAAAGCTGTTTTCGCCAGTTAGCACCAGCGATTTACCATTTATCCCTTTGGCAACGGTAACGTTAGTTTTAACAGCCGCCGCACGTTTATAGCTGGACTGATCTTTAATTTTTGAATCATCAAAAGTATAGTTCAACACCAGTGAATCCTTTCCTAATACATAACCGGCTACATTTACACCAGGACCTTCTTTAACACCTTTTCCTTTAACAAGGAAATCTTTAAAAGGAATGCTGTCGGTACCAGCCCACATCTTTTGCGATAAAACCTGTAACGCAGGGAATACACGGTCATGAACATCTTTCTCAGTAATTCCATTTCCGCCCGGCGACTTATCATTCCATACGGCAAACATGCCACCGATAACCGCAGGATCACCTGCCTGGAAAGTCACATTGCCAATATTTATTGGCTCCCACTTTCTGTACAGGTTTTTTACGTTCAGGTAATCATAGTAATAACCAGCTGCCGGAACGATGTATAACCAACCATCAGGAGTACTGATTTGCTTATACCCTTGCTTCTTCATTTCTTTGGGCTCACCATAACCATTATACCAGGAGTTCATCGTTACCCCTTTTGAGGTTACCGGAGTAGTTCCTTTGGCATGTGTTAACGCACCCCAAACGCGGGCTTCTTTACCAAATCCTTGTACATATTTGATAAAGTAATCCGTAAAGTATCTGAACTTCTCCGCTTCTGCTTTCGCATATTCGTCGGTACCAATATGGACTACCTTTCCCTGAAACACAGGGTTTGGACCTTCCAGGTACTCTTTGAAGATATTACTTACAATCTCGTAGGTTTTTGGGTTATAAAGATCCAGGTGATCCGGACCATATTTCTTACTACCAATTTCCGGAAGGATTCTGGTGATCGCCAGTGAATGCGCAGGCACATCAATTTCCGGAATAATATCTACCCCATAAACAGCCGCCATTTCCTGAAGTTCGATAAACTCTTTCTTCGTATAATGACCATCTTTGGCTGTTAGTGTAGGATAAGTAGTGCTTTCTAAACGGAAAGCAGCAGGTACATCTTCCCATTTATTCTTGAAATAGATCGGGAAACCATTGTCGTTTAAGTGGATGTGAAACTCAGACATTTTATAGTAAGACATCATTTTCACATATTCTCTCAGGAAATCTATGGTGAAGAACTTTCTACCCACATCCAGTACCAATCCTCTTACGGCATACTTCGGATAATCACGACTTTCTCCTTTTACGATGCTGTGATTTACAGGGTCTTGTTCCAGCAATTGCAATAATGTTCTGGTTCCCCAGATTGCACCTTTCTTGTGTAATGCTTTAATCTGAAGGTAATCTCCGATGATCAACTCATATCCTTCTTCTGCCAACCCTTTATCTGAAGAATTCAGGGAAAGCAGGATATCACCCGCAGCAGGTTTCCCTGATGTGCTGATAGCTACCGAAATATTCATGGCTTGCAGGTCCTTTTGCAATAGATCAGCGATGCCTTGTAAGGCCGGGCTATTCTCTGCCAGAACAATTTTGCTTTTCTTTTTCAATTGAAAAGTACCGGATGCACCATGCCACTCTCTTAAAGCAGGAATCACGAATGGCTTTGGATTCACTGTCTTTTGATCATTAAACTGGCCGGGTACTTTCAGTTTAATAGTTTGCATGTCCATCGTCACCTTGTCGCTTTCGCGCTGTAGCTGATAAAACAAAGCAACATCCACATCTTGCAGTGGACTAAAGATCTTCCCATCTGCATTGATGACGGTTAAGCGGTCTGTGCCTTTCAAAAGGGCGCTAAACCCTTTGGGTACTTTCAGATCAGGGATCATGGTAGCTCCTGATTTCAGTGCCCCGGAGAAGGACACTTGTTTTCCAATTTCTCCAAACAGCACACTATCGGTCTGTTGGGCAAATCCCTGTGAGCCACATAAAATGGCACAGGAAACCATTGCGTATAATTTTTTCATCTTCATAGTTTAGGCATTTCCTGGCTTTTTGACTTTCTTCTTGATTGATCAATGGTTCAGCACAGGATTACTAACACAATGCTAATAAAATATTAGGTAAGCGCAAGAAAAATTAGCTTGCTGAAATCACACAAACGTTTGCGCCAGCTACTACCGGGAAGGTTGTCGCATATCCCCCCTAAATATGTCAAGTTATCACCGCAGCTACTGCAAGCCGGAAAGTTATATTTGAAAAGCTTATGGTCTTAGTCCAGTTTATAAAATCCGTTATTGACTTCCCTTTCCATGGAACTAAGGAATATTCCATCGCGAAAGAGGAATGGCTTATCGTGTTTGTATTTGTAGTATGGTTTCTCAGCTATACTTGTCTGTGGATGAGCCTCCGTTTCCAGATCAGAGCTTTGCGGGCTAAGATCAGTCTGGCTTTGCTACTGATTAGCTCTATTGGATTAATATTTGCTGGTATCTTAAATATGAACCCGGCCCCTCCGTTTAAAGAGGATTACCGACAAATTAACAAGCCACCAAAACCTGGTTTAAATGAGGAGAGACACATCAGATATCGTTAATCAGAAAAACATAAGTGCGTATATCGCCAATTCCCCAAAGGAGGTACAGCCGATTTTAGAAAAACTTAGAGCGACCATTAGAGAAGCGGCCCCTGAAGCGGATGAGACCATCAATTATGGCATTCCGACCTTTACCCTGAATGGCAATCTGGTTCATTTTGCCGCTTATAAAAACCATGTCGGCTTTTACCCTGCACCTTCCGGAATCGAGGCTTTTAAGCCAAAGCTAGCTGCGTATAAGGTGGCTAAGGGATCTGTACAGTTTCCGATTGACCAGCCGCTACCCTTAGCGTTGATCAGCGAAATTGTAGCTTTTCGAAGACAGGAAAATTTAAATAAAGGAAAGAAGCGTTAGTTTAAAAGGTCTTTTCGTCTTTAGGTAAGAGGAATACCATCATTACAGCGAGGATAGCCAGGAAAGATCCCGCCAGAATTAGCACGCCGTTATGTGCTCCTTCAAAGGCAATCATGGCGGCTTTTCTGATCTCATCCGCTTTACTACCTCCCAGACTATTTGCCAGTATCAAAGCATCACTAATCGAACTTTGCGCCTGTTTTGGAACATCAGACAGCAGTTCTTCCGGAATGATGAATTTCCCCATGAAAACCTGAGAAAGTATAATACCAAAAAAGGCAATTCCCAATCCGGTACCTAACTCATAAGCAATAGACTCCATAGACCCCGCTGCTCCAGCCTTGTCTATCGGTGTTGCGGACATGATGGAGGTGGTTGCTGCCATTAAAATCATCCCCAAACTAAAACCTAAGCTGATCAACCAGCAGCATAAACTCACAGACATGCTGCTAAAATCGTGGAAACTTAAGCTAAAAAAGGAAATTGAGGATATTGCCAGTACTGCAATCAAGACCTTTCGGAAGCCGATCCTTTTAATAAATGGACCAGTAACCGGACCTGCAACCGCAGCAGAACAAGCCAGAGGAAGCATAAATAAGCCGGCATTAATTGGCGTCATCTGGTGTACAAATTGCAATTCCTGAGCCAATAGAAACTCAAAGCCCACGATAACCGCCATGGGTACAAAACACAATAACATGCCGATCAGGATTCTGCGGTCTTGCAACAAGGAAATATCTAACATAGGCAAGGCCGAATGTTGTTGTTTTTTAAAGAACCAACGTAAAAGTATAAACCCGGTAATACCTGCGATCAGGGAGATCCAGATGGGCTGACCTTCCTTAAAAACACTTTTTAAAGCATAAACAAAGGTGATCACCCCGATTAACAATAAAACGGCATCTTTTAAGATCCAGGCCTTTTTAGGGTCGGAAATCCCCTTGGGAATGCCAAAGTAGATCAAAGGAATCACGATGAGTAATAAAGGAATGTTGACCAGGAATACCGCTTCCCAGGAATAATGCTCTACCAGAATCCCACCAATGAGCGGACCAATAGCAGCGCCCATAGTGCCTACAGCCGCCCAGACACCCAATGCCCGGCCGCATTTCTCTTCGTCGGTAAAGGTTTGGCGGATAATGGCCAGCGTTACCGGCATAATCATTGAGCCCCCCAGCGCCAGTAAGGCACGGGAAAGAATTAAATATATCGGGGCCGTAGACAGCCCCGCAAATAAAGAAGCTAAAGCAAAGATGGCGACTCCAAAGATCAGAATCTTTTTATGTCCCACTTTATCCCCCAACACCCCCATCGGTAGCAGTAAACCGGCCATGATCAAGGGATAGGTATCTATAATCCAAAGCACTTCGTTTCCGCTAGCCCCAATAGAAAGGGTAAGCGTAGGAATGGCCACATGTAAAATTGTAGCATCAATAGTTACCGGAGTCAATGCGGTAATGATAATGGCCAGGATCAACCAGTCATTAATTTTCGTTTTTCCCTTACCCGACATTGCTAAAGATTCTCCCATTATTTGCTGTTTGATGCTATAATTACAAGGTAACAATAAAAATAAACCCCGTTTGTTTTGCAAACGGGGTTATTTTAAACGCAAACTTGCATTATTTAAAATTCAACAGGAGTTATATTATATGGATGCTTTTAATGTTTGTCCCTTATTCAGGTTAACTTCATAAACATCAGCAATTTTGCTAACGCCTTTAACGTTCCATTTAGGTGTTTGGCCCTCAAAGTTATCTTTGATACGCAATTTTCCTGTTCGCCCTGCGGTAATGCTAAAACTTGTGGTCTTATTGTTTTTACGCGTTGCCGATACCAGGTGACCGCCTTCGGCCCTTAAATCTGTAAAGGAAGCATCAGCCCATTTTTTAGGCATGGCCGGAAAAACACGAATGATGCCGGTGTGGAGTTCTCCGGGCTTTGCGCTCCAGCTTTGCATTAACATTTCATGTACTGCCTGTGAAGCAAGGAAATTCCCTTCTAACGTAAAAGGACGGTAAGTAAAACCAGAATAACCGCTCTTGGTTTGATCGCCATTCACATGAAATCCGTTTCTTAACACGAAGGCTTTCACAAAAATATCAAGGTTTTTAACCGCAGCTTCTCCATCTCCTACTCTTGCCCTTAAACAGCTCATCCAGGAAAAGGTATAACCTACCCATTGTCTGGTTCCCAATTTATCCCAGTTATTTAAACTGGCTTCAATGATTTTAGTATCGGCTTCACCAGATTCATTGTTGATCAGGTTAAAAGGATACAAACCGATGATGTTGGATAAATGTCTGTGGCTACTGCTCAGTTCATTGTTGGCATCCAGCAATAAAGTTCCATCTGCTTTGGTATGAAAATCACCTAAAGCAATTGCGGCATCAGACCATTTCTTTGCGTCCTCTGGTTTTCCCATTTGTGCTGCCATTTCTTTTAAAGACAGGAATAGCATCTTTAAGCTCATTAAATCATAATTGCTATTGGGTGCTAACCATGCTTTTGGACTATTATCGAAAATCTCCGGAGAAGAAGAAAGTGGCAGTTTAAGCAGGCCATTGCTGTCTTTTTTCAATAAGCCCAACATACATTCACCAACTTCAGAACTCCATGGATACGCTTTTTCTTTCAGGAAAGCATCATCAGCGGTGTACAACCAGTGCAGGTAAAACAGGTGCGCACTCCAGGCGCTCATGGTTGGCGACATACTATATTGTCCCCAGCCGCCTAAAGGTTGTCCGGAATAAGACATCACACCCGGGCAGGCCAGTCCTTTTGTACCGTAGAAATCTCTGGCAAAATCTCTGAAAAAATCGCGACGGTCCCAAAGGAAATTCAGGTAAGAAGCACCTTCCTCATATCTGCCGGATTGCTGATAAGCCATATAGGTCATCTGCGTATTTAAATCATTGTGGTAGTCACCTTTCCATGGTGGTAAAGTCCCGTTATCAGCTGTCCACACTCCCTGCAATGGCATAGGAGGTGCATTTAAGCGGGAAGCAGCACCATAAAAGTACTGTACCAGGTTGTATTGTTTCTGAACTGCGGTATCCGGAATGCTGACGCTTGATTTCTGCCAGAAGTTAGTCCACCATTTTACATGGGGTTTAAGCATGCTCTGGTATCCTTTAGCTAAGGCACCGGAAACACGCTCCCTTGCTAGTGCCAATGGATCTTTACCATCTGCGCTGGAGGTAATCGTTAAGGCTATCAGGCTTTCTTTGCCCGTTTTCTTAGTCTCGATATAGACGCAATATTTTAATCCGTCGGCAGCTTCCTGAATATACCATTCGGCAGTTGCCGATTTTCCTTTGATAGCTTCCGGATAACCGAGTTTACTAACCGATCCGCCACTGCTTGGTCCGCCATCTCCTTTTACCGTTTTGCGGTACACGTCCATCGGACTAAACAATTGTACGGCATCCGGCGCGATTCCTTTAATGGAAAGCAGTGCAACCGGAGCACTGGCGCTATAGAAAGTATTCATCGTAGCACCGGAATTGAATCTGGTGATCCCTTCTGCGGTAGCTTCCATCAATTCGAACTCTTTTACCTGTTCCCCTTCAGGGAATTTAAGTTCAATGCGACCGGCAGGTAGTTTAGTTGGACTAACGCCATTATAGGCTTCATCCCACCAGCTATTGACGGTATTATATTCCTTTTTGGCGATTAAATCAGCTCCCTTATGATAAGTGTATTTTTTCCACCATTCCTTTTCTCCATGCGTACGTTCATCCCATAAATCGCCCCTATCTAAAGATAGTCTGATGGTATTTTTCTCGCCCCATAGCAAGCCGCCCATCAGGCCGTTTCCTAATGGCAGTGCTTCGTCCCAGGTAGTTACAGGCGCTTTTAGCACCAGATTATAGGCCCGTTCCGGAAGTTGAGCTTGCTGCGCATTTGCAGTGGCTATTCCTACACAGACGTTCAGGATCAGGAAGCTGTTTTTAAAAATGTTAGTCTTATACATTTGATATGGTTTCAGTTTGTTGGTGTTTAGCGTTAAAATGTGGCTTAATTGTGGTTAACAGCCAAAGTTAGGGGCAGCAACTTACTCAATAAATGGATTAAGTTATTATTTTGATGGATTATCCGGTAGATCATACCGGGAATTTAGGCATATCTGTATATTAGCGATATGAGTTTTATTGCAGAGTTCCCCATACTAGCGAATTGCACTTACCTGAATACCGCAAGTTCAGGTCTATTATCTTCCTCCTTCCTCGAATGGAGGAAATCTCACGATGAAGATTTTTACTTACACGGAAGTGATTTCCGCTTACAACAGCGGGCGTTTTTACAGGATGTGCGGGAACATGTGGCCAGATTCTTTCATAGCAAAGCGGAAAACACCTTTCTGGTACAGAATTTATCTGTTGGGTTTAACATCTTTTTAGATGGATTATCAACTGATCATAAATTTCTGCTGATTACCAGCGATTATCCGTCGGTAAATTACCCGGTAGAAAGCCGGGGTTTTAGTTGTGATTATGCCCTGGCAGACGAACATTTAGAGCAAAATATACTGGCCAAAATAGAAACTTTTAAACCTTCAGTGTTGGCCTTGAGCCTGGTTCAATATGCCAGTGGCATCAGGATAGACCTTAGCTTTATCAAGAAACTAAAAGAAAACTATCCGGATTTGCTGATCGTTGGCGATGGCACTCAGTTTTGTGGTACCTGTGCTTTTAATTTCGAAGCATCGGGCTTAGATATACTCATCAGCAGTGGCTACAAATGGATGCTTTCCGGTTATGGTAATGGATTTGTTTTATTGAAAGATCAGGTTACGGCCCATTTATATCAACAAAGAGGGAATTACCCGCTGCCTATAGAACCCTTTTTAAAAGACAGAAGTTTACTGTCGCTCTGCTTTGAACCCGGACATTTGGATACCTTAAGTTTTGGGATGCTAAAGCAGTCCGTTTTATACTTTGAATCTATAGGCATGGATTTCATATCCAACAGACTGCAATCCATTGGAGAAATGGCAAAAAAAGCGTTAACGTCCCGTGACTTACTTTGTCCTGCAGTGGTTAGACGTAAAGCGCATTCCACGATTTTCAATATACCAACCAGCGCGGAGCTTACACAGCGGTTACAAGCCGCCAATATCATGGTTACCCCCCGTGGCGATGGATTGAGGCTGTCTTTCCATTTTTACAATACGGTAGAAGATTTAGAAAAACTGTTGACCGTATTAGATCAGAAAAAATAACAAAACCGGATTCCTTATTCAGGAAATCCGGTTTTTGCGGGCAAAAGACCTTTGGGTTTCCCTACAAACGGTGTTCGCTTTAAAAGACTAAGGCATTAAGTATTTAAAGGCAAATAATCCGATTGCAACTACTCCCCAGATCAGTCCCCAATATTGTAGACGAATGAAATACAGGTCATGTATGCTTTTCTTGTTGAGCCAGATTCCCAGCAAGAACGTAACCGGTGCAGCAGCCAGAATACTATATAGGAATAGCTCATAACTTATATTTCCTTTTACTCCGAAAAAATAAATTCCGGTCAACATGGTGATTACCGGGATCAAAAGGGCAAGAAAGCCCCATCCTCTGTATATTAGCATAGGTTTATTTATTTTTTGGGTTATAAGCGTTGATTTTTGCCAGTAATTCTTCTGCGTTGCAGTCAATATGAGAAGCGGTTAAGTATACCATATAATGACCGTTTTGATCTAGTCCACCACTAACCGCCATTTTAGATAGTTTTTTACTGATGATTCCCTTGTAATGGTCTACATTGCTCAAGTGAAGCGTAACCAACACATCTGCTCCCATTTCGGTAAGGCTAAAGTCTTCGATATCCTTCCAGCTGATTAATCCGGCAGCTTTACTAACTGGTGTTACTCTTGAAGTAATGCCATCAGGTTGAAGCGCGATCATTGGCGAAGTATCTTTTGCAGCAATTAAAGATTTAATTAAACAAAAGATCAGAACTACCAGACCTATTCCGGAGATCACTGCAGCTTTAGGTAAGTAGGCATCCGCAATAATCCCGGTGCTATACAATAGAATAGCCGCTAACATGACGATCAGGCCTATGTAAATAAAAACAAGTTGGTTTGATTTCTTTTGATTTCTATAAAATTCCATATTAAGTTTTAATTAATCCTCTATTTTAGGAGAAGAAGATTAAGGGTTTAAATTGGCAACAGGATTTCAAAAACCAAGCCATTACGACTGGTCTTTTGGATTTAGCAGGTAACTTTCTGGAAGCCTGAAACATTCGATTTTGAGTTATTTAGCTGCTTTCTGAAAGCCGACCTGAATACTGAACGGAGATTTTGTAACGTTATATTTGCTGCACCTGATCCGCAAAATTCTTCTAAAGAAATCTAGCTCCTATTGAGTGAACAAATCCTAAAAAAAAATACCTTCAAAAAAGCAGCACTAATTAGGGTCAAATCAATAATTTTAATTAACATTACAGTATTAGAAGTCTAGCGAAAGATTTCGATTAATAATTTATAACTTTAATCTTTATGCCATTCTAATTTTAAGACAAAATATGAGATTAGGCTCCTACCCGGGGATTGAAAAAGTAAGTTCTATTCATCTACAGGACCTGTTTGATGCGGAAAACCAAACGATCTTTAGTGTCATTGTATCATTGGCAGAACTGCTATGTGGAATGCCAATAGCTTTTGTTGCAACGGAAGCTGAAAATGGTACTTTACTCAAAACCAGTACTACAATTGCTGATGATCAGGAGTCCTGGATACTACCACTTCCTGGTCAGTCGCCATTAGTGATCCCCGATATCAGGGGGGACGAACGTTTTTCTAACCATCCCTTACTAAAATCCGGTATCAGATTTTATGCTGGTATCCCCATTTTAAACACCGACAATTCTCCTTTGGCTTATCTGTGTGTGATGGATACAAGTGTTACTGAACTCAGTAGCAAACAGCTCAATGGGCTGGAGCTTCTTGCACAACAGGCTTTTGACATCATCAGTGCAAAACTGGACAACCTGGAGCTTAAAAAAGTAGTCGATAATACGGTTACCCCTGCTCAGGAAATCGACACGATTTTCCACAATGCGATAGATGCAGTCATTGTAGTGGACGATAATGGCCTGATTACCCATTGGAATCCAAAGGCTGAAAACATCTTTGGTTGGCAAAGAACAGAGGTTATAGGGCATTATTTCCATGAAGTAGCCCTTCCAGGCCAGGAACAGGAACGTTATCTGGAACTACTGGAAAACTTTAAATACGATACTGTTCAGCTCCATCCGAATACTACGGTCGAGATTTCGGCCATTAGAAAAGACCTTAGCCGTTTTGATATTGCACTGAGCATTTCTCCGGCAACCATCCAGGGCAAGCATTTTTACATCTGTTTTGTGAGTGACATTACGAATCAGCATCAAATTTCTCAGGAGCTGGATAAACAACAAAAATTTTATGAAAACATATTAAATAAGCTACCTACAGATATTGCGGTTTTTGACGCGAACCATAAATACCTGTTTGTAAATCCGGGGGCGATCAGTATAAAGGAATACCGGGATTTTATCATTGGTAAAGACGATTACGAGTACGCCGCTTACCGCAACAGGGATACGGTTTCCGCAGATTTACGAAGGGCACAGTTTCTGGAAGCCAAAGATAGCGGCAAACAAGTCCGTTGGGAAGACAGCTTAAAGGGGCCTGATGGCAATACCATCACCCATTTACGCCGCATGTACCCGGTACACGATGAAACTGGAGCCGTTACTATGGTGATCGGATTCGGTATTGACATTACGGACCGGAAAATTATGGAAGAAAAGCAGGCGGCACTGGTACAGCAATTGTCGTCACAAAATACCCAGCTGATTGATTTTTGCAATATTGTATCTCATAACCTACGGGCTCCACTGGTGAATATGTCTATGCTCGTAGAGTTTATTGAAGACACTAACAATCCTGAGGAACAGAAAACACTAATTTCAAAACTGAAACCAGTTATTGAAAACCTCCATACCACATTTAATGAACTGGTAGAATCCATTCAGATTAAGCAGGACCTGGAGATTAAATCGGAAAACATCCTGCTAACAGACTGCATCCGCAGAACTTTTGAAGGCTTACAGTCGGAGATTAATAAATCCGAGGCCATTATAGAGACAGATTTTGAGGATGCGCCATCGGTTTATTTTCCGGCAAAATACTTATACAGCATTTTTCATAATCTTTTCAGTAATTGTCTGAAATATCAAAGTCCGAAAAGAAAGCTTGTGATTCAATTGAAAAGTGAGAAGATGGATGGAAAAGTATTGTTGTCATTTACAGACAACGGACTTGGTATCGATATGGATAAGCATAAAGACAACTGTTTCAAAATTGGAAAGGTTTTCCACCACCACCCCAATTCCAAAGGATTTGGCCTGTACATGACTAAAACCCAGGTGGAAGCCATGAAAGGCAAAATATGGGTAGAAAGTAAGATTGATGTTGGCTCTACCTTTTTTATTGAATTTACAAATCAAAAAGCATGAATTCGTTAAAAAAAATAGCACTCATAGATGATGATAGCACCTTTGTCTTTCTAACCAAAAGAATGATAAAGCAAGCGAATATATCGACTCAAATCGATGAGTTTAATGACGGCCTGCAAGCACTAAATTTCCTGAAAGCCAACCGAAACAATGAAGAAGTATTACCCGATGTGATATTTCTGGACCTCAGCATGCCCATTATGGATGGCTGGGAGTTTTTAGAAGAATATACCGTTGTTGAGCCAAGGATAAAAAAACAGATCATTTTATACATTGTATCGTCTTCTATTTCTCCTCATGATATTGAAAGATCAAGAAATTACAGTGTGGTCTCAGATTTTATCATTAAGCCATTGAACAAAGACAGATTTATCCAGATTATGGATGATCTATCTTAATTCCATTTATTGAACGAACCACCCCCCACGCATTCAATTAATCACCATAACATGTTCTCCTCTACTACAGTTAACCTTGATGTTCTAAAAAAAAGGGCTTACAATTTAAGGTGGGCAACCGTACCAAACGGTGTCATTCCTTTAACCGCAGCCGATCCGGATTTCCCTTGTGCCCCGGAAATCTCAGAAGCAATTATCCGTTTCACCAAAGACCGCTATATGTCATACGGTCCGCCGGAAGGCTCCACACAGTTTAAAAAAAGTATGGCAGGTTTCTTTCAGGAAAAACGAAATATCCCGGCAGACCCGGCGCTACTTTTTCCGGTAGACAGTGCTGCTTTTGGCATCTGGTTAACCTGTAAAGCATTTTTAACAGGACAAGATGAAGCAATTATCTTTGATCCGGTAGACTTTTTATTTAGGTACTCCATAGAGGCTGTAGGTGCTACTGCTATTCCTTTTTCTATCCCTGCGGGCGATGTTCCTGTAGATTTTGATGGACTGGAAAAGCTGATCAGCAAGCACACGAAGATGATTTGTATCTGTAATCCTTTGAATCCTACAGGGAAAGTTTTCAGTAAAGCAGAGCTGCTTCGTTTTGGCGAGATTGCCTGTAAACATGACCTGATTATCTTGTCGGATGAGATTTGGAGTGATATCATTTATGCGCCTCATGTTTTCACGAGTATCGCTTCCCTTGATGAGGAAATCCGCGACAGAACGGTTACGATTACGGGATTCAGTAAATCTTATGGACTGGCCGGTTTAAGAATCGGTACGGTGATGGCTTCTAATGAAGCGCATTATTCCAAATTATTTGAAGCTTCATTACATGGATCTACCATTAATGGCGCCAATGTATTGTCGCAGGTAGCAGCGGTAGCCGCATTAGACGAGTCTGCGTATTATCTGGATGCTTTTAAATTACACCTACACCGCATGCGCGACTTAGTGGTTAGCGAACTCAATAGCATAGATGGCTTTCATTGCATTGCTCCGGAAGGCTGTTATGTCGCTTTTGCTGACATCACCGGAACGCATAAAACAAGTACTGAGGTTCGCGATTTACTCTTTAATGAGGCTAAAGTTGCCGTAGTACCCGGTTTAAAACAATGGTTTGGCGAAGGTGCTGAAGGCTATATCCGCCTCAGCTTTGCAACCTCAGAAGAAATACTTACCGATGCGCTCTCCCGTATCAAGAACACCATAAAATCACTATGAAAGTTGTCATAATTGGAGGAGGCATCGCCGGACTCACCCTTGGTATATTTTTGCGAAAACAAAATATAGAGACTGTAATCAACGAAAGACTGGTCAACATGCCAGAACGTGGCCATGCTTTTTTAATGCATAGCGATGGGCTTAATAAATTGAAGGAACTTAGTCCGGATGAATATACCCCGGTACCGGGGAAAACAGTGGATGATTTTATCTTAAAAAGACCTTCCGGTAAGGAAATTAAGCATTTGCACCTTGATTCCTGGAAGTGTATTAAACGGGGCGATCTGATCCGCTTTCTAAAGCGTTCCATCCCCCGGGATCTTGTAGTAGAAGGCCGGGAATTCTCCCATTTCATTTACGAAAATGAGAAAGTTGTTGCTGCTGCTTTTACGAATGGCGAACTGGAATATGGCGACATATTTGTAGGCGCGGATGGCGGAAACTCCAAAGTAAGACAACAGATTATGGGGGATGTTAGCTTTACCCCTGTGGCTGTAAAAGAAGTTGTAGGTGTTTCTTACAATGAGAACCTGGGGAAAACACATGGTGAAAATTTCACCAAGTTCCAGGACAATACCAAAGGTTTAGCTTTTGGTATGATTCCTACAGATAAAAATGAATTTGTCTGGTTTGTACAGTTTGATGCGAATGCCAATAAAGTAGAGAATGATAGTCCGGAGGGAATTAAAACCTTTTGTACTGAACTGCTGAAAGATTTTCCGGCTGAGGTTACAGAATTGTTATCCACCAATGATTTTACCAGCAGTTATATCTGGAATACGCGTGATTTTGACCTGTTGCCTACTTTTCACCACCAAAATGTGGTTTTAATTGGTGATGCAGCACATCTTTCGCTCCCTTTTACCAGTGCCGGTACCACCAATGCGATTGTGGATGCCAGAACGCTGGTAGATGAACTGTTAAAACATAAAGATCATGAAATTGCTTTTGCGGAATATTATGCCACAAGGGCACCACAAATAGAAAAACATATCCTGTTGGGCAGAGAACTAAAACATGCCTTCCTAAATCCGACGGATCAAAATGATGATGATATTTCTGTTCCATTGATCGCCAACAAGGAAGAACTGGACGAGGTAAATGCGAGTATGCAAATTGAGGTGTTATACTTTACTGACCCGATTTGTTCAACCTGCTGGACCATACAGCCTTTACTCCGGAAACTTAAGCTGGAATATGGCAGCTACCTGAACATCAAGTACTGTATGGGCGGGATGCTTCCTTCCTGGGGAGAATATCCTAAGGGGAAAGTGAACGGCCCTACTGAGGTGGCGAAACATTGGGATGAGGTTTGTGCCATTCATGAAATGCCTATCGATGGTGATTTATGGATTGAAGATCCGATGAATTCTTCTTACCCACCTTCAATTGCGTTCAAAGCAGCGCAAATGCAGGACAATGACCTTGCTCCCCTTTTCTTAAGACGCATCAATGAGATGGTTTTTGTGGAAAAGAAAAACATTATCAAATGGGAGTTTCTGGAGAAAGCAGCTTTAGAAGTAGGCCTGGATTCTGCAAGACTTTTAAGAGATTATGAAGGTAGGGCTAAAGAATTGTTTAAAGAAGACCTGAACACCGGTAAAACACATGGCGTAACGAGTTTTCCTACCTTGATCTTTTCTGACCCATCAAATGAACATGTGACGTTAAAAGGGCACCAGACTTATGATCATTTTGTAAACATTATTTTAGAACGTCTCCCTCATGCAAAAAAAGCGGAGATAGATACGGATCCTAAAAACCTGTTTGGTCATTTCCCGACTATGGCGGATAAGGAGTTCGCTTACCTGAGTGATATTTCTATGGAAGACGCAGCGGTTAAACTGGAAGCACTTTTTGATCAGGGATTCCTGAAAAAAATGGAAAGTAAGAACGGTGTCCTTTGGAAAAGCAATTATTTCGAACTGGTGTAACACCTTGTTCATCGACATCGTGTTCTCTTTTTCAGTTCCTGGTTAACACCGGGATATTATAAATATTTAGCGGCTCCCTTTATAGCGGAGCCGTTTTTTTTGTATCTGGAGGCTTGAATGCAGGTTTATCATCAGATTGTAAAGACTATTTTCTCCTCAGAAACCGAGGGGCTAATATTCTATATTTGACCCCATATGTTTATCAAGTTTTTTCATTTTTTATCGCTGTTTGCGTACCTGAACATTATCGCTTATGAAGCGGGTGATGCTTCTGTTAAGCAATATTCCTTTGCCGGCGATTCTTTACTTGAAATTGTACTTGATGACATCCTGGATATTCCTATGCACAATTATGAAGATGGCATAGAGATTCCAAATGAAAACTACCGCCTTTTCCAGTCGGCAATTTACATCCTGCCGGCCATGCTGATCCTTTTCTCTGTCTTTATCTTTAAGCAGATTGGAAAAGTAATCCCGACCGTGCATCCGTTTTACAAAACGAAAAGCACTTGTTTACCAAGCTATTACACCCACCTTTTTAGGTTAAAGCCATTCTAGGCATCCCTTTTATCTTTTAGTATTTCTAAAGCTGAAAACCAGATTCTTGTAGCGCTTGTCCGACGTCATGTCCGGGCCTGTTTCTGCTTTGGTCTGATTCCAACAGTTTAGCTATACTTTATTGCCCATTCCGGCAAGTTTTTTAGCGCTTAACAGCCTTAAAACACCACTTTACGCGCATTTCCCTTTTTAAACCATCCATATCACGGGACGCATTGACGCGTCTCTAAAATTCATTATGACTATGAAAGTTAAGTATTTAGCTTGTTTCCCGATTTTAGCTGCCGTTACCATTGCCGGCTGTACCTCTTCTCAAAGTAAAGAGCAAACTACAGACCAGGCTAGAACAGTGCCTATCGCTACAGTCAGCGTATTAGACACTGTTATTTTTAAAGAATACATTGCTGATATCCAGGCAGTGAAAAACGTAGAAGTAAGGTCCAGATTATCAGGATTCTTAGAGAAAATCTATGTAGAAGAAGGTTCAGCGGTTAAAGCCGGACAAGTCCTCTTTAAAATCAACGATGAAGAGTACAAAGCCGACCTGAGTAAGGCGGAAGCCGTATTGAATAATGCCATCGCCGATGCGAAAACAGTAGATTTAGAACAGGAAAGAACTAAGATGTTGGTGGAAAGCAATATCGTTTCCAAAACAGAACTTGATTTAGGAGCGGCAAAGCAGAAAGCGGCAGGATCCCGTGTTGCCGAAGCCAGATCTGTGCTACGTTATGCAAAATCAAGACTTTCACATACGCTGATCAAATCGCCATTTACAGGTCGGATAGACCGGATGCCTTTAAAAGCAGGTAGCTTACTGGCCGAAGGTTCCCTCCTAACCACGGTATCTGATTTAAGCGCAGTAAACGTGTATTTTTCAATCTCGGAAAAGGAATACCTGAACATTGCCAGCGACTCCGCGTATTCTAAAAACAACTTCAAGAAGCAGGTTAAGCTAACGCTGGCCAACGGGATGGTTTATCCATTTGAAGGAACCGCCCGGTTTGCGGAAAGTGAATTCGCGAGTCAGACAGGTTCCTTGTCTCTAAAAGCGAATTTTCCTAATGCCGAAGGCTTGCTAAAACATGGCGCTTCCGGTAAAATCAGCGTTCCTGTAGAAACCGGGGAGATTTTAGCGGTGCACCAGAAATCTGTATTTGAGATTCAGGACCGGACTTATGTGTATGTGTTAAATCAAAATAACACCATCAAAATGACTCCTTTTAATGCCGGACAACGTATCGGGCACTATTATATGGTGAACTCCGGACTAAAGAAAGCTGATAAAATCGTTTTTGAAGGCACGCAAAGTCTGCGCGACGGTCTGACCGTTAAGCCTATGGAGGCCAAAACTAACCCTATCGCCAAAAACTAAATCCTGCGTATAAATCATTTATCATGTTTGAACAATTTATAAAACGACCGGTATTATCACTGGTTATTTCCTTATTTATCACCCTGTTGGGCTTACTGGCGCTATTTACCTTGCCGGTTACCCAATTCCCGGACATCGTGCCGCCATCCGTTGTGGTGACGGCAAATTATACCGGTGCAAATGCCGAAGTGAGTACCAATGCCGTAGCCATTCCTTTGGAAAGGGCCATTAACGGTGTGGCAGGCATGACTTACATGAGTTCTGTATCCACCAATAACGGAACTACCCTGATCCAGGTCTTCTTTAAAGTAGGTACCGATCCTGACATTGCGGCGGTAAACGTGCAGAACAGGGTAACTACCGTGCTGGATGAATTGCCTGAAGAGGTGATCAAAGCCGGGGTAACCACCGAAAAAGAGGTGAACAGTATGCTGATGTATCTGAACATTTATAGTGACGATAAGACCGCAGATGAGCGCTTTATCTACAACTTTACCGACATCAATATTCTAAAAGAACTGAAACGTATTGAGGGGGTTGGGTTTGCACAGATCATGGGTTTAAGGGATTATGCCATGCGGGTATGGCTAAAACCAGACCGTCTGGCTGCGTATAACATCTCTTCTGACGATGTCATTGCTGCGCTAAGAAGGCAAAATGTGGAGGCTGCACCGGGGCAAACGGGTATCGGTTCCGACAAATCGATCAATATGCAGCAATATGTATTGCGCTATCCGGGTAAGTTTTCAGATGCTGAAGAGTATAAAAATATTCCGATCCGTGCCAATGCAGATGGTTCTATTATCCGGATTAAAGACGTTGCAGATGTGGAGTTTGGTTCCTTAGATTATGAGATGGTGTCTAAAACTGATGGCAGGCCTTCTGCCTCTATCATGCTAAAACAGCTACCAGGTTCTAATGCACAAGAAGTCATCAAAAATGTAAAAAACCGTATGGCCGCTTTACAAGGTAGCTCTTTCCCTCCGGGAATGAAATACACGATGGGCTATGATGTATCCAGGTTCCTTGACGCCTCGATATCAAGCGTATTGATTACACTACTTGAAGCATTTATTCTGGTATTTATTGTGGTATTTATCTTCTTACAAGACTTCCGTTCTACTTTAATTCCGGCATTAGCCGTTCCGGTTTGTCTGATTGGGGCCCTATTTTTTATGCAGATGCTGGGCTTCTCCATCAACTTACTCACCTTGTTTGCACTCGTGCTGGCCATAGGTATTGTGGTAGATAATGCCATCGTTGTGGTGGAGGCAGTCTACTCCAAAATGGAAGAAGAGCACTTGCAACCGATGGAAGCCACCATCGCTGCGATGAAAGAAGTTGGCAAGCCGGTTGTCGCGATTACCTTGGTGATGTCGGCAGTATTTATTCCGGTAGCCTTCCTTTCTGGCCCGGTGGGTATTTTCTACAGACAGTTCTCTTTAACACTGGCTTCGGCGATTATCATTTCCGGAATCAATGCCTTGACTTTAACCCCGGCCTTATGTGCCATCATTCTTCGTTCTCCGCATGATAAACCTGCGGCAAAAGGTTGGATGTCCAGATTCTTTGGGGGCTTTAACAGGGCTTACAACAGAATGGCTGGCGGTTATAAGGGTTTACTGACCAGAATCGCCGGAAGAAGAATTCTGACTTTCGTGTTATTGATCGGTTTCTTTATCGCCACCTGGGGCATGAGCAGTATTTTGCCTTCCGGATTTATCCCGACAGAAGATCAGGGGATGATTTATGTGAATGTAACCACCCCTCCGGGAGCTACCGTAGACCGGACGGAAAGTGTATTGAATGAAATTGATGCCATCAGCCGTAAAATGCAGGCGGTTGAAACCGTTTCTACCCTTGCTGGATACAGTTTAGTAAACGAGGTTTCCGGTGCTTCTTATGGTATGGGTATGATCAATCTTGTGGCCTGGAAGGACAGAGAAGAATCTGTAACGGACATGATCGAAAACCTGAAAAAGGCGACTTCGCACATCATGGACGCAAATATTGAGTTCTTCCCTCCGCCTACCGTGCCTGGTTTTGGTAACTCTTCAGGTTTCGAATTGCGCCTCTTAGATAAAACAGGTGCCGATGATCTGAACCGAACTTCTGAAGTGATGAAGAAGTTTGTTGAGGATTTAAAGGCGACTCCGGAAATCGGCAATGTGTTTACCACTTTCGACGTGAGTTTTCCGCAATACCTGATCAAAGTAGATCATGATCTGGCGGCAAAAAAAGGCATCAGCGTGGAGAATGCAATGAACACTTTGCAGACTTTGATGGGTAGTTATTATGCGACCAACTTTATCCGCTACGGACAAATGTACAAGGTAATGGTACAGGCTGGCCCTAATTACCGCGAGAAACCGGAAGATGTGTTGAACCTTTTCATCAAGAATGATCAGGGAGAAATGATGCCCTTCTCAACGTTTATCAATATGGAACGCGTTTATGGTCCGGAGCAGATTACCCGTTACAATATGTTCTCTTCGGCCATGCTGAATGGGGATGCGACTGCGGGTTTCAGTAGTGGACAGGCAATTGATGCAGTAGAAGCTGTGGCTAAGAAACTTCCGGCAGGTTATGAAATCGAATGGTCGGGTATGACACGGGAACAGATTCTTTCCGGAAATCAGGCTTTATACATCTTTGCGCTGTGTTTATTATTTGTTTACCTGATCCTTGCCGCGCAATATGAAAGCTTCCTGTTACCATTGCCAGTATTGCTGTCTTTACCGGCTGGTATTTTTGGGGCCTTCCTTTTCTTATGGATGTTTGGTCTGGAAAACAATATTTATGCACAGGTTGCATTGGTTATGCTCATCGGCTTACTCGGGAAAAATGCGATTCTGATCGTGGAGTATGCCATTATTAAACAAGAACAAGGTATGAGTTTCTTAGATGCTGCAATTGAGGGCTCTGTGGCCCGTTTGCGTCCGATTTTGATGACCTCTTTTGCTTTTGCAGCAGGATTGGTTCCTTTAATGATGGCTAGCGGTGCCGGTGCCCTTGGAAATCGTTCTATCGGAACGGCCGCTGTTGGCGGGATGATCATCGGTACGATTGTGGGCGTGATCGTGATTCCAGGTCTGTATGTGTTGTTCTCTTCTTTGATGAAGAAAAAAGTAGCCGCCAGTGCTAAGGTGATTGTAGCGATTACCTCTGTGATGTTAATCAGCAGCTGCTCGATGAAGAAAGATGCTCCTGTTTACGAACACCGCACACTGCCGGAAAGCTTCCAGAAAAGTACGGACACTACTACTGTAGCCCATACTACCTGGAAGGAATTCTTTAAAGATGAACAACTGATTGCCTTGATTGAAACGGCTCTTGCAAACAATACCGATATGAAGCAAACGTTGCATCATGTTGAGATTGCAAAGACAAACTTAAGGATGCGAAAAGGTGCATCCTTACCTAACATAGACCTTGCAATTGAAGGAGGATTAAGGAGATACGGGTTTTATACTCCCGATGGAATTGGTAATTATGACACCAACTTCTCTCCCAATCTGAAACCTGGTGAACAGGTTCCTAATCCAATCCCCGACTATTTTGTGGGGATCAGGACTTCCTGGGAACTGGATTTATGGGGCAAGCTGAAAAACCAAAAGCAGGCTGCATTGAACAAGTTCATGGCTTCTTATGAGGGGCAAAAACTGGTGCAGACGGAACTGATCAGTAATGTAGCTGCTGCCTATTTTGAACTGCTGACTTTAGATGAGGAGCTTAAGATTTTAAGCAGAAATATCCAGCTTCAACAGAATGGCTTGAAGTTGATTCAGGTACAAAAAGAAGCGGGTGTGGCTACCGAGTTAGGGGTGCAGCAGTTCAAAGCGGTACTTGCCAATTCCAAAGCTAAAGAGCAGGAAGTATTGCAACAGGTTAGCTTAATGCAAAACCACCTGAACTTCCTGACGGGTAGATTTGAATCTGTGATCACATTAAAGGAGAATGGATTAGAAGAATTCACTTCTAGTAGTACTTTAGCCTCAGGCACTCCTTTACAGATGATTGCTTTGAGAGCAGATATCAGACAAGCCGGACTGGAATTGATCGCTTCGCAGAAAGAAACGAAGGCCGCAAGTGCCGCATTCTTACCTGCAATTGTGTTAGCGCCACATATCGGCTTACAGTCTTTTGACCTGAGTAAGTTGTTGCAACCGCAATCGTCAATAGCTTATGGATTGATGGGTGGCTTAACGGCTCCTATTTTCAATCAGCACCGCATACGCGCAGAATATGAGCGTTATAAAGCAAGTTACGGGATAGCATTCCAAAATTATGAGAAGATCGTTCTGAAGGCTTACAATGAGGTGCAGGATGCGGTTAAATCTCAGGCTTTCATAAAGGCAAAGCGAGGTTACATTTCTGAAGAAGTGAAAGCCTTGAATGCTTCTGTGAAAGCAGCTAATGCGTTGTTTTTAGCAGGAAGAGTAACTTATCTGGATATCATTACCACCCAAAGAAATGTTTTAGAAGCGGAACTTAATGAAGTTCAGGCTAAGAAACAGCAGGTGCTGAACCAGATTTCTATTTACAAAGCCTTAGGTGGCGGTTGGAAATAAGTATTGTTTATTACACAGGTTCGTATCTTTGATACGAACCTGTGTTTCTATTGAAATTTCTTCTATTTAGGAAAAGGTGATTTTTAAGCTTTCATTCATTTTAACATTCATTATCTTGTCGCTGTGGATGGTCATTTCAGCTCCATTCTGTTTGAATTGCACAGGGATCTTCTGAGCGCCCAGCATGACGGAAACCGACTTTACAGGTCCTCCGCCTATTTTAGTGAATGCCAGATCCATTAACTGCAATTCTCCATATTTTAAACTAATTGTATGCAGCTGTTTTGTGCCTGATTTTTTCTGTGTGTAAGTTCCCCAGCCTTTGGCCGCGGTAAAAGGAGTTTTAAAATCAGCCGCATTCCAGGCCGGTGAGAATCTCATATAGCCTTTAGGACCATGATAGGCAAAGCCACCAGCATTGATAAAAGTACCATAACTGGCCATTGCTCTGGCATAATGATCACTACACTCGATCTCATTAAATGGGTTTCTTTTTGCTGCATGATACCTATCCTGGATAGATCGGGTAAGGATCAGACTTTCTTCTACCATCCCTTCTCCCATCATATGTGCGGCTACCTGATGCTCAAAACCACTCATACATTCGTGGAAATAACCCAGTTGCCAACCTACATTTTCTCCAAAAGGTTTAGGTTCGTTATAGGGATTGGTGTTCATTACCATTCCCCCTTCGCCAGATAAGGCGTACGGTCTACCGCCTACGTGGGTTTTGATGTATGGCCCCACATCTGAGGTGTAGTTATATTTCCACAAAGCTTTTAATGCGGCAACCGCTTTATCTTTACTCAACACCCTTGGCAGGCCGACTTGAAATGCCCAACTCTGACCAAAAACCTGATCAATGTGGCAGGTATTGTAAGAACCCAATTGTTTGCGGCCTTGTTCCTTATCCGGTCGGTGGATAAAGTATTCGCCATTAAACAGCTCTTTTTCCATATTCTTACGACCATTCGCTACATAGGTTTCACAGGTTTTGGCAAAATCAATATCATTCATTTCCTCTGCCATTGCCTGTGCAGCCCTTGCCCCGGCAATGCAAAGACCCACGATCCAGGCAATTTCGCCTTCCCAGACCGCATCTAATGTATTTTCCATGGGGGTATCCGTCATGCCATCCCCATTCTTATCCTGATCCAGCATAAATTGCGTAGCCTTTTTAATTCCCGGCCAGTTGGTTTGCAGGAAAGTATTATCGGCGCTCATCTGATGTTCGCGGTAAAAGCGGAGTACCGTGCCTGCCTGACCGTCAATTGCTGGTCTGCTTTCGTTTTCTGCACGGAATATGATGGCTCCTGTATCCTCCTTAAAGCCGATTCCCAAATCTACGCGCTGTCTTAAATCGCGTTCCAGTTCAGGGAATATTCTGGCCACCGATTGTGCGTATTGCCAAACATGGGTGCAGGTGCCGGCACAAGCGCCAACTCCCTCCCAGCCCCAGAATCTACCATCGGCAAATCGATAGGTATTGGCGGTTGCGAGCGTATCAATATTAATAAAAGTACGTTCCAGAAACCAGTGAGGCAGTGTGGAGTCGTTCCAGGTAGTGGTCCATAACTCCGTAGTTTTGGTCAGCTTGTCGAAATTATCCTGTAGATACGCTGATACCGCAGCGGCATCCTTAAATCTGGTAGCATAATGATAACCCTTCTGCGCATCTTTTACGATGTTCTTGAGTTTTTGGTTGGCATTGTTAAAATGCCAGGTGACCGAATAATCAGCTTTGGCTGATTTCCCCGGTGCAATGGTTTTGGTAACTTTAATAGCCCCTACTAATTTCTCAGGTGCATCCTTAACCGCAGAACTGCTGCCTGGGGCATTGAAATGTTGATCTGTAACCGGCCATGGGCTAATAGCGGGATAGGCTATCCCTTTGGGTTGATGTAAGGTAAAACACATGGTTCCAGCATCCTGTGCATTTTTCAGCTCATCAGTTAGAGATTCAAATGAAAACAAAATACCAACGGCGCTTTCAGTGGTGGACACCTCGTTTTTCCTTTGTCCCGTTTTTGATTTTCCGGTTAGCTTATTGGCTCCGTTTTCCATCCAGCCTAATACAGAAACCTGGGTTGGAGCAGCGGTAGTGTTCTTTACTTCTATGCGCATTATCGTCCCTGGCAAAGCCGAATTCAGTGCATCAAGGGGGATAAAGGGAGAATAAACCTTTAACTGTACTTCCACAGGAAAATCCTTACTGATATACTTTATGGTAGCCATCGGATAAGCTGGCTTAAAAACAACCTCATCCCAATGATCTTCCGTCAGTTCTTTGATAAAAGTTTTGCCATTACTGACCACTTTTATAGCGAATCCCTGCTCTAAAACCCGTTTATTATTGGCGATAGCAGGTTCTACATAGGCGGCACCATCTCGTACCCGAATCTTTCTCAGTTCTGTACCGTCGTTCCAGTTTACGGTTTTGGGATCTATACCTTCTTGTGCACCTTCAAAAGTTTCATTGTAGATCTGCCAGAGCCATAATCTACCATCGCCACCAACATATACGGTTCCGGCATGAAGGCCTCCAACAGGCATTCCAATGTATTTAAGTTCGTTTTTAGTTTTGTAATAAGCAGTTTCTTTGCCCCTGTTATAGAGGGAACTGACCCATTGAGGATCTAAGTTTTTCTCTACCGGGATGTTATGAATGGGATAATCCATTGCAAAAACACTTTTCGCCCATACGGGGAACTGGATGGCTGCAAGTCCGGCTGTGAGCAATCCTGCATGCTTTATAAAGTCTCTTCTGTTTGAAGTCATAATCAATTTCCTGTTGATTCATGAATAATTCTGTATTAGAATGAACCAACAGGAAGATATATACTTTAAGAGATAGAATCCGGCAAATGCCAAATTCGCTTAACATTATGAAGGAATTGTAAAATGAATGGGGCCTGCCCCATATCTGATTAATCTCTTATACATTTGATTATATTTTCACCATCCATAATGGAAACAGCAGTCACCTTTCCCTGACTATCCCTTGTAAAAAACACCTTAGCGTCTAAATCCATCAGGAAGAACTTATCCTCTTTTTGCGGTAATAAATTCAGAACAGGAATCCCGGACATCCTTAAAACTAAACCCTTACCTTTTTGGGTGACCGATACTGGCACCCCATCCTCTCTTTTATAATTCCCGACATATGATTTTAAAACCTCTTCGGGTAATTCAACAATTGGCTCCTGCTCATCTATTCTGGTGCTTTTATAGGCCTTATGAATGATTTCTGTCCCTTCAGGAAAAGCAACTCTGACCACATTATTACAAAGGATTAATCCATTATCCCCATTGGTTAACACCACAATCCCACGTTTGGAATTCGGCAATAACACCATGATTGCTGCTACTCCGGGATCATTTCCTGCATGTTGAAGTGCATATTCATGATTTGGTAGTCCATTAATTATCCTCCAGCCCAAACCTTGTTGCAGGTTTGGGTTGATATCAACCTGTGTTTTTAGTAGCTCTTCCTGAAGTTTTTCAGACAAATGTGCGCCCTTTAAGACTTCAATGCCAAATTTAGAAAGATCTTCAATTGTAGTGGTTAAACCAGCAGCAGCACTCGCCTGGATAGAATAATCAGATTTCAAGATCTCTTTTCCATCAGCATCATACATCCTGCTGTATCTTTCAAAACTCTTTTTCCCGTCCCAGCCATGCTGGGTATCTGTCATTTGGAGCGGTTTAAACAATACCGAATCTGCCAACTGATCGACTGATCTTTGGAACTTTTTCTCTATCGCCATCCGAAGATATTCCATTCCCTCTCCGGAATAATTAAATTTAGTACCTGGTTCGAAGTTAAAAGCAAGCTTTCCTGTTGGATTCATCCACCTCCAATTGTCAAAACCAGACTGCTGACTTAATACATGTCTGGAAGTTAGCTTTTTTGAATAGGGATCAATTGCAACTTCAGGATCAGTATAGTAGTAAAAAATTGGCTCATCCAAATCCCATTTACCTTCCTGCACCAGTTTAAGCACAAGTGTAGAAAACACAACTTTTGTTAAGGAAGCGACTTCAAATAGCAAGTTCTTTGGAGCAGGTATGCCTTTCGCAGTGTTCCCATAGACCTTCGCGAAAACCAGTTTATTATCTTCGATAACACCTACAGCCACATTCGGAATATTCAGTTCCTTTTGCCATTGCCTAATATTATTTTCAAGTTTATAGTGGTCTGACCCGTCCTTCCCAATTTGTCTACCTGAATTTTGGGAATAGCAAAACCCGGCAATCCCTCCCAGGAAAATAAACAAAAGCATTGCGTAAACGGTTGAATATTTCATGATACAAACAGGCGCTTAATGAGCGGGAAAGATATAACAAAAAACCCTTGTCTTAAAAAAACAAAGGTTTATCTGGAGTAACTCATCTATTACATTTCGACTGTAATGTTAGCTGAGGATCTGAGCAGGCTAAGAAATTCGAGCGGTTGGTGTAACTGGTGACTAAAGAATACTCCTTCCTTTTGATCTGATTTGAACATCGCTTCGATATGTAATACGGTGCAGAAAGCAGTCAGATGGGCCTGTCCTAGTGTATCCTGAACAGCGACTCTGCTGGTTTTCTGACCATTATCTACGATTACCTCAAAAAGCGTCTGATCTCCGTTCCCATTGGCACTAAAGATCAACCTCCTCATCGATAAGGGCAGCAGATCGAATAACCTAATACTTTGAAAAGCGCCCAACAACCAGGTAACAAACTCGGAATTATAGGTCATTTTTACCTGAACCGTAGGAATTCCTTCTGCTTTATGGAGGATAAATAAGTCGGGTGTATCAAAATTATAGGACTGTCGCTGTCCTATTCCAAAAGGGTAATGGTGCTTTTCTGAGTTTAAGAAATGTTTGAGCCATACGAGTTTGTTTTCCAGATACCCTTTAAAGGGTTTGGCTACATGCGCTGCCATAAAATGCGCCGAGCTTACCCCTGCGAGGTCATTTACGGAGTAGTAAACGAATAGTTTTACTGCTTTTATTTTCTCTTTATGAGGTTCCATCAGGAGGGCCAGGCTGCTCACCAATCCGCCCATCCAACCGGAACTGAATACAATTTGGCTATTGATAGTTCTATTTTCTGTAAAAAGCAAAGCCTTTTCAAGATCCGGTGTTGGTTTGGTGATATCCAGATAATCGATGCCATTTTCGATACAATAGTTTAAGATGTGGTTCGAATTGTCGTTGGCACACAACACAATTAACTGGATGTTTTTCCCGGCAATTGCTGTAAAAGAATTGGGATTGTCTACGTTGATTTGTAAGGTATCTGATAAGTTTGGATTCGTATGACGACTTCCTATAAAAACTGCTGCTTTTGGATTTCGTTCTTTTAACAGTTCGACAATCTTATTGCCAACCAGTCCTTTTCCGCCTACTACGAGGATATTATTCTTTAATTTTGCCATCTGTAAATTGATAAATTCAGATGGCAAAGGTGTTTGAAATGTACCTGTTTACAGCGGACAAATGTCCATAAATCAGCTGGGTTTACTATTTAAAGGACATAAAAAAAACTGCAAATAAAAACACTTTGAAAAGTATATTCATTTGCAGTTTCTGCTATCAGTTTAAAGATATCAGCTGATATTGGTTAGTCCCATTTTACATTAAGATCATGCTTTTCACCGTATGCTTTTCCTTTTTCCAGCAATAAAGCAAACTTCTCTTCAAATTTAGGAACATACTTTTGTTCGATATTTTGAATGATGGTTTGTTTCTGATCTTCCGGTCCTTTTGCATCGCAAAGTTTTGCATAGGCGGTATATTCATTTTTATAAACAGGGAGCACATATTCAAAGACACTTAAAGATAAGGCCTTGACTTCTTTGGTATCATCGTTTTCAGGCAGTTCATTAACGTCTTTCAGTACCTTTTCCATGTATAGCACCTTATTATTGATAAAGATTTGCGCCTCATCCCCTTTTTTCTTAGAGGAAGGCATATCGGCAAACTCCAGCGCTGCCTGCTGGATATGCCTTGCCAATCTATCGGTTCCGAAATCGCTGATGGTATTCGTATTTAGTACCGCTTTACCAAAAAAATCATCAGGTGAAGTATTCAGATTACAGGAAAAGAACACAGTGGTTGCTGCTATGATGGCTAGTTTAGGAAGAGATTTAAAGGAAAAATTATTCATTAAATAGTATTAATATGATTAGACACTGTTATTGCAAAGACCAAGCCATAACAAGTATGAAACCCGGATAAAAACCTATCCAGCTCATTACCTGATAACTTATAGAGGTAAACCTGATTTCAGCTGACTTTGAAAATTCTGTAATACTAGTCAGTTGGATTTGCCTTATCTTTGTACTCATTTTTTATCTTGCCGAAAGAGAAATAGCGCTTCTCATTTGAAAATTGATCACAACATTTATAATCCTGTCGGCGTTACAATTTTAAAAACCATCATGAACAAAAGAATATACCTCTCCTGCCTGATCTTATTTTGTGTATCCTTCCAGGGGATGGCTCAGAAAAAACAGTTAAGAACAGCAATAAAACAAGTTATCGCCCATAAGAAAGCCGATGTAGGCGTTTCCGTCTATGGCATCGAAGACAAGGATACGCTTAGTGTTAATGGCGACAAGCGTTTCCCAATGCAAAGTGTTTTCAAATTTCACATCGCTATGGCGGTTTTAAACCAGGTGGATAAAGGTCGGTTTAGCTTATCGCAGAAAATCCATATTAAGAAAAGTGACCTTTTGCCGGATACCTGGAGCCCAATCCGCGACGCTCATCCGAATGGAGAAGTGGACTTACCCCTTTCTGAAATCATTAAAGTTACGGTTGCACTAAGCGACAATAACGGCTGTGATATCCTGATGAGGCTACTTGGGGGCCCTAAACCAATCAACGATTACATCCATAGCCTCGGCGTTAAAGACGTTGCCATTGCGGCAAATGAGGAAGAAATGCATAAGGAATGGAATGTTCAATTTTCCAATTGGAGTACACCTAAAGCGATTACAGATCTCTTAGTGAAGTTCTACACGAAGAACCTGTTATCAAAAGAGAGCTTCAACTTCTTATGGACTACCATGGTAGAGACCAGCACAGGTGTTAACAGACTTAAAGGACAATTGCCGAAAGGAACGGTTGTTGGACATAAGACGGGTACTTCGGATACCAATAAAGAAGGAATTACCTCGGCTATTAACGACATGGGGATTATACGGCTACCTAATGGAAAACATTATGCGATTGCCGTTTTTGTATGCAATACGAAAGAAAATGAGGCAACGAATGAGAAGATTATTGCAGATATTTCCAAGCTGGTTTGGGACTACTTTAACCAAAAATCTAAATAATCCTGCTAAAGTAATTTCGTGGACAAAAAAAGAAGGTTAAACCAACATTGATCGTGATGTTGGTTTAACCCTCTTTTTGTATAAAAGCTGTTTACATAATGAAACGGCGTGTTGGCTTAAATGCCTTCATTAACAGCACTAGTAAAGCACTGATTCCAAAGGTGAAACACGCGATTCCTAATATTTTAATCAATACAGGTAGTGGTCCGGCGATCTTCTCGATCACATCATAACCTACTTCTACAAAGACGAAGTGACACAGATAGATTCCAAAGGTTAAAGAAGCCAGCTTCGACAATCTTACCGTAGAGGTAATATTCATTTTCTGAACGATCACAAATACCGGGAAGGTCATCATAAAGACATTAATACCAGCAAAATACCATACGATTTCAAGGTTGGCATAATTACCAGGGAAGTGTTTCTGAGTTTCGATAAATCCGAAAGAAGTGATGAAATATCCGACTAAAAACATTGGGATGGTGATACTAAGCATCTTCTTCCAACTCCAGTCCAATGGATAGGTTACTAAATAATAAGCCAACACTAAGTAACCGGTAAATCCGGAGATATAGTAAAAGGTACCGTAATCATTCCAGTCGCAGACGCCAAAAAGGCCCATATTGCCATAGTTTCCTTTATAACCTAATACCGGAGCCAGCATTTTTAGATAAGGCAATACTAAAGCAATTCCCCATACACACAGAAAAATCTGAATATCCTGTTTGGATGCCTGCTTTAACCAACCGCTAAACACCGGCATGATCAGGTAAAGACCAACCAGCATGTACATATACCACAATGGAATGGTGGCGAAACTAAAATTGAAGATGAACAAATACAGGCTACTGAAAGTTGCTTCTGCAGTATGATTAGCCAGGTTTAGTGCTTTGTTTTGGGTATCTGGATTGATATAATTCAAATAAACGAAGAATAGTATTGGTAAGACCAGTGACCAGAAAGCAAGAGGAATCAGGATTCTGACAATTCTTTTCTTGTAGAAATCTGCCATGCTCATATTGATGGGCAGCAGTAGAACACCAGACATCATCACAAATAAGGGTACACATGAACGGACAAAACTTCCTGTAAACACACCGGTTAGGAAGGCTCCTTTGTCCGAATCGAACTGGGAGACAAAAGGGTCACAACTGTGGGATAAAACCACTAAAAAACAAGCAATTACGCGCAATAAATTCACCCACCCCATCTCTCCCTGCACTTTTTTTTCCATATATATATTTAATTAAATTTCTAAAAAGAGGTCCATCAAAAAAAGACGCTATTCCCCCTTTACGAATTCGTATAAAATGGTATATGTGGTGTCGGCTAGTTTGAATGTTACCGCAAAGTAGACAAAAGATCTATAAAAAATGAACAATAACGAGAATACTTAATCAAAAAGTTCAGTACTGTGAGGTAATAGACAAAAGACAGGAAGCTTAGGCAGTTCCTATTTTCCTGTCTTTTATCTATCAAATGAAAAAACGCATCCAGCCGGTAAAAAGCGGAGTTGTATTTATACTTTGTAATACTGTTCCCAACCTTTTCGTGCTGGCGGACCAATAAGCAAAGCATTCGCAATTTTATGGTTCGTAACTACTTTTCTTTCTCTGTCAAATTCAAGCTTTGTATTTAACTTCTGAGCAAGGACTCCCAGACAGAATACCTGACTAAGCGGTCCGGCTATTGCAAATGGCGATCTGGTTTGTTCTTCCCCTTTACAGGCTAGCAGAAAATTCTTAAAGTGGTTTGAAGGACTTACTGGCACTTCCGGAAGCGAACTGGCCATAGCCTCCGCTTTTTCACCTGGAATAATTGATAGGGTGCTACCATGGGATCCCCCTTTAAAAGTAAGGTCCTTGCTGTAAATGATCTTTCCAGGGTTTAATTTTGCCGGTGCGATTACTCCGGTACTTGGCGCAGGGATATTCGGATCTAAACCAGAAACACCATACCCTTTTGGGATTGGCGGCAGGTTATTAACCCCATCATACCAGTTCACATCCAATGCCGGCATATTGCCTCGCTTAGGGAATTTAAAGGTTAATGTAGACGATGTTGGAAAGAAGAAATCGTTATGACCATCTAAAACGGGATTAATCTGATAAGGTAAGCCCAGATCAAGAAACTCATGGGAAGTATCCAGGATGTGTGCGCCCCAATCGCCAAGAGCGCCCATGCCGAAGTCGAACCAGCAACGCCATTGTCCGTTCACGAAGTCCTTATTATAGCTGTGCCCTTTTGTAGCCATTTGCCAGATATCCCAATCCAGACTAGTTGGCATTTCTTCCGCAGCCGGGAAAGATTTGATATTGGTATCCCATCCATGCCAACGCCTTGGGGAATTCATATGAGCGGTGATTGAGGTTACATCCTTAATAATCCCAGCGTCTTTCCAGGCCTTAAACTGGAAATAGTTAGCCTCAGAATGTCCCTGATTACCCATTTGAGTAACTACTTTAGGGTGTTTCTTTGCGGCTTTCATCATCAGCTCTACTTCATTAAAAGTACGGGCCATCGGTTTCTCTACATAGACATGCTTTCCTAAGCCCATAGCCATCATGGTAATTGGGAAATGGGAAAAATCAGGTACACCAACAGTGACTGCATCGATCTGGTTATCCATTTTATCCAGCATCTTGCGGAAATCCTGAAAGCGGGGTACATCAGGAAACTGTTTCAATATGGCCAGGGTATGTGCTGCTCCCATATCCACATCGCAAAGGGCAACAATATTAACAAGGCCTGTTTTATACAGATCGAGGATAATCTCCCCTCCTCTGTTTCCGATGCCTATACAGGCTAAATTTACGCGTTCATTAGGGCCTGCGAATTTAATATCTCCCTTGCTCATCGCCATCAACATGCCGGGGGCAAGTGTTGCTGCAGCAGAGATCATCATGGTTTGCTTTAAAAAGTGTCGTCTTGAAAATTGAGTGGTTCTCATCTAAAATAATGGTTCAGGTTTATATTTGGTTTATGGTGTTCTCTAGCTTAATTTCCCTTCTCTACCGAAAGGTAAGTTTAAAATTAAAATAATTGCTGTTATCCTCATGGAAAAAGAAAAAATCTGAGCTTTTTGAGGTATTGTCGTTTTTAACACGCTGAGAAGGTCTATGAAACCTTTATGATTGCCAATTGTTTTCAATAACCATCTTAGTACACGCCGAATTTGTCCATTTAAATCCAAAACAAAATGAAAACGATTAAAATGATTTCAATGTCTTTGCTTTTGGGGTTATTTCTGACCTTAAGTGCAAATGTGCGTGCACAAGACCCAATGAAAGTGGCTCCTAATGCATATAAAAAAGTACTCCTGGAAAATGATCAGGTACGGGTAATGCAAGTTGAAATAGCACCCAATGATACTGTGCCGTGGCACAGTCACCCAGATCACATCATCTATGCGGTAACAGATGGAAAACTGGAGATTACTGATAAAGGGAAAGCACCGGTTATTGCCGAATTTAAAGCCGGAGACGCAATGTATATGATGGCCACAACCCATATGGGTAGAAATCTAGGCGACAGCCCGGTTAAACTAATTGTAACAGAACTGAAAACCGCAAAAACCAAGGAATAATTCAGGGTTTGAATGTATAAAGAAAGTCTAATGTTAACTGATCAGACTTCCTTTATACATTTATTTCAATAAGCAATTCCCTATCCTCCCCAATTTTGGAGACATAAACTGAGATGGAGTCTTCAGCTGAGAAATAATCGGCTAACATATCCTCCAGAACACCAACAAATTTTGGCAAATCAGTATCAGCTGAGACTATAATGGAATATATATTATAAGGAGTCGCAGCTATCTCCAGGATGGTATCAGGAAAATCTTTTTCAAGTATTTTAATCCATGCGCTCATCTACTAATTTACGATTTATCCAGCTAAAAATCAAGATATTTACACAGAATAGAATGAATACGATGTCTATCAGACAATAATTCCAATCAGCCTTGACATCATAATTATGATACAAGCCTATGATTCAGGTTATTTTTATAATGAATAAAAGCAGGCTAGCTTTGCCCCTGTAAAATTCAAAAAAGATCAATCATTTGATGATCTGATCCTATAAAAACGACAAAATGGAATACAAAAAATTAAAAACAATGGGACTAGCGGGGATATTACTATTAGCGAGTACAATCCCCTTATATGCACAAATTCAAAAGCCTTCAACTCCAACCAACTGGTATCCTTCCGCTTATGGTGCGACCGACGAAATTGGTGCGGCTAATTTGCTGAGTCCAGAAATGGTGTTGCAAGCTGTTAAACTGGTAAAAACCGGGAAGACCTACCCCCTTGCGGTTCCTGTAGACAAAAACCTGCCGGCTTTCCGTCACCGTAGTTTCAATCTGTATAATATTCAGCCTGGCGAACAAGCTGGAAAGACTATGGGGCCAAATAAGTTTAGCTTCAATGACGAACTGGTGAACGGCTGGACAGGTGTAGGAACTCAGCTGAATGGTATCGGACATATCGGTATCGACAATATCTACTATAATGGCAACAAGGCGGTAGATTTTGTGACTGTTGAAGGCGTAACCAGGTTGGGTATAGAGAAGGTGCCGCCAATTGTGACCCGTGGTTTGGTATTGGATATGACCGCACATTACGTAAAGGCTATCGTGCCAGGTGGCACAGAATTTACCGTTACCGATATCCAGACGGTGCTTAAAAAACAAGGCATAACGATTAGGAAAGGCGATGTAGTGCTGTTTAACACCGGCTGGCTGGAACTCATCGGAAAAGACAACAAGCAATTTCTGGAAATGGAACCAGGCATCGGCATGGAAGCAGCGCAATGGCTTGCTGATCAGGGTATCGTTGCTTTTGGTGGCGACACCTGGGCTTCAGAGGTTTATCCAAACCCGAAAAGCGATGAAGAATTCCCTATTAATCAATATATGCTGGCTAAACGTGGCATCTATAATCTGGAATTGATAGACAGTAGAGCGCTAGTGCAAGACAAAGCCTGGGAATTTCTGTTCGTGTTAGGTCAACCGCTATACAGAGGCTCTACACAGGTAAACATTAATCCCGTAGCCATCCGTTAACTAAAAAACACTTTGTAACTGTTAAAGCCTCCTGCGAAACTCAGATTTCACAGGAGGTTTTTAGATTATCCTCCGCAGTTTGAGTCCTTTTCTCATCAGACCTTAATACAGCTCTTATCTCGCCCTAATCTCTTTCTTTCTTATTTGTAATAAATAAAAAAGACCAACAAAACATGGGGAGAAAAAGGCTGAGTATTAGCCTGGCGATAGTTTTAAGCATTTCATTTTCAGCTAATGCACAAAAGAAACAGCCAGACAGTTTAAAAAATCTGAGCTTAGATGAGATTTCTATCTTTTCTAAGTATTTTAAAAGATACAAGTCATCGCAATTGTCTGATATGTTGCGCTTAACCACCCCCTTATTAAAATTACCCCAGAATATTCAAATTCTAAGTTCCGAGATACTTAGAGATCAAGGTGTTTACAACCTTAACGAGAGCGTAACCCGGAATGTTAGCGGCACCTTACGGGAAGAGCTCCATAATGGAATATCTCCGGATATTTATTCCCGTGGCGGGTATATTAGTCCGCAGCGAAATGGTGTAGATATGCGACCATTGGGTAAAGGCCCATTGGCCGATGATGTTGCGATCATTGAAAATGTGGAATTTCTAAAAGGCCCAAGTAATTTTATGCATGCCATGAGTGATCCTTCCGGTTCTTATAATATCGTGACTAAAAAGCCTACGGGTAGAACCAGACAAACTGCAGATATACTATTGGGCAGTTTCAATATGCTTCGTGCTGCTGTAGATCTGGACGGTCAGTTAGATAAGAGCAACAAGCTTCAATATCGTTTCAATGTAATGGGAATGGGTGCAAAAGGCTTCTTAAAGCACGATCGCAGCAGTAAATTCCTCTTTGCTCCTTCCTTAAAATACAAATTTAACGAGAATACCTCCTTAACCGGGGAATACATTTTCCAACACCTGAATTACAAGATGTTAAGTGAAGCACAAAGCTCTCCCTATGGTTACGGTACCCTACCCCGGGATTTTACCCTGACAGACCCGGGCACCAGACCTTTCATCGGGAAAGATCACAATGCATTTCTTACCTTCCAGCATAAATTTAAGCAGGACTGGCAGGTAACCGCTAAATTAGCCTATGTAAATAGCGGCTATGATGGTAGCTTATTCTGGGTCTATGGTGCCAATCCAACAGATAAAGATATATTGGATAGAAATCTGATTTACGATTCCAACAAATACAACGTTTTTTCGACACAGGCTTACCTGAATGGCGCTTTCAAAACCGGAAATATCGGTCACCAGTTTATTGCAGGGATTGATGTAAACAGAAAATCATCAAGAAGCTGGGATACCTGGGCAACTGCAACTACCATTTATCCGCTAAGTATCTCCAATCCGGTCTATTCCGATGTGATCTTAAATAATGGAATTGGCGGGAATTTCGAATCAGAAAACAATGTATCTGCTACAGCCAATAAGATCCATAGAACCCTAAATTACATCTCTTTATACGCCATGGATGAAATATCCTTGTTAGATGAAAAATTACTTATTTCCCTTGGATTACGCTTAACCGCATCTGATGGCAAGACCAATGATTATGGTCAACAAAGTCAATCCAAAGATTGGGCATTAACACCCCGTCTCGGTATTAACTATTCCCTGAGCAACAGCTCCTCTTTATACTTTTTATACGACCAGACTTTCCTTCCACAGGCAGGTATCTCCGCGGATGGAAAAATGCTTAAACCTTTAAAAGGAAAAAGCTATGAAGTTGGCGCTAAAAAAGACTGGGCGAATGGAGGCTGGAATACCACCTTATCGCTGTATAATATCTATAGGAACAGATTGATCACAGCTGATCCAACCTCAAACCTATTATATCAAACGGGAGAAAGCCAGTCGAAAGGCATAGAATTCGATTTAAAAGGGCGGATTGCAAAAGGCGCCAATGTGATTTTCAATTATGCTTATACCGATTCGAAAATTATCAAAGATGATTTACATCCGGCAAATATCGGCATGGCGACACCTAACCGCGTGAAACACATTCAAAATACCTGGGTAAACTATTTACTACCGATAGAAAAACTAGAAGGATTTACCGTATCACTTGGATACCAATTACTAATGGGCAGAACAGAACGTATCCCAAACACTACGCCTGATAAACTGAATGATATATTCAGATTAGACACCGGACTAGGTTGGAGTAACCAAAAATATAACATCAATTTACTGGTCAACAATGTGTTGAATTCAAAAATCTACTCCACGGCATGGAGAAATAAAACCGGAGACATGTACTATTGGGTACAACAGGCTCCTGTTAATGCCAGACTATCATTTAGTGTTAATCTTTAAGTAACTATGATTATGAACAAAAATATCGCCCTATTATTCATCGCGGGAGCGATGACCCTCTTCTTCGGCTGTGCAAACCCTACAAAAGAGGATACCGGCAAAAAGAAAGCCATCATCGTAACCGATGCTTTGGGACATATAATTGAACTCGACAAACCTGTAGAAAGAATGGTGGTTTTATATGAGCCGGCATTGGATGCCCTTTACATGTTAAACGCAGGAGATAAGATTGTTGGGATTTTCAACAGTATCTATAACAGCGACGAATTGTATCCATTCTACGCCAAATTAGATGACCGCATTAAGCAAAAAACACTGGCTGTTCCCGGAAACAATGGCGATGGCAATATCGAAAGTATCATGATGCTAAATCCAGACCTGGTGGTGATGCTGGCTTCCCAGGAAGACCTTGCACAGGCCTTACGAGCAGTAGGTGTTCAGGTGTATACCACCAAAGTAGAACAACATCAGGAGGTTTTTCAAACGATGCATGACCTGGCGAAACTTACAGGAACTTCCGAAAGAGCAACTGAGTTGGTTTCTTATGTTAAAGAAGAGTTAACAACCATGAAAAACAGGGCTGATAGCGTTCAGACTAAGAAAAAGGTATATTTCGCCTGGGCTCATGGCCGGATATTTGCAACCGCAGGCAGGAATAGCATGATGCACTTTTGCCTGGAAGCAGCTGGCGTAGAAAATGCCTGTACTTTTGAATTAGATCAACCCAATATCAGTCCGGAAACGCTGATCAGCTGGAATCCGGATATGATCGTGATGTGGAACGACAGTCCGGATGAATTCTACAGAAGGAAAGAATTGGGGGATGTATCAGCCATTAAAAATAAGGAAATCTACAACCTGCTACCTATGTTTTTCTACAACCCACATACTTTAAAGGCATTGAGTTCTGCTGCCAGCATCCATAACTGGGCTTATCCAAATCCAGATGTCGATGTGAAGAAGCAAGTAGAATCGATCATATTAAAGCTCTATGGAGGAAAAGGCAAATCACTGATTCCCCTGATTTAACAGCAAAAACTCGCTTGACTATTTAATCAAGCGAGTTTTCTTATTCTTTTTCCCCCACCAGATATAAAATCCGGTGATTGGCAGCGAAGCACAGATCAGGCTGACGATGAAAAAGATGATTTTTGTTGGCAATTCGCCGATAGCACCCACATGGATACCATAATTCACCCTACGGATTAAGTCCGCAGCATCTTCATCCAGTAATTTTTTACCAGAGGCTGGTAAGATTTCCAAAGTATGTTGATCCAGATAGATATCGCGCCAGGTGCCACTAAACATATCGGTGCAGACATAAATCGCTTCTGAAGCTTTTTCAGGGAAGCTCACAATGATGTCTTTTGGATTATGCTCTGCGAGCTCATTGATCCCTTTATGCCAGGCCCTATCCACCTGAACGAGCATTTTAGTCTGCGGGTGATTTAAAGTATCAGAGACCGCTTCTACCCTTGGCTTATCTGTTCCTCCCGCTATCCAGAACAGCCCTTTATTGAACCATTGGAAGCTCATCATCAAACCCGTAACAGCAAGCAGTATGGCAACGATGATGGAATAGAAGCCCAGCACATTGTGTAAATCATAGTTGAGGCGCTTAAATCTGGCCTTCCATTTAATTTTGAAACTCTGATTCAGATTTTTCTTATTCCACCTTTTTGGCCACCATAAAATGAGACCACTAAGCAATAAAAGGAAAAAGACGAAGGTTCCCCATCCTACGATTTGTTCGCCGATTTCTTTCGGTAACCAGAGGTAAAAGTGACCTTCTTCCACGATATGAAAGAAGTCTTCATGATCTACCATGGCCACTACTTTGGACGTATAAGGATCTACAAAAATCGTAGAATCAGAATTTAGGGTCACATGGGCAGTATGGTCTTCCCCATGATACCATATCGATGATACTTTCTTATCAGGCAATGCTCTAGCCGCAGCTTCATAAAGCTTTGATGGAGGCAATAAGGGTCTCCCTTCCGCACTTGCATGCAACCATGGAGAGGAAATACTTCTGATTTCCTGTTCAAAAACAAGGATACAACCAGTGATGCCCAGAATCACTACTACGATTCCGGAAGCGATTCCGAACCAGAGGTGAACCCAGGCATTTATCTTGTTAAACGTCATCTATTGGCTATTATTTCAATTTCTCGATGCGTAGGATATAGTCGATACCACCTACAAACTCCACTCCTTTTGTCAATTGATCTGTTGCCGGATCGTACTGCCAGATGAAATCTCTGTCGGCAGCATTTACCGAGATAAAGGCTTTTCCATCCTCTGTAATGACTGCGTTCACCATGCGCTCCCCTTTATCCGCAGGAAGGTCCAGTTTCTTGATCATGGTTCCGGATTTCACATCAATCAAGCGGTAATAATGATCAATATCTATACTCTCCCCATTAATTCTGGAACGAACAATGGCTTTACCACTTCCGATATACCACATCGCTGGTGCTTTTTCATTATTCGCGGATGCGGAAAAGTTAAAGAAATAGTCTTTGTCGATTTCTGTGGCTCCGCTTTTAATGCGGAACATGGCAGATGGAGATTTGTAATCGTAGCCGGATACCGGATCACTGATGAAGTATAAATCGTTGTTTTCGTCTATAAAAGACGATGGTGCATATACATTTAAACTGCCTAAACCGGTAGTTCGAGTCTCTTCAAGGCTCTTTTCAACTGCCATGGTATGGTAATCAATTACGGCAACATAAGCTTTTGGATACACCGGCATATTCGGGAATTGACTCCAGTCTGAAGAACCAAATCCGTAACCCAGGAACAACTTACTGTCTCTATATTGTGCAAATCCGAAGCTGTATTGCTGGAATCCGGCAGGAATCTTTTCCAGGTTAAGTTTACCGGTTTTGATGGTCATCTTATCTACTTTGACTACCGCATAGCGTGCTTCGTCCTTACCCTCGCCAAAAATCACCAGGGTATTGTTATCGGCCCAGGCATAAGAACTCCAGCTTAAGTAAGCGAAAGGAATTTCTTTATCGATAAGTAAAGAACCGTTTTCTACATGATATTTCCCAAAGCGTCCACTGCTGGAATTCATGTGATAATAAAAGCCATCTCTTTGAATCACATCTTGTGCATAAACCTTACCAGTCATCTCTGCACCATTCCCTTTCAGGCTGATGGTTCCGCTGGTTAAAGATGGGATACTGGAGATGTAGTAAGCGGTATTTGGCCAGCTACCCACACAAAGAATTGCGGCGTATTTTGTACCTTCTTCCACATGTCCGGCGTTTCTTTTCTCACATCCAGTCATGCTGATCAGCAGTATGACGAACATTAAAAGGCCTGCTTTTGATTTAAATAATGTATTCATATATATTTAGGTATTGTATTGATATCCTTTTATTTATTTTAATAATTACTGAATGAAGTATCTGAATTTCACTGAGAATGATCTTCCTGGTTTTTGCAGTTTAAAATTGTCGTAAGCCAGGTGATCGGTTAAGTTTCTACATTCTGCAGAGATGTTGTATTTACCTTTTTTAAGGGAGTAACTCAGGGAGGCATTGTGGATGAACTGTGTTGGGATATCTGATTTATCAATCGGATTCCCTTTACTTTCCCAGGTCAGATAAAACCAGTTTACGTATTGGGTGAACCAGTTGAACTGTAAACGGGTATCCTTCCCTAACAGGTTATCCTGTCCGATGGTAAAGTCTGCATTACCAAATAACCAGGGTTGATTCGGGATTTTGTTCAGGTAAGTTCCTTCTACATTATTTGATTCCGTCTGACCGTTTTTGGTGGTATTTACTGCACTTTGATAAGTCAGGTTCAGTGATAATGACAACAATTGAGCATAACTATATCTGGCTTCTGTTTCAAAACCTGTGATACGCACACTACTCTGGTTTTCATTTTTTAGCAATTTGGAACGAACATCAGGTACAGGGAAGATGAAATCTTTAGCATTGCGGTAAAAACCGGAAGCTTCGAAGAAGAAAGCGCTCTTGTTTATCTGGAAACCATAATAGGCACCCAGGTTTACATTGTGACTGCTTTCAGGTTTTAAATCAGGATTTCCCTGTAGGTTTAAGCCGTCGCCAAACATCTCTTCTGCTTCCTGAAGTCGGTAGCTATGCTCATAAGAAGCCTTTACACCTAATCCTTCCGTGATTTTATACCTGGAAGCGATTCCGTAGCCGAAGTTTGAGAAAGTAGTGTCCTGCATGGCATAGCGACCATTGATGAATTTGGAGCGCTCTAAACCCAGGTGGTAATATTTACCAAAAATGGTATTGGATAGTTTATTGTCCAATAGATTTTGCTGGTAAGCAAAGCCGAGGATTTGTTTGTTGATAATTCCGGGCATACTATCCCGCTCCACTTGTAACTGGTTAAAGCTTTCGTTTTTCAAATGATCAAGCGTATAGTTCAGGTTTAAGGAATGCTGACTATTGATCACATAACTCAGGTTAGCCATCGCATACGTACGCGGTCTGACGATGTTGTTAATCGTTTTGACGCTATTTCCCATCTCCGTATAACCCTTATCGTAGTAGCTACCATCCCAGTTATAATTGCGGAATACGGTATCGGTAGTCTTGTAAGTATCTTTTGATCGGGCTGCAAATGCGCTCAGGTTTAAGCCTTCAGTGAACAGGTTGTTCTTTTTATAGCGTAATGTGGCGCTTTTAGCGAAATTAGTACGTCTCACCTTACCGTAGACCGTGTTTTGGTCGAATCCGGTTTGTAAGTCCTGGTGACCTTCATTATAGCCTCCGCCAATAAATAATACGTCTGCCCAGCTTTTATTGGTTACACCTACCTCTACTTGTCCGAGGGCAGAAAGGTAATTGTCGTGGAAACGTCTCGCATCACCTTTAACATATTCTGCATCGGTTACGTCATAGATATAGTTTCCATCTCTTTGACCACCCACTACAAGATCTACGTTTTTCATCTTGTAGTTGTTTTCAGAAGAATTGAAAAACCCACTCCCTTTAACGATTAGTCCAGTTTTCTCATGAACATATTGTCCGGTCAAAGAAGATCTGTTGGTTTGAAAAGAACCATAGCTATGGCTCAAATCCAGGTAATTGCTTACTTTTTGATTGGTAACCACGTTTACCGCGCCGCCCATCGCATCAGCACCCAGTTGTACCGGTACTACACCTTTGTAGACTTCCAGTCGCTCGGCCATGTTTACGGGGATGTTATTTAAAGACATTGCGCTTCCCATCACATCCATCGGAATTCCATCAATAAAAAACTTGACTTGCTTTCCGGATAAACCGTTGATAGAGAATTTAAAATCAGAACCTAATCCGCCTTGTTCGCGAATCCTGACCCCTGTACTCCTGTTCAGGATCTGATTAAGATCGGCAGTTGTGTTGGCATATTTCTTCGTGTCAATGGCATTTACCGCAAACCCAGACTCTTTTACCTGCTGGGTCTTCGTTTTCCCATTGATATTTACATCATGAAGTTGTTGCTGGTCCTTTTTTAAAGAGAAGTTAAGGATAAGTTGCTGATTAACTTTTAAAACCACCTGTTTGCTATCTTTTTCGTAACCGATAAAAGAAACAGAGACTGTATAAGTACCTGGCGCCAGATTTTTCAGTTCGTAATGGCCCTGACTGTCGGAAACGATGCCTTGTTTAGTCCCTTTCAAAAAGATGGTAGCCCCGGTAATCAGTTCGTTGCCGTCTTTGACGTATCCTGAGATATTTTGTTGTGAATAAGCACTAATTGAAAAAGTGCTGAAGAGCATGAGTAGTAGAATTTTTCCGTAGGTCATTATTTTAATATTGTGCATTTATACCTGTTAGTAGCATAAGCACGATATTCCCGAAGGTGGACTATGAAAAAATATAGAGAATTATCTCAGCTTGTCGATTCTAAGGATGAAATCTGTATTTCCGCCAAGCTGCATTCCTTTGGTTAAAGCGCCGGTTTTAAGGTCGTATTTCCATATATAATTCCCTTCTGATGATGAGTTTACAGAAATGTAAGCGATGTTATCCTTTACCAGCACACATTCTCTTCTTGTTCCTTTATCTAATGGCAGATCTAGTTTTTTAAGGACCTTATTATTTTTTACATCAATCAGGTAAAATTCGAAATGTGGGGTACTATAATGATCACCGAGACCTTTGAACAAGTCTTTTCGCTCTGCTCTAACAATCGCTTTACCGCCTCCCAGATTCCACATGCCATAGGCATGATTGCCGATTGCGGAAGATAAATTGAAAAAGTAATGAGGGTCTGCGACAGTTTCAGCTTTGTTTATTCTCATCACCGCGGTAAGTAATTCCGGACGGTTCCCTAAGGCAATCCCCGGACAAGCCATGAAATAGAAATCGCCCTGGGCATCATTAAAAGCAGAAAGCTGTACGGTGTTTACGCCTCCGGGATAAGTGGAACGCGTGTCCTTAGCTGTTTTTACAGCCGTCATTTGGGGGTAGTTTAGTTCCGTAATGTATGTGGTATCGCTGGTAGTATAATTTGATATGCCGAGTTGTTGATGGTAAGTATAGCCAACTAATAGCTTTGAACCCTGTTTTTTCACAAAACCGACAGACATATTGTCGAACCTACCTGAAGGCACAGGGATTTCCATATTGCCCTCCTTTATTGGCTTCATCGTACCTGCATTTAGCAGGCTAAATTTAACCTGTTTAAAATCCGGGCTGCCTAAGCCGGTTAACAATAGTGTATCTCCTCCTATCCAACGGTAGTTTTCAATGGAGAATTGTGCTAAAGGCATAGATTGAACTTCCTGTAGCTGATCTGCTTTTAGCACGTATTTTATTAATGCTGATTTTTTCCTGTTGAGGTGGTAATAATAACCGTTTTTCACGATCACACTGCGGTCCATTTCTCTGGTATTCAAGGGAACACCATCCTTTTCCGGCAGTAACAATCCAGAATCCAGTTGATCGCTTTCTAACAGATATTCCTGACCATCTTTACCCAGAATGTAAATACTATACTTACTTTGCGCTTCATTATTGGAAATTGAAGGCGATTGTTTGCATCCAAAAAGGCCGGACAGCAGTATCAAAAGAAAAAAGAGAGGGCGTTTAGATGTTAAATTCATTGATAATTTGCTTTTGAAGTACCGGAGGAAGATCCATCAGGTTTTTTTCGCTGACGATGATCTGATCTGTGCCTTCTTTGCCTTTGAGAATGATATAAGTTTGATCTTTCTTGAAAATGATCTTTTCCGGACTACCTTCAAAGCGAAGTGTCATGTCTTTTTTAGGAGAAATGAGTATGCTTCCTGCCAGATCAACCACACCAGTGAGGTTGTCGATTTTAGCAGAAGTATTGGTGCCAACCGCAAGGGTATAGTCGTTCACTTCCAGATGATGGACGTTTATGGTAGAGGTATTATTGACCGAAACCAGTTCAGGCTCAGCTTGTCTCTTGTTTTTCTGCAATTGAACAATCCCTAATCCGGTGAACCCGATCACAATAGTAGCTGCTACTGCGCCTATCCAAAAGTGCAGGGTAGATTTTGTAGTTACCCGTTTTATACCTGAAGTTTCTACAGGATGCGCTATAGCAAGGTATTCTTTATCTTCATGCTCTTCGTTCAGTTCTTGAGAAAAAACATCTTCGATTCCCTTCCAGATGCCTGCTTTATGGTCCGCTTTAGATTCGCCCAGTGGCAGTTGAAGTCCTTCATCAGTATGATTAGAAAATAACCAATCCTCCACTGCCTCACGTTCTTCTGTGCTGCATTGATTGCTGTGGTATTTTTCTATGAGGTCTTTGCTAATGTTCATTCCGGTATTTAAAGCCTGCTTTATTGGAATTACAAACTTATATAAAATATAAGTAGCATAACAACGCGTTTTCCGTAATGGCAAAGTTATATTTATTCAGAATAATTGGAAAGACTTAGCCGGAGCGCAGCTAAACTTTTGGTAATGTGGTATTCTACGGCCCTTTCGCTGATTAATAAGGCGACAGCAATTTCTTTGTTACTCATCCCCTGTTCCCGGCTCATCCTGTAGACCTTTTTACATTGACAAGGCAGCGTATCGACTAACAAATTGACACTTTCTTTGAGATTATTGTAATTTACATGCTCTTCAGTACAATTGGAGGAATGACTACAGTCCTGATATTTTAGACAGATATGTTTTTCACGGCTTACTTTATTGCGAATGTATTCAAAGGTTTTGAACTTTGCTGCGCGAATCAGGTAGTTACTTACGTTCTCTAGCTCCAGCTCCGCTTTTCGTTCCCAGAGGGATTTAAAGATATCCTGCACCATTTCTTTTGCCGGTTCAATTTCTCTGATATTATTGTAACATACCGCGTAAACCTTGTCCCAATACATGTTGTAGATGGTTTCAAAAGTTTGTCTATTGATACGTGTGGGCGCATCATTTAGGGGTATGTTTTTGTTTTCTGGCAAAGTGGCGGTGTAAATACTTGGGCCAAATATAGACTATTTAGATTAATTACAAACAACGTATTTGTTAAATATTTACTCCTTGCCTTTTTGTTATTCAGAATAGCCTACTGCCACTGTGGCAATTAAACAACATAGGCCCACCCATTTTGATGGATCGGCCTATGCTTACATTAATGATTATAGAATAATCTAGTTGTAATAGCTACTATTTAGATTTGTATTTGCTTTTTCTGCGGCTTCAATTGGTCTGTAATCTGAAAGAATGATCGGGGCACCTTTCTTTACACAAACATTGTGTTCGAAGTGAACTGCCGGTAAACCATCTTCTGTAGAGATTGTCCAGCCATCTTCTTCGGTAAAGATATGACGACTACCCATGGTGATCATCGGCTCAATTGCCAACACCATATTTTCAGTCAGTTTCTTCCCGCTTCCTTTTCTACCGTAATTTGGAACCTGAGGATCTTCATGCATCTCTCTACCTACGCCATGACCTACCATCTCGCGCACCACTCCGTAACCATGTTTTCCATAGGTATACTGCTCAATCGCATTACCAATATCACCGGTACGGTTGCCTACTACGGCTTGCTCAATTCCTACATATAGTGATTCTTTGGTGATTCTTACTAAATCTAACACTTGCTGACTAACCTCACCCATAATAAAGGTATAGGCATGATCGCCATGAAAACCGTTTTTAGCAACAACAGTATCAATTGAAACTACGTCGCCCTCTTTGATGATATATTCGCTTGGAAATCCATGAACAACCTGCTCGTTAATTGAAATACACAAGGTATAAGGAAAACCATGATAACCTTTACAAGATGGAATCGCTCCATTGTCTCTGATAAACTGCTCCGCCATTACATCAAGTGATAGTGTGGTGATCCCTGGTTTAAGAATCTTCGCCACTTCTGTAATTGTAGCACTTACCAGTAAACAACTTTCACGTTGAATCTCAACTTCCTCATCCGTCTTATACATACTCATTTTGTTATTTAACTCTGAAAGACCTATAGTCTGTTCAGAAGATTTGTTTTAATGTTTAGAAATACAAAGATATGGGAACTATGATATTTCTATGAAAAAAATATACATAACATTGTAATTTAAGGAAAAATCAGATAAAGTGCTTATCATCAAATGATTTGCTAAAAAAACCACCTAGAACACTCCTAACAGGGTTTTATCATAAAAATGAAGGAATTTGGGTTTGGGAAAAATAACCGAAAAATTATTCAGCTAGAATACAGTGTATTACCCGGATAAACCATCTTTTTAATAGCAAGAAGGCAGTTTTTACATAATAATTTCTATCTTTGTAATACCAAACAACGAAACAATAATTGATTCCGTAGCTCAGCTGGTAGAGCATTACACTTTTAATGTAGTGGTCCTGGGTTCGAATCCCAGCGGGATCACAAGAAATAGTAACAAAACGTTTAAAAGCCTGCAAATCAATTGATTGCAGGCTTTTTGTTTTTACCCAAAACTACAGTTTATTCAATAAATCACATATAAAAAGTGAGTGATTCGGTGAGTAAATTGAAGTCTCCCCGACTCACCGAATAAACGCATAACTTTCTGACATACAGAAAGTTCAGTCATTAAACGACTTGACGTCAATTAACTGCAAGGCTACATTTGTTTAACCTTAAATCAGTTGATTATGAAAACGAATTTCAGTATGCTATTCTACATGAAAAAGCAAAAAAACTATTCTTGCGGTGATTCCCCTATCTATTTAAGGATTACCGTAAATGGAAATCGTGTGGAAATCACTACAGGACAGGAATGCAAACCGGAACGCTGGAATCCCAAAACCGGACGATTAACCGGAACTAAAGAGGACACAAAAAGATTTAATGCCTATCTGGACAACTTACAGGCAATGGTTTATCGGGCACACAAAGATCTGGCTCAAGCTAACTCGCCTATTACAGCAGAAAGTATCAGAAACAAATTTCAAGGAAAAGACACCGCAACACACACCCTTTTAGAGGCTGTGAAGAATCACAACAGAAAAATGAAAGCTTTGGTGGGTAAACAATATGCGATTGGAACTTTAAAAAGATTTGAGATACTGGAACGCCACCTTCAAGCCTTTATGCTCGAAAAGCACAAGGTCAATGATGTAGATATCTTAGAAATAAACCATGCTTTTATCAGCGATTTCGAATTTTACCTGAGAACAGAAAACAGCTGTGCGAATAATACCGCTATACGATACCTTAAAAACCTCGGCAAGATCATCCGCATTTGTTTAAACCTAAAATGGATAGACAATGACCCGATGTTTGGCTATAAGCTTAAATCTAAACCGGTAGAGCGGCCATTTCTGTCGGAGGAAGAACTACAACGCATTGCGCAAAAACAGTTTAGTACTACAAGGCTTTTGCAAGTTAGGGATGTGTTTCTGTTTTGTTGTTTTACCGGACTTGCTTACGCTGACGTTCAAAAACTAAAGCTGTCCAACATCACCAAAGGAGTTGATGGCAACCACTGGATCTTCACCAATAGAAAGAAAACCAATATCCGTTCGGCAATCCCTCTGTTACCTTCTGCAATGACGATTTTAGACCGATATGCCGAGAATGAATATTGTGTTGTTAAAGACAGAGCGATGCCAGTGGCGAGCAACCAAAAGACGAATGAGTATTTAAAAGAAATTGCTACACTGTGTGAAATTGATAAACCACTTAGTTCGCATATCGCCCGTCACACCTTTGCGACTACGGTTACACTATTAAATGGCGTTCCCATTGAAAGTGTATCAAAAATGCTGGGACATACCAATATCAGGACAACCCAGATTTATGCAAAAGTACTGGACATTAAAGTGGGTGCAGATATGGCCTTATTAAGAGATAAATACCAATAAAATGTAAGGATAATAATTGAAGCCAAAAGCACGAGGTGTTTTTGGCTTTTCTGCATAAAAGGACTCCATTTGGCCTATGGCATATTCCTATTCATTATAATTGTGATTTTCAGACAAACAAGGTTCAGCATATCCCAGCACCCCAGAATCTTCTAATTCCTTTAGTTTATCTTTAACAATCGTGTAGTCTAAATTAAACGGGACATCCATTACGAAATAACTGTCATTAGCCTTTTCACTACTACAGCCCAAAACATCAAACAACGCTCTTACCTCATTAATAGGGGTATCATCATCAAACATGATAACCTGTACTGTTGAATTTCCAGAAGGCTCGAAGATATGCCTATAAGTTAGGCGCTCCTGATAATCATCAAATTCGGCATAGACGATATCATCTGCTGCTACATTTGGAGCATAAAAAGGGATGTTATCCAGTTTATAAAGACCTTTTTCTTTATCTATTACAGTAGCCCACATCGTCTCAACAGTCTCTTCCTCCAAGACATCACTGTAAAACTGGAACAGAATTTTAACATTGTTTTCTTCGTCCATAGCTTCTATAAAACTATCTATATACTTTTAGCTGACGATAATAAATCACCAGGCTCTACCCCTAAAAAAATAGCAACATCAAACAATTTCTTAATCGAAGGTTGTGCGGAGTTCGTACACCAGCTCGAAACGGTTTCAGGGGCAATTTTCAAAGCATCAGCCAAATCTTTATTTGTCTTTTGTTTTTCTGCTAGTACAGCCTTAATGCGGTTATAAGTTATTTTACTCATATCATGTGATGTAAAACAAATATAATATTCAGAAATTAATCATATTTATCATTATAGTAATGTATTTCGTCAATACATTAATGTTATTTATTATTTTATTTGTGTTTTACATTATTATTTCTGACATTAGAGAAAAGTTGTTATAAATTAAATATTATACTTTTGTAATTCTAGTCATGAACAATTAGGATTGCATACGAGCCTCGCAGCTAAATCTGGTAAATTTAATCTCAGCGAGCGTAAGTGTAGCATCCACCACCCTATATATAAATAGGGCTGGTGCTCGCTTATGTATATTGCTGAGATCCATCCCGAAAGGTTTGGGGGTTTACCAGAACCTAGCTGCAATAGAGTAAGTGAGTTACCAGCCCTGTTTTGTTTTCCGGCATCCCACTTATCTGAGGCTTATTTAATGAGAAATTAAATAAGATCATATATGGAAATGCAACAATTATCGCCTCGGGGCATCGACTTTTTCCACCTTCCACTGGAAAAAGGGACTGTAATACTCAGTCAGGAAACTTTAGACAAGCATTCTGCATTCAGGAGAACTAAAAAGCCATTCCTGAACATCAAACAAAGAAAGCTTTCCTTTCATCAGGAAATCCTCACTATTGGGATTACCCTTGGTGAGGAAAAGGAAGAAATGGTTTATTTACGGATTAAACCGACTGAACTGCTGGTTGGTTGCAGCGTGGACACCAGCGGACACTATCTCAGTCGTTATGCTTATTACGCCTTACAGGATTTAATGAACCATAGCGGTGAATGTGATTTTAAGGAATTTTACTGGCCGGATTTCTTTCATCCCCGAACTGGTAAAAGCAAATACCTTAACATCATCAACGACAGATGGGGAATGAACGTTAGTTTAAAAGAGCAATATTCTTATTTCTATAAACCGGAGTCCATACTTTACTATCCCTTTAAAGAGGCTGTATGCCCCGACCGCTTAAAGCGATTCCCCAATACTCAAAGCAACATTTCTGCCAGCAATGGCATCATCGGGTATTGCTTCGCTCATACCACTTTTGCTCCCTACCGCCCTAACCACTACCCATTTTCGATTCCTTACCTTGGGAAACTTGGCAAAAATAAAGAGGTCATAAAAAGCTATGCTTATTTCATTACCGATACCGAGGCTTCGGCAGAACTACACTACAGCCCTGTCCAAACCCAGCTCCATCCACTACTGGTAAAGATGAAAACGCTTGCTGAGATACAAAACACACAATTCAGCCATAGCAAGGCAGAAAAACAGGAAATCCGTAATCACAATATGGAGAGAAGAGATCAGCTGTTCTATTTGTGGCAAGAGGCATACCCTATGCTGGAATCACAATCCTACACCCATTATTTCATGACCTATGGCATGAAAAATCTGGCGCCAAAACCATTTAAGAAGTACTTAATCCCCTGCGTGTTTGCCAGAGAAATCCCTGAAATTTACTTTAAATGGCTGGATAAAGGCGATTATTATGAATTAAAAATGTGTTTCCGCATTGGGAATGCCACCTTAGTACCGGAGGCAGAAAACCCTGTCTTTTTCCTGCGTAGCGTTAAAGAGCCAATGAAATTTTACCTGTTGGGTACTCTGGCAGATTACCAGCTCAGTGCATTTTTTGAGACGCGTCATTTCAGCATTTGCGTACTTAAAACACATTACAACCAGCAGTTTCAGGATTTCATCAACCAGCTGGAAAGTTTGTATGAATTTAAAAAAGTGACTACCAAAGAACTGTCCAATTAAAACCCATAAAAACAATCACCATGCAAGAAATCCTAAAACAGCTGGATTACCAGCCCGCACGTTTGTCCGATGATGAACTGCAAAATCCTGAAAACTTAATCACCGAGTTCTTTGACAATACCCCTATTCACGAATGCAGGGATCTGGTCTGGGAACTATTCAAAGGATGGACTTACCATACCGCAGAATACGACAGCAATCAGACGACCAATATGCTATTGTTTTACACCCAACTGATTGGTTTCTTAAATGCCTCTTTTGTACACATAGAAAAAGAACGTCTTGAAAGTACCTATTAAACCGAAGAGTAGATCATTTTTAGCATCTGACCTGTTAAAAATGATCTTTTCAGTTAACTACATAAAAATTAAACACTATGAACAAGCCTATCAACAAATACAGAATCAATGAGTATTTACACGCACTAAACATAATACAATACCGGAAAGCCATGCATTTGCTACCGGAGCTACTAGGGATTTCCATGAATACTTTCCAGAATTATCGGAAGATCCTGCTAGAGGAAAGTAAGGATATTCCATACGAAAAGGTGGTACTCATGGAACAGCTCTTTGAATTTGAGCAGGGTACACTGGCCTACCAGAACCCAACTTCTGAAAGTTTAAAAGCATTGCACCTTGGTCAGTAGGCTACTTACCTGTTTTCAGCCTACTGTCTTTTCCGTAAATCCCCCCGCAAAACTGTGCAAAGGCCAGCGCGGGCAAGGTGTTTTGCAGGCCACCCTCTTGCGCGGGGGAAAAACACCTGCAAAACACCTTTATCTTAAATGGGTTTAAGGATTATGCAAAGCACTTACCTGCTGTGCCCCATTTCTTGCCCTTTACTTTTACTCTTTCTTTTTTTCCTTCGTAGCATTCCATCGTCTACCGGATCTGCTTGGTTTGGCACATAAACATCTGACAGTAGTAAACTGAGCAATCCTGCACTCGCCTTTGTTCCTGCGACCAACATATCCCCGAAACTCTGGAATAGCCCACCTGCAATGCCCTTACTTAAATCTGAAATCACCCTGCCTGTTTCAGCCCCCTGCGGAGGCAGATCCCCTAGAGTCTGCATTTGCATCTTCTGGATAGCAGTTCCATTTTTCATGGTATTGGCATAAGTCAGGGTATCTTTCAAGCCCCTGTCAAATTCAAAAACATCATCAAACAAGCTTTCCCCAGACTGCTTAAAGGCGGTGCGGTCAAACTGCCCCAGCTTTGCAGAATGTTTCCTATTCTTTCCTCTAGAGGTATTTTGTGGGCTTAATTTGATCCGGTTTGAGATGTCCTTACGGCTAACAATAATTTGCAGGTGCATCTGATAGCCCCCTTTGCGGTCACCTGCTTGTTTTGCCCCTTCTTTGACCTCTTTATCTTTAAAGCCATAGTAACGGTAATTTTCAAGCTTACCGAACCATAATAAATCTTTGTGACTGTCAATCCCAGCTCTTTTGAAGTTTCTGGCATATTCATCCATCACTTTAAGCCCAAACTCTTTTAGTTTGACCTTTGCACCCTGCCCGCCATATCTGGCAAGCAGGTGCGCCAGTTCCTTCTGGCTGGGATTGATATTGATGAGGAAAAATTTACTGTCGTCACGGCAAAGTTTTGCAATGTTCCGGTCTATTTTCATTCTGACTTCCTGCCTCCCGATTTCCTGATCACTGCCGTTAAACCAGTTTTCCTGTACTAAAGCCGCTCCTTTTTCAGGTTGCAGGTGGTTTTCCTTTTCCAGATAGTTGACCAGCGCCCCGCTACTTCCTTTGTTATCCCCTGATTCTGATGCAGTGATATTGATATACATAGGCTATATGTTTTTAAGTGACTCCCGTGCCAGACCTTGCAATTCCTCTTTTTTAGCGGATGAATCCGTCCAGCCTAATGATTCCCGACTACTGATATATCTTTCCAGTATTTTACTGAACTTCGTTTTTAATACCGCCTTCTCGTCCAGGTTCGTCTGCGTTTTTATAATTGCTTTTTCAAGTAACATCATACCAGCTATAATTCTTCTGGTCTGTGATTCATCGCTTACTGCGTATTGGCTCAGGCCTTCTAAATACTTGCTGTGTGCATTGGAAAGGATCAGCAGTTTACCCAAATTCGAAAAAATGGGTAAAAGGAAATCACTTTCCTGCTTGCGAACAAAGGAAATAATACGACTGTTCCCATTCGACAGCTCCTTTTTAAGCACCTCATCGCTGAGGTCTTTAGGGTCTTTCTTACTTTTATAAAAATAGTCCACCATCTGCTCAAAAAACAGCTTTTTGGTGCGCCCGAATTTCAAACTAAGGGTTTCCAGCTTTACGTCTACGGCTATGGGATAGCGGATAGATTTTATATTGACGTCCTCCATAACCTTAATCCTTGTCCATTATTTCAATCATCAGCCTGATTTGTGTTCCATTTACAGGATGCCACGATGGCTTATATTCGATATAGCCATAATCCGTTAAATCCTTGATATTCTTGTGGTAGGTGGCAATTGACTTGATCCTTGAGAAACGCATTAACTTTGGCCGGCTCACCTGAAAGGCTGATCTGGGATGTTCTCCGTTACTGAAATAGAATAAAGCCATACACAAGCTAATATGGCTTGCAAACAAACGTTCATCCGATGCAATGCGTTCAAAGTATTTACTTAATGCGTGTTTATGTATATTCAGATAGTCCATGTTATAGTTTTCCATATTTTAGCCCTCCAATATTTTTACGATTGCCGATTTATCATAGTACATGCTGCCTCCGATTTTACGGAAAGGAAGCGTGCCACTGATGCGAAGATTCTGTAAAGTACCACCTGATATTTTAAGCATCCTCCTGACTTCTGCACTTCTCAACCACTCCTTGTTGCTCTGACCTTCTTTGTTCCCAGCCAGAAGGTCTTTGATATCCTGCATAAAATCAGTTTTAAACTGTTGCAGATCTTCCATTGTAATGATGTCCATTTTCATAATGCTTCTCCTGTTCCTGAATATTTCCTACTGAATCTGTTTGTTTTCATCTGGTATACTGCCGAGTATACCATTATAGTACCCTACGGGGTCTTAACCTATCCAAAGTATACCAGGAGTATACTTTAGACCCCTCTAGCGATAGCTTAAGGGCAAGAAAGTAGGGCGCTGCCCAACTTCCGCTTGCTCCAATTTTTTTAATAAAATTGGACTTTTGCATTTCGCCATAACCTTCTTATTGCCATAATTATATGCTTTGGAGTTATATTTCACTTCCGCAATTACCGCGTATTATTTTTGCGTTTATCTCTAGTAGTGATGAATTTATACGACCAAAGCTCGGGTAATGATGTTTAAAGAGATGGGGCTTAGATGGGTACTACCTAAATTTAAGTTCTAGTAATTCGGAATATTTCGAAGCTTTTGCTTTGTCCAATCTTTAAGATTTTATTCCCCATGTCTTAGACCATAAATAATTTTAGTTTATTTATGGTCTAAGACATGGTTTACTGGTCAAATCTTAAATACTTTAGAACGCTTTGGAGGTTTAGAATAAAACCCAGACCAAATACATTATATAAATACCACTCATTAAATCCTCATCTTTTTAAATTGATAGAGAATAATTCACTTTGGGGTTGTAGTGCTGTAAATTTAAATGACCCTTACGACTGTGATTTTGAGATCACTAAAACTTTTATAAAAAACAACTATTTTAATCAGATAACAGTGTTGGATTATCCCGAGGGGAACATATCCACCGAAAAACTAGACTTAGCAAAAGAAATTACACTTGTATTCTTAAAAAATAAATTGCTTCAGGCATTGCAAGATCAATATCGTACCAATTTGGGTGTCTGTTGTTTTACTACCGATCCACTCTCTGAACTTATGTGGTCACATTATGCAAATTCTGCTAAAGGTGTATGTCTAGAATTTAGTTTTAGAAGCAGTCTCGAAATCTCAAATAAAATTATTCCAGTCCATTATTCAAATAAGCGAATTTTAGTCGAAACCGAAATCAACAGAGCCAAGGCCTTGTTTCAAAAACAAATTGCTTGGAGTTACGAAAAAGAGTGGAGAATATTAGCTAATCAAGGCTATATAACTTTTAACAAATCGAATCTCATTGGAGTAATCTTCGGACCCAGAACTCCTGTTGCAGAAGTTAAGCTGGTAAAAGACTTATTTGATAAACATCATTATCAGGTTAAATTTTATTTCTGTGATTATTCTCCAAATGGGCTCAAAAAAACTATATTGACTGACGAAATATTAAATGAGATGATTGCAAAACATCTCTAGCTACACTTGCCGCACTATAAAATTTTCTTTATAGTACGGCAGCAGGCAAAACCATATCCAATGATGATAGTTCCAGTAACAAGCAAACAGAACAATATAAACAGTTTGATTTAACGAAGTTAAATCGGCATAGATTTTGTCTCATTGATGGTTGTCAATTTCTTTGAAATCCGAGCGGCCATTACCTTCACAATCTTTTACTCTAATGGATCCCCAATTTCAAACATAGGGCCTTTACGAAGCTCCACCGATTTACCAGCTAATTCAACTACTTTACTTTTTAAAAAAGGTTCATTTATAAGGTTCTCATACCAAAGGTTGTGAATCATTTTATATTCCGTAAAGAACCTATTTTGACTACCTTCCCAAGGCTCACCATACCCCCCTAACCAATTATAAAATAACAAAATCTGTTCATGATTTGATAGTTGCGCGCGAAGTACCTGTAAATAACCCATTTTCTCCTTGTAACTTACCAAAGTTACTTTTTGGTTAACCACAAATTTTACAGTTAAAAAAAGGTGCCTAAAATAATGACCTAAAAACCCTGAATGCCCTCGGAAAGCCAGTATATCAAAATCGAGCTTGGAATTCATTTCGCTATTTGTTTCGAACTGGTAATTTTGCCATTTAGATAATAATCCTTTCAAGCTATTGTCGTCTTCAAAGAGTTCAACTAAACTTCTTTCTTCCTCAGTACCATAATCATTCCCACAACCCCAAAAGAACATTTTATAACCTTCCTTAAAAGTTTCATTGTTGAGTACCCTAAGATCGCTTTCTTTAACTGCTTTCAAAATTTGCTCAAACTCATTAACCATTTCTACAAACACTGCTCTTTTGGTTATTGTATAAGGCTCAAAACGGTAAACAAGTGACATATCGATATTTTGAACAGAAGATCTTTTTGCCGGCAATTCCATTTCATTTACATTTTCTTTGTGCAGTCGCAGCATCTCATAGAATTGTGCATGGAACTGCTGTAAATCATTCTCCTTATTTTGAGAAAGGAATTGTTTTTTAAACTGCTTTTTACTTTGTCTGATTTCTTTTTCAAATCTCTTTTTATCCTTTTTGAGCTGAATATTGAAAAGTTGTCTTTGTAAAAGATTGGCCCTGTATTGCATATAGAATGCCAATCCAGTCACAATTACCCCAGCTAGTGCAACAAACGGATTCATTATTCCACCTATTGTATCTCCAATCTGGCCGGTGACCATAAAATTAAAATCCTCGTTTACAGCTTCCCTAGTAAACAGAAAAGGTGCAAGAAGTGATAGTCCGATTAATATAAACGCAATGATAACAGCATAAACAGTTTGCCAATTCAATTGCGTTAAAGTACTATGTCCAGTTGTGTTTGAAAAAAAACGACTGAATCCCAGTCGTACTAACCAAGCCAATGCGACTAAAAATATAATTATGGCAAATGCCACCATAATAAGGAAAAATGCGGTCATGAGTGAAAATTTAAATATTAGTAAATATAGATCATATCTATTAATTTCCTAATGGAACTCTGATATTCGCATTTATCTACTAAGTAAAGTATTATCCAATAATTTCCGTTTTAAATCCTTAGACTTAGACCTATTTATAAAGGAAAACACAGTTTGGATGTCCAATACTTCTAAATCTTTAAATAAGAGCCTCCTTAAATCTCGAGGCCTTCATGTTCTTCAAAAACTTACATTGAAGAATCAAAGGATCGTATTTAAATTAATAATTGAGATAAAAAAATGCCTATTATTGAAGCTAAATGAAAACCTCATGTATGAAAATAAAACATATTGTTTTAATAGCTATTCTTGTTCTGATTATAATCATTCTCGGTTATTTGCCAATAGCCCTTTACAGAGATCAATTTGATGCGTCAGTTAGATCTAATACACAGGCAGACTGGGGAACTTTCGGAGATTATATCGGTGGATTGTTAAACCCTTTTATCAGTCTATTGACCTTACTTGTGACATCATATATTGCCTATATACTTTTTACATATGAAAGTAAGCGTGATGCACAATCTAAAGAAGAAGGGGATGTTAAATCATTTATGGAGTTGTATCAATTTTTTATGGGCATAGAATTTCGTGCGGTGCGTACAATGGCATGGGATATTCTAAAAAAAGCTATTGCGAATGATAATTATAGAGATTTCATTATCAAGGAGAATTATGTTTCACGTTATATTGGGCGGCAGCCCAGAGCAGATGTATACCGCGAATTCAAAGGTGTTTTTTATCAAAAGGATCATTTAATATATAGCCAAGAAGATAATGAAAGTGCATTTTTAAAACAGGAGGCATTTGATAGGAATAATATTGACATTTTAATTAATTTTTTTCAGTTGCTTTCATTTAAAAATGTTCCAGAGAATTATTACAAAATATGTGATTTTTATTATGATACTTGGCGACCGGTATTGTACTGGTATGCTATGCAACTAGAAAAAGCATATTTATTATTGGAAGAAAATAAAAGATTTAATAATCCTCCCAACTTATTAGAAGCGCTTAAAAAGCTTGATGAAAGGTTTTATAAGCCAGAGATCTTGGCCGCTCTAAAAGAAGAAAAAATTGAAACCCATCCCATTATTTTGCACATGCAAGGCAAGTCGCTATAAGTGTTAAGATTTTGCGACATTCAATAGCAAATTACTGAATGATAATTTACTTAGAAATCTCCCTTCGAAGCCTGAAGGATTGGCAAAGCCCTTCTGTCATTCGATTACCTGACTAGGAGGCGATTCTGAATTTGGGAAATAAGCAGTATTCAATAAACGACAAGTTTATACGAATAAAAATAATACAGGATAGTGGTCGTGTTAATCATCGATGCAAGGCTGATTTTTCATTTCATTTACTATCTTTAAAGAATCCTATTTTAAGAAAAAAAAGATAGAATCTAAATTAATGAAATCAGAAATTAAAATAATTCTTGAAGATGGTTCTTCGAACAAAGCAAAAGGGAACTGTTTTGAGACATTGATAAGAAATTTACTAACTCTTCATCTATATGACATTAGAGGAAATATAAATTTCGGTGGAATGGAAATTGATCTGGTTGCTGAGCATAAGCATAATAAAGAGAGTTTATATGTTGAATGTAAAGCAAAAGAAAAAGTGACATCAGATGAACTCTCGAAATTTTCATTCAATGTTACATTCAAAAAGGTTGACAAAGGTTATTTCTATAGAACCCAAGAGCTTGAAAGCCAAGCTGGGGCACTTTTGAGTGAAATTAAAAGTCGTCCTGAATATAAAAACTTAACTTTTTTTGAACCTGATGATATTATAAGAATGCTTTCAGATGGAAAAATGGTTTATGAACCGTTATCTGATCTCGCTATATATACTATTTCAAAAAAAATACTTGCAGTAACGTATTTTGGAGACTATTTTATTTATCTCATTAATGAGTCAAATGCTCTTCCAACAAAATTTATAGTGGTAGATGCTAAGCATAACGAAAGAAAAGTCAATGATGATTTTATTGAATTACTGAGAAGCAAAATAAACGAAATTAGTAGTCTAACTTTAATCCAAAATTACACTAGTTATGTTAGAACTAAGGTGTCGAATAGACACGACACAATAATTGAAACCATTTCTGAAGTACAGGAGAGTGAAAATTGGTATGATTATCTTCCTGCATCTTCTAATAAGAATCATTTTGTAGGGAGAGACGATATTAGGACAAAAATTCTAAGCTACTTTAAGGATATTCATGGGAATAAAACAGGAAAAAGGATCTTTTATTTGAATGGAAAATCTGGATGGGGCAAAAGTTCATTAGTTTTAGAAATCATTGGTAGATGTAGTAATAAGCACTATAAACGTAAATTTTTCGGAATTGCAATTGATACACGTAGTGCAACTTCAGATAATTTTGTTGCACTCTCATTTAAAAAGCTAATAAATGCCGCTATAGATAATCACTATATTCAGCATGTTCAAGGAGATTTAACATTTACTTCAAATAATGACCTCTTATCGTCTGATAGCGTTAAAATAGTACTGGATGAACTTAAAAGGAATAATAAGTTTTTAGTTCTAATTTTTGATCAATTTGAAGATGTTTTCAGGAAGGGAGATTTTTTTAAGACTTTTTACAAGTTTCTTACAGATGTTACCGACTCGAAACCAAATCTAATTATTGGTTTTTCATGGAAATCTGATTTCTTCATTCAAAGCGATGATCCATCATACCATATTTGGCAACAAGCTAAAGAACAAGCAAGGGAATTTACAATTAATGAATTTGGAGAGAAGGAGATTGATGGCGTAATTAAACAATTGGAGGGGTCTGTAGATGGTTTAGATAATGGCATTAAACAGCGTATTAAGGAAAGTTCCCAAGGTTTACCTTGGCTGACCAAGAAACTATGTATACATATATTTGATCAAATAGAATCCGGAGTTGGCAAAGAAAATTTAATTGAATCTAACCTAAATATATCCGATCTTTTTAAAAAGGATGAAGAAAGACTATCTGCTAAAGAGTTTAAAGCAATAAAACTGATTGCAAAACGAGCGTATGACGGTAGTTTTTTTGATGAAACGGAAGTTGGAGATATCATTGACAGCGAAACCATCGCGTCTCTTTTGCATAAGCGATTAATAATAAGATCAGGGGCAAATTATAATATTTATTGGGATATTTATCGAGACTACTTAGTAACCGGTACAATACCACCTATTGGCGAAGGTTACTTAGTTCGACAAGGGGTTAATTTATGTTTGGAGGTATTTTTACTTTTTGATGTTACAAATAAACAGACATTAGAATCCATTTTACAAAAACATCCAAAAGGGATAGGCCAAGAGACATTGTATAATATTTTAATTGAATTAAGAAATTTAGGTATAATTCAAAAAACAGGAGACTATTACTCTGTAAACAAAGGCATTGAAATATCTAAACAAGGCTTTATTGATTATATTACTAATAAATTCCAAAATTACACCCCTTATATTCATTTAAAAAGAACCAATATTTCCAAAATCAATAAGGCTGATGTAATTCAAACACTTAAAAATACTTTTAAACACGATTTTCAAGATAATACTTGGGACTCTTATGCTAAAAATATAATTAGTTGGTTTCTACTCTCAGATTTGGATATCAAGACTCGATTAATTGAACCAACAAAAGGAAGAGGTAAGGCATTTTCACAGGTTAGAATTGAAGATAAGTCTGATTTAATCCCACGTAGTTCGTTAAGAGAGATTATTGAATTAATCCCAATTTTAGCAAGTAATCCTAATTTAATTAGTAGCAGATTTAATCGAGATTTGGCGCTATTGGAATTAATTGATGATACTAGTGCCTTAACTGATTTTGGTAAAGAAATCGTCTTGAAGGATGAAGCGACGACAATGACCTTATTGCGGACAAAAATACTGGAATTGCCAAAAATGAAATTGATTTACGAATATTTGGAAGGGCATCCTAATGCTAAGGCTAAGGAACTAATCAATGTGTTACCAATAGATTTTTTTGACGGTGAAAAAGAAAGTTCAAAAATAATATATGCGTCCAAAGCTTTAACCTGGCTGAAATACTCTAGAAGACGGCAAGGAAGAGCTAGTCATTCAAATGGCTTACTTTTCTAGTATCTAAATTATGACTGAAAATTTTGACGAAATTGAAAAAAGAATAATAAAAGTACTAGATGATTTTCTACTTGAAGTGGAAGAAAACAAGTACGTTGGCAACAAGATTTGGACTAATCGGCTAAAGGAAAGTATCGGTGACCTAGGAAAGGAGTTAGAACATGAAGTTGCAATTGGAGGTTTTCCTAATAAATTTGAGAGAGAATGGCTTTATGATATCGTATGGTATCAGGAAGATTCAGAAAATAGGCTAATAAGGACACCTTTGATTGTTGAATCTGAATGGTCCAGAAATTACTCGGGGATAAAGTATGATTTCGAAAAACTATTAATTGGTAATGCTGAAAAAAGACTGATGATATGTCAAAGCGAACCGAGTCAAGTGGAAAATTTATTTGTAAAATTTAAAGAAGCAATTAATGCTTTCGAAGAAAATTACAACGACCGTTTTTTGATTGCAATTTTAGATAGCGTTACAGAGTCCATTTTTCATTACAAGACTTTTACCAAGATTAAGAGAAATTAGTCTATTAAAAGTCCAGTATTTTCATGTATATTTAGATATACAAATTGCAGTTAAAACGCATAAAAAAAGTGGTGAGTGATTCGGTGAGTCGAATTTTAAAACCGCACTAAATACTATTTAAACGTTGATTTCAGGACTAGGTTCTGATGCCAGCGGGATCACAAGATTCAAAATCAAAACGTACAAAAGGCTGTTAATCGCATGATTAACGGCCTTTTCACTTTTACGGGGGTACCAAAACCTGCACCAATTCTCACTATAAATAGTGAGCGATTCGGGATCAATCCCAAAACTTGTGGAGGAGGCGTTAAAAATATAGCTTTGTATTTTATACAGTTTTATATTTATGCCATCAGCTACTGCATCATTACTCAGATTATTTCTGCCAGATTTTATACTAAAGAATTTTGAATTTAAGGGGGTTATTGAGGATAGTGAGACTTTCCAA
>NZ_JAVTSB010000012.1:0-277556 GCF_032677645.1 Pedobacter gandavensis | reverse complement strand
GTTGCCGGTAGCCGAAGATGAAGTCAGTATCGTGTTGCTACCTTCACAGAATTCTTTATGGATTGCGGTAATCACAGGAGTTGTCGGAATCGGGTGAGCGATGAGCACCACTGCCTCAGATACCAGACTCGCACAGTTATTTAAGGTAACGACCAAAGTATACTTTCCGCTTTCGGTAGCGATATAGCTTTCCTGAGTTGCTCCTTCTATGGCCAATCCTTCTTTGTACCACTGGTTGCCGGTAGCCGAAGATGAAGTCAGTACGGTACTACTACCTTCGCAGAATTCTTTATGGATTGCGGTAATCACAGGAGTCGTAGGAATCGGGTGTGCGGTTAATTCAACAGGTTCAGAGGCCGGACTTGAGCAAGCATTCAAGGTTAACTTAACGGTATAAATGCCACTCTTCGTAGCGTTATAAGTTTCTTTATCTGCGCCGGGAATGGCCAGACCATCTTTATACCACTGATTGCCAATAACGACAGAAGAAGTCAATAGAATACTACTACCCTCACAGAATTCCAGTTCATCTACACCAATAACCGGTGCGTCTGGAATTGGATTTACCGTAACGGTTACTTTTTTAGCATCAGCAACGGTATTCTCACAAATATCAGCATTCCTCAGCGTTACAAAATAATCAGTGGTAGCTACAGGGTTGACCTCGAAAGCCGGACCTTCATGGATCTTATCTTTTAAAAGCGCATCGCTATACCAGGTAAACACCGGATCATTAATGGTGCTTTCGGCGGTTAGCGTCACTTTCTCTCCGACACATATTATCTTATTCCCTACTAAGATATCTGTGGCAAGAGCCCTGGGTTTGATGATTACATCAACCGCAAAAGACATCGTTTCACAGCCTTTTGGATTTATTGCTTTGACTAAATAACTACCACTTTTTGTGACCAAAAGGAAGTTATTAGTTTCCCCCTCTATATCACCGTTGTCGTCCACCCATTGATAAGTCAGGTTAAGATCATTAGTAGTTACAGATAACCTGACCTCTTCCCCAGAACAGGAAATCACATTGCCTTCCACAATGATTTCTGATATTACAGGTGGTGGCATTACGGTAATTGTAATCTTATTAGTTGCTGCAGCGGAACAGCCAAATTCATTGGTCACTACAAGAGAATAAATCCCGGACTCAAAAACAACTAATTTCTTATTGGTTTCATCTTTAATAAGTACATTATCTTTATACCACTGATTACCTTTTTCATGAGAAGAAGTCAATGTGGCTGCACTACCTTCACAGAATTTCACGGGAGATGAGGTAATCGTTACCGTCTTTGGGTTCTCTGCTACCTGCATTATTCCGGTGGCTACCGCTTCACATCCAAAAGCGGTAAGCATAACCACCTTAATCTCTTGTTTATCGGAAGTCAAGGGCACATTATTAAGTGTCAGTATGCTGGTATTTACTCCCTCCACATTGCTTCCTTCCACAAAGTATTGCCAATCCTTATTACTATCCTTATACTGCCATCTAAAGGTATTACCTAAGCCCTCAGCTGATGCAGTAATCGAGATGCTACCCAGACTACAAACGGTTAGTGCAGCAGGAAGCGTAACTTCCGGCGGCGCCAGCAGATGAATCAGGTAAGTTGTTTTATCTTTATTATTCCCTGCAGTACCCAGAGTAAAAGTTCCGGTTTCTGTTGGTTTACCGCTAACGCGCATCGCATTAGTAGCATCATCTTTTTCAAATTTAAGCCCTTTAACAGTCCCAACCAGGGACACAGGTGCATGAACACCTTCATAAGGAATATCCTTGATGGCGACACCGGTACAAACGTCAGCAATCTGGATATGATGGAATTTTATATTGTTACAACTCTCCTCATTCGTACCATTCTTACATTCCAGATGTGGGTTTGAGGGAGCCGTACCATCGGGATTAGGGTTCGGATGGGTCGCATCCGGATCAGTTACATCTGGCGGACGAAGGATACTGGCTTCTGCAGTAATTACAGCTGATCTACTCAGCTTTCCTGTAATTGTAAATTCCAGCTCAGACTGATTGTTCATATCCAGCATTGCGGTAAACCTGTCGTTTTCGACCAATGGATTTCTAACCATTCCTACTCCGTTGATCATGATATTTTGAATAGCACCAGGATCAATCTCAAACCCCTTAGGACTTATAAATGCAAAAACGGCTCCCTGTACATCACTGGGGCCATTGTTTTTCAATCTAACTGTATAAGTAACCTGCTGATTGGAAAGGAAGGTACTGAGGTTCGGGGTAATGCTCAGAACTTCCAGATCGGCAACTTTTATCGTCAGGTCAATAGGATTGTCCTTTTCACTTCCCTGAATGTAAGCCCAGGTATCCATAGATTTTTTATTGCCAAAACTAAAACTACCACTACCAGAGTTTTCTGGCGAGACCTTCGTTGAACTCTGCGTATAAGCCCCCCATTTATGTCCATCAGTAGTACTTGGAAGTCCATCTATCGCATTTTCATGTGGTCTGGAACTTTCCGGGTAAACTCCGGCACCGTTAACCTTACTGTCGTCCCAATAAGTTCTGTCGCTATATTTTGATTCATCCTTTTCGTTAATATCTATCTCATAATTGGTTGTGTTATCCGTTAGTTCAATGATTAGTCCGTTTGGATTAATCTCCATATCTATATAAGGAAAATGCACTTCGGCGGATTGTAATTTGGTCTTTAAGGTGCTGACCAGATTGGTTGGCAACAGGTAATTTCCATTGGCGTCTTTTCCATCCCAAAAAACAACGTTGGGACCTTCCTGAGCTACGCCGATGATGACCCGGTTTGCAATCTGTCCGAAAGCAGTGGTAACCGGAATAGTAATTCTATAGGTACCAATGGTACTGGATTTGAATTGGATATTTGCACCATTTTTCCCTGCAAGTCCGGGGCTACCCTCCGCCCCAATAACCTTAAGCTCTGAAATTAAAGGGAGTTTGGCATCGTTTTTTAACCAGGTTCCCGGGCCAGAATAGCCTGCGGTTTTGGCTATAGCCGGCAAGTCGGGATTAGGCTTGTTATAGAAAATTTTATGGGTGGTATTGGTTCCGTTATCAGGCAAAGTTGGATTATGGGTAAAAGCAAGGATATCGGCAAGGGTAGATTGATCTAAGCTTTTATAAGTAGGGACTGAATTTACGGCAAAACCATTGCTATTAGAGAAAAAAGTAAAACCTACTCCGTTACTACCATTGGTTTGTACCCGATAAGCGCGTCCATCTTTAGTGAGCACATAATGCGTTGCGTAATAAGCATTTGACGCATTGAAATTAGTAGCCAGATAAAGATTCAATACGTTCGCATAAACCCTTCCTTTCAACCACTCTCCTTTATCATTGTTCAACACAGAGATATCCCATGCGGCAACCAGGTCAACATTACCAAAAACAGTGCCCCTTGAATTGATGTAAGGCTGTGTCCAATCTTTATCAGCCAAAACATCTACAACACCCGTTCCATCCTGGGATGAAATTCCTGCCGGAGGAAGAAATTCAACTTTCCAGATTCCTTCTGTCGCTGCAGTAACGTTTACTTTAAAAGGGATGTAAGTATTGGCCGGATCACTATACCCTTTTTTGGGCCCGGCAAGCTCTCCTTTACGGTTAGGAATATTCCCATCAGGGAGTGAAACATTTGAGCGACTCAGAACCCCTGTCGGTGAAGTAATCAGAATCTGCCCTTTATTAATTCCATGTGCACTGGAGGCCATTGCGATGGTTTCTCCGGCCTTAGCATACACGTAATGAGTTCCAGCGGTTTTAAATGGCCATGCTTCGTTAGATAAATTATTAGAATTACAGTTTAAAAACGCGCGGTTTCCAGCTGCTTTAGCAGGATATAAATCTTTACTTCCCTCTGCATAAACATTCGGTAAGTTGACCAATAAGCAAAGTACAGCCAGGCAGCATAATTTGTTTATTAGTAAAAAAGACAGACGTCGGAGCGTTTCTAGCATCATACAAAATGAGATAGAGCTATGTCCTTTAAGGAGGTTTGAAAAGCGAGATCAGTTCTTTTAGTAAGCTTCTTTCACAGAAGATGATCAGCCGGCTATTATTTTCTTAAAGATTAACTCTATTTATCGCTACCAAAATAATTAGAATTTTGATAATATTCCTATGAAGAGTACAATAATTTGATCTTTTTAATAAAAACCGGGCCAAAAAAGTAATTTAATCCTAATACAATATTTAAACTACACAGGAGACATAAATTAACTATAAAAGACAAAAAACACAGAAACATAAATTACAAAAACGAGAGAAAGAAGTCATTAATTCCCCATAATGGGGAATATAATACACAGATTAAATAAATAAAGCCAAATGCCAGAGATTACAAAAAGAGAATCCTACTTTGAAAAGCGCTAAGAAAAACATCTTTTATCCAAAAAATGAATAAACATAAAAAATAGCAGGAAATATTCAATTCTTTAAAAGACATAAACAAATTAGTTATCCATACACAATTAAACTCATGGAATAAAAACAAAAGAAAGAAGTTTTTTTTTAGATTTGGCCTAAGGGAGATATGGAGGGAAAGAATCCGCAAGGAATTGAAAAATCCGGCAACAGAAACAAAACCGCAATAATCTGTAAATCAGTAACTATTAACAACTTTTTGCTAAAAAAACAATAATTGTGATAAAGATCATTTTTTTATATTAGCCAGGAATATATATTTGAGAATAATTTATTCTATTCGATGGATGTCGATAAAAAGGGGCCCGTTCCGGGAAGTTCGGCCCCTTAACTTTTCCCCTCTTGCTATTGATAACATTTTCTAATCAAAGCAGGCAATACCAGAAGCAACAAAGGCATTGCCATCAAAAACCCACCAATAATCGAAATTGCTAAAGGCTGGTGCAACTGCGCCCCTGCTCCTATACCTAATGCCAATGGACTTAAAGCGAGAATTGCTCCTAATGCAGTCATGAGTTTTGGTCTCAATCGGGTAGAAATTGCATACACTAAAGCCTCATCCAAGCCCTTTGTACTCCGCGAATCTTTAAACTGCAGGAAAGTGAAAATCGCGTTTTCGGCAACAATCCCCACCATCATAATCATTCCGGTATAACTTCCAACATTTAATGCTGTATGGGTGATAAACAAGGCTAAACAACTTCCGGACACACCCAGGATGGCAATCAGTAAAATGATAAAGGCAATTTTAAACTCTTTAAAAACAAACAGAATCACACTGAATACCAGCAAAGCCGAAAGCATTAAGATCATAAACAGCTCTTTAAATGATTGTTGCTGCTCCGCATAAGCACCTCCATAGGTGATGTAATAACCCGCCGGGATTTTCACTTTTGCAGCGACATCTTGTTGAATATCGCCCATCACTGCCCCCAGATCCCGTTGATCCAACCTTGCGGAGATCAAGCCGATAGACTGTAAATTTTCTCTTTCCACCTCTGCCTCCCCGGTTTTGAGCTGCACCTTCGCCAGCATCCGGATCGGAATTGTCTTTCCATTATCCAGCAAGATGTTCATTTGACTCAGCGAGGTCATATCCGGACTTTTTCCCTGAAAAGACACCATCCGGATCGGATACAACTGCTGTAAACCATATATATTGCCAATCACGCTCCCTTCGAGGGCAGTTTGAACCTGTAACTGAAATGCGGCTGGAGAAATACCATATTGCGCCAGCGCGGCATAATCCGGAATGATGTCTACAGCAGGCCCGGCAATCACGATTCCATCAAACACATCCGCAGTACCTTTAACCTTAGACACGACCTCCGCTACCTTTTTTGAAAGCTGTTGCAGCACCTGCTGATTGGAACCGAATATCTTAAGTTCGATGGGCTGTGTTGCACTCATCAAATCTCCCAGCATATCACCAATCACCTGTCCGAAATCTACAGTTAAAGCGGGTTGACTCTGCTCTATTTTACTCCTGATCTCATCAATAACCTCATTGGTACTCCGGTTACGATCTTGTTTTAGCTGGATCAGGTAATCTCCGGTATTAGGCGCGGTAATAAAAAAGCCCATCTGCGTTCCGGTACGCCTGGAATAAGTTTCTACTTCAGGGATTTTAACTATCATCCGCTCTACTTCGGTCAGGATACGATCTGTTTCTGCTAAAGAAGTACCTGCCGGAGTTTTATAATCGAGCACAATGCTCCCTTCATCCATTTCTGGCAGAAAACCTGTTTCTAAACGGGGAAACAAAAACACCATCAGCAATACCAAAAAGGCTATAAAGCCAAAACTCAAATCCGATCTCCTGATAAAAAAGGTAATCCAGGCAGCGCTTTTTGGGGTTTCCAACCTTACATCTTTCGGAACCAGATCCTTTTCAACCAGACCTTCTCTTTTTGTGAGCATCAGGTAAATGACGGGCAAGCCAATCCAGGTGACAAAGAAAGAACAGATCAAGGTGATCACCATCGTATTGGTCATCACCTGAAAGTAGGAACCGGCAACACCTGTCATCAATGCAAAGGGAATAAAAATCACAATGGTACTAATAGAAGAACCCAGCATCGCAGGAAAAAGATAGGTTATTGCCTTTTTGACCAGGATGGCGGCTGGTTCACCCGGATGCTCTTCCTGTGTCCGGTGAATCTGCTCTACTACCACAATAGCATCATCGATAATCAAGCCGATAGCCGCTGCTATGGCACCTAAAGTCATGATATTGAACGAATAACCGATGGCATAGAGGCAGATTAAAGTTAAACCCAGGGTAACCGGAATGGTAAATAAGATGCTGAGACAGGGTTTCAGGGCCCGCAGAAAGATAATGGCAACCACTATTGCCAGCAGTAAACCTACCCAAAGGCTGTCGGTAACACTTTTTACCGCGCGGTTTACGAAATCTGCCTGCAGGTAGTATGGTTTTATGCTGACTCCCTGAGGCAGCATCTTCCTCAAAGTAGCCACCTTTTGTTCCATTTGACCGGAAAGGTCTACCAGATTAGCATTCGGTTGCTTGATTACGGCGATCAAAATCCCCGGTTTACCATTCGCATTTACCCGGGTGTATTCAATTGCTTCTTCCGGATTTACCTCCGCCAGGTCTTTCAACCGAACCGCTCTATTGTTCTTTTTACTGACGATCAGGTTTTCGAGATCTGCCTTTGTTTTCAGGGTGGCATCCGTAACCGACAAGTATAAGTAGTTGAAATCCGCTACATAACCATTAGCTTTCACAAAGTTGGTTTGGGCCATCGCATTCGCGATCTGATCCGGTGTAATCGCCAGGGCAGTCAGCTTTGAATTATCCAGCCTTACCCGGTATTCTTTTGTTTTTCCGCCAATAATCCGGATCTCCGACACGCCTTCTACCTGCATTAAAAACGGCTTGATGGTATAATCAGCGAGTTGTTTGAGTTCAACAGGAGACTTGGTAGCACTCTCCAGGGTATAGCCGCTTACCGGAAGAATTGCGGGATTCATTTTCTCTATTGTGAGGTTCAATCCGGCAGGAAGGCTGTTTTTAATTTTAGCAATCTGCGATTCTATCCTTTGCTGACTGAGGTCGATATTGGCATTCCAATTCATGTAAGCCGATATTTCGCAGCTTCCTCTGCTGGTTACACTACGGATCAGCTTTAAATCCGGCACTTGTTTCACTACGTTTTCCAGTGGCCGTGTTACCGTTAACAACATCTGGTTGACCGGTTGCAACTCCCCTTCTGCAATGATTTTTATCTTAGGGAAAGTGATCTCCGGAAATAAGGCTGTTTTTATCCGCGTATAGGAAAAAACGCCAGCCACCAAAATCAGCAGTAAAACCGCGATCAATGGTTTCTTATGAGAAATGAAGAAATTATTCATAGCTATTTCTTGATTTTAACTTTCGCCGTATCCGGAAGTCCGTAATTACCAGCAACTACAAACCGATCATTTGAAACAAACAATGGGGATAAGATCTCTACCTGCTTCCCGTCGTCTATTCCTTTTTTAACGACCACCCTGACCGCAGTGGAATCATTACGTAACTTCATTACCCAGAACTCGTCCTCGGTTTCATTACTCAGCACCGCTGCTTTGGGTAAGGTTACCGCATTGGGGTGCGACAAACTGACCAGCCTGGCTACTGCCACCAGATTTTCCGGAATGGCATAAGCAGGAGCCACACGAATCATAAAACGCTGGGTTTGCGCTACAGAATCTACCGTAGCGAGGGCAGAACCGATCGTCCCGGTTAGCTTTGCTCCATCAGGTAAAGTGAGGACTACCGCTGCATTATTGACTACATTTTGCCGCATCGCGTAGGGAACATCCAGTAGAAACACCAAACTGCTTTTATTACTCAATACCGCAAGCGTTTCACCTTCGGTTACGTAATCTCCTTTTTGGTGATTAACCATGGTGATAAAACCGGTTTGCGAAGCTCTGATATTGGAAGTTCCGGAGAATTTAAATGCAGGGTCCAGCCGGTTAATCGAATTTCCGATGGCCTCCGCTTCTTTAGTGACCAGGCTAAATAACACCCGGCCACTATTGACAGCATCCCCCATTTTAATATTCACATTTCGCAGGTACCCATTGATACTTGCCTTGATATAACTTTTTTCCAGATAGCTTGACCTGGCATTTAAATCTACATAAGTTGCCATATCGCCATGACCAGCCAGGGTTACTTCCACCGGTGTCTGCAAATCCGGAGCTGCATCTTTTGCCGGAGTTCCGCCACAAGCGCTCCACAATAAACAGAGCCCTAAAGCAATTGTCACTTTTAACGCGTTCTTCATATTATCTGTTCCAATAATTGAATTGATTGATCAGCTTAAAGCCATTGATATGGGTTTGGCGCAATAGATTCTTTGCTGCCAGATAATTATTAATGGCGATGATATAGTCTGCAATCCGAAGATCGCCGGTACGCAAGAGCTGGCTATCTACTTCCATCAGGCTTTTGGCAAAGCGAATTTGTTCGTTGATTTGGGGATACAGATTCTCGTTCTCCCGAATCTGCTGTTGCAATAAATCCAGCTGTTGCTGTTGCTGCCTTGCAAAAAATGCTTTGTAAGCAGCCCCGCTTTCTTGTTGGATATTCAGCTGACGCACTTGCATCGCTTTCTGATGACCATCATAAATCGGGATGGAAACCATAAATCCTGCGCTCGTTCCAAAATTCCGATAAGGCTGGAGCAAAAAGGAAGAATTATATCCGCCATTTACATACACACTGGCTTTAGGCCGGTAATTAAGCGATACGCCTCTTTTATCATTTTCTGTTTTGAGGCTATCCAGTTTATAGCGGGTGGTAAAAAACTCGTGGTTCACCGCAGCTGAAGCAGCCATCTCTGGTACCTTTATTTTATTGACCACCGTATCTGTTAGGCCACAAAGATAATTTAGCAGGGAGTAATCGTTCTTAAACTGCATTTCAGCCTGTTTCCATGCTAACTGTTGTTGCTGTAAGGTGACTAAAAAAGTGAGGTATTCTGATTGTTTATAGGTATTTGCCCTGGTCAGTTTTTTTAGGATTAGTTCTTCTTTTTTCAGCAGTTCATAAACCGTGGCATTAAACACCATTTGTTCCTGACTGGCATAGGTATTTAAGTATTGATCTGTGATGTTTTTCTTTAAATCCAGAACAGACCAAGTGGCGGCAAAATTCAGGGAATCCCTATGAATTTTAGTTTGTTCGAGTTGTTGGTTGATTCTATCTTTCCCTACCAGGGTATAATTTAGGGTCAGCAGGGCTTCCAGAGATTGCCCGTTAGTTAGTGCCTGATCATATCCATAGCCCTTAATTACCGGTGCATACGTTCCTGCGGAACTCGCGGTTAGCTGCGGACGATAGCCAGCCCTCCAGCGCAGACTATCGATCCGGTTACTGATTTGCCGATTTTTATAGTCATTTAACACCGGACTGGAGTTTAGACCCTGACGGATAAAAAAGTCGAGGTCTTTAATTTGCGTAACTTGCCCTTCCCCGAAAAGGGGGGAAATAGCCAGCAGCATAAAGATTATGTTTTTAAAACGTGCCATGGAAAGAAAGTCCAAGGGATTTATCCTGATAAACCGGCACCATACTATAACTCAGGGTTTGCTTTCCGATGAGGAGTTTCTTGACATGAGGATAAAGATAATACGCGATTTTAGTGGAAAGGATACCTATCCCGGCACCAGCGACTACATCACTCAGCCAGTGTTTATTGTTGTACATCCTCAAAGTTCCTGTGGCCGTTGCTACTGCATAACCGGCATAGCCATACCAGGGAGAAACGTCTTTATATTCCTGATTTAAAAACTCTGCTGCTGCAAAAGCGGTAGCCGTATGTCCGGAAGGAAAGGAATTAAAACCGCTTCCATCAGGTCTCATGCGATGGGAAGTTTTCTTTAGCAGCGAAACGCTACCACCCATAATGGCTGTAGACAATACATAAATCCCTGTTGCATCTACCAGACTGTTTTTTCCTTTTATCCCCGCCAGGTTTAAAGCATAAACGGCCAATGCCGGAGCAAATTGGGTGTAATTGTCGAGGTGTGCGGCAAATAGCGGGTGATCTTCCTGAAGTTCCGCTTTGGTAGTCAGGTCTAAATCCCTGATTGGGTTGTTACCAAAAGACAGCGCGCCATAGGTAAGCATCACCGCCGGAATAATCAAAGCTTTTACCTGTAATGGATTTGTATTCTTTATCGCTAAAGAATCCGGGGATTGAACCTGGGCATATAAAAATCCAGGTAAACAAAGTGCGATAAACAGGCAGTTAAGCTTTTTCATGATTTGAATTTTAACTAAAGCTAACACTCAAATATGTAGTAATTCTGTAGGCAATTTGTAGGAATTCTGTAGCCGGTTTCTAAGAATTCTGAAGCTGAGTTGTAGTCTAAAAAGTTCCCGACATCGAAAAGCCAACAGCTCCCTGCTGATACGCTGGCATCAGGTTAAAGTTATTTTGCTTTCTGCCCATGATCAGCCTTTTTAACTGGGGATAAACCAGATAACCCAGTTTAGCGGACAAAATACCTACACCGGCACCTGCAACCACATCACTTACCCAATGTTTATTGTTATAGAGTCTGAAAATTCCGGTGGTGGTAGCCACAGCATAACCTGCATAACCAATCCATGGAGAAACGTCTTTATATTCCTGTTTCAAGAATTCGGCAGCCAGAAAAGAAGTCGCCGCATGGCCGGAAGGAAAAGAATCATAACCACTACCATCGGGGCGGAGTCTGTGGGATTGTTTTTTAGCTAAAGCCACCGCAGCAGTCATGATTCCCATAGACACCACATAATTACCTGTGGCATCAAGATAGCTGTTTCTACCCTTTACCCCTGCCAGGTTTAGTCCGTAAACCGCCAATGCCGGCACATAACGCATAAAATCGTCAGCACGTTTCGAGAAAAAGGGATGATCTTCCTGCAATTCTGCCTGGGTAGTGCGGTCTATATCTCTGATAAAATTATCGCCTTTTGCCATCAGGCCGTATCCTATAAATACAGCTGGTATAATAAAAGGGGCGATTTTAACTTTATTTGGGTTTGCCAGGGAATCGGCACGTTGACCTTTGCTGATCAGCGAAAAACACAACATTAACAACAGGCTACACTTTAATCTCAACATCATTATACGTTCTTTTCCAAAACTACCGCTCAATTCTGTAGCAATTCTGTGGGTTAATGCCTTAATTTAGGCTTAAATTTCAAAATTACAAAAATCCAAAGGATTGATGGCATCATAAATGTGCCTACCATCCAAACACAAGAAAAAACAATAATATGTCTAAAATTGAATTCACACTGGATCAGTTACTCATGAACTTAATTGGTCGTCTACCCTCCTTTTTAATGGCGATCGTTACTTTACTTGTCGGCTTATGGCTGATTAAATTCCTGATCCGCTTTTTAACAAACCGCTTTACCAAAGGAAAAATTGACATCTCCTTGTCGGCCTTTCTGTTGAGCGTGATCAAAGCAGTACTTTACATCCTGTTATTGCTAACTGTTGCTTCCACATTAGGCATCCAAACCACCTCTTTCGTTGCCGTATTAGGCGCCGCAGGTTTAGCTGTTGGCTTAGCCTTACAAGGCAGTCTGTCTAATTTTGCCGGAGGCGTGCTGATTCTGTTGTTTAAGCCCTTTAAAGTTGGGCATTCGATATCCTCCAACAACGGCGTAAGCGGTACGGTTCTTAAAATTGACATTCTATACACTACGCTTCAGGCAGGTAATGGAACTACATTATATGCTCCAAACGGCCCTTTAGCCAACGCGGTGATCAATAATTTAACCGATAATGAAACCAGAATGATGGAATACGTGATTGGCGTATCCTACGATTCGGATGTTAATGTGGCCAGAGAAGCGATTTTAAAAGCTTTAGCAGCAGATTCGCAGATCCTTAAAGATCCGGCACCAAAGGTTTTGGTCACTGCTTTAGCCGACAGTTCTATCAGTCTTACCATCCGCGCCTGGGCAAAGAATACGGAATTCTGGCCGGTATACCACCGAAACTTTCAATTGATCAAAGAAGAACTGGACAAAAACAGCATTGGGATTCCTGCACCACAACGTGAAGTCCATGTGATTACAGCTACAGAAACTGCAAAGTAGTTTCCGGAATACTAAAGAAAAAATCAAGGCAAAAAAAAACGAGCGTAGCTTTTGGCTACGCTCGTTTTTTTTGTTGATTAGCACACCGTAAGAATTACCCCTTAATGTGTATTTTATAAGATTAACCTTCGTATTTTTTGAAGATTGATGTTGCCGTATGTCCACCAAAACCAAAGGTATTGTTCATTACATAATTGATCTTCTTAGCTACCGATTTACCTAAAACGATGTGTAATCCTTCAGGGATTGCCTCGTCAAGTGTTTCTGTATTGGTAGTACCAGGAACCATATCATATTGAGCAGCTAAGACACTGATTACAGCTTCAAGCGCACCTGCAGCACCTAGTAAGTGACCTGTCATAGATTTTGTTCCGCTAATTAATACCGGAGCATCATTAAATACTTTTTTAATACCGATCAATTCGCTTAAATCACCAAGACCTGTTGAGGTTGCATGTGCATTGATATAATCGATTTGTTCTGCCTGAATTCCGGCATCAGCCAATGCTTTTTTCATTCCTTGTACAGCACCTAATCCCTGAGGATGAGTTCCTGTTAAGTGGTAAGCATCAGCAGCCATACCACCACCAACCATCTCGCCATAAATAGTAGCACCTCTGGCGATCGCATAATCGTAATCTTCCAGGATCAATGCCGCAGCACCTTCCGCAATCACAAAACCATCTCTGTTTTTGTCGAATGGACGTGAAGCCGTTTCCGGATCATCATTTCTTTTCGATAATGCCTGAGCAGCGTTAAATCCGCCTACAGAAGAATCTGTGATCGCAGCTTCAGAACCACCTGCAATCATGATGTTTGCTTTTCCTAATCTGATGGTATCAAAAGCACTGATAATCGCTGTGTTTGAAGATGCACAAGCAGAAACGGTACAATAATTAGGTCCATGCAGGCTGTTACGGATAGAGATTACTCCTGCCGCAATATCCACAATCATTTTAGGAATAAAATAAGGGCTGAATCTTGGAGTACCATCACCTGAGTGATATTCTTTCAATTGTTGTTCAAAAGTACCGATTCCTCCATTTCCAGTTGCCCAGATCACACCTACTTCACAACGGTCTTCTTCAGACATGGTCGAGAAATCTAGTCCGGCAGCTTTAATAGCCTGGTCACTTGCTGCGATTGCATACTGAGTGTAGACATCATACTTTCTGACTTCTTTTTTCTCCAGGTAATCTTCTGCGTTAAAGTCTTTGACCTCACAGGCAAAATGAGTTTTAAATTTGGTAGTATCAAACTTTGTGATTGGTCCTACTCCACTCTTACCCGCCAGGATATTCTTCCACAATTCATCTACAGAATTTCCTAATGGACTAATAACGCCCATTCCGGTTACGACTACTCTTTTCATCCTATTTTTTATTTTATTTAATATTGTTTGTGGCTAACAGCCATTATATCTTCTATACTTTATTTAACAATCTGTATTTCTTCCGGTTTTCTTCTTTCCGTCCGTAACAGATTACTATAGCCTTTGGCAATAAGCCGCGTTCTGTTTTCATTCCAGACTTCGCAGGTTACATTGGCAATTTGCCGGCCTTTCTTCACCATAATTGTTTCTGCAATGATCAGGTCTTCTTCTTTCGCACTGGCGAAATAATCTACCACCAGGTTGATCGTTACATAGTAATGCGGTTCATCATAGGCAAACAGCGTAGCACCGATGGCATCATCAATAATGGCAGCTGTTATTCCGCCATGTAAGATTCCCATTGGATTGGTCATTTCCTTCCTCACCTTGTGCTGCAATACCAGCTTTCCTTTTTCTACAGCCAGAATGGTTGGTTTTAACCAGTTCAGTACCGGCGACAAAGATCTGCTCATCTCTTGTCCGATATGTTGTATGAAAAATTCTGAGGGTTTAAGCATCTATCAATTGTAAGTTAAGGTGAATTGGATAAGATTTTTAGATCCACACAGCTCTGGACGCTATAAATTCCAGAGCGCAAATATACCCACCCTTAGTTGAAAAACAAACTAAAAGGCCGAATGAATGCGGAAAAGACTAGTAAACAGAAGCCCTTTCCTGCTAATCTACTGTTGCCGGGCTAGCTAAAGCCTGCGTTTGAACAGCTATTTTCTCGTTTTCTATCGCAGTTATCCCTTTATTGATTTCATTATACATATTTAATGCATCGGGATGCAAGGCAAGGATTCCGTTTACCTGTTGCGTATTTCCAACGGCCAATTGCTCGTTTAACAGGATCACATCTGTTACATTCAGTTGTTTATTTTCAAATTTTGCGGTCCAGTGATTGATGAAACCAGCCATTTGCTGACTTTCCATTTCCAGGGTCACCGGGCTCATACTCTTTTTCAGCATTTCAGCTTCATATTGGGCCGGACTGCAGGAAGGGTTAAAAGCCTTTAGAAAAGGCATATTGTACTTGTTTAATTTCCGGAAAGCACTGAAAAGATAAGGTACAGCGACAAGCGTGATTAGGATTAGAGCGCCAATAGTAAAGTAATTCATATTTAAGGGTTGATTTGATCTTTTCATGGATACCATATTGCGGTATACTAAGCAAAAGTAATAGAAAAATAAAGAATAGGAAGAGCTGCCAGTTCATGTATGCACATAACAGCGGTATTTTAGCTCTTTAAGAGCTAGTAAACTTCATTAAATGAGGAGCTTATGCCTAATAAAGCATAGATTGCAGTTCCATACATTTTTTTCTAAGTTTGTATGGCACGATATACACGTATATACATGAGTTTTAAAATAGACCACAAAAGCCCTATTCCACTGCATATTCAGGCAGAACAGCTATTGAGAGATCTCATCAAGCAGCAGGAGTATCAGGATGGAAAGATGTTACCAAATGAGGTGGAACTGGCGAAAGTGCTGGCCATCTCCCGCACCACCTTGCGTTTGGCCATCAACAAATTGGTATATGAAGAACTTTTAGTCCGCAAAAAGGGCGTAGGCACTAAGGTGTCCAGCGGCAAATACAGTTCAAAATCTAAAAACTGGCTGAGTTTTTCTCAGGAAATGACGGCAAGAGGCATCCCTGTAAAAAACTTCGAATTACACATCAGCTGGGTATATCCGGATCAGTTTATTGCTAATTTCTTCGATATCAAGACCGACAGGAAAATCCTTAAAATGGAGCGTTTAAGGGGAAAAGTGAATGATCCCTTTGTGTATTTCATCTCTTATTTTCATCCGAGAATCGGATTAACAGGGGAAGAAGACTTCAAAAGACCCCTTTATGAAATTCTGGAGCAGGATTACCATACCATTGCGGAGCTGTCTAAAGAGGAAATCTCGGCCATGGCTGCTGATAAATTTACAGCAACGAAGCTTGAAGCAGAAGTTGGATCTCCCATCTTACTGCGCAAAAGGTTCGTTTATGACCGATCGGAACGTCCTTTGGAATACAACCTGGGGTATTACAAGGCAAACAGCTTTACGTATGTAGTAGAAAGCCGTAGAACCGATTAACCTGCGCAGCTCTGGCTTCAATTCAGGTTAGAACCAGAAGGAAGGGTCGGGCTGTGTTGCCTCAATAGACTATAGTTCTTCAACAAGCCATTCACGAGCCTCAAAAGCGAATGCATGGCAAAAGGTTTCTGTAAGTAGGCATCACAGCCATAAGCACCCAGCGGCAATAGCTTTCCGGGAAAGCTAGAATATAGGATAACCGGGATTTCAGCGGTATATCTCTTTTTCCTGAGCTGAGTACAAAGCTCGCCTCCGGCTAAAGAAGGCAACAGGTACTCCATCATCACTAAATCGGGATCAAACTCATTCGCCATGGGCATAATATCATCTATATGCTGATAGATTCTATAATTAAAACCTAATTTCCCAAAAGTGCGGGAGATTTCTTTACAAAAGACATCATCATTATCGACAATGATTATTCTGGGCGGCCGGATCTGTAAAATGGGATAACTTTCCGGTCTATCTTGATGTTGCAAATTTACCATGAGAATCTTTTTTTATAAATCTACAACAATTTACCGCCCTTGATACCCGTTTTTATACGGTTATACACTACACTAAATACCTGTTTTACAGTTTGTTTAAACCTATCTTATGTAATTCAAACTTAGAAGGGGCTAAAAAGCACTGGTTTTCTTGTCCTCACCGGCATACTTAGCACCTACAGGTTTCAAAAGCATATAAACACCTAGTCCGATAAGTACCAATGCCCCCTTAACTCCCGAAAGGTCGAAGAACGACAGGTCGCCTATGGTATAAATCGCTCCGATGATGACCATGATCAGCCAGCCGGAAACTTTGAAGTTTTTACGGTAGCCCAGCCATAATCCTACCCCAAGCAAAATGGTATGCCATGACAGGAGCCAGCCCGGAAATTCCAGTCCCAGATTATCGAGGATCATCAGTAGTCCTATCGCCAGGATACCTGATCCTGCAACGATATGAAAGTTTAGTTTGTTTGTTTTCACTTGCGTTTCCATAATTGTTTTTTTCTTCAAAACTAGGGCGCAGGGCAATGCAGATCAAGCGATCTGGCTTGTGTCCCCCTATACCGTCGGTAAATAGAGGGAAAACATCGGTAGATCGCTTGTTGCTATAGATGGTTTAGGACTTAAACCTTGATTCTTTCCACAACCGGTGTATCGGTAGCTGTATTGATTCCGCTAAGTTCTACGTATTTCACATTAGGCAACCAGAAAGAGCCCCCTTCGATCCTGACAAAGATCTTAGACAATTCAATTTTCTTGTTATTCACCGTTACATATACATGAAACTTTTGATCTTCTTTGGATTGCATCAAGTACATTGGAATCTTCTTATGAGATACAAAACGAATCTCAAACTGATCTTTTCCTATTTCTTTGGTTTGAATCCCATAGGCGAATTTCCTTTGGATATAGCTTAAATCTTTCTTCTCCCCATTGTCGTCATAACGCAACCAATAAACCAGTACCGGTTCAGACTTATTGATCTCCCCTTTGGCATTTACATTCAATTCATAAATGATGGTATTGCTATTCGGATCTCTTTGCAAATAGAACAGTTGGTTCTTGATTCCTTTTGGAGTAGGAAACTTGACCGGAGAAGGATTACTACGGTCGGCAGTCTGAGCATTTACTGTTAAAAATGTACACAAAAAAATAAACAGCATTAAACAATTGCGGCCTATTTTATTAAAAATCATAGAAGTCATGGTATCGATTATTTTATTCCATTAAGCAAACCCGTTATTAAGTTTGTGGGGAATAAGGTGGCACAAAGCTATAGATTTCTGAAAAGAACTTATCCAGCTGATTGTCAAAATAATTGCCGGAATAGCAATTTTACACACAAATCTGAGCAGGCATCCGGGCGGATTTCCCCGGGATCGGGAAGGACGCCTGCTCCTTATTTAGGATAAACAATAGCATTATCATTAGAATCATAAACAACTGAATATAAATACTATATCATAAGGTTAATATTTTGTTTTAATCAGATGATTAACTGAGATTGTTAGTTAGATAAGGTTTTCAGCATGGCTTCCATCCAGATCGGGATCCAGTGTTTACGTTCTTCCATCAGCTGATCAAATTCGGCTTTACCCTGCTCATCTGCCCTGCTTAAAACGGGGCCTGCTATAAAAGGAAAAACAAGAACACCAAGCATGTTCATGATAAAATGCATCGGATCTACTTTCTTTTGAGTAGTTGCTTCCAATTGTTTGTAGAAGTTTGATTGGCTGAGCATTTCCTTTACCGCCACATGCTCATCGAGCCTGGATGGATTAGCTCTCATCTCCGTCAGGATGAATAAAGGAAGATCCGGATGTTGTTTTAACAGGTCTACATAATGGACGGCGATCCCCGAAATCTTGTCTTTAAGCACCGTGTTTACATCGTTCAGAATCTCTTCTAATCCAACTAAAAACAGCTGGAGGCTCTCCGTCATCACCACCTCAAACAACCGCTCTTTACTTCTGAAATAATAATTCAACAGGGCGAGGTTAATTCCTGCTTCTGCTGCAATATCACGGGTTCTGGTAGCCGCAAAACCTTTCTCTATAAATATTTTAGTAGCTGCTTCCTTAATCTTTTCTTCAGTAGTTAGCCCTAACGTTTCTTTCTCTGCCATATCTCTATTGAGTATTCTCCTTAACCTTTCACAAAGATAGAAAACCCCACCTCATTTAATCAAATGATTAACTGAACTTAGAAATCAAATTTCACTCTGGCACGGATACCCCAGCTCGAAACATCCGGGTTATTGAGGTAGCTGAATCTTTTGACTGCATCTACCCGCAGTACTTTAAATATATTTCCAACGCCTACACTACCTTCCATATAAGGCTCCTTATTGAGAGAATAGGTGATCGGTTGTCCATTTACATTACGTACAAATTGCATCGCTTCCGGGTTTAAATCCGGATTGTTTTCCTTCCTCAAACCGCCATACAAGGCTTTAAAGGACATCACTTCTCTTAGTTTGAGTTTCTTTAACAATGGAATTTTATTGAAGAAGAAACCATTGAAATTATGGTCTAAATTAATGCTGGCATAGTGATCACTCACAAACTCCATGAAGTTCATCAGGTTATAAGAGTTCAGCTGATACGCATAAGACTGATTGGCCCTATGGATCGCCAACAATGGAAAAGGGACCTTACCGACGATGTAAGCAGCCTCTAGCGTCACATCAGTATAACCCAGCTGACTCAGATAAACACGTTTATCAATACTTCCCATAAAATTATGGTAATTATACTCCCCACCTAAGACGCCTTTAATTCCGGCAGTATAGCGGAAATTGAATACCGGATCAGGGCCTATAAATGGCGTGCGGTATATTTTACTCTGGTAAAACTTCTCATTTGGGGCATACCTTAAACCCAGACTAAGCTCGGTGGTATTGATGTGATCCGTACGGCTCATTAAACCACCTTCAGTAAGGTTACTGAAGTACAATGATCCTGCCGGGCTCTGTTTCCATTTGCGCATCCCTAAGGTGTAGGAGAAGTGATTCTCAAACTCATGCACATAATCCAGCCTGTAAAAATCATTGTAGAGCATCATATTGTTTTCCCCTCTTTTGAAAGAAAGAAGAAAATTATCTTCCTGCACAAACTGAAGTTCTTGTCCGGGGATCTTGGTATCTCTTTGAAAGCTTGCCCTGATATAGTTCTGAGGGAAAGCGTAGATAGATTTATTATTTAAAGAATAGGTACCGCTCAGGAAGTACTTCCATTTCTCATCTTTAAAGCCGTAAGCTGCATAAGTTTCAAAATAATAGCGCTTGCTTAAAGCTGGTGTGGTTCTTCCGCCAAGGCGAAGACGAAATCCTTCGACCCCATTAAAGCTGTAAAATGTATTGACCGGTCCCATTTCAAATGGGCCAAAATCTTTGTACCCTGCAAAGAACAGGGTTACGATATCCATAGTACGCTTAAAAGAAGGGATGGTTTGCAAAGAATCAATGTTTCCATATATCTTGATACCACCACCACTTAGCGGCTCCGGGCGGTTTTTCAGCCAGAACTCCTCTGATTTTTTGCTGGCATCAGGCACCACTACTAATGGTCCACCTGCTTTATAAACGGTATCCGGACGAGGTACATTGGCTTTAAAGTCTTTAACAACAACCGTTCGTTCTCCTGTAAAACCTCCCCCACTCTTCTTGCTCAGTCCAAAATCAACAATCAGGTTACTTTTACTCAAATGATACCGTTGATCCGGGTTCTGCTCAAAATCAAGTTTAACCTCTAATGCCCTGACAAAATTCAGATTAATGTCTTTATTCACCGTCAGGTAAGCATTTTGGATGGCATAATTACCATCTAAAGTCACATATAACTTTCCTTCAAACAACAAATCAGACTTGTTACGGGGTGTAAAAGCAAGCTCCACCAATTGTGGATTGTGGTTCTTAATCGTATCAGTAATGAAAAATTTATAGAAAGCCGGAGCAGAATCCGAAATCGGGCTTAACAGTTGATTACTCACGACATTGATATTGTTGTCATAGATATTGACATCCTGATACATACGGTCAAAATAAGCCGTCAGACCTTTGTTATCAATAAAACTCTCGTCAAAATTGACTCTCTTATCTGCAATAACCACTGTTTTAGTCTTTTCAGGGTTCTTTTTGAAATAGATATCACTCAGCTTTTCTTCCTGAAAAACAGGCAGGAAGTTCTTGCCACCAATCTGTGTAGAATCTTGTTCCTGGAACAGGAACTGGTAATTCCGGAAGATCCTTTTGTTCTTAAACTTATCCGATAGATTACTTAAAGAGAACTTCATGAGTTCATATTTCTGGTATTCTACGAAGTTGTAGTTTTCCATTTTATTTTTAGCCTTGTTGGCGATCACTTTCCTGATCAGCTCTACTGCCGGGTTTTCTTTATTCCGGTATCTGGGCTTTTTTCCTGCGGAAATCACCACTTCATTCATCAGCATGGCATCTGGCATCAACTGTACATTGATCACCTGATTGCCTCCGGCTTTAATGGACTTAGTCTGGGATTTATAACCTACATAACTAAATTTCAGGATATTGCCCGGCCCGTTCAGGCTAATGCTAAATTTACCATCTGCATCGGTTTTACCACCGGTGGTAGTCCCTGCAATAAAAAAAGAAACATAAGGAAGGGTTTCTTTTGTACTCCCATCGGTAACGGTACCAGTCAGCAATATTTGCTGGGCATGAGCGGCGTTAGAAAAAAGTAAGATGAGCGCTAAAACCAATAGACTGATTGGCTTCATAAAAACCAACATCGCGTTTCTTTGCGCTAAAAATGAGGTTTTTAAGGTGATGACAACAGGTTTTTGGCCTGCTGAATATAGGTATGGTATGTGCACGATTCCGGTTAACTTATTTGATGCTAAATAGACTAAGTTCTGAGAGCAGGAACAAATATATAGCTAACATCTGACTATCCACACTGTTTTAGTCAGCATGGATAGCAATGGTAGATGTTATGACATCTAAATGAAAATTCCGGAAAAGTTAAGGGATTACTTTGCGATCCAGGCCTCTGGGTTAAGTTTATTCTGACCTCTCATAATTTCAAAGTGAAGCACTGGTCCGTCTTCTTTTGAAGCGACTACACCAAGGGTTTGTTTGGTTTCTACTTTATCGCCTCTGGCCACTGTTACTGATTTCAGATTCTGGTAAATGGTGAAATAATCGCCATGGATTAAAGCCACGATATAAGTTCCATACAACTCTCTAACGAACAAAACCTTGCCTTCAAAGACTGCTTTTACCGCAGCACCGTTCTCCGTCAGGATATTGATACCATCGTTGTTATAGCTGGCCTGGCCTTCGGTATGGGCACCAAAACGCTCTACAATAGAATACTGAGCTACTGGCCACGGCAATCGCCCTCTGTTATTTTCAAAACCCGCAGAAAGCTTTGCATTTTCCGGGGAAGCGGTCAGGTAGCTGGAATTGGTCTTCTCTTTTACTGCAGCAACCGGTCTGCCTTCCGCAATGGCTTTTTGATTAGCCAAACGTTCTTCTTCTTCCGCTTTTCTTCTGGCGAGTTCGATCTCCTTCTGAATCGCGTTTCTAATGGCACGGTCAATATCAGCTTGTTTTCTTTTTCTGGATGCCAGGTCTTGCTTGAATTGCTTTTCTTGTCGGCTGATTTGGTTTAACACCACCGATTGCTCGGATTTGTTTTTGCTCAACTTCACCTTTTCGTGCTCCTGTTCAGTTAGCAGGGTGCTTTTTTCTTTCAGATTCTTATCCAGCACACCGATTTTATACTCTATGTTTTTCTGGGTCCCCTGTAGGTAATCTGCTTGTTTCTTGCGATACTGACCAAATTGCTGCAGGTATTTAATCCTTTTATAAGCCTGATTGAAGCCATCAGCAGCAAAGACGAACATCATCTTTTCATACGCGTTCTGATTTCTTTGCGCAAAGCGGATCATGCTCGCGTATTCTTTCTTTAACTGGCCGAGTTGCCCTTTTAAGGTACGCACTTCATTACTATTCTCATGAATCTGGTTGTCCAGATTTTTCACTTCTGAATTGATCACCGAAATTTTGTTCTGCATCAGACGAATCTTTGCATTCATCGCGTTGATCTGCCCTAAAGTCAACCGTTTATTGCTGGAAGTTACATTTAAGTTTCTCTGCAACAATTCAATTTCTCTTTGAATGGCTTCTTTATTCCTTTTCAGTTCTGCGCTGGTTTGCGCAAAAACGATGGTGGTAACGGCTGTAAATATGATGGTTAAGAATAATTTCTGGAGCTTCATTGTGTGTAATAAGTAACTAAATACCGTAGCAATGCTAGTGTGTTAAATTAGCAATGCGATTCTAAAACTATTCAAATCGGGGCTTAAATGCAAATGATAACGCAAAACAATCAAAAATATCGCAGCATTTTCAATTTGGGAAAACAATATGACAATTATTCGACTTCCGCTAAAACGGACTTGATCGCATTGAACCAGAGCTTGTTATTCGTAAAACTCATCATATTATAGTCGATAAAAAGATAGAGGAAGCCAACACCTGCTCCAACCTGTAAACGTAGGGGCTGCGCGGTCATTCCGAAGTTTTTAACCAATGTTCTTGGGAAGACTTCATCAAAACCCAGGAACAGTTGCTCCAGATCTCCGAGATTGAAAGAGAGGTCTACATCAGCGTCTATGTAAATCGCCTTTTCTGTTAAAGTGATTTCGCCGGAATGGCAATGAAAAGGGCCAACACCAGAAACATGAACACCAACCTGGTCCATGGTGTTCCGGTTAAGTACTTCGTCTTCCGTACTCCATTTTACTTTTCCTGAAAGCAGTATATTTTCCATACCATGAATGTGATCAATGTTGATTAGATTTCAATAAACTGTAAATCACACTATCTAAGAATTTTCCTTCATAATAGAAATCCTCCTTAAAATGAGCTTCTTTAAGATAGCCTTGCTTAACTAAAACTTTAGCAGAGGCTAGATTACCCGGATCAACCACCCCATAAAGAGAATGCAAGCCCAATTTCTCGAAACCAAATTTATTTATCATTCCTAATGCTTCGCTGGCAATCCCTTTAGCCCAAAACCCGGGGGCCAGCATATAACCTACTTCTGCGCGGAAATTGGGAAAGTCAAAGTGGGGAAACCCGATAAAGCCAATCAGTACATCCGGTGCTTCAATTAAAGTGATGGCCCAACCAAGGTTTTCTGCTCTCAGCGTTCCTTGCTTAATCTCCTCAATTAAGGCATAAACTTCTTCTATATTGGCCGGTTTTGTTCTTGGCACATATTTCATGACTTCTTCATTAGTTCTCAAATGAAACAATGCCGGGGCATCTTCCGGCGTCAATTCCCGGAGTAGTAACCTGGCGGACTCCAGAACCGGAGGTATTTCAAAATTAAATTTCTTTGCTTGATCCATCATTTTATCTACTTGATATCAAGCTCCAATATAGCAGTTTTCATTGATTTCATGATTTCGAAATTACATTCTATACCAATCTCATAGAATTAATCGCGTTTCTAATGCCCTGAAACGTTATCTTTGTCAAAAAAACTTCCGGGTAATGATTGAATTAAGAAATGTAACGAAGAAGTTTTTCCAGAAGACGAGAGCGATCACTGCCCTATCCGGGGTTTCCTTAACGGTACCTGAAGGTAAAATATTCGGGGTAATCGGTAGTTCAGGAGCAGGCAAAAGCACATTGATCCGCTGCGTAAATCTGCTTGAAAAACCAACTTCCGGAGAAGTGATTGTGGATGGTCAAAACCTGATGAATCTTTCTCCGAAACAACTGGCTAAAGCCAGAAGACATATAGGTATGATTTTCCAGCATTTCAACCTACTTTCTTCCAGGACGGTATTTGAGAATGTTGCTTTTTCCCTGGAATTAGACCATACCCCAAAAGCCGAAATCGAAAAGAGAGTAACTGAGCTGCTTGATTTGGTGGGGTTAAATGAAAAACACCATGATTATCCGGTAAATTTATCCGGTGGACAAAAACAGCGGGTAGCGATTGCCAGAACTCTGGCGAGCAACCCTAAAGTATTGCTTTGCGATGAGGCAACGAGTGCGTTAGACCCTGCAACTACCAAATCTATCCTCACTTTACTGAAAGACATCAACAAACGACTAAACATCACCATCCTGTTGATTACGCATGAAATGGAGGTCGTAAAGGACATTTGCGATGAGGTTGCCGTAATTTCTGAAGGTAAACTGATAGAACAAGGCGCGGTGAGTGAGATCTTTTCTCATCCAAAAACGGAGCTGGCAAAAGCATTTATTGCCTCTGCCCTGAGCCTCGATATCCCGGCAGACTATAAAGCACGTCTGGTTGCTGAACCTGCGGAAAACAAACGCCCGCTATTGAAACTTGAATTTACCGGACAATCGGTTGATGACCCGGTCTTATCAGAGGTTGCCCGTCATTTCCAGATTGACAGTAATGTGATTAGTGCAAGAATGGATTATGCCGGTGGGGTTAAATTTGGTGTGATGCTGATTGAAGTCTTCGGTACCCAGGAAAATAGCCTTCAGGCGATAGAATTTTATAAAAGTAAAAACATTAAAGTAGAAGTAATAGGTTATGTCTGATTCAATGATTTTGCTCCTTGCTAAGGGAGCCTGGGAAACCATCGTCATGACTTTTGTTTCCGGATTTTTCGGTTTTGTAATCGGCTTACCTACGGGTGTGCTTTTATTTATGACCAGAAAAGGACAGGTTTTAGAACATAAAACCTTCAACCATACCATTTCAATTATCGTAAACATTTTCCGCTCGATTCCGTTTATCATTTTGATCGTTTGGATGATTCCTTTTACCAGAGCGCTTGTAGGCACTTCTATTGGTGTGGAAGCGGCAATTGTTCCTTTGAGTATCGGGGCCGCACCATTTATCGCCAGACTGATTGAAAACAGTCTGATTGAAGTGCCGGGTGGATTGGTAGAGGCCGCAAGGGCCATGGGCGCCACTCCTTTCCAGATCGTATATAAGGTATTGTTGCCGGAAGCTTTACCTTCCATCCTCAACAGTGCTTCTGTGACCCTGATCACATTGGTTGGTTATTCGGCCATGGGCGGTGCAGTTGGTGCAGGTGGATTAGGCCAGATTGGTTACCAATATGGCTATGTTGGGTACGATGTATTTGTGATGAACACGGTACTGGTATTGTTAATTGCCCTGGTATTTATCATCCAGTTTCTGGGTGATATTATCGCTAAAAGAGTAGACCACAGGTAATCTTCCCGAAAGACATCAAATCGGAAAGACACCTATCAAATATGAAAAACAAATGAATACAAAAATCAAATTTATTGCGGCAATAGCCATTTTAACCAGTTCAGCAGCTTTTATCAGCTGTGGAGGTACAAAAAAGAACACCGATCCCAACTATATTCAGGTTGGTGTAGAATCCGGTCCGGAATATAGTTTAGCAGAAGCAGCAAAGAAAGTTGCCAAAGAGAAATACGGTCTGCAAGTAGACCTGGTACAGTTTAACGATTACGTAATGCCAAATGAGGCGCTTCAACAGGGAGACATCGACCTGAACGTTTTTCAAAACAAGCCTTATCTGGATGTGCAGACCAAACAACGTGGGTATAAATTTGCCATCGTAGGCAACACATTTGTTTTCCCACTTGCAGGTTACTCAAAAAAGATCAAATCTTTATCAGAACTTAAAGATGAAAGCACCGTAATTATCCCTAATGATGCCACTAATGGCGGAAGAGCCTTGTTATTAATGGAGAAATTTGGCCTGATTAAATTAAAAGAAGGTGTAGGCCTGTTGCCAACTGTGCATGACATTACCGGCAATCCTAAAAAGCTTAAGATTCTGGAATTAGAGGCACCACAGTTGCCAAGAGCATTGGACGACAAAAATGTAACGATCGCCATCATCAACAATACCTTTGCCGCTCCGATAGGTCTGAGCCCTGAAAAAGACGGTTTATTTGTGGAAGCAAAGGATTCTCCTTACGTCAATTCCATCGTAGCCAGAGAAGACAATAAAAACGACGAGAAAGTATTGAAATTTGTTAAAGCTTACCAATCTGCAGAAGTAGAAAAAGCCGCAAAAGAAGCCTTTAAAGGAGGCGCTATTAAAGGCTGGTAATTTACTACTGAAAATAAGGTATTAATCTGCCCCCTGGATTGTCAAAATCCAGGGGGCTTCTTTATGTCCGGCTTACTCAGCGCTCCCGCAACCGGGAGCGGAAATACAACAAAAAAATCACACGTGTTTAATAGAACTAAACATCTTAACATATATATTTAACTTTTCAATACGATTAACCTTTATAAACCACACAAATGAAAAAATCAATTATTGCCTTTTGCTTGCTTTGCGCCGGTTTTGGCGTTAATGCACAAGTAAAAAATGTAAAACATGTGATCCTGATTGGCTGTGACGGCCTTGGTGCTTATGCTATTCCTGATGCGCAAATGCCGAATCTTAAAAAGCTCATGGAAACCGGAGCTTCAAGTCTGGAAGCCAGATCGGTACTTCCATCTTCCAGCGCGGTAAACTGGGCTTCTATGCTGATGGGCGCTGGTCCTACGGAACATGGCTATACGGAATGGGGAAGTAAAACGCCGGAAATCCCTTCGGTAACGAAAACAAAGTATGGTATCTTCCCTTCTATTTTTAGCGTGATCAGAGATCAGAAGCCTAATGCAAAAACTGCGGTGATCTACAGCTGGCCTGGAATCGGACCATTGGTAGAAAAAGATGCCATCAGTATTGTGGTGCCTGGAAATGATAAAGATGATTTCTGTGCAGACACCACTGCAGCGATTATCAAAAGAGAAAAGCCATATTTCACTTTCGTTCATTTTGATGAGCCAGACCATACCGGTCATGAGATTGGTCACCGTACCCCTGCTTATTATGAGCAGTTGAAAAAGGTAGATGAAAGAATCGGAAAAATTGTACAGGCAGTAAAAGATGCCGGAATTGAGAAAGAAACGATCATTATGGTTTCAGCGGATCACGGTGGAACCGGTAAAGGACATGGTGGCAAAACGCTGGATGAAGTACAGATTCCATGGGTAATTAATGGCCCTGGTGTGAAGAAAAATCATCAGATCAAAGATGTGATCATCACGTATGATACCGCAGCAACCCTGGCCTGGATTATGGGCTTAAAACTCCCACAGAGCTGGAGAGGTAAAGCAGTTACAGATAGTTTTGGTAAGTAATAATTAAACAAGCAGGGAGCAGGCTAAACCTGCTCCTGATTTTCCAGGAAATCCGCATAAAAATCCGGAACCGGACTATTTCGTATACCCCTGATGGTTTCCTCAATTGGATAGGTGATTTTTCTAATCACGGGTTTCAGACGTTCAAGTCCGACCCCATCGCTGGCACTCAGGATTTCTAATTGCAGGTAGCAAGCTTTACGGTCTTTTTCTTTTGAACGCCCTACTGACCCTGTGTTGATCAGTAATCTGGTCTTTTGAGCAAATGAACCAGTCAGATTTTGAGCAACTGATTCCGGTAATTTTTGATCATTTGATTCCCGCAGATAACGTATAAAAGGAATATGGGTATGTCCGGAAACAATCAGCTCCACTTGTTCTTTCCGGAACATTTCGGAGATCCGGCTTTCTTCGGCATCTTCATACAGGTATTCCTCATTATTATCCGCGCTTCCATGAACCAGTAAAATGGTCATCCCCTCAGTTTCTAGTCTTATGGTAGCGGGTAAAGCGGCCAGAAAAGCCTTATTATCCTTAGTAATGTGCTGTTTAGTATAATTGATGGCATCCAAACGGGCTTGTTGTTCCCTTAAACTGTGTTTAGAAAGTGGGGTTATCGGATGATCAAAAGCGATACGTTCATCATGATTTCCCATGATGGTAGCAATATTCCTGTCTTTAATCAGCTCAATCACCTCATTGTGCCAGGGTGCAGCGTCTGTTAAATCGCCCAGACAATAAATCTGATCCGGATTAAAGGAGGCGATATCTGATAACACTGCTTTGAGTGCCGGCAAATTGGCGTGAAGGTCACTAATAATTGCTATTTTCATTTGTCTCAACAAAGTTCACATTTCAAGAGTACTCACAGTTGTACTATCAAAGGAAAACCTGGTACAATTAAAAGAAATCACGAACCCCTCCTGTCACAAGAATCCCATAGGTTACAAATTATGTCCCAGGCTCCGAATCTTGCTCATTACGGATCTTATTGACAAAGCCGGCAAGTTCCCTCGTATAATTGTCCAGCATAATTGCCGACTCTTTGATCCCTGCGATCATGATTTTCAAATCTTCCGCAGAATTATGAGAATGATCTATCAATTCTGATAAACCCAGTATTTTCACGACTGGCTGTCTCAATTCATGGGAGATTTTAAACAGCATTTCTTCCATCGCATTGACCTGGTCTTCTCTGTCTCTTTCTTCCTTCTCTTTACGTTCAGAAATGAGCGTTCTTAGCGAAAGGTATTGCAGGGGTTTGCCATCCAAATCTTTGATCGGAACAATCACGCTATCCACCCAATAGAAGGAGCCGTCTTTGGCTTGGTTTTTAATTTCACCATGCCAGACCTCCCCTCTTCCAATGGTCTTCCACATCTCTTTAAGGAATTCTTTAGGGTGATAACCGGAATTGATGATGCGGTGATTTTGTCCCAGCAACTCTTGTCTGCTAAACTGAGAAACTTCACAAAAGCGTTGATTTACATGAATAATAGTTCCCTTTACGTCTGTAATGGAAGAAATTATACTGGTATCCACTGCTTGCTGATAAGCCATTAGCAATGGAAACAACCGTTCCTGAGAACCATCCATCATATACACCTCCTCCTCCTTCTTTGATATTCCCATAAGCGCTCAAATTTACGCTTTACCCAACTTTTATTTGCAATAAAAATCAAAATAGGAATACCCGGTTAAATTTTAGTAACCTTAAAGCACAGTATGGAATTCAGGAGGAAATACGAGCAAAGGAAGTTTTACATGAACGGCCATTTTTTGAGTGTGACTACCATCAAATAGTCTTTTGATAAATGAATGTCTGCGGTGAACCATAGCCAGCATATCGATAGCTACATGGTCGGTTAACCAGTTTAAACCTTCATCAACCCCCATCTCTTTAACATGGCGAAAATAGACCTTGTGGTAGTTCAGCTTACACGTCACTTCATTTAAAAACGCATCGACTTTCTTTTGATCGATTTCAGGATCAAAATCATCCGGACTGACGTGTACCAAGAGAATTTCTGCATTAAAAGCCCGGGCAAGATAAGATAGCGCGTGAATCAATGCAATGTCTCCTGCACTGAAATCTGTTGCAAATGCAATTCTTTTCAATGGTTTAAAATCCGTTCCCGGCGGAATCAATAAAACAGGCATACTGGCTTCATCTATTAAATCCCTGCTGGTGCTCCCCAGAAAAAACCGGTTTAAGCCCCCTACCCCTGAGGTTCCCATCACCACAAGGTTGATCTTTTCTTTTTCTGCCAGCATACTGATTACTTCAGGAACCGTTCCTACCTCTGCAGAAACCTCCATTGGTGGATATTCCTCTTCAGAAGCACCGGATTCCTGAATGTGCTTTTTCAGCTTTTCCGCAAGTTTCTTTAGCTCGCGGTTGGCATCTGCGCTCAACGTACCCAAGTCCATCAAAGGCCAGGCTACCTGTGCAGACATACTGGCTGCTGCCGGAATCATAACCGCATTACATAATTTAAGACTTGCTTTCATCTTTTTGCCAAGTTCCAAAGCATAAAACGCGGCATGGTCTGCATTGGGAGAAAAATCGGTGGGAATCAAAATAGTTTTCATCTGCTGTGTTTTAATTGATCTTTAACCAAGGTCTACAATCCTGAATTAAAGAAACATGATATATATCATATTAAACACTGATACTTAGCCTATTTGTTTTAAAAAAAAATCCTGTCTTCCTCAGGTCGCTTAAAACCTTTAAAGACAGGATTATTTTTACCTGAACTATGGAGCTAAACCACCTGAATGGTTCAGTACAATTCTTTGGAAAAGATGAACTAGAAAACCGGTTCTGCTGCTACCTGAAAATCTTCATCTCTCAGGTGTACTACTTCCATACTTTTCTCATAGTTTGTCGATTTCTTAGAGAAGAAATCATGTTGTGTTGTTTCTCCGTTTAAGCCGTTTAATACAATAGAATTAACCGATTTCACTTCAAAAAGCTCATCAAAACCAAGGTTCATCATGGCTTTATTGGCATTGTATCTTACATATTCTTTTACATCGGCAGTAAGACCAACTTCCGTATACAACTCATCTGTGTACTTCAACTCATTTTCATAAAGCTCCATCAAAAGATCGATCAGCTCTTGTTTACTTTTTTCCGGATCAGGTAATTTCTTATAAAGATCCTGAGCCAGTAAACCTACAAACACACCGTGAATGGACTCATCAGCTACAATCTTTTTAATGATATCCGCACTAGCTACCATCTGACCTTGTCCGGCCAACCATAACGGCATAAAGAAACCGCTATAGAATAAGAAAGATTCCAGCAATACAGAAGCTGCAAGGCCCATAAACAAGGTCTCGTCGCTTACTTTCTGTGCATCCAGATTTCTATAATATTTATCAATAGTAGCTGCTTTATATTGCAACAATTTATTGTTTTCTACCCATTCGAACAGCTCATTGATTTCCGCAGTGCTGTTTACTGTAGTAAAAATGGTAGAGTAAGATTTGGCATGAATTGCTTCCATCATACACATAAACGACAATACCGCTTTATTTTGCAGTCCATCGATATGGTCTAACAATTTAGGCATGCCGGTATGACTTTGCAGGGTATCCAATAAAGTTAGGCCACCCAATGCTTTTTTATAAGCTTCCTGGATTTCAGGGCTCAAAGACTTCCAGCTGTCGATATCTTTGGAAGGAATATATTCGGTATCCACCCAAAACTGACGAAGATTTTGCTCCCAGAACATTCCTGCGTAATCATTTTCAGGTGTATTCCAGTTTACTGCTTTATATGAACTCATTTATTTAATTTAATAAGGTAATTAATTACTGCCGGGAATTAAACCGAGCAGGAAACACATTCGTCAATGGTCGCTTTACGCGTACGGGTATAATACAGAGATTTCAGGCCCATTTTATGCGCATAGATATAGTATTTAGCGATATCACGCGTACTGTCTTTCGTATTGGTATGTAAAATCGTTGAAATTCCCTGATCCACATGTTTTTGAATTACTGAGATTAGACGCAATACATTCTTCTGATCCATATCATAAGCAGATTTATAGAAGAAGTAATTGTCATTATCCAGGTAAGGCATTGGGTAATATGTAGTACTATCGCCATATTCTCTTACCTCAATCACATCCACCACCGGCATCACCGAAGCCGTTGCATTCATAATATAAGAAGTAGATTGATTTGGCGCAATCGCCAGACGGTAAGCATGATAAAGACCATGAATTTTCACTTCATTCATCAAAGCAGTCCAATCCGCAACAGTTGGAATCGCCATTCCTTCGAACAGACCTGTAATTTTATCGCTCATTGGGGCAATATCCTTGATCAGGTAAGGTTGGAAATAATTACCATTTGCATATTCTGATTGCTCAAAGCCTACAAAAGTTTCATTTTTCTCTTTTGCAATTTCCATTGAACTTTGAATCGAATAGAAGTTGACCATCATAAAGAAAACATTACAGAAATCAAGTGCAGCTGCACTTTCATACATAATAAAGTTCTTCGTCAGGAAACCATGTAAGTTCATGGCACCAAGGCCCACACTGTGCAATTCTTTATTTGCTTTCTGAACAGAAGGCACCATGGCAATATCGGTTAGGTCGGAAACCACGGTTAAAGAGCGCATAGCAGTTGCAACCGCCTCTTTAATCCTTTTATTCTCCATTACTGTCGCAATATTCAAAGAGCCAAGGTTACAAGAAATTCCGTAACGGATGGTATCTTCTTTGCCATAGATTTCGATATCTGAAACCTCTGAAATCTGCATGATTTCTGTACAAAGGTTAGAGAACTTCACGTTTCCAAGTTCCTTTAATGCATGTGATTTATTGGCATTTCCTTTGAAAAACAAATAGGGATAACCACTCTCTTTTTGTGTCTGAGCAATTTTCACCATCAAATGACGGGCATTGATCTTTTTCTTTTTCACTAAAGGATTGGTCACCAATTCTTCATACATCTCATTCATATCCAATTCATCCAGATATTTACCATATTGTTTATATACGGTATGTGGATAGAATAAATAACAAGCTTCATCATTCTCTGCCAGTTCCATGAACTTATCAGGCATGATCACGCCAATAGAAAGGGATTTTATGCGGACTTTCTCATCCACATTGATCTTTTTACAATCTAAAAACTCTTCAATATCCGTATGGAAAATGTTTAAGTATACCGCTCCTGCACCAGGACGTTGCCCCAGCTGATTGGCATAAGAAAAAGTATCTTCCAGAATTTTCATAATTGGCAATACCCCACCAGCACGTCCTTCAACGTCTTTGATGGACTCACCTCTTGCACGCACTTTAGAGATGTTAAAAGAAACACCTCCGCCAATAGAAGAAAGTTTCATTGCAGAATCAATGGCGTATCCAATTCCATTCAGGTTATCACCGATTTCATCTAAAAAGCAGGAAACCAATTCGCCAGAGCGTTTTTTTCCGGAGTTTAAGAAGGTTGGTGTTGCAGGTTGATATTCCTGATTGATCAGTAATTCTGCATATTGTTTGGCTTGAGGAACATCGCCTCTGGCCAGAAATAGAGAAACTGCGACAACGCGGTCTTCATAACGTTCCAGAAATTTCTCTCCGCTATCATCCCTAAGGGCATAACTTTGAAAAAACTTAAATGCACTCATGAAAGACTGGAACCTGAATTTCTTTGCATATACCAGGTCGTACACTTCTTCCATTTGTTCAAACGTGTACCATTGATAGAAATCAATGTAATACTCCTGTTCAATCAGGTAATCGATCTTCTCTTTTAGGTTGTAAAAGAAAACCGTGTTTTTATTTACATAGTCTAAAAAATAAGAACGAACAGCTTCCTTGTCTTTGCTAAGGCTGAATTCGTCGTCTTTTTTAACCATGATCTCGTTGTTCAACAAGATCCATTTTTTAGTTACCATATCTTTAGCCTTCTATATTATCTATAAATTTTTGAATATCATCTGCGGTTCCTGAGAGCTCAAACTGCATCAATATCGGGAGCTGAAACAGGGCAGATATTTTTTTCGCAGCGAGTGCATAATTGGGTCCCCAGTTTTTATTTCCACTGGAAGTAACGGATATAATCGCGCTACGATTTTCTTCGAGGAAACGTAAAGTGGAGACCGGCACTTCGCCAAAACCTGTGGTATAAGTAATCAGGTGTCCTTCCTTTAATGGGCCGGACACTTGATCAATCTTTTGAATATTCCAGTTACGCTGTAACTTTAAACGGTTTACAAACCGTTCTACGTTACCAGTCTTACTGTCATAATAAATGCAGGTCATCAGAAAAACAGGGTTATCCTACAGCTAAAGCCGCTAATTCTTCCGGTTTATAACCGATTACTCTTGCCAGTTCCTGTTCTGCTTCCATAAGAATCACCGTAGGTACTGAACGTACTCTGAATTGCATGGCCAGTTCAGGTTCATTAAAAGGGTTGATGGTTTCGTATACCATTCCTTTTCTATCCAGATATTCAGAGACCATATTACATGGGCTACAATCTTCTTTTTCGAATTTGATGATTCTTTTAGTACTCATTTCGTAGGATTTTTTAATAAATCAACCCTCATGCAGGGCTGATGATGGATTTCAAAATTGGCGAATATTATCTAGAAAGACTCTAAACGGTTATCCACATTCGGTGGAAAAACAATTCAATTTATGACAAATGAGATGCTGGGAAAATGGCGCGAAATGATTACACTTAATAGGGTTTATTCTGTAAAGTCTTCTTATAAAGATTATTGAAGAAAATAACTTCAGGTTGGAAAGAATTCCAACTGGCTGAAATCAAAAAAAGCCATGCTCCGGACCATTTTTCCTTTACATAGCTCATTTATAAATGACAAAATTCTGTTTCGAAACTAAGCTGTTTCTTCGTCGTCTTCTAAATAGATTTCGTGGACTAAGAATTTCACTTTTTCCATGGTATCTAGTAAATCTTCTATATCTTCAGAGAGGATATGATGGATCAGGTCACCTGTGTCCGGAATCTCAGAATTGGGGATTAATTCAAAGGCTTCGATACTGCCTTTTACATTAAGGTCAACAATTTTCACATAATTAACTCCGTTATCGATCCAATCTTTTAAAATCTTAGCATCGAACTCTACGTACCCTTCTATGTTGTTTACCTTTATCATGGTGTAAATCTAAGGATAATTCGGGGTTAATCCGTACGTGACAGGCTTCGTGGCCCTACAAGGCCCCGCCAACGCACCTCCAATGGCGGGGAATGGCTCCCCGGGCACAAAGCTCAACCAAAGAACTAGAAAAAAAATCATTATTTTAAGGGGCTATAATGGTAAATAAGTAGACTGCAAAAATAACTAGTAAGACGATCCCCTGTAGAATATTGGTTCTGCCGGTAGCCAGAGACAGCATAATCGTAAACAACGACAGCAATAAAAGCACGGTAGATTTCATGTCAATGCCCAGGGTGATGGTCATTCCGGTTACCATGGATACAATCGCCACTGCGGGAATGGTTAAACCGATACTCGCCAGTGCAGAGCCCATTGCCAGATTAAGACTGGTTTGAAGTCGGTTCTTTCTGGCAGCACGATAAGCAGCCAGGCCTTCCGGCAACAATACAACCGCAGCAATGATGACCCCTACTAAGGATTTCGGCGCTCCTGCGTTTACAACGGCAAGTTCAATATCAGGTGCTAAGGCTTTAGCCAGTAAAACAACGACACCTAAACAGACCAATAATAACAATGCGCTCCATAGGGCGACATTTTTAGCAGGTGGTTCCGCATGTGCATCTTCATTGCCATCCGCTTCCGGAGGAAGAAAAAAATCACGGTGTCTAACGGTTTGAACCAATACAAAAGTACCATATAAAACCAGGGAAACTACAGCTACAAAAGCCAGTTGTGCGGAGGTATATACCGGTCCGGCCTTACTCGTTGTATAGTTAGGAAGGATCAGGGTGAGTACCAGAATCGCGGAAAGCGTAACCAATGCAGCACTTACCCCCTGCAAACTAAACACCTGTTCTTTGAATCGGGCACCGCCCACTAATAAACAGGTACCAATCATTCCGGTTAAAATGATCATGACCGCAGCCAGTACCGTATCACGCGCTAAAGCGGTGGTTTCCGGTCCTCCGGTCAACATCAAGGAAACAATCAACGCAACTTCGATCACCGTGATGGCCAGTGCCAGTAGTAAGGTTCCATAAGGTTCGCCGACTCTATGGGCAACCACCTCGGCATGGTGTACAGCGGCCAATACGCTACCAATTAATACTGCGGCAAGGACAAAGGAGTAGATATTTCCCAGGTCTAATGACATTCCAAAATAGGCAATCCAGGCTAAAATAGGAACGGCAATAGTCCATAATGGAAGAGGTAATGTTTTTTTCATAGTAGAAGTTATTTATTTAGAACCAAAAAAATCAATAATTGTTTAAAAAAGCAGGATTTAACCCAAAATTCCGGCTTCACAAGGGGGTATTTTTACCTGTTTTTCTATTTGGGTATTTTCACCCTTACGGTCATGATGAACTAGCGCTAATTTAGGGGAATCAAAATATCAACCTCCAATGATAACTGAACACCTACAAACCGAACCAATAAACCTACGCATCCTTTGTGATGGGTTATTTCAGCCTGTGCTGCACTTAAATTTGCAGCAACATTCCTCAGGTAGTATTTCAGGAACAGCCATTATCACCTTAAAAGAACTCACAGGCCCGCTTAACTTAAGTTTTAAAGTCCTCGGAAGTTACCAAAATCATGACCATCTTGCAAGTGTATCTCTGCAACTTAAAGGTCATAAACTGATGGATTCCGAACAAAACCCCTGTTTATTTTTGAATTTAGAAATGAATACAGAATATACTACCGGAATTTGCAATTATCATTATCATAGTGAAGTTAATAAATACGTCAGAAATGCAACTGTTTCCAGTATTCTATTTGCAACTACCCCATCAAAGAAACTATTTAGTGTATCGGATCTTCCACAAAATAATCATTACGCTCTATTGTAATCAAATATATCTTAAACTTGTATTTGATGTTAGTTAACTGGCAGACCCCACCTGCCAGTTTTTTTATGTCCTGATTTTTCAAATGCTTTTGATATCAGGATATTGAATTTTTATTCAAAAAAGTTTTAATGGATAATAATATTTGGTTAATTTCATCACAAAAGCAGATTCCAATGCTATAGATTTTTTTCCTGAGCCTTCATTAACACGTCTTCTATGCTTCCACATCATACCCAAGAACCGAACTACCAGTACTATTTAGAAGGAGGTGGAGAAATGGGACAGCTGATTCGGGAATATGACTGGTCAAAAACAGTGATAGGATCGCCCGAACAATGGCCGCAAAGTTTACTAACCACAATTTCTACGATCATATCTTCCCGTTTTCCGATGTTTTTATGGTGGGGCCCTGAATTGATCCAGTTTTATAATGATGCTTACAGGAAAAGTCTTGGCGATGAGGGGAAGCACCCTACTGCGCTTGGTCAAGCTGCCGAAGCCTGCTGGCCGGAAATCTGGGATACCGTTCAACCGATGATTAGCCAGGCTATGGCTGGTGGCGATGCAACCTGGTGTGAAGATATCTTACTCCCCATTTTCAGAAATAACCAGATGGAGGATGTTTACTGGACATTTAGCTTTAGTAAAGTAAAAGACCTGCCTGGAAAACCGGGTGGTGTACTGGCCATCTGTTCTGAAACTACTGCAAAAGTGCAGGCAGATCAAAAGATAGAAAGAACACTAGCGGAACTGGCAGAAAGTGAGGCTAAAATCAGGTATATGCTGGACGACGCTCCGGTTTCAATCGTGCTTTTTACAGGGCCTGAGCTCATTATCGAGTCTGCAAACAAGCAGGCTATGTTGGAATGGAATAAAGGCGAAGAAATTATTGGGATGCCATTGGCGCTAGCTTCTCCGGAATTGAGCGGACAGCCATTTTTCAGTTTACTGCAAACCGTACTCGCCAGCGGCGAACCTTATAATGGAAATGAAGTGAGGGGTTTGTTGAAACAAGACGATAAACTGGAAGAGTTTTATGCGAATTTTGTTTATCAACCGATAAAAGATAGTCATGGAAAAACGAAAAGCATTTTGATGGTGGCCAATGTCATCACCGAACAGGTGCTTGCCAGAAAAAAAGTGGAACAGGCTGAAGAAATGCTCCGCTTATCCATCGAATCTGCCAATGTGGGCACCTGGAGAATGGACATTGAAACCAATACGTTCTTTACTTCTCCAAGGATGAAAGAGTTGTTTGGTTATGGGCCTGATGAAGCCGTTTCCCTCGCTGACACGCTGGATCAGGTGCATGAGGATTACCGTAAGCAAGTTGCCGATGCCATCATAAAATCAATTGAAACCGGAACCGATTTTAGTATTGTACATCCGATTGTGGGCCGTGATCATGGAGATACCCGTTGGGTGAGGGCATTAGGTCGTCTTTACCCCATGGCGATCGGACATCCGGCGCATTTCTCCGGAATGATGCTCGACATTACCGAACAGAAACAGGATGAAATCCGTAAAAATGATTTCATTGGTATGGTGAGCCATGAGTTAAAAACTCCCCTGACTTCTTTAAATGGATATCTTCAATTGATGATGCTCCGATTAAAAGCACCAAACGACCTCTTTATTGCTTCCTGTTTAAACAAAGCGCATGTACAGGTCAAAAAAATGACCAACATGATCAATGGTTTCCTAAATCTTTCCCGCCTGGAATCCGGAAAGATCCACCTGGATATGGCGGATTTTGACCTTAGTCATTTGATCAAAGAAATGATTGAGGAAAGCAATACGACCCTTCAACAACATACCATTTCCTTAGCAACCTGTGAAGCCGTTACTGTTTATGCCGACCGTGATAAAATCGGTTCTGTAGTTTCCAATTTATTGAGTAATGCAGTGAAGTATTCGCCGAAAGGCAAAAAAATAGAAGTGAATTGCCGGATTACGGAATTGGCCGCGCAAGTCAGTATTAAAGATGAAGGAATGGGGATTAAACCGCAATCGCTCGGAAAATTATTTGAACGGTTCTTTCGGGTAGAAACAAAACACACCGAAAACATTTCTGGTTTTGGTATCGGATTATACCTCTGCTCAGAGATTGTAGAACACCATGGGGGTAAAATATGGGTGGAGAGTGAGGTTGGTATTGGCTCTACTTTTCATTTCAGCCTACCGATTACGAATTAACTCACGCTCCGACCCTTATGTTTTTATTTCACTTTAAATTCTACACGACGGTTTAAAGCTTTTCCAGCCTCAGAAGTGTCTTTGGTGACTGGATTTGTAGCTCCATGTCCCTTAATTGCTAACTTCTTGCCATCTAAACCTGCATTTACCAGGTATGATTTAACCGCATTTGCACGGTCTACCGATAAAGACATGTTGTGTGCAGCAGATCCTTCTGTCGAAGAATTACCATGAATGGTTAATATTGCCTCAGGTGATTTTTTCATTTGACTAACTACCTGATCCAGGATGCCAAAAGATGCCGTTTTTAATACGTCAGAGTTGAACTCAAACTGAACGTTCGTAAAGTTAAAGTCTGCTTTTTCTTCAGGTGCTTCTTTTTCTTCTACTGGTGCCGGAGCTGGTTTTTCTTCCACAACAGGAACTTTAGCTTCCACTGGTGGTGTAACAGGTTTTGCGACTAATTTTTTAGTCTTACAGGCTTGCATCGAAAGGGTTAACAACCCCATCGCAACGATTAGTGTGCGTGTTCTTAGAATTTTCATTTATGTTTTTGTGTTTGTTAAAAATAAAAATTATTATCCAATGATTAAGGAATAAAACGAATTAGTTACGATTATAGTGTTAACCGCAACAAATGGAAGGGTAATCCGGACTAATTTGGCGGACAGGCAAGGCATTCCAGATAGGTATTAATAGTGATAATCAATAGATTACAGCTCACAAACAGCGTTAACACCCGGAAAAATTACCGCAAAATACTGGATGTTTTTTTTCACCTGCTACCTAGAATGCCTGGTATTTTGCGAATCCTTTACTTTTTTCCGCGCAAAATACCACTGGAAATTCCAAACCGAAGGTAGCTGTACTTATCCCTGTAGTATATATTATAGGGATCTTCACCATAATATCCGGCAGCCCCCATGAGGTAGGAATTGTTCATAAAAGGGAAACTATAATGAAAAGAAAGTTCAGCATTCAGTCTTTTTTTGATTGCGCTGAATGCGTATTCCGTCATTGGATTAATGGCATAACTCATTTCAGTATTTAACCTCCACTGCTCTTTTGCAGGTTGATAATTCCGGAATGAAAAGCTGTACAACAATCGGCTAAAGCCATAATCATTTTTCAAAGCCTTCTCATAACTAAACCATTTGTGCCATTCGAACCCCGCTTCATGATTTAAGGAGTAGTAACCATGTTTTTTTTCTTTATTGAGGTCTTTTCCGAAATGGTAAGACAGGGTTAAATAGTTGGTCGTAAAATTACCAGTAATGGTGTTGATGCTGCCATCAGGGTTTAATGCTTCGCCATCCTGACCATTAGAATGGTGGGTAAATTTTAAGGTCGCGTATTTATAATTGGGAACAGACCTGTCTAATCGAACAAATAGTGCTCCCCCAAGTTTGAAACTTGGAGTCCGCACCCCGGCAGATTTCTCATCCCTTACCCGCACCGTAAAATCCGGCACTACTGCAAAAGCAACAGGCAATTTTTCCGTAGCCAGGAGAAAGTAGCTCGTGGTTAGCCTTCCATTGATGACGTATTTAGCTGGCGCCCCTATTTCCCCTTTCGGAGAGATATAAGAAAGGTCGGCATTTTCTTTGTACAGCTGGATAAATTCGTTGTTGATCTCCTGTTGATTTTGAGCTTTAGCTGACACCATACTTAAGGCATAGATCAACAACATTAAGCGTAGGATTTTCATTTGAAGCCTTTAGCATAAATACGCATTGAGGCTCAAAAAAGTTTCATACCCGGTGAAAAATAAAGATACAGGGGATCAGTTATCCGTCGGAAAATTAAAGTAGTACTTTAAGCTAAAAGAAGTTTAATCCCTGTTGAAAGCATTTAGTGTCGCTGTTTTCCAGCGCACATAGCCTAATTTATCGCATTGGTTTGCGACTTCCGTAATGGCTGCTTCCGGAACATCATTGACAACCTTCCAGCGTATGCCTTGTTTACTATTGTAGCTGATATAAATTACGATATCATCAAATAAAGGCTCCATTAATTCCAGGTCTTTGAGATGTAAATCCTGGAGTTCTCTGGCCATTAGCACCAGTTGTTCATTCATTACTTTGACTAAGGGCTCTGCCGGTTTAATATCCGGTTCTATAATTGGAAGTACGGTTATGGTCATACGCTTGTTCAATCCAGGATCCTCCCTGCTGCCTGCATCTCCTATAGTTGCAAGCTCAGGAATACTATAAATATTAGCAAATGTAAATATTATTATGCATTAAAAAAAGCACTTTACTTATCTCCCCTCAAAAAGCCCATAGATAATGCCGATCCTGTTCCTAAAACGGCTCCTGCGGCCACATCAGTTGGATAATGAACACCAAGATATAAACGGGAAAAGCTGACAGAACCCGCCCAGAGGAAAGCTGGTGCAATCACATACCATTTCCGGTAGCTCGAAGATAAAGCAGTTGCAGTAGTGAAAGCGGTAGAAGTATGTCCTGATGGGAAAGAGTAATGAGAAGGTTGATAAACTGCGTTAATTTTCACCAATCCATTAAATGGTCTCGGGCGTTTTACCAGTTTTTTAATCAGCAGCGTAGCAACCACATTTACCGCAGAACTGCTGGCGATGTATAATGCATTCTGACGCATTTCTTTGTCTTTTGAGATCACACCCGCAGCCATCAGCCCCACCGGAACACCAACATTGACCACATCATTATATTTCGACAGGAACATAAAGAAACTCGTTTTTTCCGGGGTTCTTCGCTCAGATAGGTCAATCAGAATATGGTCGTCCAGCTGCTGTAAGCGATGCTGGCCAAATACCTGCATTGGAATGGCCATGCCTATAGTCAACTGAACTAGAATAATATACTTTAGAAAGGTGCTTTTCCTGCTGATCATGCCGTAAATCTACATTTTATTTTTTTAAACTTATCTTCGGAAGAAAATAAGCAGATGATCCCAAGAGGCAAACTAGACCTTACTTTTTCAGATACTTTCGCGGGCATTGGCTATTGCATTGCGGCATACTTGCGCCCCGGAAATCATCCGCCTGTGTTTCCAAAAGAAGCCGGCAGGATGGTTACGCTTTCTGTGCGTACCGGGCTGGATCTCGTTCTGACCGCTTTGAACTACCCTCCCGGCACAGAAATCCTGGTCAGCAATATTAATATTCCGGATATGTTCAACATCATCCGCGCCCATCAATTGATTCCGGTGCCGGTCTCTGTAGACAAAGACACTTTGTCTATTGATTTGGTACAGCTTAGCAAAGCCATCAGTCCTGCCAGTAAAGCCTTACTGTTGAGTCCGCTTTTTGGAGGAGTAATGGATATGGAAGCAATCATTGGCCTGGCGAAAAAACATCATTTGATAGTGATTGAAGATGCAGCTCAGGCTTTTATGGGAGATCCCGGAGATCATGCGGTATTGGATCAGGATGCGGTATTGGATCAGGATGCGGTATCGTATCCTGATCATTACCCTGGACATCCGGAAACCGCGGTATTGCTGTATAGCTTTGGATTGATCAAAACGAATACCGCCATAAGCGGAGCCCTGATTAAAATAAAAGACCCTGAGCTGTACTTAAAAGTAAAGCAGTTAAATGAGGGGTTATCCCGACAGAAAACCAGCATTTACCTGAAAAAGCTTTTCAAAGTCCTATTTATGAAACTGTTAACCATCAACAGTTGCTATACTTTATTTTATCATTTGATACGCTCTTCCGGAAAAGATTTTGATGAGGTGCTAAGCGGTTTTACCCGTGGATTCCCAGGCAATGATCCTTTAAAGAAGATCAGATTCAGACCCTGTTTGGCCAATCACCGTTTACTGGAAAGAAAGTGGAACACATTCTCTCCATCTACGATTAGGGAAAGAAAAATACTGGCTGAATCGATATTAAACGGACTTCCTGAATCAGTTAAAATCGGCCGTTTAAATAAAAATCACAGCTATTGGGTATTGCCTATCGAATGTAATGATCCCATCCATTTGATCGGGGAGCTCCGTAAGCATGGTTTTGATGCGACAGCAAAAGCCTCCAGTCTAATTAAACTGACTCCCCTAAAACCAATAGCTGAAATCTCTTCCCCACTGTGTTTAACGCAAATCATTTATCTCCCTATGGATACTCAAATGAAAAGCTCAAAACGCAGGGAGCTTTGCGTGCTACTTCAGGCTTTGTTGAATACTTCAAAAGACAACAGGCCGATCAAAAGATAAATTCTGATTCGTTACATTTGATTTAAAACCGGGTATAGCTTAAAATCTGGTATATAAGGCCAGTTGAATGGCATGATTGATCAACTGTCCGCTGCGCATTTTCTGGGCCTGGTTCAGGTAGCCCGCTTCGAGGTCAAGCTGCTTACTAAAGCGGTATCCTCCTGCCAGATAAGCTCTGTTTTGATCAAAAAAATGACCATTTACATTTCCTTTCTGCTGCACATTAAACATCAATTCATTTTGTAAAGCCACAAAAGCACCCTTTTGAAAATTAGTCTGACCTTTTGCCAGAGGCAGCATCACCCTGGCAAAATACCTGAGGCGTTGTGCAAATAGATTTTCGCCATTTTGTTGCTCCATAAAACGTTGCTCCAACCGGAATCTATGGCTTAGGTTCAGTGCATTAATTTTATGTTTATAGATGTACTGTTGCCAGATCCGGTGTTCTGTAAGCTGAATATCCTCAGCGTCAGCCACTGGAATATAAGTTTGATTCCATAAATACCCGAGTGTTACATCACTTTTATCGTTGATAAAATAAGTCAGGCCCGGTCTGAACATCACGTTTTTCAAATGACTAAACTGATCTCCTGTTCTCAATTGAACATCGAGGTGGGTTCCCCACTTTTTTGTGAGTTTATTGTTATTCATCAGGAATAACCAACCCGTATTTTGGTTTGAAGTCTGGGCGATCGCTAAGGTGCTGAAAAGGCACAATAAAGCCAGCAAAAGAAAGTAAATACGCATTTTAAAAAAGGTTTCTTTGTTATCCGGCTAAAATAAAAACAATTATTTAAAGAAAGCGTTACTCCTAAAATAATTCAGAAAGATATAGCGGTAAGCGATAGCGGAATAAAAGCCCGGATGCAAGTTATATTGCCTATGTTCGTAAAAAAACATGGGTGTAAAGAAGCATTTATTAGACGCTGAAATAAAATTATCGGGCGGTAAAATGGTTAAGGGGCCGGTAACGACCTCTGATGATAAAACCTATTATTTCAAAAGCCAGTCTGGCGGCTCAGATTTTTATCTATACCTGATCAGGGATGACAATGGCTGGTATGAATCCGGCGGCAATGAGGCCGAACAACCACAGGAAATAGTGGATCAGGTTGGTCAGCAAATCGATACCTATCTCAAAGAAAATCCAGTTTTGGATTAAATGCTAAAGCCCTGAAATATTAGCAGGCAGCTGTTTATTTTTTATAAAAAAATTGCCGCATCAACTTCTGTTCATGCGGCAATTTTGTTTTTTTCAGGAACAGGTTTCCCTGTTTCCATAAATGATTAGTCCATAATCAAATGACCTAACGCTTCTTTACTGAATCCTTTAAGTTCGTCTATACGGTTTTCTTTAATTTTCTTTACCCAGTTCGGATCAGACAATAAAGGTCTGCCTACTGCTACTAAATCAAAATCAGCTCTATCCATACGACGCATCAATTCATCTAAAGAAGTAGGATCAGAACTTTCACCGGTAAAAGCTTTCAAAAACTCTCCGCTTAAGCCTACAGAACCAACGGTAATGGTTGCTTTTCCAGTTATTTTTTTAGCCCAACCTGCGAAGTTTAAATCAGAACCTTCAAATTCAGGCTCCCAGAAACGACGTTGTGAACAATGGAAAATATCTACTCCTGCCTCGGCCATCGGAAGTAACCAATCTTCCATTTCCTGAGGTGTTTTCGCTAACTGGAAAGTATAATCAGCAGGTTTCCATTGCGATAAGCGAAGAATAACCGCAAAATCTTCTCCTACTTGTCTGCGCACTTCTTTGATCACTTCTATGGCAAAACGACTACGTTCTACTAAGGTTTTACCGCCATAGATGTCTGTGCGTAGATTGGTCTCTTCCCAGAAAAACTGGTCGATCAGGTAACCATGGGCACCGTGTATCTCTACGGTATCAAATCCCAGTTTTTTTGCTTCTGCTGCTGCTGCACCATAAGCAAGAATTGCGGCTTCAATATCGGCTTCCGTCATGGTATTTCCATTGCTGAATCCTGGTCTGTTTAATCCTGATGGACCTTCAAATGGTGTAGCTGGAACCCATCCGGAATGGTGATTGTCCATAATGCCCATGTGCCAGATTTGAGGGCCCATTGCAGCACCTGCTGCATGTACCTCATTGATTACATTTTGCCAGCCTGCCAATGCTGCTGTTCCATGAAAATGAGGAACATTTGCATCATTAGAAGATGCCGGACGATCAATCACTGTTCCTTCGGAAAGGATCAATCCAACCTCTCCAGCTGCTCTTTTAGTGTAATAAGTGGCTACATCTGCTCCTGGAATACCATTTGGCGAGAAAGACATTGGCGCCATCACTATTCTGTTTTTTATATTTAATGATTTCAGACTAAAGGGTCTGAACAAGTTCTCTGTATTCATAATTATATTATTTATATATCGGATTCTATAATTTTACTCAGTTCAGTAAATGTTTCTTCATTTCTTTTGTAATACGTCCACTGCCCTACTCTAGTAGAAGAAACCAGGCCGGCACGCTGAAGAATAGACAAATACTCAGAAACAGTAGATTGCGTTAGCCCTGCCTTTTTTTGGATTTCGCCAACACACACGCCAGCTTCAAACCCGGCATGGATGTGTTCCGGGAAATTCGTCACAGGGTCCTTTAACCAGAGCAGAATCTCTAATCTGGTCTTATTGGAAAGGGCCTTAAATATTTCTAACTGTTTCATGCCACAAAGATATATCGACTTTTTCCGATATCCCTATTAAACTGAAAGAGATGACATTAGCCTGATCATATCGGGTTTTACCGATATAATTCTGTTAAACACCGCCCAACCCTCCATAAATTAATTCCTATATTCTTCTGGAAAATCAGATATTTGAAATGCTATGAAAAAAAGAGAAAAACTGGCGGTCATACGTCAACATTATCCGAACGCCATCTCTACTATTGACAGTATCAACAAGTTAATTGATTTTGTAGAGGAGCAATTAGATCTGGAACCTGCTCAGATCATGATGGCCGACAGTATTTGTAGTGATGATGTAAACAGCATTCAATTTCCGGTGAGGTCCAATGAATTTCTGGGGCCATTTAAACTAGGTGGTTTAGATGGATTTCCTTTCGCGGGATTGAGCGGAATGAGTGCTTTTGCCAGTCATGTACCTGATGACGGGGCTGTTTTAGTCTATTATGGCCCACATATTGGCATTTCAAAAGAAGGTATCCTTGGCGAGATTCACCGTTATGGACAGCAAAACAGCACGGATTGCTGTGGTGCTGCAAAAGGTGCCTTAAAAAAGCTACATGCTCATGCGATTGTTCCCGGACATCTGGAAGATATGGATTATCAAATGAATACGATTGAGCAGATTATCCTGAAAGAAAAAGAAAGAATTCTATCTGCCGTACATCCCTTAAAAGAGGCTACTGAAGTGATCTATGAAGCCATAGATGAGCGCATCAATGAACTGGTAAATCAAACAAAATACACCTGTAAATATGTTATTTTATTGGGTACTATTCACATCAATAGTGATACCGACATGGGCTCTTTTACTTCTGCTAAACGCTTTGAGCTCATCAATCTTGCAACAAATGAGCGACAAAACCTAATGGAAAAGTTTTTCAATTAAAACTCTCTCCAATAATAGTATATTAGAAAAAAATATCACGTTAATTATTAGTTATGAACTTGAATAAAGCCATCCTAACCTCTACTTTAATCCTTGGGACTATCGGTTTCGCGAATGCACAGGAAGCCAAACATGAGGACACCGAATTTTATACGCCTGTTCCACCTGTAGTTACTCCGGCAAAAACAGCTGGTAATGCTCCATCTGATGCCATTATCCTTTTTGATGGCAAGAATTTAGACCAGTGGGTCATGACTAATGACAGGGCTCAACCTGCGAAATGGAAAGTAAATAAAGGCGAGTTTTCTGTAGACAAACAAACCGGAAATATTGAAACTAAACAGTCTTTCAATAATTATCAGTTGCATTTGGAGTGGAAAGTTCCTGCAAATATCACTGGTGAAGGACAAGCACGTGGCAATAGCGGACTTTTCCTTGCCTCTATAGGAAAAGGAGACCTGGGTTACGAATTGCAGATATTAGATGCTTACAACAATCCAACTTATACGAATGGAATGGCAGGAAGCGTTTACAAACAAACGACTCCAATGGTTAATCCTTCCAAAAAACCGGGAGAATGGCAAACCTATGATGTACTTTGGACTGCACCAATATTTGATACAGATGGTACATTAAAAAGTCCGGCGAAAGTAACTGTTCTTTTTAATGGCGTAGTGGTTCAGAATAACTTTGAACTGAAAGGCCCTTCACAATACGTAGGACTACCTTCTTATACTCAAGCACATGGTGCATCACCGATCAAACTGCAGTCGCACGGAGATAAAAGTGAACCATTGAGCTTCCGTAATATCTGGATCAGAGAACTATAAACCACCTCTAAAATAGAATCTATGAAAAAGTTAATCCTTCTTTTAGCCCTAGGCTTCGGTATTGCAGGCTGTAGCAGCATGAAATCTTCAAAAGATGCAAATGTTGTTAGCTTAACCGGTAAAATTGAAAAAACAGGAATGACGACGTACCAATATGGTACACACACCATTGAATCGGATCACAAAACGTATGCTCTGAAGAGCAGTAGTGTAGATCTTAATGATTTTGAGGGTAAAGAGGTTCAGCTTAGTGGAACAAAAGTTCCGGGTTATCCGATTGAAAATGGCCCCATACTGATTGAAGTTAGCGCAGTAAAAATTAAGTAAACACGACTTAACCTATAGCAAAAACCTCCTGTGGGTGTTCACAGGAGGTTTTCTGTTTGTAAAAAGGTTAGGAAAATCATAATGGATTTCCGTTATTAAAAAACTGATCCTGATAAGATTTGAGGTCATTTTTCAAAAGCCCCCTTGCTACGTGAATTCTTGTTTTCACAGTCCCTATCGGGATATTCAGTTCTTTTGCAATTTCATGGTATTTATACCCTTCAAAATACTTTACAAAAGGAGTGTAGTATTGAGGCTGCAATTTCTTAAGTGCGCATTGAATATCATTCAAAATACACTTTCCCATTCCTGAATTATGCGATGCGCCTAAAGCAGCACCTGTAGTGGTAATGTCTACCCCATAATTCATAAACGTTTTCGCCAGATTTCTTCGCCTGTAACTATTGATAAAGGTATTTCGCAGGATCATATATAACCATCCTTTAAGATTGGTACCATGCTTAAAATTCTTTTCATAACGAATTGCTTTTAACATGGTGTCCTGAACCAAATCGTCGGCATCATCATCGTTTTGAGTAAATGCCAGAGCAAAAGACCTTAAGTTGTCCTTATAGCTCCATAGTTGAAAGTTAAAATCTATTGTGGTTGTGTTCATAGGATTGTTAATTAGTACAGCAGTGAAATATCAAAAGCTATGCCTCACAACCAAAAAACTTCCTAATGCGTATTTATCATCGTTAAAACAGGTAGTCATATTTGATCTAACGTATTTTTCGCAAAAACCACATTTAAACCACTGAAAGACAACAACTCAGCTATAAAATGTCTTTTTATTCAATTAATCTATTCAACACGGCATAATGAACCAATGCTGCTGTATTTTTAGAACCTGTTTTTTCGATCAAACCCTGGCGATACCCTTCAACTGTTCTTCTACTAATGAATAAACGCTCGGATATCTCCACATTGGTGAGTCCAACTGCAATTAAGGCCAGAATTTCCACTTCCCGGTCAGAAAAGCCATGAGTTACCTCTGCCCTGACAGCATTAGCTGTTGCATTTTGACTACATTTTTCTAACAACCTCATGGACAGTTCTGAACACAGGTATTTTCCTCCTGCATTTACATGTTTCAGTGCAAAGATCAGTTCCTCTGCCCCTACACTCTTCAGGAGATACCCAACAGCACCAGCCGAAAATGCCTGTGTAACATATTTTTCATTGTCATGCATAGAAAGCATCACGATTAGCGCAGAAGAATTCATCTCTTTCGCCGCCTTTAATAACATCATGCCATCTACTTCCGGCATGTTAATATCAGCCAGTACAATATCCACTTTCTTTCCAGTGGCAAGATAAGCCAGTGCTTCTACGCCATTTACAGCCTCAGCAACTACATTTATCCCTTCATCTGTTTCCAATAACATCTTAATGCCATTGCGGACAATATTATGGTCTTCTGCTAATAATACCTGTAACATATAGTTAAATTTTATATTTTAATATTACGATAAGTCATCTTGTTCCTGTCTAGTCAGGTTTTCATTAAAATCCATCATCATACTTTTTAAACGCTCAATGTGGACTTGCATTTGTCCGACGCGCTCATTTTTACTCTGACTATTATAGGATCCCATAGATTCAAGTAGGTTTTTTCTTTCTTCCATCATTCTAATGGCAACCCATAAAGATTCTTCTATTCTTTTTATCTTTTCAGATTCCAGTGCTTTTTCTGTATAAGTATGCCCGGTATAACAACGATACCTGGCAATCTGGTCGTTTTCTACTCTGGCCAATACCCCACCACAATCCGGACAAGTGAAAGGCGTTAAAGGTCCTAATTTCTCCAGATCTTTTACACTGCTACTCATCCTCATGGTAATTTCCGCTTCCAGTTTCACATCGGCAGGAACATGGCCTACTTCACATTGACTTCTGGAAAACAGATCGGACAAGATATAGCCCATTTCATTAATAGAAACTTTGTAATCCACCTCCATACTATTTAACACACTCTTTGGCATATCCGGAAAATCTGCTTCCTGAGGATCCTGAACCATGCAGCGGCCACCACTTCTTTTAATAGCCGACATGCCCGAGGTGCCATCATCTAATAAGCCCGTTAAGATAATCCCGGTTACACAAGAATCATAGGATGCCGCTGCGGAACGAAACAACACATCTATGGAAGGTCTCCAGTGGTTATCATAAGCCCCTTTCCTGACCAGAATTTTCGTCTTATCTATCATCATGTGATGGTCGGCCGGGGCCAGATAAATCACCTTATTTCTGATCTTTTCCCCATCCTTAGGAATAACACATTTTAAAACAGTCTGCTTTTGAAGCTGATTTAAAATAACCTCCGTTAAAGAATTTCTGGAAATATGAATCACTACAAACACTGCGGCATCAAAATCATGATCAAATCCCGCAACTAATTTAGAAACGGCATTGATCCCTCCGGCAGAAGTTCCGATAACAATGATATTTTTCAATTCATTTTTAGACATAACACAAACGGATTAAGTTTCCGGAGTTCCCATTAAGTCCGGATCCTGATTAATTTGAATACTGATCGTTGTCCCAACCTTCCCCGTATCTACATTGATCTTTCCATTTAAAAGAAAAATACGGTTCTTGATCCCGCGAATTCCAGATCCTGATATGATGGATTCCTTGACGGATTTTTCAAATCCAGAACCGTTATCACTAATCACGATATACATCTTCTCCTCAATGGAGTAGATCATGATCTTTGCCTCCGTTGCATGCGCATGTTTGATACAGTTATTAATCAACTCCTGAATCATCCTGAACGCATACAATTGTACTTCTTCATTGATAGGAAAAACATCCTCTTTTATGATCGTTTTAATTTGGAATTCAGGTGTACTTAGCCTTTGAGCCATCTCCTTAACTCCGGAAACAAAACCAAAGTCTCTGAGAACCGAAGGAGTCAATTCATAAGAAAGCTCCCTGGTTTCTCTAATCGCCTGATCTAGTAATTTATTAACATTAACAAACTCCCCCTTCAGGTTTTTACTGAGCTGTATATTCAAAAGATTTAACCGGATACCATATAAAATCTGGCAAACGCTATCATGCAAGGCACTGCTAATCCTATACCGCTCTTTTTCCTGAGCATTAAAAGTAGTGGACAAGATTAACCGCTGTTGCAGTTTATCCAATTCCTCTGCTTCTTTAGCCAGCTTTTTTTGTGCCGTAATGTTCATCAGAATCCCAACAAAATAGCTGGGTGTAATGTCATTTACAACTTCATGTCCTTTGGCCTGAATCGTCTTTACTTCTCCGTATTTAGTTTGGATTCGAAATTCCAGATCCAAATCATCAAAATTATGCATGGTACTAAACAGCATTCTTTTTGCCGCGTCTTTATCTTCAGGATGTATTAAAGAGATCAGGCCTTTGATTGTGCCATCGAATTCCCATTTCATCAGTCCAAGGACGGAGTAGCTATACTCGTCCAGAAACAACTTATTGTGACTCACGTCCATGGTCCATGTCCCCGCCCCGGAAGCATTTAAGGTCATTTCTAACCTTTGACTCGTTTTCAGGAGTTCCAGTTGGGCGCGTTTACTTTCAGAGATATCAATAACGGTTACATAATATTTATGCTTGTTGGTCGCAACATCAATAATCGCTATGCCCTCCATCCGGGCATGATACTCCTGATCATTGAACAAGCGCACTTTAATTTCGCAATTTTGCTTATGATTTCCAACGTTCAACCGGTGTATAAATTCATAGAAAATTTCTGATTCCTGATTTGAAAAAAAGCTTTGGAATTTCTTACCGATAATTTTAGATTTCTGCATTTTCAGCATATCGATACCTGTTTGATTTGCCTCTTCTATCAACCCAATATGATCAACGATAAAATAGCCCACAGGCGCAAGGTTGAAGAAGTCCACAAATTTAGTACGTTCCAATTCCAGCATTTGATAGGAATTAGAAAGTTCATCATTTTGCATTTCCAATTCCAATTGAAAAATCTGTAATTCTTCCAGAAGGACTTCCAGTTCATGATCCGAAATCTGTTTATCTAAAGACAATGATGGATCATTGGACCTCCCGATTCTTGCCCGTAGCAAGGAAATAACTTTCTCCCTCTCGCTTCTCTTACTCACTTTCTTTTTCAATGAAATTCACAATACTAACCGTGTATTCGTCCTGTTTTCCTTCAGGAACATATTCCAAATGTATCATTAACTTCTTCATTCCCAACGTAGGAAAATCATGTTGAAGGTATAGTTTAGGCTGTTTATCTTCCACTAAGAATAGGGCATCTAATTTATTTGTATTCCACCTGTTATGAACAATTTCCATAAAAAATTGTTCTTTAATTTCTGATTCTCTCATTTGAAACATCTGTAAGAAAAAGCTGTTTACCACCATCACTTTACCATCCTTATCCAGGATAACTGCAGCATGGCGCAACTGATCAACAGTTGCCTGAATGTAAGAAAGCAGGCTGGAAAACTTCCTTTCCAAAGCTTTAACAGGAGTGATTTTGGTAAAAGTGAGTACGGCCCCGCTAATGAAATTATCCATCGTGCGGTAAGGCATTATCCTCAGATTATACCAGTCGTTGGTTTTTGTTTTCACTTCCAGTTCTTTCCCATTTAGTTTCTCAATTACTTCCAGAATGGCAGTTTCAATTGATGGGTAATCAAAGTTAGAAGCGATATGAGTGATTGAGCGGCCCAGATCAGAATTGATCACATTAAATAGTTTAGTTACCTGTGGTGTGAATCGCAGAATATTGAGATTATTGTCCAAAAATATCGTTCCGATATCCGTATTGTCCAATAGATTTTTCATGTCATTATTCATCCGCGTCAACTCTTCGGCCTTATTCTGGTATTGAAGGTTGATGGTCATCAGCTCTTCATTTAAAGACTGCATCTCTTCCTTAGTAGTCAGCGCCTCTTCATTGGTACTCTGTAATTCTTCATTTGTACTTTGAAGTTCCTCATTGGTGGATTTCAGTTCTTCCAGAGAAGTTTCCATTTGTTCAATGGTGGTGTGCAACTGCTGCTTGGTATAAGTCAGTTCTTTTTCAAGACCTTCTACTGCAGCACCTTGAACTGCATTGCGCTTTCCAATTGCTCCCGCCCGCTTCTTTATTGGTCCTCTATCTATAAAAACCACTACAAAAAGATTTTGCAGCTGGGTATCATCCAAACGATCCACGCTAAAATCAACCAGTTGCTGAACACCGTTAAAATTGATTTTTAACTCGGTATATTCTACTTTAGCCTTTTCTAACACCGCTTGATGGATCGCGTTCCCAAGTGCATACCGGAGCTCTTCCACCACCACTTTATGGATATTCATTGAAGCCTCTCCCGAAGGAAATTTAAGGTATTTATCTACCTTACCATTGATGTATAAAATCTCTCCCTTATCATCCACCAACAGTGAGGATGGTGTATAAGCCTCTAAGAGCACCTTATGAAAACGTTCTGCCAATAAACTTTTGGCTACTGGTTTTTCCTGTAGTCCTTTCATATTTTTATCCGATTGATTGGTGATATTAAAAGGGAAATCAATCATTTTCCCTGCTACTGAAGACCCGTCTTTACGTTCATAAAGTCTCCATTTTGAATCAAGCACATTAAAAGCGTCATTAAAAATCCCAACAGACTCTGCAGGTCCCAGAAATAGAACTCCTCCGATATTCAGGGAATAATGAAAAATAGGCATGAGTTTCTTTTGCAAATCTGCGGTCAGGTAAATCATCACATTACGACAACATAACAAGTCCAGTCTGGTAAAAGGAGCATCCTTTATGAGGTTGTGTTGTGCAAAGACAATCAATTCACGAACTTCCTTTTTCACTATATATCCATTGTTCTTCTTGATAAAGTATTTCTCGAGGTGTTCTGCAGAGATCTCAGAGGTGATATTAGAAAAGTAAAAGCCGGCACGTGCATGATCAATTGCATTTGGATCCAAATCGGTCGCAAAAATCTGTACTTTAGGTTGAGGCCTGGACTTCATTGCGCTTAAAAACTCCATCACAAAAATGGCAACGGAATAAGCTTCCTCTCCTGTAGAACACCCTGCAATCCAGATACGGATTGGCTCTTCCGGACTTTTCTTGATCAATCTGGCGTACAAATGTTCTTTCATTTGTTCAAACGCAGGAGTATCTCTGAAAAACTTAGTCACTCCAATCAATAATTCCTTGAAAAGGACCTCAATTTCCTGTGGATTTTCTCTGAGAAAATTAACGTAATTAATATAATCCGGAAGCTGATGAAAGGCAATTCGTCTTTCTACACGCCTGGTAATGGTATTTTTCTTATATAATGTAAAATCATGCCCGGTATGCGAGCGTAACATCATCAAAATTTTATTCAGATGCGTATGATTATTTCTTTCTTTCAGCAATTCATCGGTCCCAACTGTTTTTAGTGCCGGATGGTTCAGGTATTGAATTAATTTGCCTGGCATCTCCTCCGGTGGCAAAATATAATCAATCATGCCGGTCTTAATTGCTGCTTCAGGCATGCTGCTGTACTCTGCTGTTTCCGGAAGTTGAACCATTGCCATTCCCAGCTTTTCTTTGATCATCCGCAGTCCGGTTTCACCATCTGCGCCCATTCCTGAAAAAACAATACCCACAGCATAATTCCACTGATCTTCCGCTAAACTCTGCAGAAAATAGTCGATACACATATGGGCACCTTTTGACCGGGATTCATTAAACAACAGTAAATGACCATTATGAATACCCATATCACGGGCAGGGGGAATTACATAGATGTGATTGGGTATGAGTTTCAATCCATCTTCTGCTTCCTCCACAGGCATAGAAGTTGATTTTTGAATCAATTCAGAAAGTCCAATATTTTGATCAGGATCCAGGTGCATAATGATTACAAAAGCAAAGCCGGTATCCTTAGGCGTATGCCTGAAAAAAGCTTCAAATGCATGAAAAGATCCAGCAGATCCTCCCATAGCAATAATTGGAAAAAACTTCTTTTGCTTACTCTTCTCCGTTAATTCTTCAGTAAGTTCAGAAAAATCAGCTTCCTCTGTCTGCCGACCGGAACTATTTTTGTCAATATCCATATTTATAGCTAATGTAAGATTAATATAGATTGATAAAAATTTATTCCACCACGAAAACAACTCAAATTAGCCATCTACTCCACAATTTAGGGTAACAGAACCTATTGCTGCTCAAAAACCACGCTTATTTTAGGTGCCCATTCACTACAGCATAACGAATTAACGAGGCCGTATTCCGCACTCTTGTTTTTTCAATAAGCGCTTGCCGATGTCCTTCTACCGTTCGTTTACTAATAAATAACTGGTCTGCGATTTCATTATTTGTGAATCCCTCCCCGATAAAGTAAAGTACTTCCACCTCTCTTGGAGAAAGATCTAGCTGGGTTTGATCTAAATATTCAGAAAAACCGCGGGGATGATGGAAAGTATCTGTTAAATACTGGAGACCCAATTCAGTACATAAGTATTTATGGCCCTGATTTGCCTGGCGAAATGCGAATAGAAGCTCCTCAATTCCTACGCTCTTCAATAAATAGCCCATTGCACCTTCAGAAAAAGCTTCATAAACATATTTATGCTGATCCAACATAGAAAGTATCACGATTTTTACCTTTGGATAATGAATCCTCAAGGTCTTAATGAGCGTAATACCATCCATTTCAGGCATATTGAGATCTGCCAAAACGACATCTACTTCCAGCCCTTCTGCTAACAAATCAATAACCTGAGAACCATTTGTCGCTTCACCAACAACTTTAATACTATTCTCTTGTTCTAACAACGACCGAATCCCATCCCGTACGATATGATGATCCTCAGCCAGCACCACTCTTAAAGCTTCCATACCTATGAATTTCGAGAAAAATCACAATAGTTAGCGCTAAAAGAAGAAATATTTCATCTTGTTTTAGTAAAATACCGTAGAAATACGTGAACCTAATACGTATTTATCCATAAATAAAAGAATTACCAGTAAATTAATATCATTAAATCAGGACAGAACGTTGGGGATAAGTACTGAAATTACCGTTCCTTTTCCTATAACGGAATTAATAGCCATACATCCATTTAAGAGACTTGCTTTATTTCTGATTGCTCTCAGACCGATTCCATTATTGCTGGTCAGATCCTGATCAAATCCCTTTCCATTATCATTTACCTGAATATGAATGACATCTTCATGGACATTAATCGTCAGTATAATTTTGGTAGCCTCCGCATGTTTAACCACATTCATGATCAATTCCTGAACGACTCTGTAAATAGAAATTTCTATAAATTTATCCCGTTTAATCTCTAATCCCGAGTATACGGTATGAATAAGAATGGCTTGTTGAAATTGATTACAAATATCATCTAATGCGGCTTTTAAACCAAAATCTTCCAGAATCGCAGGCATCAATTCATGGGAGAGCCTCCGGCTTTCTCTGATTGCATCTCCCAATAAGTCATCCGTATCTTGTAATTCTTTGAGCTGCGCTGCGGGTAGCAAATTACGCTGACTGATCATATTTTTAGATAAACTAAGTTTAACGCCATAAAGCAATTGCCCTAATCCATTATGCAAGTTTTCGGCGATACGTTTACGTTCTGCCTGTTGTGTTTCCAGGATAGCCATAAAAACCTCTTTTTTCAGTAATTCATTCTTTTTAAAGAGCTCTACCTGCATGGTCATATCTATATCTACACCTAATACCTTTAATGGTTTTCCGTTTTGATCCCGATGAATTGAAGCTTTTATTTTCAAAACCTTTGGAATATCGTCCACTAAAATCTCGATGGTTTCTTCAAACCCGGTCTCTCCGGTTTTCAGGAGCTCAATAATTTTTTCTGCTACAGAGATGTAGTTTACCGTAACATATTGAAGATAAATTTCAGGTACCGGTGAGACCTCTTTATCCAGATTAAAAAGGTGATACATGCCTTCTGACCAGCTAAAGGCTTTGGAGCTCAGGTCGTACTCCCAACTCCCGATCTTTGCCAGTGTTTCTGATTGCTGTAAGATCATCAGGTTTTTCAGTTGCTCCTGCTCTGCGAGTTTACGACTGTTGATATTTATCGTGGTCACAAGCAAAGCATCCCCAATTTTTATGATCATACTGGAAAACCATTCATTAAATCCATCATAATCATAATAGTATTCTGTTTGTTGGGCCCTGGAGGTATCCATCACCTTAAGCATTAAATCAAATAAACCGGAGGGTTTTACACCTGGATATTCAACCAGATAAAATTTACCAATCAAATCATCTCGTTGCACCTCTCTTTTTAATTCCCTGCTGATCATTTCAATCCGAAAATCTATAATTTTCCCTGAAAGATTTCTTACTGGCTTCAATAAGGATACACCCAGCAAACTTGCCTCAAAAACGGAGGCAATTAATTCTTTACTTTCTTTCAATTTCAGCTTCGTCTGGTGCTGCAACGTTAAGTCCTGAATTACGCCATAAAAACGGGTCAGTCCGGTATTTATATCTAATAAAAATTCCATTTTCAGATGGATCACCCTCGGGTCCGACTGAGTGGTCAGCATACGGTAGCTCTGTTCAAAAAAACACTTTTTCCGCAATTGACTTTCAAAAGTCTGACGTGCTAAAAGCCGGTCATCCGGATGGAAATAAGAGAACAGCAGCTCCAGATTAAAGGGTTTCTCTTGTGGGGAATGGCCGTAAATACGATATACCCCGTCGCTTAAATAAAGGGTATCAGTTTCGGATAAGCCTTCAAAATAACCGATATTTCCCAATTCCTGAGCCAATTTCAAACGATGTTGTTCTTCTAACATCTCAAGTTTAATATTGGTCATTTCAGTGATGTCTGTAAACATTAAAACAACACCATCTTCAGAGGGAATGGTTTGAAGGGAAATCCAGGCCTGGCTATAGCCACAAAAGTATTCAGTATTACCACTTGTATTCTCAAAAACAGCCTTGTGAATGGCTCTGAAAGCTTCCGGGCAAGCGCTTTTATCAAAAAAATCCCAGGCATTGAGCCCTATCATTTCCAGCTGAAAAAGTGAGGCGGCCTTTTTATTCCCATATAAAATTACATGGTTAACATCCAGCTGCAGGCAGGCCACATCGATTAAATTCAGCATATATGCTGCGCTGGAATCTTTGGTTAAGTCCGCGTATTGTTCCGGGGGAATACTGATCATAAATAAGGAGAAATCTAAACAATTAACCTATAAAATAACAAGCCAAAGCTAAAAGTGTTTTTAATGAGAATCCCGAAAGGCATCCCCGCTGCAAAATCACGTATTTATACTGCAGATCAAAAAGTAAAACACCTGGAAACAACAGTGTAAAGTACCTAAAATCAAACAGTAAGCGTTCAAATTATTTCAAAGTATAAACATTTCTCTACATTGCTTGTTCCTGTGAAATATATAAAATCGCTATGGAAAATAATAAGATGCGGCGCAAAAAGCCTGTCAAACCGCTTTGGAAACCGAAGGATTGACTATTGAAATACGTCAGTTGCTAACAGATCAGCAAGCACAGCTTGCAAGATCCTTTATTCGTCTAATATAAAACCACAAACTTTACACCATGCAAAAAGGAACAGTGAAATTTTTTAATGCTACAAAGGGATTCGGATTTATTGTTCCTGAAGATGGAAGTGCCGAAATCTTCGTACACTCTTCAGGAATAAAAGAACCTATTCGTGAAAATGATACCGTAAGTTACGAAGTAGCCCAGGGTAAAAAGGGCTTAAATGCAGTAAACGTTAGAAAAAGTTAATCATTTATTTTCTCCCCAGCCCCGGCCTGTGTCAATGACCTCATTGTACAGGCCTTTTTATTTCCAACCGGCCTTTTCCCACCCATCCGCTGTTATTAACTATTTTATCCGAAGGGGAAAAACCGACTACAGCCTACTCCGGCAAAATATAATTCTGGACAACCACTAAAACCACAATTATTAATTACGATTTTGTGTGTAATAAATTATTTAATTACTTAACTTTAATTTAGAATCGAAACAGAATTGAGCATACCATTTATCCTGAACCACCTAAAACCAACTAAATTATCCTAAATAACAAAAACACATTCTACAAAAAAACCACAAACCAATACAATCAACCAAATTAAACAAACCAATAGCGAAATGATAAACCCATTTATTGATGCCTGGTTATCAAAATGAGTCTTGTCCTTTTCCTTATTTAATGCCTCATTATGAACACAAAATCGAAATTTGAACTAGAAATTGTCCGTAAAGTACGAACGATCAGAAAAGAAAGAAACAAAGGGCAAACTTACATTGCCAGTGTTCTGAAAGTTTCTGATGGTTATATCGGACAGATAGAGGGGGAAAGATGGCCAGCCATGTATACCTATGACCAACTCAATAAAATAGCTATAGAGTTCGGTTGCAGCCCTCAGGATTTCATCCCCAATGAAAGTATTCAGGAAAACTACAGCTAACTGTATGATAACGCCTGTAAACTGATTAATTCCTCCGTTTACAGGCGTTTTTTTTTAACTATTTCAATGTCAGGAAGGCTTATTTCAGCACGACAATCCGTTTTGCTTCCAGCTTAAAATGAACTGCAGACGACAACTCCAGCTGACTCAATACGGTAGACAGCTCGTCAAATCTGGAAACTTCAGCACTGAGTAGCTGATCTTGATTTACATCTTCATACACCACAGCAACATCATACCAGCGACTGATCTTTTTCATGATACTTCCCAATCGCTCTGACTTAAACACAAAGGATCCATTTTTCCAGGCTAGCAGATCTGCTACATTGACATTTTCTACTTTAGCCGTTGATTCCGTTAACACCAGCTGTTGCCCGGGTTTTAATACCGTTTCTTTATTTCCTATAGCCGGATGGTCAACCAGCACCGCTCCATTCAACAAGGCCGTATTAACCGTTGCATCATCGGGGTAACTACTCACCTGAAACTGAGTGCCCAGCACTTTTACATCCTGCCTGGCCGACTTTACAATAAAGGGACTTGCAGCATTATTGGCCACCTCAAAATAAGCTTCTCCACTCAGCGTTACTTTACGCAGTTTCTGTTCTGAAAATATACCCGGAAATTTAAGGGAAGAGGCTGCATTTAACCACACTTTAGTCCCGTCAGATAAAGTCAGCATATACTGCCCTCCATTCGGCGTTTTAAGGGTCAAATCTAAACCGTCAGCCAGCACCGGCAATCCGGTTCCATCGTTATAGGTAATACCAGACGCTGTGATCAGCAATCCGCTTTTAACCTCACTCAAATTAATTGTTTGTCCATCTGACAATAAAAGCGAGGCCTTATTGCTCCCCGGCACAATGCCATAAGAAGCGGAACCTGTAATCGGGTCATCAAATTTTGAAGCCCTGAACTGCCTGTAAAACATCGACATAAACCCCGTTGTCAACAAAGCGAGACAAGCTATCGCGAGATAGGCGAAAGATCGTTGTTTATAAAATGGAATTAGCTTGATCTTATGATCGGCAGATTTAATCACCGAACTCAGTAGCGGGTAAAGATCAGCGATATGTTTTTTTAAGCGTACATCGATAAAACCCACAGGTAGCTCATCAGACAATGCTTTTTTAATGAGTAAACGTAATTCTTTTTCAGAAAGTGTACCGAAATGTGCCATCAGCAGCTCCGTTTCTTCATCACTCACAAATTTCCGGAAATAATCGAATACCAGTTTTTCTGCCGTTGTATTCAGTTGGGTTCCGAAAGGCGTTTTAAGAGAAATGCTATTCCTGTTATCCCAAACGGTTAGAAATAAATCCTGAACCAACTTATCGGCTAAATTCTGATCTTTCAGGAGGTGCAGCAACTGCCCATATATTTTTCCACTGAAATGCGCATAAAGCTTCCCGAAAGCAACCTCATCTCCTGCTTTTAGTTTTATCAGTTCTTCCTTTTCATTCCAGTGCTCTGGTACTTTATTCCCCATAAATTTTTAGCGTTGTCCTGGTTATTTTAGCGTCATCCTAATGAATTGAGCAGAGATTTTTCCAGCTCAATTCATCGGGAATAGAACAATTAATACTTATAACAATAGTTTAATATAAACGTTTGTATTAAAACGCGGTACTTCTGATTTCTTCTATGTCTGCTACCGAAATCGCCAGGTCTTTACCCAATTTTCTATAACCATCAGCAGTGATCACATAATCGTCTTCTACTCTGATCCCACCAAAATCACGGTAAGCCTGCACTTTATCATAATTGATATATTCTGAAAACTCATTGCTAGCCTGCCATTGATCAATCAGTTCAGGAATAAAATAGAGCCCCGGTTCTACCGTTACCACATATCCTTCTTCCAGCGCTTTCCCTAATCTCAATGATTTTAAGCCAAACTGAGTCGTATTTTTCTGAAGTTCATCGGTGTATCCGACATATTGTTCGCCAAGATTTTCCATATCATGCACGTCCAATCCCATCATATGACCTGTACCACATTGAAAAAACAACGCATGAGCGCCTCTAGCTACTGCATCTTCCAGGTTTCCCTTCATCAGACCCAGGTTTTTTAATCCTTCTGCAAGGCTCAAACAAGATTGATAATGCACGTCGATATACCTCACGCCAGGTTTTAGTGCTTCAACCGCCTGCTGATAGGCATGAAGCACAATGTTATAAGCATCTTTTTGTTCCGGAAGGAATTTTTTGCCTGCCGGGAAGGTCCGCGTCAGGTCACCAGCATAACCCATTGGCGTTTCTGCCCCTGAATCATTCAGTACCATATCGCCTTCTTTTAAGATATTGCCATGATAATGATTGTGTAAAATCTGTCCGTTTACGGTTAAAATGATCGGGTAAGAAAGCTGTCCGCCGGAGCTTAAAGCGACTTGATGAACAGCCGCTGCCAACTCATTTTCCGTCATACCAGGTCTGGCTAGCTGCATCGCTTTCAGGTGCATATCTGCAGAAATCACCGAAGCTTTATCTAATTCGATTAACTCTAATGCTGATTTCACCGAACGTTGCGCCACTACAGCTTTAATCAAAGGAACTGAGGCCTTTTCTTTGACCTGTCCTGGTTTAATATCCAGCAATTCTGCCAGTTTAATTTTATGTTCTGCACGATAAGGTGGCAGGAAATGTATGGTTCTACCCTGCCCTTTTGCTTTGGCCAGGTATTGATCCAGTTGCTGCAAAGGAGAAAGTCTCGTGATTCCTGCTTCTTCCGCTTTCGCTGACAATGTTTTTTGTCTGCCCATCCAAACGATGGCATCCATACTCATCTCATCGCCAAAAAGGGTCACCTGGTTTTCGTCCAGATCAATTACCGCAGCGAGTTGTGGTTCCGGAATCCCGAAGTAATATAAAAATGTGCTGTCTTGTCGGAAATGATAAGCATTGTCCAAAAAGTTCATGGGACTTTCTTCATTTCCCAGAAAAAGTAAAATACCGGACTTAAGCTGCCCGGAAAGTTGTTTTCTTCTTGCTATATATTCGTCTTTATGAAACATATCTGATGGGTTTTAACTACTTTTTCAAAGGTAACAACTATCTTCTTGTTTTTTAAAATAATGCGGTTCTGCACAAAAAAAGCCACCTCTGGTTTAAAAGAGATGGCTTTTCAGGAATCGAATCTGGTGGATATTTATTTTTTCGGGGCTGGTTTTCCTGCCTCATCTTTTAACAATTTAAAAGTACTGGCTTTAAAACGGCCGTTTTCTACTTTCCCAGTCACTTCTGCTTTTCTGATTTTATTACAAAAACCGTCTTTGGCATGTGCATCGCCGTGATCGTCAATATCAGATCCGTCCACAAAATAAGCATGACCATCAATACGTACCGCAAGGTCACATTCTTTTCCCGGAAGGCCGAATTTACATTCCCCGCAAGCGGTTTCTACCACATGTGGTTTTTCAAAATTAACAACTGCCGCTTTTTTTGTTTTTTCCTGAGCCTGAACGCCAATAGCCAGCAGAGCGAAAAACAGAAGGGTAATAAACTTTTTCATGATCGTTTAAATTTGTATAAAAATATAATAAAAACAGGAGAATGAAGCCTGTCTTATAAAAAGTTCCAGTCTTTCAGGTGGGAGTCCTGATGTTCTTTTTTCACAATGGCATCAAACTGTGCCACCAGGTCCGGATGGCTCTTCGACAGGTCTTTAGTCTCGTTTCTATCAGTTTTCAAATGATAAACCTGCCATGGACTATCAGGGTCTTTTTTTACATTGGTGCGGACACCTTTCCAATCGCCCATTCTAATGGCTAGCTGACCTCCTTTTTCAGGAAATTCGAAGTATAAATATTTGTGTTTTTTCTGCTGTTTTAATTTACCCAATAAAGTTGGCAAAAAAGAAATACCATCGGTATTTTCAACTTTTTGTCCGGTTAACTCTGCCAGGGTTGCTAAGAGGTCAAATTGTGCGGAGATCAAACTGCTCCCGGAGCCTGCTTTAATTTTACCCGGCCAGCGTGCGATAAAGGGCTCCCTGATTCCACCCTCATAAACATCGGTTTTCAATCCCCTAAGGCCTGCTACACTATTAAAATAGGCCGCATTTACACCCCCGTTAAAAGTAGTTCCATTATCACTGGAAAACATAATGATCGTATTTTCATCTAATCCCAGCGCTTTGATTTTCTCTAGAATCATCCCCACCTGTGCATCTAAAAAAGTAATCATTGCCGCATAAGTTGAATAGGGATGCTGGTTTGGCGCATAACCTTGCTGACCGTAATAAGGTTGTTCTTCAAATTTCCCGATATAGGCCTGTACAAATGCATCCGGTGCCTGTAAAGAGACATGTGGCAATGGATATGGAAGATATAAAAAGAAAGGTTTTTCTTTATTCTGATCGATAAATGACAATGCTTTTTCCGTCATTTTCTCCGGGGCATAAACTTTCCCTTTATAATAATCGAAATCTTTAGCGGTCGCTTTTTTAGGATCCAGTGCCCGATGAACATTGATAAAAGTATTATCTAAGGTATCCTTTTGATCATTTTCCCATAAATGGGTCGGATAAAAACTATGTGCTTGTTTTTGATCCAGCAATCCGTAGTAATAATCAAAACCCTGCTTTAAGGGGGAACCGGAAGTACCGTTCATACCTAATCCCCATTTACCGACCAGGCCGGTTTTATAACCCGCCTGTTGCATCAGGTGAGCCACCGTAAAAGTCCCTTCTTTTAAGGGCATCTGGCCTCGTTCTTCGCTATCCGGAAAACCACCCAGTTCGTGATTACCCCTGATGTAAGCATGTCCGCCATGTTTTCCGGTCATTAGCATCGCCCTGGCAGGTGCGCAAACTGGTGTCCCCGTATAATGTTCGGTAAACTTCATTCCCTCTTTTGCCAGGCGATCCAGATGGGGAGTCTTGATTTTATCTTGCCCGTAAGCACCTATTTCTGCATAGCCCAGATCATCTGCATAGATGTAAATGACATTTGGCTTTCTTTGCGCAAAACAATTATTAACCGGCATCCATCCGAAAACAAACTGGAAGGTAATTCCTACAAATACAACGAGTTTTTTCATTGCTGTCTAAGATATAGAAAGATCCATAAAATATTGTCGTCTGCTTTTCGTAATTTTGCGCTCCCAAATCGGGACAACGTTTCAAATCATCAACTAAACGTTTGATTTATTCCATTTAATACCTCCGCATTATGAAAAGACCTAGCCTGCTCAATATTCCACCATTACCCGCAGTGTTATTGGCTATCATTAGCGTGCAGGCGGGTGCAGCGATTGCAAAAGGATTGTTCCCGGCTATTGGCCCTACGGCCACCGCCTCTCTGAGAATTGGGTTATCGGCAATCATTTTACTGCTGGTCAACCGCCCGAATTTATTTAAACTCAGCAAAGCACAATGGAAAGCTGTAATTCCTTATGGCCTTGCATTGGGTGCAATGAATGTGATTTTTTACATGGCGATTAAACGGATTCCACTCGGATTAGGTGTTACCCTCGAATTTATCGGGCCATTATTACTTGCAGTATTTAATTCTAAACGCGGACTGGATTACCTCTGGGTCTTACTGGCAGCCGTCGGAATTGCCTTAATTGCACCATGGTCTAACCAGGGACTAGACCTGATCGGTGTGCTCCTGGCCTTATTGGCCGGAGGATTCTGGGCAGCCTATATTGTGTTGGGTAGCCGGATTTCTAAGATCATGAAAGGTGGCGATGCCGTCTCTGTGGGAATGATTTTCGCAACCCTACTCGTGGTTCCTTTTGGATTTATCGGTGGTGGATTCGGTGAAATTACGCCTACCTTATTGTTACTCGGCGCTGCATTAGCCCTTTTATCAAGTGCCATTCCTTTCACCTTAGAAATGAGCGCCCTCGGTCAGATGCCAGCACGTACTTTCAGCATTCTGATGAGTATGGAGCCTGCGGTAGCCTCTTTGGCAGGTATCATATTTTTACATGAACACCTTTCTCTTTTCGAATATCTTGCCGTTGCCCTGGTAGTTATTGCCAGTGCCGGTGCAACCCTGACTTCTAAAAAAGAGACCTTATAAAAGATTTATCTTTTGATAAAGCATTCCATGATTAATTAATCCTGGAATGCTAAAAAGTTCATCAGCTCTTCTTTTTCTTCAGCTTCCAGCTCTACAATCCCTTCGATAACGGAGAACAGTTGTCCCCTTTCCTTAGAATTGAGCAATACATGGGTTAAGCGAATAAAAGCTTTCTTTTGATCTATGCTTAAACCACTAAATAGCTTAGGCTGCAATTCATACATCAGTTTTAAAGTCTCCAGCAGATCCCTTCTTTGCGCTTCATCCGCTACGTTAAACTGTGGTAAGACCCCTTCCATAGCATATTTTTCCATCAGTTTATTTGAAAACTCTTTCAGGAATGGTTTTCTTTTAGCTCTCAACAGCTCATTTACATTTTTGATCAGAAACTTATATTCCAGAGAAGATTTTGTACGGGCATACAGCTTAACCTGAGCCTCGTAATCAGTACTGCTAAAATCAAACTCATCAAAAAACTCACTCTCAATGAAAACACTATGATAATATTCATCGGCTTTCTTATTCAGCGTAGTGTAGTCTTTATAAACTTCCTGACCTTTATGATTCACAAAGTAATTCTTCGACAATTCCTTGTGTAAAGACTCCTTCCATTGGATAAATTTCACTTTGAATGTGGTATTACTTTCCTGGTATTTAAAAACCAATCCATCCTCCTGATCAATGATGTTTTCCTGATAAGCTAAGGGTTCGCCATTGATCACAATAGAAAAACCCCTGTTTTTATGGAGCTCCAAAAACCAGCAGAACTCCGCTCGTAAATATGGAATGATACTCGATTCCATCGCTTCTTTTGAAAACTGTACCTCAGCAAATGAAACGGTAGTACCTGTAGATTTTCCTTTTATAGCTGCATTTACTTTTACATCTTCGTTTAAAAGCTTCGCCTCGTAATTATTCAATGCTCCTACTGCGACTTTAATACTTCCGTTTTTCAATAGCCCCTTTTCTTCATAAGTAGTATTCCATTCCGCAGCATGAGCAAAAGTAAAAAAGGTCAATCTACCCACCCCATTCTTTCCGTGCATCGTAGACTTATGTAGGTGAATACGTTGTTCCAGTGCTTTTTCGGATTCATAAAAAGGGTTAAACTTATCTTTTAACAAAGAAAAATTGATCCCATATCCATTATCTGCAACCTTCAAACTTTCTATGCTACCCAGCGCATTAAAAGTATAATCAATCAAAATGGTATCTGCTTTTGCATCAAAACCATTCCAGATGTATTCTGCAAGTGCCTGTTTTTCATTGTAAAGACGCAGAACTTTTTTAATCCCTGTGGAAGTGATATTTACATTATTGGCCATGATGAGTTAATTGGTTTTGAAATTCAAACTTAAGCTTTTTGTCTATTTTTTTTCTGAGAACACCATTTCATAATGTTCCACCTTCGGAAAAGGATCATAATATTTATGTAGTAATGCTTTCCATTCCAGGTATTCTTCGGATTGCCTGAAACCAACAGTATGGTCTTCCAGCTCTTCCCAGTTAACCAATAAAATATATCGGTTAGAAACTTCCAGACATCGTTGTAACTGATGCCCCCGGTATCCTTTCATGCTACTGATAATCCCTGATGCTTTTTCAAAATCTTTCTCAAAAGAAAGTTTCAGATGTGGGATAACGTCTAATATGGCTACTTCTAAAATCATTGTTTTTCGCGGGTATAAGTGATGTACATCAGATCAGGAGGCGTACTGAAGAAAGGTTTCATCAGGCTAACAATTTGCCCCTGGTGATATGCTGAATGAACAATCAGGTGTGTTAGTATATCGGATAGTAGGCTCTCATAAGCTATTCCTTTAGTGTTGTAATAACGTATTTTACGTTGAAAGTCTGCTGCGTCCATTTGTTCCAGGAAAGCAGTCATCAGCTGGTTATTCTGATCCAGCAATTGCTGCCAGTCTTTTTCGTCAAACTTCTCCCAGACATCCACATCCTGCATTTCTCCAACCATCCGGTTCCGCCACACTCTTGTTGTAGCGAGTAAATGGTTAAAAAGGTCTTTTGCCCGTTGAGGAATCTCCTCAGCGCACTGCATGGACTGAATTAGCCTGACATTTGTCCAATAGTCAAAAGCAAGCAGGTTAAAAAAATAATCCTTCATAAATCTGAATCTATGAAGGACAAGTTATAAAAAATCAGTTACAAGGCTATTAAAGAATTACAACACCATTAAACTAACGGCATCATAGGTCAGCCTTCCATGATCATCAGATTTAAACAGCTTACCAGCCATTACGATTTCCTTACCTGTTAAACTTCCAGCCGCTTCTATTTTCATTTGATGGTTCACTTTAAGCAAAGTACCATCTTCCAGAATCATTTCCAATTGTCCGTTTGGAGCAACGTTAGCGACCAATCCTTTTATTTTCAATTCTGCGGATGTTCTCTTTTTCATAAAAGACTTTACGGAGGATAAATCAATCAGGTCTACGTCTTGCAGAGGTGCACCAAAAACAATTTGACCCGCTACCACATCAACCGGCCTCAGTTTAACCACATCTGCATCAGCCTGATAAAAACGACTAACAAGTACAAAAGCCAACAGTAAAAACACAGCAAGCTTGAAGATACGAACCGTTTTATCGGTGTAAACGAAATATGTTTTTTCGCTGTTTACCCTATTTAAGATTTCATTTACAGCTAATGAATCTTTCCTGATTAGATGTCCCATGTCATTTATGATTTATGATGAGACAAATTTCCGGCTTATATCAGTCCTCTTTGTTGACCTATGGTAAGTAATCATTTAGCTCCTCAAAAGATGACGAAACCCTGAATAATCATCGACGAAAATATTTTCGTCGATTGGTCGAGAAGTTCCGGCGGTTGGTCGACAGTTCTTTTGACATGGTCTAAAGCACCAAAAACCGCAGTAACCTTTCTCATTTGAGCTGGTCTTAACTACAAATAACCTTAAAAAACTTAAAAACTAAAGACATGAAAACTTCCATCAAAACCCTAATCGCAACTACTTTAACAGCTATCGTTTTAACTTCTTCGGCTTTCAATACGATGGCGAAAGAGAAATCTCCAACCCATAACAGCAGTACCGTAAAATTCAACAAAGTAGTGGTAACCGGAAATGCGAATGTAGTCCTGATTCAGGGAAACAGCGAAAGCATCCAAAGCTATGACGAAATTAAAAGCAACACAACTAGCGTTCAACAAAAAGGATATACCCTGTACATCAATTCTACAGATAAAAGCACAATTTATGTCCATGTAAAAGACCTGCAAAGAATTGATGCCGCCCAAACCAGTACCGTAAAAACCCGTGGCAGCTTTGACCTTGCTGTACTTCAGATTTTCTTAAAAGATAGCGCTAGAGCAAATGTGAATGCCACTATCGGAAGCCTGTACACAGATATCAATGGCGCATCCGATTTGAAACTCAGCGGATCATCAAATGAGCACAATCTGGTTAAAAATGATGTAGCCATACTAAACCTGACCGGTTTCGTTATTGCAAAACTGTAAGGAACGCAGTCCGACTGCCCACTATAAAACAAAAGCCATTACACTAATATTCAGCTAGAAAACGAAAAACCGTTCAAAAGGAGAGCGGTTTTTTTATGTTTAGTTTATCCTGTGCAATTCTTCCTATACAAAGGGAATTCAACATGAAAAAGAAACTACAACAAATCATTCGCCAGATTAGCCAGTTCACTACGCTCCCCCTTATCCAGGGTTATGTGTGCATATAGCGGATGATTTTTCGCACTTTCAATCAGGTAGGATAAGCCATTACTCTCAGCATCAAGATAAGGCGTATCAATCTGGTAAATATCACCTGTAAACACAATTTTAGTATCCTCACCGGCACGGGAAATAATGGTTTTAATTTCATGAGGGGTTAGGTTTTGTGCTTCATCCACAATGAAAAATATCTTCGTCAGTGTTCTCCCTCTGATATAGGCCAGGGGAGCAATCAAAATCTTTTCATTGTGTACAAAGTCCTCGATCCGTGCCTGGGTTTTAGGGTCATGCTGATACTGCTCTTTGATAAACCTCAGGTTGTCCCATATGGGCGCCATGTAAGGATCAATCTTCGATTTCGCATCACCGGGCAAAAAGCCAATATCCTTATTACTTAAGGCAACAATTGGCCGTGTCACATAAATCTGGCGGTAATCTTTACGCATTTCCAAAGCACTGGCTATCGCAATCAGGGTTTTCCCCGTACCTGCTTTCCCCTGAATAGTCACCAGCTTTACGGCCGGATTCAATAGCGCATTGATCGCCATACTCTGCTCCTCATTTCTCGGCGCTATATTGAAAACCTTTTGAGACTTTACGCGAATCAGACTATCGGTTTGAACATCATAATAAGCCGTCTGAGTTTTTCTTTTACTTTTCAGAATATAAAAATGATTTCCGCCAATGGGGGCCGGTTTCATTTCCGCAGCAGGAACACTCCCCTCGCTTTTCAAAGTATCAAAAAGCTGCGCATCTATATTCGGAAGCACTGTTTTTCCGGTATATAGCGCAGCTACATTTTTAACTTTTCCGGTTTCATAATCTTCCGCGTGAAGGTCCATAGATTTCGCCTTTAACCGCAAACAAATGTCTTTAGAGACCAGCACCACCTTCTTTTCCGGAAACTCTTCCTGTAAACTCAGTGCTGCATTTAAAATGCGATGGTCAAATTTCCCTGCGCCAAAAATAGCCTCCGCATCATAGCGCGCGGGTTTATGATCCATCACTACCTTAAAATGGCCTTGCTTAACACCTTTCAACGGAATCCACTGATCCATGATTTTATCTCCGGAGGCCTGATCCATTAAACGGATAAAGCTTCTGGCTTCCGCATTGCGTGTTTCATTCCCGTTTTTCATATTGTCTAACTCTTCCAGTACTTGTATGGGGATGGCCACATCATGCTCCTGAAAATTATTGAAGGCATTATGATCGTACAGAATGACAGAAGTATCCAGCACAAAGATCTTTTTTTTCGCAGCATTTCGCTTTAAGGAAGGTTTAGTCATGGTGATTAAAATTAGCGATTTTCCGGAAATCTACCAGCATTACTTCCGCTTCTTTTTCTGCTTTAAATCAATCACCTTGAGTATTTTATGAAAAAGCTCATGATTTGAATAAGTTCCCCGGAATTCTGCTGATCCGGGACCATAAGCAAACACAGGAACCATAATATTGGTATGGTCATTTGTACTAAACTCGCCGGTCACCATTCCCTTTTCTGCAGAAGCATCTAATAATGTTAAGCCTCCGGTTTCATGATCGGCAGTGATCAGCACCAATGTTTCTTTATTTTGATCTGCAAACGCTAAGGCAGCAGCAACGGCCTTATCAAAATCATGGAGTTCCGTAACCACATAAGGCAAATCGTTCTGATGACCTCCATAGTCAATTTGCGCCCCCTCCGCCATGATAAAAAAACCGTTATTATTGGCCGATAATATTTGCAAAGTGTGCTGTAAACTTTCTTTTAACAGTTCCCCACGACCATCTTTTACAGGTCTGGTGGCGCTATCCGGCAATAAAACCAAATGCTTCCCCTCCCTATGACCATAAAAATCTTTCGCCTGAGTACTCAATTGAAAACCCTGCGTTTTCAATTTGTTCATCAGTTCGCCATCCTTATTTTTCAGAAAACTCCTTTGATTGGAGCCCACAAGAATTTCTACCTTGCTTTGTACCAGGTCTGTTGCAATCTCCCCCGACATTGCCCGGTCTATCTGGTGTGCATAAAATGCAGCAGGAGTCGCGTCCGTCAGGTCGCCAACGCTAATAATCCCACTTTTAATTCCATAACCTGCCAGGGTATCTACCAGATTGGTCATTTTTCTTCCATCCGGTCCAACCCCGATATAGCGGTTATTCGTTTTCGCACCAGTAGCCATTGCAGAAGCACCCGCAGCAGAATCCGTATTCCCTGCATCAGCAGCAGCCGTTTGAGAGAATCCGATGTTACGAATATTACTCATATTTAACTGTCCATGATTGGCAATATAGCCCGCATGAATCTGCGCCAGCCCCATGCCGTCACCAATCAGCAGAATTACATTTTTAACCGGCTTAAGGAGGCCGTCCACCTTATATTCCGGGGTATAAACCGGATAAGCCACCGGATTTGTATAAGTCAGTTTATCCTTATGAACATAAAAATCTTTTAATTTTCCCGGTTGATCCGTATTGATCCAATCTGCCCCCAGCCTTTCCAAAACGATCCAGGTATTGGGACTGTCTTGTGTGGCCCAAAACCTAAAGGGCTTATGTTGTGCATGTGCCCGATCAATCAAACTTTTTAGCATAGTAAGATCCCCTGGTGTCGGATTTCCTTTCCCGTTCCATGAGGTATAGTTTTTCAAATCATCGCTGATCATCGCTATTCTTTTCAATTGATCAGCGGTATAACTGATATTCGGCCTCCCATCAAATGACAAGTATTCCGGAAAATCAGGAAAATTCTGAGGCTGAGGCACATCCCCGCTAATGACTATGCGAATGGCATTTGGATTCCTGACATCATTGAAAACGCCCGGATAAGCGGCTAGATCTTTAATCAATTGTGCCAGTACAGCCGGATGGTTCTCCTTAATATCCACCACCAGTTGCAGTTTCATTTTTGAATCGGCATAAGCTTTATTCCCGTTCTGCCGGAAAAACTTAGCTAAAGGCTCCAGATAAAGTGCTTTCAAGGTAGCGTCTGCTTTAATTTCTGAAACATCATGGGCGACATACAAAACCCCGTTTTTCAGAAAAACATCAGCTTCAATAGCACCCATCCCTGCGTAATAGGCGGTTAATAAGGGGATATTCTGCCGGTAATCATTATGACTATGACCAGAATTAAAACTTAAAGTATGTTGTGCTTTTGCCTCTACGGCAAATAAGACTCCTGCAAAAACCGCAGAACGAATGATATTTTTTATATCCATGTTTTGTTTTGAATCGAATTTTATTCAAATGACAGGTAACCTGTTACCTATCAAAAGAACTAATGAAAAAGAACAGTTTTTAAAAGCACCACCAGTTTTGGTTTAAACCAAAACTGGTGGCAATCATATAGAGATCTTACAGATCCACATCAGGTTAAAAAACCGCCTGAATTACCAGCCCGGATTTTGGGTAATCACACCGGAACTGTTGTCAATTTCCCGCTGTGGAACAGCCCATACATCATGTATCTGAGGGTTAAATACTCTGGATGCCCAGATCACATTTCCCTGCGAATCGTGTAAGGGCAAAGCATAAACCGTCTTTGCATCACCCCAGCGCACTAAATCCCGGTGGCGATCTGCCCATTCCCCGGCCAGCTCACTACGACGTTCACGCTTCAAATCCGCAAGGGTCATTCCTGATTTTGCGATTAAACCCGCACGAAGCCTGATCTTATTCAGCTCAGTATCTCCGGCTCCGGCAGCACCGCTCATAATCGCAGCTTCTGCTTTGATCAGCAATACTTCTGCAAAACGCATCAAAGGAACATTCAAATCTGTGGTGCCGTTATCTCCACTTGGATTAACATGTGTTGGTATTGGATCAGCATGAGAGAAAGGTTCCATGTATTTTTTAAACTGATAATCAGAAGTTGCCCCGCCATCTTTAGTGAAACTACGCTCCTGTCCAAAGAAAAAGAACACATCACCGGTCTTTAAAATAGTGGCTTCCCTACGCTGATCGTTTGTTTCATACGAATCGTACAGCTCTTTTGTTGGCAGATAATACCCCCATCCATTGTAAATACCCCAACCTTTATTGGTCAGCATTACACCTGGCAGCTTACTTCCCCAGCCCGTACCACCACCATTTGGCGTACATACCACAGACCAGATATACTCTTTTGACCAGTTATTCGAGGCTTTGAAAACATCTGAAAATTTGGTCATCACCAGATCATGCTGACCAGAATTGATCACCATATCCGCGTATTTTACCGCATTGGGATAGTCCTTTTTATACAGATAAACTTTCGACAAATACGCCCAGGCAGCAGTTTTATGCGCCTTACCATAATCTGCCGCTTTCATTTCCGAAAACAAAGGCAATTGATCTGCCGCTTTCAAAAGCAACTGAATGATATAATCATAATTTTCATTCACATTTTTTGCTCTCGGAATCGCCTTTGAAGGGTCTGTATCCAGACTTACAATAGGCACCCCTGCTTTCTCATTTCCATAATTGGCTGCCAATTGAAAATACATCAATCCCGCATTAAAATAAGCATCACCAATCACCTGTTTCTTCAGGTTTTCATCCATCTCAATCCCGGGAACATACTTCAGGATATCGTTGGCGCGCTTAATTACCGCATAACGCATAGACCATTGCGATTCAGTGTATCCACCACCAACATAAGTTTTATTAAAGTTTTTAATGTTATCAGCCTCAGGCTTGTTCCTACCGGTGACCATGTCATCGCTGGCATTGATAAACCAGAACATCCCCCTGCCATAAAAATCCTCTTCATTGTATTTCTCATACAAACCGTTTTCGGCTTTAATGGCATCCTGCTGCGTTTTCCAGAAATTCTGAGCAGATGGCGGACCTTCCGGATCGATATTTAGCTGTTGTTTACAAGCGCTTAAAATGGCCAGTGCTGCAATGGCGACATACTTTATATTTCGTTTCATTTTCTTTCTTTTAAAACTATAAATTCACACTAAGACCTAAGAGGAAGCTTCTTGCCTGAGGATACCTGCCTACATCCATACCGTAGTTGTCCATCCCTATTTCCGGATCAAAACCAGAGTAATTGGTAATGGTAAACAAGTTGTTTGCCGTACCATAAACACGGATAGTACCTGTTTTTAGCTTACTAGTGATTGATTTAGGAAGCGTATAACCCAGTGTTACATTGCGGATTCGTAAATAAGAACCATTTTCAATGTAAAAATCAGAAGCATTAAAGTTTCCATTGTCATCAGAAGTAGAAATTACCGGAACTTTTCCTCCGGGATTTTCCGGCGACCAGGCATCCAGAATACCCGTTAATTTATTGTAAGAAGGCCCACTTGCACTGTAAGTTGTCCTCTTCACGGCATTAAACAACTTATTTCCATAAACACCTTGCGCAAAGATATTCAGGTCGAAATTTTTATAACCGGCATTAAAGCTCAAGCCATAAGTAAAATCAGGATAAGCACTACCGGCAAAATAACGGTCGCCGGCATCAATAGAACCACTATGATCTAAATCTGCAAACTTAAAATCGCCTGGTTTTGCCTTCGGCTGAATCTTCTCCCCTTTAGCATTGGTATAACTATCCACCTCGGCCTGAGACTGGAAAATCCCCTGAGTTTTCAACACATAATAACTATACAAAGGCTGTCCTTCTTTGATGAATAAAGGGGCCAGCTCATTTCTAAAATTCTTATCCACCGGGAAACTTTCTAAACCCGGAGCCAGTTTTATCACTTTATTATCCACTTTGGTTAAGGTTGCACCAATAGAATAGTTAAATTCTCTGCTCCTGTCACTGTTATAATTGATGCCCAGTTCAATCCCCTTATCCCTGATCAAACCCGCATTTATCGTTTGTGTATTTAAGCCCGAAGTACCCGGAAGCTGTTTCGTGAAAATCATTTTATCAGTATTTTTGATAAAATAGTCTGCGGTTAAAGTCAGCCTGTTGTTCATCACGCCAAGGTCTAAGCCAAAATTGGTCTGCTTAGATTCTGCCCAGGTCAGGTCTGGATTTTCCAACACGGTAGATACATAACCATTCCCAAGCGCTGGTGTCTGTCCAAAATACGACAACGTTCTGCTCAGTAAAGGGCTCACATCCGTAGGCAATAAGCTCCCCAGGTTACCGAGAACCCCATAACTACCTCTCAATTTCAGTTCATTTAACCAGCTGCTTTCCGATAAGAAACGTTCCTTCGTCAATACCCATCCTGCGGATACCGAGTAATAATCTGCATATTTATTCTCTGCTTTTGGTACCATCGAAGTTCCGTCGCGACGACCAATTAAAGACAGCAGGTATTTTTCCTGATAGTTGTAATTTGCCCTCAAAAACAAAGAAGAAAGGGCTGTTTTCTGCATCCCACTCACTGCCGGCTCAAACACCGACGCATTAACCAGATATCTTCTGGAAGGCGCCTCATCGTCAAAACCTTTTCCTACGACATAAAACTCATCATATCTTGTTTTCTGGAAAGAAAAACCTCCTGTAAAATCTAACTGGTGACTACCGAATGCCGTTTTATAGTTAAAAACCTGTTCTGCAAGCAAGTCGTTTTTTCTGGCAGAACCCTCTTCCAGTGAATTGATCAGCAATGGTTTTCCAACTTCCGGACGTTTAGGTGTAAAGATTTTCCGATTGTTAAACTCCTTGGTTAAGCTAAAATTAGACCTGAAAGTTAAGCCCTTTGCAAGGTCTACAATCACGTAAGGATTGATCAGCAATACATTTTGCGGTCTGTTGATGTCTATCCGTTTCAATTCCGCAACAGGATTCACGATGTCACCATAATCGCCGGCATAAGCACCACCGGGTAAACCTGCGAAACTGCCGTCTGGGTTATAGGGTGTTCCATTAGCCGGAAAATAAATCGCAGATAACAGCGCACCGGTATAATCACTGCTCGTATTTGCGCCCTGACCATTTGTGCTGCTAAAAGAAAGATTTTCTCCGATTTTCAACCAGGGTGTCAATTTATGATCAGAATTAATCCTGAAATTATAACGTTCTACCTCAGTATTCAATACAATACCTTCTGCTTTACGATAATTGAAACTTAAATACATGGTTGATTTTTCAGTTCCACCAGACACCCCAAGGTTATAATCCTGAGTTTTTCCGGTTCTGAAAACCTCATCCATCCAATTCGTACGGGTAATTCTTCCTTCCGGATATTTCGAAGTATCAAAAGCAGGAAGCAAAGTCGTTTTACCATTTTTTGCCGCCGTTTCTGCCACCATAGCTCTTTGTTCAGCATTTAATGGACTTAACTTTCTCCAGGCACTTTGAGCACCTGCCTTTGCATCAATGCTGACTTCCATCTTGCCGGTTTTTCCTTTTTTAGTGGTGATTAAAACCACGCCCCCGGATGCTCTGGCACCATAAATCGCCGCAGCACCATCTTTAAGTACAGAAATCGACTCAATGTCATTTGGGTTAAGCACCGGTGTTCCCGGGAAAATAGAACCGTCTACTACATAGAGTACGCTTTCCCCGTTGATGCCACCAGAACCACGAATGTTCACCCGGGGGCTAGCGGTCGGGTCGCCACCTTCATTGGTCACGATTACACCCGGCGCTTTCCCCGCCAATACTTCTCCGATATTATTCATTGATCTTGAGGATACTTTATCTAAAGAAACTGCACTGACCGCACCAGAAAGCGTGGCCTTCTTTTGCGTACCATAACCCACTACCACGACCTCAGACAACTGCGATTTATCTTCCGTTAACACCACATTCAGTTCCTGCTGACCAGCAACTTTCAATGTTTTGCTGCGATAGCCTACCATAGAAAAAGATAAGCTTGCATTTTCTCCAACAACAATCAGGTATCTACCATTCGCATCCGTTGTGGTGCCTTTATCCGTCCCTAAAACCTTAACTGATACCCCTGGCATCGCCAGACCTAAAGAATCAGTCACCTTTCCCGTCACTTTAACATCTGGTTTTGCAGGCGGAACAGGGATTTTTCTCAGGATAACCTGACCAGCCCTTTCCTGGTAACTAAAACCCATTAGGCTAAGCAATGACCTAACAGGTTCATTTTTTAAAGACTTGCTTTCTTTAATTTGATGATCGCGTAAAGCATCCGGATCATAGACAAAATGAAGTCCGGTACCTGCTTCTATTTCTTTAAGCATCGCGGTTGTAGCCCGATTCGGGCCTACCTTAATCGTCACCCTGCTTTTCTCTAATACCTGCGCCATGCTGGAAGAAGCAAATAATGCCCCACAAAAAGTGGAGAGGATAAAGCAAATTAACACGGAATATTTCATGACTTTGAAAAGCGTCAGCGACCTCTTTAACAGTTTTTTTTTCATATTTTTCGTTGTTTCATAATATTGGTTCCTGGTTTAATTGTTCCGGTTTTGTCATTCTGGTTAGGAATCCGGTTTTAGCATTTAGGGGCCCTAATCTGATCAGCGCCGGTCTATTGAGCCGCGTTATCTCTTCATTTTCTATACAGATTATAAGTTTTATGATTTTCCGTAGTATCGAATTTCAATCGATGGAGCGCGGAAATGATCTCCAGAATTTCCTCAGGGCTTTGCCTGGTATTAAAGATTCCAGTGCATTTTAATCCCGCTAACTCCGAACTACTCAGGAAGATACGAATGTTATAAGCATATTCCAGCTTCTTAACTAATTCTCCCAAAGGGATACCTTCAAACTTAATATCGACGAATGTTTTAACAGGAATCTGCCTGATTATTGCCCGTTGGTTTACTTTATCAAAAGAGATTTCCTGTCCCTTAACCAGCGTACCAAAAACCTGATGTGTATTTCCAACAGCTACCTTTCCGGTGGCTACCTGAATAGAAATATCATGTTGCTGTTTATAAGATTTAATCCGAAAGGAAGTTCCCAGAACTTTTGTATAAAGATCATTGCTTGTTTTCACGATAAAAGGCCGGTTTTTCTCCGGAGCGATCTGGAAAAAGGCCTCCCCTTCAGTCAACGAAATCGTTCTGTCGCTACGCTTAAATTTCAAAGGGTACACCAGCTGCGCGAGCGGTGCCATGATCACCTTTGAGCCATCGCTGAAAACAACGGTTTTCTTTTCTGTAGCAGTCGTATTGATGGTAAAAAACTGTGTTTTAACCGAGGGAGTTTTATAAACCGACCGGTAACCAATAGCACCTGCCAGCACAAAAAGTACTGCCGCAGCAACCTTAGCCAAAGGACATAAAGTAAATAGACGAGCAAGTTTAGCTTGCCCTTTACCCTCCATTTCCCGCTGAAGATTCCCGAGTATGCCAGCGGCAATTTCTGATTTTCTACCTTTTCCTAAGGTGTTTTGAGCCTCATAAGATTGGTACCATTGGGCGACCTGTTCCTTTTCTTCCGGACTAGCTTCCCCCTTTAAATATTTACTGAGCAGCAATTGCGCTTGTTCTTCCTTTGTCATCTACACCTATGTCAAATGAAAAGAAAGAAGGTACTAACCAGGATTGTTATGCTTAGGTTAAGATTAGATGAACAAGAGGAGAATGATTAAGGCAGACAGGTAAGACAGTCTTTTCTTCATTACTTTTAATGCTGAGGAGATTTGATTTTTTACCGTTTGAGCGGAAAGGTTCAGTTCTTCTGAAATTTCTCTGATCGATTTTTCCTCCTGCCTGCTCATCGAGAAGATCACCCTCATTTTTTCCGGCAACTCCTGAATCGCCTCTTCCACTTCCTGATGAAGCTCTTTAAGCATCAAACCCTGAGCTGCCGACAACTCAACTTCAGTACCAATCAAAAGACGCAAGTCCTCCTTGTGCTTTTCTTTAATTTGAGAAGAACGAAAGTAATTGATCACCCGGTATTTCACCGCACCAAGAAAATAGGCCTGTAACGCCCCATTCACCTGAACGCTTTCCCGGTTTTCCCATAGGGAGATGAAAATATCCTGACAAATGTCCTGAGCAATTTCTTCATCACGCAGGCGTTTATAAGCAGCATCCAAAACATCCTCCCAATAGCGCAGGTAAATATCCTCCATTGCTTTATGTTCCCCGCGCCCTAGCCGCGAAAGCAATTCAGTCTCTGATAGCATTTGATGGTCCCCCTGGTAATTTTTCCAAAGCTACCTCAGCCATATTCCCTTAACGTTAAGAAATCTTTTAGTTAATAATAAGGCTGCTAAAAGGTATTAATACTCCTTAAGCGTGATTGAAAACCGGGTTTATCGGATCAGATTTTCTACCTGAAATCTGTACTATAGTAATGATTTCTGATTAAAAGCGGAGCTACCATCTATAAAATCACCTCAATCATTACTATAGTACAGATTCTAATGAATTACAGGAGTTATTCAGTATATTTGTTATCAAATCTGTAATATAATACTGATTATGCATTTAAAAATAGGCGAACTGATCAAAAACAGGCGGTCACTTCTGCGCTTAACGCAGGAAGATCTATCACAAATGAGTGGAGTTGGCATGAGTACCATTCATCAGATTGAGAAGGGTGTTGGAAATCCATCTTACCAAACTTTAGAAAGATTGTTCCAGATACTGGGATTAGAATTTATTGTTCAGATTAAAAACACTAACTAATGCAAAGAGGAGCAGTATATTGCAACCAAATCCTCGCAGGCTATATAGAAAAGCGCAGCGCACAGGAATACCTATTCAGATATGATGACGCCTATTTTGCGGACCCCACTGCCTCAGCTATCAGTCTTACCTTACCCAAAACACAACAGGAATTTACCAGCAGTCATTTGTTCTCTTTCTTTGCGGGTTTACTAACTGAAGGAATAAATAAAAATATTCAATGCAGACTATTAAAGATTGATGAAAATGATGATTTCAGCAGATTGATCAAAACGGCTGGAGAAGATACCATAGGCGCAATAACAGTAAAAGAAATATGATGATATGTCCGGGATGTTATAAAGAAGTTAAGAAGGGCTATTGCCTTTCTTGCCGTAAGAAGTTATTTAATGGCCAGAATATCCCTACAATTCTGCCATTTGAAACGCCCAAAGATAAAAACCTAAAAGAATTTCAGAGCAAAACCAAAAAGCTTTCCATTTCCGGGGTGCAGTTAAAATATTCCTTAAGGATAGAAAACAAGCAATTGAAACTGAGCGAGCGTGATGGTCAGTTCATCTTAAAACCAATTCCCCCAACCGTAGAAATAGAAAAAAACGATCAGGCACCTGAGAACGAACACCTGACCATGCAAATCGCCTCGCAAATATTCGGAATAGCTACTGCCGAAAATGCATTGATATATTTTCAGGATGGAACCCCTGCTTACATCACGAGGAGATTCGATGTAAAAGCCGATGGAACTAAATACCAACAGGAAGACATGGCACAGCTGAGTGGCAAAACTAAACAATCCCGGGGGGAAGATTTTAAATATGACGGCACTTATGAAGAAGTAGGGAAATTAATCAGAAAATATGCGGCGGCGGCATTACCTTCATTAGAAAACTTTTTTAAGATTCTTGTATTCAATTATATTTTTTCCAATGGAGATGCCCATCTCAAAAATTTCTCCCTGGTACAAACAGACATGAAAGATTATGCTTTATCTAAAGCTTACGACCTGATGTCTACGGCTATTCACACCCCGGACGAAGGCCAAACGGCTCTGGATCTCTATGATAATTATACCGACAGCGAATTTTATGCTATATATGGTGTTTACGGACAGCACGCATTCTCGGAGCTTGCAAAACGACTTGGTATTCCAAAACAAAGGGCCGAACGTATTTTAACCCAAATGTTATCCTCCCGGGATAAGGTAAGAGATCTAATTAGCCGCTCCTTCTTAAGCAAAGAAGCTAAAGAAATTTATGTTAATAATTATGAACGCAGGCTTGAATTTATGGGCTTAACACCTGCATTAATTATGGCAATCGTAGACCCGGATCAGAAGGGTTTACCAAATGACAAAGCCGTAGAACTAATTTTTCCACGTGCAAAAAGACTCAAAGGGAGATTTATCGAATCATTGCCCAACAATAAATATCGATTCGAATCCTCAGATCATATCCAGACTACGATTGACGGGGACCAATTATACGCTATTAACCGCTCCTGAGTCTGGAGCTACCCGATAACCGTACAAATAGAAAACGGAGTCCCTCTTCTAGCGATTTGGTTCTCCGTTTTCACATTTTCTTTGCCGTAGCATTGAGAATGTATCAAGTTTTCTGTCATTTAACCTCCTTTGGTCCTCTTAGTATATTTCAACTTCGATCCCTCTGAAATTTACTTTTCACATTTTTTCCGTAGAATAATGGATAGTTTTAAATGTTTGTCCCGAATTCAGTGAATATACCTTCGCTTAGCAGTGCAGGTATTTTAAGCATCATTCCCACTGTTTCCATGGAGTCTGATCTTTTACTAATCCTTTGAAATCTTCAGAATCTTTTGCCCTTCGGCACATATTCTTTTTGAAGTCTTTCTTTCAAACGGCTAAAGAACTTCTGTTTTGACATATCTAATTTACGAAGTATAAATAACTAATGCAAAGATATTTACAGATTATTTTTAACACTAAATCCACAGGTTATCAACGTATTACCAACAGGTTTTACACATAGTTATCAACAATAACTAAGGCCTATTTCAAGCCCCATTGCGCCTCTATTGCCGCAATCTTATCCAAACGCTTCACATGACGTTCTTCTCCCGAAAATTCGGCCCTTAAAAAAGTAAAGACAATGTCTTTTGCCAGTTCCAAACCAATTACCCGCGCTCCCAAACACAAGATATTCACATCATCATGCTCCACGGACTGGTGTGCAGAATAAGTATCATGACATACCCCGGCACGAATGCCTTTAAATTTATTGGCCGCAATACTCACCCCAACTGCACTTCCACAAATCAGAATCCCCCGCTCCCCTTCATTATTGATTATCGCTTCTGCTACCACAGCAGCATGATCAGGGTAGTCGCTTGGCGTTACAGTATGCGTACCAAGATCAAGCACCTCATAGCCTGCATCTTGTAAGGTTGCAGCTAACATCGTTTTATACGGGAACCCGGCATGGTCCGAACCTAAAATAACTCTCATAGCGCAAGGCATACAAATTTCATTCCCAATTCCTATAATACGAAGCTACTGTAGCGTTTTACCAGGTCAGCTCGTTATAGCGAGTAACATTCTAAAACCAATTCACATGAACCTTTCTACAATTAAAATTACCGGAAACTTAAATAAGCTAATGACCGGCGCCTTACTAACAGCAAGCACCGTATTTTTATCCGCTTGTTCTACTAAAGAAGTACCAGTTCCGGAAGCAGCCTCTTTAATGGTAGTGAACACCTCACCAACTCCAGCCACTTTCAATGCCTACATCAACAACGGACTGATGAACCAGGCAGCGATCCCATTTGGTGGCGCATTGGGTTATTTAAGGGTAAACATTGGCGAAAGCGCAATTAAATTTACTACTGCAAGTAGCTCAGAAAGCCTGATCACCAAGAAAATAACCATGGAAAACAATAAAGCTTACTCTCTTTTCCTGGTTGGAAAAACAGAACAACTGGATTATTTGGTGATCAACGATGTACTTACAAAAATGCCAACGGATAAAGCAGCAATCCGTTTCATTAACCTTTCCCCTGATGCTGGACTGTTAGACCTGGTGGTCAAAGATGGTGCAACCCTGATTGGCGATAAAGCTTACAAAACCTACAGTGATTTTACGGAAGCTGAAGCTAAAAAACAAACCATTCAGATCAAAGACAAAGCAACAGGATTAGTCATCTCAGAATTGGTAGACGCAGAATTTAAAGCTGGAAGCATTTACACCATCCTAAGCATTGGAATGGTTAAGCCAATCGATTTAGATCAGAAAGCGGCTACAAAACTGATCAGCAACTAATAAAAATAAGCAGCTCAAAAAAACGGGCCCTTCCATCAAAATGGAGGGCCCGTTGCATTTGGATCCACCCCTGGATCCTTTAATCTTTATTAATTTGTGTGTATGTTTAACCACAGGAACTAGTTCCCGCGCTTTTCACGCTCATTTCCTCTTTTCCCCTGGTCGTTTCCGCGATTACCCTGATCATTTCCACGACCAGCCCTTTCCTCCGTACGGCCAATTCTTTCCGTTCCGCGGCTATCTCTCGCTTGTGGCCTTGTTACCCTCGTAGAATACTTCTTTGCCTGTCCCGGAGGCATTCCATGGGGATGACCTTTTACGACATAGTACCTTTTATCATTACTATTCCTGATCACCTGTTGCGTGCGCACATTTTTGTACCTCGCATATTGGCGACGGTCATTGTCAAAATTGCGGTAAGGATCTCTGGAATTTACCACCACCTTATAACCGTTATACAGGTCATAATTTCTATACCTTGAAGGCAGCGTCCTCGAAAAGATCCACTTTCCTCTATCCTGGTAAATAAACTGTTGTTTAGGAACGTAGTAATAACTCTCCACATCCGGTAAATAATAGTATTCTACATGGTCGTAACCTACAGGTCCCCATAACGGCTGTGATCCTATATTTATATTTAAACTGATCTGCGCAGCTGCACGGAAAGGTAAAATCCCCATTACTCCAAGCAAGCTCATTATGATTAACTTTTTCATATTAATTCTGTTTTATCATCAAATGATTAATCTCTACCTCTTCTGTTTCCTCTGTCACCACCGCGGTCATGCTTGTTATCACCACCACGTCCGGAACGGCCACCTTCATATCTGTTTCCATGGCCATTGTCTCTTTTCTCATAACGATGATCATTGCCACGGTCATATCTCTTATTCTCTTTCCAATTATTGTGCCCTCTATCGTTATCTCTGAAAACACGTCTGTCGCCTCTGCCATAATAAGGATGTCCTTTGACCACATAATACCTCGAATCATGGCTATGTCTGATCATCTGCTGACTCCTGTTGTTTCTATATCGGCCGTAACTTATGCGGTGATGGTTGAAATTATGGTAAGGGTTTCTTGAATTGATCACCACCTTATATCCACTATATAGGTCATAACCTCTATATCTTGATGGTAAAGAAGAAGAATATATCCATCTTCCACCGTCCATATAGATGAACTGACGTCTCGGAACATCATAATAAGATTCTATATCCGGTAAATAATAATTATCTACATGGTCATAACCAACAGGTCCCCATAACGGTTGAGAACCAATATTCAAACTGACACTGATTTGTGCCGAAGCCTTAAAGGGCATCCATCCAATTACACCAAGTAGCCCTAATACTATTAACTTTTTCATAACCCTATGTTTAATGTTTCATTTGTGTGTTTGTTGATTCAAATGTCTATAGCGAACATGAAATGAACATGAATTTTTGAAATTATTTAATTAATTTACTTTTTCATCTTAATTTCATGTTCGCACCGCATCTTCGTGTCATTCAATACAAGTGGCGCAGATAATAAAACACACACACAATGTTTTAATGAGGGGGGCCGGTTTGCCTCGCAAGAGGCAAACTTTCCATATATTTACATCATGAGCACTAATAAATCCATACGTTCATATACCGCAGCCCTACTTTTCCTGGGACTTCCCTTTGGCTCTTTAGCCAGCGACAAAACCGCTATACCCCTGTTTCTCAAAGAGAATACCATCAGTTCAAAGGAGAACTTTGATCAGGATAACCGTGGAAAAAGACAGGAACGAGGCAAGGAACGGAAAAAACCAGATGTCAAAGAAGTTCCTCAATCCAGAAGACAGGAAAAACCGGGAGAAGTAAAACCAGGTAAAAGAGAATCTGAGAAAAGAGAACGACCGTCAAGGGACGACAGAAGAAGAAAAGACTAAAACACCCACATGAAAGTCCTGATTGTAGAAGATGAAAAAACGCTGGCCTATGAAATGGAAGACTTCCTGAAAAAGGCCTTCTATATTTGTGACCTGGCCCATACCATTCAAGATGGTCTGGAGAAGATGGAAAGTAACAGCTACGATTTTATCCTGCTGGATCTCGGACTTCCTGATGGCGACGGTCTGACCTTATTGCCTAAAGCAAAAAAACACAACCCCGATGCCGCATACATCATCCTGACTGCCAGAGGGAATCTGGAAGATCGTATTGCCGGACTAGATCTCGGTGCAGATGATTATTTACCCAAACCCTTCTCTTTATTAGAGCTACAATCCCGGATGCAAGCCATTGCCCGCCGTAAGTTCAATGTCAAAGAGGAATTATTGCCCTTGGGCGATTTTCAGGTAGACCTTCAAAAGAGACTCCTCCTGTTCCAGGAAAATCAGATCGAATTATCGAGAAAAGAATTTGACTTACTAAGTTATCTCTTCCTCCACAATAACCGTGTGCTGACCAGAATGCAGCTCAGTGAGCACATCTGGGGGACATTTGCAGACGATGATTATGATTCCAACTATATCGATGCACACATTAAAAACATCAGAAAGAAATTGAATGCCTGGGCACCGGCCGATTTCATCGAAACCGTACGTGGCGTAGGTTATAGAATCAGAAAATAAATGAAATTATCATCCAAGCTTATCCTGTTCATCACCAGTTCCAAACTGGCCGTTGTCCTCTTATTCGTCTTTTCACTGCCCTATCTGGTCAACCGGATCGTATCAGAATACACCAATTACTCGCTTAGAAGTCAACAAGACAAGGTCATTAATGTGGTGCAAAAAAACGGCATCCAACATTACCTGCAAGGAGATGACAGCTATGGTAGTTATACCATGCTTAAGGAAGAATACATTGCCCTGGAACCCGCTGCCCAAAACAGGTACATTGACACTATAAAAACAGCTCAACGTATCGTAGAACGGGATACGCTAACCTACAGAATTCTTATCCATACCTTTAAATACGACCAGAAAAACTACCTGCTGGAAATTGGGAAAAGTATTTCCAGTATCAATCAATACAATAAAACTTTACAGAAAACTGCTTTATATGTGCTAATGGGCCTCATTGCGCTCACCTTGCTGATCGACCTGATCTTTACCCGGATACTCATCAGACCTTTGGGAAAAATCATTAAAAGTAAACTGATCAATAGAAAATTCCCCTTTAAAGACCATTCCCCTCCGGTTCCCACTACCACACAAGATTTTAAGTACCTGGATGAATCGCTGATTCTTTTGATGGATCAAATCAATGAAGCCTTTGAAAAAGAAAGAGAATTTACAGCCAATGCCTCTCATGAATTGATGACCCCAATCAGTATCCTTCAAAATAAGATGGAAAACCTGTTGGGAGATGAAAATCTTCCGGAACCTGTAGTCCTCAAAATCATCGAAATGATGAAAACATTGAGCCGCCTCAAGAAAATCTCCAACTCCCTGCTCCTGATCTCCAGAATTGAAAATCAGCAGTTCGTAAAATCTGCCAGCGTAAAACCTGCTGTGCTCATCAATGAAGTGATGGAAGAAATCAACCACCGCCTCCTGGATCAGGAAATTGAACTCAAAATAGAACTGAAAGTAGATCAGCTATTGACCAATGTGAATCAGGATTTACTATTCCAACTGTTCTACAACCTGATCAACAACGCCATTAAATACAATGTACATCAGGGAAGTATCCGGATTACTGACGGTTTTACTCCTCAAAACAAGTACTCCATCACGATTCAGGATACCGGAATTGGCATTGCTGAAGAAGATCTCGATTTCATCTTTGACCGCTTTAGAAAAGCAAACCTTGCTGAGAATGTAGGTTATGGCCTTGGCCTTTCTATCGTTAAAAGTATTGCACTATACCATGATATTGAGATCCTGGTCAGCTCAAAAGTAAAAGAAGGTAGTACGTTTACATTAATCTTCCCATCCCGCTAAACTTTCCAGCTCAAAAATTCGATTCTCTGAACAAATACTGCTTAAAATGGCCCAACCAGGCCATTAAGTGCTCATCCTATCGGATAAAACGCTATGCAAAAGCACCTTACAAAGCCATCAACTCAACAAACCCGATTTAATTTACAAAATTAAACACCTGTATTACAGTCGTTTACGAAGTAAAACTACACAAATAGTTGCCAAACTACTTAAATAGTTTCTTAACTATGAAAATAGTAGTATCTTTATTTAACGATTGTAATCAAGTAATAAAATGAGAGAACTTACCAAGGCAGAAGAACAAGTGATGTTGATTTTATGGGAAATAAAAGAAGGCTTAACTAAAGAGGTGATTGAAAAAATGGATGCGCCTAAACCAGCCTACAATACGGTTTCTACTGTGATCAGGGTATTAGAAGGCAAAGGTTTTATTGACCATAAAGCAGTTGGCAATACACATATCTATTTTCCGTTGATCACAGAAGCCCAGTACAAACACTTCGCATTTGATAAAGTAATGAACAATTACTTTGAAAACTCCTATGAAAGTCTTGTCTCTTTTCTGGTAAAAGAGAAAAATATGGATATGGAGGCATTGGACGAATTAATACAAATGGCAGAAAAACTTAAAAACAAGAAATGATGAACTGGTTCTATTATCTCCTGGAGGCTAACTTATACCTGGCCATTTTTTACGGTTGTTACCGTTTACTGTTGCATCAAGAAACCTTTTATACGATTAACAGGTTTTTTCTGATCCTCAGCACCTTAGCTGCATTCAGTCTGCCGCTGTTACAAATCGGCTATCTAAATCAGCTTTTTGAAACCACAGTTGAGCAGCAGGCAATGGCTGTTTTAGTTCAAACCAGCAATACTGAAGCCCCGCTCTCCATCCTGAATCTAGCCATCCTCCTACTATATTCCGCGGTGATCATCGCCTTCAGCGCAAAGCTCCTGAGAGACCTATACCGTATTTTTTCGCTTTCCAAAGTAGCCGATCGCTATACCATAGACAAGGTCACTTATGTCAACTTAAACCAGCATAATGCAGCATTTTCCTTTTTCAATTTATTGTTCATCCAATCAGATATTGAAGGAAAAGAAACCATTTTGAAACACGAATTGGTACACATCCGCCAACGACATAGCCTGGATATTATTTTCTTCGAAATCGTTCAGATCCTGAGCTGGTTTAATCCCATCACTTATTTCCTCAAAAAAGACATCAAACTCATACATGAATACCTTGCAGATGAACAGACCACTTTAAAAGAAATCGGAAAATATGATTACGCTTTATTTCTGATTAAGAATTCTTTTGGAATGGAAACCAACCCTTTGAGTAATCACATCTTTAATCAATCCATACTAAAACAAAGAATCAACATGTTAAACAAAGAGAAATCAACAGGAAGAGCAAGGCTCAAAATCCTGTTCGCATTGCCAATTGCAGCCGTAATGTTGGGTACATCCACCATGGCTTTCACTAAAGACTATAGTCTGGTAGATTTATACCCGGAAAAGGTAGTCAGCAATATGGGTTCAACAGAAATTATAAACCCGATCCCCTTTTCAGCAAAACAGGAACCTGTTAAGGCCAAAGCAAAGAAAACTACTAAAAACAAAGCAGTACCACCAGCTCCACCTGCCCCTCCTGCCCAGGCAAGTCCGCCACCACCACCGGCACCGCCAAAAAAAGCAGATCTGATCAAGTTTCCTCCTCCAATCGTAAGACCCGATAAGAAACCAGTTAGAAAACCATCCGGATCTATAAAGAAAGATGTCATAAAATTTCCACCTCCAATTGTAACCCCGGATAAAAAAGCGGAAATACAGCCCGACACTGAAATTCGTCAATAAACACGAAACGTCATCTTGAATAAAATCATGATGACGTTTCGTGCGTGTACTGTCCCTATAAAAAAAGATTCCTTATAATATTCTGTTGACTACATTTCCTTTTGCGTCAAAAACTACTTTCTTTTCTTCTCCAACTTTTTTGAATTCTACTTTATAAAGAAATACTTTTCCTTCTTCAAACTGATCAACATCATCAATTCTATAGCCAGTATAGTTTTTCTTGATCACGTTTAATACTGCTGCCGGCAACTCTTTAGCGGTAATTTCTTTCTTATGCTTAACGATTGATCCGTTATTGGTAAACCAGACTTCATGATCACGTCTGCCAATATCGAAATCTGCATTATACAAATCACCTTTCAATTCCCATTCTACTTTTGAAGCTTTTGGAAATGCTTTCTGAAAGGAATTCCGTACGGCTACAGGTACATCCTTTGCAGGAATATCCTGTGCATAAGTCAGGCCGGAGAACAGCATGGCCACTGCTAATAATAGTCTTTTTTTCATGGTAAATGATTTATGTTTCTCCGCTATACCACAAAGAAAGCGCCTAAATTCAGCAGCAAAGCAAATTAAGCAAGACAATAGTGTTCCTTAACGCTTAAACAGCCATTTCGACACGATTATTTTAATACAAAAGAATGAAATGATTTACGAATGCCTGTAAAAGGATACGAAATTAGCCCTGAGCAGGCACATTGTGCCCTACTTTTTTCTTATAGAAAGAATCGATGATAATCAATAGCATCCCGCCCATAATCGACATATCGGCTGCATTAAAAACACCCGTCTGAAACACCACAAAATCAATGTGCAGAAAATCTGTGACTGATCCATAAAGGATTCTGTCGTATAAATTACCGATCCCGCCACCGATCACACAGCAGACCCCAAAAACCATAACCGGACTCAGGTCTTTTCTGGTCATCACGAAATAAACACCCAGCACCAATACCGCTACGGGCATCAATAAAAGCAAGACAAATTTAATCCCCGAATGCAACGCATCTCCCATACTCAAAAAAGCACCGGAGTTTTCAACTTTAGTCAGCGTAACATAATCACTGAAGAGCTTTATATTTTCATAATAAGCGACATGGTCTCTAACGATAGACTTGCTGATTTGATCACAGCCCACATTCAACAATATAATCACTAAGATTAGCACCTTACCCGCCAGACCACTAAATTTACTTTTTTTCATTTTGGCACCTCAATTGATAATATGTAAGAATCGTATTTTTTAATTCAAATGACACATTCTTCAAATGAGAACGCGATATTGCCAATATTAATCAATAAAAAGAACTTATGAAATCACTTTTCTTTTCTCTGCTATTCACAGCATTTTCAATTGGTGCCTTTGCGCAAGGATTGCCAGCAGGATCAGCCATACCTAATGCTGCTTTCTACAAAGAGAATGGCACTAAATTTTCTACAGACCAGATTCCTAAAGGTAAAAAATCATTGATCATGTTCTTTGATGCTACCTGCGAACATTGTCAGAAAGTAGCTGGAAACCTAAGTAAAAACACAAAGGAACTAGCTAATGTTAACCTATACCTGGTATCTCAGGATGTATTTCGTTCTATCAATTACTTCGTAGATACCTTCGCCAAGCCTTTAAAAACAATGAAAAATGTGACAACGCTACAAGATAAGGACTATGTTTTCATTCCCTTGTTTCATCCCAGACAATACCCTTCTTTATACCTTTATGGAGCAGATAAGAAACTGATTTTATTCTCCAGTAATGAAAAAGATCTACCTAAGTTCCTTGCACTCATGAAATAAGGAAGTCCATACCATTAAACAAGTCAATTAATGATCAAATGAAAATGCCAATTGAAATTCTCAATTGGCATTTTCATTTAACTACTTCGGATTACTTTTTATAATTAATCCCCATGTTGTAAAACAGGAAAGCCCACCTATCGGCAATTTCTTCGATGGCCTTATCCGTTGGTTTTCCTGCCCCATGACCGGCATTGGTCTGTATGCTGATTAAAACCGGTGCATCACCCGCCTGATCTTCTTGCAGCGTTGCTGCAAATTTAAAAGAGTGCGCAGGAACCACACGATCATCATGATCTGCCGTTGTAATTAAGGTTGCAGGATACTTAACCCCTGGTTTTAACGCATGAACCGGCGAGTATTTGTACAAGTATTCAAACATCTCTTTTGAATCTTCCGAAGTTCCATAATCGAAGCTCCAACCCGCCCCGGCAGTAAATTTATGGTAACGAAGCATGTCCATTACCCCTACCGCAGGGAAAGCCACTTTAAACAAATCCGGACGTTGTGCCATGGTAGCGCCAACCAGCAAACCACCATTTGAACCGCCCATACTGGCCAGGTAGTCTTTTGAAGTGTATTTACTGGCAATCAGGAACTCTCCCGCAGCAATAAAATCATCAAAAACATTCTGCTTTTGCAACTTCGTTCCTGCCAGGTGCCATTTTTCACCATATTCTCCGCCACCGCGTAAATTGGCTACGGCATAAATACCACCTTGCTCCATCAGTACAATATTAGCCGTACTAAATGCCGGCGTCAGACTTACATCAAAACCGCCATAACCATATAAAACAGTCGGATTTTTACCATTCAGGACGATGCCTTTTTTATAGGTAATGATCATCGGAATCTTTGTACCATCTTTTGAAGGATAAAACACCTGCTTAGACTCATAATTTGAAGGATCAAAATCTACTCCGGATTTCTTATACACTTCCGATTTACCATTGGCGATGTTATATTTAAAGATCGTAGAAGGATACACATAAGAAGTGAAAGAGTAGTACAACTCTTTATCCTCTTTCTTACTTCCAAAACCACCGGCTGTACCGATGCCCGGAAGCTTGATTTCATGCTCCATTTTACCATTCATATCATACTGCAGCACCATGGATACGGCATCTTTGATATAATTAGCGAATAATTTACCACCACCTGTAGAAGGACTCAATACATTTTCTGTCTCCTTAATCAGTTCTTTCCAGTTTTCTACACCAGGATTGGCTGCATCAACCGTCACCACACGACCGTTAGGCGCATTTAGATTGGTATAGATGAACAACTTCGTTCCAATGTTATCAATGATACTATGGTTCTTGTCAAAATTAGCAACTACAGGCACAATCGCACCATCCTTAGCATTAAGATCTTTGATGTATAACTCATTACCAGAGGTAGAATTAGCCGCAGAAATGATCAGGTAATGTTCATCTTCGGTTAATCCCGCACCAATATAACGTCTCGGGGTTTTGTCTCCGCCAAAAATCAATTGATCATCCTTTTGAGCAGTGCCCAACTGATGAAAAAACAGTTTATGGTATTGCGTTAGTCCGGATAACTGACTGCCTTCTGCTGGTTTATCATAGCTGCTGTAGTAAAAACCAGTATTACCTTGCCAGGCGATCCCTGAAAATTTAACATCGGTCAGCGTTTCACCAACAACAGATTTATCACTTGATTTCAATACAATCACTTTAGTCCAGTCGGAACCTCCATCTGAAACCTGATAAGCCACCATACTACCATCTTTTGAAAAGCTTACACCTGCCAAAGAACTGGTTGCATCTTTTGAAAAGGTATTCGGATCAAGAAAAACCTCTGGTTCCCCACCATCCTTCTGACGGTAAAGTACGCTCTGATTCTGTAACCCCGTATTCTTATAATAATAAGTATAGCCGCCTTCTTTAAATGGCTGAGAATACTTTTCATAATTCAACAGTTTTTTCAGACGTTCCTTAATGTCGTTCCGATAAGGAATTTTCGCCAGATACGCGTTGGTTACCGCATTCTGCGCTTGTACCCATAATTTCGTTTCTTCCGAACGGTCGTCTTCCAACCAACGGTAAGGATCTGCTACAGTAGTACCAAAGTAAGTGTCTTTTACGTTTTCTTTTTTTGTTTCAGGGTAAATCATAGGTGTTTTTGGGGTATTACTCAGCTGGGCTTCCGCAACGAATGGAAGCATAACGGCGAGCAATATCAACCCTTTGCCTGAGTTTTTCATAAATTCTATTTATTGGTTATGAGGTAACATCATTTGAAATATTCAGATACTGCTGAACAATTGGAACATCTGCTTCGGCCCAATCGCAATTTAGTAAATCTGAAGGCGCCATCCAAGCGTAAGCCGCATGCTCTTTCAACACAATTGTTCCGCCGGTAATGCGACAGACAAAAGGAAGTAGCAGGATAGAAAAGTTCGGATAATGCCAGGGAGCAGCGGGTCGCGGAGCAATGATTTGAACATCAAGGTCTAATTCTTCTTTGATTTCCCTGATCAGGCATTCTTCCGGACTTTCGCCGGGTTCAATTTTACCGCCGGGGAATTCCATTTTTAAAGGCATAGACATGCTGGTACTACGCTGTGTAACCAATACCAACCCATCCTCATCAACTATAATCGCACAACAAACTTCAATCATAGCCCAAGATAATTAAAGATTGGCGTTAACTAAACGCTAACTTTAATTTCCATTTTCAGCCCAAAGATTATGATATAAAAAAACCGCTTATTGTTCCATTGGTAAATGGTCAATAAGCGGTTTTCAATGATTAGTCTTATGGATTATGACTGGGTTAGTCCAGGGAAACGAACAACTCTGACTGTGTTAGCCAAACGCCATCAATTTTGCGCCACATGGCGGAATAATTACCTCTGAATGGTTCGGTTTTGTAATTCCAGGCACCGGTTTCCCAGGCTAAAATCCCACTATCACCGATTACAATCGACGAAGGAATACGTTCAAACAAAGGTGGTTTTCCTGCAAACATCTCTTTCCATGTTTTCAATAACTTCGCTTTCCCTGAATACTGTCCACCCTCACCGGAGATCACAATGATATCATCCATCCAATATTTGGCAACGCCGGCAACATCCTGGTTAGAGATAGCCATATTTGAGTCCATCCTCGAAAGGCGGATGGCTTCTTCTTCTTGTCTTTTAAAAAATGATACTGAACTCATAAAAAATAGCTTCGTCTTGATTGTTGAACTGCTAAGATGGTGAAAATATTAATTCTTCACTCTATTTTGCTCCGCTTCTGCCCCTGTATTTTTATGTTTTCTTAGTCCTGAAAGGGTCTTTCCAAAGCGGTAGCTATAACTTAGCACTACATTTCTAGAATCTGCACGGTTGCGCCATCCGGCCTCTACATTTTTCAGGTTATTGATTTGTCCATTGGTAATTCTGGTATAAAACAGATCGTTACCATTGATCCTGATCGTAGATGCCGGAGAAAGTTTCTTTTGAAAACCTGCATTAAATCCATGCATCGGACCTACAATAAACTGTGCATCGGTGATTTTAGACCTGTAAAAACCGCTAAACTCCGCCGTCCAGGTTTCCGTCAGTTTAAATTGAAAACTATTATTAGTAGAAAAAAACGTCCCTTTGCCATGTAAGGACCCACTATAAAAGTTGGCACTCCTTGCATCAAGATTGGTCAACTCTCCATAAAACGTCCAGGTTAGCCATGAAAACAAGTCCAGCCCTGAATTTACGCTAAGACTTTTCACTATTTTCCTTCCGATATTACCCGGTCTGCTATAATAAATCCCGTCACGAATTTCAATAGTTTCATTAACCTCATCTTTGGTATCGCTATAACTTAACGTCGTAGTGATCTTATTTTTGAAGGTATGAGAAAGCTCGATACTATTCGTAAAAGAAGGATTCAGGAAAGGATTTCCCTCATAATAAGTGAACTTATCCAGTGGGGAGATAAAAGGATTCAGGTCCTGAAAATAAGGCCGGTCTATTCTTCTGCCATAATTTAAACCAATCTGATTGTTTCCGGAAGTATCCAGTTTATAGGATATATATGCCGTAGGAAACAAGCTCGTATAGTTTCTTTTGAAAGCGGAATCAGGTTTCAATGGATTTCCTAACTGATGGCCATCAGAATTGGTGTTTTCTGCACGTAGTCCCAATTGTACTGACCATTTCCCGGTTTCCCTGCTCAGGTTTAAATAGCCGGAATTGATGTTCTCTTTATAAATGAAATGATTACTCTTTTGATAATCAGGTTTTCTTAGCCCGGCAATCGAATAGCTGTACTCCCCAATATTATCCGTCCGGGTGTAACTCGATTTCAGACCTGCGTCCATTTTCCATTTGTTCTTAAAAGGCTTCGTATAATCAGCTTTCAAGCTGTAAATCTTAATATTAGCGGGTAATTTCCCATGTAGAATATCTTCAGATTTCAAACTTTGATCCGGAAAATAAGAAGAATTAAAGATTTCCTGCTGCGTATTGGTGTTGTAAACCAGATAATCGGCATCCAGGGCAAGCTGTTGCCCCGATTTATCAAAATCATGGCGATAATTTAAGTTAACACCCAGGTTTTGAAAGCTTGTCTTTTCTTTACTTAGTGCTTTAACCAAGGAGTCCAGCTCCCGTCCTGCATTTAAAAGTTTACTTACATTATCGGTTGTCGAATTCCCTGACCGATCCATACCCGTTAAAACCAGTCCCCAGGTCGTCTTCTCCGATTGATAGTAATCCATCCCTATTTTTCCATTGAAAACATTGCCCTTTCTCCGGATATAACTGTTTTGTTCGAAAAAAGACTGCGTGCTTCCATCTTCATTTTTATACCTTCGGAATAAGTCCAGATCAGTGAAACTATTTTGATAATTGTAACTCAGATTGGTAAAGAAATTCAGCTTATTTTTCCGGTAGTTCATATTAAAACTGTTGTTAGTTCTGGATAGCTCCCCTTGATTATAGCCCAGATTTAATCCGCCATTCCAGCCAGACTGGTTGTTTTTACGGGTTTTAATATTGATTACCCCACCTTTTCCGGCAGCATCATATTTTGCCGGAGGATTGGTCATCAGTTCAATCTGATCCAGTGCCGAAGAAGGCAGAGACCGCAGGTAATTTTCCAGGTCTGCACCCGACAAATAGCTGGGTTTACCATCGATAAAGATACTGACTCCCTGTTTTCCTTTCAGACTAATCAGTCCATTCTGATCCACAATCACCCCCGGCGATTTCTCCAGAACATCCATTGCCGTTGTACCTGCATTGGCAATCAAGGCATCTACATTAACCACTGTCCGGTCTATTTTACGCTCAATAAAAGCCTTTTTACCTACCACAGACACCTCTTTCAGTTCTTTTGTAGCGGGCATCAGCGTCAGTTCAGGAACCAGCATCCGCGCATTCAACCCTTTCAATACCAATACCGCAGTCTGTACATTTTGATAACCCATTGCTGAAATTTTCAATTGATAACTTCCTTCGCTCAACTGTTCAAAAGAAAACTTTCCATCTTCTGCGGTAAAAGTACTTTTCAAAAGACTACTATCCCCGACATTAAACAAGGCTACTGTTGCCAGATCAAAAGCATTTCCGGAACTATTCAAAACCTTTCCTGAAAGCTGTCCGGTTCCCTTTACTTTGCTGGAAACCGGAACTTGTTTCGCCACTACAGGGGCCTGACTAAAAGCTAAAATATGGGCTGTACTCAACCAGGCGACCAAAAATGCCGCAATCAATAATCTCATCTGTTTTAATAATTAAATGGCGGAAACAGGCCTTGCAACAAACCAGGGCCCTTAATTAAACGTTTGTTATTTCTCACTTTGATTCAGATTCCTGCTCATAGGCTATAATCCAATCGGGGCTTTTTATATACTTTTGGGTGTATCTTTTTCGAACTCCTTCCGGAAGTTTCATTTTATTTAAAACAAACTTATCTTTATTCATTTCAAAAGAAAGCCTGTCATCTCGCTTCACCAAACGATCTTTGATCAAATCATTCAGGATATATTCCGATATTTTCTCGTCAACAGCTTTTCCTCCTTCCGAAACAAGCTTACTACTAATGGAGGATTTTTTAGTCGTAGTAGCCTTCATGCTCTTTGGTACTGAAGCCAGTATTTCATCAAAAGTCCTACTTTGATCAGCCTCATAGCCATTTTCTCCATTATCAATCGTCGGCTCTGTGACCTCTGTGGTTCTTCCTCCGGTTGCAATAGCCATTTTTTGTGCTTCAAAACTAGTTTCTTCATTTCCTGAACTACTCAGTTTAGTTCCAAATATGGTATCTCCAGCTATAGATATTGTTTCTCCGGTTTTGGAGATCACTTTGCCGGTTTCAGCCATCATTCTGGCCATTTCAGCTTTCATCCTTTCCAATTCGGCTTTCATTTTTTCCGGTTCGGCTTTCTCCGCACTGGTCTGGAACACTGTAGATCCAATAGAAGATACCATATTTTTGGCTTTCGAGGCCGTCCAGTCAACCGCAGAGCTCAGGTGATCAACAACCGATTTTTCCTTTTCAACAGAGACCTGTTCATTGCTATTCGATACGCTTTGATCCGGATCTTGTCTCAGCGAGGCGATGATCATCGTTAAAACCACCATACTCACTAAAGCGATTCCCATAATCCGCAACTCCATTTTATTTAGTGTTGGCGTATGACTAGAAACCATTCTTTTTACACGTTTCAACAATTGACCTGGCTTATCAGCAATAGCCATTGCATATTGGGGTTTATTCATTTGAAACTCCTCACAAGAAACGAGGGCACTGATATAACCTACTTTATTATTGGTATTTAAAACCGCCAGGTCATCACAGCAATTCTCCCTTTCCTCCCTGATCAGTTCACTAATCCATAAAACTGCCGGATTAAAGAAAAACACCAGTTCCATAATGCTTTGCAGGATATTCACCAGATAATCCCTTCTCTTTACATGCGCCAGTTCATGGCAAATGATCGCCTCTACTTCTTCTTTTGAAAGGTTATTGAGCAAACCAATCGGAAGCAGGATCAGCGGTTTAAAATAACCAACGACCATGGGTACATTGACCAGGCCAGACTGTACAATAGTGACCATTCTATTGATTCCAAATTTTAGCGCCAGTTCCCAAACGCGGTTTTGCCAATAAGCACCGGCAGCTGTAATTTTGGTATTCCGTAATCTTTTGATACTATACAGTCCTGCAAACAACTGAATACTTTTTGCCGCGACTACTAAAAGCCAGATCAGTACAATATTAGTGGTATAGGGAATAAGATAAGACCATAATTTCCCTATCCAAACGTCGGGTTGAGAGGCCGTAATGGCCGACCAGCCTGTGCCATTTCCAGCCACACCCGGGTTAGCCATTTTTCCGGAATCAGCAAGCGGGGTCTCAAATTTCCATTCATATATAAAGCTGGCAAAGACACCTACCGAAAACAAAATGAAACATGAAATCAATAGATTATACCGCAACCTGGCGCTAGAGCGATTGGTAAAAACAAGCACTGCGGCAGTGATAAAAGCAAGGATCAGGCCTTGCCATAGAGAGTGTAGTAACGTTTTAAAAATGATGCTTTCCATTCCTGTGGTTCTTTAAGGAGGTTCTGTTTATTTGGAGGAAGTATTTCTTTCTTTAGTCGGGTCTTAGTTTTAAAAGTTAGTGTTTGTTTTTCAGCAGGTTATGCGCCTACTTTTTCTCCAGTTGATTCAACAAAACCTTGATGGCTTCCAGATCTTCTTTTGAAGTTTTCTTATTGCCCATCAACTGCATCATCAACCGGCCTGCCGATCCATTGTACATGGTATCTATAAACTTGTCCAGCAGAAAATCTTTGGTGGTCTGTTCCTTTTCAGCAACATGATAAATATGTTTCATTTGACTTTCATCCCGGGTCAGAATCCCTTTCTCCGCCATGATTTGCATCAATTTCAGCGTTGAGGTATAATTGATCTCCCGAAATTCATTTAATTTATCATTTACCAAACGAACGGTCAACGGCCCCTTCTCCCACAATACCTGTAAGATCTCTAATTCCGCTTTCGTTGGCTCTATTTGTTTCTGGTTTTTTGGTTGACAGGCTTCCATAATTTAAAGGTAGGAAACTTTTCGTACGAAACAATACTTAGGATGATTATTTTTAGGAACTAAGAAATCTGATTCAAAAGACGCCTAAAAAAATACGGGCAGAAAACCTGAGTTCTCTGCCCGTATCGCTCAATTAATTCAAGGCTAATCACACCTTATTCCAATACAATCCTTGTTTCCGGGCTTAATCAGCGCTCGTTTTCAGATTAGTTATGATCTTTTTTGCGGTTCATGATGGCCTGATAAGCACCATTCCAAAGTCCGGTTCTTTTTCTTAAAGATTCCATACTCATTTCTTCTGCTGCAATCCAATATGCTTCATTTGTACCACAAAGTTCCGCAGTCATTTCCAGGGCCAGGTGGCTATGGTGATCTCCATCTACTTCGATATGTCTGTCGAGGTAATATTTAAACAAAGAAATCTGATCCGGAAACTTCTGATTTAAGTCGTTAACCATAGTTAAAAACATATTTGGAATCAGGTCTTCCCTACCAAAAGTAAAGGTACTGGCTTGAATATGTGCTTGCTTTTCATGAATCACCTGGAAGGTGAAATCAACAAATTCTCTCGCTTCAACCGGAGTTCCCGCAGCCTGGTAAGCTTCATTCATCGTTTTACCCGATTTTAAAGCCGCTAGAAATCTGGCAATTTCGGTCGTATCTGCGCCACATTGCTCCATGGCATCCAGGTACATTTCGAAATGGCTTTTCTTATTTCCCAGCGCATCCACATCAGATTCTTCACCGGCAACGATTTCATTGATCAGGGAACGTGTATTTCCGGAACCCACCGGGAACCAGGGAATACTGGTACAGGTCAGGTTAATTTGCAAAGCTTTTAACAGGGACATAAAATCCCATACTGCATATATATGGTATTCCATAAAGATTCTTAAATCTTCCAGGTCATTGATCACCGCATAAACTTTATGCTGAATGATCTCCTGTCTTAAGGGCTCAATATGTTGTTGAATTTTTTCTAGTGTAGTTTTTGTTGTGTTTTCCATGGTCGTAAAAAATGCAAATGTATACATTCAGTACGATTGAATATCAGTAGCTGGCACGAACTTATTTTAAAATGACAATAGTCATGATTTCACAGGATAACCTACTCCAACAGGCACTAAAAGCGACCATTTACTTCCCGGCAGTGATCACAATAATATCTCTTTTCACATCCATACCGATGTTATTGATGACCTGTTCTTTCTCTTCCCATACTTTGATCACTTCAAAGCCTACCTCTTCCAGTAAATCTCTGACCATCTGGGTGTCGTATAACTGAAAATCCCATTTGGTAAAAGGCAGTTGCTCCATGAAATTCTTGTCGGCAAAACCGATACAAAAGTAACCGCCTGGTTTTAACGCTTTATAAATTTCCGTTGCATAGGCTTTGGGGTCTTTCCAGAAATACAAGGTATTTACAGTGAAAATCTTATGAAAAGACTGCTCAGGAAAATCAATACGCACACCGTCCGACAAAGAAAAAGTGACAACACCGGCTGCTACCAATTCCTGATTAATGCGATTGGCTTCTTCGATCATGGTCTCAGAAATATCAATTCCTGTATACTGTAAGCCCTTAGCCTGTTTCATCAGCATAGCCAGATGACTTCCATTTCCCGGCCCGATTTCCAGCACCTGCTGTTGATCAGCAAGCTTCATGGCATCAACCGTCCGCTTGATCATATTTTCATTTGAAACAGCCATCCGTTCTCCGGTGACCTTTCCAGCTTCACCTTTTGGCGAACTCAACTGACTACCGACTGCTTTCAATTCGTCTTCATTCATTTTATTTTCCATAATAGAGCTGTTTTAAATCCCCGGGATCAAACTGACCGATCATCTAATCCCCAGATTTGTCCTACAAGATATAAAACAACTATGGAGAATTAAAGTTAGGTTTCGGATTTCTCCTGAAAATGATCATTCCTGAAATGAAAAAGAAGATTCCTGACAGTCGGAAAAATAATTGATCATTTTTTTTGCGGTCTATAGTATGAAAACCGAAAGTATTGCGATATTGCGGCCCTTTTTTAGCTATAACTATGATGATGTTTTTCCTGGTTGCAATCAATGCAATGATTTTTCTTTTCCTGGCTTTTTTACATATTTACTGGGCATTTGGTGGCACCTGGGCATTGGAAAATGCACTTCCTGTATGTTCTAATGGAGAAAAACCCCTACAACCTGGTAAAGCAGGAACATTAATGGTGGCCCTTGGACTGGTAATTTTCGCCTACATCACGGTAGCCAATACCGGAATTATCGGAACCTTTATTCCAATAGACTACATCCATTGGGCGACTTATTTCATTGCCGGAATCTTTTCTTTACGTGTCATTGGCGATTTCAAATACATCGGTATGATGAAAAGTGTTAAAGGAACTGGTTTCGCAAAAGAAGATACCAGGACTTATATCCCTTTGTGTCTTTTGATTTCCCTGTTCAGCTTATCCATCCCATTGATGTCCTGCGCAAAATAGTCCCGGGCAAATTGCCCAATCAACCGGATGCCGCGTTCCATTTCTTCGGCTTCCAGAGAAGCATAGCCCAATCGCAAGGCATTCAAAGGCTGTTCATCAAAAGAAAACCTTTCGGTAGAAATCACCTGTACCCCGTTTTTCAACAACAGTGCGGCCAAATGAATGGTATTTACCGGTTTTTTAAAGACCAGCCAGAACGCTAGTCCGCCTTCCGGAAGTTCATAATCCGCGACCTCCTTCATATACAGGTCCAGGTATTTCACCATCAGATTCCTTCGCTCCCTGTATACTGCCAACGCCCTTTTTGCGTGTTTATTGACCAATCCTTCTTCCATCAATTCCGCGACAGCATTTTCCATCACTGGGTCTCCCTGACGGTCAATAGTCATCCTTAACGCGGCTAAAGAATCGACAAAACGCTCCGGACCAGCTACATAACCCACCCTTACCGCGGGAGCAATCAGCTTACTTAAGGAACTGATATAAATCACGTTATGTGCATCCAGGTAGCTTGCCAATGGCTGCAAACTCCTGCCACCGAAATGATAATCATGGTCATAATCATCCTCCACAATGGCAAAACCATATTGATTGGAGAGGTTCAGCAATTGCAGCCTCCGATCTGCTTTCATACTTCTGGTGGTCGGAAATTGATGCTGAGGCGTCACATACACCGCTTTTATGCTTTGCAACTTGCAAAGCTGTTCCAGCTGCTGCACATCGATCCCCTGTTCATCCAAACCGACAGGTAGCAGGGTGGCACCAGCATGTTTAAACACATCAAATGCCGGCCGGTATCCCGGATTTTCAATAGCCACGAAATCTCCGGGTTTAACCAATACCTGAGCGGTTAAATAGAGTGCCATTTGGCTTCCTCTGGTGATACAGATCTCGTTGACATTGAAATTCAAGGCCCGATCCATGCTCAACATCGTTGCTATCGCAAGGCGCAGTCGCTCCTCGCCTCTTTCATTGGCATAGCCCAACATCCGCCACCGGGCTTTCTGCTGAAATATCCGTTTGTAAGCTCTGGCTAACTCATCCAGAGGTGCGAGTTTAACATCAGGTAAACCATCATTAAACACTATTAATGGCACATCTGTGGCAATATCTGCCAGACTCCCTGCTTGATAAGCGGTAAAAGAAAAGTTCTTTAAAGATGAGATACTTTCTTCATTTCTTTGCTTTCGTCTGATCTTTTGTTTAGGCAGTTTTTCAGAAACGAAGGTTCCTTTTTTGTAAATCGTCTCTAACCAACCTTCTGCAATCAACTGCTCATAGGCGAGGACCACCGTCTTTCTATTTAAGCCTAAATCCTCCGCGAGACTTCTCGTTCCCGGCAAAGACATGCCTGGTTTCAATCTTCCTTTGAGGATTTCTGCGATCAGTCCATCAGCAATTTGCTCGAAAACAGACTTATCTGTTCCCAATTCAATGTTTAATACGGTTTTCCAAGGTCTCAGCATCTGGCCCATTAGTTTCACTAAAAACTGGATGATTTTAGTCAGCCAAAAATAACCAAATTTTGCAGTATCAAAAACGAATTAATAATTGAAAAGAGTTCACCATTAAATGATAAGATCATGAATACAACATCAAAAGAAAACAACAACCCATTGTCATCAAAAGATTTTCATCAAACTTTTGCACGTCCAAACTACCAGCGTCCGGAGAAGTTCATCCATAAAAATGTAGAACAGGCAGGTGTTCACAACCAGTTTTCCTCAGAAAGAAAACATCCGGTATTTTTTGTAGACCTACCCACCAAAAATGTGAGCATGACCATTGGCGGACTATTACCCGGCCAGCTGACCAACAAACACCGCCACACTTACGAAACCGTTCTTTTCGTGATTGAAGGAGCAGGTTATACGGAGATAGAAGGCGAAAAAGTAGCCTGGCAGGCAGGAGATGCCGTTTACATCCCGGTTTGGGCATGGCATAGGCATCAAAACACCAGCGATGTAAACCCAGCTAAATACATTGCCTGCGAAAATGCACCGCAATTGCAACATTTAGGTGTAGCACTTCGCGAAGAAGAAGGCCGGGATTAATCCATAGCTAATTCCAGGAAAGCACCCAGGCAAAGCTTAATCATTGATCACAGCAATTAAATTATAAAAACATGAACAAATCCATATTTAAAGGGATCATCGCTTATCCGATTACCCCCTTCAACGAACAGGAGCAAATTGACATTCCACTTTTCAAAAGACTATTGGAGCGATTGGTGGTTGCCGGCAGTCATGCCATTGCTCCATTAGGCAGTACCGGAGTGCTGCCTTACCTAACCGACGAAGAGAAAGAAGCGCTTACCGAAGCCACGATCCAACAAGTTGCGGGAAGGGTTCCTGTCCTGACCGGCGTATCCAACCTCACTACAGAAAGAACCATTTATCACGCTAAATTCGCTGAAAAAGCAGGTTCTGATGCCGTTATGATCTTACCCATGAGCTATTGGAAACTTAATGACCAGGAGATTTTCGCACATTATGAGGCAGTGGCAAAAGCCATTTCCATTCCGATTATGGCCTATAACAATCCAGCAACAGGTGGTGTAGACATGTCGCCGGCCTTATTAAAAAAGCTATTGGAGATTCCCAATGTAACCATGATCAAAGAGAGTTCCGGAGACCTTCAGCGGATGCATACCTTACGTAAAGACCTGGGCGAAGAAGTAGCCTTTTTCAATGGCTCCAATCCTTTAGCCCTTGGCGCATTTGCAGCGGGAGCGCAGGGCTGGTGTACTGCGGCAAGTAATCTGATTCCGGAACTTAATATTGCCTTGTATGAAGCAATCGAGAAAAACGACTTAAACAAAGCACAGGAAGTGTTTTACAAGCAATTAGATCTTTTGAAATTCTTATTGGCCAAAGGATTACCAAAGTCTATCAAAGCCGGACTGGAGTTATTGGGACAAGAAGCAGGGCAGCTTAGAGGGCCGTTAAAGCCCCTGGAACAGTCCGAAATAGCAGAATTGAAAGTGTTACTGGAAGGTTGTGTATCACAGGAAGGCTGTGCATAAAGCATCAGACTTTCGCTTGATCTCTGTTTCGCACATGCTCTGCCAGTTCATAACTGGTAGTGTCAGACTTTTTCTCATCCATAAACAACAAGATAATCAGGGAAATGATCGGGATCAGAAAAGAAATGAAAAACCAAAACCAGAAGCTTTTGCCCATACTGTGAGCAAGGACACCGGCCACGGTCTGAGGAATTAACAAGACACAAATCAGGAGTATTTCTGGCATATTTTGAATGCTATGGCCGATAAAAACCCATAGCATTCAAATATAAGCAATTTAGACAGCTCCCCAAAAATGGTTTTAGAGTTTATATTAATCAGCTTTAAGACATTGAATCGGGCTTACTGTTGCGGCTTTAACCGCCTGAATCGCTACCGTTAACCAGGAGATCAATAAAGCCAATAATCCTGCGCCAACAAAATACCAGAGTTGCAATTCGATTCTATAAGCAAAAGTATTTAACCAATATTGGGTCATGATATAGCTAACCGGCAAAGCGATCAGAATCGCTGCAATGACTGGTTTTGTAAAATCTTTTGATAATATCATGATGATACTTCCTTCCGAAGCGCCTAGTACCTTTCTGATTCCAATCTCTTTCAACCTTCTTTCTGCGGTAAAAGTAGCCAATCCGAATAAACCAAGGCAGGAAATGATCACTGCCAGGGCGGAGAAATAACGGGACAATACAGCTACCCTGGTTTCTGCAACATATTGATCCTGAAAATCCTGATCCAGGAACCTATAATTCAGGATATACCCCGGATTAAATTTTTTATAGAACTCCAGAATCCCGGAAATAGTTTCTTTCTCTGTCCCTGCCTTCATTTTGATCATGACACGATTCAGATTCTTGTCACTGAATCTAAAAAATAAAGGCTTCACCTCCTGATGTAAGGATTCATAATTAAAATCTTTGATCACGCCAATAATCTGATAATCCTGCCCCCAGATCCCAAATATTTTACCCACAGGATCTTTAAGCCCCATCACCTTTATCGCGGCTTCATTGACCAAAACCTTAGCACTATCTGATCCATACTGATCAGAAAAACTTCTCCCTGCGGCCATTTTCATACCCAAAGTCTCCACCATATCTGCACTTATACTCCCTTTCTGGAACTTTATAACGTCTTTTGGGTTACTGCCCTCCCACCGAAATTCACCTGTGGTTGTACTAAGGTCCCCTAAAAAGTTGCGATCCATTCCCCCGGCTTTAACCACTCCCGGTACCTTTCTAACTTCAGTAAGGAAAGAAGCCATGTTGTTCTGCAACCTTCCTTCTGCCTGAAAATACACCACATTATCCTTTTTATATCCCGGGTTTTTAGTCTGTACAAATTCGATCTGCCTGTAGATCACAAAAACCGAAACCATAAGGATTACGGAAAGTGTAAATTGAAAAACTACTAAACCTTTTCGCGTCCATAATTCGGCCATTGTAGTCCCCAATTTCCCTTTTAAAGCGGCTGCCGGATTAAATCCTGACAAGTACAATGCGGGATAGCTTCCGGAAAACAAGCCTGTAAACAAAGTTATTGCCAGTAGCGCGCCAACCATTTTTAAGTCGAAATGCAGGCTTAATGTTTTACCGGCAATGACATTAAATTGGGGCAGAAACAGCTCTACACACAATAGTGAAAGGAATAATGACAATAAAGTCAACATTACAGATTCCGACAAGTACTGAAATATCAAGGACTTACGACTAGCCCCCATCACCTTCTTAATTCCTACTTCCTTCATTCTTCTGGAAGCTTTTGCGGTGGATAAATTCATGAAATTGATACAGGCAATCACCAGAATAAAAACAGCAATCAAAGAAAACAGCTTCACATAATCAATTCTACCCCCGGTAAGTACACCGTTTTCATATTTCCCATATAGATACCCATCCGAAGCAGGACGGATGAACAGCCTCCGGTGAGGCTGATCTTTTTTTGCCATAAAATCCTCGATTTTAGCACTAAATCTAACCGGATCGGTACCTTTTTTCAATAAAAGGAAAGTATTGGGCCCCAGATTCCCCCATTTCAAAAAATTAGACTCCTTAAAAAGGACTTCCAGCGGAACCAGAAAATCAAAATGATCAGAAGAATTATTGGGTGTATCCTTAAATACACCAGAAATGAGCACATGCTTGTCACTTTTAATTTCAGCATTACTCCAAATGATCTCTTTTCCCAGCACGTCTGTACTGTTGAACAACTTTTTCGCAAGGCTTTCAGAAATGACAACATTATTTACTCCGGTTAGTACCTCCGCTACATTTCCAACTACTAATGGATAAGAAAATAGTTTAAAAAAGTCCTTTCCGGCAAACTTTCCTACGGATGTTACGCCTGGATTATCTCCGATTCTCACTTTACTTTCAGCCAGCCAATAAGTCGGACTAGTGGTTACAGCAGCCTCCACCTCCGGCATGTCCTTAGTCAGAGATTCTCCAAGCAAGCCAGATGTAGCGTCTCTTGTATTAATTCCTCCGGCCGTTTTTTCATTTTCCATCACCTGGAAAAGCTGATCATTATATGCATGAAACTTATCCATACGCATTTCATCCATTACCCAGAGGTAAATCAGCAGCGTACAGCAAAGTCCTCCGGTAAGTCCAAGCAGGTTAATTAAAAACGAACTTTTGTATCTTTTGAAATTCCGATAAATCAGGAGCAGATGATGTTGAAACATAAGCGTAGGTATTTTACATCCCATAGCCAATCTATATGCCACACTACGGAATGCATCCTTAGGCCTTAAAATACAATGTTTTACGGAGAACACTGTTCAAAACCGAACAGCCGGCTGTTCGTAATCGGACAGCCGGCTGTTTGAAAATAGTCGGTAAACTCAGGTCTTCATCCAATCGATCCATCGACAGGAGAACATCTTAATATTTTATAAATTTACTTAGCTAATGCTAATCTTTTAGTTCTGGAAATCAGCAACCAGGCAAAAACTGCACCTGATAAGGCCATCACTGTACCTACCCATACCGGAGAAGTGTAATCAAAGCCGGCTGCCAATGGCAAACCACCTAAAAACGCACCTAAAGCATTTCCGATATTGAAACTCGCCTGACTCACGGAGGCGGCAATCATTTCGGAACCTTTAGCCGTATTGATCATCAACATTTGGATCGGGGCAGCCACTGCGAAAGCAATTGCACCGGTAATGAAGGTCATGATTAACGAAAACGTCTGGTTATAAGAAACATAATGGACAATAAATAAAGCGACTGCCATGGCTATCAAAAGAGAAAACGAAGCTTTCGCAGGGGAGAATTTATCGGCTAATTTACCACCGATAAAGTTACCTACAAGCATTCCTAAACCGGCAAGGACCAGAATATAGGTAATCGAATCCGCAGAGAATCCGGAAACATCGGTTAGTAATGGCGCGATATAGGAGTACCAGGAGAACAATCCACCGGTACCGATAGCAATCATTAAAATGATCAGCCAGGCTTCCGGAAGTTTGAAAAATGCCAGTTCTTTTTTCAGGTCTCTGTCTTTAGTTGCAGACAGGTTAGGCATCCATAATTTCAAGCTTAACAGGGTAATTAAACCTACAATTACGATGATCACGAAAGTATATCTCCAGGAATAATGGTGACCTATATAGGTCCCTAAAGGAACCCCTACCACGTTTGCGATGGTTAAACCGGCAAACATCAGGGAAACTGCCTGTGCTTCTTTACCCTTTCCGGCAATCCGGCTGGCCACTACAGATCCAACACCAAAAAAGGCGCCATGAGGAAGTCCGGCAAGAAAACGAGCGGCAAGCATCATGGTATAATCCGGAGAAAAAGCAGATAAAGCGTTAAATGCAGTAAACATGATCATTAAGGCAATCAGAATCTTTTTTGGAGGATAGCTCCCGGTAATGGCCACCAATAATGGCGCCCCTACCACTACCCCTAGTGCGTAAGCAGAGATCAAATGACCTGCCTCTGGAATGGTAATGGCTAAATCTTTGGCAATATCTGGTAACAGGCCCATCATTACAAATTCTGTAATGCCGATTCCTAGTCCACCAAGTGTTAAAGTTAGTAAGCTTTTCTTCATAATCAACTGTAAGTTAGTGTAATAAATACACGATACAAAATTAGCTAAATCATTTGCTTTATTTCGTCTTCATTCTGTCAAATAGAATCGGTCTAATTTGTTTTTTTTCAAACACTTTGGGAACACACTTGTTGGTACATCACACAGGTTATCATCCAATTAGATGAAACCACAAAACCTATTCCCATGAAATACAATAATTATCGTAATGCACTATCTTCCTTAACCGCTCAAAAAACTGATTCGACTTTACCAGTAGTCGCACTGTTAGCCGGATTAGCGATTGGAGCTGTAATAGGTGTTTTATTTGCACCAGAAAAAGGTGTAAATACCAGAACGAAGATATCGGATAAGGCAAAAGATCTGTCTGATACTGCGAAAGACAAATTACACCAGGTAAAAAGCAAAGTGCTATCAGAAGCTGATCAATTGGCTGACCTTAAAGACGAAGCCCTGGACAAAGCAAAAACGAAATCAAAAGAAGTACTAAATGCCGCTGGTGACATCGTAGACCAGCTAAAATCTAAAGCAAAGGATCTGGAATCCGACGCAAAAGTCACTGTAGAAAAAGTGCTGAATAGTTAGTAACTCCTCCCCAACTTTCTTTCTTATCATCAAAAGCCTATTCCTTACGCTGTAATCGAATAGGCTTTTGACGTATATGCCATTTTCTGAATCCATGCTTTCCATGCAGCGTTGCCTCCCTGGGCTGTACTAAGGATGCGTCCGGTATGTGGTCGTGTTGTGTCTTAAGTTTCTACATATTCAACAGGTCCTTGCACCATCCTTGAAAGGTCATTTAGACCTATCAAGGACCTATCAACCATTAATCAAGGATGTACCAGGGATTAAAGAAATTAAGACACAACACGACCACATTCCGGCAGCAGTCCGAACGTAGGATAATAAAAGAAACTAAATTGTATTGATCAATTACTAACGAAATAAGATGGGTCTGGTTGTTACAGACAACTGATCTGTATTGCCGGTAATTGATTTGATATCACCAAACCTGTTATTAATGTCAATAACTATTGTGATACTTAATTTGAACATTGCCAATAGATTTTACACGCCCTTGTGGATCATGCATGAAAAGAAACTATGCTTCTTCTTTATTAGTGAGTTTCTGGTGATTGAAGAACATTTTGGTAATCGGAATCAGCATCAATCCACAAATAGCAAAGATGATAAAGGAAACCCGGAGGTTAAAAGCATGGGCCAGATAACCGATTAAAGGCGGGCCTAACAGCATCCCTGTAATCGAATAGGTTGCAATGATAGAAATCGCCATGCCTGCTGAGTATTTTTTTGAAGCACCTGCAAGGGCATAAGACATCGGAATAATGGAAGCCGTTCCAAAACCTACCAAAGAGAAACCGATCATTGCTGGCCAGAAAACCGGGAAGATAATCGCCAGACTTATCCCTGAAACGATAAATGCGGCACTCATGATATAGGTTTTTGGCATTCCGATTTTGCCAATGATAATGTCTGACAGGAACCTGGAAGCAGCCATGAAGGTCATGAAGATCAGATAGCCATAAGTGAAAATCTCTACTTTAATCACTTCCTGGAAATAGATCCCACTCCAATCGAACATCCCTCCTTCACAAATTGCACATAAAAACACGACAATCCCAAGGTAAAAAATGTAAGGATCCGGTTTACTCAGGATCAGTTTATTGCCGGTTTTAGCCCGGTCGCCACTCAACAGGAATTGATAAGCGTAGATCGTGATCCCCAGCATCGCTACTGCTACGATCAGAAAATGAAGATGTATAGAGACGTCCATCGCCAGTAAAAGCGTAGAAAGACCAATCCCTGCAATTCCACCAATACTCCAGTACCCATGAAATGAACCAATGATTTTCTTGTCGAACTGCTTCTGTAGCGTTAAAGCCTGTGTATTCACGGAAATATTAAAGATCCTGGTGGTGAAAGCGAATAGAATAACTGCGCCCACCAGGCTATAAATGTTGTGTGCAAAACCGATTAAAGCCAGAGAAAAGGCGTTTAACGCATAACCACCAGCCAATGGCACCTTGCTGTTGAATCTGGAAATCAACCAGCCGGAAATTGGCAATCCAAGTAATGAGCCTATGGGTAAGGCGAGTAAAACACTACCCAACTGCGCCTCATTCAGATCAAATGCCATCTTTATCGTTGGGATTCTTGATGCCCAGGTGGCAAAACTAAAACCAGACATGAAGAAGAAAAGACTTAAAAAGAAACGGTGTTTTTGCTTAGAAATCATTAGATGCAAGAATTATTTCACAAAAGTAAGCAATCATTTTGGACCATTTCCCCTATTTCTCCAGACAGAATCAGGATTTCAAGTTCTTTAGGCAGATTATGTTAATCATCCCGCCCTAATAGTGTAAAAAATACACTTACCAGGCGTATTTATTTTTAATAACCTGCTAAACAATTTTTGCGTTGGACTAGTTTATAGGGGGCATAAGTCGAACCTTAAAAGAAAAACGAATTATGGCAACTACAACGAAGAGTAGCAGTACTAAAACTGTAGCTGATTCAACAGCAAAAAACGGAAAAATGGAGAACTCTGAATTCCACAAGTTCTTTGTCGATGAGCTGAAGGACATTTATTGGGCCGAAAAACATTTATCTAAAGCTTTGCCAAAAATGCAAAAAGCCGCAACCAGTACCGAGCTGGCCGCAGCATTTGAAAAGCATACCGAAGAAACCAATAAGCACATTGATACGCTGGAACAGGTTTTTGAGCAGCTGGGCGAGAAAGCTCAGGGCAAAAAATGTGATGCCATGGCCGGCCTGTTAGAAGAGGCAAATTCCATCATTGCGGATACAGAAAAAGGGACATTGATACGTGATGCAGCTTTAATCCTTGCCGCACAAAAAGTGGAACATTATGAGATTGCTACTTATGGCACCCTGAGAACTTTTGCGGTAAACATGGGACATACCGAAGTGGCAGAATTACTACAACAAACACTTGACAATGAAAAAGAAACGGATATCGCCCTAACGGAGATTGCGGAGGAGTTCATTAACGAACAGGCCGCTGCTGAATAATAATTACCAGTTACAATTTTAATCCGGCCCTTCAGGTTCATTTCCTGAAGGGTTGTTTTTTTAGCTATGCTCCCCCGTTTCAGCGCTAAAATTTTCCGATTTCCAATCGCCATTTTTAGGGTTTCTTGATTACGGATTTTGTTTTCCAAAAAAATAGTCTAGTTTTACAAAAAAACTTTAGGGGTGCCTTGCGCTGAGAAATACCCTTTGAACCTGATGCAGTTAGTACTGCCGAAGGGAAAAGTAGAAGCAAATCCGTTTGCCGTCTTTTCATGCCTGTAAAAAGGTCATGCCTATAGTTTTTCCTATTTATTAAAAAAATGGAAATAACTGTAAATCAAAAAAACTATCCGGTTAGCGAATCTTGTTCGATAGAACAATTGTTCGCAGAAGTATTACAGATTCCTGTCCAGGGAATTGCTGTAGCCATCAATCAAACCATCATTTCTAAAACGGAATGGCCGGAAAGGCTGTTGCGCGATGGCGACCGGCTAACGATCATCAAAGCCACTCAAGGCGGATAAACCATCCAGATCTTTCCTACACTAATAAAATTCTACACCAAGATACCGACAATATGAAACAAGAAAAAACGCCGACCGAGCAAGTGATCAGCCGTACTCCTTTTCCGGCCTCCAAAAAGATCTTTGTTCCGGGACAACTTCATGACATCCAGGTTGCGATGCGTGAAATCACATTAAGTGAGACTAAAATTCACAATGGTTTTGGCGCAACAGAAGTAAACCCTCCGGTTACAATTTATGACACCAGTGGTCCATACACCGATCCGAATGCGGATATTGATGTAAAGAAAGGCTTACCAAGACTACGGGAAAGCTGGGTTACCGGAAGAGCTGATGTTGATCAGCTGGATCAGATTTCTTCTGATTATGGTCAGGAGCGATTGGCAGATGACAAATTAAATGAACTCCGATTTTCTCATTTGAATAAGCCTTACCGGGCCAAACCAGGCATGAATGTTTCTCAGATGCATTATGCCAGAAAAGGAATCATTACTGCCGAAATGGAATATATCGCCATCAGAGAAAATCAAAGGATTGATCTTTTGAACGAACAACTAGGCGCACAATATGGGGTAATGGCACACCAGCATCAAGGTCATAGTTTTGGGGCAAATACACCAAAAGGCTATATCACTCCTGAATTTGTACGCTCGGAAGTGGCTTCCGGAAGGGCAGTAATCCCTTGTAACATCAATCACCCGGAATTAGAACCCATGATCATTGGCCGGAATTTCCTCGTGAAGATCAACGCCAACATTGGTAATTCTGCGGTGACTTCCTCTATCGAAGAAGAGGTGGAAAAGGCTGTATGGGCTTGCAGATGGGGTGCAGATACGATTATGGACCTGAGTACCGGTAAAAATATTCATGAAACCAGGGAATGGATCATCCGCAATTCCCCTGTTCCGATTGGTACGGTTCCAATTTATCAGGCCTTAGAAAAAGTAAATGGCAAAGCCGAAGACCTGACCTGGGAGATTTTCAGAGATACACTGATTGAACAGGCAGAACAAGGGGTGGATTATTTCACGATCCATGCCGGGGTATTGCTGAGATATATTCCGATGACGGCGAAAAGAGTGACCGGAATTGTTTCCCGTGGTGGTTCTATCATGGCGAAATGGTGCCTGGCGCATCATAGAGAAAGTTTCCTGTATACGCATTTCGAGGAAATCTGTGAAATCATGAAAGCATATGATGTGGCTTTTTCACTTGGCGACGGTTTACGTCCGGGTTGTATCGCTGATGCAAATGATGAAGCACAGTTTTCAGAACTGGAGACTTTAGGAGAATTAACGAAAATCGCCTGGAAACACGATATCCAAACCATCATTGAGGGTCCCGGCCATGTGCCGATGCACCTGATCAAAGAAAACATGGAGAAACAATTGGAACATTGTTCGGAAGCACCGTTTTACACTTTAGGCCCACTCACTACAGATATCGCCCCTGGCTACGACCACATCACTTCTGCCATTGGCGCTGCAATGATCGGCTGGTTCGGCACGGCCATGCTTTGCTATGTGACGCCAAAAGAACACCTCGGTTTACCGAATAAAAAAGATGTGAAAGATGGGGTGATCACTTACAAGATTGCTGCACATGCCGCGGATTTAGCCAAAGGACACCCTGGTGCGCAATATCGCGACAATGCCTTGAGCAAGGCGAGATTTGAATTCAGATGGGAAGATCAGTTTAACCTTTCCCTGGATCCGGATACGGCAAAAGAGTTTCATGATGAGACGCTTCCTGCGGATGGCGCTAAAATCGCTCACTTCTGTTCGATGTGTGGTCCGAACTTCTGCTCGATGAAAATTACGCAGGATGTGAGGGACTATGCCGCGAAGCAAGGTCTGGAAGAAACGGAAGCTTTAAATCAGGGAATGGCCGAAAAGTCTAAAGAGTTTGCAGCAAAAGGAAGCGAAATTTATTTGTAATTGAAAAGATTGATTTGCAGATGGAACTGATTGTGATTTCAAAACCCGGCTTTTTTAAGGAGGAAGTGCAGCTGATCAATGGTCTGTTTGACCTGGGGATGCAGCGCTTTCACCTCAGGAAGGAGGCTTGCGATAAGGAGGCTTATGCGCAGTTGCTTTCCGGGATTTGTCCGGACTTCCTGGAGCATGTGGTCTTACACCAGTTCCATGAGCTTTCAAATGATTTTGATATTCAAAACTTTCATTTCAAAGCGCAGGAGCGTCTGCAAGGTTTGCATTCCGGATTGAGGGGCAATCTTTCGTCAACCTTAAGCACTTCTATACATTCAATTAGTCATTTATCTGATTTATCGAACTTTAAATATACTTTTTATGGCCCGGTTTTTAAAAGTATATCTAAAGAAAACTATCCGGGAGTAGTTCCGGATAGTTTTCAATTGATCTGTTCTCCGGATACCAAAGTGATTGCATTGGGCGGGATTTCTGTCGCCCGGATCAGTCTGCTTCATCAAATGAATTTTGATGGGGCAGCGGTTTTAGGGGCGATATGGAATACTCCGGAACAAGCATTAGCAACTTTTAAAAAAATACAGGAAGCATGTCAAAAGACAGGATAGAAAACAGATCAGAGGAGTTGGAGGCCCGGCCTTACGTGATCAGCATTGCAGGCCTCGACCCCAGTGCCGGGGCTGGCCTGCTCTCCGACCTGAAGTGTTTCGAAGCACAGCGGGTTTACGGATTTGGAGTTTGCACCGCGCTGACGGTTCAGACGGATACGGAATTTCTGAAAAACGACTGGCTGGAAACGGAACAGGTGATCGCGCAGCTAAAACCGCTGGTCGAAAAATTCCCGATTCAGGCGGTTAAAATCGGCTTGATCAAAAATCTGGAAACTTTATCAACAGTTTGTGAATTTTTAAATTCATTTGATCCGAAGATTAAAATCGTGCTAGACCCTATTATAAAAGCGACTGCCGGATATAACTTCCATGATTGGAATGGAGATCCGGATGTTTTTAAAAACGTCTTAAAACGGCTGTATTTGATTACACCGAACTATTTGGAGATGCTGGAGTTAAAAGGCGGAACTAGGCAAGTTCAGGGGGACAGTGATACTGAGGTCAGTACTGAAGCGGTTGATCAGCTTTGCCGAACCTGGTCGGAGGACTGTGCGGTTTTACTCAAAGGCGGACACCACCCTTTAACCCCTGGCACCGATTACCTGTTCCAACAAAAGGAGCAACTGGCCTTCAAATCCGGAAGCGCTTTCGTTGCGCCAAAACATGGCTCCGGATGTGTGCTCTCTTCTGCCATTACCGCCCAACTTGCTTTGGGTAATTCAATCCCGGAATCCTGCCTGCTCGGCAAGCAGTATATCGAGAAATTTTTAAACAGTAACACCAGCCTTTTAGGCTACCACAACTTATGATCGACAGACTACATTATATCTCCCAATCCAGCGCAGAAAGCGGCCATTTGGAAGCCATAGCGCAGGTGCTCCAGGCCGGTGGAAAATGGATCCAGCTTCGCGTAAAAGACCAGCCGGAAACGGAGGTTTTAAACCTGGCTAAAGCTGCAAATGACCTCTGCAAAAAATTTGCAAGCAAATTAATCATCAATGATTTTCCATTGGTTTCGAAGGAGGTTGACGCCTACGGAACACATCTAGGCTTAAATGACATAAGTATTGTAAAAGCCAGATTATTAGTAGGTAATCATAAAATTATAGGCGGCACCGCAAACACTTTTGCAGACTTACAAAAAAGAGTTGCAGAAGGTGCGAATTATATTGGTCTGGGCCCCTATCGCTTTACCAGCACTAAGCAGAATTTAAGCCCGATCCTTGGCCTGGAAGGTTATAAAAAGATCATGGAACAGGTCAGAAATGCCAACATTAACATCCCTGTAATCGCCATTGGTGGCATTACTCCGGACGACCTTCCGGAGCTACTGAAAACCGGCATTTACGGTCTGGCACTTTCTGGCGTACTGACCAACAAAAAGGATACTGCTTTACTGATTAGCCAGCTCTATCAGGAGTTCCAAAACCACCCTTTTCCTTCCCTGTTAAACCCCATTTCATCATGTTAAAAATAGCAGACAAAACCTTCCATTCGCGCCTGTTTACAGGTACGGGAAAATTCAGTTCCAGCGCTATTATGGAGGCCGCTTTACTAGCCTCAGGATCAGAACTGGTTACTGTTGCCCTAAAACGCGTAGACTTAAACCAGCGCGCGGACTTAAACCCCGGCAAAGACGACTTGCTGAGGCATTTAAATCACCCTCATTTAAACCTGCTGCCTAATACTTCGGGCGTTAGAAATGCCAAAGAAGCGGTTTTTGCAGCCCAAATGGCCAGAGAAGCACTGGAAACGAACTGGATTAAACTCGAAATCCACCCAGACCCCAAGTACCTGATGCCAGACCCGATTGAGACCCTAAAAGCTACTGAAGAGCTGGCTAAACTCGGTTTTATCGTACTTCCTTATATCCACGCAGACCCTGTACTTTGCAAGCGTCTGGAAGATGTGGGCACTGCCGCTGTAATGCCTTTAGGATCTCCTATAGGCAGTAATAAAGGGCTGAAAACCATTGATTTTCTGGAAATCATCATCAGTCAGAGTCGGGTCCCTGTGGTGATCGATGCCGGAATAGGCTCCCCTTCTGATGCCGCAAAAGCCATGGAAATCGGGGCTGATGCCGTATTGGTGAACACAGCTATAGCCGTCTCCGGAAATCCGGTCCTCATGGCTGAGGCCTTTAAAATAGCCGTTGAAGCAGGTAGAATGGCTTATTTAGCCAGATTAGGTTCGATCAATTCACAGGCTGTTGCCAGCAGTCCATTAACCGCTTTCCTTGAAGATGAGATTTAACGAGATTTTTCAAAACCAGCGCTGGGAAGAGAGTAGCAAGAGTATTTATGCGAAAACCAGCAGCGATGTAGAGCAGGCTTTAAATGCTTCAAAAAGGACATTAGAGGACTTTAAAGCCCTGATCTCGCCTGCGGCGGCTCCTTACCTGGAAAGAATGGCGAAATTGAGTCAGGAGCTTACTTTAAAGCGCTTTGGGAACACCATACAGCTATATGTGCCACTTTACCTCAGTAATGAATGCAACAATATATGTACGTATTGCGGTTTCAGCTATGATAACAAAGTGAAACGCAAGACGCTATCCCCCATGGAAATCATGCAGGAAGTCGCTGTAATCAAAGAAATGGGCTACCAACATGTGTTGTTAGTCACCGGTGAAGCCAATCAAACTGTCCATACCGACTACTTTAAAAAGGTTTTAGAGCTAATCAGGCCTCATTTCGCACATATTTCCATGGAAGTACAGCCTTTAGACCTCGTTGATTATCAGGAATTGACCCCTTACGGACTAAATACGGTACTGGTTTACCAGGAAACTTACCATGAGGAAGACTATAAAAAACATCACCCAAAGGGTAAAAAATCCAATTTCCAATACCGTTTAGACACCCCGGACCGCTTAGGTGAAGCCGGAATTCATAAAATGGGATTGGGTGTATTGATTGGTTTGGAAGACTGGAGAACGGATTCCTTTTTCACGGCTATGCACCTGGATTACCTGGAAAAGAAATACTGGCAGAGCAAATACAGCATCTCTTTTCCCCGGCTAAGACCCTTTAGTGGCGGATTAGAACCTAAGGTGGTGATGAACGACCGTGAGCTGGTGCAACTGATCTGCGCCTACCGCCTTTTTAATGAAGAAGTCGAGTTGTCGATCTCTACGAGGGAGTCTCAGGTTTTTCGTGACCATATCATTAAACTCGGGATTACTTCCATCAGTGCAGGTTCAAAAACCAATCCGGGTGGCTATGCCGTGGAACCGCAATCCTTAGAGCAATTTGAGATATCCGATGAAAGAACGGCCACAGAAATCGCAGAAACGATTCATAAACAAGGCTATGAGGCTGTATGGAAGGATTGGGACTTGAGCTTAATGAAATAAAACCATGGAAAACGAAGGACTTAACAGATACAACAGGCAGATTTTACTGGAAGAACTGGGTATCGCAGGGCAGAAAAAACTACAAAATGCCTCGGTTTTAATTGTTGGTGCCGGCGGATTGGGCTGCCCCCTCCTATTCTACCTTGCCGGGGCCGGTATAGGCGAAATCGGGGTAGTTGACGGGGATGCTGTAGCAGAAAGTAATCTGCACCGACAGATTCTTTTTCAGCAACAGGATATTGGCTTAAATAAGGCTTTAACAGCCGTAGAGCGGTTAAAGTGCTTAAATCCTTCCGTAAAGCTACAGGCCTATCCCTTCTATATTAGTGAAGAAAACGCTGCTGATTTGATGAATTCCTATGACCTTGTCATCGATGGCTCAGACAATTTCCCTACGCGTTATCTGGTCAATGACGGCTGCGTTTCCCTTGGAAAAACCCTGGTATTTGGCTCTATTTTCCGCTTTGAAGGGCAGGTTTCTGTATTTAATTATCAGGGAGGTCCCAATTATCGCAGTTGCTACCCTGAACCTCCTTTAAATTCCGATAGTCCCAATTGTGGCGATAGCGGCGTGATTGGCCCTTTACCTGGTATTATTGGTAGTATTATGGCCAATGAGGTGATTAAAGTAATCTGTGGTTTCGGTGATTGTCTTTCCGGAAAACTCCTTATCTTCAATGCACTAAACAACGATATGCAGCTCTTCAATATTCAACCGGAAAACCTGGGTGTAAAGCCCGAAAGCGAGGATCATACTGTAGCCGGTAAGCAAGCTCAGGGTGGCAATCCTACGGAGATCTCTGATGCAAAGAAAACCGTACCCTATCAGGAAGTTTTCCAAAAAGAACTCCTGGATTGGGAAGAAAACAAGGTGCCTTTTTGTTTGATTGATGTACGGGAAGCCCATGAATTTGAAGCGCACAATATTGGCGGTATTCACATTTCCCTGTACGATCTGGAGGAGAAAATTGAGGACTTGCCTTTTCAACACCGACTGGTCTTTTGCTGTACTTCCGGTGGAAAAAGCAGAATGGCTACAAAAATAATTGGCAAAAAAAGAACAGAAGAACTATTTATTATCAACCTGTTAAATCAGGAACACTAAACTTCAGCTTAAGCTACAAAATCTTTCAAGCAATTCGTATAACCCAAACCATCAAGTCCATTAACAGGGGGAACTTTAGCCATGTCCATTAAGTTTCTTCAATTGGGGGCAAGGGAAGGAAAAATAAACTTATGCTGGAACATGGCTAAAGTTACCGCAGCTTTTCTATAAAAACTTATATATTCTTGTCAATTTCGTTTAATTTTTACATTTAGATGCGGCTATCATAGATATGTTACTGCCTATATCGCTACCTTTGCAAAAATGCTTGCAAGAACATGATAGAAATAGGAAGATATAACGATCTAAGAATTATAAATAAAACCGAACACGGCCTCATCTTAACAGAAGGTGATAAAGAGGTGCTTTTACCTTACGTAGATGTCCCTAAAAACATCGAGGTTGGGGAGAACATCAATGTTTTCGTGTATATGCACAAAGACGGCAGATTGATGGGTACCACAAAAAAACCTTTAGCCTGCGTAGGTGATTTCGCTTATCTAACTGTTGTTGATGATGGTGAAGATGGTGTTTTCATGAATCTTGGTATCGACAAAGACATCTATGTCCCTCAACGTGAGCAGAAACGCCCGATGTTTAAAGGTGATAACCATGTAGTTTATGTGTACCTGGATGAGAGCAATGACCGTATGGTAGCCTCTTCCCGCTTAACAAACTACGTAGAAGATCAGGACATCGACCTTGAAGAAGGTGATGAGGTAAGTTTATTGATCATTGATCGCTCTGACCTGGGTTACAATGCCATTGTAGACAATAAATACATCGGTCTATTGTACACTAACGAACTATTTGACCAGTTGACTCCTGGTGAGGTTAGAAAAGGATGGATCAAAAAGATTCGTGTAGAAGGTAAAATTGATTTAAGCCTTCAACCAATGGGTTACGGTCATATCCTGGAGAACAAAGATGTGATCCTTGATGAACTGAAAGCTTGTGGTGGTATCGTTCATTTAGGTGACAAAAGTGCACCAGATGATATCTATGACCGTTTTAAAATCAGCAAAAGTGCTTTCAAGAAAGTAATTGGTGGTTTATACAGAGACCGTTTAATCACGATCGCTGATCACGAAATCAAGTTATTCGTAGACGAAGAAGCGGATTAAACTGCTTTAAATATAACGCATTAAAAAGCCGGTTATTCTAGAAATAACCGGCTTTTTATGTTTTGTATATTCTTACAGCTTACTGATCTTAGCGACTTAGAAATTAAATCCTACAGAGAAATAAGGCATGGTTGCTTCTTTAGAGAAGCCCAGGGTTCCCTGGATCAGGAACTTATCTCCTGGCATCACATATAATCCGCCACCATAGCCCTGATGCCATCTACCGCTGGATTCCCCTGGTTGCCATACCCTACCTACATCATTAAAAGCGATCATACCTACCGTTCCAGGCACTAAATACGACGTAAAGTTAAACAGCTTCATTCTCAGGTCCAGGTTATGATATAAGCCCGTACGACCCGTAAAACGCCTGCTGTTAAAGCCTCTAAGGCTATTTACACCACCGATTTGTATCTGTTGGAAAAATGCCGGATCTCCTACTGTCGTTCCACCACCAATTCTGTTGGCAATCACCAGACCCGACTGACCAGGGTTCAGGTAAAAGCGGAATTCTGTATTCAGAATACCATAGCGCTCATCGCCACCATTAGCCCGCTGTTGCGCAGAAATGGTCGCTTTCCAGAAAACACCCTTTGTAGGAATCGCGATATTATCACGGGTATCATAAGCCCAGCCTGCGGTTAAGCCCGCATAAAAACGGTTAGCAAACACTTCCTGATCCGGATATAAAGCATCGTAATCATTTAAAAAGCGCTCTTCGTTTTCCTTGCGGTTGCTGGTATAATAAGATAACAACACCCCTCCTTCTATCGTCCAGTTCTTATCTAAGGCCCTTCTTAATTTGACATTGGCATTCAGGTAGTTGTATCTGTTGCGGTAATAACCAATCCCATCTTCGCGCTCATGAGCACCCGGCAGGTCATCATGATCATCTTTCTGGTAAGCTGTATTATTCCCTAAACCGAAGAAATTACTCAGGTTATTAGGGCCTAACATATTTATCCCGACATGAAGGTCGTTGTTACCCACTGCTTTCTTAAAATCACCGGCATAATCCAGAATAAAGGATTTTCTACCCGTAGAATAGTGCGCCCAAATCTCCTGTTTAGAAGCATATGGCGACTTTCTAAAGCCTTGTTTCTCTAAAATATAGCCCAATCCAACCTGAATTCCCTGATCGATATTATAATTCGCATCAAAAAGAATCCCCTTTCTGTCATATAAGAAGCCGTTTTTATTGAACTCATTCACTGCCGAATCTTTAGCTAAACGCAGTTTAGCATATCCTTTAGGCGGAAGTATATTGGTTTCATCGGAACGATCATAAATAAAAATCCCTGATTTGTTAGGTACATCTTCTGCTACTTTAAAATCATCAACCTCCGCTCCACCGATCATTCTCACCTTTATCGGCGATTCATTTTGACCATGAACATTGAAAACATCTTTGCCCCCTAGTCCGAATAAACGGATTTCTTTGGTTACCTGAGGATCGAAAGTACGGCTAAAAAAGCGGCGTCCTTTACTGCCATCCTTCTTGATATTGAACACATGAAGTCTGATTTTCCCATCTTCTTCCTGCTTTACATCGAAGTATTCCGTCTTATCAGAAGCAGGGATATCTACATTAACAGATAGAAAACGATAGTATTGTAAGGCCAGTGCTTCCAGTTTATCTCTTCTGGAAGTAAAATCAGCAATCAACTGATCACCACACTGTTTATAAATAGGATCAGGCATTTCCCTGAAGGCTTTAGCAATCAGTTCATCCGTCATTTTGGCCTGCACCTCTTTTATAGCTTCTTTCCAGTCTTCTTCGTTTAGTTCATTGAGGAAATATCTGTCGAAATATCTTTCGTTAAAGTTCCAGTGATCCACATCTCTGATGGTTGGAGAATAAGGCTGCAAGTGCGATTTAAGCCATTGGTGACTCAATATCCAGGGGAATACACCGGAAGTTTTATAGAACACCTTGTCGCGGTCGCGAGGTACCGGCGTATAAGTGGTTCCGTCTATGGTTTTATCCGCAGCCCAGCGCCAGTTGTCCTCATGCCTGTCCCAATCGCCCAGCAGAAAGTCCAGCAAACGCGCTCTGAGCACCGGTTTCTGGTCTACTTTAGTATCATTATCCTTTTGGATTTTCTTTTGTACCTTCTCTGTATTGTCGGTTTTTTCTTCGGAAGGTGATCTTTCTTCGAAAATATAGGCGGCATTGGCAAACTCCTTACGGTATTCGCCCAGTCCAGGATCATTTCCTATATATACCATTTCCGGTTTTGCATGTGGCAAATCGAGCGCTGCGGCCAATGGAGGCACAATTAAGGCGGCAAATGGGTGATTGGTAGAGACCTGATCCTGAGTAATATCTTTGGCAATGGTTGCCCTCAGGTTTTCTGGCAAGCTACGATCTGCATATTTCTGAACGGTTCTCAATACCCATTCTTTTCCGGTTGGATCAACCAAACGAAGGGAACGAGTCTGCATACCACCACCTAATTTGATGATTTTCAGTCCGCCTTTTTCCTTTTGCAGGTCCATAATACGCAGGGTTACCGGCGTTGCCCATAGCTTACGATAGCTTTCTCCTAACCAAAACCGGTGAAAATTACTGACTTTATCATATTCCGGCGCGATCGCGACAGTAATAGAATCTGATTTTACTATGCCCTGTGCGAAAACCACAGCAGGGATGGCTCCAAGCGCCATATTTATGATAAGTGCCGCTTGCAGCTCTTTTTTAAAACGCATGTTAAATTTATTTAAGCGTTACTCCTATTCTCAGGGCTTTTAATCCCTCTACTCCTTGCAATTCTTCAATGTCCAGGTACTCCAGGTCGTCGTTCAACAAACCAATCTCCTGAAGTGTTTTGATATATCCGAGATATTCTCTGGCTTCCCAGCTGTTGAAATAGACAATGGCTATCTTCCCAGGTTGGGTAATCCGCTCTGTTGTATCTTTCACATGGGCTTTATCGATCCGCTTTTTAACCATCTGGTAACGGATATTATAGCTTCCTTCTACATCAAAACGTTGTTCATCAATCCGGAAACTGATATCAATCAATTTCTCATAGACGAAAATCAATTGCGTAGTTTCCAGTGGTAACGAGAAGTAAGGCGCTAAACTATGGCTGGTTTGTGCCACTTCTGCGAGCACTTTCAGCTGTTTCAGCCGGAACTGGTAGAGGATTTCCTCTGAAAAATCAGCATCCGGGGCAATCGAGCGACCTAAATAGATATCAAACTCTACCCCATCTGTACGAAACTTTTCAAAGTAACAAGGAAAGATCTGTTGAATTTCCCTGTTAAACACATCCAGATGTCTGGTCACTGCCAGATTGATCATTTGAAGACTTTTTTCGTACCTATCGCGGTGCTCATAGCTTTTTCCATCAACGGCAGTCCAGTCAAAATACTCATCTACAATCGATTTAAGCTCCGGATGGGTATCCTTTAAATGGACTAAAGCCGCAGGAATCTGTCTTTGCAGATAATCTTCTGTTTTGAGAATCTCGCGATCGGTCAGGTCTTCAAACCTGGATTGACTCCATATTTCGTACTTCTTAGGCAGCTCATCTTCCAGCGATTCACAGACTTTCCTTTTAATGATATCCAGCGTCTTTTGCAGCATTTCGAAATGCACATTCAGGTCTTTACGGACCGCCATATTTCTCAATATGCTGGAATTTCTAATGTCTACAGCCCCATAAAAGGGATGTACATTCTTAAAGAAAACCTGTTCTACAGGTAGATTACGCTTTTTGCCACCAGAGCGCAGGTAATGATAAGCGGCTTCGTTGAACCTCCATTGTACAGAAGGCTGTAAGGCTGTAAACTTATCCGTTACGATCTCTGCGATTTCCTGATTGAAATCAGTGACAATATTTTGATATAACTGTGCTAATAAAGGAAAAGCAAGGTCTATTTTTGTAAGGGCATTGCCATTAAAATGAATAGGCTCTTTGGTATATAACTCCAGACAACCGACCAGTTTTGCGTTATAATACAGCGGGAATAAGCCATACGACTTGATTCCTTTTGCCCATAACAAGCGGAGCATAGGGTATTTCTCCTGTTCTTCGAGTGTGATTTCCGGAAAGATCAGCGTTCTTGGCTGCTTTAGATAGTCGGTGATCAAATGAAACTCATCATCATCCATCCACCCAGCTTCCTCTGCTAATTTGACCAGGATACTCTGAAAACCAGACTTCTCATTGATCAAAAGTTTATTATTTAACTTCAGATAAGGCAACAATCCAAATTCCAGATGGTCTGATCCCGCCAAGGCTTTTAAAGCATTATTTATCTCTTTACCATAGTTTACATTCTTAGATTCATGGTGATCAATCATCACGTTCTTAATCGATTCCAGCGCATACTCCCCTGTTACATCGGTTAGCGTGACGATAGAAATCCCTTCTATGGTGAAAATTTCAGGAGGGATGAGCTTCGTCAGAATATCGAGAGTGTTGGTTTCATCCTGAATATAATCCTTCACAATGTTCAGGTCATACTCCGGCAATTCCACATTTGCAGTGATCTTCAAAAACCTCGTATCTACGTTTAAGCGGTAATATTTAGCCAGTTTTGTTTCCGGATCAATAATTGAATTGACCGTAAACTCATTAGCTGTTAAGGAAAAGTTATAAAAACGGTGAAGCACCATATTATAAAATGCGGATAACAGGCTTTTCTTCATCTCTGATTTTGAAGGAAGCGAGAGATCGGCTTTTAAAGTGCAGGTAGAAGGTTCCAGTAATACGTTATAGAATGCATTGGTCCCATAATGAAAACAAGGCATTAATGGCGTACTTAATGCCCAGAAATGTTCTTTCTCCTCATTAATAATTGGCGATAAAGCCGTATAAATCAATTCAAACAAGGTATTATACTTGCTGATATCCTCCTTAGGAATGGGATCTTTCAGCTCAGGATATTGTTTAAATTGTTCAAGAATATAGCGGTAGAAGTTGATTTTTGCGGTCTTCTCAGTATTTGCCTTCTCCTCCACGAACGCGATAAAAGGCTGCAAAGAAAACTTAATCTCTGCTCCCAATGGAGGACGGTCTTTTAAGCCAATAATACTATTGTTCAAATCCAGCGTGATAGCTTGCATTTTTCGTACTGTTTATTGTTTTACTTTTTTACTGATGTGGTGTATTTAAACTTAAGGATATTCCCATTGGTCAGCTCATCGCCTTCGTTGGAAATATACAGGTTCATATCTTTATCAAAAGCTATGCCTTCCGGCTGATTGTAAATCGAAGAATTGAGACGGTGTACGGCTTTAACTTTCCAGTTTTCATCCGCAATGACTAATAACTTATTAGCAGATGCGAGGATATACCATTCTTTTGTCTTTGGATTTTTGGTTAATGCAGAAGGACTCAGGCTGGCTTTCAACTTCGGGTTGAGTGCTTTTAATTGTTCCAGATCAATGCTGAAAGTACTTTCAGGAATCAAACTATCTAATTTCGACTCATAGTTTAGCACATACCCGGTTACCGTTTTCTTCTTCTTATCTACCGGACATGATTTACATAAAACATAAACTTTATTGGTCTCCGAATCGGCATATAAACTTTCATACTCCCCTTTAGGCACCAATTTCTTATGTATTTTCACCTGTGTTGCCTTTTCTTTTACGGTTTCCGAAAAAGGAAAAGAATACAGATGGCCGTTGCTTTTTAAGACAAATACCTTTTCATTGAAAATAGCGATATCCTCATAATCGCCTTTATCGGCAAAACCAACATTCTTTTGCTGTTTAACCCCCCATTTTTGGCGGAATACGCTACCTTCTTCATCTTGAATAGAATAAATGGTATCCGGCAGACCTTTATAAAAGGCGATTCCAGAAATTTCCAGTAAACTTTCCGGCATATTGAACTTCTCCGGATGCTCCAGGTCATAACCTACCGGATTACTAAACTTTGAGGACGCAGGTTTACAGGCATAAAACGCGATTAATGCCACAAAAGGCATTACATATAATAATTTAGTAGAGATTTTTTTCATAAAAATAGTTCCATTTACTCCTTATTAAACACTTGTAACAAATGATAAATAGCTTCCTGAGAACGTATTGCAGGCGAACCATTGATTTCTTCATTCTGCAGTTTACTGGTGATATTTACTGCCTGAATGTTATCTTGAAGCTGCAAGGTAATAATTTCCTTCATTAGACGTTTCAAATCTGCGTCATATAAAGGGAAGCAAACTTCAATTCTACTGTAAATATTGCGGTTCATCCAGTCTGCAGAGCCCATATACATCTCTTCCCGTCCATTATTATCAAAGATAAAGATCCTTCCATGTTCCAGGAAACGGTCTACAATTCTTCTTACGGTAATGTTTTCACTCAGGCCGGATTTACCCGGAATTAAGCAGCAAATACCCCGAATGATGAGCTGTATTTTTACACCCGCCTGTGAGGCTTCATACAACTTAGCTATTAACACCTGTTCTTCCAGATTGTTCAGTTTGATGGTGATACCGGCAGGCAAACCTTGTTTCGCATAGTCTATTTCGCGCTGGATAAGGTCCAGAAAACGGGTATGCAGGTTAAACTGCGCGACCAACAGGTGCTTAAATTCGATGGAATCTGCTACCGGAGCGGTCTTCTCTTTCCGGCTTAAGAATTCGAATAAAACTTCCAGTTCCTGTAGCATCGGCTGATGAGCAGTCAGTAAGACATGGTCGGTATAGAATTTAGCGGTGCTTTCATTCAGGTTTCCGGTGGCTAAAAGGCCCAGATACTGGCTTTCTCCTTTGACCATCCTTTTCACCAGTGCAACTTTAGCATGAACCTTGAGATCGATACTACTGTAAATGATCTTCACTCCTGCTGCCTTCATTTGTTTGGCCCATTTGATGTTATTTGCTTCATCAAATCTGGCTTTTAGTTCTACCAGCACCACTACCTTTTTACCGTTTTTGGCCGCGGTCATCAGTGCCTTTACGATCCTGGAGTTGCGGGCTACACGATATAAGGTTACATAAATCTCATTAACATGGATATCATTTGAAGCTTCATTGAAAAAACGCAATACCGCATCGTAGTTCTGATAAGGCACATTAACCAGTATATCCTTACGGAAAATATGCTCAAAAAGAGTCTCCTTTTCTTCAATGTTTACCGCCTTGGAGGCTGGCCATTTAGGATAGCCAAAAACGGTTTCATCTAAAGGAAAAGTACTCAGGTCTTTCAGGTTATGGTAGGTTCCTCCCTGCACCAACGCTGCTTTTTGCAGGTTGAGCGCATAAATAACCCGATATAAGTTCCGCAAAGGAATTCCCGGCTCAAAAAGAAAACGGGTAGCAAAGCCAAAATCACGGGCTTCTAATTCTTTTTCCAGAGCAATCGTGATGTCTTCAGAATAATCCTGTCCTATTTTTAAGGCCGCATTACGGGTGATTTTAAGGTTATAAGCCCCCTGGATTTCATCATTAGGAAATAAATAAGCGAGGTTATATTTGATGATATCCTCCAGAAAGACCACATATTGTGCATCATCCAGCGAAATCGCATATAAACGTTGTAAATCTTCGGAAGGAATACTGATCAGCTCCATCCGTTCTTCCCCTTTGGAATTCCGTAAAATAACCACCTGATACAGCTTGTTGTTCTCCGCAAAGAAATCTGTCAGTCCCCGGTCTATGCATTCCGAATGGATATAGGCCAGAATCTCATTGAAAAACAAGTCGGTTACTTTTCCGGAAATGGCGGCTGGAATTAGTTTATTATACAACCAATACACCTTTTGAGCTTCCAATGCCGGCAAAATCTGCGTTCCGATAATCTCGCCATAGCGTTGCTGCTGCTGGTCTATTTTTGCTTTTGCCAGCTCATAATCCCACATCATCACCGGCATCCTTACCCGATAAAATTCATCAAGGTTAGAGGAATAGATCGACAGGAAGCGGATTCTTTCTAAAATGGGCACTTCCGGTCTGGCTGCTTCCATGAGCACGCGCTCATTAAAGCCCAGCCAGCTTATATCCCGGTTAAAATAAACAGCATCGTCCATATTTACTTATAAGGTAACTAAAACTGAAGCCGTAATAAAGGCCAGTACAGAAGCGATAATTCCAAACATAAACACATTATAGGCCACCCTTAACAATCGGTATTTACGCCCTAAAACCACCCCCTGAGCATATAAATCACGGATTAGACTGCCGTAAAGGAAATCGCGGTCTTCCATCATTTTTAACATGCCGCCTTCATATTCCGGCAAAGACATTCTATAAAAATTCCCAAAGAACAAGAGATTTACTCTTTTCTGAGCGATATCTTCCGGGGTAAATACCCCTTTAGGGATAGATGGACGGGTAGCTAGAATAGAGAATACCATCGTGACCACGCAAATGATCAGTAAGATTAAGGTGGGAATGATTAAATGAGGGTTATCTTCCAGTTTCCGCAGCAGGATACTCAGAATCACCGACAGGATAATCGAATTGGTAGAAATCATGATATGCGCCTTATTATCAGCCATATCACTCAATCTCTGGTGATTTCCGGAAGTGATCCTGAACATGGTTTCGATTCCTTTATCAGGGCGGTCACTCTTTTTCTTTTTGTCTTTTTTTACTTCCAAGGGGCTGGTCTTTTCCGTTAAAATAACCGGATTTGCTGCGGTGGATACCGCTCCATTCTCCAGGCCTTTTTCTGCTGCTTCGGCTTTATTCTCCAGTTCAGAAAGGTTTTCTGCCTTTTTTGCATTCAGTAACTGCTGACAATAAGCGGTATGGTAATGGTGTGTTTTAAACAACTGAATGGTTTTTAATCGCCATTCGTCCTTATCTAAGGCTTTGGCACAGAAAGCTTCCGCTTCCTTGCGCATCAGTTTATTTCTTTCTTTAAAGCTGTCGCTTCCTAAATGGTACAAATCAGCATCGCATACAATTTGCTCCAGTAAACTTTCCGGTTGCTGAGGCATTTTAGTAGCCAGAATACACTTCACTATTTTAGTGGTTACGACTTCATTAAGGCCTTTTTCTTTTAAAAAATCACCGGCTAAACCCGCTCCGCTCGCTTCATGATGCGCACAATCGAAGAAATATCCCAGATCATGGAACCAGCTCGCGGCAGTTACTACGAAAAAATCTTCATCAGAAAGCTGGTAATGGTTGGCAATCTTGATTGCGTTTTCTACAACTTGTTCGGTATGATTTAAGTTGTGGTAGATCAGTCTGGAATCACTTTGAGCCTGAAATACACTGGCTACATGTAGCCTTAACTGATCTAATATCTCCCTGTAATTCATGCGGTAATTATTTGTTTTTCATTCATAAAACAATATGTTCTATTTGTGGTTGATCATATAAATATGAGGGTTTTAATTTTCATATTAAATAGAAAGTTTAAAAGATGTCATTACAAACGTTTTTCTGATTTGTATCAGCGTAGAACGTGACCAGCATCATATTTAAACCTGGGGGGAAGCGAGAACTTTGACAACATCAATTTGCCCCTATGATTAAAGAAAAAAACATAGCCCAGGAGACCCAATGTTACCATTGCGGTGATGATCTTCCAAATACGCCTTACCTACTAGACAACAGGTCTTTTTGCTGTCTGGGCTGTAAAGGGGTCTACCAGTTACTTTCCAATCACAACCTCGGTAACTACTACGCGTACAATGATGTACCCGGTCAAACACAAAAAAACAACAGCTCACATTTCGAATACCTGGATGAAGCGGCGATTGCTGCAAATTTAGTTGACTATACCGATGAGAAAGTGAGTGTTATTACCCTTTATATCCCTGCCATTCACTGTAGCTCCTGTATTTGGTTGCTCGAACACCTGCACCAGATTAATCCTGCGGTGATGCAGTCGAGGATCGATTTCCTGAAAAAACAGGTGGTCATTACCTTCAAAAATCAGGAGCTATCCTTAAGAAAACTCATAGAAATCCTTGCTTCTATTGGATATGAACCCCTCATCAGCCTCCAGGATGTGGTTAAAAAACAACAATCAGATCATTCCGAAGGTCACCTGATCCGCAAAATTGCCGTAGCCGGCTTTTGCTTTGGAAACGTGATGCTACTGAGCTTCCCGGATTACTTCGGACTGAGCGCACTGGAACAGGAGTTCAAAACCTTTTTTGGCTGGCTAAACCTGGCTTTTGCCATTCCGGTGGTCTTTTACAGCGGTCGTGATTACTTTACTTCTGCCTGGACAAACCTTAAAAACGGTATTCTAAACCTTGATTTCCCTTTGGCTTTAGGGATTACCGTCATGTTTATCCGCTCGGTAGTGGAAATCATCGGCAATACCGGTGCTGGCTTTGTAGACACCCTCTGCGGACTGGTTTTCTTCCTCCTGATCGGGAAATGGATGCAGCAACATACCTATCATCACCTTTCATTTGAAAGAGATTACCGTTCTTATTTCCCCGTTGCGGTCACTTTGATCGAAAATGAAAAAGAAAGGCCGCTTCCTTTAAATGAGTTGAAAGTAGGCAACAGAATCCTCATCCGCAGCAATGAAATTATTCCGGCAGATGCCATCCTTTTAAAAGGAGAGGCAGAAATGGACTATAGTTTCGTAACCGGCGAATCTATCCCGGTACAAAAGGTATTGGGAGAAGTAGTTTATGCGGGTGGAAGGCAACTAAAAGGCGCTATTGAGCTGGAAGTCGTAAAACCTGTGTCGCAAAGTTACCTCACTCAATTGTGGAACAATGAAGCCTTTTTTGGTGATAAAACCATGATCCGGACTTTTGCCGACAGGGCCAGCAAGTACTTTAGCATCGTTTTACTGAGCATCGCCATTGGGGCCGCAGCGTATTGGATGCTACACGGCGATTCCACTAAAGCGGTAGCTTCTTTTACCGCAGTGCTGATTATCGCCTGCCCTTGCGCCCTGGCTTTAAGCTCCCCTTTTACCCTATCAGCTGTATTGAGCATTTTTGACAAGAATAAGTTTTACCTTAAAAATACAGCGGTAGTGGAAGAACTGGCCCGCATCAACACCTTTGTATTCGATAAAACCGGCACGATTACCAATCCGGAAAACACAGGATTTACCTTTGAAGGAGACATTACCGAAGAAGAGAAACAATGGGTAAATGACCTGGCGAGGAACTCCGGGCACCCTTTAAGCAGAGAATTGGTAAAATGGCTGAACAGACCTTCTAAATATACCGCTGTAAAATACATGGAAAAGGTAGGCCGTGGAATTACAGGCAGCATCAACGGAAACGAACTGAAACTGGGTAGTGCATCCTTCCTTGGGCTTAAAATGAAATCTCCTCAACAAGGCGCCGTTGTTCATATTATCATCAATAACAGATATCTGGGCTTCTTCTGCTCCAAACAGCAATGGAGATCCGGATTTAAAGACCTGATTTTCAAGCTGGGAAAAGATGCGGATTTACACTTGTTATCCGGTGATCAGGATCAGGATAAACAGACGCTGATTCCTTTCTTTCCAAGGGCACAACAGATGCATTTTGCCCAGAGTCCGCAAAACAAGCTGGATTACATCCGCAACCTGCAATATTCCGGAAGGAAAGTCCTCATGTTTGGCGACGGCCTCAATGATGCCGGAGCCTTAAAACAAAGCGATTTAGGGATTGCGGTAACCGATAACATCAACAACTTCTCGCCCGGCTGCGATGCCATCCTGGACGGTGCAAGTTTTCAAAAGATTCCTATGTTTATCAAACAGGCAAAAGACGCGGTAAAAGTGATTCATATCAGCTTTGCGATCTCATTGACCTATAATGCAATCGGCTTGTATTTTGCCGTACAAGGCATGCTTTCTCCGCTAATCGCAGCGGTATTGATGCCGGTTAGCACCATTACCATCATCTTATTCACCAGCATCGCAGTCCGCCTGTATGCGAAAAAGAACCAACTCTTATGAACATCCTCTACCTCCTGATCGGCATTAGTATTCTATTGGCATTGATCTCCCTTGCCGCCTTTTTCTGGGCCAGCAAAAGTGGTCAGAATGACGACACCTATACCCCTGCCATCCGGATGCTCTTCGATGATGAATTCCCGGACCCCAGGGAGGAGATAAAAAGTGATGAAGATCACACATAGCCACAATTGATGTCATTCTGTACCTGAGCACACCGACCTAATTTTACATCCATAAACAAGCAATCCATTTTTTAACATGACTGAAAAATTTTACTACGACAACAAGATCGTCAGGAACTTCGCAGTAGCCACCATTATCTGGGGCATCATCGGAATGACGGTCGGATTGCTCATTGCCATGCAGCTCTTCAAACCTGCATTAAATATGGGCTCCCAGTACACGACTTTCGGCCGGATCAGGCCGTTACACACCAACGCAGTGATCTTTGCCTTTGTAGGGAACGCGATTTTTATGGGTGTATATTATTCCCTCCAACGACTCCTCAAGGCGAGGATGTTCAGCGATGTACTCAGTAAAATACATTTCTGGGGCTGGCAGCTAATCATCATTGCGGCAGTAATTACCCTTCCTTTAGGCTTCACTTCCTCCCATGAATATGCAGAATTGGAATGGCCGATAGATATTGCCATTACGATCATCTGGGTGGTCTTTGGGGTCAATATGTTTGGAACCATCATCAAAAGAAGAGAGAAACACATGTATGTAGCCATCTGGTTTTACATTGCTACTTTCGTTACGGTGGCGGTTTTACATATTGTAAACTCCATCCAGCTACCGGTATCTGCGTTTAAAAGTTATTATCTATATGCAGGGGTACAAGATGCACTGGTACAATGGTGGTATGGACACAATGCGGTGGCTTTCTTTTTAACCACGCCTTACCTGGGGATGATGTATTATTTCCTTCCTAAAATGGCCAACCGCCCGGTTTATTCTTATAAGCTGAGTATTCTCCATTTCTGGTCATTAATTTTCATTTACATCTGGGCTGGTCCTCACCATTTATTATATACGTCTTTACCAAGTTGGGCACAATCGCTGGGTGTAGCCTTCTCGATCATGCTGATTGCACCAAGTTGGGGCGGTATGATCAATGGATTGCTAACGCTTCGTGGCGCCTGGGATAAAGTAAGAGAGGATTCCAGACTTAAATTTATGGTGGTCGGAATTACCGCTTATGGTATGGCCACCTTTGAAGGTCCGATGCTGGCATTAAAACAGATCAACGCCATTGCCCATTATACCGACTGGATAGTTGCACACGTACACGTTGGCGCGCTTGGCTGGAATGGTTTCTTAACCTTTGGTATCTTATATTGGTTGATTCCAAGAATTTACAGAACTGAATTATACTCTAAAAAACTGGTTTCTTTCCACTTCTGGATTGGCACTTTAGGTATCCTTTTCTATGCAGTGCCTTTATATTTCGCTGGTTTTACGCAAGGCTTGATGTGGAAAGAGTTTACAGCAGATGGGATGTTACGTTACCCTAACTTCCTCGAAACGGTGATCCAGATTCTTCCTATGTACGTTCTTAGAGCTATTGGTGGCGCATTATACCTTATTGGTGTAATAGTGATGACTTATAACCTAATTAAAACTGTGCGTTTAGGAAAACTGTTAGCTGACGAGCCGGCAGAAGCAATGCCAATACCAGCAGATTATGTTCCTCAGGGATCTGAGAAAAAATTCCACAGAGTGCTGGAACGTAAACCAATGGTTTTCATGGTGCTTTCTTTAATTGTGATCCTGATTGGTGGTATGATTGAAATGATGCCTACGTTCACGATCAAATCGAATATCCCAACGATATCTACCGTACAACCTTATAGTCCGCTGGAATTACAGGGACGTGATTTATACATCCGTGAAGGTTGTGTAAATTGTCACTCTCAAATGATTCGTCCATTCCGCTCAGAAACGGAAAGATATGGCGAATACAGTAAAGCAGGGGAATTTGTATACGACCATCCGCATTTATGGGGTTCTAAACGTACCGGTCCGGATTTACAACGCGAAGGTGGTAAATATGGCAATACCTGGCATTACAACCACATGCTGGATCCGCAAACGATGTCGCCGGGAAGTATCATGCCGCCTTATGAATGGCTGATTACGCAGACGCTGGATACCACCACTACCATCAGCAAGATCAATGCGATGCGCACTTTAGGTGTTCCTTATCCGGAAGGTTATGAGCATAAAGCAAACCGCGACCTGGATAAACAGGCCAAAGCGATTGCTGCAGACCTCCGTCAGAACAACATCAAAGTGAAAGATGATAAAGAAATCATTGCACTGATCGCTTATCTGCAACGTCTGGGAACAGATATTAAAGCACAATAACACCTAAACAACAACACTATGTTTAAGCAATTTTTAGATCAAGTAGAAGGAAGCCAGGTGTATTTAATCACCTCCCTTGGCATATTCCTGCTCTTTTTTATCCTGGTCGGCGTCCTCTTGCTAACCATGAAAAAAGAGGAAATAAAATATATGAGTGAATTACCTTTAAAAGACGATGAACAATGACAGATCTACTAATTTGGGCCCTGCTATTCACTGCAGTACTGATACTTGTAGTGGCCATACTGGTATTGAGGGTCATCAAAATCTATATTAAGGAAACACTTCATCCAACCAAATTCGCTTCTGAAGAAGAAAGGGAAAAATACAGGCTGGAGCAGGAGCAACTTGCCGCAGCAGAAGCGGAGAAACCATCTTTCTGGACCAGAATCATGGGATTGAGGCCTATTTCTGAGGAGAAAGACATCATGATGGAACATAAATTTGATGGCATTGCGGAGCTGGACAACCCTACTCCTGCCTGGTTTATGGTCTTGTTTTATGGAACTATCATTTTTGCCATCGGTTATATGCTCAACTACCATGTATTTGGCTGGGGCAAGCTACAGGAAGAAGAATATGCAATAGAGCTCCGTCAGGCGGAAGCAGACCGCATCGCCTACCTTCAAAAACCAGGTTCCGGTGGTCCAAAGATCAATGAGAATAATTTTGAGAAAAGTGATGATCCAGTGATGATCCAAAAAGGCGCAGCACTATTCAAAACAGCTTGTACACCTTGTCACGGAGAACATGCAGAAGGTGGCGTTGGTCCCAATTTAACGGACGAATACTGGTTGCATGGCGGAACACCAAGAGACATTTTCAGGACTATTAAACATGGTGTTCCTGATAAAGGAATGGTGGCCTGGGAAAAATCTATGAACGCCCAGCAAATCGCAGACATTACCAATTACATCCTTTCTATACAAGGAAGCAATCCTGCCGGGGCGAAAGCACCACAGGGTAAAAAAGATTAACTATGTCATCACAAAGCCCGGATCATTTCAGAGATCATATCTCTACTTTAACCGACGACGGACAGGCCCGAAAATGGCTTTATCCGAAGGTGATTAAAGGGAAGTTATATCAGTACCGCTCGCTGGTCAGTTATTTTTTCCTGACCTTACTATTTGCCGCCCCATTTATTAAATTAAATGGGGAGCAATTGGTGTTGCTTAATGTTTTAGAGCGGAAATTTGTATTCTTTGGGGTGATTTTCTGGCCTCAGGATTTCTACCTGTTTGTACTGGCGATATTAACCTTTATCGTATTCATTGTCTTGTTTACAGTCGTTTTTGGACGGGTCTTCTGCGGATGGGCCTGTCCTCAAACTATTTTTCTGGAAATGGTTTTCCGTAAAATAGAGATCTGGATAGAAGGCGATTCCAATAAGCGCAAAAAGTTAGATGACGGACCGCTAACCCGGGAGAAGTTCTTTAAAAAAGGATTTAAACACCTGCTTTATCTATTGATCTCCTTCTTTATTGCCAACATTTTTCTCGCTTATTTAATCAGCTCTGCTGCCCTGATCAACATCATGACAGAACCTGTCTCTTTACATCTAAGCGGCTTCATTTCGATCTGTGTATTTACCTTAGTTTTCTACCTGGTATTTTCCAGAATGAGAGAACTGGTTTGTACTGTAGTTTGCCCTTACGGGCGTTTGCAAGGCGTATTATTAGACAACCAGAGCATCATTGTAGCCTATGATTATGAACGCGGGGAACCCCGGGAAAAACGGGTTAAAGGCGCCGTAAATACTGGTGGCGACTGTATCGACTGCAAGCTTTGCGTGCAGGTTTGTCCAACGGGAATCGACATCAGGAATGGCACACAAATGGAATGTGTCAACTGTACCGCTTGTATTGATGCCTGTGATATGGTGATGGAGAAAATCCAGCGCCCTACCCGCCTGATCGGCTTCAAATCTGAGGATGAAATCAAAACGAAACAGCCTTTTAAACTGAATAAAAGAGTGTATGCGTATGCGGCTGTTTTAGCGCTGCTCATCGGCGTTCTCTCCTATCTCCTGATCACTAGAACGGATGTTAAAACGACCATCCTACGGGCCAGCGGAACCTTGTATCAAATGAGAGATAAAGAAAAGGCAGTGAGCAATCTATACAATGCAGAGCTGATCAATAAAACCAGCAAAAGCCTCAAATTTGAAATCGTACCGGATGATCCTGATGTGAAAATTCAGTACATTCAAAAACAAGATACCATCGCTTATGGTGGCGCAGCAAAACTTACGTTCTTTGTGATTATGCCGCAAGGAAAATTAAAGAAATACAAATCAGATATTGGTTTTAAACTGGTGTCGGATGGAAAAGTAGTCGATACTTTTGAAACTACCTTCATCGCACCGCTTAATGATTAAAGAAATGGAATGGAACTGGGGAACAAAATTAGTGATTGGGATGGGTTGTTTTATGGCCTTTATCATCGTCCTTGCAGTAAAGATGTTTAACAGCAGCCCTGATGCGCTGGTAGACAATGATTATTACGAGAAAGGCCTCAATTACGACAAGGAATATACCCTGAAAGAGCAGGTGAAAATGGATCATGCCAGTCCGGAAGTAAAGGTGGGCAGCGAAGGGATTATCCTGACTTTTAAAGCTGCTGCAGAAGGCAAAATCAACCTGGTCCGCACCGCGGATAAACGGATGGATAAAGTGATTCAAATCAAGACAGATGAAAAGAACCGGGCCGCAATTCCGTTAACAGGTATTGCAAAAGGCCGTTGGAAACTGATTATCAACTGGAATAGTGCAGGTAAATCCTATTTGGATGAGCAGGAGGTCATGGTAGAATGAGTAACGAAAAACTTGCCTTCATGATTGGATTGCTAGGGAGCGTACATTGCATTGGCATGTGCGGTCCCCTTGCCTTTGCCGTCCCATCCTTAAAACAGGGATGGGCTTTTCTGGTATTGGATAAATTGCTTTACCAATTGGGCAGGATTGTTTCTTATTGCTTTTTAGGCCTGGTTATCGGCTTAATCGGACAACAATTGTGGATGGCTGGTTTGCAACAGGGACTCAGCATCTTTAGCGGAATCCTCATCGTGATGGCAGCCTGCTCCAGGTTGTTCAAAATTCAAATGCTCAAAAACACCCCTTCCGTATTCCTGAAGCCTTTTCATCAGCTATTTGGCTATGCTTTAAAGCATAAAGCCAATCATTTGATCATTGGCATCATCAATGGTTTTCTTCCCTGTGGTTTCGTTTATCTGGCCATGGCAGGTGCCTTAAATACCGGTAGCGTAACTGGTTCTGCCCTTTATATGGTTTGGTTCGGACTGGGTACTTTACCCCTGATGTTCATTGCCACCCTTAGCATCGGTTTTACGGGTACTTTAGTCCGCAAAAAGATCAACCGGGTGATTCCTTATTTTATGCTCTTTCTGGGGATCTGGTTTATCCTGAGAGGAATGGAACTGAACATCCCTTATTTAAGTCCGGCAAGTACCGGGCAGGGCGTTGCAGAATGCAGGTAATTACCTGAAATCATCGTAAATTAGTATTCTAATGACAACTACTCCAATAAAAAGAGATATAAAAGATCAGGAAGACATTCGTTTTCTGGTGATCGAATTTTACAATAAAGCCTTAACAGATGAGGTGATCGGACCGGTATTTAAAGCGGCAAACTTCGCTTTGGAAGCGCACATTCCGGTGATGGTTACTTTCTGGGAAACGATCCTACTCGATGTGGTCACTTATAAAGGAAACCCGATGCTCAAGCACATTGCTTTAAACAAAGAGGTTCCCTTACATGGCGCGCATTTTGACCGCTGGATGAAAATCTGGGAAGAGACAATTAAGACTAATTTTGAAGGCCCTGTGGCAGATCAGGCGATCTCCAGAGCTTCTTCTATCGGACAATTGATGCAATATAAAATCAAGCAGGCAAGTTCGCCAACCGGCTTATAAAAGAAAATGGCGACCGTTCATCGCGGCCGCCATTTCTGACATTTGAGACTTAAAACTAAATTCTTTATCCGGTAAGACTGAACAGTTCAGTTTGAGGCTGATCTGCCCAATACCTGTAATCCAGGGCCATGCAGATGTTTCTTAAAAATCTTTTTCCTAATGGAGTAACCCTCAGGTTATCCTCAGAAAGGAAGACCAGACCATCTAAAGCCAGCCAGCGCATCCGCTGTAATCCTTCTGCAAAGTCCGGAGAAGCTGCTTCTTCTTCCGTCCAGTAGGTATATCCTTTACACATGATGTTCAGAATATGCTTGCGGATCGCCATATCTTTTTCGTTTAGCAAATGACCCTTTACCACGGGTAGCTGTCCTGCATTAACTATTTTCAGGTATTCTTCAACGGTTTTCACGTTTTGTGCAAATGCAGTCCAGGTATCGCTTATGGAAGACACGCCTAGACCCACCATTAATTTACTGTATTGATGGGTATATCCCATGAAATTACGGTGTAGTTTTCCTTTGATTTCGGCTTCGTATAAACTATCAGTTACCAGGGTATAATGATCCATACCAACGTCCAGGTAGCCTCCGGCTTTCAAGGTCTTACAACCCAACTCATACAAGTCCTGTTTTAATTTTGGAGAAGGAAGATCCTGCTCCGTATATCTTCTTTGTCCGGGTTTAACCCATGGTACGTGTGCGTAACTGTAAAAAGCAATGCGGTCTGGTTTTAATTTCAACACCGACTCCAGTGTATCAGAAAGCCCTTCGATTCGTTGCTGAGGCAGACCATAAATCAGATCGTAATTGATAGAAGTATATCCTAAAGCCCTTGCTTTTAAGGTCACCTGTTCTACTTCTTCATAGGTTTGCATCCGGTTGATGATCAGCTGTACCTGAGGATCAAAATCCTGAATACCTAAACTCAACCTCCTGAATCCTAATCGCTTTAAAATCACCAGATGCGCATCACTGGTATTTCCCGGATGTGCTTCGAAGCTAAATTCAGCCTCTTCATGCAGATCTGCGTATTGTAGAATACCATCCATTAGCATTTTTAAATTTGCTGCACTAAAGAATGTTGGCGTACCACCACCTAAATGTAATTCCTTAATTACCGGGCGATTTTCAAAAACATTCAGGTACAACTGCCATTCCTTCAATAGTGCCTCGATATAAGGAGATTCTACTTTATGGTTTTTAGTGATTCTGGTGTTACATCCGCAATAGGTACATAGACTTTCACAAAAAGGAAGGTGAATGTAAATACTGATTCCTTCTTTGTCATTACTTTCTCTAAAGGATTTAGAAACTGCTTTTTCCCAGTCATTTACCGTAAAACCTGCTGTATTCCAATAAGGAACAGTCGGGTAGCTGGTATAACGTGGCGCAGGAACATGGTATTTTGAAATGAGGTGGTTCATACTAGTGGTGCTGAGGTTTGCTATTTGGGTTTAATAAAGAATGCGCCTGATCGCATGATCTGGAACATACACAGGCGTTCCCTAAACACTTCTTTTGCTGCCATTTATCGAGGTTTACAATGGTTTCTACTGCTAATGCCATAGGCAATTCCTTTTCCGAAAGTGCTAACAGCGCTTCCAGAGGAACATTGGCAATCTTTATATTTCTTAAATTAGCAGCTTCCTGGTCGATATGACGGGTTGCGGTAGAGCGTGTTGCGATAAATTTCACCCCGAGGTCAGCCAATCTGTTGATCACCTGAGCAGAAACATCATCTTCACTGAATACGATGACAGCTTCTTTACCTGCGGCATAAGAAGCTGTCTCTGAACCCAAAGAATTGGATATCAGTGTAATATCGTGTTTTTTATTATTGGCGATGGCCAATGGTTCTTTTTCAAATGACTTAATGCTATATGCGACAACTCTCATGCTGGTTCGGATTATTAATAATCAAAGTTAGCATGTAGCAATAGCGGAGGGAATGAGTTTCGTCAGTTGAAAAAGTGATCCTCGTCAGTTTTTCATTTGTTGCAGTTTCAATTGATCAAGAACAATGATCTGACTGCCTTTTCTTTCTATGATACCTTCGTCTTTAAAATCGCTGAGAATCCGGCTTACCGTTTCCGTTGCCATACCAGCCATTGCAGCCAGATTGTCTCTGGAAACTCTCAGAATCATTTCAACATCCTGATCCTCCTGCTTGCATAATCTGGACAATACTTCGGCCATTCTCTTTCTCACAGAATGATAGGCCAGTTGTAACAACTGCTCCTCTTTATCTTGTAGGTTATTAGAGATCAAGTGAATAAACTGTCGGGCTACATCCGGATAACGGCTGAGTAAATCATCCATTAAATCTTTTGGCAGCATACATACGGTACTATCTTCCAATGCTTCCGCGCTTTCTTTATAAGGTGCATTGAGCAATAAAGAAGTAATTCCGAAATAATCTTCCGCACCATACATTCCGGTAAGCAACTCCCGCCCATCTTCGCTTAACTTAAAAGTTTTCACCTTACCATTCATCACCAGGTAAACGCCGGAAACACTATCACCTTCATAATAGATTATTTGTTTCTTTTTAACCGCACGTACTTTCCTTGCGGCGATTAATTTCTCCAGTTCCTGTAAACCAGAGGTATTACTGAACAAGACACTCAGGTTCTCCAGCGATTTGCTATAAAAGATCTGTTGTTTGTCTCTTTTGCTGAGTCTACTTTCTATGGCACTTAACAGTTCCACATCATCAAAAGGCTTGGTCAGGTAATCATCGGCACCCATTTCCATTCCTTTACGCATATCCATCCGCTCGGCTTTCGCCGTCAGAAAGATAAAAGGAATGGTTGCCGTTTGTTCTTTTTTATGAAGTAAATAGAGCACCCCATAGCCATCCAGCTCCGGCATCATGATGTCACATAAGATCACATCAGGCAGATGATCCGTCGCAAGGTCTACGCCTATCCGCCCATTAACAGCTTGCAATACGTCGTAACCTGCCAGTTGTAATATCTCAGCAGTACTTTCCCGGATGTCATCGTTATCTTCTATAATAAGTACCTGTATCTGTGTCTTCTTCATTCGTATTTTTATTTATTAAAGGACAAAACAAATTTAGTCCCCTTGTGCAGCGTACTTTCAAAATCCAGATCGCCTCTCATTAATGTTGCGTAACGGAGTACAATATTCAGGCCTAACCCTGTTCCAGGGATATTGCCAGTATTGTGCGCACGGAAAAATGGCTGGAACAAATGTTTATGATCTGATTCCGGAATCCCGATTCCATTGTCTTTGATCGTCACTACACACTGATTTTCTGTGATTTCTGTATTGAATTCGATAAAAGTATTTTCACCTGAATATTTGATCGCATTGGAGATCAGATTAATCATACAGTTTTTCAATAGATTGGGATCCAGATCCACTGTACTTTGCAGTCCGGTGTGTTGATAAATGATATTCTGGTCTTGTTTGGCCATCATCTGCATTTCTTCAGTAATCTCTTCTGCGAGTCTAACCAGATCAAAAGAAACAAAGGTAGGCTCTACTTTTCCAGCTTCCAGACGTTCCAGAGACAGAAAATCATTTAATATCGTGGTCAGATTGCTGACGGCATTTTTGATCTTACTGACATGCTTGCTGATATTTTTATTGTCAAATGGCTCAGCATATTTATCGATCAGTGAAGCAGAAAGTTGTACAGAACTCAATGGTGTTCTGAATTCATGTGAGGCCATGGATACAAACCTACTTTTCAATTGATTCAGTTCTTTTTCTTTTTCAAGGGAAAGACTGACTTCTTCCTTGGCTTCACTTAATGCGGTTACTGTTTTTTTGAGTGATTTTGTACGCTCTTCTACCAGTTCTTCTAATTCCGCAGCATACTCCCTCAGGCGTTCTTCTGCTTCTTTTTCTTTGGAAAGATCATGGATAAATCCAGTATAAATGATACGATCAAGATATTGCACTTCACTTACTGCCAGACGAAAAGGAAAAGTACTCCGGTCTTTTCTCAGGCCTTTAACCTCTCTACCCTTTCCAATAATTCTCTTTTCTCCGGTCGATTGGTAACGGTGAAGGTAGCCATCATGGCCGCTTCTATCCGGTTCTGGCATCAAAAAAGAAATATTCTTCCCTTCTACTTCATCAAAAGAATATCCAAATAACCGCAATGCTGCCGGATTAAGGCTTTCAATCTTACCCCTGTCATCAATGGTAATAATCCCATCAATAGCAGTTTCAATAATGGCCTTTAATAACCTTGCCTCTTCCATGTTGTACTTTTTACAAATATAATAATTACTATCGTACAGGGCTAATAACCTCAATCATACAAAAGTGTGACTAATATCATGTTTTTAAAATTAAATAGTCTGTTCATTTGCGATTCAAGTACTATTTATCTCATCCAATGAACCATACTTTTCATATCCCCGTCTTAGGCTTAGGCTATTCTATTGATACACCTTTAAAAGTAGCCAGATATGGCATCTCCTCTGTTGTTTCCATCGTAGATGATGAATTGACGGAGCGCATGCGAAAATACCATGAGGAACAAGCCAAAGGAACTTATACACTGATCGAAAAAACAGCCGAAGACAGCAGAGCAAAAAGAATTACCGCCTATCTCAACTTGCTGGATCAGCAGGTAAAAAATCAGTTTGAAGCCTTAAAAAAGCAATCTTTTGAAACAGAAACCGACCTGAATCATTATTTCGACTTGTTACCTGAATATTCTCCATGGAAACAAAAGTATCAGGAAATGAAAAACTTACCGGATGGCCCGCAGAAAACAACGGAACAGGCGGAATTGCTACAGGCCATGGTACCCGGGGCGATTGATGTGAACATTATGTCTAAAGTAGACAAGGTAAATTACCATGCAAATCAGGAAAGTAAAGGTGACGATTTTACAGATGCACTGGCTGCCATGCGTGGTTTCAATAATAGCACCTTGAATTCTTCAGTGATTATTTCCGCAGGGTTAAACCCGCGTTTATATGCTTACATGGAGAAATGTAACAGCTTTTATCCGGACCATACCGGAGCCTTTCCAAAGAAAATCATTCTTAAAGTAAGTGATTTCCGTTCTGCCCTGATTCAGGCCAAAATGCTGGCTAAAAAGGGCTTATGGGTATCCGAATTCCGTGTAGAATCGGGTTTAAATTGTGGCGGACATGCTTTTGCAACAGAAGGCTTCTTGTTAGGTCCTATCCTCGAAGAATTTAAGCAAAAACGCAGGGAATTAGCAGCAGAGCTTTACCAGATGTATGTTAATGCCTTAAAAAGTAAAGAAATAGCCGAAATCGCCTTACCCGAACAGCGCATTACGGCACAAGGTGGAATTGGAACAGCCGAAGAACATCAGTTTCTGCTCAACTATTACGAGCTGGATGCAGCTGGATGGGGTAGCCCCTTTCTATTGGTGCCGGAAGCGACAAATGTAGACGACGAAACCTTGAACCATTTGGCGACAGCTGTTGCGGATGACTATTACCTGAGCAATTCTTCGCCACTGGGTGTGCTTTTCAATAATTTCAGGAAAAGTACAGCCGAAGAACAACGACTGCAACGACTGGAAAAAGGCCGCCCTGGCAGCCCATGCACCAAGAAATTCTTATGTACGAACACAGAATTTACCGCAGAACCGATCTGTACGGCATCCAGAGAATACCAAAACCTGAAAATAAAACAACTTAGGGAACAAGAGCTTACCGAACTTGATTACCAACGCCAATTTGAAGCCATTACAGAAAAAGTCTGTCTTTGTGAAGGGCTTTGTGCTTCTACGTATCTTAAGGTTGGCATTTTAAAACCAAGAGAAAATAAGGCCGTCAGCATTTGTCCGGGCCCCAATCTGGCTTTCTTTCAGGGTAAGTATTCCCTGAAAGAAATGATCAACCATATCTACGGTCGCGAAAACCTGTTGGCAGATGTTGTCCGCCCAAACTTGTTCATCAATGAACTCAATTTATATGTAGACTATCTGAAAAAAGACATCGCCAGTCAGCTGGAAGAAATCACGGCCAAAAAAGATAAATACTTCAACAAGTTTAAAATGCAGTTACTGGATGGGATCACTTATTACCGTGCGCTCATTCCTGAGTTAAAATTACAAGACAACCTATCTGTTGAAACCATGATGAAACAACTACTTAGTGCAGAAAAGAGTTTGGGTTAATCAAATGTATTTTTTTACTATATTAGTTAAAAGGAATTTCGATACTATAATTAAAACACCATGGAAAAAGAAGCTATGAAATCATTACTGGGCATCATTGATCAGCAAGTTAGTTCTTCGATTTTAGGAGGAATGGAAGAAGAGTATGAAGAATTAGAAAGACTAGGGTACATCCACATCAACAGAGACCGCGTTCAACATGCTGCCTCTATTACTCCTGAGGGGATGGAATTCCTATATCACGATAAAGAATAAGGTCACATTGTCATTAAATTGTTTTTATTTTTCAACCCTGAAACTTTTTAATAACAATATCCGTTATATGATCAGTTTGTTTGGTTTAGGTTGATCTGTGGTGGGTCGGCCATTATTAAAAACAGGGATAGATCTCTCCGATTCATCCCTGTTTTTTTGTTTAAAACCTATTTAATTCGGATCAGTTAACCTGCACACTTCGTCCCCCCCTGTTTGCCACATTGAAGACCCGAAACTTTGCCCCCTTCTGATAAGGTATTGCAGTAGTATAGATCTTGCTGTTCGCTTCAGGCTCCCTGCCATCCGTGGTATAACGGATAATGAATCCCGGCAATTGCCCGTTTGCAGCAATCCGGCCATCGGCTACATTCAATCCCGGCGTTGGAATACGGTAACTAAAACCGCCTGCATAATGACTTAATCTTGGCAGCTCTTTTTTACCCAGCACATTTACAAATTCCGACCAGGCCTGATCATATAACAGCTTTCCTTTTTCGGAATCTTGTGTTATCGCCCAATCCGGATCTTTTGCCCAGGCACGTTCTGCTAATCCCAGCAATTTAGGCAATAACATATATTCGAATTGAGCTGACGTTTTGATGTTTTCACTCCATAATGGGGCCTGTAATCCAACGATATTTGATTTACCAAGATCTGTTAAACGCTCTTTGTTTTTGTAACGCTCCGGATCTGCGGGATTCCCCTCTTCATCCTCCTTTACATTCTGATAGTAGTTATAAGGCACGAAATAGAAAAGCTTGTCTACATCCACATAACCACCCCAATTCTGTCCTCTTTCCTCAAAGCTTTTGTTTACAGTGAGGTCTATATAAAAATTGGTTACCGGGGTCAAGACCACTTTATAGCCTGCATTTGCCATTTTATAGGCGAGATCTTCATTGCCATGGAGGTTATTCCAAACATCAACATGAAAGTTCTCCTTGAAAAAGCGAGGCTCAGGCAGCATTTTCATTTTGCCATTTTGCTCCTGTTTACGGAGTCCGATTTCTTCCCAGCCAGATAAGTACAGCGATTTGGATTGCAACATTTTATTCAGTTTACTAAAGAAGTAAAACCACAATTCGTCGGTTCCTTTAACGTCCGGTTGCTTGATGGCCAGTTGAGCCGCAGCCGGTGATTTCTCCCATACGCCTGCAGGCACCTCATCGCCACCAAAATGGATGGTGGTTAATGGTGCATTTGCTTCCTTATACATCGCGATCAGCTCGTTGGTTACCTTCTCGAGGAAGTTATAGCTGGAAGGTAAAGCCACATTGATCACATTGTCATCAAAGCCCTGTACAGACCGGTATTTACTCTGATCTTTTACCTCACTAAGCAGGTAAAATTCAGCCGCGTTTTTATCTCCTGCTTTTAGCAATCGCTGATACCGGGCATCCATTGCTTTAATGGCAGCTCTGGCATGGCCAGGTGTTTCAATTTCAGGGATCACGCGGATATGTCTTGCAGTAGCATATTTCAAAATTTCAATATAATCTGCTTTGGTATAAAAACCTGTTCCTGAGTTTAAGCCAGACGTAGGTCCGGAGCCGTAGGCAGGCAAAATCTGGCTCGTTTCCTCTACCGAATGACCGCGTTGTCCGCCAACAGCAGTCAGCTCTGGTAATCCAGGAATTTCTAAGCGCCAGCCTTCATCTTCTGTCAGGTGAAAATGAAAGACATTTAGTTTATACAAGCCCATTAAATCCAACACTTTGAGTACTTCAGATTTAGGTTGAAAATTCCGACCTACATCCATCATAAAGCCTCTAAAGCCAAACCTCGGACTGTCCTCAACTTCTACTTCAGGTATATTGATCTCCTTTTTCAGTTTTCCCCAGGCATTTGCCGGGAACATACTTTTCAAAGATTGTACCGCATAAAAAGCCCCTGCCGGACTAGATGCAGCAATGGTAATTTTCTTTGGGCTAACGCTGAGCTGATAAGCTTCCTTGCCCAGTTGATCATCCATCCGGAAAACAATTTCTCCGGTACCCGGTATGGCCTTCGCGCCTGCTCTTTCGCCCAGTACTTTAGCCATTTCCTCCGACAGTAAGGTCGCTTCATTTGCAAAAGCAGGTATCGCTACCACCGTTACTGCTGCAGTCAGGTTAAATACACCATCCCGCTTCACAGACTGTACCGGCGTAGGAAAAATCAAGGGCAGTTGGTTTTCCGGAATATCTTTAATCTTTTTATTCTCCTGGTAAGCTTTCGCCGCAACCTCTTGTTCTAAGGCTAAATGAGCCGCAAAAGGCTGAAAAACTACATTTTTAATGGCCAAACCCTGATCAGGTTTATGATCCCAAACCAGATAAAACCCCTGAGGTCGTTCGGTAATATTAGGCATCGCTTCGGTGGTCAGACGGAGTTTAACCGCAGCACCAAGCGCAATAGCCGCAAAGGATTGCCTGGGTGATAAACGGAATAGTGCCCCGTTTACCAGCTTCACATCGGCCAACAGTGTATCTGCCCCAACCACATTCAACTCCCTGGAATTGAAGTAAATTTTCCAGCCGGAAGCAGGTAAAGGACTTTTTCCATTGTTTTTTATGGTCAATATCAGACCATCTTTAAGATTAGTCTGCTCCCAGTTTAATCCCAAATCAGCAGCAGCAGCAGGGCTTGATTTCTGAGCTTTAGCCATACTGCTGATGCTAAACATAAAAAAAGAAGCAAGGATATAAATTTTCATAGGTCTTTAAATTTGGTTAAACTCTGATGTATATTTTCTTCTTGTCCAGCACATAGCCAATCAGCCAGCACACCAGCATAAAGCAGATGGCAAACAACAAGGAGCCTAAGGGGCCGGGTGCAACCGCCTGAAAAAATACGGTATTGATCCAGCCATTAAAATCAGAGCCCGGGAATATTGTATTGACGATAATCAACAGTAAATCAGCTACAATATAAATAAACAGTGGGTTCTTACCAAACACGGTAAAAAACCCGGTCCATTTCATAAGAGACTTTATTTCAATAACATAAATCAATGCTGCGATGATAATCAGGTCCAAACCACAGGTGATCAATACGAAAGAACTGCTCCATAATTTCTTGTTAATCGGGAAGGCGAAATTCCAGCACCAGGCCAGGAATACCAGTACTACCCCGGCCAATAATAATTTAGCAATACTTTCAAAACCTTTACCCTTTTCCTGAATAAACTTGCCGGCAAAATAGCCTATGATCACATTTACACAAGATGGAATGGTACTTAAAATACCTTCCGGATCAAAGGGAATCCCTTCACCATGATACAGGTGTGCATTGCCCAATACAAACTGATCCAGATACTGTCCGGCATTTCCAGTCATGCTTAAAGGATCACTTGAGTCTCCAAAAAACAGCAAGAGCAGCCAGTAGCCGATTAGAAACAACACACTCCATACAACCACCCACCTGGTCGACAAATAATGAATCATTAAAGAAACAATCCCATAGCATAAGCCAATCCGCTGTAAGACGCCCATAATCCGCGTATTGCCAATTGGTGCAAAGCTGATTCCGCCAGCCTCATTGTAATGAAAAAACGGGAACCAGTACATCAGATAACCGATTAGAAAGATGAGCAGTGTTCTTTTAAAGATTTTAAAAAGCACTTCCCCATCATTCATCAGGACAAACTTTTTCATAGAAAAGCTCATGGCATTCCCTACCGCAAAAAGAAAAGAAGGAAAAACCAGGTCTGTGGGGGTAAACCCATGCCAGGCGGCATGTTCTAACATAGAGAAAGGCTGGGCGCCACTTCCGGGTGTATTCACAATGATCATAAAACAGACCGTCATCCCCCGAAATACATCCAGTGATAAAAAACGTTGTGGTTGGTTCATCAAATAAAGAGTTAAGTTTAACAGGAATGAAAGAGTGGCAACAACCACTCTTTCATTAAATATACAGTGGAATAGTTAATAGCCTGTATTTTGTTTTAAGACCGCAGCTCCATTGGCGCGACTCAAATCGATTTGTCGTTGTGGAATCGGGTAAATATCATTTTTCCCTTTGATATACTTTCCATTTCTAACATCAGAAGTTAGTTTCCCCTGATAGTTGAAATAGGCATTCAATTCTGTTTCTGCGATACCCCAACGAACCAGATCAAAAAAACGATGACCTTCCATCGCCAGTTCAATTTTACGCTCAAAATAAATGGCAGATAAAGCATAAGCCTTTCCTTTACCAGGAAAATCACCGGCAGGATATTCATTTATTTTATAGTTGGCCGCGGGTGTACTTGAAAACCCGGCTAAAGGATTACTATCGTCCTTATATTTATAGACCCAACCGATAGGATTAGCTGCACGTGCCCTCACGATATCTACATATTCCTGAGCTTTCGCTAAACTTCCTGCCTGGGCTTCGGCCTCTGCTCCCATTAAGAGTACATCAGCGAAACGAATCACCAGGTAATTGATTGCAGAACCTGGTGCCCAGGTCGTTTTATCTTCATCTGTTGCTCTTGTTGCCTGCCAGTAAATGTTCTTTTTAGGACCATATGGACCTCCGTAGCGCTGATCTCTGATCCATGGTTCACCAGGATAATTTCCCCAGTCTAAATAAGGGACTCCACGTCTTCCTGCGGTCCAGTCGAGGCGCGGATCTAAAGTTCCCTCATCTGGTTGAAAAGGTTCTCCACCTTTAATTCCCATATCATTATCCACCGCATTCTCGTTATAATCGGTCAGGTATGGAAGTCCGGTTAACGAATCAGTTCTAAAATGGTTGACTAAATCAATCGAAGGCTGAAAAAATCCGCAGCAACCAAAAGGGCTTTTCCCGTAGGGGAAATTCAACATATCTCCATTATTCCCTAGAGAAGGGCCATTGGCATCTACATTTGCCGACATCTGGATGGCAAAAACCACTTCAGAATTATCTTCTTTACTCGGTTTATAATTATCGGCAAATTCTTCATTCAGTTCATATTTCTTACCACTGCTGGTTACACCGGAAGCGATCACTACGTCGAACAGGTCTCTGGCTTCTTTAAATTTATGCTGATATAGATAAGCTTTAGCGAGGTAAGCCCCTGCTGCCCATTTATTAACCCTGCCAATTTCCGATTGTGTTTCCGGCAGATTATCGTACGCAAATTTAAGGTCTTCTACAATTTTCGGCCAGATGTCTGTGGTATTTGGTTGATTAAATATGGTGGTTGTTTCATCTATCCAAGGCACCATATTCCACATTTTCTTCAACTCAAAATAATAATGTGCCCTTAAAAACTTATCCTGAGCTTGTATTTGTGTCCGTTCATCGGCGCTCAGGTCAGTGGCTTGTGATAGAATCAGCAAGACATCATTGGTTCTTTTAACGCCTTCGTATAAAGCTTTCCATTTGGCATTAAAAAAGGAATTTGTAGCATCGGCATAAAACTTCATAATAGGGTCAATTCCCGGCTGATCACTCCCATCACTCCCTTTAGAAGCATCGCCACCGGCAATGGCACCGAATACCCAATTACTTGGAGAACCTGCCCAGGCATCTCCACCGCCTAATGCGGTATTTCCACCGCCCATGCCATCCAATGCAGCATAGGCACCTATTAATAAATTATTCACCCCATTCTTATTGGTGATAATTTCCTTAGTTAAGGAACCAAGGGGCGGTTGTTCCAGTGCTTTCTTGCAAGAAAAAAATAATTGTCCTGTAAAAAACAGCACCGTTAACAATAGATATGTTGATTTTTTCATTTGTTTAAGCCGTTAATGATTAAAATTTCAAATTTAAACCCACAAGGAAAGTCCGCTGACTTGGGTAAGCACCATCATCCACACCAAAAGCAGTTTGGTTGTCCGTTTCACTGGAAGTTCCAATTTCAGGATCAATACCAGAATATTTGGTGATGGTGAATAAGTTGGCCGCAGAAAGGTATATCCTTAATCTACCTACTCCGAGTTTCTGCAAAGTCTTTTCCGGAAGGGTATAACCAATCTGGATGTTTTTTAGTCGCAGGTAAGAGCCTTTCTCTACAAAATAAGAGTTGGGCACCCCATTAGAACTAAAAGACTGATCCTTTTCCTGAATTGGCGCCTTCGCATTTCTATTTTCCGGTGTCCAGGAATTATAAAGTGCCGTATGACTTTTTGCACCACCAAAAGAAGAAGAGAAATCTGTCCACCATTTCACCTGATTCCAGATCGAATTTCCCTGCACGCCATAAAAGAACATACTCATATCGAAGTCCTTATAATTCAGAGCGAGGTTCAGTCCATAACTAAAATCAGGATTGGCATTGCCAAGAAAAGTACGATCGTCTGCATTTATCAGGCCATCACCATTCACATCTTCATATTTGAAACGGCCCGGAGCAACTGCATTCTGATACACCGCATTCGGGTCTGAGCTTTGCTGCTGAACTTTTAAGTTTGCCGCATCAATCTCTTCCTGCGACTGCCAGAAGCCAGCTACTTTATAACCAAAGAACTCACTTACAGAATGACCAACCTGGTTACGAACGATATTACTGCCATCAAAACGACGGGAATCAAGATCATAGTAATCTGCATCACCCGAAACCTTTTGAATCAGGTTATTATAGGTGGTAATGGTAGCTGTTGCAGTCAGTTTAAAATCTTTACCAATATTGGTATGACCAGTAAGGGCAAGATCGAGTCCCTCATTTTTCATTTTACCAATATTCAGGAAAGGCGTAGCCGATGCTCCTGTAGTGGCAATCATTTCCGGATTGAACAATAAATCGGTAATATTCTTTCTATAATAGTCAGCAGAGATCTCCAGTTTACCTGCGAATAAAGTAGCATCAATACCAATATTAGCATTGGTGTTTTTCTCCCATTTAGCACCAGGATTACCGGTTCTATTTTTATAAAAACCAGAAACCACGCTATTCCCTCCCCCTATTGCATAATAAGAAGGTGCAATATCACTGCTATAGGTATCAAATGAATTCCCTTCGGACACGTTTAACTGGTTACCCATCACACCCCATCCGCCTCTGATTTTAAGATCCGAAATCCAGGATACATCCTTTAAAAACGGCTCCTGTGAAATCCGCCATCCCCCGCTTATTGCCGGAAACCAGCCATAAACATTCTCCAAAAACTTGGAAGAACCATCTCTTCTCAGTGTACCACCTAATAGATATTTGTCTTTAAAGTTATAATCTACACGTCCGATTAAAGAGAACATCGCGCTGGAAATCCGCTCAGAATTGGCATCCTTTGGTCCGCTACCGGTGGTCAGGTTGGTATAATCCGGATCAAAAGAAAAATAACCTCTGTTACTGCCGCTCATCGTACTGTAACGGTTGCGCAGATATTCTGTACCTACCAAAGCTTTTATGCTGTGAACCCCAATTTGCTTGTTAAAAGCAAGGGTATTGGTCCAGGTATAATCAAAAGCAGCATAAGAGGATTCTGAATAAGAATTACTGGTATTATTCTCTGCATTTTCATATTGAGGATACACAAATGCCCGGCTATTTCCAGACAAATTAGAACCCCCGAAAGAACTTCTCAAAGTTAGGGAGGCAGGGAGATCGGCTTCAATAAATACATTACCAAACAACCGGTTATCAGTGGCTTTATTATTCTTTGTTCTGCTCAACATCGCTACGGGGTTAAAAGCATCCCCGAGTTCGCCACCATAAGAGCCGGCAAAATTACCCATGATATCATATACCGGAATAACTGGCTGCTCTCTAAATGCATGGCCAATGGCATTATCGCCGGTTAAGCCACCAATTTTAGGGTTACTGGTGATCGAATAAGAAAGGTTTTCTCCTACTCTCAGCTTTTTCCCAATGTTAAACTGCGTATTTGAGCGAAGCGTATATCGCTCCAGATAAGTGTTCATCAGCGTACCCTGCTGGTTAAAATAATTGGCAGAAAGGAGGTAATTTCCAAAATCAGATCCGCCACTCACAGAAACATTATGGCTGGTAATTGGTGCCGGACTAAAGATCTCTTCATACCAGTTTGTTCCGGTTTTATTGGCCCGGGTAATACGATAAAATTCATTATATTCTGCATCCGAAGTAAAGAATGGCTTTACCTTGTAAAGTGCAGGATTTACGGAAGGATCCCCATCCATTGCTCCTATAGGCAGGATATAATCCGGAACTACATAAGTAGGGCCATTACCATACAGGTCATCATTCAGGTCTGTTTCTCCGGAATTGATTAACATCTGACGTTTCAGGGTGGCCATTTCATTTGGATTCAGGATGCTCCATACATTTCCTGTTTTCGGACGTTGAGTACCGTAATAGGCATCATACGCCACCTGAACTTTTCCTTTACCTTTTTTGGTGGTGATTACAATCACCCCATTTGCAGCACGGGAACCATAAATAGAAGCTGCACCGGCATCTTTCAAGACCTGTACAGACTCAATATCATTTGGATTAATATCAGAAACGCTCTCTGTTGGCACACCATCCACCACATATAAAGGACTATTGTTCCCGAAAGTATTGATTCCGCGGATCGTCACCTGAGGCTCTTCTCCCGGTTGTCCGGAACCTAACACGGTTACGCCGGAAGCCTGTCCCTGCAACAGGTTGTTCACTGATGCTGCCGGTTGTTTGAGCATTTCAGAAACATTGACCACCGATACTGCACCCGTCAGGTCTTTCTTCTTTTGGGTAGAATAACCTACCACCACCACTTCCCCCAGGGAAGTTGGCTCTTCAGTTAGTTCCACATTGACCAGTGTTTTACCCTCAGCAGGCACTTCTTTGGTCATAAAACCAATGTAAGTAAAAACCAGGGTAACGTCTGCAGTACTCGTACTGATCGCATAATTACCGTTTGTATCGGTCATCGCGCCAATATTTGTCCCTTTTATTTTAACACTAACGCCAGGCAGGCTTTCTCCTTTTACAGAGGTCACTTTTCCTTTGATGGTGACGGCTGCTTTTTCTACGCCGGCTTCCACCGCGGCAAGGCTCCCTTTATCATACAATAGAATGTGTTGATCTACCACCTTATACGTAATATTTAATGGTCCGAGGGCATCTGCCAGAATATCTCCCAGCCGCTTGTTGACCACATTTAAAGAGGTGGTTCGTTCAGATTTGATCGCCGAAGGGCTGTAAATAAACTTCACTTGAGTCAGGCTTTGTATTTCCTTTAAGATCTGTTTGATTTTACCTTCGGTAATGTTTATAGAAATTTCTTTGTTGAGTACACCCTGGGCCTCCGCGGTTTTCGCGAAAGTACTACAGCTGAACAAGATGACAAGAAATATTTGGCTTACAGATATCCGCATTGCTGTTATTATTAAAGCAACAAATCGCTTTTTATTCATACCTTTAGAAGTTTTTGTTCGTTAATGTGAAAGTTTCGTTCAAAATCATTTTAACTGGCAATGTTCCGCAACATTGTCAGTTTTTTTTACCCTCTTTTTTCTAGTAGAAGTTTCTCTTTTTCATACGCATTTGGTTTGGTTGGTTAGGTTTAGTTAATTGTAATCCCTGGTTTCGTAGGGTATTCTCTTTTACACTGGTATTATTTCTTAGGCTTAATGATGATGGTGGTTCCGGAAACCTCATAAGATGCCTTTACCGCTTCACAAAGAAAATCCAGTTTATGATATAGGTTTTGGTCCGTAAGATCACCGGTAAAAGTATTGTCCAGCAAAGACTGATCTTCTATCCGGAAGTCTATCCCATAAGTCTTTTTAAGCGTTGCAACCACCTCCGCAAGTGGTGCATCATTAAAAGAGAACAGGTCTTTAACTTCCGTCTTATCGTTTACTGCTAAAGGTTCCGGATCAGGCACGAGGCTTTGCTCAAAACTATGATCAGCGGCTTTGAAAATCGTTTTCTGATTTGGGGTCAGGATCACTTCTTTGGTATGTCCCAGGATATTATCTACCAGATCCAGGCGACTAAAAACCGGAGACACAGCCACTTTACCGGTTTTCACGATCACTTCCGTTTCGGCATCACCCGCATTTGCACGTACCTGAAAACTGGTTCCTATAACTTTGGTGACTACCTCTTTACTATACACCAGAAAAGGTCTGGCCGCATCAGGACTGATCTGAAAGAAACCGGTTCCATCGAGTACCACTTCCCGTTTATCTTTCAAAAAACGGCTCGGGTATTTAATACTGGCATTAGCTTCCAATATCACATAACTGCCATCCTCGAAGCTTACCTTTTTCGGTTTTGCATCAAAATTGATTTGTTCTTTAATGTCATTGGAGAAGCTGGCGGTAATAAACTGAGGACGGACTTCCTGTTCTTTAAAGAACAAATATCCGGTGATTAAACAGAAACCTGCAATCGCGGCAGCAACAGCAGTCCAGCGCCAAAGTCTTACACCTTGTGTTTTAGGTAGCGGTTCTGCTCCTGTAGAAATATCGGTATGAATCCGATCCCAGAGTTTCTGTTCAATGGTATTGATTTCCCTTGGATTAATTTCTTCCAGGCCCTCTTTATCCAACATCCCATACAGCTCCTCAACGACACGTTTTTCTTCCTCTGTACATTTTCCTTCCAGATACCGGTCCAATAAAAGATGAAATGCTGCTCTACTCATTATTATAGCTTTTAAACTATATGTCAGCTAAAGCAGGGCGACCCCTAAAGAAAATTAAAATATTTATTTCTGCGTTTAAGAAAACAGGATGACACTGGTAAGAACAGCAGGATGGTGCTTATAAAAACAGTAATATAAATAAGGGTAAGAAGAGGTAATCTTTTAAATGAAATCGCATAGATTTAAGCGACTGTGTGATGTGATATTCTACGGCTTTTTCAGAGATATTGAGTTCTCTGGAAATGTCTTTTACGGAATAATGTTCTATCCTGCTCAGTTTAAACACTTCTCCGGTTTTTTTAGGCAACCTGGCGATCCCCTCCGTCAATGCATCCGTCAGTTCATTCAGCATCAAAAGATAATCGGTATTGTCTACACTGTAATTGTGCTGTACTTTGAGGTGATCCTGATATTTCGCCCTCACCAGCTGTGCTTTATAATGATTGATGATGCTATATTTTAAACTTCCAAACAGGTAGTTATTGATGGAGATAATGCTGATATCTTCCCGTTTCTTCCAAAGTTCTACAAAGAGATTTTGCGTGAGTTCTTCGGCCAGTTCCTTATGGTGTACCTTCTTATAAGCGACCTGGAATACACCTTTCCAATAACGACTATAGATTTCCCTGAACGCAGACTCACTCCCATGCTTAAAAAGAATGATCAGTTCGTCATCGGTCAGTATGGAGAGATTCATAATGTCGTCAAAATAGGTTAGTTAGGTCTGGCTCTAACAAACTTAACAATTAAAACCGAAGGTTTATCACAAATTCTTTACAAGGAATCAGCAAATGACTCAGCAGGATTGACAATTCCTGCTGAGTATTATTTATTAAATAGATAATTTATTATCAAAAAGGAAGAGAAACATGAATCATCATCCGGTTCCCTGCTTTAGCTCTGCCAGCTGCCAGATCCTGTGCACGTACGTTTTGGTAATTTGCACCCATCGTAAGGCCCTTTAAAGCCAGTTCTACCCCTGCCACTGCAGATAAGGAATAACCACCGGAGACCTCCACATCATACTTATTATTTTCTACATCTTTCTGCGCAGTTTCATACAATACGCCTGCATTTGGCGCTATAGTTATTTTTTCTGCAAGCCTGATTTTATAATAAGCCAGCAAATTAGCGGTCAGTTTATTACCATAACGATAGTCGTACTTATTCTCCGTGTTCATTTTATAGTTGACATTTGCGTTTAAACCCAGGTCATTATACCGGATATCATAAGCGGCATTGATCGTAAAATCAGTACTTGCCGTGCCCAGTTGAAAGTTATTCGGAGATTCGCTAACCGCTAAACGCTCGGTTGGCTCATACTTTCCGGTAGGCACTTTGACTCCGCCACCAATCCAGACCGACTGCACCAGTAAACGATCTCCAAGTGTTCCCGTTTGATCCAGCAATTTATAGTAACCCATTAAGGCGATGTCTCCTAGCCCCGTTTTAGTACCATTCCCGGTCTGACTAACCCTGTCGTTAAAATTATAAGGAACAAAGGCCAATACCCTGAATTTAGTGCCAAAATTCCAGCCTCCCCAAAGCTCCATACTCTGGTAAGTTTCATCGGCTGTAATTGGTGTTCTTTCTCCCATTGGCCCCAGATGGGTTTGTAAGGTCTTATGTTGATACCTTAATCCGATAAAACGCTTGTTATATTCCGGCAAAATCCCCAGGTAATAACTTCCTACCCCACAACCACAAATGTCACAGGCCCTACTTGCGGTCACTACAAAAAGCATCAATACGGTAACTAATATTAGTTTATTTCTCATTTTCATTTTGTTATTATTGCAGCCTGTTCCCAGCCTACCTCATGGTATTATTGTTCTGAAAAGCGCTTATCATTGATAAATGCTTCATCATTTAGCGTCCCTAAGAACGCCGTTAATTTCACTTTGTCTGTGTTGGTCAATTCGATACCTAACCTACCGTTTTTACGGAGCAAAGGATCCAGATTTGGCGTATCCTTAACCTCAGAATTGTAATGTTCCAACATCCCATCCAGGGATAAAAACCGACCATCATGGGTAAAAGGAGCCGTATATTTCAGGTTCCTCAAAGAAGGCACTTTAAACTTATAACGATCCGTCTGAATCAGCGTGACCGCATACAAACCCTGGTCATTTACCGCACTGGTTCCCAGGCCATTGTTGCGGAATGAGCCATCGGTAAACAGCGGTTCTGAGTGACAGGAAGCACATTTATCTTTAAAAATCAAGTATCCTGCCTGCTCATCTGCAGTAAAAACAGCCCCTTCTTTACGCATCACCTGGTCGTATTTTGAATTGCTGCTTACACACATCAGCATAAACTGAGAAAGTGCTTTCATAAACCTGGCTGTACTCACTTCTTCTGAGCCAAAAGCCTGTTTAAACATCACTGTATATTTAGGCACCGCCCTGATTTTATTCAGTACATTATCCAGGCTTTCATCCATTTCCTCATGCGTGGTAATGGGCGTAATTGGCTGAAGATCCAGGTCGTACACCCCGCCACCCCACATAAAGGCCTTATTCCATGCCAGATTCATGATTGGCGGAGAATTCCGGGTGCCCAAACGGTCGTCGATACCATGGCTCACATCATGCCCATGCTGCGTAAATGCAGCAGATTGAATGTGACAGGAACCGCAGCTAATGGTGTTGTTGCGGGAAAGCCTTGGATCATAAAACAAGGCCCTACCCAGTTCAAAACCTGCTTTTGTGACCTCATTATTGGCAAACTTATAGACCGGTTCCGGGAAGTTTGAAGGCTTTTGAAAACCCAGAAACTTTTCTATTTCTTCTTTTAGCGGATTATCCTTTTTACAGGCCAGTACAAACAGGCCAAAAACCAGTAAAACTATCCAGTGTTTCTTCCTCATCCTGGCTTAATTTTCGGTATGATCATGCTTAAACATATCGGCGTAATTCCCGGCCACCGTACTGCTGAAATCATTAAACATCACGTTTGGATGTTCCGCAATACTAAATGGTTTCTTCCCATTAAAAACCTTCATCAGGTCTACAAAAAGATGCACATTACTGGCTCTGTCTTTCCTTACTCTGGCGATACCGGCGGCATTTAAATCCAGGGTAATCACTTTGACATTATTGATGGTAGGCACCGTATAACCGCCAAAAAAACCAATATGGTATTTGAACTGCTTTTTACCGGTCGGATCTCCATTGGCATCATCAGAAATCACCTTTGAATTGCCCTCATATTTAAAGAAAATATAGCCGTTATTCCAGCCCCAATACATGCCCCCATTTTCATGATCGCCCCCCGCAGCAGGATCTAATACCCCGGTACGCTTATCTATAGGCATGGTACTGCGCAAACTATCCACCCCTAACGTAAAGGTAAGTTTGGTATAATCTCCTTCAGGCACTTTTACACTGGCAAAACGCGAGGCTTTATCTGCGCCTTTAATCAGGAAATAACTGCTATCGGGGTTTACGGTATAGCTTTTCCCCGCCGCAGTTTCTACTTTAATATTGCTGATGAAGTACTGTAAAAAGGAAATGGTAAACTCTTCTCCTGCGGCATTTTTATACGGACTTCCTGTATTGTTTAGTGTAAAAGTTCTGGCGCCTACGATATTATCGAACTCGATAGATAAGGGAGCCAGGTTAGTTTCCTGAAACTCAGGTGCAGGGTTATCTTTTTTAGAACATCCTGCAAAGCTGATGCTGAGTACAGAAAGTAAGGTTGCTATAATGATATTTGTATTCTTCATATTGATATTAATTAATGGCACTAAATTTTTTATTACTGATCAATTCCTGATCGGTAAGGCTGTTCAGGAAGGCGATGATCGCTTTTCTTTCCAGTTTCGACATTGGAATCCCCGGTTTCCCCTGGTTCTGGAACAGGCTTACATCAGTAGTTAAAGATATCCTGATATCATACTGGTAATGGTCTAACACTTCTTCCAGTGTTTTAAACCGACCATCATGCATGTAAGGAGCGCTTAACAAGACATTTCTTAAGGAAGGCGTTTTAAACTTCCCTAAATCGGAAGGGTTAAAACTCACCCTGAAATGTCCCTGATAAATCCCCTCTTTATCCTCCGGAAAATGATCATCCAGGCCGTTATTATGGAAACTCTGATCCGTAAACAGGCCTCCATTGTGGCAATTGCCACATTTCGAAGCAACCAGGTTCATTCCAAGGAGTTCTTCCTCATTGAGCAAAGCTGATTTTTCCTGCCGGATATATTGATCGTAAGGGGAATTAGCAGAGATCAAAGTCCGCTGAAATTGCGCCAGTGCTTTGACCACATCGGCAGACCTGATCTCTGCTTTAAAAACCTGTTTAAACTGTTGCACATAATCTGGCACAGCCTTTAACTCCGCTTCCAGTTCATAAAGATCCTGATGCATTTCATCTTCGCTGGTTAATGGCCCAAAAGCCTGAGATTCCAGGTTTTTAGCACCTCCATCCCAGAATAAACCCTGATTGGCCCAGGCCAGGTTAAACAAAACCGGCGCATGGCGAACCAGCTGTTTTCCGGAAAGGCCCTGCGTACTCAAAGCCAATCCGTCTGAGAAAGCCAGGTCCTGATGGTGACAGGAAGCGCAGGAAATCCGGTTATTACCGGATAAGCGAACATCGTAAAACAAACGCCTACCCAGTTCAATTCCTTCTGCTGTTAATGGATTATCAGGCTGGGCGATGATCACAGGGAAGTTGGCAGGCCGCAGTAATTCAACCGGATGTAAAACCTCCTTAGTCAAAACAGCTGGCATCTCCTTTTTACAGGAAAGCAGCACCAGCCCTGTCCAGATCAACAAGCTGAACATCCGGAAAGCAGCGCTCTTCTTAAGCCATAAGCTTATCCAACAGCCAGTATCAGCAGGAAAAGAAACCAGGTTAAAACGCATGACCTTCTTAATTCACAGTTTTTACGGTAAACACTTTTGTGCTGTAATTAGCCGCTACAGCAGCCATTACCGTAGCTTGTGCGGCGCCTACTACCGGAGTAGTCATCACATCAACTCCCTCCAAGGCCTTTGCCAGGTCTACATTTAAAGTAATCCCTGATGATTTCAGCCCAGTAACCTTTAAAGTCTGCGGTAAATCCAGGACTACCGTTTTGTAGTTAGCATTTAATCCGGTTTCAACTTTCAGGGTTTTTGAAGTTGGCCCCTCTGTTACTTTCCCTGTTGCAGAAGTAAAAATATAGCTGGTAAGCCACATCCAGGAAACGTTGGTCATCCCATTTAAAGGAGAAAGTTCGCCCGATAATAAGCTGAGGTTATCATTGTATTTTGGGTCTACGCCGACAGAGAATTTCAGCGTTTTATAATCCCCGGCTTTGAGGTCTTTCAACACGATATCTTCTCTTTTAGTGGCCGGATAAACGGTTGTCGGCAGGTCGTTATTTACGCCTGTAAGAGAAATTGTACCGGTTTCTTCCATTAGAAAATAAGAAGCAGGGATTTTAACCTCTTCGCCATTGGTATTCACCAACACTACGTTGCTGATCCAATACCTGAATTTATTGAAATTCAAAGTTCTTCCGCCTGAGGTAAAGTCCGTATTCAATGCAAAATCGGCAGTTCCAAATCTCGCATCGAACGTAAGGGTTGTTGTGCCCTGGCCTTCTACAGCATTAATCGGGTCTTTATCTTTTGAACAAGCAGTAAACAGCAATGCTGATAACGTAATCAGGGTAAGTATTCTTTTCATTTTATTTGAAATGGCATGCCCATAACTCTTCCGTTAAGCCGAAAAAGCGGGCTGTATTTTTGTAATTAATTGACAATTTCAGGGAAATAGCGGCTATAGGTTTCTAGCTAAAGCAAACTACCGCTCGCTCAACTATCCCTGCTAAGAAAAAATGAACCTACCGGAGGGGGGTGGATGAGGAATCTCGCTACTGCGTACAGGGAGATCAAAAGAAATTTCTGAGGGAAATTTTACTTGTTTTACCAGGAAAGGAAGTACAGGTAAGTCAATAACCGTTAAAAAGAAAACATCAGCAGCACTTTTCTTTTGCGCCTCTCTTTCCTGTTTCTTTTCTTTTTCCTCTGCCTGTTTCAGCTTTTTAACCAGGTAACATTTACCATTGCAATGCATGGCCGGCTTGTCTTTATTTTCACAAAGTACCGTTGCAATATATCGCTCATTCAGCTCAAAACCCGCATATACGAAAACCCTGCTGAATTGTGCCAGTAGTAAGGTAATCATTAAAACAACTGCGGTAAAGCGTTTCAACATGAGCTTATTTTTTATACTCTTTTAACAGAATATCCATATCGGTCATCAATTGCTTAACGTCCGTGTCCAGTGTCCCGTCATAAGCACCTCTGATGCGTTTTTCTTTATCTACTAATACCAGGTATCCCTGGTGTATAAAACCACCGGGTGCTTTCTGATCTTCTTGTGCAGAAACCAGATAATTACGCTCGGCAAGGGCATAAATGTCATCCCTGCTACCCCATAAATACTCCCATTGCGTCCCTTTTACACCCAGTTTGTCTGCATAAGCTTTCATTCTGGAAGGCGTATCATATTTCACATCAATGGTGTGGGAGGCGAGTTTCACTTCCGGGTTGCCTATGTATTTCTCATAAACCTTCATCAGGTTGCGGTGCATGGTCGGGCATATCGTCGGACAAGAGGTGAAAAAGAAATCAGCCACATAGATCGCTCCATCGAAGTCTTTCTCTGTTACCACCACACTATCCTGATTAAAGAGTTTAAAGGCCGGAATCGTCCTGAAAACACTATCTATAACCGTCTTACCATCAACTACGCGCTCGCTCTGCTCCAATTGTAAGAAAGGCAATCTTTTTGGTTGTTCTTTACAACTAAAAAGAAACAACATCGTGCCGCATAGGCCCGCTAAAACTAACCTCATTATTTCGGGAATTTACTGAAGTAAGCTGCTGAGGTTTTTATCTCTTTTTTATAGAGGCTGTCGACCGCCACAATCTTCTCTTTTTCCTTTTGGAAATACTGAATGGCTTCTCCATTTGATTTACCGGTGATATCCGGTTCAAATTTGTGCATCCAATCGTTCATACGATCCTCAGCAGTAGTCAAATCCTTCAAAAGCGCCGTAATGGTTTCCTTTTCTTTTAAGGTATCAATTTCAGGATGCTTTGTTTTCAAAGCCGCCATATTTTGCTGTAAAGTATCCAGCTTCATTTGATAGTTTACAATCGTACTATGGTCGCCCATCACTACATCATGGAATTTCATGACATCATCGCGTTCTTTCTTATAATCTACGGGTTGCGTGCAGGCCATAGCAGTAATGGCCAGTAGCATTGCTCCAACTAATTTCTTCATCTTATCATTTTAATAAATACCGGTATATAGTCTTTTGATTTTCCCGGCTTCCCTGCCTAAAGAATGGATAGCGCTATACCCTCCTTCTAAAGAAAAGAAAAACTGAAAAAACAAAAGACCAGCATAGCAAGCGCCACAAAAAACAGCGCATTCCTATCAAAAGCAGCCTATTGAATTCAACAATCAATGGATACTTTTTAAACTAATTCTGGTTAATTATCCGATAAACTGAGGAGGGTGAAAAATGGCATTACGAATCGCCTGTGGCATTCCGGTAGAAACAGGAACGTGGCGTGTAATTTCCGCGAAAGGGTATTGTTTAAACACGAGCGGCGTAACCACTAATGCATCTTGAATTTGTGTTTTCTGTGCTTGTCTTTCCTGCTTTTGTTCCTTGTCTTGTGCTTGTTTTAACTTTTTCATTAAATAGCACTTCCCGTTACATTGCAATTGGGGTTTATCTTTATTCACACAGAGTTCAGCAGCGATATAGCGCTGGTTCAATTCAAAGCCAGCAAATACAAAAGCATTGGCAAAGTTTACCATTAGTAAACTGAGTAAAAGCAATATGGCTGTTGGTTTGATTAACATCAGGCGCAAAGATAAGGAACTAATCCGGGGATATTGCCAGGAAAAGCATAAAAAAAGCAGACCGGAGCCTGCTTTTCAATTGATTATTTTAATATTTTAATCGGTTTCTTGTGTTCATCGATGGCTACAAATGAAAACTCTCCGGTAACCGCTTTTTCGCGGTCTTCGGAGTACATTTGCTCCACATATATTTCGACTCTCACTTTCAGACTGGTATTTCCGATATGCGTTACTGTACCGATAAGCTCCACAATGGTTCCGGCAGGAATAGGCCTTTTAAAGTCAATCCTGTCGCTGCTTACCGTTACCATGATCTGTCTGCTGAAACGGGTAGCGGTGATAAAAGCCACCTCGTCCATCATGTGCATGGCCGTTCCGCCAAATAAGGTGTCGTAGTGGTTGGTTGTATTAGGAAACACAGCTTTAAAAATCCGTGTCTCAGAAGCTTTAATTCTGTCTTCTACAGTAATATTTTCTTTAACGCTATTTTCTACTATCATTTGATTTTCTTTAATCGTTTCCCTTCGGGGGAAATCCTATTTCCCTCTTAGTTTGCCCCATTTCAAATAGGTAGCACCCCAGGAGAATCCAGCACCAAATGCGGTTAGCAATAGTTTATCGCCGTATTTGAAATCGTCTTTAAAATCCCATAATACCAAAGGAATCGTTGCAGCAGTTGTGTTTCCGTAACGCTCGATATTCACTTTTACCTGCGATTCCGTTAAACCCAGCTGTTCTCCAACGGATTGGATGATTCTTAAATTAGCCTGATGAGGAATCAGATAGTTGATTTGTTTGATGTCCAGATCATTTGCTCTTAAGATTTCTCTGCAAGTATCTGTCATGCCCTGAATGGCGGCTTTAAATACCACACGACCATCCTGACGCACGTAATGCAATTTCTGGTCTAATGTTTCCTGAGTTGCAGGATATTTAGAGCCACCGGCAGTTACAATAAGGTTTTCCTTACCGCTACCATCAGTTCTGAAAAAACTATCAATTAATCCAACTTCTTCTTCTGTTTGTTCTAATAAAACGGCTCCGGCACCATCACCAAAAAGAATGCAGGTATTGCGGTCTTTATAGTTAATGATCGAACTGTTTTTATCGGCACCAATGACCACAACTCGTTTGCAACGGCCACTTTCGATCATGCTCGCTCCTAAAGTCAGGGCATAAAGAAAACCACTGCAAGCGGCATTGGTATCGATACCCCAGGCATTTTTCAAGCCGGCTTTTTCACACACAATGCTCCCTGTAGAAACCATCACATAGTCTGGAGTGGATGTAGATACAATCACACAGTCTATATCATCCGGATTTACATTCCCATTTTCCATTAACCTCAATAAGGCTATCGTAGCCATATCCGAGGTAGCCATATTCACATCGTTTGCTATTCTTCGCTCCCTGATCCCGGTTCTGGAAACGATCCACTCTTCGTTGGTATCTACCAGTTTTTCCAGGTCATGGTTGCTCAAAATAGTGTCCGGAACATAACCACCAACTCCGGTTATCACCGCATTTTTACGTATTCTCATTCTGTGTGCTGTATGTATTGAAACAGGCAAGTATGCCACTTGCCTGTTATTATTTTTTTTACAAAGTTACAGCTTCTTCAACATATTCCCGCAGTACTTTTGCAGCAGCGACCATTTCTATTAGTGCTTTTTTTGTTTCCTCCCAATGTCTGGTCTTCAAACCGCAATCCGGATTTACCCAAAGTTGGGCTGCAGGGATCACTGCGCGGGCTTTTTCGAGCAGAAAAACCATCTCTTCTTTGGACGGAACTCTTGGCGAATGAATATCATAAACCCCTGGTCCTATTTCATTTGGGTACTTAAAATCAGCAAAAGCATCCAACAATTCCATCTGAGAACGGGAACATTCAATCGTGATCACATCCGCATCCATATCTGCAATGTTTTGGATGATGTCATTAAATTCAGAATAACACATATGGGTGTGAATTTGTGTCTCATTTTCGACACCACTGGCCGAAATACGGAATGCACGTACCGCCCAATGCAAATAATCCTGCCAATCTGCCTTCCGAAGCGGCAATCCTTCGCGTATTGCAGGCTCATCAATCTGGATAATTTTGATCCCTGCACGCTCTAAATCTACCACCTCATCTCTGATCGCCAAAGCAATCTGCGTACAGGTTTCTGAGCGGGGTTGGTCATTGCGGACAAAGGACCATTGTAAGATCGTAACCGGCCCTGTCAACATCCCTTTCACCCATTTGCTGGTTAACGATTGCGCATAAGCCGACCATTTCACCGTCATCGGTTCCGGACGATAAACATCGCCATAAATGATGGGTGGTTTCACACATCTGCTACCATAGCTCTGAACCCAACCGTTTTTACTGAACGTAAATCCGGCCAGTTGTTCGCCAAAATATTCGACCATGTCATTGCGCTCAAATTCGCCATGTACCAATACATCTATTCCTGTTTTTTCCTGGAATAAAATGGTTTCCCTGGTTTCTTCAGCAATTAAATCATCATATTCCTGCTGACTCAACAATCCTTTTTTATACCGCGCCCTCCAGCTTCTTACCTCTGGTGTTTGCGGGAAAGAACCAATCGTCGTAGTCGGGAAAAAAGGTAGTTTCAAAGCTTCCTTTTGTGCGATACTTCTTAGTGCATAAGGCGCTGAACGGTGTTCATCCTGCTCCGTAATTCCAGCTACCCGTTGTTTTACCGCAGGATTGTGAATTAACGAAGAAGTTTTACGGTTTTGATGCGCCTGGATATTACTTTCCAGATCAGGCAAGGCCGATGGGTCATTTTCAGCCAGTTTTTTCAGCGTGATCACCTCTGCTACTTTCTGTTTCGCAAATGATAACCATTGTTTGATTTCAGGCGTTAAAATCGCATCGTTAGTTTCCAGATCCAGATCGCATGGCGAATGGATTAAAGAACAGGAAGGACTAATGATCAACCTGTTGACACCCAGTTTCTCTTTGGCCAGCTCAATTAATTTTAAGGAAGCGCGGAAATCATTTTTCCAGATGTTACGGCCATCTACTACCCCTAAAGACAATTTAAGCGAAGCAGGAATGGCCGCTAAAACACTTTCCAATTGCTCCGGATTTCTCACCAAATCAAGATGTAAAGCATGCACAGGTAGTGCCAGGGCCAGTTCAGTATTGTCTTTTAAAGCTTCAAAATAGGTGGTCAGTAGGGTCTTTAGTTTAGGGAATTGTTTTTTAATCTCTGTGTAAACATATTTAAAAGCCGCTTTATCCTTTTCTGTTAAATCTAAGGATAGGAATGGCTCATCAAATTGCACCCATTCTACCTGTTGTTCTTCCAGCTTTTTAAGCAGGTCGATGTAAACCGGCAACAGGTTTTTAATCAGGTCGATTCTTTCGAATCCAGCCTCTTTTTCTTTTCCAAGGAGCAGATAAGTCACCGGACCGATGATCACCGGTTTGGTTTTAATTCCTAGTCTTTTACTCTCATTATACTCATCTAATATTTTAGTAGAGAATAACTTAAACTGTTGGTCTTTGGTAAATTCAGGAACGATATAATGGTAATTGGTATCAAACCATTTGGTCATTTCCATGGCGGTAATGTCCAGACCGTCTGTCTGATAGCCTCTGGCCATGGCGAAATACAGATCCAGCTCTGAATTTGCCGAATTTAGAATCACCTCATGGTAACGTTTAGGGATCGCTCCTACGGTTAAGGACAGGTCTAATACCTGGTCATAAAAAGAGAAATCATTTGAAGGAATCAGGTCAATGCCCTGTTCTTTTTGGAGTTCCCAATTTTGCTGGCGGATGTCTCTGCCTACTTGTACGAGGTTTTGAAGCGTACTCTTCCCTGCCCAAAATTGCTCATTGGCTTTTTTGAGTTCTCTGTTACTACCTATTCGCGGGTAGCCAGGATTGTTTGTTAGCATGGTCTTGCTTTTTAATTGATGAAAAAATCAGTTAAAAGTTCTTGTGCTAAAATCACAATGCAGGCGAAAAGAAGATATGGAAAAACAAATGTATAGGCACAGGCATACCATCAAGGTATGTAGGTGATACACATCTACCTGACCCATGCTTCATCTCGCGAAAGCATTGTCAATTCGGTAAAGGCAGGTCTCCTGACTTGTAACATTTTTACCATCCTTCCCATTCCATTTCTGGAACAGTGGACATTCATGGGTAAAAACCTTGTTGTGTTACTTACAGTTGCGCGACAGTTCGTGATTTACACACGATTCCCTATTAATCTACAGCTAAGTAAAGCCTCTTCCGGTTGATGATTGAAAAAATTAAAGAACTTATTAAGGCCAAATGTAGCGAAAAATCTTTCTCCTGGTATATGTTAAGAGGCAATAGGCAAGGAAAAACAGAATTTACTGCCTTCCCCTAAGGCGCTTTCTACCCAAATCTGACCACTTTCGGCTTCAATAAAATCTTTGGAAATCGCTAGTCCTAAACCAGATCCGGATTTATTATTACCGTCTGTAGGCACCTGAAAATACTTGTCAAATAACCGCTTTTGATAGACTTCTTCGATTCCTTTTCCGAAATCCTGAACAGAAAATTCGATGTGATCTTCTTTTTCGAGTACCTGAATAACCACCTTAGACTTCTCCGGACTGTAACGGAGTGCATTGGAAAGGAAATTGACCAATACCCAGGCTGTTTTCTCGACATCGACATAGATTTTAGGGAGGTTATTCCTGCTGATCAGCTCCAATTCAATTGATTTTTGCTCTGCCTGAAAACGGACAGAATCCATCGCATAAATGGCAATCTTCCGGGGGTCAGATTTCACGAAATTCAGTTGTAAATTCCCCGTTTCTACCTGCGCCAGATCTAAGAGCTCAGAAGTGATTTTCAACAACCGGCCGCAATCTTCTTTGATGTGCTGCACCAGTTCTTTCTGCTCCACATTCATCGGCCCTACCCGCTCATCATCCATCAGTTTCAAGCTCATTTTTATAGAAGATATGGGTGTTTTCAGCTCATGGGATACCGTAGCAATGAAATTCGTTTTGGCTTCATCCAGTTCTTTAAACTGGGTGATATTTTTCAGAATATATACCTCACCTGCTGCTTTAGCAGTTTGAGACATCGCCACATCCCCTTCCGCTCCATAAGAAGGAACTGAAATTTCTCTTTTCTCCAGCTGGAAATAAGACTCTTTCTGATCAGCATAAATCTTCATCGTTTTCTCCGTTGGCTTGTCCTGGAGAATCCGGTTCAGTAAGTCATTTCTTTTCATTAAATCCTGCGCATTTTTACCGATAACTTCTTCGCCATTCAGGTTTAAAAGTTCAGCGGCAACCTTGTTAAAAAACAAGATTTCTTTTTTCTCATTCAATCCGATAATGGCATCCTGCATCTGCTCAATAATTGCTTCAATTCTTCGCTTTTCCGACTGAATTTTAGAAAGATTACTATTTTCCCATTTGTTCAATTCCTGAGTCATGGTATTAAAGGATGTTGCCAGTTCAGAAAACTCATCTGTACCGTTAAATTCCAGTCGCTGTTTGTAGTTTTTGCGACTAATTTCGCGGATCGCTTCGGAAAATTCTCTTAAAGGATTAGCTACAAAGCCCGGGAAATTCACGATGAAAGAAAACAAGATCAGAAAACAAATAGAAGCGGCAAAGATCACATACATGGCGGCCTTTTCTATTGCTTTCTGGGCCGTATCATTTTTGCGGACAATAGCCGCCATATTCAATTGATCAATTTTTCTCAATTCCGAACGCAATTCGGCAACAGCCTGATCAACTTCCTGCTCCGAAGCCCCCGGGCGCATCATGGCCGCATAGGCCTGATGCAAAGCATCAACCGCAGCCCCCTCCCCTTTTTCCGTCACATTCTTGCCTTCCATGGCCATGTAGCGCTCAAACTGCTCTTTTGCAGCACCAGAAAATGGCAAAGCTTGCTGATCTAACACTTCACGCATACTACTCGTGTAGTTTAGGGTTTCATAATTATCTTTCAGGATCACCTTTGAACTCAATGAAATCTGATTCATGTAAAACAAAGAGATTGCTCCGAAAAAGAGTACCACGATGAATAGGAATCCGAATCCAAAACGGAGTTTGGTTTTTATTTTCATGACTATATATTGTGATTGTAAATAGGGTTCTGATTAAATTTTCTTTATATATTTCTATAGCGCTAAGGATATTTTTAATTGGCTTCCAGCCTTTTAAGATAAAATCACCAGATCAGTTTCCGTAGTAGAGATGTGTTTTAAAAGCTGGTTAAAAATAGCCGTTCTCCAGACCACCTGAAAAATGTTCAAATGAGGTTTTCCGATACAAATAGTGGTCACTTCTTTTTCATCTGCAATTCTCATAATCGTTTGGGTAACCTCATCGCTCTTCACTTTGATCACCTCTGCCCCCAGCTCTGTGGCCAGCTTCAGGTTATTAATCAAATGTCGCTGCAAATCTAGCTTAATTCTGTTACCACTTTCGCTGCTATTCTGCACATACAGTACAATCCAGGGCGAATTATAATAAGAGGCCAGACGGGCCGTTTTCCGGATCACCGTTTTCGCGGTCTCATGATTGCTGGAAATACAGGCCAAAAAACGTTCCGGTCGTAACTTGATTTGTTTGGGAATCTCGATGTTGATTTTTCTTTCTAAACGATGGGCCACCTCTTTCAAGGCCATTTCCCGTAGCTGCAAAATCTTTTCCGACTGGAAAAAGTTCCCTAAGGCCCTTTCAATCTTTGTCTCATCATATATTTTTCCTGATTTTAAACGGTCAATCAATTCATCTGCCGTTAAATCAATATTTACGACTTCATCTGCAAACTCTAAAATTTTATCCGGAATCCGTTCGTTAATTGTAACACCGGTTATCTTTTCAATTTCGGCATTCATACTTTCCAGATGCTGGATATTTACGGCCGAAATCACACTAATCCCTGCTTCTAAAATATCAATTACATCCTGCCAACGCTTGGTATTTTTGCTGCCCTCAACATTAGTATGCGCCAGTTCGTCTACGATAACCACTTCCGGATGGATATTTAAGATGGATTGCAGGTCCATTTCTTCCAGTTCTTTGCCTTTATAAAATATTTTGCGTCGGGAAATGATAGGAATTCCTGCTAACAGGGCATGTGTTTCTGCCCGATTGTGCGTTTCAATATAGCCAATCTGTAAGTCCAATCCATTTTTCAATAAAGCATGGGCCTCCTGCAACATCCGATAGGTTTTCCCTACCCCTGCACTCATACCAATATAGACCTTAAATTTCCCCCTTCTGGAACGCTTGACCAGGTCTATAAAATCTTTTACTGAGCTCGATTTATGATCTTCCATTCTGCTTACCATTTAATTATCACGTAGGCTTGATCTATCAAATACCACAACACGATAATCAGCAGTAATCCAACACTTAGCACTGGAATAAGTTTAACCGTAGTGATATTATAATTTCTTTTTTTCATGAATATCTGTATTATATTTCATTCTGGTTTCATTCTAAAAACACGTTCATCATTTTGAAATCACCACCATACTCCAGACAGGGGAAATCCGGCGTTTTTGGGAAACAAAATGATGAACGTACTTTTTATTTAAAAAGCAACCGCAATGCTTGCGGTAATCGCGGCATTGTAGTTCACTGCGCTTGTTTTACGCATAAAAATCTTGTCTTTGCTGTCGTAAAGTTTTCCTTCCAACCGAACCACTGCATTCGTTACCGGTGCATAATCAAGGTTTAAAGAATAACCAGTGGTTTTAAATCCATCTGTCGTTCCGGTTGCGATTAACATTCCGTTTCTATCCTCGTAATATTCTACTCTTCCTGCAACGGCCCAATTTGGGTTGAAACGGTATTGAGCGATAGCTACCGGCGAAAGCACTTCGTTTTTCGCTGATTTTCCTTTTTCTTTCTGTTGTGTTCCGTAATCTAAACCAAGTGTTACACCAAAATGATCTGTTACCTGGAAGATTCCATAAACATTGTGATAGAAGCGTTTAACACGTACCGAATCCGCACCTTCTGTTCCTAAATAATTGCTATAATTTACTGTGATTTTATCTGTCGGTTTCCAGGTTAACTGTACACCACCGGCAGGTTTAGAATTGGCGTCCTGACGGGTAATTCTTTGCCATCCGTTTAGATAAAGTACCGAGGCACTGAACTTCCCATCTGCTGTTCCGTAAGTAATTTTGGCACCAGTCTCAAAGTAAGGTGTGTTTTCAGAAGAGATATTTCTGGTGAGTACCCAGCAATCTTTTGATACTGCACTTTCAAAACCGATGTGTGAAGAGAATACCCCTGCATCGATCCATAAGTTCTGCGTTTTAGAAAGTTTAATACCTGCATTGGCTTCGTAAATATTCTTCAATACACCTGGTTCGGCCGCTAAATTGGCATTGGCATAAGAGCCGGCCATGAGGGCCATATTCGCGCGCACCCTACCGTTATCGTAATTTGCTTTAATAAAACCCAGATTCAGGTTCAGTTCATTGCTGCGATTATGAGAATAAATAAAACCGGGTCTGTTGTTGTTTGATGGTTTATTGAAATCATAACTATAAGAAGTTTCTACATAACCTGTCACTTTAATCTTTGTTTCTTCCTGAGCATAAGAACAAAGGGCAGTGCCTAATACAGCTGATAATGTTAAAAGTTTTTTCATTTCTAATTGAATTCGAATTTGTGTTTTAAAGGATTTAAACAGGCTCCTTCAGGCCTTTTTAAATTGATTTTCTCTGTTGATTTTCTTTGATTTCACTTGTTCAGCTGGCTAAAATCTGAAGCATACTTTCCCTTTCGTGCTGCCAAACCTGATGGTTTGGCAAACGCGTTTAGTATAGGCAGCACAATCGGGAGGGATACTTATTTTTTTAGCTCATCGAGGGCAACGTTTAATTTCAGCACATTAACTTTTGATGGACCGAAGAGACCAAACAGTGGGCCTTCGGTATTTTTTACCACCAATTCCGCAACAGTTCTGTCGCTCAGTTTACGGTAAGCCGCTACTCTTTTGATCTGCATAATAGCCGCAGTTTCTGAGATATCAGGGTCTAATCCACTTCCCGAGGCCGTCACCATATCCGCAGGGATATCCGCCTTTTTCAAATAAGGGTGGTATTTTAACAGGGTATCAATTCTTTCTGATACTTGTTTTAAGTAATCTTCATTGGTTGCTCCTTTATTAGAACCTCCGGACCCAGCCGCATTGTAACCTACTGCTGATGGTCTGCCCCAGAAATATTCTGGTTTGGTAAAGGACTGACCGATGAGCGCATAACCCACTACTTTACCGTTTTTGGTAACTTTTTCCCCGCTTCCTTCACCAGGACTAAATTTCCCGATGTAAGCAATGGTTACCGGATAAATGATACAAAGCAGCACCATCAGTACTCCGGTTAATCTTAGTGATTGTATGATGTATTTTTTCATGACAATTATGTTTTGTTTTTTTGATCTTTTAGAAGCAGCTGTTAAGCCATTAAGGAAATCACCATATCAATTAATTTTATTCCGATAAATGGAGCGATTACCCCGCCTATTCCATAAATCAGCAAGTTTCGACGTAACAAGGCGCTGGCGCCAATCGGTTTGTAAGAAACTCCGCGTAAAGCCACCGGAATCAGCAAAGGAATCACCAGTGCATTGAAGATCACGGCTGATAAAATGGCCGTTTCCGGACTGTGCAGGTTCATGATGTTCAGACTGCGTAATGCAGGGATCGACACGATGAACAAAGCAGGTACGATGGCAAAGTATTTCGCCACATCATTGGCAATGGAGAAAGTAGTTAGTGTACCTCTGGTGATCAGCAATTGCTTTCCAATTTCAACGATCTCAATCAGTTTGGTCGGGTCATTGTCCAGATCTACCATGTTACCAGCCTCTTTTGCAGCCTGAGTACCACTGTTCATGGCCACACCCACATCTGCCTGTGCCAATGCCGGCGCATCATTGGTGCCGTCGCCCATCATGGCAACCAGTTTACCCAAGGCCTGTTCTTCTTTGATGTAGTTCATTTTATCTTCAGGCTTCGCCTCTGCGATAAAATCATCTACCCCTGCTTTTTGGGCAATAAACTTAGCAGTTAATGGATTATCACCGGTTACCATCACCGTTTTTACACCCATCTTACGGAGACGTTCGAAACGCTCGCTGATGCCTGGTTTAATGATATCCTGTAACTCGATTACCCCCAGTGCATGTTCGTTTTCTGACACTACGAGCGGCGTACCACCATTACTGGCGATTCTTTTCACCTGCTCTTCAATGTCCATCGGGAAAGGATTTCCCGCAGAAAGCACGATGTTTCTGATCGAGTCAAAAGCACCTTTTCTGATGCGTCTGCCATCCTGAGTATCTAAACCACTAGACCTGGTTTCTGCGGTAAATTTGATGAATTTTGAACCTTCAGGGGCGGTGGTCATCAATTTGGCATCCTGTGTGGCAGCCAGTTCAATGATAGATTTTCCTTCCGGTGTTTCATCCGCAAGGGAACTCAATACACAGGCATCAGTAAAGCTTTTAATGATGATCCCGGCAGTTGGGTAAAAGTGAGTTGCTTTACGGTTACCGATCGTAATTGTTCCTGTTTTATCTAATAATAATACATCAATATCACCCGCAGTTTCTACGGCTTTACCTGATTTAGTGATCACATTGGCTCTTAAAGCCCTGTCCATTCCGGCAATACCGATAGCAGACAACAGACCGCCAATCGTGGTTGGAATCAGACAGACAAAAAGTGCAATGAAGGAAGCAATGGTAATCGGTGTATTGGAGTAATCAGCAAATGGTTTTAAGGTGATACATACAATGATAAATACCAGGGTAAAACCGGCCAGCAAGATCGTTAAGGCGATTTCATTTGGGGTTTTCTGACGGGAAGCACCTTCCACCAGGGCGATCATTTTATCGAGAAAGCTTTCGCCCGGAGCGGTACTCACCTGTACCTTTATCTGATCCGACAAGACTTTTGTCCCCCCGGTTACCGATGATTTATCGCCACCGGATTCCCGGATTACCGGAGCAGATTCTCCTGTAATTGCCGATTCATCGATCGTGGCAATTCCTGAAATAATCTCACCATCTGTTGGGATCGTATCTCCGGTTTCACAGAAAAACACATCTCCTTTTTTCAATTGATTAGAAGAGCGGATTTCAATGGTACCATCGCTCAATACGACCTTTGCAGGTGTTTCTTCTCTGGTTTTACGTAAGCTGTCGGCCTGGGCTTTACCCCTTGCTTCGGCAATCGCCTCCGCGAAGTTGGCAAACAAAACGGTTAGCAGCAATACGATAAACACCACAAAGTTATATCCGAAAGAACCCTGACTGGAATTGCCGATGGAATAGATAGTCACGCATAGCATTACAAATGTTCCAATCTCTACGGTAAACATTACCGGATTGCGGATCATCAAACGCGGATCTAGTTTGATAAATGATTGCCTTAATGCAGTATTCACTAAAGCAGGTTCAAATAATATATTCGATTTATTTTTCATTGGATCTCTTATTGTTTTTCAATGGTGATGAAGCCATCACAAGCATTAAAATATTTTTAATTGGTTACCTGAGGCTACTCTTATTTAATCATGCTAAAATGTTCGGCCAGTGGGCCTAACGTTAATGCAGGGAAAAAGGCAAGTGCAGCAATGATTACGATCACCACAAAAGTCATCACCCCGAAGGTTAACGTATCTGTTTTTAACGTACCTGCCGATTCAGGAATGTATTTCTTCGAAGCCAGTAATCCAGCGATAGCCACCGGACCAATAATCGGAAGGAAACGTCCAAGCAGTAATACAAAACCCGTCATTACGTTCCAGAAGATGTTGTTATCTCCTAAACCTTCAAAGCCGGAACCATTGTTTGCAGCTGCCGAAGTAGTTTCATACAACATTTCGGAGAAGCCATGGAAACCGGGATTATTTAACCAGTTTGCCGGTTTCACTGCCCAATCTATATCGGCATAATTAGTGACCGTATAAGCCGCAAGCGCGGTACCAACCAGGATAATAAAAGGGTGTAAAAGCGCGATAATCGAAGCAATTTTAACTTCTCTGGCTTCTACTTTATGCCCCAGGAATTCGGGCGTTCTACCCACCATCAATCCGGAAATGAAAACTGCAATGATGATAAAGATGAAGTAGTTCAATATCCCGACCCCACAGCCTCCGTAGAAGCAGTTCATCATCATGGCAATCAATTGATACATTCCGGTTAAAGGCATGGCACTATCGTGCATGGAGTTGATCGAGCCGGTAGAAATAATGGTGGTCACCGTACTCCAGTAAGCGGTTGCAGTTGGTCCGAAGCGGACTTCCTTCCCTTCCATGGCTCCTGTGAGCTGATTAACCCCCATTTTTGCAATATTTGGACTACCGCCAGTTTCAGATATGACTGTTGGAACGAGCAATAACATCATTCCCAGGGTCATGATTCCGAAGATCACCCAGGCCATTTTCCTTCTGCGGATAAAGTATCCGAAAGCGAATACCATGGCAATCGGAATGATCACCTGTGAAATCACTTCTACCATATTGGTAAGGTAGTTTGGGTTTTCCAATGGATGCGCGCCATTGACCCCAAACCAGCCTCCACCATTTGTTCCTAAATGTTTAATGGCCACAAAACCTGCTGCCGGACCGCGGGAAACATTTACCGTATCTCCTTGAAGCGAGATAAACTGGTCTTTTCCTTCATAACTTGTTGTTGTCCCGTTGAAAGCAAGAATCGTGGCTACAACGATAGAAAGTGGCAACAATAAACGGGTAATCGAACGGGTAAAGAAAACCCAGAAGTTACCGAGATTGGTGGTTGTTTTATCTCTGAATGCTTTAAACAACACTACCGCAGCGGCAATCCCTGTTGCAGCACTCACAAATTGTAAGAACATAAATACAAAATGCTGTGTGAAATAGGTTGCACCACTTTCTCCTGAATAATGTTGCAGGTTACAGTTCACCACAAAACTAATGATACTGTTAAAGGCAAGATCCGGCGACTGCCCCAGGTTACCATCTGGATTTAAAGGCAATTTATCCTGATAGATCAGGGCAAAAAAGCCGTAAATCAACCAGACCATATTGATCATTAGCAGCGCTTTCAAGTGCTGCTTCCAGTTCATGGATTCTTCCGGATTAATTCCGGATAATTTGTAGATTCCTTTTTCAAGAGGCTTTAGAAAGTCAGTCCAGACTTTTTCCCCTGCAAACATTTTTGCCAGATAAATACCCAGGGGTATTCCGATTAGCAGCGTAATGGCATAGGTGGCAATAATACCTAGTAATTCAGTGTTCATAACTTTAGTTAAAATTTTTCGGGTTTAATCAGCACGTATACCATGTAGATAAATACGGCAATGGCGATAAGAAATAATGCGATCATAATTTTAGATTTTTTCGAACCAGTCGATGGATTTGTAGAATACCCAGACCATCAGGAGCAGGGCAATTAATAGTGTGATTGTTAACATATGTTGGCTTGTTTTGATACCCCTATGCCAATCCATATACCAAAATCACGGCGACAACTGCAAATCACTGATTCCCAGTCAAAAACTCCTGTTTTTAGGAAAACAGAAAAATCAGCAACAAAAAAACCCTTCCATTATGGAAGGGTTTTTTATCATTATGAATAAGTTGCTTTTCAGACTTAGCTGATTTTATACTCCTCCATTTTACGGTATAGGGTGGTTAAACCGATCCCTAGCAATCTGGAGGCCTCTGTTTTATTCCCTCTGGTGTGTTTCAATACTTTATTGATGTGCTGTTTTTCCATGACCTGCATTTTCATAGAATCCTCTTCCTGAACTTCGGCATGAAACTCATAAGGCAGCAGGTTAGCCGTAGCTACATTCCCGTCTGCGAGAATCACGACCCTTTCCATCACGTTTTTTAGTTCGCGGATATTCCCCTTCCAGACATGCTTCATCAGCAGTTCAGCAAAACTATCGTCCATCGTAAAATCCGGCTTATTCACTTTTGCTGAAAATTCCTTCAGGTAATATTTAGCGATCATCATGATATCTGTTTTCCGCTGCGCAAGATTTGGCAACTCAATAGAAAACACGGAAAGGCGGTAATACAGATCTAATCTAAACCTCCCTGCATCGGCTTCTTCTTTGAGGCTCCTGTTGGTGGCGGCTATGATCCTGACATTCACTTTACTGGTCTGGGTATCCCCCAATTTGATGAAGGTTTGATTTTCCAATACTCTCAAAAGCTTTGCCTGTAAATCCAGGTTCATCTCTCCGATTTCATCTAAAAACAAAGTCCCTTCATGGGCTTCTTCCATCAAACCTCTTTTGTCTTTGTTGGCACCGGTAAAAGCACCTTGTTTATAACCAAAAAGCTCACTTTCTAACAGTTCCGGATTAAATCCGCTACAGTTCAGTGCAACAAATGGTTTATTTTTCCTCGGACTCTCATAATGAATGGCCTGGGCGAAAACTTCCTTTCCGGTTCCTGTTTCTCCGAGTAAAAGTACGGTGGTATCTGTTCCTGCTACTTTCTGCGCCAGATCCAGGGCCTCTTTCATGGCTTTCGACTGTCCGAGTATATTGCTAAAGCTATATTTTTTGCTGATTTTATTCTCCAGATCGTATACCCTTCGCTGGAGCTTCACTTTATCCATGGCTTTATAGACCAATGGAATAATCTTATCATTATCATCGCCTTTAGTGATGTAATCAAAAGCACCGTTCCTCATCGCCATTACACCATCAGAGATGGTTCCATGGGCGGTCAGGTTGATGACTTCTACATAAGGCTTAATCTTTTTGATCTCTTTGACCAGTTCCACCCCGTTAAAATCGGGGAGTTTCACATCGCTGATCACGACATTTACATCCTGCATGGCGAGGGTTTTCAATCCTTCCTTTCCGGTGTTTGCCTGAAACACTTTAAATCCTTCCAGCTCTATAATCCTTGCCAAAAGGCTACAGATCTTTTTCTCGTCGTCTATGATTAGGACGGTGTCTTGCATATCGTTAATTTCAACAATTATAATAATTATCTGACACAAGTAAGTTTTTCTTACGGTCATGGTTGCTAAATAATTTCTCCAGCATCCAGATGTAAGTTACAATTCCAGCTCTGATTTCCTCTACGTAGATGTATTCATCGGCCGTATGGGATCTGGCGGAGTCCCCCGGCCCCATTTTTAAGGAAGGAACATCCAGCCAGCCCTGATCGGAACTTGTTGGAGAGCAATACGTTGTTTTACCAATTTCCCGACCTGCCCGCACTAAAGGGTGATTGCCATCAATAAAAGAAGGTTTCATGAGGTTAGGCCTCACTTTAATCTGACAGCTGGTATGGTTTTCAATGGTGGTTAATATTTCTTTTGGCGTATAGCTATGCGTAAAACGGATATCTACGGTAAAATCACATTCTCCGGGTACAATATTGTGCTGTAAACCGGCATGAACCTCGGTTACCGTCATCTTCACCGGACTTAACAAATCGCCTTCGATGGGAAAGATAAAATCTGAAAACCACTGGATATCTATAAGCGCCTTATAAATGGCATTATCGCCTTCTTCTCTTGCGGCATGTCCGGGTTTTCCAAAACTGGTACAATCCAACACCATCGAGCCTTTCTCCGCAACCGCCATTTCCATTTGTGTAGGTTCTCCTACAATGGCAAATTCGATGTTATGAAGCTCAGAGAGGATGCTTTTCAATCCATACTCACCGGAAGTCTCTTCTTCTGCGGTTGCCGCCAGACAAATGTTATAAGGCAGGTTTTCAAATTCGTGAAAATGCAGGAAAGTAGCCATCAGCGACACCAGACATCCTCCGGCATCGTTGCTACCCAGGCCATAAAGTTTCCCTACCTGGATAAAGGGCAGAAAAGGATTGAAATTCCAGGCTTTCGTTGGCCTTACCGTATCGTGGTGGGAGTTTAATAATAAGGTTGGTTTTGCGGGATCAAAGTTCTTGTTGTAGCACCAGATGTTATTGCGCTTGCGAAAAGTGAAAACACCATGCTGGTGCAGGAAAGCTTCAATCAGATCGGCAGTATCGTTTTCTTCGCCAGAAAAAGAAGGTGTAGCAATGAGTTTCTTTAACAGTTGAAGCGGGTCTTCGCTTAAGGTGTACAAGTCTGGCCTTTGGCCGGTTGTGTTTTCTGTATGGGTATTCATAGCTGTTTTTTATAGGGTGATCTATTTAGGAAGAGTGTTTTGTACTGGAAAAATAACGCTGATAAGATGCTGCGGAAAGTTGCAATTGCTGTTCTTGCTTTACCTTTTCCGGATCAAACAACATAGCTGTACAGAGGCAATTGCATTTTTTCTTACCTTCTAATACGTCGTAATTGACACAGCTTTTGCAGCCTTCCCAAAAATTAGGGTCATGGGTAATCTCCGCAAAAGTGACGGGTTCGAAGCCTAGCTGGGTATTCATCTTCATGATGGCCATCCCGGAAGTGATACTGAATACTTTTGCCTGAGGGTATCTTCTTCTGGAGATTTTGAAAATTCTTTCTTTAATGGCTCTGGCTACGCCTGATTTTCTGAATTTGGGCGCCACAATCAGTCCGGAGTTGGAAATGAACTGGTCATTTTCCCAGGTTTCAAAATAAGCAAAGCCAACCCATTCTCCATTGCTGGTAACGGCAATCACCGCTTTTTCATCTCTCATCTTCTGCGCCAGCGATTCTGGCGTTCTTTTTGAAATACCCGATCCACGGGCAATAGCAGAGGATTCGGTTTCCTGAATTATTTCATCTACGTATTTTATATCATTTATGGTAGCAATACGCACAAAGATCATTGGATTTTCCATTAGTATTCTAATTTTACCAGAGCCCTGTTCAAAGGCGGTGCCTAAGCCGGAAAAATCAACGAAAGCTGGGTTTTAGCGTTGATTAAGACGGGATTATTAATTTCATGACGTTGTTGTGGCAATAGTAGACCTTACCATAATGAAAGGGTTAATTTCATTTTAGTTACCTTTACCGAAATTCAATGTTAAAATATGATGAAGCTAAACTTTTCCCTTCCCTCCACGTTTCTATTTGCGCTCGCTCTCTTCGTTTCCTCTTGCTCGGACAATAAAAAACTACCGATTTTAGGCCCCAGAGAGGCGATAACGGTTACAAACTCGGATGGCTCATTGGGTGTAGACACGCTTTACAAAAGCATTCCTGCTTTTAGTTTCTTAAATCAGGATAGCGTTTTGATCAATAATGATACATTCAAAGACAAAATTTATATCGCAGATTTCTTCTTTACTTCTTGTACTACGATTTGTCCGACGATGCACAGAAATATGAAAACTATTTTTGAGGAGTATAAAGAAAATCCTGAAGTGATGTTCCTTTCCCATACCATCGATTTTAAATACGATACCCCATCAGTATTAAAAAAATACGCACAAAAGTTGGGTGTTGATGGCCCGAAATGGCAATTTGTATACGGATCAAAAGATAGCGTATATAAAATCGCAGAAAAAGACTATCTGGTAGCGGTAATGGAAGACAGCACCAACAGAGATGGTTATATTCACCAGGGATGGTTGATGTTGATCGACAAAAATAAACGTTTGCGTGGTGCTTATGATGGTACAGACGACAAACAGGTCGCACAGCTGAAAAAAGATGTGGCCATTTTACTTGCTGAAGATAAAAAATAACCATGCGCAGACTACTGATCTCGATTCCCGTACTCTTCACGTTCATGATGATGATTTACTCCTGCCAAAGTGCAGACCAGGTAAAACAGGACATGTATTATACCAACGGAAGAGATTACTATATTAAATATTGCCAGAATTGTCATGGTGCTAAAGGCGAAGGTTTAGGAGCCCTTGCTCCTCCCCTTACGGATACCGTATTTCTAAAAGAAAACAGGAATAAGCTGGCTTGTTACATTAAAAATGGAATGAGCGAAGCCATTACGATTCATGGAAAGAAATATGAAGAGAAAATGCCTGATTTCCAGACACTGGCCAATATCGACATTGCCAGGATCGTAGTTTACATCACCAACTCTTTTGGTAATAAACAAGGGATGTATACCGCAGAACAAACTGCCGAAGATCTTAAAAAATGTAAATAGAAAATCAATCTGGCGTTCTGTCCGGGTTTATATTATAAAAGGCTGAATTCTCTGATTTTCATTTAGAGGGTTCAGCCTTTTTGTGCTTATTTCCTCGTCAATTTGTATCTCAGGTGTGTGGTTAAGTCTGATGGTATTACTTCTACAATTTGAATATCATACAGGTCTTGAATATTCTCAAACAGTCGGATACCCCTTCCTAAAAAAACAGGGGCAATATGAATGAAAAACTCATCCACAAGCCCTGCATTAAGAAATTGTTGAATAGTATTTGCACCACCCTGTATTTTTATATCCTTTCCTTTGGCGGATTGTTTTGCCTTTTCTAAGGCACTTTGTATCCCGTCATTAATGAAATAAAAAGTTGTTGCCCCCTTTTGAACCCAGGGTTCCCGTTTTTCATGTGTCAGCACATAGACATCTGCTTTGTACAAATCTTCTTTCCAATGGACTTCACCTTCTTCGAACATTCGCTTTCCCATAATGTAAGCACCTGTTCTTTCAAACACGTCATCAATCAATTTACTGTCTGCACCATACTCTTCACCACCTTCCATATTGATGTGTTTCCAAAATGCTTTTTGTTTAAACAGCCAGCTGTGAATTTTTGGTGAAACGCCACCCATTGGGTTTTCTGGACTCCTGTTTTCACCAGCGAAAAAGCCATCAAGTGATATTCCGCTATCAAAAATAATATTGCTCATAAATTTTATATGGTCTGCGTGATGATCAAAGATATAATACTGCGTTCATCGCAACAGGGGTTATTCGCGACAAAAAAAAGGGCATTTAAGCCACAGCATGCCGAAGGCATACCGTACATGCGATCCTGCGTTCTACTTTAAACACCTACCTTACAGTCGATTCCATAAAACCTGAGTAATTACGGGGAATCATTTTCAATTTCAGGCCCCTGGTTATTAAAATAATACATACTATTGCTTTACACATCAATGAAATCATTATGAAAAAAGCAATTTTACTAGGGCTAGCTATGGGGATAGCGAATCTTAGTCAGGCCCAATTTGGGCTTCCAAAAGAAACCTACCTTAGTCCAGAACTGAACACCAGCCTAAAAACGCATAAAACCATTGCGATTTTACCGGTAGAGGTCAGATTTGTGTATAAGACACAACAAATGAACTTCAACACTGAAGCTGAACATACTGCCGAAATCAATTCTGGTATCATCTTACAATCTAATTTGTACAGCTATTTGCTGCCAAAATCCAACAAGATGTCGGTAAAGATTCAGGACATCGAGACGACTAACATTTTATTAAAAAGAGCAGAAGAGAGTCAGAAGACAACGGGCTTTACTAAAGCTGAAATGGCTAAAATACTGGGTGTTGACGCGGTAGTCTCAACGCTTTACGAAACAGAAAGACCGCTTCCTGAGGTTGTTATATACAGAGGAAGATCAAACTCGACAACTACAACTACCTCTAGCCCTGTAACCGGAACCACCAGCAAAACAACAGAAGATCCGGTTTACTACTCCGCAGGTTTAACCTTAAGTCTTAGTGAGGGTCCTGATGGCACCCTATTGTGGCGTTATTATAAGAAAACATATGGTGCAAATACCTATGCACTGAGCGATGAGCTGATTCCAAAAGCGCTAAAAGAGTTCCCTTATACCAAATAAGCGCGGTTTTTTTATATCTTTGTCGCACAAAAAATGCAAGCTGTTCTATCGCTGCGATTTATCGGAGAGGAAAGTCCGGGCAACACAGAGCATCCCGCTTCCTAACGGGAAGAGGCTTAGGATTGAATACCTGAGTTATGGAAAGTGCCGCAGAAAACATACCGCCGATGGCTTTTTAAGCACAGGTAAGGTTGAAAACGTGAGGTAAGAGCTCACGAGTATTCCGGGCAACCGGATTGCTGGTAAACCCCGGGAGTTGAAAGACCAAATAGGCTAACGCATGTAGGGCTGCTCGTCCGATGTTAGCGGGTAGGTCGTTAGAGATAAATGGCAACATTTATACTGGATTAATGGTAGAAACTCTGAGCAATCAGTTTACAGAACCCGGCTTATAGGCTTGCATTTTTTTGTATATTCCCTACCTTACAAAAAAGTTTTATCCAACCGGATAAATTACAGAAGCCCTGTATCAACAGTGTTAAAAGTAATTTTATTCAAATGAAAATAATATATTCGTATTCCTATTAAAATTGATGAGCAATACCTATGGCAAGATTATTAATAATTGATGATGAACGCGCAATAAGGAGCACACTTCGTGAGATCCTGGAGTATGAAAATTACGAAGTAGATGATATTGATAATGGTGTTGATGGTTTAGATCTGATTAAAAAAAAGAAATTTGATCTGGTTTTATGCGACATTAAGATGAATAAAATGGACGGAATGGAAGTGCTGGAATTGGCACAAGCCCATAGTCCTGATCTTCCTTTTATCATGATCTCTGGTCATGGAACAGTAGAAACAGCCATTGAAGCCAGCAAAAAAGGAGCCTTCGACTTTATCTCTAAACCACCAGATTTAAACCGTTTATTAATCACGGTAAGAAATGCGCTGGACAGAGGTACTTTAGTCACCGAAACTAAAGTATTAAAGAGAAGAGCCAGCAAGACAAGAGATATCCTGGGTAGTTCTGATAGTATTGGAAAAATCAAAGAAACTATTGAGCGCGTTGCCCCTACTGATGCCAGAGTTTTAATTACTGGTGCCAATGGTAGTGGTAAAGAACTTGTAGCGCGTTGGTTACATGAAAAATCCAACCGTGCAGACAACCCTTTAATCGAGGTGAACTGTGCAGCTATCCCTTCTGAACTGATCGAAAGTGAGTTATTTGGACATGAGAAAGGATCTTTTACTTCCGCTGTAAAACAGCGTATCGGTAAATTTGAACTGGCCAATGGCGGAACTTTATTTCTGGATGAGATTGGTGATATGAGCCTTTCTGCTCAGGCGAAAGTATTGCGTGCTTTACAAGAGCACAAAATCAGCCGTGTGGGTGGCGAAAAAGAACTGGAAGTGAACGTAAGAGTACTTGCCGCAACCAATAAAGACCTGTTAAAAGAAATCGAAGATGGTAATTTCCGTATGGATTTATACCACCGCTTAAACGTGATCAATATCCACGTTCCTCATTTAACTGAACGTATTGAAGACATTCCGGAGATCGCACAGCACTTCCTGGAAGAAATCTGTAAAGAGTATGGAATGCCGCTTAAAAAGATCGGTGATGCGGCTATGGCAGCCTTACAGGCTTTACCATGGACCGGAAACGTGCGTGAGTTACACAATATGATCGAACGTTTAATCATCCTGAGTGATAAAGCCATTACTGAACAAGACGTAGCCGCTTTTGCAAACCCTGGTGGGGGCACAAATATCGGTGCCGCACATGCTACACCTGCTGGTCAGCAAGCTGCCCGTACGGTAAGTCAGAACTATGACAGCTTTAGTAACTTCCAGGATTATAAAGATCATGCAGAGAAGGAATTTATCAAGTTCAAACTAGAGAAAAACAACTGGAACGTGTCGAAGACAGCCGACGACATCGATATTCAGCGTAGTCACCTTTACAGTAAGATTGAGAAATTCGGACTAAAGAGAACGGCAGAATAAGCTTTTAAAGCAGTCCATATGAACTGAAAATGCCAGCTCCCTGAAGGAAGCTGGCATTTTTTTTATTCCATGTAATCAGCCTGTCGGGCTAATAATTTCCGGTATTTATTAAAGATGGTGGTTTTAGAAACGAAGCCCATGTACCGACCTTCTTCTGTCAGCACGGGCAAGGCCCAGACATTCTCTTTTTCCATCTTCTGCATCACAATTCTCATTGGATCATTGATTTGTACCGTATCTGGCGCTTCTACAATTAAATCATTGGCCGTTACTTCCAGATGATCGATATGGTTAATCCCTTTTTTCAGCAATTCTTCCAAATAGATGATCCCTTTAAAGCTCTGGTCTTCCTCGGCAACCACTGGGAAAACACTTCTTTTGGATTGAAGAATCTCTGCTAAACGATCCACAATCAGATCATCCTGATTTAAAACCAGGTAATCTTTTTCTATCAGATACCTCAGTTTCATCATGTTCAATACCGTGGAGTCTTTGTCTTCATAAGAAAGCAACTCTCCTTTTTCCGCAAGCGGCTTGGTATAGATTGAGTATTTGTTTTTACTGCGGTTGATCAGGTAAGAAACTGCGGAAACAATCATCAGGGGCACCATTAACTCATAACCACCGGTAATTTCGGCGATCAGGAAGATTCCGGTTAGCGGCGCATGCATGATGGCACTTAAAGCACCAGCCATTCCGGCCACAATAAAATTGCCCACATTAAGCTGGGCAATACCCAGGGTGTTGACCGTAAAAGCGAGCATAAAGCCCATCAGTCCGCCCATAATTAAGCTGGGTGCAAAGATTCCTCCGTTTCCACCGGCACTTAAGGTGATCAGCGTGGCCGCAGATTTAGCAAAAAGTGTTGCCAATGTAAAGATTAATACCAACCAGGGCAGGTGGCTAAAATCAGAAAAGATACTGTTGCTTAATATGACATCATGGTTTCCAGCCAACAGGTTTTTAATGGTAATGTATCCCTCACCATATAAGGTAGGGAATAGAAACACCATTATCCCTAACATTAATCCACCTATAACCACCTTTTTATAGGGGTTTTGAATCTTATAGAAGGAGCTTTTTATGAAAGCACTTACTTTTGTGAAATAGATGGAGAATAAACCGATGAATACGGCCAGGATCACATAGTAGATCAGGGCTTCCATTTTCCAGCCTTCGGTTACCAGGAAGAATAGTTGTTCATTATAAAATAACCTGGCCACTACGGCTGCCGTGGCCGAAGCCAGCAACAAGGGGATAAAGGCGGGAATACTGAACTCAGGGAGCAGAATTTCTACAGCGAACACAATCCCTGCAATCGGGGCGTTAAAGGCTGCTGCGATCCCCGCAGCGGCTCCACAAGCCAAAAGCATGGTCGTCTCCTTGTAGGACAAGTCCAGGAAACGGCCAACTACAGATCCGATGCCCGCACCACTGGTTACAATAGGCGCTTCCAGACCCGTAGAACCACCAAAGCCTACCGTTAAGGCGGCAGTGATGATTTGGGAATAAATATTATGCGGTTCTACCTTACTTGATTTTCTGGAGATGGTGTACAGCAAAGGGGTTAATCCGGTTTCAAATTTCCCTCTTCTGATGAATCGCCGGACATACATCACCGACAACAAGATCCCAATAAAGGGAAAAAAGAAGAAGAGGTAATATTTGTATTGCCATTGAAACCCTGTTTGCAGGAAATCCTCGATATGGTGCGTCATGGCTTTCAGCAGGGAAGCTGCAAGTCCGGCAAGGACCCCAACAATCAATGCTGCAATAACCAGAAAGTTCCTGTTCGAGATTTTAGTCTTCCGGTATTGGTTAATTCTGTCTACATAATTTACCATCCGTACATACATATCTTAGCGTTTAAGCGTCAAATTTATCAAGTAGTTTAATCAGTGTTGCAAAATCCTTAGGATATGGTGCGTCGATTACGATATCATTACCGTCTAGTCCTTTAAATACCAAATGTCTGGCATGTAAAGCAAAACGTTTCATGATCGGAAGTTCTTCATCATCTTTTGCAATGCGGTATCCTTTTTTAATGGCCGATAAGAATACTGGTTTTCCACGGTACATATCGTCACCGGCAATTGCAGCGCGTTGTGTAGCCAAATGGATTCTGATCTGGTGCATACGGCCGGTAATCGGCTTACATTCTACCAGGGTATAATGACGGTAATTTTTTATGGAATTAAAAATGGTTTCTGCACGTTTACCCTCTTTTCTGTCGATGGTAACGCTCTTATTCCCGTCGTTAAGGATGGGAAGGTCGATAAACAGCTCGTTAAAAGTAAACTGTCCGTCTACCACCGCGTGGTATACTTTGTTCACTCTACGCTTTTCAAATTGAATCGCAACGTTGCGATAGGCATCAGGAGTTTTCGCGATGATAATCGCGCCTGAAGTTTCTTTGTCTAAACGATGACATACCTGTGCGTCAGCAGAATACTGCCTTGCCAAACGTAATATATTGACCTCGCCAGATCCGCCACGCTCATCAAGAGAGGCTACAAATGGAGGTTTATTTACGACGATATAATCATCGTTTTCGAATAGGATAAGATCTTTAAAAGAAGGATATTTCAATACAGTGGATTTAATACTGTACAAAAATACTAAGAAAGTTCGAATTTATAGCCTACACCCTTTACAGTTGCTACATAAGTCTCACCTAATTTCTCGCGAAGTTTGCGGATATGCACATCAATTGTACGGTTGGTAACCACTACGGAGTCTTCCCAGATGTTCTTAAGGATAGACTCTCTGGTGTATACTTTTCCCGGTTTAGAGGCTAGTAAGTACAATAATTCGAATTCTTTTTTGGCTAAGACTACTTTATTTCCACCCTGGAATACCAGATAAGCTTCTCTGTCAATGACCAGATCTCCGATTTCTACTTTATTGTCAGAAACTTCGTCGGCACTTGAATTTCTTCTTAATATGGCATTAATTCTACTCACTAAGGCACGTGGCTTAATCGGTTTGGCGATATAATCATCCGCGCCTACATTAAATCCGGCAATCTCTGAGTACTCTTCACTTCTGGCGGTAAGGAATACCATGAAGGTGTTTTTAAATTCCGGAATAGCGCGCATTAATCTGCAAGCCTCTATCCCATCCATTTTAGGCATCATGATGTCAAGGATGATCAAATCAGGATGAACCTTCTTTGCTACCGTAATTCCTTCCTGGCCATTACTAGCCAAAAAAACCTGATATCCTTCTTTTTTCAAGTTATACTCGATCAATTCAAGGATATCAGGTTCATCATCAACAATCAGTATCTTTTGTTTTACGGTGCTCATAGCTTTAAATATTTGTTACGAAATTAAGTAATCAATTACAATATACCGTTAAAGCCAAGTTAACAAATTGTTAAGTATTCCCAGTGTGTTAACACGGACTTAGGATTATTTTAAAGTTTTATTCAAGAAAGCATCCAATGCTTCGCCACGAAGGTTTTTAGCGATGATCTTTCCGTTAGGGTCTAATAAAAAGGAACTTGGGATCGCTTCGATCTCATACATTCTCACTACAGGGCCGTCAAAATCTTTCAATTCGCCAGCATGAGTCCATGTTAAATGATCTGCTGCAATGGCGTTTTTCCATGCTGCTGCATCTTTATCTAAGGAAATTCCAAGGATGGTAAAGTTCTTATCTTTGAAAGTATTGTAAGCTTTTACCAGGTTTGGATTCTCCTGGCGACAAGGCATACACCAGGAAGCCCAGAAATCAATCAGTACATATTTACCTTTGAAATCTGATAATTTAACTGGTTTACCATCTATACCGGCAATGGTAAAGTCTGGTGCCTGTGACCCTACTGACAATGATTTAAGCTTAGACATTTTCGTTAAAAACTCCGTTACCGAAGGATTGTCATTGAAACTGCTTTTGATTTTATCAGAGTAGGCTACCATTTCCTGCTCAAATTCAGCAGGGTTTAACAAGTTGATGGCATAGAAACCAGCTAATGAATTGCTGTTTTCCTGTGCAAACTTCAAGACTGCTTTATTCAATCCGTTGATTTCTTCGGTGTACTTAGGTCTGATCTGCTCCATAATCTCTTCCCTTTTGGCAGGCTGTGCAGTTACGGCTTCTTCAAATTCAGCCTGAATCTTACCTAGTTTAGCCATGTACTGGTTTTTAACCGCATTCAGTTCCTGTAATTTATCGGCTTCTTTTGCACCGGATATGGTATAATCTAAGTTTTTATCTGATAAATCGGCAGCGATTTTAATGTCGTCGCCATTCTGAGCGATGATCATGTATTGGCTATGTCCGGCAGAAATTCTAAAGAAATCGACACCTGGTGTGCTGTGCGAGAATTTAAACTCCCCTTTTTCAGAAAGCACCGTAGAATCTAAAGGAAGTGCGTTCTCTTTTTGTAACCCGTATAGGTATACTTTACTTTTAGGTGTTGCGTTTTTAAATTCTCCGCTGATGGTAAATTTACTTTTATCTTTACATGCAGTAAATGCAAAACAGATCAATAACAGATATCCGAGTTTTTTCATTTGTATTCTTTTACTTTAATTTGTCTTGTAATAATTCGTTTATTTTCTGTGCGTCGGCTTTTCCTTTGGCCAGCTTCATCACTTCCCCAACAAATAGTCCTAAGACACCTTTTTTACCTTTTTTATAGGCTTGTACCTGGGCATCAAACTTCGCCAGTACTTCGTCTACGAAGCCGGATAATTCATCGCTGTTCTCTACAATCAATAGATTTAGGGAAGCAGCCATGACCATCACTTCGGTTTCAGGGTTTTTAATCAGCTCCGGAAGCAGTTGCTGTAAGGCAATTTGCTGGGTAATCTTTTTATGGTCTACCAGGTTGATCAGTTCGGCCAGTTGTGCGGGTGCCAGTTTAAATTCAGCAATGCTGATCCCCTGCTCACTTAATAAGGCCCTGATGGAACCGGTTAACCAGTTGACCAGACTTTTCTTCTGATCTACGATTGGTAAAGCGCTATTAAAATAGGCCAGTAAATCGCGGTCTTCAGAAAGCATAGCAGCCTCAGAAGCATTAACGCCAAAGTCGGCAACTAATTGCTTAGAGATTTCTGCCGGTAATGCGGGCATATCAAACTTGATTTGCGCCAGCCATTCGGCAGAGATATGTATTGGAGGAAGGTCAGGATCAGGGAAATAGCGGTAATCATTGGCCTCTTCTTTGGTTCTCATCGGGGCGGTTGTACCTTGATCTGCATCGAAAGTTAAGGTACTCTGGATGATTCTACCCCCGGCAGAAATTACTTCCTCCTGACGGTTGAACTCAAAATCCATCGCTCTGCGTACATTACGGATAGAGTTCAGGTTTTTCACTTCGCAGCGTGTTCCGAATTCCGTGGTTCCGAATTTACGGATAGAAATGTTGGCATCGCAACGCAAACTACCTTCTTCCATATTACCATCACTCACGTCCAGGTGACGTACCAGTTTCCTGATTTCTAAAAGTAAGGCAGAAGCTTCTTCCGCAGAACGGATATCAGGCTCGGTCACGATTTCTATCAGGGGAACGCCTGCGCGGTTAAGGTCTACAAAAGAGTAACGGTCGTCCTGATCGTGGATGCTTTTTCCGGCATCCTCTTCCAGGTGGATTCTGTTGATTCCTATTCTTTTTTCCTCGCCATTTGGCAAAGTCACATTCAGGAAACCATTCTGACAGATCGGTTTATTGTCTTGCGTGATCTGGTATCCTTTCGGAAGATCTGCATAGAAATAATTCTTACGGTCAAAGTAATTGATTTCGTTGATGGTACAATTCAGGGCCAGACCCATTCTAACGGCTTTTGCGACTACCTCTTTATTTAGTTTTGGTAACGCACCGGGTAAGGCTAGTGAGACTGCTGAGATGTGTTCATTGGGTTTAGCCCCGAAAGAAGCACTATCTGAGGAGAAGATTTTTGATTTCGTATTTAGCTGTACGTGGATTTCTAAACCAGAAACCAATTCAAATTCTGATGGAGAAACTACTGTATTCGTACTCATTTATAGGGAATGGTTAAAACTTGATTTTCGATGTATTAGATAGACAAATATAACGGAATTGAGCGTTAACCAAAACTATGATTGTTTTGTTACCAAAAATTCTTTGTTTCAGCAGGCTAAGGGAAGCTTCCGGTTCTCTGTTGCCGGCCTGGATTGCATTTGCTATTTTGCCATGAGCTGGTAGACTTCATTCATGTAAATAGACTCGTCAATGGCGAGCTTGAAGCACTCGAACTCCTCCTGGCAGAAGGCAAAACAGATGTCGTCGTTTGGGGTATGCAGGATAATCCGTTCCACTTCATCCGGAAATGGCAGACTGTTCTTTTGAAAAGGCAGACTGAACACCACGCCTCTAAAGGCTTCAAAACCCTCCATGCTGAAATTCAGCAACAAATTATTATGCCAGAGGTAATACATCTTGCATCCCATACAACTGCTGATCACGGTATCTCCTTTGGTACTTAATACTCTCGTTTTACACATGCTATTATATCATTTAAATTGTCATCTATTCTTCTTTTAATGCCTTTTTACCATTGGACAGGCAGATTTTCAGGGGTAATAAGTGCTCCTTTCCAACGTTAAAAAGAACCTGGTTTGCTGAGTATTGTTTTTAATCATTCTAAATAGTGAGCAAATATGCTTACATTTACCAATATCTTAGCAAGACCGAAGGAATTATTTTAACCCAACACCTGATATGATTACCGCAACCAACACCCTTAAAGAAAAATACGAAGCCTATAAAATTGCCAATCCAAAGAAACGCATCAGAGAAGCGGCACAAGAACTGGAAGTTAGTGAAGCCGCCTTATTGATGACCGGATTAGGTAGTACCGTTACTTTTTTAGAGTCCGACTTTGAAAAAATACTGGAATCTGTAACCTCATTGGGTTATGTAATGGCCTTAACCCGCAATGAATATTGTGTGAACGAGAGAAAAGGCGTTTATGAAAACATTTCCTTTACGCCTCATGCCGGATTGGTTTTAGGCGCAGATATCGACTTGCGTTTATTCTTACGTGTATGGAAATATGGTTTTGCCGTGTCTGAAAATGACCGTCAGAGTTTACAGTTTTTTGATGTGCATGGCAATGCGATCCATAAAATTTACCTGACAGACCGCAGCAATGTGGAAGCTTATGAAGCTTTAGTGGCTAAATTCCGCAAAGCTGAGCAGGAGGCTGTAGTGCTTGAACCTGCTCCGGAAGCTGCTCCTGTAGCAGAACTACCGGATTCAGAAATCGATGTCGCTGGTTTTCAGGAAGCATGGAACAAGATGGGCGATAGTCATGAATTTTTCATGTTGCTGAGAAAGTTTAAAGTAACCAGAACTCAGGCCTTACGTCTGGCACCAGCAGGAAGAGCAAAAGAAACAACGGTTGAAGGTTTTAGAAAAGCGATGACAGCCTGTTCAGAAAAACAAGTTCCAGTAATGGTTTTCACCTCAAATTCAGGTTGTATCCAGATTCACAGCGGAAATATTACAAAACTGGTAGACATGGGTCCCTGGTTCAATGTTTTAGATCCAGAATTTAATTTGCACCTTCGTGAGGATGAAGTTCGTAGCGTATGGCAGGTGGTAAAACCATCTACCGATGGCGATGTAAACTCCATCGAATTGTTTGACAAAAACGGAGAAATGATTGTTCAATTTTTTGGTAAACGCAAGCCTGGAATTCCTGAATTAGAAAGCTGGCGCGAAGTCCTGAAAGCATCACTTTAATTATGACAAATACACCCACATCAGAAAAAAAGGCCGCCATTTTAAAATGGGTAAAGAAGTTTGGAATCTGGGGATTTTTATTCTTCCTGATCAAAGGCCTGTTATGGTTGGCATTTGGTTACTGGGTCATCAAATAGATTTATATTTATATTAGAAAAACCTGGTTATGCTGTTGCTTAACCAGGTTTTTCTATTTACCAGATCACTGGTTTCTCTCCTATACTATATTCATTCGAATTTCTTCCCTGCGGTCGGTTTGCGGGGAACCTCGTGCTTATTCGCCGCAAATATGCGGTGAATCTTGTGAAATGTGGGGAATAATGCCTACATTACTGCATAAATGCGGAGAATATGTACCTACATCAACTAAAAAACTGGCCGGACTTTACCTGGGATACCGATGCTATTCTGAAAAGATTAGGAGAAGTGCGGTACAGACAAGGGCGGATATTGGGTTTAATGAGTGCGGCCGGATTTAAGATCCAGGAATATGCGGTATTAGAAACCCTGACCCTTGATGTGACCAAATCCAGCGAGATAGAGGGCGAAAATCTCAATAGAGAACAAGTAAGATCTTCTATAGCGCGGAGGCTTGGCATTGAAATAGAAGGTGCTGTGGCCGCAGAACGGGACGTTGAAGGTGTAGTTGAAATGATGCTGGATGCAACACAAGGTTATACCAATGTGTTGACAGCGGATCGTTTGTTCGGCTGGCATTCCGCATTGTTTCCGACCGGAAGAAGTGGGATGCATAAAATAACCGTAGGCGCCTGGCGTACCGGGGAGGCTGGTCCGATGCAAGTCGTTTCCGGGCCTATCGGCCGGGAGAAAATACATTATGAAGCACCTGAATCGGCTTGTTTATCCGAAGAAATGAAGGTCTTTATAGATTGGTTCAATGCACCATCAACCACTGATCCTGTGCTGAAAGCGGCCATTACACATTTATGGTTTGTAACGATCCATCCATTTGATGATGGTAACGGCCGTATGACAAGAGCTTTAACGGATATGCAATTGTCTCGTGCTGATGGCACTTCACAGCGGTTTTACAGTATGTCGGCACAGATATTAAGGGACAAATCTGCGTATTACGATATATTAGAACATACACAAAAAGGTGGATTGGACATCACCACCTGGTTGAGCTGGTTTTTAGACTGCCTGTTACAGGCGATGAACCATAGCGATGAAACGCTGGCAGCGGTTTCCAGTCGCAATCAGTTTTGGGAAAAACATCGTGAAACATCCTTAAACAGTCGCCAACAATATATGATAAGCACACTATTAGATGATTTCTTTGGTAAATTATCAAGCAGCAAATGGGCCAAAATGACTAAATGTTCTTCAGACACTGCTTTAAGAGATATCAAGGATTTAATAGCAAAAGGGATATTATCAAAAGATAATAGCGGGAGCAAAAACACAACCTATACCTTAATAAAATAATGGTGTTTTTTTAAGGATTTTTGGCTGAAAAAACTATCTTTGAATCTAACTAAACCGCAATACGATGATAGTTAATCTTCCCGCTTAAGGTTCTAACACCTGGGATTCCCCCTTTATTTCTATTAATTAATCGGCATTTCGAGGCTGATTTCTGGTTTATTCCCTAATTTTTATGTTTATATGTCTGCAGCACAAACCGCTTCAAAGAGCAAGCTATCCCGAATTATATCACTTTTAAAACAGGCCTTAAAAGGCGAAGACCTTGACTTTACACAAGGAAGCATCCGCAAAGGGGTGCTGTTACTGGCCATTCCAATGATGTTGGAAATGGCGATGGAATCCGTATTTGCACTGGTAGATTTATATTTTGTGGGTCACCTGCCGAATAGTAGTCATGCGATACAAACTGTAGGCTTAACAGAGTCCGTATTGACTATTATTTACTCTCTGGCCATCGGAATGAGTATGGCTGCCACCGCAGTAGTTTCCAGAAGAATCGGCGAGAAAAACCCTGAGGCCGCAGCAAAAGCAGGTGTTCAGGCAATCATCATTGCGGTTGCGTTTAACCTGATCATTAGCATATTGGGTGTAATTTATGCCTCCGACATCTTGTTATTGATGGGCGCTTCCGAAGAAACCGCTGCCCATGGGACTACTTTTACGCAGATTATGATGGGTGGTAGTGTCATTATTGTCCTCCTTTTCCTGATTAACGGAATTTTCAGAGGTGCCGGAAACGCGGCTATCGCGATGAAAAGTCTATGGATTGCCAACATTGCGAACATCATTTTATGTCCGGTTCTGATTAATGGTTTTGGCCCTATTCCTGCTTTTGGCTTAACCGGTGCGGCAATTGCCACCACTATTGGAAGAAGTATGGGCGTTGCGTATCAGGTTTGGCACCTGGTGAATGGTAAAGGGCTATTAAAAGTGCAGCTCTCCTATTTCAAGCCTCATTTCGAGCAGATGAAAGCTTTGTTAAAGATTGCTACGCCCGGTATATTTCAGTTCATTATCGCTTCCTGTAGCTGGATTTTCCTGGCACAACTGGTGGCGAAAACCGGTGGAGATCACGGTTCTGCGGGTTATCAGACGGCATTAAGGTTGATGATGTTTTTTATGCTTCCGGCCTGGGGAATGAGTAATGCGGCAGCGACATTAGTGGGTCAGAATCTGGGGGCTAAACACTTGCAACGTGCTATAGATTCGGTGATGAAGACCGCAAAATATATTGTCGTTTATATGGTTTTAGTGATGGCTTTTACCTTTATTGGCGGCTACTACTTCATTTCCTTTTTCACCAATGATCAGTTAGTACAGGAAGTGGCGCTTCATGCTTTACAAATTATGAGTCTCGGTTATATCTTTTACGGGATCGGTATGGTCTTAGTAAGCACCTTTAACGGTGCAGGGGACACCTGGACACCTACCTGGGTCAACTTTTTTGGTTTCTGGTTATTTCAAATTCCACTGGCTTACTTACTGGCAAAACACCTTGAAATGGGCCCTACAGGTGTGTTTATCGCGATTCCTGTTGCGGAAATTGGTATCGCCATTGCGGGATATATCTTATTTAAAAAAGGAAGATGGAAAACTATTAAGGTTTAACACTTTAAAATACATAATTTAGGCCGCTCAAAACTAATTGTATTTATATGAAAAAAATCTTTACTAAAACAATGTTAATGTACGGTATATCAGCACTAACCTTTTCAGCAACCAATAGCTTTGCCCAACAGGTAAATGCAAATCAGGAAGTTGACAATGGTGATGCTAAAAACCTGGTTAAATGGAATGTAGCTGCTGTGGCTTTAAAAACCTATTCCTTCCAGTATGAACGTGCGGTTGGCAAAAAGATTTCCGTAGCGATGGGATTCAGATTGATGCCAAAATCTCATGTTCCTTTCAGCTCGACCTTTAAAAGTCTGATTGATGATGACCAAACCTGGGAAAGCATTAAAGATTTTAAAACGGGTAACTTTGCGATCACGCCTGAATTCAGGTATTATTTTGGTCAAAGTGTGTTCCGTGGATTCTATGTAGCACCATTTGTAAGATACGCAAAATATGATGTTAGCCTTCCATATAATTATGAGGCGACTTTCGGTACAACTACCGTAAAAGACAAAATAGACATGAAAGGTAGCCTGAATACCATTACAGGTGGTGTTCTTTTTGGTGCACAATGGAAACTAAGCAAAGCGGTTTACCTTGACTGGTGGATTTTAGGTCCTAATTACGGATCTAACTCAGGTAGCATTTCAGGAAAAAAGAAACTTAGTACTGAAGAGCAAAAGGAACTAAGAGATGCCTTAACTGATCTGGAAGATCTTCCATTGGTTAAAGTAAAATCTACAGTAGATGGCGATGGTGCTAAAATTGATTTCAGTGGCCCATGGGCAGGAATGAGATCAGGAATTAGCGTTGGATACAGATTCTAATGATTAGAAAAAAGCTTATACAAAAAAAGGGCCTGATGATTAATTAATCATCAGGCCCTTTTTTTGTATTTAATATTCTTTAGCCAATCAGCTGATCACCATTTTTAACCAATGGTTTCTTTAACCAGTTTAGTGTAAAAGTCATTCAGTTTCATGCCCATTGCCGCAACTTGCTGCGGAATAAAGCTGGTAGCTGTTTGTCCGGGGATGGTATTGACCTCAATGAAGTAAAAATCACCTTCATCTTCCGTCAGGATAAAATCTATGCGGACTACCCCACTACAATTTAATTTCGCATATACATCTTTGGCAATCTGCTCAACTCTGTCTTTAGTTTCTGGTCTGATGCGTGCAGGAGTGGTCTCTACAGCTACGCCAGGCGTGTATTTCGCTTCAAAGTCAAAAAACTCTTTTGCTGTTTCCACTTCTGTAGCAGGAAGCACGACTACTTTGCCATCCAGTTTCACTACACCTACGGTAAATTCCCTTCCGGAAATAAACTCTTCAATCAACAACTGCGTATCTTCTTTAAAAGCTTTCTCTACTGCTTTTTCTAAATCAGCACCATGTTTTACCTTGCTCATTCCGATACTGCTACCCCCATTATTAGGCTTCACGAAGTAAGGAATTTTAAGGTCTCTTTTGATCTGCTCCAGGCTGTACGCAACATTTTTGAAGATCTGTGCAGACTTGGCTACATGCAGATTTTCGATGCCCTGAACAATAGCTTTAGTATATCCTTTATTCATCGTAATGGCAGAAGTTAGCGCATCACAAGTGGTATAAGGTAGGTTTAGCATATCAAAATAGCCTTGTAATTTACCATCTTCGCCCGGAGAACCATGAATAGCAATAAAAACGCCGTCGAAAGTAACTTTTCTACCTTTAATATTCAGGGAGAAGTCATTTCTGTCTACTTCAATTTTCACAGAGTCTGCTGGTTCATAAAACCAACCTTGTTGGGTTAGCATTATTTTATAAACATCAAACTTGTCGGTATCCAGATTTTGGGCGATAGTGGCTGCACTTTTAACGGAGATGACCCACTCACCTGTGGTCCCACCGGTTAGTAATGCTAATGTTTTCTTCATTTTTAAGCGTGTTAAAACCTATTCAAAGTAATAAGTCAATTGTAAGCACAAATATAAATTAGTTGACCCAGATGTCATTTTAATTCCAATAAAATATTTTTTTAGCCTAAATTTGGGCGATACACCTTAATGAATAGATAATCCCTATGAGTAAATTTATAGCTTACCTAAAGACTAAATCCTTTAGAACCAACATCATTGCCGCGATAGTTACGGTGGTGGTCATCATCCTGGCGGCTTTCTTTAGTTTAAGATATTACACCAAACACGGTCAGGGCTTAAACGTTCCGGCAGTAAAAGGGCTGTCTTTCACACAGGCGGTAAGCAAGTTAGAGGCCTTAGGACTTCGTTACGAAGTTGATTCTGTGTTTGTGATGGATTCTCCTCCGGGCATCGTGATTGATCAGGATCCGGAAGCCAGTACTTTTGTAAAAGACAACCGTACCATCTATTTAACGGTAAATGTGGCTATGGCTCCGAACGTTAAATTCCCTGATATTGAGTTCAAACCATTCAGACAAGCTCAGGCATTACTGGAGAGTTTCGGTTTAAAACTAGGAGATACGACCTATAAATCTGATCAGGCCAGAGACGTGGTGTTAGAAGCTTTATTTGGCGGACAACCGATCAGAGCCGGCGAATCTATGCCTAAAGGCTCAAGAATTGACCTGGTTTTGGGTAATGGAAAAGGAGACGAAGAAGTGGATATTCCATCATTAATCGGCTTAACGAAAGATGAAGCGATATTTGCCTTGAGAAATGGTGCCATGCTGACCTTAGGAAACGTGTTCTATGAGGGCGAAATTACAGATACTGCCAATGCGGTTATTGTAAGACAAGACCCTTTCTTAACGGATTCCGTATCGAAAGTTAAAATCGGCACACCAGTAAACATTACCTTGTCCAATAAATAAAAAATAATTATTACCGTCATTATATATGTCAAACGAAAACGAAAAAAGCTTTAAAAAAAGCACTAAAGTAATATTAGCCGCATTGCTGGTGGTATTGGTCGTTGGTGGTTATTTCGGGTTGAAATTCTACAAAGTCTTCTTTGCCCCTAACATCACCGGTAACGAAAAATACGTGTATGTAAGAACAGGAAGCCATTTAGATGACCTGTTTGAAGAATTACGCAAGAAAGATATCCTGACAGATATCGGGTCATTTAGTCAGGCAGCTGCGAAAATGGATCTTGCACAAACCTTAAAACCTGGTCGCTACAAAGTGAGCAAAGGCATGAACAACAGAACGTTGATCAACATGTTGAAAGCTGGAAATCAAGACCCTGTTAAACTAAAATTCCAGAACATCAGGAAGAAAGAGGATTTTGCAGGATACCTTGCGAAAAACCTGGAAGCTGACTCTTTAGCTTTCATCACGGTATTGGATTCTACCGCATTAATTGAAAAATACGGCTTCAATAAAGACAACATTTATACGATGTTTATTCCGAACACTTACGAGGTGTACTGGAATATTTCTCCGATGGAGTTTTTTGAGAAAATGCAGAAAGAACATGCCAAGTTCTGGAATGATGAGCGTAAACGTAAGGCAGCTGCTTTAAACCTAAGTCCAATTCAGGTTTCCATTCTGGCTTCAATCGTAGATGCAGAGGCTTTATACGACAAAGAAATGCCAATCATTGCTGGTTTATACTTAAACAGGTTAAAAAAAGGCATTTTATTGCAGGCAGATCCAACGGTGATCTTTGCAAACGATGATTTTACGGTAAAAAGGGTAACTAACAAACTGTTACAGGTGCCTTCGAGATACAATACCTACAAATATGCAGGTTTGCCTCCGGGCCCAATCATGATGCCGAGTATCAATGCTATTGATGCGGTTTTGAATAAAGACGACAACAATTACATTTATATGTGTGCTAAAGAAGACTTCTCTGGTTTCCATAATTTCGCGGTTACTGTTCAGGAACATGAGATCAATGCGAAAAAATACAGAGAGGCTTTAAACAAGAAAAACATTTTCAAATAGGATGTTTACACATAGCACGAAAGTAAGGGTAAGATACGGGGAAACGGATCAGATGGGCTACGTATATTACGGCAACTATGCGGAATATTATGAAGTGGCGCGGGTGGAAATGTTAAGAAGCCTGGGCATGGATTATGCTGGTATGGAGAGTAGTGGGATTATGATGCCGGTTTTAGAGCTGAATTGTAAGTACATCAAACCGGCACTGTACGACCAGGAGATCACCATCAAAACCACGATACACGAGCTTCCGGGCGTTCGTATCTATTTTGTATATGAACTATTTAATGAGGCAGGTGAGCTGATTAATATCGGCAAAACCACTCTGGTGTTTGTCGACATGGCAAAAAACAAACCTTGCTCCCCTCCTGAAAATTTCATGGAGAAGTTAAAGGTATTTTTTAATTAAATTTGATAGATGGAGTGGGTTCATAAGCAACTACTAAAAATCAGGATTTACGCTTTGTTTATCGATTGGACCAAAGTATGCATACTGCCTGGTTTCAGTCCGCTGCCCCTCTACACGGTTGCCACATTTTTTTTTACAGAGATCGGGAAGGATTCTTTAGTCAACAAGGCTTCTTCCCTGGCTTATAATTTTATGCTGGCCTTATTTCCGGCGATCATCTTTTTATTTACCCTGATTCCCTTTATCCCTAAGCGTATTGGCTTCCAGAAGCAACTGATGGAGCTGATTGTGTTAATACTGCCAGCTGATGCGTATAAAGCCTTTGAAACGACCTTAAATGAGATTGTAAATCAGCAGAACGGTGGTTTGCTATCCTTTGGATTCTTTTTATCGCTGTTTTTCGCTACAAATGGGGTGCATAGCCTGATGATGGCCTTCAATAAGTCGTCGTTAATCATCGAAGACCGGAGCTGGCTAAAGCAGCGCCTGATTGCGGTACTGTTAACCATTACCATTGCTTTGTCCGTGATCATCTGCATCGTGGCTATGACTATCGGTGTGATCATGCTAAATAAGCTGAATATTAAAGGCAGTTTTACGGTATACCTGATTCAGCTGATCAGATGGGCCCTATTGGGGATTCTTTATTTTGTGACCATTTCTATCTTGTATAAATACGGTCCTTCGCATGTTAAGAAATGGAAGTTCTTTAGTCCGGGCTCTTGTCTGGCAACGATACTTGCCTTTCTGACCATCTGGGGATTTTCCTTTTACATAGATAATTTTAGCTCTTACAATAAAATCTATGGTTCTATCAGCACCTTAATCGTGCTGATGATCTGGTTATATTTAAATTCTTTGATACTTTTAGTCGGTTTTGAGCTAAATGCGAGTGTAGACTTGTCGAAAAGAAGTGTTAAAATTCTGCGTCCAAGCTACAATTTGTTCAAAAAACAGGGTTCTACGCCTGATCAGACGATAAGATAGAAAATTATTCTAGCTCATTTTTAAGGGCTTACCGGGATTTCGTTAGATTATCTGTTTCTTAATTTGCAGAATCAAGCAGAGTTCGTACTTTTGTCTCGGAGAGTTGGCAGAGTGGTCGATTGCGGCAGTCTTGAAAACTGTTGACTTGTTAAAGGGTCCGCGGGTTCGAATCCCCCATTCTCCGCTAAGGTATCAAAACCTACAAAAAGCCTGGAATCGTAAGATTTCAGGCTTTTTTGTTTTACACCAAATGCAAAATCAGCATCATTTTCTATATACCAGGATCAATTCTAGAAAAGGTACCAAAAGGCGAGACTCTAGCTATCTCCTCATTAACTAAACAATTCCTGAAATAAAACTGACAGCTGCATCGATCCTTTACAATGGAATCCAAGGTCAGGGATTGTTCGGTTAAGCTATCGGATTTTAAAGGAAAGTATGTGTTATTGGATTTTTGGGCAAAGATTATTGCCCGTAATTTGACTGGCGATAATCTGGAAGCAAAATTATTGGAAGTGATAAAATGATCATAGCAGAATGGCAGCAATCCATATGTTAAAGAATTTCTCTTCTTTATAAGTTGGGGAATTGAATTATTACCCCTTTGTATAAGCTATGAGCTCTAATCCCCCTTTAACTGGGTATTTAGCACCCAGACCAACTTTAACATCACTATCAAAGCAAACTAGTTGGGGAATTATGATAGTAAGTTGGGGAGTTAACTTGCATGCTTAGTAACTAGATATGCTTCAACTTTTCCTACAGGGTTATCATTAACATCAAATTTAGAACTTACCATATAACTTGTTGTATTACCTTTACCCATTTTATCAACAACCCCATCTTCAACTAGCTTCTCAACAAGAAACTTCACCTGCTCCCTTGTTAATCCGGCTTTAAATACTTCAACAATCCCGCCCATTCTAGTCATACCTCTTTGTGCTAAAAGATTGATCACCGTAGCTACTTCGCTTGTTGTATAATTTCCAATTTTTAGCGGGACACTCATTAGATCCTGATATAACTTCCCAAGGATATAGCGCTGACTATTACCTGAACCAATTCTATTAATCAGACCACTAGATTCAAGTTTCTGAATAACATTTTTACTGATCCCTGCTAAATGACCATCTCTTATTTTAGCTAATGCAATAATATCATGGACACTTAACCGCTGATCTTCCGCAAGCAGACCAGATACATTTTTAATAAATAGATAAAATGCGCTGTCTGTAATCTGTCCATCTAAACTTAGTGAAACCTGAAAAAGATCAGAGCTTGAATAATCGGGTTCCGGTTTTCCCTGGGCAAGAGAAATGGAGTAGATTTTATCAATACCTTGTCCCGACCTTTCCACAAGGCCAGTTTTTAAAAGAACTTCTGAAAGAAGCCTGCTCCTGGGGGTACTATTGATGGTAATGATATTCTCCAAAGTCACTCCTTTTGGGAACCCTCCAGGATTATTAATTGTTAATTTCTTAGGGGATTGGCGGATGAGTATTTCTGAGGTTAAACTATAATCTCTATGTGCAATAGCATTAAACAATGCCTCACGTACCACAACTTCATCAAATACAGTTACATCGTCTATATATGGGCCATTATGAATATGTTCAACTGAATTTCTCGAATGGATCAGCTTCCATGTTACATCTAAACCAACAAAAAGTGGATCAATGATCTCCTCTCTCCAGTCGCTGGGAATTTGCATTTCTGTTCCCCTATATTCCAATATTGTCTTAGATTGAGGCAAATATTTCCGGATACTTTCCTTTTTACCTAAAAGGATTAAGGCTGCATAAGTAACCTTATTGCCAACAATTAGTTCAAGATCCGATAATGCCTGAAGATCGTCAGTATTTCTAAATGCCGGATTATTGTTTTTTACTGCGAACCGGCTTTTTAAAATAGAAATGGCATTTGGGTCTAACTGATCAACTATTAGTCCCTCACAAATTTTAGCAGAAAAGTCTGGTTCCTGCTCCGATAGTATTTTAAACATCTCCTCATCAGACATATTTCGTAAACTGTCCCCAATGCGCATAAGTGGAACTCCTTCATACTTCATCAGTTTGCCGACTGGACGTTTTGGTACAGTGAAAATCAATACTCTTAATCCATTCTCATATAGGTCTTGCGCCTCAACCCTTATACCCATCCTTGCGTAAATATCATCCACCATCGCGCCAACTTCGTTTTCAGCGAATTTAGTCCCAACAACATCATGAGGATGTTTATCAGCCATACCTAAAACTAACTTTCCACCTCCCTCATTACTAAGCGCTGCAACATATCCCAGCACACACTTTCTTCTCAGATTCTGATCCCTATGTGAGCCCCCGTTATAATTAAAATCACGTGTTGCCGCTTTAAATTCTATGTGATCTTCTGATTCTCTAAGTATTTTTAACTCAGCTATTGTCATAGACATGCGTATTTAAGCAGAAATACCAAACTTTTAGCCGTTACGCCAACTGTAACCTCTATACGTATTATATATTTATCAGCATCCTGTTCATCTTAAGGTCCAGGCTTTCCATACTTGCTGCAGATTTCCCTTTCAACAGGGCCAACTTATTTTCTACGGAATCAATTCTTCTGCTCAACCGGAGCCCCAGTTGATCCACCCGATCTCCCAACTGATCCAGACCAACCTTTGTCCCCAGTTCCAGCTTAATCATCCCCCCTTCCAGCTTATTCAGTCCATCATCCAACTTATCCAACCTTTCTTCCACACTACCTACCCTATGATGCAGCAAAACCAGGTTATTATTTACCTCCTCAAAGCCCTTCCCTATAAAATCATGTAATTCCTGAAAACACCTGAGTACCTCAACATTGATTATTTCCAAACCATTTACCCTATCTGTTAAAGATTCCATAATGTGCTTTATTTGACCGGAACAATTATACATAACTAATCTCAACATTGTTTAAAGAAATCATTATTAATCTAAAAGAACATAAAACCAAGCGACTTAACAATATTGATGCTGCTTATTCCAAAGAAAAACTTACAATAAATACTCAGTAGTTAAAAAAAACAAAACAAATAGCAATAAAACGCGTTAATAATTAGTATAATGATAAGAGAAAGTAAAACGATCATCATCTCCAACCGGTTACCGGTTAAAATAACAGAAGAAAACGGCGTCTATCAATTAAGTCCCAGCGAAGGCGGGTTAGCCACTGGCCTCGGCTCCATTTACAAAGAAGGAAACAACATCTGGATTGGCTGGCCAGGCTTGGAGGTACCCGAAGACAGACAGGAGGAAGTGACCAGAAAGCTGGCCGAATTAAACCTCATTCCGGTCTTTCTAAGCACCGAAGAAATCAACGGCTATTACGAAGGTTTTTCAAATGAGATATTATGGCCGGTATTTCATTACCTCGTTACCTATGCAAATTTTGAGCAATCCTATTGGGATGCCTACCAGGCTGTAAATGAAAAATTCAAACAGGCGGTAACTCAGCATTTATCCAGTGGCGATAAGATTTGGGTACACGATTATCAGCTATTACTATTACCTAATCTAATCCGGGAAGAGCAACCATCGGTTACGATTGGATTCTTCCAGCACATCCCATTTCCATCTTTCGAAATCTTCAGACTCATCCCATGGAGAGAAGAAATCATCGAAGGCATGCTTGGGGCAGACCTTTTAGGCTTCCATACCTTTGATGATGCCCGACATTTTATCAGTGCCGCATCCAGGTTATCGACCAGTAACCCTTCCGATAATATCCTGATCTATAAAAACAGACAAGTCGTTGTAGAAGCCTTCCCTATGGGGATCGACAATGAGAAATTTGACCGCCTCACCAGAGATCCAAAAGTGGCAAAATTCACGGTTTCCATTAAAAACAGCTTAAAAAACATCAAGACCATTCTAACCATAGACCGGCTCGATTACAGCAAAGGGATATTACAAAGACTCCAGGCCTTAGAGCTTTTACTGGAAACACATCCTGAATATATCGGAAAACTAGCCCTATACATGATTGTAGTGCCTTCCAGAGATACCGTTCCTAAATATAAAGAGCTAAAAGATCAGATTGATCAGTTGGTAGGAAATATCAATGCCAGGTTCAGGACCATCAGCTGGCTGCCCGTACATTACTTCTACCGCTCATTTTCCGTAGAATTCCTTTCCGCCATTTATAGTGCCGCAGACATCTGTCTGGTTACGCCAATGCGCGATGGAATGAACCTGGTGAGTAAAGAATATGTCGCGTCCAGACAAAATGAAGATGGCGTATTGATCTTAAGTGAAATGGCCGGTGCTTCAAAAGAACTGAACGACGCCCTGATTGTGAACCCGAATAATATCGGAGATATGGTCACCGCAATGATTCAGGCGATCAATATGTCGCCCGAAGAACAACAAAGCAGAATGAAAAGTATGCGGGCAATTGTCAGCAAATTCAACATACACCTCTGGGTGAAAAACTTTATGGATAAATTAAAAGAAGTCAAGACGATGCAGGAATTCTTACATACCAAACATGCCGTGGCATCGATTAAAAATCAAATCACTACCGATTATAAAAATGCAAAAGACAGATATATCTTTCTGGATTATGACGGAACGCTTGTCGGTTTTAATGCCGACATCAATCAGGCATCGCCTGATGAAGAACTATACGACCTTTTAAAACAGTTAACTAAAGACCCTGCAAATCAGGTGATTATCATTAGTGGCCGGAATTACCAGACTTTAGAGCAATGGTTTGGGCACTTAGATGTCGATATGATTGCAGAACATGGTGCCTGGCAAAAATATAAACATACCGACTGGAAACCACTGCCCCTCCTTACCGATAAATGGAAACAGGAAGTCAAAGTGGTTTTAGACACCTATACAGACCGCACACCAGGCTCCTTCATTGAAGAGAAAAGTTATTCCCTGGTTTGGCATTACCGAAAGGTAGAAGAAGGCTTAGGAGCGCTTAGAGCGAATGAAATCACCAACCACCTCCGTATGGTTATTGCCGACAAAGGATTACAGATGATGCCGGGAAATAAGGTGATCGAGTTTAAAAACTTTGAGGTGAACAAAGGAAAAGCGGCACAAAACTGGCTTTACGGACAAGATCCTGATTTTATCCTTGCCCTTGGCGACGATCATACCGACGAAGACATCTTTAAAGCCTTAGAACCGGAAGCTTACACCATCAAAGTAGGCAGCAATATTTCCGCAGCGCGATACTATCTGAAAGATTTCAGAGAAGTAAGAGCCTTACTAAAAGAACTCGTGCAGTAAAAATACGGTAAAACCATAAACTCATGCAGTAGCTTAAAAACTCCTGTAATAAAAAAAAACAGCAAGCACTGGTCCGATAAAAGGCCAGTGCTTGCTGTTCAATCAAAAACCCTATAAAAACGAGGGAATGTCCAGCTTTATCGCAATCCGGTGCGCTGCATTCATCAAACCCACATGACTATAGGCCTGAGGAAAGTTCCCCCACTGCCCACCGTCAACTTCATCTACATCCTCGCTAAACAGCAACAAATGATTCGAATATTTAATGATGGATTCAAATTCTCTGATTGCGTCATCGAGTCTGCCCACACAAGCCAGGGCTTCCACATACCAAAATGCACAGATTAAGAAAGTCGTTTTCGGCTTCCCAAAATCATCGGTATGCACATACCTGTAAAACAAACCATTTTCTGCTTTAAGCTCTGATTCCAAAGCGATCAAATGATCTTTCGCCCTTTGCGAATTCGGGTCCAGATAATTCATTAAGATCAGTTGTAAAGTACTCGAATCCAGGTAAGGACTGCCCACCGCATGGGTATATACTTTACGTACCGGATCATAACAATCCTCAATATGCTGTGCGGCTTTATCGATTAAAACCTGCGCACGCTCCTGAAAACCTACATTATCAATAGTTTTCGCCATTTTCAAAGCGGCCTTTGCTCCTGCCCATTGAAACAGATTGGTATAACAATGCGTGTTTGGCAGGTTTCTGAATTCCCAGATTCCGGCGTCCTTTTCATCAATAGTACGCTCAATCTTTTTCAAAAGATAATCAAGCCACTTCTCAGAATCTTTTCTTTCCGAGTAGATAAAACGTCGGTCGGTATATAAAGGCAGCATAGAAATCAGCACCTGCCCATAGATGTCATTTTGAATATGCTCATAGGCCTGGTTTCCGATTCTGATCGGCGTATTGCCTAGATAACCTTTTAAATCCGGAACGATATGTTCCGTTAATATCCTTTCTCCGGCAATACCGAAAAGCGGCTGATAACGTTCTTCGTCTCTGAAAGAAAGATCGGTGATGTAATTAAAATACCGCTCCATTTCTTCAAAATGACCGATATGGTTCAAAGAAGTGATCACATAATAGGTATCCCTCATCCAGCAATAGCGGTAATCCCAGTTTCTGCCAGATCCCTGAGATTCGGGCAAACTGGTGGTACTTGCGGCGATAATTGCGCCTGTATCTTCGTATTGGTGGATTTTTAAAGTGAGTGCCGAACGGATGATATAAGACTGATAAAAACCGACAATCGTGGAGTGTTTAATCCAGGTTCGCCAGTACTTTTTGGTTTCCATTAAAAAGCGTTCCGCGGTGCTGATGATGGGTGCATCCAGTTCATTCCCATAAGTTAGAATCAGGTATTTCGGTTCATTCAGGGCAAAATACTTCTCATCTTCGATATAACTCAAAGAGATATTGGTACTCAGCTGCATGTCTTCCGTATCGCCCGTAAATTCCAGATGGTTACTCCCCCTGCTGGCATTCTGTTTTTTGCCACCGTATTCACATACCGGCTTACAGGTTACTTTTACCCTTGGATTTCCGCTTAAAGGCTCTATTTTCCTGATGAGCATCAAAGGCTTAAAATAGCGTTCAAACTGATGAAAACGCGGCGCGAAATCGGTTACGCGGTAACTTCCCTCCTCGTTGGTAATCTCCGTACAAATGATATTGGTGTTTTCCAGATAATACTGTTTGGAGGAGTACTCAGCAGCCGGGAGAATAGAAAATTCACCCCCTTTTTCCTGATCCAGTAAACCCCCAAAAACAAAGCTGCTGTCGAATCTAGGCCAGCACAGCCAGTCGATATTGGTGTTTTTATTTACGTGAGCGAGGTAAGCGCAATTTCCAATGATTCCGGTTTGATAAGTGTGTCTCTCTGTCATATATTATTTCAATTGATATAATATACAACAGGACTTTAGGCCATTTGTTCCTGTTTTTTCTTAAACCAACAGGTTAACAGCGCATTAGAAACACAAATACACCTTAATTCCTGAAGGAACCCGCTTTTACCATTGCCCTTTGATAGGCCGGTAAAGTTAGGTCATCCACCACAACACCACGGGTAGTAGAAGCGTGGACAAAGAAATTATCATTCAGGTATACGCCGACATGATCTACCGAACGGCCACCAAAAGAAAAGAAGATTAAATCCCCTTCTTTTAATTGTCCGACGCTTTTAGTCCTGATCACTCCGGCCTGATCGCTGGAGCGCCTTGGCAGTTCATTGCCATAGATATTTTTCTGTAACAGAAAAGCAAAACCAGAGCAATCGATGCCCCGTTTATCCATACCGCCTAAACGGTACCTAACCCCTGTCCAGTCGTTGATAAAACGGTACAAAGGTTTACTTTTCAACTGAGACATCACTACTGCTGCCCTGGCAGCCTTAGTATTCACATTGGTATTCTTTCTACTGCTACAGGCAGAAAAAATGAGCAATACCATTAACAACATCAACAACTTAAATCTTCCTTTAAGAGCGGTCTGATTAATGGTCATAGTCATTATTGTTTAATGATGCGTTGAATTTCATCCAGTTTCAGCAAAGCCTCTACCGGTGTTAAAACATTCACATCCAGGTTATTTAACGTATCTCTTATTTTCACGAGAACCGGATCATCAATCGCAAACATGTGCAACTGGTAAGCCTGATTCTGCACTTTCTTAATGCTATCTTTAATACTCTGTCCTTCCGTACGGTCGATTTCGAGTTTCTTTAGAATCTCATTCGCCCTGTTGATCAGCTTAGGCGGCATACCAGCCATCTTCGCTACATGGATACCGAAACTATGCTCGCTACCACCAGGCACCAATTTACGCAGGAAAATCACCTTATTACCCACTTCCTTGATGGAAACGTTAAAGTTCTTGATTCTTGTCATCGTATTTGCCAGCTCATTCAATTCATGATAATGCGTAGCAAATAACGTTTTTGGCTTTGCCGTTGGATGCGTATGCAGGAATTCCGCAATCGCCCAGGCGATAGAAATCCCATCATAAGTACTGGTTCCTCTACCGATTTCGTCCAGTAAGATCAGGCTGTTTTCCGAAATATTATTCAGGATACTTGCCGTCTCATTCATCTCTACCATGAACGTACTTTCTCCGGAAGAAAGGTTATCCGAAGCACCAACTCTGGTAAATATTTTGTCAACCAAACCTATGGTTGCGGCTTTAGCGGGAACAAAACAGCCCATTTGCGCCATCAATACGATCAATCCGGTTTGTCTCAAAATAGCCGATTTACCCGACATATTGGGCCCCGTAATGATGATGATCTGCTGGTTTATATTGTCCAGAAAAACATCATTGGTAATGTATTCTTCGCCAACAGGGAGTCTTTTTTCAATCACCGGATGTCTGCCACCCTTGATATCTAAACCTTTACCCTTATTCATCACCGGTTTCACATAGTGATTGCGAACCGCCAACTGTGCGAAACACAACAACACATCCAGTTGCGCAATACAGAAAGCATTCAGCTGGATTTGTTTGATATAAGCACTCACAAGAACCATTAACTCCCCGTAAAGTCGGATTTCGATCTGCATGATCTTCTCTTCCGCACCCAGGATCTGCTCCTCATATTCTTTCAACTCTGGTGTAATATAGCGCTCTGCACTCACCAGGGTCTGTTTCCTGATCCAATCGGTAGGAACTTTATCTTTATGCGTATGCGTTACCTCCAGATAATAACCGAAAACGTTATTGAAGGCAACTTTAAGCGAAGGAATGCCCGTAATGGCCGCTTCTCTTTTTTGAATTTCTACTAAATAATCTTTTCCACCGAAGGAGATTTTACGCAGTCGATCTAGTTCTTCATTAACCCCATCTGCAATTACATTTCCTTTGATCAGTAAAGCCGGAGGATCTTGTTGTAATTCCCTTTCCAGCTTTTCCCGGATGGACAAACAAGGATCTAACTGCGCGGCCAAAGCCATCAAAAATGGGTTTGCAGAAGCGTTAGCAATCTCTTTGACCGACTCAATATGATACAAAGCTTTTTTCAGCTGACACAATTCTCTGGGGCCAACTTTCAACAAACCGACCTTAGAAATCAGGCGTTCCAGATCACCGATCTGTTTAATATGGTCTAAGAATTTCTCTACCAGTTCCTCATCTTTTACCAGATATTCTACCATCCCCAGGCGTTCCTGGATAGGTTTCAGTTCTTTAAGCGGCATGATGATCCAACGGTGCAGCAAACGTGCCCCCATTGGCGTAGAAGTATGGTCTAAAATCTGGAAAAGCGTTACCGCATTTTCATTGTTAGAGCTCACCAATTCCAGGTTGCGAATCGTAAAACGATCCAGCCACATGTATTTATCTTCCTCTAAACGGGAAATAGCACTGATGTGTTTTAGATTCTTGTGCTCGGTTTCATTCAGATAATGAAGGATAACCCCTGCGGCAATGATGCCGATAGACAACTTATCCACGCCAAAACCTTTTAAAGAATTCACTTCAAAATGCTTTTGCAAAGTTTCTGTGGCGTAATCTGTGGTAAAAGCCCAGTCGTCTAAAGTGAAGGTATAGAACTTATCCCCGAAAAGTTCCAGGAATTCCTGTCTTTTACTTTTCTGAAAAATAACTTCTGTGGGTTTAAAGCCTTGTAAAAGCTTATCGATATATTCTTCATTGCCCTGCGCCACATAAAACTCACCGGTAGAAATGTCCAGAAAAGACACGCCTAATCCTGCTTTATCGAAATAAACGGCAGCGAGGTAATTGTTAGACTTCTGACTCAGGATATTGTCACTATAAGCAACTCCGGGTGTAATCAATTCGGTTACGCCGCGTTTTACAATGGTTTTCGTCAGTTTCGGATCTTCCAGCTGATCGCAGATCGCGACTCTTTGTCCGGCCCTAACCAATTTAGAAAGGTAATTGTCTAAAGAATGATGTGGAAATCCCGCCAGTTCAATATGACCACCTGGTCCATTTCCCCTTCTTGTCAATACAATCCCCAGAATCTGGGAGGTCTTTACGGCATCTTCACCAAATGTTTCATAGAAGTCGCCTACTCTGAACAATAATAATGCACCGGGGTACTTTGCTTTAATAGCATTGTACTGCTGCATTAAAGGTGTCTCTTTAGTCTTGTCTTTAGCCAAAATGTATCTTATTTACAAAACCGTAAAGATAGTACCTGAATGGCTAACCTTTAAGGTTTGTTGAAAACTATAAATTTTACAATTGTTCTATATAGGATAAGAACAAGTTCAATGCTTCGCATTTTTTACTCGTGAGTTCAAAATCCAGCTTATGAAACAGGTAATCTTCCATATCAAAATCTGCGATTTCAGGCAATTCCTTTAACAATTCTCCGCGACGGGAAAGGCCATAAGCCAGCGACTGGTTAAACTCCGCAATAAATTCCTCAGGAATCGTTTTATTGGCCACCCATGCCGCATATACGAAAGGCAAACCGGTAAATTTCATCCACTCTTCGCCCATATCATAGACATAAGCGTAGTTAGATTTCTTGCCGAAAGTACGGTCGCCGATTAAAACCATGGCATCCGTTTCTGCATTCAGATCATTGGTAAAACTGACCTCCTGTTTCCAATGGAATTTCAGTAATACCTTAGCCAGATTATTGGAAGTGCGGGAATGACTATCCAGCTTTACCGTTTTAATCTCCGAAACCGGAACATTGCTAAACACAAAGACGGAATTTACCGCGCCTACAGAGCCTATACAATAATCGGAAACGATATTTGCGTTGGGCACTAGAGGGATAGCCGCAACTGGAATCAGACCGATATCCACCTGATTGTTAATCAATTTGGCGGCACAATCCGTAGGAATATCTAAACTTAAATCTATTTTATCCATCAGTTCTGTATGGGCAATACCATAAATAAAAGGCTTGGTATTGGTATAAGAAACTGCGGAAATCTTAATCTTATTCAATTGGAAATGATTTTAAATGATCCGTATTATTGAACTCCATGATCGTAAACTGACCATCGTTCAAATCGACTTTATAGAGCGTCGTATTCTGATGCGGGAAATCGGTCATCTCGTTTAATGGCTTGCCGGTAAGCAGGCAAAGCAATAATCGCATCGCTCTTCCATGCATACAGATCAGTACCTTTTTCTCGTTAGGAGCCTTCACAATCACGTCTAACGCTTCCTGAAGGCGGATTTTCACTTGATTCGGACTTTCGCCGCCTTCAAAATGACTATCGAAATCACCAGCCTGCCACTTTTCCATCATGCCTTTAAAAGCAGCAATGGCGTGTTCATCATTGGTTTTTCCTTCCCATATACCCCAGGCCAGCTCATCCAAACCAGACAATTGTTCCCATGGCAAACCCGCATCGATAAAACCTTTAACGGTTTGGTGCGTGCGCTTTAACGAAGAAGTGTAAACTTTATCAAAAGGAACATCCTTGTACATGGCATAAAATGCCGCTGCCTGTGCCCTTCCGGTATCATTTAGATCACTGTTAATCCCTCTTCCCTGTACAATTCCCTGTTTATTTAAATCGGTTTCACCATGTCTGATGATATATAGTTCTTTCTCCATTAATTGATGACCGGCAATTTATAATACTGTGGTTTCACTTCCCCTTCAAAAACAACGTCTGTATAATCGGTTACTACATTATAAAGGGTATCTCTTTCTATCGGCTTACGGTTTACCTGTTTGATCAGGTTCACCAATTCTTCCGTATTCATCGCTGGATGCTGTTCTTCTGCCCCTGCCATCGAGTAAATTTTGGTGGTATCATCTAAAGTACCATCAATATCATCTACCCCAAAGTTCAGGGAAAGCTGTGCAGTCTGACGGCTAATCATCGCCCAGTAGGCCTTGATATGGTCAAAATTATCCAGGTAAATCCTTGCAATGGCGTAATTTCTTAAATCTTCGATCACAGAAACCTCAGGCACGTGGTCCATCTGGTTGTTCTGATTTCTGAATTTCAATGGAATAAAAGCCTGGAAACCTCCTGATTTATCTTGTTGCTGACGCAGGCGTTCCATATGGTCAACCCGGTGCCAAAACTCTTCTATATGTCCGTAAAGCATCGTTGCATTGGTTTTCATGCCCAGCTTATGCGCTTGCTCATGAATATCCAGCCACTGTTCTGCATTACATTTATCGTGTGCAATTTTTTCTCTTACTTCCGGATGGAAAATCTCTGCACCACCACCTGGCATAGAATCCAGACCAGCTTCCTGCAAATATTTCATGCCTTCATAATGCGTTAATTTCGCCTTTTTGAAGATGTAATAATACTCTACCGGAGTTAATGCTTTGATGTGTAAATCCGGACGATGTGCTTTCGCTTTTCTAAAGAAATCGCTGTAGAACGCCAGATTTTGTTTTGGAACTACACCACCAGTGATATGAACTTCCGTAACCGGCTCATTGTCGTACTTTTTAAGCACATCCATCATGCCATCTACGCTCATTTCCCATCCTTCTTCCTTTTGTTTAATCAAACGGGAATAAGAACAAAATTTGCAGTCGTACACGCAAACATTGGTTGGCTCAATATGAAAATTGCGGTTGAAATAGGTTTTATCGCCGTGTTTTTGCTCCCTGATATAGTTGGCCAAAACACCTAGATAACCTAGTTCGGCATGTTCATAAAGATAAACGCCTTCATCGAAGGTGATTCTTTCCTGATTCTGTACTTTATTTGCTATTGCTTTAAGTTCGGCAGACAAATCATTGTCGTTAAGCACTAAAGCCAGCGTTGAATTAGCATCCATGTATAATGAGATAATGGTACAAATGTAAAAAGACAGGCGCATATAAAGAATGGCCTCATCATGAACAAAAGTAGTATAAAATCACCATAAACCCGTTTTTTAACTGGTTTTAGCTGTCAGCATTATGTAAAAGAGCAACCCGGAGGGATTGCTTGTCTGCGGAAGACAACGTGAAGGTAGCGAGAAGACAACCGGAAGACCCTGTGAACCGATTTGACCTGATCAACGGATGAAAAAACAATGTGAGGGCGCAAAGCGGTTATTGCAAGGGCTGCAGGCCCTACAAGGCCCCACCAGCCCCGCGCCAGAAGCCTGTCAAGGCCCCCATAAAACAAAGCACAACTGCCAGTCAAAACGAAATGAAAAATCCATTTTAAAACAAAATATCCATTCCTGATGTTCAGGAATGGATATTTTCATTATAGCAATATACAAAAAACTATTGAAGCGTCATCTTATTGATAAAAGCATCGTCCGTTAAAGTTTTCAAAAACGCGACCACCTTTTTCTGCTCCGGATCTGTCAACGGAATCCCCGCTTTCCCATTGGTCTGCATCAAAGGGTCTAAATCCTTTTCCGCATGCACACCAGTAGCATAATGTTGCATTACCTCTTCTAAAGTTTTAAAACGTCCATCATGAAAATAAGGAGCGGTTACCGCGATATTTCTTAAAGAAGGTACTTTAAACTTTTTCACCGGATCATTTGCAGTGGCCGTACCGATATTTCGTAAAGACTCATCGGTAAACAAATCTCCCGAATGACAAGTCGCACATTTTTCTTTAAAAAGCCTCAAACCATCCAATTCGGCTGGTGTAAAGGTGTTTTCTTGCTTAACCACCAGTTTGTCGTAACGTGAATTTGCAGAGACCAGCGACAATAAATATTGCTCGATCACTCCGGTTACGTCGCGCTCCTGAATGGTATCAACGCCTAAAACCGACTTAAAATAATGCTTATATATCGGCGAATTGTTCAATTTTCCAACCACATTATCCATGGTCTCCCCCATTTCTGCCGGGCTCGTTAAGGCATTAATCGCCGTATTGCGCAAATGTGATTCTCTACCATCCCTGAAAAACGAAGTCTTCCATTGCAGGTTCATCAATGCAGGGGTGTTTTTTGTCCCAAGGATATCTTCATTTACCCCCGGATTGATTTTTATTCCTTTACTGGCATAACCATCCGTCTGATTGTGACAGGAAGCACAGGCCACCTTTCCGTTTTTAGAAAGCAGTGCATCATCAAATAACTTTTGCCCAAGGGTAACCCCTTCAACCGTTAAAGCAGGGCCCTGCTGAACAATTGCAGGGAAATTAACCGGTCTTCTTACCGCAACATCCGTCTTAATCGTAGATAAACCAAAGGCGAAAACAGCGATCAATAAACCAAAAATCAAAATCGCGAACACAAAAATCTTATTCTTTTTCATTAAATATCAATTGGGTCCGGAAAAGACAATGTGCTTTTCAAAACCATAAAACAACAATTATGCTTTGATAAAAATATCATAAGCAAACCTCAGGATCGTCCCGAAAACCACTAGTAAAAAAAAGATGCGTATAAATTTATTGCCTTTCAACAGGGCAAGTTTAGTTCCTAAAAAAGAGCCTCCCACATTACAAAAAGCCATTGGAATGGCAAATTCATAAAGGATATGCCCGGTGCTTCCAAAATAGCAGATGGCTGCGATATTGGTCGCCATATTGATCAACTTTGCACTAGCACTGGCATGCAGGAAGTCGTAGCCCATTAAAGCAATAAAGGCGAGGATAAAAAAGGTGCCGGTTCCCGGGCCAATTAAACCATCATAAAATCCGATGGTAAAACCGAACAACAATCCGATAAGCACCTGCTGCAATACCGTATGTTCCTTTTCCTGATGTACGCCGAATTGTTTATTGAAATAAGTATAAACCGCAACCAGGATCAAAATCCCGAAAACAATAGGCTTGATGATGGTATTATCGATCAGCGTAATGCTGTGCGCACCCAAAACTGCCCCTATAAATGCCGCAATAGCAATATAAATAAGCAATGGCCAGTTCAGTTTTACATTTTGGGAGTATTTCCATGCTGCAAATGCAGTTCCGGAAAGAGAAGGGATTTTTGTGGTTCCAAAAAGGGTGGCCACCGAATATTGTGGCAATACAATCATGATCGCAGGGGTTTGCAACAATCCACCTCCACCAACAATCGCATCTATAAAACCGGCAAAAAAAGAGACTATACAGAGTATAATCAGGTCTGACATCATAGTATTCCCTTAATGCCGCAAAATTAGGGTTTTTTAAGCACAAAAAAGGGACCCAACCACGAGTCCCTTCAACCTAAACCAAATTTAAACCAAAAATTTATTTTACTGCTTTCGTGAAGTGCAACACAATGTAAGCTGTAGTATTACCATATTCTACTGGTGATTTGATCACCAATGATTCTTTTGAAGAAGTAGAAAGAACTAAACGGTAACCTTCAGTTACGTTTTTAGCTTTATCACCTTCGTATATTTTCTTGAACTGAAAAGTCTGATCAGGTACGCTTGCAGACCAGTAAATTGACTGTACTTTTGCTGCGCAATTGCCACCACCAGGGATGCTGTAATTTCCATTACCGCTATTTGTTAACCTCCAGGTACCACCTACAAAGCAGCTCGGCGCAGCTTCGCCAAATAATGTTTTTACTGAAGCCTCAGGAATACCTTCGTAAGTGATATCATTTAATACCCATGTACCAGTCACATCACCTCTTTTTACCACTTCAGTACCAGAACCACCTTTTGGAGAGCAGCTTTGCAATACCATTAATGAACTGCATAAAATGGCTGCGATCAGGAATATTTTTTTCATATCAATCTTTTTTATTATTTGTTTAACTTTTTTTCATCTTCTGAAGCTAACTGACAAAAATGTACTTTTTACCATATAACTCCTTGTGACCTTTCAATTACATAAATCTTGCCAAAACTTCCTCAGAATAATTTTTACCTTTAGCATTGTGGGATTCAGATCCCTGATTAACTATTTATCCTACTGAAAATGAAAGCAGAAACTTTAGCAATACATTCCGGAAATTTGTATAAATCCGCTACTGGCGATGTCACACCGCCTATTAATTTGTCCACAACCTATTTCAGAGATGAAGATGGTGGCTATTCTGGCGGACATATGTACAGCCGTGTCAGTAACCCGAATCGCTCTGCTTTAGAAAAAGTTTTAACAGATCTGGAAAATGGTGCAGATACCTGCGCATTTTCTTCCGGGAACACCGCAGGGATGTCCCTTTTTCAGGCCTTAGCACCAGGTAGTCATATCATCGCTCCTGACGATATGTACTGGGGTTTTAAAAAACAACTGCAATCCATCTTTGCAGATACCTTAACCATAGATTTTATCGACCTGACGGATATTGCGGGAATCGCCGCCTATATCAAAGAAAATACCGTGATGATCTGGGTAGAAACACCTTCTAACCCTTTATTGAAAATCACAGACCTGGCAGCAGTTTCTGCAATTGCCAAACAGCATAACCTCCTGTTGGCTTGCGACAGTACTTTTGCCTCCCCTTGTTTACAAAACCCGATTGCATTAGGGGCAGATATCGTGATGCATTCTACGACTAAATATATCGGCGGACATAGTGATGTGCTGGGTGGTGCTTTAACCACCGCTAAAATGACCCCATTCTGGGAAAAAGTTAGGAACATCCAGCAGATTGGTGGTGCAGTTCCATCCCCATTCGACTGCTTTTTACTACTGAGAAGCATCAAAACCCTGCCTTACCGCATGCGTGGCCATTGCGAAAACGGCATGGCCCTTGCCCTTTACCTGGAAAAACATCCTAAAGTAGAAGCCGTATTCTATCCAGGATTATCGACACATCCCCAACATGATATCGCCAGACAACAAATGAGCGGTTTTGGTGGTATGTTGTCAATTTTAGTCCATGGTGGTGCCGCTGAGGCGCGGAGAGTAGTAAATACAGTCCGGTTATTTGCACAGGCAACCAGTCTGGGTGGCGTAGAAAGCCTGATTGAGCATCGCGCCTCAGTTGAAGGGCCAGATACCAAAACCCCACAAAATTTAATTCGGATATCTGTAGGACTAGAACACATAGATGATCTAATCGCAGATTTCAAGCAAGCTTTAGGTTAAAAACAGAAAAACACTATACCTATATAGCGCAATAATATCATTTTATTACCTTACAAATCAGTTAATTACAAAATAATCAGAATTATATTTTGGTTATTTTGTGACTTAACCCTACATTTGGATTATTCTTAGCGAAAGCTATTCAAGTCATCACCTCCCAAAAGGCTGGTTTTGATTTATAAAGAAGTGGCGAGAGACAGGCTCTTTGACCCACTGGCAACCCTCCCAAAATGGAGAAGGTGCCAATTCCTGACCGGTTCGCATGGTGCGTTCTGGAGAGATAAATTAAGACAATGAAAACAGTTAACAACACCTCGGATTATTCTAATTATTGTAGTAAGCAGCGTACAATTTGTATGTGCTGTTGCATGCGATAAATTCAAAAATCTTCCTTTTGCATTCTTGATCCATCCGGAAGGCCTCCACAGAGGTACGCTATATGCCTATATCCAATCTTGATTTAACCTCAGGACCTGGAATACTTAAACCCTTATTCGCCAACCATTTAAATCGAGACCACATGTCAACCAACCATAAATTCGAAACTTTACAAATACACGCAGGACAAGAAGTTGACCCTACAACAGGCTCAAGAGCAGTACCTATATACCAGACAACTTCTTATGGATTCAAGAATTCTGAGCATGGTGCAAACCTGTTCGCTTTAAAGGAATTTGGTAATATCTACACCCGGATCATGAACCCAACCACAGACGTTTTCGAAAAACGTGTGGCAGCATTAGAAGGTGGTGTAGCCGCAGTAGCGGTAGGCTCAGGAATGGCCGCTCAATTTATCGCATTAAACAATATTCTGGAAGCTGGCGACAACTTCGTTTCTTCCTCACATTTATATGGTGGTTCTTACAACCAGTTTAAAGTTGCTTTCAAACGATTAGGTATCGAAGTGAAATTCGCCAATGGCGATGATGCCTCAGATTTTGAAGCAAAAATCGACGCCAATACGAAAGCACTTTATTTAGAAAGTATCGGTAACCCATCTTTCAGCATTGCTGACTTCGAAAAAATATCAGCCATTGCCAACAAACATGGTCTGCCATTAATTGTAGACAATACCTTCGGTGCAGCTGGTTATTTGTTCCGTCCATTGGAGCATGGCGCTCATGTGGTGGTTCAATCGGCTACCAAATGGATCGGCGGTCATGGTACCAGTGTTGGTGGCGTCATCGTAGACGGTGGAAATTACAACTGGGGTAATGGTAAATTCAAGCAATTTACAGATCCTTCGGAAGGTTACAACGGATTGGTATTTAACGATGTTTTTGGCATCGGTGGCCCATTTGGCAACATACAATTCGCCATCCGTGCCCGTGTAGAAGGTCTTAGAGATTTCGGTCCGGCCCTATCTCCTTTCAACTCCTTCCTGTTAATTCAGGGACTAGAAACACTTTCCCTGCGTGTGCAACGCCATGTAGACAATGCTTTGGCCTTAGCTACCTGGTTAGAAAACCATGAAGCAGTGAAAAAAGTGAACTATCCAGGTTTAGAAAGCAGCCCTTACCATGCTAACGCGAAGAAATACCTGCAAAATGGTTTCGGTGCGGTACTTTCATTTGAACTTCATGGCGAGAAAACACAGGCCACAACATTGGTTGATTCCCTGAAATTAGTGAGCCATGTAGCCAACGTTGGTGATGCAAAAACGCTGATTATTCAGCCTGCGGCAACCACGCACCAACAACTGAGCGAAGCAGAACAAATCAGCGCGGGTGTTACACCAAACCTATTGCGCGTTTCTGTAGGCATCGAGCATATTGACGATATCAAAGCAGATTTTGAACAGGCATTTGCCATCATTTCCGCTAAATAATAACCTCACGACCAAAGCATCACAATGAGCACTACCTCCACTTATACCCACACAAAAGTTTTCAAGCTTGAAAGCGGCAAGAAATTGCGCAAAGTCGAGCTTGCCTACCAGACGTATGGAAAATTAAACGCCAAAAAAGACAATGTGATCTGGGCTTGTCACGCGTTGACAGCCAATGCAGACGTATTGGATTGGTGGAAAGGTCTGTTTGGAAACAATGACCTGTTTAATCCGGAAGAACATTTTATCATTTGCGCCAATGTATTGAGCTCCCACTATGGCAGCACGAGTCCATTAAGCATAAACCCAACCACCGGATTGCCTTATTACCTGGCTTTCCCGGAAGTAACCATCCGTGATATGGTGGCGGCACACCGTTTACTGGCGGCGCATTTGGGTATTGAAGAGATTAAAGTACTTATTGGCGGATCATTGGGTGGCCAGCAAGCCGTAGAATGGGCTATTGAAGAGCCCTCAACCATACAAAACCTGATCCTGGTAGCGACCAACGCAGTACATTCCCCTTGGGGCATTGCTTTCAATGAAAGTCAGCGTTTGGCCATTAGCTCCGATAGAAGTTTTTACGCCAACAAACCTGATGGTGGATTAAAAGGCTTAAAAACTGCACGTAGCATCGCTTTATTGTCTTACCGCAGTTACGATGCGTATACCGCTACTCAATTAGAGAGTGTAAATGAAAAAACCGGCTCTTTCCGCGCTTCTTCTTACCAAAACTACCAGGGCGAAAAGCTTTGTAACCGCTTCAACGCCTATAGTTACTGGTACCTGAGCAAAGCGATGGACAGTCACAATGTAGGTAGAAACAGAACCAGCATTACAGATGCGCTAGGTTCTATTAAAGCCAACACCTTAGTTATCGGGATAGAAAACGACGTATTATTCCCGATTTCTGAACAACAGTTCCTGAGCAAACACATTCCTGATGCGGAGTTTTACAGCGTAAAATCTGCTTATGGTCATGATGGATTCCTGATTGAAACGGATGTTTTAACCAATGTGATCGGGAACTTCCTTAAAGAAAGCACAAACAAGAAAATAATTAAATTACATAAAACAGCATAGTACTTAGATAGATGAGCAAGAAACTTAAAATTGGTTTATTTGGATTTGGGGTAGTAGGTCAGGGATTACATGATATCATTCGTGGTCAGGATCTGAACCTGGAGATCATTAAAATCGCTATCAAAAATCCGGAAAAGAAACGCAGTTTAGACGCGCATCTTTTCACTACCGATCACGACGAAATCCTGAATAACGAAGAAATCAATACCATCGTAGAATTAATTGATGATGCAGATGCAGCGTATATCATTACCAAACGCGCATTGATCAGCGGTAAAAACGTAGTTTCTGCCAATAAGAAAATGATTGCCAATCACCTTGCTGAACTGGTAGAATTGCAGGCAAAACATGGGGTATCTTTATTGTATGAAGCTGCAGTATGTGGAAGTATTCCAATCATCAGAAATCTGGAAGAATACTATAACAATGAATTGCTACATGGCATCAGCGGAATCTTTAACGGTTCTTCAAACTATATTCTTTCTAAGATTTTCAATGAGAACATGGAATATGGCGTTGCTTTAAAGCAGGCTCAGGACCTTGGTTTCGCAGAAACTGATCCGATTATGGATGTGGGTGGTTACGATCCGAAATTCAAGCTGGCGATCGCTACTGCGCATGCTTATGGTTTGTTTATCCGTCCGGAAGATATCCTGAACATTGGTATTCAGAACCTGAATGACGATGACATCAGATATGCAAAAGAGAAAAACTTCAAGATTAAACTGGTTCCTACAGCACGTAAAATCAGTACCAAACAAGTGGTAACGTATGTATTGCCGAAGTTTGTGAAATCTGATGATTTCCTTTTCAATGTAGAAAATGAATACAATGGCGTAACTGTTCAGGCAGCTTTCGCTGATAAGCAGTTCTTTTTCGGTAAAGGCGCTGGTGGTCACCCAACAGGTGCTGCTGTACTTTCCGACATTGCTGCCTTAAGATATGATTACCGTTATGAGTATAAAAAATTCCATCAGCAAAATGGTTTGATCCATACCGATAACGTGAACATTGAAGTTTACCTGCGTTATTCAAATGAAGATACTTTAGCGCAATTGAAAGTAGAGAATATTGTAGAGCGCTTTGCCCGTCAGGATTACAAATATGTAATCGGTAGCATCAGCCTGAAAACTTTATTGGAAAACCGTTCTTTGCTAGAGCAAAAAGAGATATTTATTGCCCATACCGGAAGGTATACTTATACGGAACAACAGGTACAAACTGTAACCGAAGAGGAAGTGTTTTTTAACTAGTATTAGTTTTTGTTTTGATTGCAAAAAGGCCCCGGAATTCGGGGCCTTTTTCATATAAGGAAGTTTTGTCCGGTTAAAAAAGGTTTATTTTAGAACCGGATATGATGCTGTATTAAAAGCTTCTGATTAAATTTCTCTGTTGACGTCCCAGTTTTCCAGGTAATCTGCCACACGGCGAACAAATGATCCACCTAAAGAACCATCTACTACCCTATGGTCGTAAGACAGGGAAAGGAACATCATGTGACGGATCGCAATCACATCACCGTATTCTGTTTCCAGTACTGCTGGTTTCTTTTTAATGGCACCTACTGCTAAAATAGCTACCTGAGGCTGGTTAATGATTGGCGTTCCCATCACGTTTCCAAAAGAACCAACGTTAGTCAGGGTGAATGTACCACCTTGTGTTTCGTCTGGTTTTAGTTTAGAAGTACGGGCACGTACCGCCAGGTCATTTACAGATTTTGTTAAACCTAAGAGGTTCATCTGATCTGCATTTTTGATCACCGGTACAATCAGGTTACCACTTGGCAAGGCTGCTGCCATACCGATATTAATATCTCTTTTCTTGATGATTTGTGTCCCATTAACGGATACATTGATCATTGGGAAATCTTTGATGGCTTTAGTTACTGCTTCAATGAAGATCGGCGTAAAAGTGATCTTTTCATTTTCACGTTTTTCAAAAGGACGTTTCACTTTTTCGCGCCACATCACCATATTGGTTACATCGGCTTCTACGAAAGAAGTTACGTGTGGAGCAGTCTGAACGCTCATGATCATATGATCTGCAATGAGACGACGCATCCTGTCCATTTCAATGATCTCGTCACCACCGCTAATGCTAACCGAAGGCGCTGCTTTTGGAGTTGACTGATTCCCGTTTACCGGCGCAGCCGAAACTGGTGTTGCCGGAGCGGCTGCCGGAGCAACCGGGGCCGGAGCCTGTGCTACCGGAGTAGTTGCAGTTTTCACCGTACCACTTGCTTTTTGTTGTATATAGTTTAAAAGATCGTCTTTTGTTAAGCGGCCTTCTGCTCCTGTTCCTGTAATGCGATCCAGCTCTGTCACTGCGATATTTTCCTGAGCGGCGATATTCTTCACCAAAGGAGAATAAAAACGATCTGAGCTTGCGCTAAGCGCCTCCTCAGTGTGCTCATTTGACAACAACTGTTCTGTACCTGGAATTTGTGCTAAAACGGCATCCTCATGATTTTGTGGAACCGCAGTTTCGACAACGCCAGCTTCCGCTACTGGTGTAGCTACAGCATTGGCATCTGTTTCAATAATTGCAATTACTGCACCTACCTGAACTACCTCATCTTCTGTAAATAACTGCTTAATTAACTTGCCGGCAATTGGTGATGGAACTTCAGAATCCACCTTATCCGTAGCTATTTCTAAAATCGTATCATCCAATTCTATCATATCTCCTGGTTGTTTAAGCCATTTGATAATGGTTGCTTCCGCAACGCTCTCCCCCATTTTAGGTAACAATAATTCGTATTGAGCCATTTTTTATTTTCTAATTGGTAACAGGTACAAAAGTAAAGTATTTCGGACACTTAATCCTCATGTTGCCTGAGTTCATTCAAAATCATTGATAGCGCAGCTGCTGCCGACCGCTCAATATTCTGTGTTCTTTTGTTGCCGAAGCTAAAAACTTTAGACACCACGCCTTTGGCATGAGCTACTGCAATCCAGACAGTTCCAACCGGCTTATCCGGCATTCCGCCATCCGGACCAGCGATGCCACTCACGGCAACCGCATAGTCTGTTTTAAAATTTTTAATTGCACCAACCGCCATTTCTTTTACCGTTTCTTCACTAACCGCGCCAAATTTGGCCAATGTTTCTGCCTGAACACCAAGCAGCGACATTTTAAGGTCGTAAGAATAGGTAACCGCACCACCTTCATAGACAGAAGAGCAGCCGGGATGTTGGGTGATCAGGTGGGCAATATAGCCTCCGGTACAACTTTCTGCCGTAGAAAGCGTCAGTTTCCTTTGCTCCATAAAGTTCAGAATAACCTTTTCCAGGGCAATATCTTCTTCAGCAACCACATGGTTTTTTATCCTGGCGATGATCTGCTGTGCATAAAAATCTACTGCTGCTTTAAGTGGTGCTTCTTCTTCGCCGGTGGTACTTAAACGCAGGCGCACTTGTCCTAATTTAGGCAGATAGGCCAGTTTTATCGTATCCGGTAAGCTGTTTTCGATGTCTTCAATTTCCATGGCCAGGAAGGATTCCCCGAGGCCGGAAGTCAGAATGGTTTTATGGTAAATAACAGGCAGTTTGAAAGCCGCTTTAATCCTTGGCAGGATTTCATCATCCATCAGGTACATCATTTCGAAAGGAACGCCGGGCATCGATACAAAGATCTTTCCATGTTCTTCGAACCACATACATGGCGCTGTCCCGTTTTTATTCTTAATGACAGTACAACCATCCGGAACGTCTGCCTGCTTTCTGTTGAGCTCAATCATCGGGCGGTTCAGCCGTTCAAAAATTTCCGACACATGTGCCAGGGTTTCTTCATCTCTGCGGAACCCCATATTGAAATATTTAGCGAGGGTAACCTTGGTGATATCGTCTTTGGTAGGGCCTAATCCGCCGGTCATCAGAATCACATCAGCCCTGCTTTCTGCCAGTCGGAGTGCCTCCATAATATGATCGGCATCATCGGAAACCGAAGTGATCTGTTTCACTTTCATGCCAATCTGGTTCAGCTGTTTCGCCATCCAGGCGGAATTGGTATCCACAATCTGGCCGATAAGAATCTCATCGCCTATGGTAATAATTTCTGCCAGCATATGAAGGGGTTTAATATCTCGTATAGTAATTCTTTCTTTTGCTCAGTTTCAGATCCTGTAATACCGAAGCTTTAACTTTAATATCTACCGAATACATTTGATACGTTCCAAAAGGAATCCAACTGAAACTCATGTCCCAGCAATGCAGGTCGCGGTAAATACCAAACCTGGTCATTTGAAAACTATTGGTATCGAAGTTCCAGCCAGAGTCAAAAGTTACCTTCCATTTTGGCGTGATATTGGCGTCTCCGTTAAAAGAAAGACTATTGGTGATTCTTCTGTTTCTACCCACATCATCGGTACTGTAGTCAAAGCTATATCGGAAAGCAAAGTTCCATGGAATTTTAAAGTCGACAAAGGCATTAGGGTCCCTGCTTACTTTTGCCAGGGCTTCCGCTTGCTCCGGAGTCATTCCTTTTTGAATGGCATCCATCTTACGATCCTGCTCCGTATCATTTTTACGTTTTAAGGCTTCCGGGTTCAAACTGTAGTCAAAAGAGAAACCGAAGGAAGTTGCACGTGGTAACCTTCCTCTTTGCCAGGTATAGGTTTCCGTTAAAATCGGCTGACTCACACCATTAATGATGGTATCTCCAACCACATAAGGATTCAATCGCGCCTGATAATTCACCTGAAACTTGTCAGAAAACGGCGTACTTCCACTAATACTGAAATCAGCTAATTTACGTTTCTTTGCCAGTAGGTTATAGGAGGAACCAATGGATAAATTGTTGATCAGCGGTACTTTCTTTTCTCCTTTTCCGGTGGTATCATTAGGCACTAAAACCTTTGCTTCTACATTATTCCCGATACCAAAACTGATGGTGGCAGAGCTTCCGGTTGATGGAGCCCCATAAAGTAAACCTTCCTGTTTCGCATAATATAAAGGCTTGCCATCTTTATCCTTTACCACTTCATCAGTTCCTACATATTTTGCAGGAAGATAGTTCCCGTATTTAGGATCTGCAAAATTCGGTGTATATCCAAAGTTCGCATAAGGCGTCATCACATGCCTGATCGCTTTCAGCTTGCCTAAGTTTGAAAATTGTGCCGTAGAGTATATTTTAGTGGTCACACCACCACCTATTGTGTAAGTGCCATACCGGTTAAAGCCCGGAATCGTATCGATCTTCACTAAATCATCGCCACCACCGGTTGCTTTCATAAACTCTTTTCTGATCGACTGGAAATGCCAGCGTTCGGTATAATTGATACTGGTATTAAAGTTGAAATACTCCAGCACATTAAAGTTCATGGAAATCGGAATATTATGTTGCACCCCGTTTCTGAACTTATTCAGTGTTTCTCTTTTAAATAATGTGCTATCGCTCGCAGATACAGAGTTGGAACTTTGCATGGTATAGCCCACAGAAATCTTCTCATACCATTTTGGATCTCCCACACTATTTTTGGAAGCAAAAGGATAAATATTCCGGGTCATTGCTAAGTTCATATCCGGCAACTGCAAGGTGGTTGTCCCTTTGGAAATATCCTGATCAACGGAAGCTGCCGTAGAAAGGTTAAACAACCCGTTTGCGAGCATTGTGGTATAAGCAATAGAAGAGCGCAGGTTATTCTGGGACAACTGAATCGGGTCATAATACCCCCCGGCGGCAGTATTTTTGTTATACCCCTGACTTTTTATGTCTACATTGGCAGAAAAAGTACTTCCGGGATTTGCATTGGCATTCTGGCTATGAGTCCAGCGGACACTATAATCTTTTACCGGTGTATAGCCTGGCGTTCCCTCAATTCCGTAACGGTTACTTCCGTAGGATAAGGCCAGATTTCCGTTATACTTATACCTTTTAGTATAGTTAGAAGTCAGGTCTAACTGATAAGAACCACGGGTATAAATGGTTCCTAATAATTTGGCATCCATGTAATCATTAAAACCAATGTAATAACCCCCTTCTCTCAGGAAAAACCCACGGGTATAATCCTCTCCGGGAGATGGCAGGATGATTCCGGAAGATTTCTTATTGGGCTTCGGGAAAAACGCAAAAGGCAGTCCCAATGGCAAAGGAATATCTTCTATTTCCAAATAGACAGGCCCGGTAATGATTTGTTTTTCGGTCACGATACCTTTGGTAATGTGGAGTCCAAAATGGGGATGCGGTAAATTACAGGTACTATAGATCTGCCCTTTACTGTGAATCTCATCATCAGGTTGCTTTTTGGCCACACCTCCGGAGAAGAATCCACCCTCCTGCTCAGAAAAAACACCATAGATTTTTCCGGCACCGGTTTCGGTATTGTAGCGCAGCGAATCGGCAATAGAATTCCCTTGTCCGGGCATCTTAAAGATCGGTCTGCCGACGTATTTACCTTTTTTATTTTTTACGCCACTGGCGAAAATAGTCTTCGTATTGTCGTTATAAGTAATGTAATCGGCATCAAGCTCCAGGCCCTGGTAAATTACCCTTGCCCTGCCATATAGATATACGGTGCCATCTTTCTTATTAACTTTTGTAGAATCTTTTGCAGAATATTCGAGTTTATCGCTGGTCTTCGCCGTATCCTGAGGATTGGTTTTCCCCGGCGCATTTTTGTTATCACTGCTGATTGGTCCGTTTTTGACGTCGCTGGGTATGGACGTGCTTTTCCCTTGCGGTTGTATCGGTGCCTGATTGGATTGTCTCTTAAGCGGAGTAACTTGCTGAGGACTCGAAAAACCGGGAGATGCAAATGCCAGAATACCAACAAATGTCAATAAAACAAGGCGTTTAGAAAAAATGATGTCGCTTAAAAGTTTCAAATTCGTGTGTGAATGTTATTTTTGCATTAATGTTTAATCCAAAACGTTCAAAATTAATGAAAAATATGCCATTGCTTAGACCAAATGCAATTTTGATCGTATTTATTTCCTTGATAATAGCTACAACCACTAATTATCAAGCACTTGCGCAAGAATATAAAATAAAAACCATCGTCTTAGACGCTGGTCACGGGGGTAAAGACGGCTCTACAAGAGGGGCTTATTCGACTGAAAAAGACGTTGCTTTAAAGACAGCCTTACGACTTGGCGCAGCAATTGAAGCCAATATGAAAGACGTAAAAGTCATTTATACCCGGTCGACTGATGTTTTTGTACCACTTTATGAGCGCATCGCGATTGCCAACAATGCAAAAGCAGATCTTTTTATCTCCATTCATTGTAATGATATGCCGATGATCCGCTCCAGCGTAGTAACCGGTTCCCGCAAAGGAAAAAATGGGAAAAGAATACCAATTACGGAAAGCGTGTACCGGAAAAGTACTTCCACCCGTGGAGTAGAAACCTTCGTATCTGGTATGGGTAGAATCTCTGAGCAGGATGAGGTAATCAAAAGAGAAAATGCAGCGATCTTTCTAGAGGAAAACTACAAAGAGAACTATGAAGGATTTGACCCTAATAATGCAGAGAATTATATTATCCTATCTTTGATGAAGAACACCTTCCGTACCCAAAGCCTGAAACTGGCGAAACTGGTACAGGATGAATACGTAAATGTAGGTAGGGTAAACCGTGGCGTTCAGGAGAAAAGCCTGGCCGTATTGGCAAGAGCAGGAATGCCCGCCATATTAACAGAAATAGGATTTATCAGTAACCCGGACGAAGAGGACTATATGAACTCAGAAGCCGGACAAATAGAGATTACAAGGTGCCTGTTAAAGGCCATACAGAGCTATCAACATAGGATAGAAGGATAATTAGATTACAAGTAAAAATTAAGAGTTAAGCCCGATGAGATTGAAAAGAAGTGTATTCTTATTTGCCGTTTTATTATTTATCAGTTCAGAGTTTGCTTTTTCCCAGGGATACAAAGTTAAAACCATAGTTATCGATGCCGGCCACGGTGGTGGTAAACCCGGTGCTGCCGGATCCTACTCCGTAGAAAAAAATGTGGCCCTCCAGGTGGCCCTAAAGCTGGGTAAGAAGTTCGAAGAAGACCTTCCGGATATTAAAATCCTGTATACCAGAAAAACAGATGTCGATGTCGACTTTTATAAAAGAGCCGAAATTGCCAATGACGCAAAAGCAGATATCTTTATTTCTATTCACTGTAATTCCATGCCCGACCGCAGGGTGGTATCTGGCTATACTAAAGGTAAGAATGGCCGCAAAATCCCTAAATATGCGTATGTAAAAAACACAGGAACTGCGGGTACCGAAACCTTCGTTGCCGGAACGCATCGCCTTAACGAACAGGACGTTGCAATCAGAGAAAATGCCGATATCAAGCTAGAGAAAAACTACAAGCAAAATTATGATGGCTATGATCCCAATGATCCTGAAACATTTATTATACTATCTTTGTTTAAAAATACATTTAGGGATAAGAGCCTAAAATTAGCCCGGTTAATCCAGGACAACTACACAAACGAAAATAACAGAGGCAACAGAGGCGTAAAAGAACAAGGAATTCTGATCTTACAAAGAGTAGGAATGCCAGCCGTACTCACCGAGATCGGATTTATATCCAATCCCGCAGAAGAGAACTATATGAACTCCGCCAGCGGACAAGCGGAAATTGTAAATGCGATCTTTGACGCCGTTAAGAAATACAAAAAACAAACAGAAGTAAATTAAGTAAATACACATACGTGAAAATAGCAAACGAAACCAAAGTAGGCATATTAGCAGCCTTTTCAATAGCCTTATTAATCATTGGCTACAACTTTTTAAAAGGCAACGCCATCTTTTCCAGCGAAACCGTATTGTATGCCAGATATTCTCATGTAGATGGTCTGGGTGTTTCTAAACCCGTATTAATCAATGGTTACCAGATTGGCCGTGTAGATGCACTTACACTTCAACCTGACGGCACGATCATCGCTACACTAAAGATCAAAGGAAAGTACGAGATCCCGAGTAACAGTATCGCCAGATTAGAAAGCATCGACCTTTTAGGTGGTAAAGCAATTGTAATGGCCTTAGGAACCGGTAATGTGTTTGCTAAAGACGGTGATACCCTAAACGCAAATGTGGCTAAAGGTATTTTGGAAACAGTTCAGCCAGTTCAAAAGAAAGCGGAAATGATCATCGCCAAAATGGACTCGATCTTAACCAGCGTAAACTCTATCCTTAACCCTAACTTCCAGAAAAATGTAGACAAAAGCTTTAACAGCATTGCCGCTACACTAGCTTCACTGGAAGCAACTTCTAAAAAAGTGGACCATCTGGTAGGTTCAGAAGGTACAAGAATCTCTTCTATCCTTTCTAATGTAGAAGCCATCACAAATAACCTGAAGAATAACAATGAGAAAATCAATGGCATCCTGAACAACATCAGCACGGTGACTGATCAGGTAGCTGCTGCAAACTTCAAACAAACCATTGACAACGCCAATAAATCTATGGCCGACTTACAAAGTATTGTAGGAAAAATCAATGAAGGAAAAGGTACGTTAGGATTGTTGATCAACGATACAAAAATGTATGACAACCTAAGCAATGCTTCCAGCAATTTAGATAAGCTGATCATCGACTTAAAAGAAAACCCTAAGCGTTATGTACACTTCTCGGTTTTTGGTGGTGGTGCTAAAAAAGATAAATAAGCTTTAAACGCTGTTTATAAGGTCTAAGCCTATTCGAACAGTTACAAAAAAAAGCCTTTCAGAACTTCTGAAAGGCTTTTTTTGTATCAAATGAATAGCGGAATAATCCAGCTGTTCTCCTATATTTAAGAACTAATCAATCCCTTTTCAATTTCTTCTAAGCTGAGCCCCTTCGTCTCCTTCAAATTCCGTTTCACATACCAATAGGTGAATAAACAGAAGAATGCGAAAATAAAGAAGGTTGCCGGAATCCCCAGTCCTTCCCGCATCAATGGGAACATCAGGTTCACAAACCAGTCGGCAATCCACATGGTCATGATACAAATCGACAAAGCGCGGCCACGAACCGCAGTTGGAAACAACTCTGTCGCAATCACAAACTTCAATGGCCCTAAAGAAAAAGCAAAGGCAAACAGGAAGGCGATAATGCAGGAAACCAGGGCCAGACCTTTGATCCCTAACATAAAACACAGGCCGGTGAGTGCCAGCGCAATCGCCGCTGCCATCGCACCAACCAGATAAAGTGGTCTGCGACCCCAGGTATCTACTTTCCAGATCGCAATAAAAGTGAACAACACATTGGCCGCGCCTAGTACCATCTGGTACAACAAGGCATCATTGGTTACAAACCCGGCAGATTTCAATATCGTCGGACCGTAAAAAATCACCCCGTTAATCCCGCTAAACTGGGCTAGTGCCGTCAGCACCATCACCACAATCAGCACTTTCCTTACCGGCCCGTTAAACAGGGCTTTAAAGGAACTTTCCATCTGAACCTTATCCGTATTCATTTCTGCCAGAGCAAGCTTTCCTGACTGCTCCCCGTTGATCTGGATGAGGATGAGTCTTGCTTGTTCAACCTGCCCCTGCTGCTGCAACCAGCGTGGACTTTCCGGCACAAAAAAGATCAACACAAAGAACAGAGAAGCAGGAATTACGCCTACTAAAAACATGCCGCGCCATACTTCGGATACGAATAGCCAGTGCATCAGATCAGGATTCACCGTAAAGCCAGTGGAACTGGCATGATACTGTAGGAAATAATTGCTGACATAGGCCAGTAAAATCCCGAAAGTAAGCGCCAGCTGGTAATAAGTAACCAGACTGCCCCGGTTTTTTGCCGGCGACATTTCGGAAATGTAAAGCGGAGAAATATTCGAAGCAACGCCTACCCCTACTCCCGCAAGGATTCTGAAAAAGATCAGCAAGGCATAACTGCTGCTGGCCGCAAAGCCTATCGCACTGACAAAAAACAGGAAGGCCGCCAGGAAAAGCACCTTTTTGCGTCCGATTTTATCGCTCAGGTAGCCCGAAAAAGCGACCCCAATGATACAACCCAGCAGAGCGCTGGAAACGAACCAGCCTTCCTGTGCGGCGGATAGGTTAAACTGTAGCTTCAGGGGTTCAATAATTCCACTGACCACCGCCATATCGAAGCCAAAGAGGAATCCCCCCAGGGCAGCGATCATGGTGATGAGCAGCAGAAAGGTTTTGTGGTTCTTCATACTCGTTTATATTTGGTTTTGGTTTATTTGGTCGTGCTTACTGAGCTTCCTTAAAGGCTGCTATCCTTTACGAATGCCTTCACTAACTTCCCTTTCCCTGCTCCTAAATAGGTTATCGTATAGTTGTTTACTGCGGCAGGCACCACAATGGTCTCCGCGTAATTGTAAATGGCACTTTCTCCATTGGCGGTAATTTCTACCTGACTTCCTTCTACCAGCATCAATATATGACAATGTTGTTTGGTTTCCAGCTGTATTGTACCCTCCCATTCGTAGCGCTCTACATCGTAAAAATGTTCCTCGTGGGTAGGCAAATGCCAATGTTGTAAGGTAGCGGTTTCCTCCAGTAATACCGGTTTAGAAATCAGCTCCTGCTGCACTTTATCCCCGGTTCTGGAGAAATCAATGTTCTTCATGCCATGGTCGATATTGATCGGTCTTGGCATGCCGTTTAAATCTTTCCGGACCCAATCGTACAGTTTAAAAGTAAAAATATAAGGCGTACTGCTGATTTCCAATACCAGATTATTAATCCCGGCACTGTGTACAGTGCGGTTAGGAATCAGAAAGAAATCATGCTTTTTAGCCGGAATCAGTTGCACATGCTGCTCAATATCCAGTTCGGTTCCGTTTTCATAACTACTTCTCAAATCTTTCTCAAATGATACCGGATCACTGTCTGCCGTAAAGCCAATATAAACACCGGCATCTTCTTTCTGATCCAGAATATAATAGGTTTCGTCCTGGGTGATTTGCTCACCAAAGTTTTCCTGTGCGTAAGTTAAAGCCGGATGGCATTGAATCGACAGGTGATCCCCGTCAAAAGTATCAAGGAAGTCGAAACGGATCGGGAAATAAGTACCAAATCTTGCTGCCGCTTTTCCCAGCACTTTGGAAGAATGCGCAAACATCAACCAATCAAAAGAAAACTCCAGCATTCTGCCCTGATCTTCAATCAGAATCCCGTTTTCCGGACTGATCAATTCAAAAGACCAGGCATAATTGGGAACTCCCCCCGGTAAATCCGGAATATGATCCATCATCCAGCTGCCACCCCAGATTCCGGGTTCAAACCATGGACGCGCACGAAAAGGATGTTCGCTCAAATCCTGCAATGCAGTTCTAAACGTATCCCCGCTGCACCATGGATAAACCGCGCTGTGTTGAGCATCTATAAAGTAATCAATCCGCGAAAGCAGTGCTGATTTGTGGCGGTTCAATACCGGCCAATCTATAAAGTAAAACCGTTTGTATTGTGCTTTAGCATCTTCGGCTGCCCTGGCACCAATATTACGTACCCGCTCGGCTCTGGAACGAAACTGTATTTCATTTTTAGGAATATCCAGATAAATCAAAGTCCCTTCCCAGCCGGCTAAACTCGCTCCGGTACCAAAAATGATGTTTCTCTTTGTGGAAGGTTGTAATAAAGCCAGCTTTGCCGGTTCAAAGAAATCGGCTAGTTCCCCGGTAAAAGCTTTACCAAAGATGGAATCCGGCCCCTCACTATTCAGGTAAGGATGGATCATCGCTTCAATTTCCGCTTCCGGCTTTAAAGCATCCGCTACGTTGACCCAGTTCCAATCTGTTGTGGTATGAGCCAATATCAATTTACTATGCGCTACAAAGGCTTCCCAGTCTACACCTCCGTAACCATCAATAATCAGGTTCCCTGTTACAGGAATTCCGGAGAATAAGGCTTCCAGATCATGGCTGATATGGCCCTGACTGATCTTCCTGGTCGGATAAATATCATACTGATTGGTGTTACCTACGGGCTTAATTAAAGGTAAAAGCTCCTGTTCGGTTTTTCTGGCTTCTTCGTTAAGATTTTCTGTATCCATAATACTTGATGAAACACAAATATATCACTTAAGTACGTATGTACACACATACTTAGGTAATACCTAAAAACCTTGTGTTAAGTTATTAAAAATCAGTACACTAAAATTCATTCCCGAATGTATATCCGGGGATGAATAGCCTATAAAAAAGAAATTAGATAGCGAAAGTACTGCCTTCTGTGGCGAGTTGAGTGTTTTCAAAAACGGATACCGCTTCTTCCAGTAAAGGCGTTAAAGTCTTGTATCTGGAGGAGAAATGCCCGATAAGTAACTTCGCTGCACCAGTGGTAATCGCGGTTTCAGCAGCCTGTAAAGCCGTGGTATGGTGCGTTTGATTCGCTCTTTCCAACAACTCATGTAAAAAAGTAGCTTCATGATACAGCGTATCACAATCTTTTATATCCTCAAAATAGCTGCCATCGCAAAGAGTATCAGAGCAATAAGCGTATTTTCTTGGACGATCAGAATCAACGGTATAGTCCAGATTGAGCAGGATTCTGCCATCAGGTAAAGTCAGGTCTACCCCTCTTTTCAATAAAGGATAGTATTCTAAAGGAACGTTTTCTGCTTCCAGTTTTTCGAGCACCACTTTACGCAATCTTTTCTTCTCCGTAAAAGTAAAACCGGTACAAGGAATTCTATGGTTGAGGATGATGGTAGATACGGTCAGGTCTGAATTTTCGAAAATCACGGTAGGTACATCTGCAATGACCGGCGTAAATTCGATAGGATACCTGATTATGGTTTCAGAATGTTTAAACTGTAGTTCCAGAATCTCCATTAAGGCTGGAGGACCGTAAATGCGGATGGGCTTGATTCTTCCGTTCAGGTGCATTGTCGACAATAAGCCGATCAATCCGAAATAATGATCTCCATGTAAATGACTGATGAATACGACATCGATTTTACTCGCTTTGAAGCCAAAACGGATCAACTGCTGCTGAGTTCCCTCTCCGCAATCAATCAGGTAAAACTTCTCATTACAGTTTAAAAGCTGTGCACTTGGATTTCTATTGTATACTGGGGTAGCAGAACTGCTTCCCAAAATGGTAACCTCAAATTTCATTAATCTTTATCTACACTCCCCAATAATTCTTTCTCAATCTCTTCCATAAAGATCAGGTCAGTTGCCTCATCTAGTTTAGATACAATCACGAGCGACTGATCCAGGTTAGACATTTCTAATATTTTAGCTACAACAGGGTTGATACCCGTTACGATAAACAATCCGTTTGCATTTTTACACAGGCGGTCTCCAACCAGGAGGCTGCTTAAATCCTGAGAATCATTACATTCTTTTACGGCGGATAAATCCAGGACGATGTTATGGTATCCTTCTGCGTTCAATAAAATGAACTCAGATTTTAACTTAGGCGTATTGTCATTGGTAAACTTAGACTCTCTAAGCTTAAGAACCACATACTTTTCGTGCTTGTCAACTGAAAATTTCATGATATTGATTTGTTTGATTTCTATTGCTAAAGTAATTAATTTTATCTGGTATAGCGTCAACCCGGCCAATAAATCATCAATAAATTGCAGTTACAGGGATTGGAGGCACAAAAAAACAGCCGCCGGTACAAGGAACACTTGCAACCGGCGGCTGTCGATAAGCTATAAAACTACAGCAAGGATTAGTTTCCTAAAAGCTGGTTTAAAGATTTAGTCACATTTGCTTCAATACGTTGAATTACATTTGATGCTTCGTTTTTCACAAAAGTATCACCGGTAATCTGCTCATAAAGCTCAATATAACGCTCAGAAATAGAGTTTACAATCTCAGGAGTCATTACCGGAATTTCTTGTCCGTCTTTACCCTGAAAACCATTCTCGATTAACCATTTGCGTACAAACTCTTTTGACAATTGTTTTTGAGGCTCATTAGCATCCTGACGGTCTGCATAACCTTCCGCATAGAAATAACGGGAAGAATCAGGTGTATGGATCTCATCGATCAAAAAGATCTCTTCGCCAACTTTACCAAATTCATACTTCGTATCTACCAGAATCAGGCCACGTTCTGCTGCCATTTCTGTACCACGGGCATAAAGCGCCAGGGTATAAGCTTCCAGTTGCGTATAATCTTCCACAGAAACGATTCCTTTTGACAAGATATCTTCTCTTGAAATGTCTTCATCATGACCTACCGCAGCCTTAGTGGTTGGGGTAATGATGGCCTGAGGTAATTTATCATTTTCTTTCAGTCCCTCTGGTAAAGCAACACCGCAAACACTACGTTTACCTGCGCTATACTCTCTCCAGGCATGGCCTGCAAGGTATCCACGGACTACCATTTCTACTTTGAAAGGCTCACAAATGCGACCGATGGTTACCATTTCATCCGGTACTTCGATTACCCAGTTTTGTACGATGTCTTTGGTCGCATTTAAAAATTTAGCGCCAATCTGATTGAGCACCTGTCCTTTAAAAGGAACTGCTTCGGGTAATACTACATCGAATGCAGATATTCTATCGGTCACCACCATCGCCATAAACTGGTTATTGATCGTGTATACGTCACGCACTTTTCCCTTGTAAAAATTGCTTTGCTTTGGAAAGCTGAAATTGGTTTCTTTAATTGCTGTCATGGTATTTGCCAAAGAGCTGTTGTGTTATTTGTTCTTAATTATTGGATATCGCCGTAGGCTTGTAAAATTCTTTTTACCAGTTTGTGTCGCACTACATCTTCCCCCGTCAGGTAAACAATTTCAATACCAGGAATATCGTCTAAGATACGCAGGGCGTTAAACAGACCCGACATTTGCTTCTTCGGCAAGTCGATCTGGGTTACGTCTCCTGTCACTATAAACTTAGCAGAAGGGCCCATCCGGGTGAGGAACATCTTCAACTGAAGGTCAGTTGAGTTCTGGGCCTCATCCAGAATCACAAAACAGTTATCGAGTGTTCTGCCACGCATAAATGCCAAAGGGGCAATTTCTATGGTGCCATTCTCGATATATTGCTTTAATTTTTCCGCTGGAATCATATCATCCAACGCATCATATAATGGTCTCAGGTAAGGATCTACTTTTTCCTTCATATCACCGGGCAGGAAGCCCAGGCTTTCCCCCGCTTCTACCGCAGGTCTGGTTAAAATGATCCTCTTAATTTCTTTATTTTTCAATGCCCGCACTGCCAATGCAACTGCAGTATAGGTTTTTCCGGTTCCGGCAGGGCCGATGGCAAATAAAACATCGTTATTCACCATGCTGTGTACCATGCGTCGCTGGTTCGCAGTTCTGGCTTTCACCATCAAACCATTCGTACCAAATACGATCACCTCTCCGCCGCCTCCAGCTACCGGCGCAGGTTTCTCTGCACCATTTTCAGGAACCGTCTTTTTCAGATCGGAAACGAGGATGTTTTCTACATCATTTACGTTCAAACCCAGGTTATTTTCCAGTCTGGCCAACAAAAGAATATACTTTTGCTCAAAAACTTTAAGTTCTTTTTCATCGCCAAACACTTTCAGTTCAATCCCTCTTGCCACCACTTTAAGCTTAGGAAAAGCGTTCTTAATCAGCTCATAGTGCTCATTATTTGCTCCCCAAAACTGTACCGGATCTACCGATTCTAATGTTAAAATAAGTTCGTTCAAAATATTGTTTTTTAGTAAGAGGTGTATATTTTGATATAAAAATTGAATATTTGTACGCGAATTGCCGCTTACGCAAGATTAAGAATAAATATCCAATTTTTAATGGCCATAATTACATTAACAACAGATTTAGGTTCAAAAGATTTTTATCAGGCTGCCCTTAAAGGCAGTATCCTGAGCATCTTGCCTACAGCAAACATTGTTGATGTGACCCATGAGGTACCCTCCTTCAACATCTCTTATGCCGCATTCGTTTTAAAAAATGTCTACCCATATTTTCCTAAAGGCACCGTCCATTTAATCGGAATTGACTCCGTGTTTAGTGAAAATACCCGATATATTGCGTTAAAATACCGGGATCACTTTTTTGTAGGTGCCGACAATGGGATTTTTTCTTTATTGTTTGAAGAGCTGCCGGAGGAGATCGTGGAACTGAACATTATGCAGGACCTTAAATACCTGCATTTCCCATTGGTCGATATCTTCGTAAAAGCAGCGATTCACCTGGCCAAAGGAGGCAAGTTAAAAGACATTGGCATGCCTACCGACAGTGTCGAAGAACGCATGTTATTAAACCCTGTCATCGAGCGTGATATCATCCGCGGAAGTGTCATTTATATCGATACTTTCTCCAATGTAATCACCAACATTACCAAAGAACTGTTCACCAAAATACAGCGCAACCGCGACTTCACTTTATACTTCCGAAAAAGCGAGACGATTACCCAACTCAGCTGGCATTATAACGAAGTTCCTGAGGGCGAAAAACTATGCCTTTTTGGCATTAGTAACCACCTCGAAATCGCAATTAACAAAGGAAAAGCAAGCGGTTTATTAGGTTTACATCTCAATGACATTATCAGAATCGAATTTCATCCTTAACCGATAAAGATGCTGACCCGACTGGTAAAAATGCAATTCAACCCGGATTTCGTAACCGAATTCCAGGAAAGCTTCAAAGCTATACAGCCTCAAATCGCTGCATTTAAGGGCTGTAGCAGCGTTAAACTGCTGCAGGACTTAGCAAACCCCAACACCTTCTTTACGATCAGTATCTGGCAGGATGAAGCCCATCTGGAAGATTACAGACGCTCTACCCTATTCAAAGAGACCTGGACAAGAGTAAAACCAAACTTCTCCGCTAAAGCTGAGGCATGGAGTTTGCTGATACCATCGTAACAAACACACACAAATGATTAAAAATTGCTTACTGTTGCTTTTTGCTGGATTTTTCAGCTTAAGTGCCGCAGCCATACGGGTGGACACGAGTGCTTATCAGGTACAACGACTGAAAATCAACGCCTTACTGGCGGAGCGCAGCGCTAGATTCGGACAATATGACCAGAGTCTGGACGCCAGAACGGGAATATTCGGTTTTCAAACCAAAAGAGACATCAAGAATTCTAATGAGATACTCCGACAAATTGTCCTGAACGACAACAACGTTTTCAAGGAGCTGAAAATCCTCATGGATTATAAAGACCAGGAGGTGAAAAATGTAATCATTAGTTCCAACACCTCTAACGGAAGAATTCAGGCCTACATGATGTCCATCAAGAAGTTGCAGGATCAGAATCAGAACCTGAGAACAGAAATCAAACAGATAGAAAGAGGGGAAACCTTTTACTATTATGTCATTGGATTTCTAGGTTTCATGATCGCCGGCATGGTTTGGTTTGGCTATAAAAAAGGATTATTTAACGACCTGCTCAAAAGAGATCATTAACCTTAGTTAAAATAATTCGTTAAGAGTCCGACTAAAAACTTCGGCTCTACCCAAGTTGATTTCGGTGGCATCACGCCATCAGCTTCTGCCACTGCAATCACTTGTTCCACGGAAGTGGGGAATAACGTAAAAGCGATCACAAACAAGCCCTTATCTACTTTCTCCTGCAATTCCTGTGGCCCTGTACGCCCACCTTCAAAGGTAATCCGCGCATCCGTTCTCGGATCTTTAATACCCAGAATCGGCTCCAGAATGAAGTTCTGCAAAATACTCACATCTAACACCCCTACCGGATCATTTTCCTCATAAATACCAGGTTTAGGTTGTAGCCTATACCATTGTCCGCTAAAATACATCCCAATTTCATGTAAACGGGCAGGTTTCAGGCTTTCCTCCACCGGAATCACCTCAAAACAAGCATTTAAAGCCTCCATAAAATCAGTTTCAGACCTTGTTCCCAGATCTCTAACCAAGCGGTTAAATTCCAGCACCTTTACCTCTTCGGTATTCATGTACACCGTAGTAAAATAGTTGTAAAGCTCCGAACCGGTATGTCTAGCAGCGTTTAAAGCTTGTTTTTGCAAACCCATTTTGGCCATAGAAGCAGCGCGATGGTGACCATCGGCAATGTAAACGGCCGGAATTGCGGCAAAAGCAGCCACCATTTCCTGTAAATCGGAAGCATCAGCAATGGCCCAGATCCGATGTTCACTATGATCCGCAAAAACGAAATCTAATGCCGGTGTTAAGGCAGTATATTTTTGGATCAGCCTGTTTATCGTCGCATCAGGATGGTAGGTAATCAAGACTGGATTAGCATCCAGACCAGTTTGCTGCAGATAATCAGCCAGTAATTTCTCCCTGCGTTCTACCGTAGACTCGTGTTTTTTGATCCGTCCTTCCAGATAATCATGGATGTGTGTCAAGGTCCAGATCCCGGTCTGACACAGGCCATCATGCAACACCTGATACACATAAATCACCGGTACCGCTTCCCTTTCCAGGTAATGATGTTCCAGAAAACCTTCAAAGTTCTCGGCAATTTTCTTGAAAATTAGTTCTTGTCTGGTGCCTCTGAGGTAAGGATTGTCCAGTTCGGGGTTGATCAGGTGCAGAAAGCTGCAACTGTTCTCAGAGGCGATCAAACGGGCTTCCCCTGAGCCATAATGTTCCAATGGACGGGTAACCACCTTTGATTGCAGGTGTGCTGCGGGTTTTAGTCCGCAAAAAGGCTTTATATTTGGCATAGGAGGAATAAATGGGCTGCCCAACACTTAGGGCAGCCCATTGAAAGCTATTTATTCTATTTATTAAAATGCTCAATAATCAAACTCGCTAATTCCACACCGATACGCTCCTGTGCTTCATTAGTTGCCGCACCGATATGTGGCGTTAAAGAAATCTTAGCATGTTGCAGAATCGCAGTCGCAGGTGTTGGTTCGTTATCGAACACATCTAAACCAGCGAAAGCAACTTTACCACTATCTAAAGCAGCAATAAGGGCCGCCTCATCGATAGTACCGCCTCTAGAGCAGTTCACCACACCAACACCAGCTTTCATTTGATCAAACTCTGCAGCACCTAAGATAGGTTTGTCTGCAAATGGCGTATGTAAACTGATGAAATCACTGTTTTTGATCACTTCTTCTAAGGATACTGTTTTCACCGGAATGTCTACTTTAATACCACCTGTAAGGTTCAAAGTTAAGTTTCCTTCGAAAGGAAAAAGATCATAAGCCAGCACATTCATGCCTAAGCCTAAAGCTACTGTTGCTGTTTCTCTTCCGATTCTTCCGAATCCAATGATACCGATCGTTTTACCTCTCAGTTCTACACCTTTAGCAAATGCTTTTTTAAGGGCATTGAATTTTGTATCACCTTCTACAGGCATTTTACGGTTAGATTCCTGTAGGAAACGAACACCTGTAAACAAATGCGCGAAAACCAATTCTGCTACCGATAAAGAAGAAGCAGCTGGTGTATTGATTACTGCAAGACCTTTACTTCTGGCGTAATCAACATCAATATTATCCATACCAACACCACCTCTACCGATCAGTTTCAGGTTAGGACATTGGTCTATCAGTTCCTGACGAACTTTTGTGGCACTACGTACCGTAATTGCATCGTAATTCTGTAAAGCTTCAGCTAATTTATCCTGAGCTACGGTTTCTGTATCTACTACAAAACCCGCTTGTTCCAATAAGGATTTTCCAACAGGATCAATCCCATCGTTGGCAAGTATCTTGATCATCAATTATATATTTTATTGGTGTTTCTCTGCAAAAATCTGCATTAATTCAATTAAAGTATGCACACTGGTAATAGGAAGTGCATTGTACATCGATGCTCTGAAACCACCTACACTTCTGTGTCCTTTGATACCTTCGATACCATTTTCTTCTGCGTAAGCAAGGAAAGGTTTTTCCAGTTCAGGGTTTTCCATAACGAAGCAAACGTTCATTCTGGAACGGTCTTCTACTGCACAAGTACCTTTAAACAATGGATTTCTATCGATTTCCGCGTATAAAGCTCTTGCTTTAGCAATGTTTTCCTTTTCGATTTCTGCAACACCACCTTTAGATTTCAACCAGCGAAGGTTTAACATCGCCACGTAGATAGAGAATACCGGAGGGGTATTGTACATAGAACCACCATCGATATGCACTTTATAGTCTAACATAGAAGGGATCTTTCTACCAGATTTACCTAAGATTTCGTCTTTCACGATCACTACAGTTAAGCCGGCAGGGCCGATATTTTTCTGTGCACCAGCATAGATCAGGTCGTATTGAGCGACGTCGATCACTCTGCTCATGATGTCAGAGGACATGTCGCAAACTACAGGAACTTTAGTTTCCGGCAGGTCGAACATTTCCGTACCATAAATGGTGTTGTTGGAGGTACAATGAAAATAAGCACTATCTTCAGGGATGCTATATCCTTTAGGAACGAAGGTATAGTTTGATGATTTTGATGAAGCTACAATATTTGCAGTTCCAAAGTTAACGACTTCTTTAATCGCTTTGTTTGCCCATACTCCTGTTTCCAGGTAACTGGCTGTTTGGCCTTCAGGCAATAAGTTCATAGGAACCATTGCAAATTGCAAACTCGCACCACCTTGTAAAAAGAGAACGGAATAACCAGCAGGAACATTTAACAATTCCTTAACCAACTTTCCGGCCTCTTCCACCACACCTTCGAATTCAGGTGTGCGGTGAGAGATCTCCAGAATTGACAAGCCGTCTTTAAAATCAAGTACTGCTTGTGATGCTTGCTTGAAAACTTCCTGTGGTAGGATACAGGGTCCAGCGCCGAAATTATGTCTCATTTTTATGTTTATTTTTATTGGTTGTAAATGTAATATTTTATATGATTTAATGATTCTAATTTTTGAACTTAATGCACATTTATGCCCGAATGGGCCTGCCAGTTAAATAATTAGCGGGAAAATCATGGAAATAAAAAAGACAAATACCGGTTGATACGCCGCCTAAAAAACAGCGCTTAATTACCTATGAAGGGAGATTAAACAGAAAGGGAGAATGGAGAGAAACAGGCTTACCGGCCGGATAAAAACTTAGATTTTTAGAAGGCCTGTTTTTATGTTTTTCATATCCGCAATAACTTCCGTTGGATTTTCGGCGCCAAAGATGGCATTACCTGCTACAAATGCCGTAGCACCAGCTTCGATTAAAGCTTCAAGGTTATGAGGCCCTACCCCACCATCGACTTCGATGATCAGTTCCGGGTTTAATTGTAAGGCCATTGCTTTGAGCTCCCTCAGTTTGTTCAGGGTATTGGGAATGAATTTTTGTCCGCCGAAACCAGGGTTTACCGACATGATCAATACCATATCTAAATCTGCAAGGATATCCTTTAATAAAGCCACAGGCGTATGCGGGTTTAAAGCCACACCAGCTTTGCATCCTGCCGCATGAATCGCTTGTATGGTACGGTGAAGGTGTGTACAGGCTTCATAATGAACTGTGATCACCGCAGCACCAGCTTCTGCAAAGCGTTCGATATACTGATCCGGATTTACGATCATCAAATGCACATCCAATGGTTTGGTCGCATATTTTTTAATCGCTTCCATCACCGGGAATCCGAAAGAGATATTCGGTACAAAAACGCCATCCATCACATCTACATGGAACCAATCCGCTAAGCTAAAATTGACCATTTCAACATCACGTTGAAGGTTTGCAAAATCAGCAGCAAGTACAGAGGGGGCGATGATGTGTTTCATAGGATCGTTTTATCGTTAGGTAAATATAACCGTTTTAAACCAAAAAACCCCGCAATTTGCGGGGTTTTAAATGTGTTGAAATTATGCAGGAGTTTCTGTTGTTCCTTCTGGTTTAGCTGGACGAGGCAATAAAGCTTTTCTAGAAAGTTTCATTTTTCCTTGTTTGTCAATATCCAAAAGTTTAACCTGAATCCTGTCACCTTCTTTGAACACACCGTCCATCGTTTCTAAACGAGTCCAGTCGATCTCAGAGATGTGTAATAATCCGTCTTTTCCTGGCATGATTTCTACGAATGCACCAAATGGCATGATAGATTTCACTTTACCATCATAAGTAGCACCTATGTCTGGTTTAGCAGCAATCGCGTTGATACGAGCAACAGCTGCATCAATAGCCGCTTTATTATCAGCAAAGATTTCAACGATACCTTTGTTACCTACTTCTTCAATAGAGATAGATGCGCCGGTTTCGCGTTGCATTTCCTGGATAATTTTACCGCCTGGACCAATTACAGCTCCAATAAATTCTTTATCAATAGTTAGAGAAACGATACGTGGCGCGTGATCCTTGTAGTCTTCACGTGGTGCAGAAATCGTTTTCTTCATTTCGTTTAAGATGTGTAAACGAGCTTCTTTAGCTTGGTTAAGGGCGTTAGTTAAAACTTCCCATTTCAAACCATTGATTTTTAAGTCCATCTGACAAGCAACGATACCTTTTTCAGTACCAGTTACTTTAAAGTCCATATCACCTAAATGATCTTCATCACCTAAAATATCCGAAAGGATCGCATATTTACCAGTTTTCTCATCAGTGATTAATCCCATAGCGATACCAGATACTGGCGCTTTGATTTTAATACCTGCATCCATTAATGCTAATGTACCAGCACAAACAGTTGCCATTGATGAAGAACCGTTAGACTCTAAGATATCAGAAACGATACGAATAGTATATGGGTTTTCTTCTAATCCTGGTAATACTTTCTTCAATGAACGCATGGCTAAGTTACCATGACCAATTTCACGACGACCAGCACCTCTGTTCGGGCGAACCTCGCCAGTAGAGAATCCAGGGAAGTTATAGTGTAGTAAGAATTTGTTGTAACCATTGATGAATGCACCATCAATCATTTGCTCGTCATCTTTAGAACCTAAAGTAACCGTAGTTAACGCTTGAGTTTCACCACGGGTGAAAACAGCAGAACCGTGAGCAGAAGGAAGGTAACTTACTTCAGACCAGATTGGGCGTACGGTACGTACATCACGACCATCTAAACGAATTCCTTCGTCTAAAACAAGGTTACGGATCGCATCATACTGTACATCATGGAAATATTTTTTAGCTAAGAAAGCAGTTACATCATCGATGCTTTCGCCTAAAGTAGCTACAAATTCAGCAAGGATAGCAGAGAAAGCGTCAGTACGCTCACCTTTACTAGTGTTGCTTTTTGCAATTGCATAAACTTTGTCGTAAGTAGCAGCAAAAACTGCTTCTCTTAATTCAGGATTGCTGTTTTCATGAGAATAAGTACGTTTAACCGTCTTACCTACTAATTCAGCTAATTCTTTTTGAGCTTGAACCTGGATTACGATTGCTTTATGAGCGAACTCAATTGCTTCAACCATATCCGCTTCAGAAATCTCATCAGCTTCACCTTCTACCATTACGATATCGCTTTCAGTACCGGCTACAAGGAATTCCATTGTTGCGCGTTCTAAATCACTTACATAAGGGTTGATGATAAATTTACCGTCGATTTTAGCAACACGTACTTCAGAGATCGGCCCGTTGAAAGGAATATCTGAAACCGCAAGAGCAGCCGAAGCAGCTAATCCAGCTAAACAGTCTGGCATAATATTTTTGTCAGAAGAGATCAAAGAGATCATCACCTGAGTATCAGAGTGGTAATCTTCAGGGAACATCGGGCGTAAAGCACGGTCAACCAAACGAGAAATTAAAACTTCATAGTCTGATAATCTTGCCTCACGACGTAAGAAACCTCCAGGAATACGGCCAGCGGCAGCATATTTCTCTTGATAATCTACTGATAATGGTAAGAAATCTACTCCTGCTTTAGCGCCTACTGAAGATACTACAGTAGCTAATAACATGGTGTCTCCCATTCTAACAACTACAGAACCATCAGCTTGTTTCGCTAATTTTCCTGTTTCAATTTCGATAATTCTTCCGTCGCCCAGGTCGAACGATTTTTTTATTACATTCATTTAAAGAGTGTTGTGGTGTGTTTTCCTCTTTCTACACACCTGATTTATATATGTTAATTTTATTATTCAAAGTAAAAAAGCCATCCCTAAGAATGGCTTTTCCTGATATTTTAACGCTTATTTGCTGTCTCTGGATGAACCTAGAGGTTTGATGATATCACGTAAGCCTAAAGCTTTGATGATAGCACGGTAGCGAAGAATATCTTTTTTAAATAGATATGCCAGGATACCACGGCGTTTACCTACTAGTTTTTGAAGAGATAACTGAGTAGAGAAATCTTTACGATTTTTCTTTAAGTGTTCAGTTAAATGTGCAATACGGTAAGTAAATAATGCTACTTGACCTTCAGCAGAACCAGTGTTGGTTTCTACTTCGCCGTGTGTTTTAAAGATTTCGGCTTTCTTTTCTGTACTTAAATACATTTCTTGAATGATACTAAAGTGTGTATAGATTAATTAATTGTGGCAAAGATAGTCTAAGTTTATTTGAATCGCAAAAAAACAATTGTCATAGCCATTCAATTTACGGTAGCTGAATCAGATATATCAAAATCTAAACCTTATTTTTGACGCAGAACGTAGAATATTGACGAAGAAAACATGGAAAAGAACGAATACAGCATATTTGAAACTGAATTAAAAGTACGCCCGGATGATATTGATATGTTCCAGCACGTACACAACAGCAAGTATTTCGACTATGTGCTTTCTGCCCGTTACGATCAAATGGAACAATTTTACAACATGTCTATGGAGTCCTTCCTCGAAAGTGGTTATGGCTGGGTAGTCCGTACCGCTCATGTAGATTTTAAACGTCCGCTGATTTTGGGCGATGTAGTTTTAATCCGTACTGGTATCCTGACGATTAATGAAAAAGGCTGTAGGGTTCAGTTCGAAATAGAAAATAAACGCACTAAAAAAATCGCTTCTGATGGTTGGTTTGATTATGTGATGATCGATACAAAAACCGGAAAAGCCTGCAAGGTAAATGACGAAATGATTCAAGCTTACAGCATATAAATGGTATAAAAAAAAGCCGTCACCCATTGAACAGGTGACGGCTGGATTGAATAAGCCAGATGAGCTACTAATTATTAGATAATCTTCTCTTAAAAACACTAATTATTTAATTTCAATCTGACGCACTGCGTTTTTAGCTTCTTCTTTTTTAGCTACTTCAATCACCAATACGCCATCTTTATAAGTCGCATCGATGCTGCCATGATCTACTGAATCAGGCAAGGTGAAGGAACGTAAGAATGAGCTGTAACTAAACTCTTGTTTCTTATATTGTTTTTCTTCTTTATCTGTTTCTTTTTTAATCTCCGCAGAGATAGTCAATACATCTCCTTCAAGATTTACTTTAAAATCTTCTTTTTTCAATCCTGGAACTGCCATTTCAATGTGATAATGATCATTGTTCTCGCTAATATTTACAGCAGGAATCTTAGTGATCAGGTGAGCTGGCAATAAAGCATCGGTAAATATTGATCCGAAAACATCATTGAAATCGTTCATTAATCCAGTGTTTTTTGCTCCATTATTAAATTTTACCAGTGACATATATAATCCTCCTTTATATTTTTAGAATCTGTTCTAACCATTAATAAATTCAATTACACCAGGGTTATTTCAAGTCCTGTGCCAATCCGGAAAAACAAGCCTATAAGCACTTTAAACCACGTATTAACTGAAAACTTTTCAGTTTCCAAAAGAAATTCTGACAGATTTCAGGAAAAAAAGTCAGGCTAAGCACCTATTTATCCGGATGCTAACTTTCAAGTCCAAATACGCTCTGGTACTGAGGGCAGTGCTACTTTTGTTTGCTGGTCCCGGAGTAAAACCGTCTTGTTAATTAACTTATCTGAAAGCGGAATGAAATCTTAAAAAAGATCCTTAACGCAATATTCTCGGGATAATAAGATTAAGATTCGTAATTTTAGGAGTTCCAAACCATTATTTAGTGATCTTTACCATTCCAGTTACGGCCTTTCTGCCAAAAAAACACCTGTTAATCTTCAACAAGCACTTTGTTGTCATTGCCCTTATTTTACTTGCTTTTTTAAATGCCGGAGCCCAGATCTCCAAACAAGATAGTCTGAAAGCACTATTGAAGCAGCATAAAAGCATAGAAGACCAGTACCGGATCAACGCAGAACTGACCAGGTTAATCACCAGAACAAAGCCTTCCTTAGCCCTACCCTATGCAGAGGAGTCTGTAAAACTAGCGACAATGCTCCATTCAGATTCTCTGATCCACAAGGCAAATTTAGGCCTGGCTACGGTTTATTTTCGTCTTGAAAATTTCCCGAAATCCTTACAACTTTACTACAGTATAATTCACAGTTTAGAGAAAAACCCCATCCCTGACCTGCTGTTTACCGCTTATGTCAATTCGGGCAATATCAACATCATACAGGCCGATTATAAAACCGGAATTGCCAAATATACCAAGGCACTGGAGTATTTATCATCCAATACCAAGACCAATCTGGAGAAAAAAGCAGGACTACTCAATAACATTGGCGGTTCTTATAAAGAGATCAAAGCGTATGACAAGGCGTTGATGTATCTGAATGAGGCCTTAAAATTGAGTAAACAGATTAACGATCAAAGCAATATTGCCAATGTTTTAAACAACCAGGGACTGATCTATCAGAAAACGGGTAAAAATGAACAAGCACTAAAATACTTTCTGGAAGCCTTAGAGATCAGGAAGCAGACCAAAGACACCTTAGGTTTAGCGACTTCCAACTACAGATTAGGTCAATATTACTATAGTCTTAAAGATTATAAAACTGCCGAAAGCTATTTGAAAAAAGTAACCGGTCTAAAAAAAGATGCAGGTTTATTGAATTTACTGAATCAATCTTCCTTGTATCTGTATAAATTATATAAAGCGGAATCCAATTATGAAGCTGCGCTTGCAGCCCTTGAAATCTTTAAAGACACCAACGATAGTCTCTATAACGAAGACCGTACCCGCAAAATTGCTCAATTGGAAATGCAGTTTGAATTTGATCGCTTACAACACGAGCAGGAAACCAGACAAAGGGAAAGAGATTTATACAGCTGGATGATTGGAATTAGCCTTGCGCTATTGTTGGTGATCATTACCCTCCTTTACTTTTTACAAAAGAATAAAGCCAGGAGGTCACAGCTAAAACAAGCTCATTTGCAATTAGAGAAGCAAAGTCTGGAGAAGGATATTGAATTAAAAGACAAAGAACTGACCACACAGGTATTGCATCTGGTTCAAAAAAACGAACTCATCAATGTGATCTCAGAAAAGCTGATGGACATCAAGGAAACCCTGGGAAAAGAATCTCATACAGCGGTTCAAAAAGTAATTACCAATTTGCAGTCTAACCTGCAACCTGAGCTTTTGAATGAATTTAAGCTGAGGTTCCAGCACATACACAATGATTTCTTTGAAAAATTAAATGAGCAGTTTCCCAACCTTAGTCCGAGTGAATTGAGACTATGTGCCTTTTTAAAACTGAACCTCACCACCAAAGAGATTTCAGCCATTACCAACATCAGTCCTAAGTCCATAGAAATCGCCAGAACACGTTTACGCAAGAAATTAGATTTAACAGGAACAGACACTAATCTAGTGATCTTCCTGGCACAGCTGGATCAGAACTCCGGTTCAAAATAAAAACCTTCAGTCAAGGCGATTTCACCGCCATTTTAACACGAAAAGAATTAGTAGTGCTAAAAAACCGCTCAAAACGCAAATAAAAGCCGTTTTGTAGTGGTTTTGTAATGGTCGTTTTTTCCTTATTCCAGGATTAAAGCCCGTATTTAGCATCAGTAATTCCAACCAAACCAAACAACCATTATTAAAGAACCATGGAGAATATTAAACACGAAGATGACTTCTTTGAGAAAAAACATATCACTGTTCCTACAGCGGTAATCAGTGAATATGTTAAAAATAAGTTTTTCAGAAATGCGCTCTATATCACAGAAATTGGCTCTCATACTACCACCACAGCTTCTTACCAAATGAAGCAAACCAACTGTCCTGATTATGTCTTGCTGTACTGCCTGGCAGGGAAAGGACAGTGTGAAACAGGAACTGATTTTTTTAGCCTTGAAGCTAATCAATTCATGTTCCTGTCTCCTAAGCAATTTTTCCATTTTCAGGCAAATCCTGAAAATCCATGTAGCCTATACTGGATACATTTTAATGGAGAAATGGTTAATGAATTAAAAACAAGCTACGATCTACAACAGTTCAAAACACCTGCCCCAATGCCTTTTTCTGATCAGGTGACCAGTACCTGGCAAAAAATTCATTCCTGTTTAACAGATGGTTTTGCCTTAGAGAATATTGGTTATGCGAACCTCAATTTGTACCATTTGATCTCTTTGTTGCTATTTGTTAACAGGCCGGATAAAAAAGTCCAAAAACAAGATAAAAACATACAACAGGATGAAGACCAGCTCGAGCAATCCATTGTATTTATGAAGGAGAACCTACATAAACCATTGAGTGTTGAGGTGATTTCCAAGGAATTCAATTACTCTTCTTCTCATTATTCTACCCTTTTTAAACAGAAAACGGGGCTATCTCCTATAGACTACTTTATCCGGTTAAAAATACAGTATGCGTGCCAGTTGCTGAATAAAAGTAACTTAATCATTAAAGAGGTGGCGCAGAAAGTGGGTTATGATGATCCGTTTTACTTCTCCCGAATCTTCAAGAAGATCACCGGAAAATCGCCTGTAGAATATAAAGGAGGATTGAAAATTAAACCGGCTATTCCAAAAACAACTTACAGCACTTCGAACTGGTCTGTTAACGAACTGCTTTCCAAATTCACCCCGGAACAAACCTATCAGATTTATTAAGCACCGTTTAGCTCCTGACAGCTGCTATTAAATCAAATACAACATCCCTCAAACCACAAGGCCTGTACCATCATCTGATACAGGCCTTGTGGCTTATTAAACGTATAATTTCGAATCACCAATACTATACTCCTTTATTCAACTCACGGTCGATATAGGTTTTCAATTTTACCTTATCCTCCGGTAGTGGGCAACGCACTTCTACCCAATTCCCCTGCTTATCTATCAACAGGAAACGTGGAATAGCGTTAATCTTATATTTCTGGGCAAAAGACTTACCTGAAAAATCGATCAGCTGAACCCCATGAAGGTCCTTCTCTTTGATCATATCCAGCCATTTTTGTTTTGCCGATTCAGCGTCAACAGAGATTCCTATAAAAACAATATTGTCATTTCCTTTATAGGCTTCTTCTACTTCTTTAAGGAAGGGCATTTGCGCTTTACATGGACCACACCAGGTAGCCCAGACATCAATTAGCACCACTTTACCCTTAAAGTCCTTCATAGAGGCTGCTTTACCATTTACATCTTGTAAAACAAAATCATAAGCAGATTTACCAATAAAAGCCGTATCAGACGCAAATTGATGGAGTACATTGTCATACTTCTTTTTTACAGAAGCCGGTTTTGCATATTTTGCAAAGGGCAGAAACGCAGCCTTAAACTCACTATAATTCACCACATTGAGTTCTTCCAGCTGTGATTTTAATAAATATGATTTTAGGGTTTCGTTTGGAACCGCCGCCATCATTACCTGTAATTTCCCAGCATCCCCTAATTTTGCTCTTTTTGCTTCATCAAGGCCGTTCAGACTAAACTTAGCCGCAAGATTCAGGTATTCATTACCTTCCCCAAGCTGCAGCAAATCAACTGATGTTACTTTATTCTGATCTAGAATCTCAGTATACTGCATAGGTACGTTAGCGTATTCTTTAGCTGGTAACCAGAATAAATGCTTCTTACCTCCCTGATAGAGCATAGAGCGCAGGGCGATTAAACTATTGTCCATGCGGACAACCGTCTTAAACTGCTGATTAAAAGCCGCATTAGGACTATTCGTTTGTTGTAAAAATGCTTTTATCTTTGGTTGTAAAGCCTGATAGCCACTACTGAAAGCCGCAGAATCTACGGTAGCCTTACTTCGTTGCTCTAAATTATAACCATAACCTGTTACAGGAAATATCAGCGTTGTCCAGTCAGCCAGGATTTTGTTTTCTGCAGTAGTTTTTACCCAATCTGTTTTTACAGCAAACTGACCATCCACATTCAAAACAATCTGGTCATTTGGTTTCAGGTACAAGCGTTTTTTCCATCTTGTTGTAGACAGATAATAGAAGCCCGGACTTTGCACCGGCATTAAAAAAGTAAAATAAGGCTGTTCTTTTTCTACAATAAAGCCGGCCACTTTCTCCAGACGTCCTTCTACAACTTTCTCTACTAACAGCTCGCCACCAAGCTTCCAATCCACCAGTTTCCCACTCACACTTGCGGTTTGAGGCTTAGGTGCCTGTTTTTGAATGACCATTCCCTTTGATGTTTTTCCGTCAAATTCAGCAGGATTCAGACTGAGCTGCACATTTTGATTTGGCTTCAGCTGTAATGGAAAATTAGCTACAAAATCACGTTCCAATCTCAAATGTCCCATTTTCATAATTGTTACCTGCAATTGATAACTTGCTTCAGGACGATAAGGTATGGCTAAGAAAAACCTGCTATTTTCGGGATTCAGTACATAACTGGTCACCATGCTCTTTTTCCCGGCAATGTCGCTCCAAATAACAATTTCCGCATGCTTTTTCTGAGTAAGCAAGCCACTTAGGTTCAGCATCTCTGATTGTGCAAAAGTGCTAAGTGCTGATATCTGGCAAAGAAAAGCAAAGGTAAAGACCTTAATATATTGCTTCATATTTCTGTTTTTTATTCGATTCATAACCCTGTTGTTAGTTGGCTGCTGCCAGCGTCCGGTCGATTAATTTTTTAAATTCTGGATTGGAAGGCATGGGCGCATCTACAGTTACAATATTTCCTTTACGATCAAACACTAAAAAACGAGGAATACCACTAACTTTATAGTAATGATGAATGGAAGACGTCGCATCGGATATCAATTCTAAATTGGTCCAACCATTTCTCTTTACAAAACCCTTCCAAAGGTCCGATCTGTTGATCCCATCTACAGAGACCCCAATAAATACAATATCATTTCTGTCGTGATAGCCTTGTTCAATTTTACCCATAATCGGTTTTTCTTTTAAACAAGGTGCGCACCACATGGCCCATAGGTCAATAATCACCACCTTACCTTTGAAATCGGATAATTTATGGGTTTTATCATTTACATCCTTCAACTCGAAATTATATCCTGGCGTTCCTTTAGCAAAAAGATAAAGGTCTTCATAGCGTTTGTCATACGCCTTTTTCATCTCTACTGAGGCAAACAATGCCTTATAAGGTTGTACACTATTTACAAAATCCTCGTATTTAGTGATATTTTTCATTCGGTTTGCCAGATAAACTACTTTCACCTGATCATTGCTGATCATAGGCGTGTTTTCAGCAAAGTAGAAAGGATTCAGATCTTTCCCATTTTTAACCTTGTTAAATTTCCAGAAAGCAAACACATAACTGAGCATTTGCATGCCGTTTTCCGACTGCAGTAAAGCAGGGTTATTGACGATCTTTTTATCCTGTAATGGCTTATAAAATTCCTGTACCCTTGCAGCACTATCGTAACTGGTATTTAATCTGGTCCCAAAATTAAAGTAATTGGCCGCCATCAGGTATTGCAGATCTGTTCCTATTTTATCCTTCAACCATTGGTTGAAATAAACGTTACTGGTCTTATGTTTTTGCAAAAACGCGGCTGCGAATTGCTGAAAAAGCTTATACTCCGCATAAGACTGAGCCTGCTTATTCGATACCGTCTTATTGTATTTATTAAAGGCAAGCAAATAATCTTTTAAATACTGTGTTTCGGTGTTTGGCTTTTCAATGATACAACTGTCATAATCAAGAGAGACTGATCCAATATGGAACGCCACTTTTTTCTCCTCTCCTGCCTTCAAATAGATGACATGATTGAAAGTATTTCCTTTTCCTCCTGCCTTTTTAAAAAAATAAGCCCCCTCTTTTAGCGTTACTACAAACTTACAATTTCCATTAGCATCAGGTCGCTGGAAGCCGAGGCTTTGCGCTTCGCCATCTTTCAACTGATATAAGTACAAACCACTTTGTGTATTACCATAAACGGTACAATTGACCGTTGCCTTTCCCGGGCCAGCATTCGCTTCAACCAGGTAACAACTGCACAATAACAAAAATACTAGCAATTTTCTCATGAATTTTATATCTATAATGGTTCCCTGCCTAGCCGAAAGGTAATGCAGGAAACCATTTGATGTATATATAAATTATTTACCGTCAAAACGTTTATTCAAGCCATTTTTGATTCGGTTGGCTACAAATAACAAATGTGATTTCGAATCCTCATCTGTAGCAACTTTAGCCGCAGCTAAAATTTCTGTCCGCAGGTTTTCCAGGTGATAAGCTAAAACAGAAGCGATATCTGTGTTGACCGTAAATGGCAACATTTCTTCTGCCCCTGGTCCGCCGAACAATAGACCTAAAGCATTAGTTCCAAGTTCAGCCTCTTTTACTGCTCTAAAAAGATTGTTTACATAAGATTTCTGTACATCTCTACGGTACATGTCAATGGCAGTATTCGTCTTCAATTCCTTCCATACCCCTGTTTTCAAATCAGCTAAATATTCAGAGACAGAATAAGCATTGCCTCTACCAAAACGCTGTTCCGTAATATTTAAAGTATTGAATACGCGGTCGCTGAACAACTGCTGCATGGTTCTGTCCTGTACCGTATGCACACCACCGTTACGAGTAGGATTCCCAATTTTATTTAGAATTTTTAGGTCCAATAACCAGTTAGGTGTATCAAAAACCTGTGCATTTAAAAATGCAACTGCTTCCTTTTGTGTTTCAATAGGGGTAACAGTGTAAACATCTCCAGGTTGGTCTGGATTTTTGTAGGTTTCATAAACACTGGCAATATTTTTCACCACATGACCTACATATCTTGCATACTGAGTGGCCACCTGAAGGTACATTTTTGTTTGATTCTGATATAAATCATTGTCTTCTTTTGTCCATTCCGGAAGATGCGCCAATACATATTTCAGATTTTTGATCCCGTATTCACTGGCTTTCATGCTGTTATCACCTAGATCTTCAGACTGACAACGTGCATCGAAATTCATTCCTTCGCCACCAAACCACAATCTTGGATTTGCTTTCAGGCTATCCGTCACCCATTTAGAAACAATTTTATTATCCTCCAGGTCATCTTTGGCATCGATATAAGCATATCCCCATTTGATGGCCCATTTGTCATAATCATTGATGCGCGGCATGATCCCGGCAGTACTGATACTATCTTCAGGCTGAGCCACATAATTGAAACGGGCATAATCCATAATAGAGTTGGTATGTCCATGTGCTTCTACCCATTTCTTATCTCTTAATTTTTCCACTGGCGTACAGCTGCTGCTGCCCATATTGTGTCTTAAACCCAGGGTATGTCCCACCTCATGTGAGGATACAAAACGGATCAGCTCTCCCATCAGTTCATCACTAAACTTCATGGTACGGGCTCTAGGGTCGCTCGGACTAGCCTGAACCATGTACCAATCGTGTACTAAACTCATTACGTTATGGTACCAGCCAATATAACTTTGCAGGATCTCCCCGCTTCTTGGATCATGGATATTTGGTCCATAAGCATTAGGAACATCCGAAGGTAAATAGCGTAACACTTTATATCTTGCGTCTTCTAAACTCATGGTCGGATCATTTTCAGGCCATTCCTTACCAATAATCGCGTTCTTAAATCCTGCTGCTTTAAAAGCCTCATTCCAGTCATTAATACCTGCAATCAGGTACGGACGCCATTGTTTAGGAGTGGCCGGATCAAGGTAATATACAATAGGTACTTTGGGCTCTACCAATTCTCCTCTTTTATATTTAGCCATATCCTCAGCCTTAGGCTCCAGACGATAGCGCACGATAAATGATTTAGGACCAAAGTTTTGTTGAGTATCAGAAATTGGCTGATATGAATTCGCAAAATAACCTACCCTAAGGTCAAAATGACGAGGCATCATTGCCTTTTCCGGCATTAGAAAAATAGAGGTAGAAACCTCCATCGTAATGGCAGATCCAATTTTTGCGGCTTCGATTGCTGGAGGGGCACCTGGCTTAGGAACCGCAGCAGTAGCCGAATAAGTGCGCAACATCTTTAATTCTACGTTTGTAGGGTATGAGGCTACACTTTTCACATAACTTCTGTCGGCTGCCATAGCACCAATTGCTAGTTTTGATTTTACCTCCGCACTCAACATCGTAAAGGAATTTTCCTTTTGCATAAAGTCGGTTGCATCAATTACAGAACTCTTTCCATCTTCTCCTTTGGCCTTAATGTCGAACACCATGGCAATCGGGTTTATGTTTGAGTTTGCTACTGCTTTTGAAATGGTGTTGGTAGAGTCTGCCTGTGTAACTACACTCACCACGCGCAGCATCATCTTACCGGAAAATCCTTTTTCAAAAGTAATGGTCTTGGTATTCATCAGCTCCCCTCCGTATTTAGGACTTCCTCCGGGAACTGTCACCAACCAATTCGTTACCAATAGCTCTCTCTTTAAGAGGGCGTCAGGAATCTCAAAGTAATACTTTTCCCCATTCTTATAAATGTTGATCATACCCATATTGCGTTCGGTGTCTTTGTTGACAATCGAACTGATGGGCTTGATTCCGGTTTTAAGGGAATCAGCTTTCTGCTGTTTACCCTTATCCTGTTGCGCCATTAGCGAATTACAGCATAATGCCAATAACCCAACATATATTAATTTCATTCTCATTACCAATATATTATTGTTCTAATAAATGTTTTTTATTTTTTATCCTGATCTAAATAGTTACCGATTTTAGCCGATACATATTTTAAATGTGCAATCATTACTGGGTCTGTATAAGCCGGAATGGCTGCATTACATTGATCCATCATGTTTTGCAAATGTCCACGGATGATCACCGGAACATCTGTACCTGTTAATTCTTCTACAAAGGGCTTCGTGAAATCAGGCAGTCTATCGCCTTCCTGTGCAGACTTAATCATATAAGCTACCGCAGTTTTTTGTAAAATACGTTTGTAACTATCTATTGGCTGCTTGCTTTTCAACTCAGCCCAAAGACCTTTGTTCAAATCCGTGAATAATTCATCAACAGTATAAACCTGTTCTTTTCCATAACGCAATGTGGCCGCATTCATTCTGAAAAGGCGGGCAGAACTGGTTAAATAAAGTAATGCATTATCCTGCATTTTCATATACTGTTCTTTCTTCGCAGGTTTTCTGAATTTATTCAGCACGTTTGGTTCAAAAATCCAGCTAGGTGTATTGAATACTTCCTTATTCAGGAAGGCCACTGCAGCTTTTTGATTGGCCTTAGAAACCGGCACGTAAACATCACCTTCTTCCTCAACGGTCTTTATTGTGGCATATACCCCACCAACAGTTGAATACACATGGCGTGTCAGAAAAGCAAACTGATCGCAAATGGTATAGTACAGATCTGAGGTATTGTAATAAGTTCCCTCATTGGTGGTTGTCCATTTCAACAAATTCGCCATGGCTACCTTTAAATTCTTTACACCGTATTCACTTGCTTTAACCGGATCATCTCCTAAATCTTCCCATTGTACATTTGGATTAATAGGATCACTAGGATTAGTACCCAGAATTGTGCCGTACGACAGACTGGAACCAGGTTTTACATTATCAAGGATCCATTTCAAACGGATCTTTTTATCGCTTTCAAAATCTTTGGCACCGGTATAAGTGTATCCCCATTTGATGGCCCATTTATCATAATCTCCAATTCCTGGAATCAATCCTTTTCTTGAAATCTTGTCTTCCGGTTGTGCGACATAGTTATAGTAATTGAAGTCCATAATAGAGTGATTAAAAGGATTCTTTTCCAACCATTTTTTATCTCTCAATTTCGCTACCGGAATCGTAGAACTGCTCGCCAGGTTCTCCCTCAAACCAAGGGTCAAACCAATGTTACGAGAGATCTGAGCACGAATCAGGTCGCCCATTAATTCTGTACTGAACTTCATCGTCCTGCCGTTTGGATCTGCAGCTCCTGCCTGGACCATATACCAGTCGTGCAGGGTTTTGATCTGACTATGTGACCATCCCAGATAGGATTGCAGGATTTCACCTGTACGTGGATCGCTCAGTTTAAGGCTTGAGCTAAATGGCGTCGCTGAAGGGAAATAACGCACTACTCTATAACGTGCATCTTCCAGATTCATCGACTCATCATGCTCAGGCCATTCTTTAGCGACAATCGCGTTTTTAAAACCAGCTGCTTTAAAGGCTTCATTCCAATCGGTAATACCGGAAATGATATATTTTCTCCATTGTTTCGGCGTTGCCGGATCAATATAATATACGATAGGTTCTTTTGGCTCCACCAACGCTCCTGCTTTATAACGGGCAAGATCCTGCGGTTTAACTTCCAGTCTGTTTTTAACAATAAAACGCTTCACATCAACCTGTTGCTGTGCATCAGAAAACACCTGATAACTCCCTGAAGCATAACCTACTCTAGGATCAGAAACCTGTACCGCCATTTGACTTTTAGGCATCACCATTACAGAGTTGCTAATTTCAAAAGTTACACCTACGCTTGCAGATGCTGCTGGTGCTGCCTCGCCATCCTCTGCAGGTTTCGCAGGACCGGCTCCCATGCCGTATGTTTTCAGAGATTTAATCTCAATATTTTCAGGATAAGCATTCATTGACAGGATCATGGACCTATCTGCTGCCGGAGCACTTGTGCCCATTTGTTTCTTCATTTCAGGATTAAAGCCCGAAATCAGGTTGTCTTTCAGGAAAAAGTCTCCGAATTCCACCACTGATGATTTATTATCCTTTCCTTTTGTTTTCAAATCCAACACCATGATGATCGGATCAATCGTTGCATTTCTTAAAGCACGGGAAATCATATCGGTTTCATTACTCTGTGCAACGTTGGTAATGGCACGTACAAACAATTTATCATTTGGGGCTTTTTCGAAAGAGACGATCATCGCATTCATGATTTCCCCACCAAATCTTGGACTACCCGTAGCCACTTTAGATAAACGTGTGGTAAATAAAAACTCACGGCTCAACAAAGAATCAGGAATTTCAAAGTAATACTTATCGTCCACTTTATGCACCTTAAACAGGCCTGATTTGGAAATAGCTTTTCCCGAAATGATCTCATTATAAGCTTTCAATTTAGCAATTGCCGGTTTCTTCACTGCAGCAGAATCCTGCGCAAGGCCTGTCTCATATGCAAATAGTGCAAAAAGGAAAGGAACAAATTTTAACTTCATAAATTTTTACTTTATTGATGGTGATAATTTTAATGAATAGGTTTTATTTTGTGTGTGTGTTGTTTATGCTTTATCGACCCAATGCTTTTTTGAATGCAACATCTGTGATCTTCTCAAAACCGGTATATAGATCGGCTGGATTTGCCGCGGAACCAATGATATCGCCTGTTGAATTCAGATTAAAGAAATAGACCTTATGTCCTCCTCCACTGGCGCTTTCATCTGTAGCTATGACCAATACTTTCCCTTCTGTTGATGGGAAAGACGCTGGAACATATCCGGACTTAAATATTTTCATGACTTTGATCAGGGTACCAGCAGGAAAGGTCAATCCTGGTGCGGCACTGGAACCCGATAGCGTATTTACCTTGCAGGTGTAAACGCTGTTTTTATTCACATAATAAAATGCGCCTCCTGGTAGCGGTAAATAGGTTGGACAGGCGAATAAACTGGCCGTATTAATACCCGGACAACTCGACTCTTTAAGGAAATATCGTCCTGTTTTGAAATTATTCAAATAGGCTATTCCTCTTGGAAACTGTACCAGGTAAGTACTATCGCTGTTATTGTTCCTGAAAAAGGTATTCCAGTAACCATTCGATGTGCTTAGAGGCTCTACATTTTCCGCATAAATCAAATTATGCTTCATATTGTTTAAGTCAAAACCTGAACCAGTGGTCGGATGTAAGTTTGCAGCAGTCCCGGTATAATTGGCAAAATGCTTGTTGGGAACATCAGGTAAGGAAGGGACGAAAGTTCCATTGTCGGCGCGAAGCATTAAAAAACAATGGTTCGCTTGATCATAAAGGGTAAAATAGCCATCACTATTGGACGAATTGATCACAAAAGGACTTAAACTAAAACTTCCAAAAAAAGGCGGGTTAAAATACAGAGGAGGTAATTTGATGGAAACAGCAGATACCTGACGGTAAGAAATCTGATGGTTATTGATCAGGTATTCCCAGCCACCAGCTGCCACCCCGGCAGCACTATTCAACTGAAAATTAATGATTCCTGGTTTAGCAACATACCAGTTTTCTGCTTTGGCAGAATCAGCAAAATCTGTACTTCTAACTTCCAGACCGCCATTCGGGTAAAAAAAGGAAACCTTTTGTATCCGCATTGGCGTAGCGTAATTGACCACATTCACTTTATAAGTACCCTTTGGTAGTTTATGCTGGTTAAAGGCCGAATATACATTATGGTAGACTTTCCCTTTTTGGGCGCCATCTCTTGTGGTGATCACGGACAGATCGGAAGCATTACTAGCTGCTTCTTCCTGTAATATCAACCAGCCTTCATTACCCCAGGGTGCTGCTGAAACATTCATTGCAAAATGCTTGTATAAAGAAACACCTGTTTTTTTATCCTTAAGCTGTACAACTAACCTGTACAAATTAGGGCCTAAAGTAATTTTGGTCTTTAACTCCTCCGTATTGCCAATTACAAATTGACCTGGATTGCCAATAGAAGCTTCTGCCTGGGTTACCATCCATTGGTAGTCAAACCCGGAAGCTGTACCGATCGTCTGGCTCAGTTTAAGCTTTACTTTCAGACTATCATTCTGGTTAAGGTCGATCGAATCGGCGGTAATGAAAACATTCCGGTCTACCTGATCAAGATCCACTGCAATATTTACCACATTTGGATCCTGATATTCATAATTTCCCTTATCCTTATAGCAACCCATCATCAATAGGGTTATTAGAATCGAAGTCAGGAATAGCTTTATATTTTTTTTCATGTGTTTCATATGATCACTAATAATTTGATGGTCCAACTTGTACAGGCTGGTTATTGGCATCTGGGTCTTTTATACTAGCCCCCACTCCACCATAATTGCCCGGATAATTCAGTCGTATATAATTTCTTACAATAGCTACATAATGATCGTATGCCACCGGATGCTGGCCTGTAAAACGATTACCTTCTGGAAACTCTGTTACGGTTGTCCCAGTCAATGGATCGTATAAAGCATCCAGAATCAGCTTATACTTGGTTTTTGTCCAGGATCCAAAATTGGCTGAATATCCTGCAAAAGGGTTTCCTGTTAAAGTGCCCCAGCTGGCTGGTTGCTGTATATAAGTCAGATTTACGGTAACTTCCTGTTGACTGGTAATTCCTGTTCCCGGGAAAGCTGCGTTTTTATGGATGGCCAGTTTAAATTTCAAACCTTTTGTTTCCAGTTCAGGTGTACGGTACACCGCTACCGGAACCGTTGCTTTAAAAGCGTTTGCCGGTATTTTTACATCCGATAACAATTTGAAATGCACCCCCTCTACTGCTTCAAATTCCGCTGACTTTATGTTTTCAATAGAGATCGCGCGTTCAGTACCTGCCGCATTTCCAAAGACATTGATCGGAATCTGAATGGTATCGATCAGCTTACGGGGAAATTTTGCGAATGAATAATAAAAGTTAGGACTAGCTGTGCCAAAATAAAGGCCATCACTTTCCTCAAACAATTGCGGTTGTTTTTCGCATCCCATAAAAAATGGGATAAAGACAAGGAAGAATAAATATGCGGGATATGGTTTCATGCTTTTCTGATATTTAATGAATTAATGATTGTATTCTACTTCCTTATCCGGAACTGGAAAAACGTAGGCTCCCTGAGGTACAATAACCGTAGTCCCTGTTACCGCTGCCAGATCTTTATTGAGGCGTTTATAATAGAAGAAAGTCTGGCCTTCCTGAATGAATTCCTTCTTATACTCTTTCATGATCTCATTAGACAGCGTAGCCTCGTCGGTAATGGTGGTTAGCATTAATTCGCTTAAGCCTCTGCTCGTTCTTACCTTATTCAGGAAAGACAGCCCTGTACCAATATTACCTTCCATCCCTGAAGATTCTGCAGCGATGTAATACATTTCGGAGATGCGTAGAATGGGCATAATATTTTGCAACACATAAGGTAAACCCTTATCCTGAAACAGCTTAGAAGGCACATTTAACCCGGCAGTATTATTATCAAACCAGGATAAAAGCCGATAATCATTAACACTCCCGGTATTGCCGGTATAGAGGGCGTTCTTATTTGTGGCAGCCAGTTGAAGCGCACCGGTCTGTAAATCAAACAGCCCGGTGTTTATCGTGGTTAAAGTTGTGCTGTATACGGAAAACACCAACTCCTGAGAAAATAAACGATCTCTGGTTATCTTTCCCGAATTCGCTAGATTCTCTTTAACCAGGGGAAATTTCCCACTTGCAATTACTGCCGCAGCATTGGCTTTTGCATTCACAAAATCACCTTTATACTGATAGGCTCTGGCCAATAACGCCTGTGTAGCCCAATAATTCATATGATTTTGTGTATAAGAACTGAATAAATCGTACGAACCCTTTTTTATAGCAGAAGTATCCGTTTGCGCCAACAAAGATTTTGCTTTTTGAAGATCCGAGATGCAGGAATCCAAAGCCACATTTAAGGTGACAAAAGCAGTTGGCTGAATGTTAAACTTAGTGATATAAGGGATTGATTTTTGGTTGGCACCTGTTACCGGCGACTGGCCAAATAAACGGGCAAGATCAAAGTGAAATAATGCCCTGAGTGCCAAAGCCTCTCCTTTTAACCGATTATAGTTATCGCGGCTAAAGACGCCACGCTTACCTTCTATATGGATCAGCAGGTTATTTAAATTGGCAATATTATTATACATCCCACTCCAGATCCCTTCAATTTCTGTTTTTACAATCCCATCTGTATAGTTGTATCGGGAGGTATTTGCATAAAAACCATTTTTTGCCGTTGAGGTAGTGGCATTTGTATAGTTATAGCCCATTACCGAAAGCATCCCAACCGTTAAATCTTCGGTGTATAGTCCCTGTGTCGGACCATTATTTGCTTTGTCCATCCCCAGATAAACACCCGTCAGGGCATCCATAAATCCTTGTTCATCGCTAAACAAGGTCTCTTGCGGGAATTTATCTCTTGGTGGTAAGTCCAGGAATTTCCCACAGCCGCTAATGGCTAATAAGGAAAATGAAAACAATAAAACACAGCTGTAAGTCAACAAAGTGCGAGCGGTATTTTTTTGCAGAACGGTCTGATTATTCATATTAGAAAACATAGCATTAGAAATTAGTGGATAAGCCAAAACTGAAACTTCTGGTAAAGGGATAGCCCGTACCTCTTTCTACTCTAATGGTACCCAAACGGGCAAAATTATTTTGAGTCACCATGATACGTGGTGCAGAAAGATGCGATGCTTTAACCCATTTTAGGTTTGCAGGAAAATTATAGCCAACGGTGATGCTGGAAATGTCCAGAAAATCATTTTTTTGTACAAAACGAGAGGTGGCTAAGGTCTGTTGTAAACCACTATCCCCTTTTGTTACTAATGATTTAAAGGAAGCATGGTCACCGGGTTGTTTCCAACGGTCAGTCAATACCCGCTGATCAGCATTCGCAATTAATAGATTTACATTCTCCACCTTATCCACCAGGGTTTGGTTATACATATAGCCACCAAACTGGTAAACCAGGTTGAAATTCAGCACAAAATTCTTATAGGTAAAGTTGGATGACAGTCCGCCTTTGAATTTACTATTGGCATCTCCAATTGGTCGTTTATCCAGTGCATCCCAGGTAAAAGTCCGGCTACCGTCCAATTTCTCAAATACTTCCTTCCCGGTGGCCGGATCGATCCCTAAGGAAGGAACCGCCCAGATTCTGGTCATGGATTCTCCGACTACAAAGCGTGGCAATGGTGATTTTTGAGAAATCTTTGGATCATTAGTACTGTTATTGGCTTTATTAATAGCATCAATTGCTGGCGATAACCTGGTAATTACACTATTGTAATGTCCGGTATTAAAACTCATCGTCCAGAATATATTCTTTGCTACATTTTTTATAATCGGTGCTGAAATCACCAATTCGTAGCCCTCATTTTTAGTTCCCCCCAGGTTATCCTGGTAGTTTACAAAACCTGTAGAAGGCGCCACATCTAAGGGTAAAATCAGATTATCGGTAGTTTCCTGGTATAATTCTACAGAAGCATTTAATTTCCCATCCAATAAGCCCAATGATAAGCCTAAGTTTTTCTTCAATGTTTGCTGCCATTTCAGATCGGGATTGGCATAGTTACCTAACAAAGCGCCTAGCTGCAAACGATAATTATTGGTAAAGCTGTACTGATAGATCTGCTGCGACATCCCGGGCGAAAAGTTCTGATTACCGGTAATCCCCATACTTGCCCTTAATTTTGCAGATTGAATAAAGCGGTTGGGCTTGAAGAAGTTTTCCTTTGTAATGTTCCAGGCTAGCCCTCCTCCATAAAACGGGGCCATTTTATTGTTGGTACCGAACTGAGAAGAACCACTTTGGTTGATGGTAAATTCAGCCGTATAGCGGTCCGCATAATTATAACTCAAACTCAAATAGTTAGACAAACTCTTGGATAGGTTTTTCTGTGAAACCGGCTTACGGTTTGAAATCCCAAACCCATTTGCCATCCCTAATTCGTCCAGATAATCATTTGGAATTCCCACCACTCCAATCTGAGTACTGGTACTGGAAGTGCTTTGCAAGGAACCTCCCAGAGACGCTAATAAGGTATGTCGGCCAAATCGTTTGTTGTAATTCGCATTAATTTTACCATCAATTACATTGTTGGTTCCTTTCATCTGTGAATAGCTACCTAATTCCGGGAATGGAGAAAGAGAACCTACAAATGTGGTATGGTCTGCCGGGTAGAAGGTCTCGGAATTAGGCATATTTCTGGTCCAGCCTAAACTTCCTCTGATTTGAAAATTATCTGAAATCGCCCATTCCGCGTTGGTGTTGTTCGTTATATTTAAAGTAGCGGCATAACTCCTGGTATTTAAGGTAGAATTGTACATCGGATTGGTAAACGATCCACCCGGTGCAGGTATATCGAAGCCCAATTCATTATTGTAAGGCTCTAATAGTTTAATTAAATTCCCCGAATCATCTTTATGCCTGAAATAGGGAAACTGCTGCGTGTAACTGGAGAAACTTCCCCAGGAGGTGTTGTTACCTTTAGAATAACCGAGGGAAATACGGTTATCAAAACGCAATTTTTTAACCGTATAAGAAAGGTTATAATTTAGAGAATAACGTTTGCGGCCTGATTCTTTCATCACCCCTTCCGAATCATTGTATCCCAAACTCAGTCCATAGCGCAATGCGCCTGCTCCACCGGTTAAAGACAAACTATGGTTTACGCCAAAACCTACTTGCAATGGTTGTGAAGGCCAATAGGTATTCACGCCTCTTTTTACCTGGTCTAAACGATAACCGTACCATTGTTTTTTTCCGATATCGATGAACTGATTTTCATCATTGTACATACCCGACAGGCGTTGGGCTTCTAGTAATCCGGCAGCATCCATTAAATTATAGGAAGATAAATCAGGAAGTTCAATATTAAAATTCACGGCATAACTGGCCCTGATTTTACCGGCAAGGGGTTGCTTGGTCTCGACCACAATTACACCATTTGCGGCTTTTGAACCATAAGCAACCGTTGCAGCGGCATCTTTTAATACGGTAATGTTAGCGATCAGATTAATATCCATATCATAGATGGTCTGCATGGTGGTCTGAAATCCATCTAAAATGATCAGTGGTTCGTTAGGGTTAGCCAGATAACTGGACATCATATCCCCATTCGATACTGGTGTTGCAGAAGTCCCGTTTTGACTGGACACCGGAAAATTGTTCTGTCCACGAATCTGAATGATTGGCAATTGATTGGGATCACTTCCCAGAATATTGTTTTCACTTAACCTCACCGAGGGATCAAGAACTGCCAGAGCCTGCATCACATTTCGTGGATTCACCGTTTTCAATTCCTCCCCGGTATACGCTTTTGCAGATCCGGTAAAATTCCCGACCGGCCTCTTGTATAAACCGGTATTTACCGTTACTTCCGCTAAAGTTGTCGTAGAACTTTTCAAAATCACGGAGATCGTATGCTGTCCGGGGTTTAATGTAATGTAAGCGGCTTTATAGCTGACAAATGAAACCCGTATGGTTGCTTTTGGGGTAACGTTCTTCAATTCAAAACTTCCATCAGCTTTGGTTTGGGTGACATTATTAGCTCCCATTTGCTGTACAATTGCGCCGGGTATAGACTCTCCTTTTTCATCTTTCACCGTACCTTTAAGGGTGATGTTTTGGGCAAAAAGTACTGTTGACACTAAATTCATCAGGAGAAAGAATAAAACTCCTTTAGGAAGGTATCTATTGTTTAATATTTTATAACTGCTGTTCATCTTGTGGTGTATCGAACTATTTTTGAAATCCAATGTTTAGTTAAAATTATTCTGGCTTCACAAACACATACGTTGCATTTCCGACTACCGGGATTCTGGTAAATGGCAAGGAAGCGAATGGGATATTTTTCCTTTTGAAATAGAAGAACGACTGGCCCTCACCCATAAATTCTTTCAGGTATTCTTTGCCGATTTCAACCTTCAGACTGTCTCCCTTCAATGCCGAAAGGCTGTATTTCTGTAGATTTCGATGAACCCTTACCGAGTCCAGTAATGCGGTCGCAGTAAGCGAGTCCCTATTGTTCACTGCACATTCAGCTGCGATGTAATACATTTCTGTAAGACGGATCATTGGAAAAGCAGATTTAGCACCCAAGGGGAAAAACTTCTTCGGCATATAAAGTGGTCCATTCGCAAAACCGGTTAAAGGATCGACAAATGATTTTCGCCAGTCTACCGTTGATCCGCTTCCTGCCACATATAATTCGGTTTGAGCTACCGATGAAAATCCCAGGTTAACCTGCTCGCCAAACACTGTTTTATGAAGCGGGCCATTCTGTTGTACCAATAAGCCAAATAAACTCTCCTTGATAAAAAGCAAATCCGTATTATTTTTAGCCAGTATAAACCTTTTACTATTGATGACTTCGTAGGCGTATTTTTGCGCATTCTCCTGGTCATTTTTATACAAATACAACCTGGATAACAAGGCTTTGACCGCCCAGTGATTAATTTGAACCGTACTGGCTTCTGATGGATTTAACAGACTTTCGGCAGTTTTCAAATCCCCGATACATTGTTCCATCACCTGATCAAGGTTACTAACTGGTGTTTGACTGGTACCTATAGTAGTTACATAAGGAATTCCCGGAGCTGTTAAGGTTCCTGAAGCCGGGGCTGCAGCAAATAACCGCAGCAAATCAAAATGCAAATAGGCTCTGAGTGCCAAGGCCTCTCCTTTGAAAGTCTGGTAATTATTGCCGGTAAACATCTCCTTCCTTTTTTCTATATTCAAGAGCAGATTATTCAGGTTGGCAATGGCCTGATACATTTTAGTCCAGAGGTCGGAAGCATAATTTTTCAGACCTGGATCCTGTAGGTTATATAACGCAGTCTGGTTATACAGGTTGTCGGATGATGGGTTCACATTTAGGTCATAACTTCTTCCCAGGACTGACAAAACGCCAACGGTTAAGTCTCTTCCATAAAGTGATTTTGCACCCATTTGCAGGTACACTCCATTTAATACTTCACGAAAACCTTGTTCCTTAGCAAAAATGATGGAGTCGTCCACTTGTAAAGGTTCCGGGGTATCATTGATCCATTTTTTACAGGACCCTGTACTCAGCAGTAAAAACAATCCTGCTGCAGCTATTATTTTCATTCTTAAAACTTGCATGAAAGTATTTTTTAGCATTTAAAAATTTGCATTTAGGGAGAAGGTATAATAGCGCTGGAAGGGATAATAAATTCCACGTTCCATCTCTGCGCCACCCAATTCGAAGGCGTTGTTCAGGATACATTTTAGCGACAGATTTTTCGCATTAATTCGTTTCGCCAAAGTTTTAGGCAAGGCATAGCCGAACATAATGGAAGCACATTGCAGCCTGTTATCCTTTTCTACCATCCTGGTGGTCACATATGTTGGGTCAGTAAGCAATCCATTTGGGGAGAGCGGCTTATATAGGAAGTCGGTGCCATTTGGCTGAGTCCAGCGCTGCTGGTAGGCACGGCGGTCAACATTGTAAAGGAGGTCGGCATTCTCAATTAGATCCACCAAAGTTTGATTGTACACACTGGCACCCAACTGGTAGCTGAAATAGATACCCGCTGAAAACTGCTTAAAATTCAGGTCTGTACCAAATGATCCCTGTAAAGCCGGAGACAGATCTCCTGCCAGAACTTTATCATTTACGTCCCAGATCGTTGTACTGGAACCATCCTTCTTCATGAAAATCTCTTTTCCGCTTACCGGATCAATTCCCAGGGAAGGCACCGCCCAGATTGAAGTAGGTGAATATCCTTTTAAATACTGTGACTGTAATCTGGTCTGATCGCCTTTGGCATCCCGTTCAGCATTTAAAGCCAGTAAATAAGGGGCAAGTTCTGTTACCTTATCTTTGTTCCAAAGACCGTTCAGATTGATGCTCCAGCTGAGGTTATTACCCGGCGATTTATACAATACGCCCATCACATTAAATTCTGCTCCCCTATTTTCAAGGCTACCAGAGTTTTGATAAGGAGGAAATTTACTCAAGCCGGTTGAAGCGGCAAGCACCTCCGGAAATACCAGTTTCGAAGTTTTCTGTTTATAGAGATCAAAACTCAGTGACCATCTGTTGAACAAGGAGATATCCAGACCAATATTCTGTTTGAAAGTTTGTGGTGACTGTAATTTACTGTTGCCATAACCCGTTAAATAAGCACCTAAGGCTCGTCCCAATGTTCCGGTCGTTCCTGCCCCAAGCGCGATATATTGTAGATTGGTATAATAGTTATAGGTGGTTCTATTCAGATAAGACAAAAAATACTGATTGCCGGTCTGGCCAATGCTTCCCCTTAATTTTAAACGATTAATCCATTTTGTATCCTGGAGGAAACTTTCCTCATGTACATTCCAGGAGGCTCCAACAGCCCAGAATTTAGCACTGGTGTTTTGTGCAATCGCAGAATGTAAATCATTTGCTCCGGATAAATCTAACTGGTAACGCCCGGCATAACTGTAAACGAAGTTGGCATAGCTGGATGCATAACGCGTTACAATTTTTCCTGCAGCAGGCTTTAAGGTGGAATAGCCATTTCCAAATGCCATATCCGCCAAGCGGTCAACATTGAATCCTGAAACGCTTATTCCAGTAGATTCACTGGAGGTTTGAATGAAAGTCTGACCGGCTGTTCCGAAAACTTCATGCAAACCAAACTTATTGTGGTATTGTAAACGAAGTCCAGCTTCTACATTGAAGAAGGAATTTGAAGTGTATTTATACAGACCTCTGGTAAATAAACTATCAATTGGGACATTAGCAAACGTAGTATGATTAGGAGGCAGGAAGTAATCAAATTCATCAGACTGGTTACTCAGGCTTGCAATACCATTTAACTGCAGATTATTGGTCAATACCAGATTCATATTGGTCACATTCGCAATTCTGGAATATTTAGCGGCATCAGTGGTTGCCAGAGTTGTATTGTATGCCGGATTCATATAATTGCTGATGACCCCGCCAACTGTATCTGAGCCTAAAATCTTTTGAAACTTACCCGTTTCCGCATCGTAAGGACTCCAATAAGGATTCTGTTTTACATAGGTATTATAGGAACCATAGGCTGAATTTGCCGCATTTGCAGAGAGGTAAGAAAATTGATTATTGAAAGAGAATGATTTGAAACGAGCACCAAAGTAAGCCCCCAGTTCAGTAGTCTTTCTATAGGATCCTTTCATACTCCCCTGTTTATCATTGTAACCAGCAGTTACATTATAGACCATGTCATCATTCCCACCAGATAGGTTCAGGGAATGTCTCATCCCAATACCCTTACGTAAAGGCAGTTCCAGCCAATTGGTATTTACTCCTTTATGATGAGCCTGGTTGTATCGCTGCTCATAAAGAGAATTTAAATTACCCGCGTATAGTCCTGCCCTATTTTCGATATCCAATTTCTCTTTGGCATTCAATACTTTATAAGAAGAGATATCAGCTGAAGCAATTTGCAGTTCCGAGGTAATCCCCACATTTAAAAGACCTCTTTGAGGTTTTATGGTTTGAATCAACAGGACACCGTTCCCTCCCCTCATGCCATAACTGGCAGTTGCAGATGCGTCTTTGAGCACAGTAACACTGTGAACCCTGCTGATGTCGAAATCCAATGCCGTTTGCAGACTCACCTGGTTTCCGTCCATCAGGATAACCGGACTTCCTGCTGAGAATATGTTGGAGGCAACGAAGTCTCCTGAAGAAGGACTTTGCTGAACTCCTGATTTTGGTGTTCCGCTGAAAGAAACTGCAGCTGCATAAGGAAAAGTACTTGCTCCCCTTAAGCTGATGGTCGGAAGGGCATTGGGATTTCCACCATTGCGATTATCTCTGGATACCACAAGTGCGGGTACATAATATTTTAAGGCATCAAATAAGTTATTGACATTTACTTTACGTAGATCTTCTCCGCTGACGGTAACCGCAGCTCCGGAGAACAAAGTACCTGGTCTGTTATATAAGCCAGTGCTAACTACAGAACCATCAGTAGGTATCGTGCTTTTTTGGAGAAACACTGAAATCGTTCCCTTATCCAGTTTCTTCACTAATCCATAATATCCCGGTTTACTCAGCAGGACTACAGAATCTTTTCCAATGTTTTCAAAAATGGCAATCCCTCCATAGGTGTATTTTGATTGTATCCCGATCACTGCTCTAACACTATCCAGTAAAGTCAGGTTGTCCATGTCCTTTACACTAAGAATGACCTCCTGGTTTTGATAGGCAGTGTCCACAATTTTTTTTGCACTTTTTGGTTTTTGCTTTTGAGCAAAACTTGTTTGAGGACTCAGGTAAATACTTACCAAAGTGAACAAGCCAAACACTTTTAGTTTCATTGATTAGTTAGGTTGGTATAGGTTAGTTTCCATAGGTTATAAAAAACACTATTGAAATATCAAAAATATACCACAGGACTATGAAATGGAATGGAGAATCTGGGGAAATGACTGGATTATGCTTTGAAAAAGCCTAGCAAAATCAGCGCGACAGTTGCAATAGCAATATGCTTAAAAGCAATAAAAAGCACGATTCTTAGGGACAAGGTCTCTACATTTAGCGGAATTACCCTGTGAAATAAACTTCTTACACTAATGATTAACTGATTATACTTTACAGTACCCTTCCCCCCTGATTACTTCCTCATCCGCTCTTATATTTACTATGGAACCATCTTAGTCCAATGAATAAAGGAATAAGCAGTAAAACCCACCACCATCCTGAGACAGGAAACCGTTCTTTTATCGTTTCCTTTTCCGCTGTTTTACTTGCTTTTATGTTTGCTTCTTTCAGCGAGATAGCCTTGGATTCTTCCTCCAGGTTGATTTCCCCGGCTACCCGCTTACGGCCCGACTTTAGCTGTCCGGAAATCACTACTTTATCTGCCATCCCTGAAAACCCTGCTGAAGGAGAGAAACTAAACTCCCCCTTTGGCCAGATCAGGACCGTTGAGGAGGAGTATAAGGAATCATCTATGCTCGATAAGGACCAGCCAAGACTTTGATTCCGGGTATTCAGCTGCGCCGTTTTTACTTTTTCTACTTTGCTTTCCCTTAGCGATTTAAGGTTAGTTATTTTGCTCTTCTGGAATAAACCGCAACCCAAAAACAGCAGAATGCAGCAAATCAGGGCAATGTAGCATCGCTCTGAACAACTCCAGCGCGTCATGACTTTTCTACTTTTTTAATCCAGTTTGCAAACCGGCTGATCGTACGGAAGTGCCTTCTTTTTCTAAACACCCCATCGCCTTCCCTGCTCCCTTTCACATTGGTATTCCCCTCCAGGCTGATGACCCAATCAGAACTGATTTTTTCTACCATTCCCGCATGAGCGATTCGCTTTAGCACAGGAAAGTAAATCCCAAACATATCCCCTGGCAGCGGGCTTTTTGTGAAGCGCCGGAAAGGGAACAAATCCGGTGTCCAACCTATGCGTGGTGCTGGAAGTCCGGCTTTAAGATACACCCAGCTCAGGAATGCTCCGCACCAGGCATGGCCTTTTCCCAATTGGATGGACTTCAAATAGGCCTCTACGCTTTCTCCGTCATTCTTTCCGCTTTCCTCCCTCACCCCCAGTTCTCCTGTAGCAATCGCCACAATCCTCTGCCGGAGTGCTGTTTCTGCTTTAATGGTATTGATTTTTTTCTTGATTGTGTTGATTTCTGTATTTAGCAGATGGCGATCAGGCATCCGACTCCCGCAAAGAGCAAGGATGCAAAACACGCCAACAATAAACCTAGCTGTTGCCATAATTCCATATTTTTAACTTGTAAAACCATGATGTCTATTTTTGGAAGTCCTAAGCCATTCCATAACCATTGGAGCAGTAAATAGCTCAGTCCAACCATCATTAAAAAGGCAATCACACTGAGTAACAGCAGCAGCCAGATCCCGGGATCGATGTAACCCGCATTCACATCCAGGCGCATGATCAGTTGTTGTCCGAATGGCCATAACCACAAAAGTGCGGTCAGCAATAATCCTATTTTAACACCAGCACCTAAGTTCAGGTCTGGCAGATTTATACTTAATTGTTTCATGTTTTTTTTGTTTAAAGAGTTGAAAGGTGGTTAAAAAAAACACCCACCAGCCTTACAGCCAATGGGTGGTCATTAATTAAGCTTTTAGCAGCGTTCCTACATACTGAGAGTCAGAAACCTGGTTTCCATCTGCAGCAGTGAAGAAGGCATAGCATTCAATTTGTTGTCCGCTGAAAATAAAAGGAATTGGAAAGTCACATTTCAATTCAGACCTTTTAAATGCTTTCAGCAATCCTGTATTACGATTTAAAACAGGGCAATGGATCATAAAACTAATAACGTCGGTATCTTTTGCCAGACTATCATTGATGTCTTTTTTCCAGGTGAAGCTCAAATAATCCGGATCATCAAGCGAATTAATCACTTTTAGCAATTGCGCACCAGGTAACTTCCCAAGACTAAAAGTCAGCATGGGATAATTTATTTCCCTATTCGGAGAAATTCCGGTTACCGCTTTTTCTAAATTGTATTCTACTGCAGCAATCCTTGCCGTCTTTCTGAAAGAACGTTTTCTAAATCCAGCTTCTATAGGTTCATCAAAGTGGGTAACGATACTATTGATTCTTCCAAACACATCCTGTTGATTCAGCTGATGCGCTGTTGCTGGTTTATTAGATTTATGTGGCTTAACAGCCAGAACGTTTACACCCTTTACATAGCGACCTACGTTGTTTCCTACTTTGCCCTGGAAGTCGCTCCATGGACCTGCAAATAATTTTCCCATTTTTTCAATTCTTAAGTTTTTATAAATCTGTTGAATCGTAAGTTGCTTGCAAGCTGCTATTTCCGCGGCGCCACGGAAATCGCGTTAAACATTACAATTCAAACGTATGGATCTAATAACTAAGAATATAACAGTCGACCGCTTGTGGTTCAACTTGGAACAGACTGGGTTAATTTGGGTCTTTTTGGAAGGATTAAGGTTTAATAATGGAGGACTTTAAATAGTATTTTCGTCCGGCAATTTCCTTTTCGGCCCATTTTCCGATCTTAAGTTTACGGTAAAAACTGCTTGCACTAATCCGTAACAACGCCGTCACTTCATACTTATCCAACCATACTTCCTCTTCCTGAAGTATGGGCTTTGGCTGTAAACAAATTTCTTCTTTTAACCTCAGTATCCGGATTAAGATTTGCTCCATCCTTAATAAAGTTTTTTTCATAGTGGTTCGGTTTTAAAAGAGGCAAATCTGGAGCATAGCGTAGCCATGCCTGTAAAAAAAGGCCTTCATAGTTAATAAATAGGAGTTGATTTGGAAGGTAGATGATTTTTTAATACGCCTGCTGCGCTTAGTCCGAATTGAGGTAGCTGATCATTTGTGTGTGTTAGGTTAAACTGGATAAACACGTCCTAGTGAAAAATTAATCAGCAATAATCGCCACAAAAATGACATTAAAGAAAACTAAAAAGATACTATAACGCCAAATGCTATTAATTAATGACATTAGAATAAATATACTATATTAATTAGTAAAAACTAGCAATTTGACAACTATAAAGAATATAATTAAATAGTATGGAGGAAATGTACTCTTTTTCTATGGTCATTGCTATGTAATTCCTTCCTTCAGCTTCATCCTGAGTTCCTGAAATTTCGTAAATTTGAGTATAAAAAAGTCAAGGTTATTTTTCTACTTTATTTAAACACCTATAAAAATGAAAAAGCAACTATTTGTAGTATTGGCATTGTTAGCCATGCTAACAGCCTGTTCGCCTTACAATTACTATTCGGTGAGTAATAAACCGCTGAACACCAATTATAAAACTTATGCCTGGATTCCTGAAGGCCAGTCTAAAACCTCAAACATCTATAATAACGACATTGCGACCGATCGGATTGTAGAAACCGCCAGTCAGGAACTTAACAAAAGAGGCTTCACACTTAACAATAATAAACCTGACATCCTGGTTCGTTATACCGCTGTTGTAAACCGGGAAACCAGAACCTATAACGAACCAATGTATTACTACTCCCCATGGAGCATGGGCCCGAGAATGGGCTATTACCGGGGCCGGTCGGCTTATTATTACTCCTATTACAATCCTTTCCCAATATATGTTGGCGATACTGAAAGAAGAATGATCGTAAAAGAAGGTAGCATCATGATTGATCTTATAGATCGTAGATCCTCTAAGGTCATCTGGAGAGGCTGGGCTGAAGGTGTAGTAGACAATCCTGAGCAGGCAATTAATGATTTGCCACAAGTGGTAACCAATATATTCAAAAAGCTTCCTTAAAACATTGGTTGAATAAAATCTAGAACCGGTGTATTTTGGATTACACCGGTTCTAAATTTTAGGATTCAGAATATCCTACGTGATTATAACATCCCCTTTATAGTTTCCACTAGTTTTAAACGATCACTTGGTCTTGGCGCCTTCATATTGGTTACCTTCCCTTGCTTATCTATTAAGAGGTAAGTTGGGAAACTCCCTATGGAAAGCCTTCTTTCTAACATACTTTGCTGGATAGCTGGCAAATTGTAATGCACCACATTCTCGCCCGTTAAATTGAATTCCTTGATCATGTTTTCCCAGGTTTCTTGGGGCGAGTTATTTGCAAAATACATGAATACCACCTCTTTCCCTTTAAGGTCTTTTTTAAGATCGGCTACAAAAGGCATTTCCCCACGACAAGGTGCACACCAGGTACCCCAAAAATCGACATAAATTACTTTTCCTACATACGGCTTGGTCAGCACAGACCAAAGAGAATCTGCATTTTTGGCCTCTTTTAAATGATCCGTACGTTTCAGGCTTTCCGCATAGCTGATACTGGTGTTCGATAAGTTTTTATATAATGCCTGCTTACCATTCACCAGGGATACTAAAAACGGATTGGTAACTTTCCCTATAAAATTTTGAAGGTCCTCTTCTGCAATTGGCTGGTGAACCTGTTCGTAGAGTTTAAACAGCGTTTTTGTCAAGAGAAGATTTTTTAATGATTCGTCTTTAGCTATTGCTATACTTCCAAAATCACGTTGAACAACTTTCATCGTAAGCGTATAACTTGCCATGCTCATTACTAATGCACTATTACGACTTAAAAGATCCTTCGTTAATTCTCTATAAGCAGGACTGTAAGCTTTCCAAAGTCTGCTTAGTTGGACACTGTCTTTAACGTTTCTTGAATATTCTAAAAATGCCTTTTCAGCAATTAAAGCCTTCATTTCTTCTGGTTTAACCGTGATTTTTGCCTTCTCTGCTAAATCGAATAATACATCAGCATGACCTACAGAAAGCGCTGTTGTATCTCCAAAATAATCATAATAATCATTGGCAAAAGTATCAAAATCTCTGATCAATGTACTTGGTTTAGGGGGCTGTTGTTGGTATAGGCTATCTGTTACAAACTGCATATAGCCGTCCGGAAAGCGCTCCCTGTTTTGGCGATCTAATCTAAAGCGTCTTTGCATCAAATTACTTCCCAGCGTATATTTACTATATTCCTCCATAAAATACCTAAAACGCTTACTTAGATTAGGATGATCATTAATATATTTTTCAATAATTCCCGCTGATTTGTAAAAGTCTTTAGTGCTTTCGGTCAAAAACGGTGTAGGTTTTAATTTATCCATGGCCTCATATCGGACTTGAGTCATAGGAAATGCTTCGCTTAGGTTATAGTTTCTCAGTTCATTATGAAAACGAGCGTTTTTACCCATAGCCGTTTTAAGCTTAGTGGCTTCGTCTACAAAATAAAAATACCCTTCGCCTGGTTCAATTACATCGGTACCGTTAGTCCTTCCCCAATCTAAAAGAACTTCTGACGTATTTAATAAAGGTACTTTAACCGTAAAAAAGCCAATACTATCTAAATCGCCATAAAACTTATCTTGCTTTCCTGATAATGGATTTTTAATAGAAACGGAGAAAGGTTCCTTATTGCTGGCATTTCTTAGCACACCAGTAATTATAGCGGTGTCGACTTTTGCAAATTTAGAATCATAAAATTCTGTATGATCAGGCAGCTTACTGTTTCTTAACGCTCCGGTCTGACGGTAAAAAGTCTTTTGGCCAGCCCCATCATTTATTAAAGCAGTACTGTCGTTCAATATTGATATGGACAGCGTTTTTGTCTGAACCCCATCTGTTAAAACGGTATTAACGTCCTTTCCGAAGTTTAATGTTTTGTACTTCCATAATTTGCTGTCGTAAATGGCGTAATTTTCATAAAAACCATATACCCAGTCGTTCGTATCTTCTCCAATCCAGTTACCCCTGATTTTGTAAATTGCAGGATTTGTTGCTATCGGGCTAAAAAACTCATTGAATGGCTGACTTACAATTTTTATATTTTTATCATTATCGCTGATATACAGTATCTGATAATCATTTTTATGCTTTACTAAAATGCGATCTTCTCTGTCCAAATAGCGACCCGCCCAAATCAGATCCCAATTTTTGCCCAAATAATTCACCTTGTTCTTTGAGATCGAAAAGAGGTCGGTTTTTGAACCGAGTGGGGCCCATTTCTTATTATATTTTTCTGGACTCTTATCCTTTTCATAAAGCTTCACAGCTGGATCAGTGTTAAACCAGATACAATTCAATGGTTTTCCCCAGGTGCTAAAAAGGAGTGACGCTTTTCCTTCTTTTATATTTGTGATGGTGAGATTCAATTTGTCCTGATCAGACCTTAACCAAATTTTATGGCCATTGTCCGTAGTGGTAACGCTGTCAACCTTGTAAACCTGATACTGATAATCCACAAAACTTTCCCCAATCAAAGGGCCATTCCAATCACCTGAGTTTGTATTATTATACTGCCAAAAGCCTTGTAATTGCTTTGGAACCTTATCCGATTTGGAAAATGCTACGTAAGAGATAAAGAAAGAGAGTACTAAGAGCGCAATTTTTTTCATAATTAAATATTCACACTGCAATATTGTAAAATCGCTAGTGATTAACTAATTAAAAATGAATTACCTATAAAATTTAAGAAGATGCAAATACCCATAATTGATTTGCCGCCAATTATGAATTAGCTATTAATCCCTAATCATAAACAAGTGATCCATTTTCTCCCGATTATAATCAAGTAACCAGTTGTTGTATTGATTGTATAGAGGTCTTAATTGTTCAATATTACTTGCTATAATATCCAGACCTCTATCATCATACATATGAAAAATTAATTTTCTATCTCTATTCACAAAGAAAACCTCCTTAGAAGTTAGCACTCCGTTTTTGTCCAATCTTGGCTCCCTCGGCGGGAAATCCGTATTCCCTATAGCTTTTAGGATATTCCGAAAGTCAATACTTTCAGTTTTTGATGTAACCACTGCAACATTTCTAATGTCTGAATTGTCCATTGGCTCATATAGCCGATACATTTCTAGAAAAGCTATATCATGATGATTTAAACCCTGGATCTGCTTAAAACAGAAATTCCCATATCTGATCTTTTCGCGTTTGTGTTTATAGTCCATTAAAACAAGAAAAACACT